>NZ_CALBGN010000001.1 GCF_937893305.1 uncultured Helicobacter sp.
AATACCTGCCTGTCACGCAGGGGGTCGCGGGTTCGAGCCCCGTCCGCTCCGCCACTTCTTTGACTTTGTTTTTTAAAAATAATCTTTTTGGTTTTGTGTTGTTAACTTAAGAAAGCTATAAAATCTTTAGACCAATTTAATTGTGCAGATTATTTGATGATTTTGTATTGATAGGGGAGAATTGCAACAGAAGATGCTGTGTATAGATTTAGGGCATTGTTGCGATCTTTTTCTCTTCTTAATAGACGAGATTTACGGATTTCTTCTTTTGTTTCTATGTAGAGAAAAACATCTGCTTGATCAAGGCGTTGAATGCTAGTTCCCAAGCAGAATATAATTTTCACATAAGGTGGCAAAAATCTTAAAAAAGGCTTTAAATTATCGCGTTGTCCTGTGTTTTTTGGTATAGATTTTATTTTGGGGCGGATTATAAATAAATTTAAGCTCATTACATTATCATCAATAACAGCTATTTCGTATGGAGAGAATTTCGCCCCCCCCCCTGTATATTTTAAGCCATTTTTGCGAATATACTTTCCAAGAGTGCTTTTTCCACTTCCTGGCAACCCACTAAGAGCAACAAAGATTCTTTGTTTGCTTTTAAGTGCTTCTTTGCAAACAAGTGCAACGCGCTCTAGTTGGGCTATTTTGTGTTTCATAGATTGATTTAGTTTTTGTTTTTATCGACTAATTTTCCAGCACCAATCCAAGGCATCATTGCCCTTAGGCGTTCTCCAACTTTTTCAATAGGGTGATTTGCTAGATTTTTGCGCTCTGCACTCATTCTTGCATAGCCGGCTTTTCGCTCCAAGATAAAGTCTTTGGCAAAACGTCCTTCTTGAATGTCTTTTAGAATTTCTTGCATTGCCTTTTTGGATTCCGCATTAATGACGCGCGGACCGCTTACCATATCTCCATACTCTGCGGTATTTGAGATAGAATAGCGCATATCTGCAAGTCCGCCTTGATACATTAAATCCACAATAAGTTTAAGTTCGTGTAGGCATTCAAAATACGCCATTTCTTCAGGGTATCCAGCTTCTACAAGTGTTTCAAATCCGGCTTTTACAAGACTGCTAACTCCACCACAAAGAACTGCTTGTTCGCCAAAGAGATCTGTTTCTGTTTCGTCTTTAAAAGTTGTTTCTATAATCCCACTACGTCCGCCACCAATGGCACTTGCATAGCTTAGTGCAATGGCTCTAGCATCGCCTTTGCTTGTGTCTTGTTCTACTGCGATTAAATCTGGGATTCCACCTCCACGCACAAACTCACTTCTAACTGTGTGTCCGGGAGCTTTTGGTGCAACCATAATTACGCCCACACCCTTTGGAGCTACAATTTGTCCAAAGTGAATATTGAAGCCGTGTCCAAAGGCGATGATTTTATCTTCGCTTAAATGTGGCGCAATATCGCGCTCAAACACATCAGCTTGGAGTTCATCAGGGATTAAAATCATAATTAAATCTGCCCATTTTGTTGCTTCGCCCACTTCTAAAACTTTGAAATTTTTAGCTTCTGCCTTGTTCCAGCTTTTACCGCCTTTATAGAGTCCAATGACAACTTCTACGCCAGAGTCGCGTAAGTTTTCTGCGTGGGCGTGTCCTTGAGAGCCAAAGCCGATGATGGCAACCTTTTTGCTTTTAATAAGTCCTAAATCGCAATCTTTATCGTAAAATACTTTTAATGCCATAGCAAACACCTTGTTTAAGTAAAATGTAAGATTAGCGATTATATTGCATTTTTCCTTAGTGGATACTTTGGATTTGATATTGCGAAACTTTTAAGGTGTGAAAAGATGTAAAAAATGCTAGAATATGCATTTAAAATGACTTGGAAGGATCTAGTAATGTTTGAACGCATTGATGGAATTTTGCGCGAAATTGAAGAGGCACAAGCAGAGATTCAGTTGCTTTTGGGAATGGCAAAGATCTCTTTTGTGGATTATATTATGATAAAGCGTGGCACACAAGATATTCCAGAAGGGCTTGGTGCGTGGAATCTTCAGCAAATTGATAATGAAGTTTCGCGCTTAAAAGATGCGATTGATACGCTTAATAAAATCAAAAAAGAAGTGTTGGTTTGGTAGGTGGAATCTAAATTGGATTTCACCTACATATGGAATTAAGATTGTAAATAGCTTTGCAAGACTTTTATTTTTATAGTTTCTAAAAGAGATAGGTTGGACTCTAAAAGGCTTATTTTAGATTCTATATTTTCAATGGCATTGATTATTTTTTCTTGTGCTTCAATGGGTGGGATGGGGATTTTGAGATTTTTTATAAATGTTAAGTTTGCCATAGTGAAACCACCTTTTTCTACAAAAAAGCGATACAGCCCCAAACACGCAAAATACAAAAATTTTGTATGCAAATTTTCACGATTTAATGGATAAATTCCAGCTATATTTTGGTTTGTTGTGGAATCAAAAGTTAAATACCCAACTTTACCGATAGTAGCACCTACTAATGCGATTAAGACAGAATCTTTTTTAAATATTTTTGCTGATGATTTTTTAAGCCCTAATTCTGTAATTTTTTCTTTAACTTGACTTTCATACACATAACAATTTTGACATACTTCTGATTTAATCCAATTTACATCGCCATTCCAATATTCTGCAACTTCTCGGCTAGGCGTGCCTCCGCTTTGAACACTCGCAACTTGTCCTAATTTTATTCTTTCCCAGCCTTGTGGTGGAGGGGTGGGGATAGAATCTAATAAGGTTTCTAGGCTTTGAGTAAGTCCTGCTTTTTGTAAGATTTGTGTAATGAAGCGTTGCAAGATTGCTCTTTGTGAAAGCAGAGATTCTATCTTGCTTAAGATTTCTTTAAGCTCTGCCTGTTCTCTCTCTCGTTGTCGTTATTTAGGGCATTGTTTAAAATCTCTGCCTTTCTTTTTTCGAGAGTTTCAAGCTTGGAATCTATATGTGCGATTTGAGATTCTACGCTTTCAATGGCATTGATGATTTTTTCTTGTGCTTCTAGGGGTGGAAGGGGGATTGTCAAAGATTCATAAAAACTTATTGGCACTCTTTTGTGTCCGCTTGAACCTGTCATATTTTTCACTGCTTCTTGCCTTATGGAATCTTGATTAAGACAAGTAAATAAAAATTTATGGTTTAGTCCCTTGTGCGTCCTAAAAATATGAAATTCGCTACTTCCCATACCCAAACCATTTGTAAGATTTTTTGCAATGGCACATTTTCCATTTTCCATACAAGGCGTGATTTTAGCTATCAAAATATCATTTTCCGCAAAATAGGTATAGCTCCCCCTTCTAAGCTCTTTTAGTGACTTATTAACTTTATTTTGGATATAACCTTTATCTGCCACACTTGCCATTTCCACAAAAGAAATAATGGTATTTTCATCAATATTTGCAATTTCTTTTTTACTTGGATTAAGGGTAAGGTATTTTTTATTATTAAGCTTGATTGTATCCCAGCCTTGTGGTGGAGGGGTGGGGATAGAATCTAAAAGGGCTTTTAAGTCGTTTGTGTTTGGCATAGCACCTCTCCCCTTTGTCATATTGAGCGATAGCGAAATATCTTTATTGTTGGCGTTTAAAGATTCTTCGGTCGCTGTCGCTCCCTCAGAATGACAAGAAAATAAAAGCTCGTAATCTAGTTTAGATTCTAACTCTTTGATAGAATCTAGCAAGGAGGCAATAAGAGAATCTAGGCGGCTAGTTTCGCCCCCCCCCCCGATAAATTCATCATTATTAGATTCTGTAATAATTCCAGCCTTGATTAAAACCGCTTTGATTAACTCTTGGTATTTTTCTATACTCATTCTTATGGTTTTATACTGCTCTTCTATCTTTTCACACTCTTCTACAATTTGTTTTTGAATAGCTATATCTGGCTTTGGGATTTTCATATTTTGTAAAATATTTAAATTTACATTTTTTTGAGAGGTAGTGATAACTTCATCAAAAAGCTGAAATTTAAAATAATCGATAACATACATAAGATATTTATTGGTAAATTCATTATTTGGCACAATAGAAACTATGGCTTGGTTTGTTGTCATATCTTCACCCAAAATCCCTACCCTGCCAATAGTCGCATAGATAGAAACAACGACCGCACCTTTTGGAATCATCTTAGCATTAGATTCTTTAAATCCTTGCTCTGTGATTTTTTCTTGTGTATCCATAATGATTTGATGGTTTTGATAGTCTCCTATGGTAAGCCACTTGATATTGCCATTCCAATAGGAAGAAATTTTTCTTGATGGTGTGCCTCCCATAAAAAAATTTCCACATTCTTGAAGTTTTACTAAAGGAAACTTTGAAGCAATTTTCTGCCGATTTGTAAGCGGATTTAAACTTATCGCCTTATTAAACTCCACTTTGCTAAAATCCAGCATATCTATAAGGCGTGCTTTAAAGGCATAGGTGGCTAAGTCTTGTGGGATAGGGGCTGTTGTTTTTAAAAATGCTTGGCAGATAAGGTAGGCTAGTTTGTTTTCATTGTGTGGATTATCTCTTTCAAAAAGTGGGCTTAGGTAGGGGCTGTGTAGCTCTTTTATACCCTCATTGCCCTTTTTATTGCTCCATTCATAGCCTAAGAATTTTTTCTGCTCTTTGTTGTCATTTGGGGCTTTGATGATGAGTGGGGCTTGATTTAGACTTAGGCAAAAATAGAGCAATTTCTCTTTTTCTATCTCTCTTGCGTAGGCTAAAAAGGCGTTGTGTTCTAATGCTTCTTTGTCTTTAGAATCTTTGTAAGCTTTAGAATTTAAAAGCTTTTTATAATCGCTTGTTTGGATAAAAGCAGTGTGGTAATCTTTAAAGGCATCTAGGGCTAGAAGTTTGGAATCTAAATTTCCATTTAAAAAGCTCTCATATGCCCCTTTTTCAAAGCCTCTAAAATCACAATAAGTTTCATAGGCTTTTGTGTGGTTTTTATAAAACTCATTGTGTAACAAATTCCCGCTTTCTATGTAGCTTTCCATATCGTCATAATATTTTGGAGTCGTTGCGTTGTAATTTGACTTTTTGCGTAAAAATAAAATGATAGTATTTGTGCCTGTGGCTCCAAAGGTCCCACTACCTAACTCTACAATGGCTATAAGATCAAAATTTTGCAATAAAATCTCGCGTGTGCTTTTATAAATACCTTCTTTGTTTAAAATAGAGCTTGGCAGGATAATGGCAGCTTTGGCATTATCTCTTAAAAGCTGATTTGCTCTTTCTATGAAAAAGCACTCAATGGCATTATTTGTCTCTATATTTATCGCGTTATTAAAAAGCGTGTAGGTCTTTTAGATTTATCGCTTAAGGTCTCTAAAAAGCCCTTGACAGAGTAAGGAGGATTAGCGATAAGTAGGTCAAAGCTTTGATTTTGTATTTGTGGCTTTTGCTTGTTTCCTTTTTTTGTTTTAGGATTTTCTAGTTCGTGTGTAGCAAGGGCGTCAGCATAAAGGATATTGATTTCATTTTGTCCATACATCGCACTTGAGACTTTTGCAACCTTGCTTAAGCGATATTCTTTTTCAATGCCATAGATATTTTTGTAATGCTCTTTTAAATCCTTTGAAATATAGCGTTTAAGCTCGTTTGCATAGGTATTTAGAAAATGCCCCGCCCCACAAGCAAAGTCAAGCACTTTTAAGGGTTTAGAATTCTTTAGCATAGAATCTAGCGGCAGGGAATACATAATAAATTCACAAATTTGGATAGGGGTAAAAAACTGCCCCTCATCTTGCTTCATACCCTTTTGTAAAAAAAGCTCAAAAAGATTGCCTAAGAATTGATTAGTAGAATTTTGCGTGAGTTTGTAGGGAGCAAAAAGCTCTATGATTTCTTTTAAAACTTCTGCATTTTTTACAAATAGCTCTTCATTATGCACTTCTAAAAAGGCGAAGTCGTTGTTAGAGTAGAATTTAATTGTTTAATAAAGCCTTTAATTTTTGCTTTAAGTCCTTTTGGATTAAGATCTTCAAAGGCTTCTTCTACTTTGTCATTAGAGACAAAGGTAATTTCCTCGCCTAAAAATTCTTCCATTGCTTCTTTGTAAAGGAGCATTAGCCTATCTTGCATACTTGCATAAGTATCTGCCATAACGCCAAAATAGCCAAATTTGAGATTGTTTTTATTAAAACTTTCATCATAGATTTTGCATAGAAAGATATTTACAAGCTTGTCAAAGGCATTTTCCTTGCCTGAAATGTTATGTTTGCGTAAAATCTTGGCAAACTCGTGGTATTTACCCTCTTCTTTTAGCTCTTTTAGATTAGAAAAAGTAGGGGCTGGCTCTAAAATTTGGTAAGCATTTGCTTGCTTTTCAAAAATGCCTTGCGTGAAAAAATGTGATTTATAGCTTTTTTTCCATACGGAAACAAGCTTGGTGTTATTAGTCGCTTTTTTATAAGAGTGTTCTAGCTCGTTTTCTTGCAAATATTCATCATTGTCAAAGACTTGGATAATGTGGTTTTGATATGTTATGACTTTAGATTCTGTGTCGTGCTTTTCTAAATCACTAGTATAAAGGCATAGGAATTTCGCGTCTCTTTCTTGCTGAAAATAGCTAAAAAGCTGTCCGCCATCATTTTGCATTCTCTCCCACTCTTTGCTAAATTCGCTTTTATTATTTTTATCCTCTGCAGTTTTGCACTCTATGATGAGATAGGTGGTATCTTGCCTATCATTCACTAAAATATCAGCTTTGCCGCCCTTTAACTCTCCGCCTACTTTCCATTTTTTCTCTAGCTCCAAGGACTCTGCTTTATAGCCTTTTTCTAGCAGTCTATGCACACATTCAAACACGACAAAATTTTCAGGGTGAGAAAAATTTGAAGTCGTGCTATCGTGGATTTTTATACCTTGTGGGTAGATGAGCTTTTGATTTTTAAAATCTACTTGCATAGCATAGGAGTTTATAGTCTTTGTGTAGAGATTTGTATGTTTAGAATCTAGCTTTTTAGATTCTAACTTTTTAAATCCCAAAATCTCTAACACTTCTTTTAGATTGTCTTTTGTAATCATTTTTTGACTTTTCCGTCTAGCCTAAAAGTATAGGCTAAATGAGTGTTACCATAGGGATAATTGTGGGATATTTTTTAGTCTTTTTAAACATCAATTTTCTTAAGGCGTTTCTTAGCTCATTTTCCATTGCTTTTTGGCTATTGTAAAGTTCTTTTTTGCAATTTTTGCTAAAGAGAGTGAAAAACTCTTCAATCTCTTTGTTGAAGGCTTGTGTTTCTTTGTTTGCAATAATCCCCATTGTTTGAATGCGCGGTTTTCCAATGACTGAATTTTTTTCTCTATTAAAATCCACAGAAACAATTAAGATCCCATTTTCTGCTAGATTTTGTCTCTCTAAAATCACATCATTAGAAATTGTAGTATTGACTTGATTGTCAATATAGGTTTTGCCTGTTTTTACACTTCTAACTTTGCGCAAATAATTGTGCGCAATCTCCATTTGATCGCCATCTTCCATAAGATAAATATTGCGTTCATCTACACCACAAGAAACCGCTGTTTCTTTGTGTTTTAAAATATGATTATATTCTCCATGAACTGGCAAGAAAAATTTAGGTTTTACAAGGCGGAGCATTAGTTTTTGCTCTTCTTGTGCAGCGTGTCCGCTTGTGTGAATCTCGCTAAAGTCTTGATAATAAACTTTTGCCCCTGCTTTGTTTAAGAAGTTTAAAATATTAGACACAGAGCCCTCATTGCCCGGAATCGCCTTTGCAGAAAGGATAATTGTATCACTTGGTTTAATCTTAATGTGGCGATGCTCATCTGTTGCCATACGATAAAGCGCACTCATTGTCTCACCTTGTGAACCTGTGGTAACAATTAGCACTTCTTCGTCTCCATATTTTGCCACTTCGTGTGCTTCAATAAAAATATTTTGTGGGAGTTCAATATAGCCTAAAGTTCTTGCAATTTCTAGGTTTTTTTCCATTGAACGCCCAATAACTGCAACTTTGCGATTGTATTTGATTCCGTGTTGGATTGCTTGATAAACGCGGTGAATATTAGAGCTGAAGGTGCTCATAATCACACGCCCTTTTGCGCGTGAAAACAGCAAGTCAAAAGCTGGTCCAACACTTGCTTCGCTTGGGGTGTAGCCGGGTTTGTGTGAGTTTGTAGAATCGCTAAGAAGCAATAAGACTCCTTGTTCTCCATAGTGTGCGATTCTATTTAAATCAGTGGGGTAGCCATCAATTGGCGTGTGGTCAATCTTAAAATCTCCTGTATGAAAAATTAATCCCGCTTCTGTTTTGATTGCTAAAGCACTAGAATCTACAATGGAATGTGTGATATGAATCCACTCAATCTCAAATTCTCCAATTCTAATGGGTTTGCGCTTTTCTACCGCGCGGAATAGTGAGCGGAATTTTTTCAATCCGTGTTCATCAAACTTAGAACCTATAAGTCCCAATGGCAAGGCTGTGCCATAAATTGGAAATTGGTATTTTTTAAATAAATAAGGCATTGCTCCGATGTGATCTTCGTGAGCGTGTGTGATGATAACGCCTGCAATTTTGTCTTTAATGACTTCAAGATAGCTAAAATCTGGCACTAAAATATCCACTCCGTGCATACTCTCATCTGGGAAGCTCATTCCTGCATCAATAATAATTGCGGAATTTTGTGTTTCAATGATAGTCATATTTCCGCCAATTTCTCCTAAGCCACCTATTGGTGTGATGCGCACTTTTGCGTTAGGGTTAAACTCAATTTTAGAATGCGGAGTAAGTGCATCTTCGTGGATTTTTGCATTAAGTTCTACTGCTTTTCTAAGTTCAAGGTTTGAAGCTTGTGTTGCAGCACTTGCAAAGTTCTTATTATGTTGTTTTGGACGATTTTCGCGCGCGTTTGTGTTGTTTGCATCTTTTTTAAAGCGTGGATTGTGTCGATTGCGATTTTGTGGTTTTTGTCCGTTTTTGTTAGGTTCGTGTACTTCTTTTGTGAAATCTGTTTTTTGTGATTCCATCTTGTCTTTGCGTGGTCTAAAACGACGCTTGTTTGGTTCGCGATTTTCTTTGTTGGGTTGAGTGTTTGGGTTTGTTTGTTCTTCCATTGTTCCGCCTTTTTATAAAAGTTTCAAAAGTCGGTGATAGTCTTGGGTATCAATCTCGTGAGGTCGCTTGCTGGGGGCTATTTTTAAGGATTCTAAAGCGTCCAAAATGGTTTGTTTTGGATAGGCTTTGCTTAGATTATTTAGAATCGTTTTTCTAGGTGTATTAAAAGCAACTTTAAGTAAGGATTCTAAATGTTCTAAGTCCTTAAAATTTGGTGGATTTGCCATTTTTTGAATCAAAAACACCGATGAGATAACTTTAGGCGGTGGCACAAAGGCACTAGGTGGCACATCAAAGAGCAGTGTTGCCTTGCCTACGCTTTGTGCTAGCACACTTAATGCGCTAAAGTTACTTTCTTCGCATTGTGCGCAAAACTTTTGCGCAACTTCCTTTTGTGTCATCACGACACAGCCTTTTGATAGCGGATCTTTGATGGTTTTTATTACAAGTAAAGTTGCAATGTAATAAGGCAAGTTTGATACAAGAAAATAATTTTGCTTGCGCAAACTCTCTTTTTGCCAAATCTCTAAGATATCTCCTATCTCAAGGCTTAAACGCCCATTTTTTAATGCGTCTTTAAAACGCTCCTGCAAATAAGGAACAAGTTCCTTATCGACTTCATAAGCAGTGATATTCCCTAAGCTTAATAGCTTATTTGTGAGATCACCTAAGCCAGCCCCAATTTCTATAAGCTCCGTGTTTTGCTCCATTTTGGGAATGGATTGGATAATCGCATTTAAGACATTTTCATCACTTAAGAAGTTTTGTCCAAAATGCTTTTTTGCTAAATTCTGCTTTGTTTTTATGGTAGCACCCTTAAAAATTCTTAATTGTAACACAAAAATATTAAAGAATTAACATTTTTGAATAAAACCGCTTGGTAAAATACAGATTTTAACACTTTCTCCACTTTTGTTAAAGAGTTCTAAAAATAAGATTCCATTTGGAATTGTGGGTTTTTCATAAGGTTTTTTGCAACGCAAAAAACCTTGTTGATCAAACAAAATTCTAGCTTCATTATCTTCGCCACAGCCACCGCTAAATTTAACATTTTGGATTCCATAGCGTTGTGTGATAGCTAAATCTCCGCTTCTTAGAGGGTTTGCGAATTTAGAATTATCGCTATTATAAACATTTAAGTATTTATTATCTAATAAATCTCTGGCAATTTCTTGTTTATCGCGTGGGCGATCATCAAAATTTTTAGTGCGGACAGAGCGTGCAGAATCGCTAAAGATATAATACGCATAGCCAATATCTTTTAATGGAGAAAACTGCATTCTCCATAAACTCTCACTCCAGCGCGTGCGTTCTTGCGCGCAATGATCACTTTGGCAAAAGGCACTTTGAGTGATGTGCTTTGCGCTATTTAAACTTAAATAACGCGTGTAATTTAAGTGGGAAATGATTTGATTTTGAGCAAGATGAAGTTTAGAAGATGGAATCCAAAAATACCCTAAAGTAGCAAAAATACTAAGAATTGCTAGGGTTAAAAGCGTCTCAAAAAGACTGAAGGCTTGGCGTGTCATTTTAGATAAAAGGTGGTGATAATTTTGTTGTTGTAAAGAATTGGAATCTTTTTTGCGCCACTTTTTGGGGAGTCATAGAGAGTTGCGTTACCTTTTTGGATTCCATAAAATTGAAGACGCAGCTGTAAGCTTTCGTCAGTTTTTATAGATTTTATGCCTTTTTTATGCAGCGTGTTTGCAAGTTCCTTTGCGATAAAGTGGCGATAAGCAAAATGCTCATTTGCATTTGGAATTAATCCAAAAAGCGGTTTAGATAAAAAGAGTGTTGCACTGCTTGCTAAAAGCACGATAAAGGTTGCTAAAAAAGGGATTCTGTATCTTGCGCGAAATTGTGGCAGACGCACTCTAAGCCCAGAGAAATAAAGGCTGCTCATAAGTGGGATCCCAAGCAATAAAAATGGAGCAAACTGCTCAATTTGCACGCGTTGGCGCAAGGATAAAAGCCAAATAAATAATAATACACAAAAAGTGATATACCACATTAATGGCTTTGTTTTTGCATTAAAATAGCGATAGAGCGTGTAGAGAAAATATAAATACAAAAGTGGAGAGAAAATCAACATTAAATGTCCATTGGCATCTAGAAAATAGCCTTTTGGGCGTCCTCCTATATCTAATCCATACAAATACATATTTAATGCAAAAAGCAGCAAGGAGACAAAAAGCAGCTTGGTGTCTTTTTTGGAGATTGCATAAAACATTAATGCTAAAAAAAGAAGCGCAAAGCTTGCATCAACAAAAGTGATGAGAATTAGAAAAAAATATGGAATCTTGTTTGTTTTTTGATTGATAATACAAAGCAAAAGAGTTAGAAATATCACAATTCCTGCATTTGAAACAAGCAGAGCAACAGCATTAACTCCCGGTAGTAGGCAAAAAAGTATTGTTGCAAAAATCGCATCACTTTGGCGTTTTAAAAATCCTTTGGAGAGATAAAACATTAAAAGCGTATTGCAAAGATGTAGAAATAAAAACGGCAAACGCAATGCAAAATCATTTTGACCAAAAACCTTTACACTAAGATTGCTAATGAAGCTTGCAAAGCTTTTAGTTTCAAAGAAAATACGCGCTTCATCATAGCTAATACTAAGTGTGTTTAAAAACCAGACAAGCACGCTCAAGCTTGCAAGAATTAGAGCCATAAGCCATGCATAAATGCGGATTTGCGATTCCATTTTTGCCTATTAAATCTCTATAAACACATAGCCATTTGCTTGAAGTTGTGTTCTAATTTGTTCTTGATGCTCTTTGCCTTTTGTTTCAAGGCTTACTGTAACATTTGCATCTCCAAAAGAAGTTGAGGTTCTATCAAAATCAATTTTAACAATATTTGCTCCAAGTTGAGAGAGTAAATCGCTAAGTTTTTGCAAGCTTCCGGGCTTATCAATTAATGTTACACAAAAGCGCATTTTACGATGAGAACGCACTAAGCCTTTTTCAATAATATTGCCAAGCATTGTAACATCAATGTTTCCTCCACTTAAAACAAGTCCTAAAGATTCGTTGTTTTTTGGGTTAAATTTATTATGTAAAAGAGCGGCTACAACGCTTGCTCCAGCACCTTCTACAACAAGTTTTTGATTTTCTAAAAGATACAAAATTGCATTTGCAATTTCTTCATCATCAACTTTTACAATCTCATCAACAGATTCTAAAATATAAGAGAAATTGATAGGATTAACATCTCTTACGGCAATACCATCAGCAATTGTGCGGACAGAAGTTGTCGTTTGAATTTCTTTTTTGTAAAAAGAATGATACATTCCTGCTGCACCTTCTGCTACAACTCCAATGATACGCACATTTGGTAGCATCTGCTTGTAGGCTGCTGCAATGCCAGCGATTAATCCACCGCCACCTATTGGCACAACAATTGTTGTTAAATGGCTTTGATCTTCAATCATTTCTAAAGCAACCGTGCCTTGTCCAGCGATGACTGCATCATCAGCAAAAGGGTGGATAAATTGTAAAGCGTGTTTTTTGGAATACTCTAATGCGTAAGAATAAGCCTCATCATAATTGTTTCCCTTTAAAATCGCTTCTGCACCAAGCTCTTTGACGCCCATTACCTTAAGCAATGGAGTGGCTTCAGGCATTACAATCACACCTTTGATTCCAAAATGTTTTGCACTATATGCAACGCCTTGTGCGTGATTGCCCGCACTTGCTGCAATCACGCCTTTGGCACGCTCTTCTTCAGTTAAAGAAGCAATCTTATTAAATGCGCCACGAAGTTTAAAAGATCCTGTGTTTTGGAGGTTTTCTTGTTTGACATAAACTTTTGTGCCACTAATTTGGCTAAGTTTTGGGGCAAAGGCAAGTTTTGTGTGCTGAATAATTCCACTTAATCGCGCCTTAGCGTCCATAATTTTAGAAATTGGAATCATTGAAAAATCCTTTGGTGTTCAATCTTAATGCAAGCATTTTCAAAATATGTAATCCCTGCGTTTTCTAGCAAGATTTTTGCGTCCTTATTGCTTAAACCTAGTTGCACCCATACGCATTTTGGAAGATAGGGAAGATTTAAAATTTCTTGTGCGACTTCTAAGAGTGCTTCACTTTTTCTAAACACATTGACAAGATCAATATCCTTTTGGTCTTGAAAAGCATCTTGTAAGCTTGTGTAGGCTTGAACCCCTAAAATTTCACCACCTTTTGGATAGATGGGGATAATGCTATAGCCTTTTTCTTGCAAGTATTTTGCAACTTTGTTGCTAGGTTTTTGTGGATCTGGGGATAAACCTAAAATGGCGATTTTTTTAGAATTGCTTAAAACATTTTGCATTATGCTACCTTTGTGTCAATTTGTTTTTATTCTAACAAAAAAGAATTTTTAAGATTCTAAAATCCATTTTTTGTAGTTTGGAATTTGTTTTTCTTGACTAAAGAGTTGTGCTTGCGCAAAAAGTGTAGATTTATCAAAAAAGTTTGGATTCTTCAGTATAAAATCCATAGCAAAACACATTGCGTTTTTGGAGTTTAGCGGAATTAGGATTCCACCTTTTGCAATCTCACATTTTAAGTTGGAATCCAAAAACTCTCCCTTAGGTTCTAAAATCTCTCTAGGGGCGCAATCTGTGGAGATAATAGGGATTTTTAATGTAAGAGCTTCTACTAAGACATTTGGGAAGCCTTCGTGGTTTGAACCAAACAAAAAGCAATCTGCAATGCTTAGTGGTGCATAAGGGTTTGGGGTGCGCCCTAGTAAAAACACACTAGATTCTAAGTTAAGATCTGTAATTTGTGCTTTTAGGGTGGATTGCAACTCTCCAGATCCGATGATAAAAAGTGCAGCTTTGTCTTTAAAATCTTGCATAGATTCAATTAATAAGCGATGATTCTTGCCGCTATCTAAACGCCCTATGCTTACAAAGATGAATTTACCCTGCGCTTTTTGCTCTAAAATTTGTTGGGATAATGGTGAGTTTTCTTGGCTTTGGGTGATGATTTTTTTAAGGTTAAAGAAGTTTAGCAAAAGTGTGGTTTTTCTAGGATTTACACCAAAGTTTTGGATTAAATCTTGTAAGTTTTGTGGAGAGTTTGCACTGATTTTATCTGCCTTGTTATAAAGCATTTTAATTAAAAAGCGATTGATTTTTGAGCTTAGGTTGTTATAGCCATATTGCAAGCTCGGGTGGCTGCGTTCTGAGATTAGGATTTTAGGCTTTTTTTTGCCACAAAAAAATCCTGCTAGGATATTAATATAATTTGGACGCGTCATTAAAGATAGAGAAACATCACAATTTTTGAGTAATTTTTTGTATTTGTAGGCTAGAAATGGGATTTTGATAAGTTTTTGGATTCCGCTTTCTTTGGCGTTGTTGTTGCCTAAAATTATTGTTGGAATTCCTTTTGGGATTGTGTAATGGCAAAGATCTTCCAATAAGATGAGTGTGAGTTCGTATTCTTCTTGCAAGGCTTCTAATAACAAGGAAGTGATGCGTTCTGCTCCACCAGAGCCTAGAGAATATAAAAGAATATTAAGTCTCATCAAAGTCCTTTTAAGATTTCTAATGTTTTTGCTACCATTTGTTCTGGGCTAAATTCTTTTATGATATGCTCCCTTGCTTGTTGTTTTAGAGTTGCAAAATGTGTAGAATCTTTTAGTTTATAAAGAGACTTGAAGCACTCTAGCGCATTTTTTGAATCTTTTGGGTGAAAGGAAAATTGATAGGAGTCTTGCTTGAAGTTTGCGATAATTTTGCTCTCTCCTACATCACTAACAATAGGCACACAGCCACAAGCCATTGCTTCTGCAATAGAGTTTGAAAAACTTTCTGTATAAGAAGTAGAAACAATACAATCAAAAAGCGGATAAAAATCTTCCACAGCGTTTTTTGCACCTAAAAATTCTATTGTATAGGGTGATAGGATTGTTTGACAATGTTCTAAAATTTTTGGATCGGTTTTGCCTAAAGAGATAAAAACTACTTTGTTTTTTTCTTCAACACCTTCTAAAAAATCTTTTGCTACTTTTGCAAACAACGGATAATCTTTGACTTTATTCATTCTAGCAGAGATGCCAAAAATAAAGCAATCTTGCGCAATACCAAGCTCTTTTTTAAGTGCGCTACAATCTTTTGGACAAAAGCGTTTTGTATCAATGCCATTATGCACCACAAATGCTTTATTCATAAAATAGCCTTTACTTTTGTAAAAATTAATTGCATCTTTAGAATTGCAAATAATCGCATCTGCATAGGTGCTTAAGAGTTTTTGTGCGTAAAAATAAAGTTTAGAAGCAAAGGGGAGTTTGCTAACATTAATCGCACTAGAACGGAATCCAAAAACAACTTTGCACTTGTTTTTTTGAAGTTTCCCACAAAGCAGACTAAAGAGATTCATCTCTGGCATAAAGGCGTAAATGCAGTTTGGATTAAGTGTTTTTATGAGTTTGTAATAGCGTAATAAAAAACCAAAATCACCCCGACCTTTTTTGTTTAAGCAAGTGTGTGAGATCTCTTTGATTTCTGGTTCTAACTTGCCTCCGCCATAAATAGTGCAAAGATGCAAGTCAATGGATTTATTTTTAGCAAGTTCTTTTGCAAACAATACCCATTGGCGTTCTGCGCCACCAAAATCAAGAGATCGTATCGCAAGAAGGATTTTAAAAGGCTTTATTGCAGATTCCATCTTACTTTTCAACTCTTTGACGGATTTTTAATCTAGGCAAGCAAGAAGTTGGTAAAAACAGGCAAAAAAACACTTGAATGGCCAGTAGATTTGGACGGATTGCAAGGCTTTGTAAGATTTTTTTAAAAGCTTTTTTTCTATCTCCACCTTGTCGATAAAGAAGTGCGGCAGTAGCACAGAGTTTTGCAAGATGAGCTGGGCAGTATTTTAGGCGTTCTCTATAAAAAAGCAAAATGTCTTGTTCATAGTTTTTGACCATTTCTAAGGGTTGGTATTTTAGGTTTTGTGTTAGGGATTCTGCGTGGATTCTATAAAATTTCAAAGGTTTATGTAAATAATAACAGGGGCGATTTTTATGGAGTTTTAGCCATAAAAGCCCCATATTTCCACGCTGTAAATTTTCACTAAAGCGTCTTTGTCCTAAGAGTTTACGCTCAAAAAGTGTTAAAAATTCTCCATCTAAACAGCCACAAAGCACTTCTTGAAAGCTAATTTCTCTAGATTCACTCACGCCCTTTCCACTTAAGAAACCATCATCACTTCTTGTGCAATTTGCAATGATAATCCCATATTGTCGTTCAAAACTTAGATAAACATTAATCATTTGAGAAACTGCTTCTTTAAAGAGCAAGTCATCATCATCTAAAAGCATTATTAATTCACCACTTGCGTGATCTAAGCCATTGTTACGATTGCCTGCACTACCTTTTGTATGAGCATTTTGCACAACTTTAATATGAGGATTTTCTTGTGCGTATTCACAGGCGATATTAAAAGTATTATCGCTAGAGCTATCATCACTAATGATGATTTCTAAGTTTGGATAATCTTGCTCTAGTAGGCTTTCAATGGATTCTGTGAAAAAATATTCGCGATTGTAAGTGGTTAAAATAATGCTAACTTTTGGAAAAAGTGGATTTTGTGGCTCTTGGTGGGTTAGATTTGTTTGCATTAGAGAATATCCTTATGCGTTATGGGAGTTAAAGATCCATTTTGCATTTTGTAGATGGAATCGCAATTTGCAATTGTGCTTAAGCGATGTGCAATAATTAATAATGTTTTGTGTGCGGCAATTTTATAAATTTCTTCCATTATCTTTGCTTCTACTTCAGAATCTAACGCGCTTGTAGCTTCATCAAGCACTAAAATTTCAGGATCTCCATAAAGTGCGCGAGCGATTGCTATGCGTTGTTTTTGCCCCCCACTTAATGCAATCCCACCATCACCTACTTGCGTTTGAAGTCCTTCTTTTTGCATTAAAAAATCATAAATATTTGCACTCTTTAAAACACTAATGATTTTTTCTTCATTAAAATCACGCCCAAAAGCAACATTTTCTGCCACATTCCCAGCAAAAAGATAGACATTTTGTGGGATATAGCCAACCTTAGAACGCCAAGATTTAAGATTGTTTGTATCAATTTCTTTGTGATCAACTAGGATTTTGCCTTCTTTTGGAGTTAATAAGCCAATAATTACATCAACAAGCGTGCTTTTGCCGCTTCCAGATTCTCCGATAAAAGCAACTTTTTCACCCCTTTTAATGCTAAGATTAATATCTTTTAAAATTGGTTTATCTTGATAGCTAAAATGAAGTTTTTGTAGGGTGATTTGATCCTTAAAATCTATCGTTTCATTGCCTAAATCTTTGATTTTTGCATTTAAATCTTGATAGATAATCTCAAGAGAGCGGAAGTTAAAAATGATTTTATTATAGGAATCTAAAATGCGATTGATAGAAGGCAATAGCCGATAGAGTGCTAAAACATACATTGAAAGTAAAGGGAGATAGCTTGTAACATTGTTAGAATCTTTGATAAACAAGTAAAGCACCACAGCAATCATCATACAAAAGCCAATGGCTTCTAACAAAAGGCGTGGGATATGAAAAAAAGTTTGATTTTTGATATTTGCTAGAGAATAACCCCAAAGAGAGCTTGAAAAGGTTTGCATGATTGCACTATCATCGCTTTGAAGTTTAATGATTTTATAATTACCAAAACTTGAACTAAGAGTTTCAAAAAAACCTTTTTGGTGTGCTTCTTTCTCTCTGCCTTGGCGTTTGATTTTTAAGGTGATAATGCGCGCCATTAAAAATCCAAAAAGTGCTAGCATAAGCGTTAAGCCAAGAGTAATTTTAAAATTGACAAATAAAAGTGTGCTATAAATTAATAGCACCACAAAAACTTCTGAAGTCATAAACAAAGCCGCTGCTAGCAAAATTGTGAAATTATGTGCTTCTGTGGTGATTGTTTTGGTCAAATAACTTGTGTTTTTTGTGATAAATTCCTCATAATTTAATCCTAGATAATTTCTAAAAAGTCGTCCAACAATCAAATAATAACGCCCAAAAGTAAAACGGGCTAATAAATGCTGGTAAATGAGATTAACAAGACTTCTAAAAACATAAAACACAAGCAAAGCCACACCAAAAGTAATCACAAAATCTCTTGGATTTTGAAATCTAAAAAGATCATAAATGAAGGCGAAGTAAGGTTTGCTTTCAATCAATGTAAAATCGCTTGCAACAGCCATAAAAGGTGCAATAGCGGAGATTCCTATTAACTCTATTAAAGAGACAAGTAAAGAAAGAAGCAAAAGTCCATAAATATAACGCCGATCGTGGTTTGAGAGAATAAATTTTAATTTAGAAAGCATAAATTCAATAAAAACCTTAAATTTTTAACGCATATTATAAGACAAAATTGCATAGAAAATTTTTAAATACGGCGGAAACTTAGTGCTTCTAATAAATGCGTTTTTTGAATCTGTGTGCTTGTCTCTAAGTCTGCAATGCTTCTTGCAACGCGCAAAATCTTATCGCTTCCGCGTTTTGAGATTCCAAACTTTTGGATTGCTTTGTTTAAAATTTCTTGCTCTGTTTTATGCAGTGTGCAAATGGATTCAAATTCTGCACCTTGCAATCTTGCATTAAAACAACTCTGCTTACGCTGCTTTTGGAATTTAAAGGCATTTAAAACTTGATGTTGTAAGGTTTTAGAATTCACGCGATGAGCGTTTTCTTTAGCAGTTAAATGTGCATCTTCTTGCATTGTAACAAATAAATCCAAACGATCCCAAAAAGGCTCTGAAATTTTAGCCTTGTAAGCATTGATTTCTTTTTGGTTGCAGCGGCATTCCTTGCTAATGCTTAGGAGATTCCCGCAAGGACAAGGATTCATTGCTGCCACAAACATAAAATCCGTAGGATAAGTGATTTTGGCTTGAGAGCGTGAAATTGTAAAATTGTGATTTTGCAAAGGTTCGCGTAAGGATTCTAAAATGCTTTTTGGAAAATGCGGTAGTTCATCAAAAAATAAAACGCCCAAATTTGCAAGTCCGATTTCACCACTTTTAATATTCTGTCCAACAGCACTGCCTAAAATCGCCGCTTTTGTTGCACTATTGTGTGGATTTCTAAAAGGACGATAAGGAGAGATCTCAAGTGTGGTGGTTGCAAGCTGTAAGATTGCATTTAAATTTAAAGGAGGTAAAATATAAGGAATCCTTGAGGCAATCATACTTTTTCCACTCCCTGCACTCCCTTCAAAAAGAATATTATGGAATCCACAAGCAGCAATGAGTGCGGCTCTTTTTGCTCTTTCTTGTCCGATGATTTCATAAAAATCTAAGGGAAAATTTTGTGGATAATAATAGTGTTCGCCATCAAGGTTAAGAGAAGCAAAGGGTAAGACGGAATCATAAGATTCTATCTCTGGCGGATTTTGTAAAATTTCTAAGGCTTCCTTTAAAGATTCCACATAATAAGCTTTTAGGTTTGGAATTTTTGAGTAAAACTCTTTAGCACTTTTTGGGAGAATAAAGATGGAATCTTGCTGTTTGCTAAGTAAAGAGAGTAAAAGTGGATAAATTGCAGGCGTGTCTTTAACGCGCCCATCAAGCCCTAATTCACCAAAGGCAAAGGTCTTTTGTTGTGTGTTAAAGTTGGAATCCAAATTTAGTGTGTTTTGTAAAGCAATTAAAAGAGCAATGGGTAAATCATAAAAACTGCCTTGTTTTGGTAAATCCGATGGAGAAAGATTTACGGTGATTTTAAGGGGTGGAAATTTAAAGCCATTTGCTAAAAGAGAAGATTGCACTCTTTGGCGTGATTCTTGGATTGCATTGCCTGCAAGCCCTGTGATAGAAAAGGAGGGTAAAGCACGCGTGAAGCTTACTTCTACTTCTACTTCTTGCGCATTAATCCCAACTTGTGCGGCGCAAAATAATGTTTGCATTGTGAAGCCTTGGTATTTTTAAGTTTAATATTACTATATAAATTTGAAATTTTAAACAAAGCTGATTTTTATTTATTAATGTTATGTATAGAATTGTAACTTTTAATATTTAGAGTGGATTTGTTTTTGTTGCTTGGGATAATGAGCGTGATAATGTTACTTAAATATTTTTAAGGTATTGAGATATAATCCTTATCGTTTTTGAACGAAAGGAGAAAGTCTTATGGAAAAAGAAAAGTTAAATCGCCGTGATTTACTTAAGTTAATGGGTGTTGGAGGTGTTGCATTAGGGAGTGCTAGTTTAACTCTGCCAACACAAGCGCAAGCAAAATCAAACAAAGCACCAAATATTGCAATTATTGGTGCTGGTCTTGGCGGGATTTCACTATCAGCAAAATTAGTTGATGAGTTACCAAATGCTAAAATTACGCTTTTTGACGCAGATCCTATTTTATACTATCAGCCCGGTTTTACACTAATTGCTGGTGGAATTTATAATAAAAAAGACACAGAATACAAAAAAGAAGATTTAATTAATTCTAAAGTGAATTGGATTAAAGAAAATGTTGCTTCTGTCAATCCTAATGCAAATACACTCACAACAACAAGCGGAGCCACACATAATTATGATTATCTTGTAATTGGAACAGGAACATTTAATATGTTTGAAAAATACAAAGGCTTAAGCGAAGAATTTATTAATGATCCTGCAACAAATGTTACAAGCATTTATACAGCAGATGGAGCAGTAAAAGCGCAAGCAATGTTCAAAAAAATCGCAAAAGAAGGCGGGAAAGTTATTTTTGCAGAGCCAGATACTCCGATTAAATGTGGTGGTGCAAACAAAAAAATCAATTTCTTGCTTGATGATTTGACAACTACAAAAGGCACACGCCAAAAAGTAGATATGGTGTTATTTACAGGGGGCTCTGGAATGTTATCAAGTCCAGTGCATGCTAAGATGATCGAACAATTTTTCATAGAACGCAAAATGCCTTATTCTGTGCGTCATTTGCTTGTAGAAGTGGATACTGCACGCAATGTAGCAATTTTTGAAAAATTAATGCCTTATACAGAAAATGGAGAGCAAAAGGTTGCAAAAGAACGCGTTGAAAAACCTTATGATTATCTTTTTGTGATTCCACCTATGAAAACAGCAGATTTCATCACAGAAGCAGGACTTGCAATTACTAAGGGACATGTTGCTGGAAATTGGGTAGATGTAGATCAATACACGCTACAACATAAAAAATTTGCAAATATTTTTGCAATTGGTGATTGTGCTGGAATCCCAAAAGGCAAAACAGGAGCAAGTATCCGTAAGCAATATCCTGTGATTGCTGCAAATATTGTTTCGCATTTAGAAGGGAAGCTACTAGAGGCAAAATTCAGCGGCTATACAGCTTGCCCACTTTTAACACGCTATGGAAAAGCAGTTATGGTTGAGTTTGATTATGAAGGAGCTGCACCTAGTATGCCTTGTTTTGGGGCGACAAGAGAGAGTTGGATGAATTGGTTTGTAAAAGTGTATTTGATGAAGCCTATGGTTATGCAAGCAATGGTAAAAGCAAAAGCATAAAGGAGAGAAAATGAGTAATTTAGATAAAACAATCCGTTTAATTTTAGCAATGGTGCTGTATTTTGTGTTTGGTTTTGTGTGTCAAAGCTGGTGGTGGTTAATTTCTTTATTACCGCTATTAAGCGCAGTTTATGGATACTGCCCACTTTATAAAATGCTAAAAAAATAGTTTGAATCTTGCGATTTAATCGCAAGATTTAGATTCTAACTTTTAAATGTTGCATAAAAATTCTTATAAAACTGTATAAATTCTCCCTTTAAAATTGCTTCTCTAGCTTCTCTTACAAGACTTAGATAATACGCTAGATTGTGAATGCTTGCAAGACGAAAATAACTCATTTCTCCAGAGCGGAACAAGTGGTGTAAATATGCGCGCGTGTGATTTGCGCAAGTGTAGCAGTGGCATTTGGAATCTAAAGGTTGTGTATCAAGTTTGAATCTAGGAGATTTAATGGCAAGTTTGCCAAAATGCGTGAAAATTGTTCCATTTCTAGCATTGCGTGTAGGCATTACACAATCAAACATATCTACACCTCTAGCTATTGCTTCTACAATATCTTGTGGTGTGCCAACTCCCATTAAATAGCGAGGTTTATCCTTTGGTAAAAGGGGTGTTGTAAAATCAAGTGTGGCATACATTTCCGCATTTGGTTCTCCTACTGCAAGCCCGCCGATTGCATAACCATCAAAATCTCCAAGATTTGTTAAATCCTTAGCACTTGCTTCTCTAAATTCTCTATCTGTCCCGCCCTGAATAATCGCAAAGATATGATTTGTTAATGGGTTACCAGAATCTATAGCTTCTTGTTTTTTGAAATTATGATAAGTGATAGCATCTTTTGCCCATCTTGTTGTGCGATTTATGGATTCTAAGATTCTCTCTTTGCTAGCAGGCAAGCCCACTAAATCATCTAAAATCATCATAATATCACTGTTTAAATTGTATTGTATATCTAGCACTTTTTGTGGTGAAAAAAAATGGCTTGATCCATCAATGTGGCTTTTGAAAAGGATTCCATCTTCTTTGTGCTTAACATTAGAGTTTAGACTAAAGGCTTGAAATCCGCCACTATCTGTTAGAAAGTTTCTAGGAAATTTTGTAAAATTGTGTAATCCTCCAAGTGTTGCGATAATCTCATCATTTGGACGCAAGTATAAATGATAAGTATTGCCTAAAATTATAGGTGCATCAAGTGCTAAAAGATCGTTAAAGTCTAATGCTTTTACGCTTGCTTGTGTGCCAACAGGCATAAAAATAGGAGTTGGCACTTCTCCGTGTGCGAGCTTCAAAACTCCAGCGCGTGCGTTACCATCAGTTTTGTGCAGATTAAAGTCCATTTTCAACCTTTTTTTGCTAAATTTTCGCTAATTTTTAGCGTGTTTAGGGGATTATATGCGAAAAGTGCTTTTAGTTTTAAATGGAATTGTAGCAAAAGAATTTCTAACAACTTTAATCTTGAAACATTTAGATAAAAATGCGTATATTTTTGTTTCTTTGGATTCCAATCTTTTGCCTAAAAATCTCCCACAAGATAGTCAAGCTTATAACTTTGATCCAAGTGCTTCTAATAAACTAAAAGAAATTCTAACTCCAGAAATCACAGATTGTTATGTAGTGCTAGATGACGCAAAAGAGCGTGAAGTTGTCTATCACACATTGCGTTCTTACAGCAAAATGCTTCAAATTACAATGTTAGGTGAGATTGCGTTAGAACATAGTGATAAACAACTTCTTATGCTAAATGAAGCGCATTTACTTAGTAGTCGTTTATTTGAGAAATTTCCAAACGTCCCAAAGACTGCTAAAAGTATCGGTCTAGGGCAAGGTGAGATTATGCAAGTAAGTGTGCCTTTTGGGAGTCCTTATGCGTATCGCAGTGTGGGTGTAATTAAACAAAAAAAGTGGAAAATTGTTGCAATTTATCGCAACAATGCTTTGATTTTGCCAAAATATTCTACAACGATTCTCCCAAATGATGCGCTTTTGCTTGTAGGAGAACCTGATACGCTTTGGGAGATTTATCATCGTATCAAAGAAGAATCTGGGCAGTTCCCAACTCCTTTTGGACGCGATGTTATATTGTATTTTGATTTATTGCATTCTAAAGATTTAGAAGATTACTTACAGCAAACAATTTGGCTCTTTAAGCATTTTAAAAACAAACGCTTAAAAGTCTGTTTTTTTAATCCAACAGATATTGCGATGATTAAAGAAATTGAAAATCACCCTCTTTTAAACACAGAAGAAATTTCTTGGCATATTGAGTATCATAAAACTTCTTTAAAAGCTTTGATTGAGCAAGATAAAGCGAGTCAAAATATCGGTTTAATTTTGTTAGAGAATTATTGTTTTGAGCGTTATCGTGGGTATTTGTTGAATTTAGGGATTCCGCTTTTAAGATTTGGAGAGCAATCACTTCAAACTCTTACACATAGTGTCGTTGTTTTGCCAAAAGTTACAGAAGAAGCAGAGAAAATTTCTTCTGTTGTTTTTGATTTTTCTACACAATTAGGTTTGAAAATCTTATTATACGATTTTGATCCTAATGAAGAGAATCACGAGCAAGCATTAGATTATTATAAGCATATTGCAAAGGTGTTTAATAAAAAATTAGAAATTGATAGCACAAGCACGCAAAATCCTATTCTTTGGTTAAATCATCAGCAAAATATGCTACAAATCCTGCCTTTAAGAAAGGCCGGGATTAAACGGAATCCATTTTTTTCAATGCGTGATGTGGAGAATTTAAGTGCGTATTTAGTAAAGATCCCACAACTTTTTGTGCCAATTTCTGTTTAAAAAAGCGTTAAATTTTCTATCCATTCTACACAAAAAGAATCATTAGGTGTGTGCTTGCTTAAAAGTAATGCACTTAGGCAATAAGGTAAGCTTAAACGATGTGTTTTGAGATAGATTTCTATGGTTTTGCTAAGTTTTTGAATTTTGCTTGGTGTAATGTTGTAAATGGGTTCAAATCCAATTCCACTTTTAACTTCTATGAAATGCAAGACTTCATCTTTTTTGGCAATAATATCAATTTCACCAAAGCGTGTGTTAAAGTTGCGTGTTTTTATGCAAAAACCCTTGCTTTCTAAAAATGCACACGCAAAATCTTCTGCCTCTTTGCCCTTTTGTGTAGTGTTTTTATTTTTCAATGCGAATCATTGCAGGTGGTGCTTTCACAACTTCAAGCGTGCTTATGCGCTTGATTGCGGATTTTATGTCTGCTTCTGTGCAAGTGTGTGTGGAGAGTAGCAAAGTGGAGTGGTGTTGATTGTTGCGTTGTAAAAATGTATCAATTGAGATTCCAACTTCACTAAAGATTGTAGCAATTTGCGCTAAAACTCCGGGTTTATCAAGCACTAAAATGCGGAGATAATATGCGCTAGAAATTGCATCAAGTGGCTTTAATTTCAAGGTATCGCTTGTTGTTTTAAACCCTAGCATTGGGGAGCTTTTGGTGCGTGCAATTTCAATAATATCAGAAATCACAGCACTTGCAGTGGCTTCTCCCCCCGCCCCAGCTCCATAATAAAGTGTCTCACCAACATAATCGCCAACAACACTAATTGCGTTCATTACGCCATCAACTTTACCTAAAAGTGCTTCTTTTGGTAAAAATGTTGGATGTACGCGCAATTCTATATAATCTCCATCTTTTTTAGCGATTCCAAGCAATTTTAGATGATAACCAAACTCTTTTGCAAAAGCAATGTCTTCTTGCGTGATTTGTGTGATTCCTTCAATTAAAATATCACTAGGGCGTGCATCAATCCCATAAGCAATGCTTGCAAGAATTAAAAGCTTGTGTGCTGCATCAAAGCCACCTACATCAAAAGTTGGATCTGCTTCTGCATAGCCTAGTTTTTGAGCTTCTTTTAAGACTACATCAAATTCTATTCCAAAATCTTTCATCTTGGTTAAAATATAATTGCAAGTGCCATTAATAATGCCACTAATCTTTAAAATATGATTTGCTCCTAAACCATCGCGCAAGGCTTTAATAATAGGGATTCCGCCTGCTACACTTGCTTCAAAGCCTATGGGTAAATCCCCAGCAATTTGTTGGAGGGTATAGCGATGATAAGCTAGCATTGCTTTGTTTGCGGTAACTAGGGATTTAGAGTTTCTTAAAGCTTTTTTGGCGATTTCAAAAGGGGCTTCAACACCGCCTGTAAGCTCCACAATAATATCAATTTCAGGGTCATCTAAGATTTCATTGACATCATTTGTAATAGGGAAATCAAAAATTTCACGGCTTTTTGAAAGGTTTTTGACTGCTCCTTTTTTGATGTGGATTGCACAACCAGCGCGCGCTGCAATTAGACTTTGATTTTCTTTTAAAATCTTTG
Organism: uncultured Helicobacter sp.; assembly: GCF_937893305.1. Taxonomy (GTDB): domain Bacteria; phylum Campylobacterota; class Campylobacteria; order Campylobacterales; family Helicobacteraceae; genus Helicobacter_D. The sequence continues at coordinate 25,877 of NZ_CALBGN010000001.1, forward strand.
CGACACTGCTACCAACTGTGCCTAAACCGATAATCCCTAATGTGAGTTTTTTCATTCAAGCCCTTTGTGAAAACTAAAGGGTGATTATAGCGTTTTTTGGTAAAATGCGCCATTTACTTTAAGGGATTAGTTTGCGTATAGAACAAATTGATGATAATGTTTATATTTTGCACGGAAAGATCAAAGAAATGAGTGATTATAATGATTTAAAGATGCTTTTAGAGAAGCGCAAACAAGCAGGAATAATGGAGGTTTCTTTTAAGATCCCACAGGCAAGAGAGATTAATTTTTATATTCTTGGTTATTTTTTAAAACTTGCACGCAAAGATGGTTTTAGATTCCATCTTTTAATTGCTAGCCCTTATTTGTATGAGAGTTTGCATCGTTTTGGGTTGCATACATTTTTAGAATTAGAAAATGGAAGTTAAAATGAGTTTTTGGAATAGTGTTTATAGCCATTTTGATCCTGTTGCTTTTAGCGTTTTTGGAATCTTAGTGCATTGGTATGGGATTATGTATGTGCTAGCCCTTTTGGTTGCGCTTTTTATAGCAAAGTGGTTTGTCAAAAAAGATTCTTATCCTATTGCAAATGCGTTGCTTGATAGTTATTTTATTTGGGTAGAAGTTGGAGTAATTTTGGGTGCTAGGCTTGGGTATATTTTCTTTTATGACCCTTATACAATGTATTATTTAACAAATCCGTGGCAAATTTTTAATCCTTTTGATCCAAATGGTGAATTTGTTGGAATCCGTGGAATGAGCTATCACGGGGCGGTAATTGGATTTTTAATCGCTTCAGTGCTGTTTGCAAAAATTAAAAAAATCAATTTTTGGCTTTTTATGGATTTAGCAGGACTTAGTATCCCGCTAGGTTATGTTTTTGGACGCATTGGAAACTTTTTAAATCAAGAGCTTATAGGAAGAGAAACAACAAGCAATATTGGAATCCTAGTTGATGGAGTTTTGCGCCATCCAAGTCAGTTATATGAAGCGTTTTTAGAGGGTATTGTAGTGTTTGTGGTTTTGTATTGCTATCGCAAAAAGGCGCGTTTTATCGGAGAGATTGGAATCTTATATGTGGTTTTGTATTCTTTAATGCGCTTTTTAGCAGAATTTTTTAGGGAGCCAGATTCTCAACTTGGCTTTATCGCGTTTGATTGGCTTACACAAGGGCAGTTACTCTCTTTGATTATTGGAGTATTTTGCTTGGTGCTTTGGCAATATAAAGGTGCGCAAAATAGGGCAAAAAATGGCTAAAATTTCATTGCAAAATATCTCTAAACAATACGATTATAAAGCGATTTTACAAGATGTGTCCTTGCATATTGAAGAAAATGAACGCGTAGCAATTGTTGGGCGTAATGGTGCAGGAAAATCTACACTTCTTAAGATTTTAAGCGGAGAGTTAGAGAGCGATGATGGGATTAGGATTTTAGAAGGAGATTTAGAGTTAAAATATTTGATCCAAAAACCAAATTTTAAAGCCGGACAATCAACAAAAGAAGCAATTATGGAAGCTTTAAGTGAGCAAAATTGCGCGAAGAATAGGTATTTAGAGATTGGTAAAATGCTTGAAAATGCACCAAATGATAAAGCACTTTTAACAGAATATGCAAAGCTTACAAACTTTTTAGATCATCATAATGCTTGGGATTTGGAATCCAAAATTAAACAAGTGCTAGAAACTTTTGAATTAGAAGATTTGCAAGATCGTTATGTGAATTTGCTAAGCGGTGGAGAACAAAAGCGCTTGGCTTTAGCGTGCTTGTTGCTACATAAGCCAGATATTTTGCTTCTTGATGAGCCAACAAACCATCTAGATGTGCAAATGGTGGAGTTCTTAGAAGAGATGCTAATGCGTGGAAATTTCACGCTTGTGTTTATTAGCCACGATCGGTATTTTATTGATAAAGTTGCTACACGCGTAATAGAAGTAGAAGAGAGTAAGATTAGAAGTTTTAAAGGTGGATATAGTGATTATTTGCGTCAAAAGGAAGCTTTGCTTCTAAGTCTTGCAAAAAGCCACGAAACGCTTTTAAAACATTTAAAAGCTGAAGAAGAGTGGCTAGCACGTGGTGTGCGTGCAAGAGTTAAGCGCAATGAAGGGCGCAAAGAGCGTATTATGGAGATGAGAAAAGCAGCCAAGACAAACCCTTCAATTATCCGTAAAATGACTTTGGAGCTTGAGAGAGAGCGCAAGGCGTTTAATCAAGAAGAGGGTATAAATCGCAAAAAAATGCTTTTTGAGATGAAGAATTTACGCAAGGAAATTGATGGTAAAACTCTAATCAATGGCTTTAGTGCTAGGATTTTGCAAAGAGATAAAATTGCTATTGTTGGGCGTAATGGCTCTGGGAAATCCACGCTATTGAAAATGCTTTTAGGAAGTGTTGCGCCAAGTGGTGGGAGTATTGAGAGGGGTGAAGTTAAAGTTGGATATTTTGACCAGCACAGAGAAATGTTAGATGATAGCAAGGATTTACTAGAGACTTTTTGCCCTTTTGGTGGAGATCATATTGAGGTGCGTGGTAAGAGTATGCATATTTTTGGCTATCTTAAAAACTTTTTGTTTCCTAAGGAGTTTTTGGATAAGAAAATTGGCGCATTAAGCGGCGGAGAAAAGAATCGTGTTGCTTTGGCTTTGCTTTTTACAAAGGCTTATGATTGCTTGATTTTAGATGAGCCTACAAATGATTTAGATATCCCCACTATTAATATTTTAGAAGAGTATTTGCAGAGTTTTGAAGGGGCGATTATTTTTGTAAGCCACGATCGCTACTTCGTGGATAAAATCGCAAAATGTTTGTATGTGTTTCAAGGAAATGGTGAAATTATAGAATCGCATAGAAGTTTTAGTGAGTATTTAGAAATTCAAAGCGAGTTAAAAGAATATGCAAAAATAGAGTTAGAATCTAAACAAGAATCTACACCCAAAAACTCTCCTAAAGAATCTCAAAAGAAAACAAAACTAAGCTACCACGAAAAGCGACTTTTAGAGATTTTACCACAAGAAATTGAAGCTCTAGAAACAGAACTTAAAGCTCTAGAAAATCTACTTTATAATGGAAGTTTAAGCACGCAAGAATTACAAGAAAAATCAAAAGAGTTTGAAGAAAAAAAGATGCTTTGTGAAGAAAAAATTCTGCAGTATTTAGAGTTAGAAGAGAAATAGAATTTGTTATAGTGGAGTGTTAAATTATAAAATGGGTAAAGGTGTAAAATGGACGACAAGATTCTAGGCAAATATACGATTGTAAAGGAATTAGGGCAGGATAGTTATAGGGCAAAGTATGTAAATAGAGAGTTTGACATCACGCAGATAAGGCGTGATGAGAATAATGAAAGCTTTTCTTACACAGCAAGTAAGCTTAATCATCTTAGTCATAAAAATCTCTCAACTATTCAAGTAGAAGAAGATGAAGAGCATTTCTATTTCATAAGAGAATGCTTTGCATTAGAGAATCTTACTAGTGAGATTTTTATGGGGGATTATGGTGAAGAGGAGGGTAAAGAGCCGGATTATAAACGCCTCTTTGAGTGCTATTTGCAGCTTTGCGGGGCTTTATCATACATTGATAAACAAGGCTTCTACCACGGCAATATCAATCCTAGCAATATTTTAATTGATACAAATGATGAAGAAAGTTATCAGGTCTTTTTGCTTGATTTTGGTAAAAGCTATTATTATAAAGATTTGAATCAAGAAGTAGATGGGCTTAGATTCTACGCACCAGAGCAAATAGACAAAGACTCTACTCCAAATATCAAAAGTGATATTTATGCCTTTGGACTTTGTATGCTAAAGCTTTTGCTTGATAGCTTTGAAGATTGCGATGTGCTAGAATCTTATAAATCGCCAAAAGATTTGGAAGCAATCTATCAAGAAGTGCTAGAAGCCTATGAGCTTGCAGAGATTGAAAATGAGATATTGCTACTTGTGCGAAAATGCTGTTGCATTGAGCCAGAATCTAGGATTGCCTTAAATGATTTAGAAAAAGAGATTCTAAGGCTGTATGATAAAGCAGTGCCAAAGAATACCTATGAGCTAAGATGTCAAACTAATAAAACGCTTGAGATATATGCGGAAAATAATAATTTAGATTTTGATAAAAATAATTTAAAACCTATAATGGAGCATATCCAAGAGAAGATCACAGGCTACACCGCATATATACGACAATTTGAAGAAGAAAATAAACAAAGCGGTGAGCTAGAATCTAAACTAGAAATCGCTATCAATGATCTAGTCTTCATCTGCTCTGCTGATAAAAACGATGATAGCTATCTATGGGTATGGCAGGTGCGCGAAAATGAGCCAACAAGGATAGAGAAAATCGCTGCTGAAGGCTTAGAATTACGGCATAACTTTGTCTTTACGACAAAGGGCTATTACGCCCCAAAAAGCTGTGCGTCAAATATCGCCGCACTTAAACACGAACTAGACCATCGTTTTGAACTAAAAAAGCTAGAGATAGAGCAAAACAAGATTGATACAAAGGCGATTAAAAGTGAAGAAAGACTGCTAGAGGCGATAAAAAAGGATATAGATTCTAAGAAAAAGACACATTTTGCAAGTCTTACAGAGATTAAAAGGGGAGCAGATGAGCTTATACTTACTCTTATTCCGCCTAAGATGGCGAATGATGAGGTCAAAGATGAGCTAGAATCTAATGAAGATTCTAAAGAATCTAGCCCCAAAGACTCTAAAGAATTGAGCCAAGCTTTTAAACCACCATTTAAGCCTAAGGAAGAAGTGATAATCCAAGAAAAAAATGCTATCAACTCACAAGATGATAGCTTTAAGGGTGTGGTGAAAACATATCTAGGCGATTCTAAAAAAATCATTATTAAAATGAAAGAAAAATATGATGCCCTATTTGAAGAATCCAAAGAAAAAGAGCTAAAAACAAAACAATGGGCTATATCGTATGACTATCAAGTGAAAGAAATACTATGGAGTAAGCAAGATACAGCACTAAAAGAGCTAAAAAAGGGCAACACACAAATCCCAAATCTTTTACGTAAGATCAATGATCCAAGAGAGCTGAGAGAAAATAAACAAAGAGAGATAGAGAGCTACTTCAATGAAAATTTAGATGAAAATCAGCAAGAAGCTGTGAGAAAAGCCTTAAGCCTAGAGAGTGAATGCGAAATTTTGCTCATACAAGGACCGCCCGGCACAGGCAAAACCACCACCATAACTGAAATCATCAAGCAATATCAAAAATTCCATAAGCACTATAAAATCCTTATTGCCTCCCAAAGCAATCAAGCCGTGGATAATGTGCTAGAAAAAATCTGTGCAAGCAAAGACAATCCAAATGGAGAAGATAAGATATTTCGCATAGGCAATGATAAACGCAAAATGAGTGAAATTGCCCGGCAATACATACCGGAAAAAGTGCTAGATAAGATTCTAAAAGAAAATAGAGAGCGTATCGAGAAACACACAATCACAGATCAAAACCTCACAATAGAATCTAAGCTAAAAAAGCTACAACAAGGCTTTTTAGTTAAGCTTAACTCGCTAAGTAGTGAAGCTGCAAACACAGATAGCACAAAAGAAAAAGGCAAAAGAGACCAAGAAACCTTTAGGCTTTTTACTAAAGATATTCGCCTATTTTTTGGGACATTGCTAGGGATTTCATCGTGGAAGAGCTTTAGAGATGTGGCGTTTGATGTAGCTATTGTCGATGAGGCTGGTAGAGCTACATTGAGTGAGCTGCTTGTGCCTTGTATTAAGGCAAAGAGAATAATCCTTGTAGGCGATCATAAGCAATTAGCCCCTGTGGTAGAAGATGATGTGATAGAAAAGCTTAATTCTAAAAAAGGCAGCAATGAGTTTAAAGCGGATAAAAAAGATGTAACCACCTCGCTTTTTGAGCGATTATTTGAACGCATAGAATCTAGTCGTGATGAGATAGAGTATCTCTACAACTTTAGACACACACTCACCTATAATTATAGGGCGCATAAAAGTATTTGTGATTTATATAGCAAGGCGTTTTATCAAGGAGCTTTGCAAACAAAGCCAGAGATAAGCGACATAAAAGCACATAAGCTACAAGCCTTTAAGACAAATGCAGTATGGCTTGATACAGGTAAAAGAAGCGATAAAGAGGACACACAACAAGGCACAGGGAAAATCAATGACTGCAATGCCAAAATAATCGCTGATACACTAAGTGTGCTAAAAGAGCAGATTTTGGAGAGTCAAAAGATCAAAGATGAGGGGATCAAAGATATAGGTATCATCACTCCCTATAAACATCAAAGCGATCTGCTAAAAAGTAAATTAAAAAGCATAAAAGATGAATATAAAAAAGAAAATATTAGCATAGACATAGGCACGGTGGATAGCTTCCAAGGAAGTGATAGAGATATGATTATTTATGATTGCGTGCGAAGCTCTAAAGCCAACAACACGCAACAAACGCAGAAAAAAAGACAAGGTGGCAAAATAGACTTTATCGCTGATGAAAAGCGGCTCAATGTCTCACTCTCTCGTGCCAAAAAGCTCTTACTTATCGTGGGTGATAAGGAGTATTTGCGCACAGCTAGTGTAAGTGAAGGAGAAAATCCATTTAGTGCGATTATCAAAGAGTTTGATAATGTAAAAAACTACCAGATAATAGAACTTAAAGATTCCAAAAAATAGGAGCAACTATGGCAAAGAAAAAACCGCAAAATCCGCAAAAACTAGACCCAGACCTAGAGCTACTCATACATAAATATGCAAGAATCTATATTGATGATGAAGCTTTAGATAATGCACTTGCTGTCAAAAAGGAGGGTGAAGAAGACACTAACTATATCTTCTATGATGCAAAGCGTGTGTATTATCCCTACTATAAAGTGCAAGTAGCTTATCGCATAGCTAAAATGCTAAAGCTTCACCCAATCTTAGAAGAGCTTTTGCATATCATCAGTGAGCTAGAGAAAATGCAGGATAAAAGCACTATTGCTACACTAAAGGATATTACACAGCTTGATGGTGAGATCTTTCATAGTATTTTGAGTGATTTAGAGATTAAGGGCTATGTAGAAAATCTTAGCGGTGTTTTAAAACTTAGTAAAAATGGGAAAGAATTATTACAAAAAAGAAAAGAAAGAGTGATAGAACAATCAAGCGCGTTTGTGCAAATTGATGCGATCTTTGGCGATGTCGTAGCAGTCGCACAAAGAGATAAAGATATAAGACTAGAAGATAGAGCGGATAAAGAAGCCATAGAGCTAAAGCCAGAGGCACAAAAACGCCCAAGGACACAAGAGCTGCATAATGAAAATTTTAAAGACAACTTAACCCTAGAGCAAGTCCTACGAGAGGCATTATCGGGGACAGATGATAGGAAAAGTCAAAATGCAGATATAGAATCCAAAGAAGAATATGACATTGTGGCAATTGATGAAATAAAAGAGCCAAGAAAGTTTTTTACAAGCTATTTTTGCCTGTTTTATAAAAACGCCCAAGAGAGAGAAAAAATCCTAGTGATTAATGAAAAATATGAGAGAGATCCTACTGCCACAAAGCTTTTTGACACGCTTATTGATACAAGTAAATTTAATGCAAACAACAACAAAGCTTTTCAAGAAAATATAGAGAAATTTAGCAACCTCACAGCAGAAGCAATACAAAAGCAAGTCAATTTGGAGCTTGATTTAAACGAAGGGGTAACCATAGAGACCACACAGCATAAAGAATATTTGCTCTATGCGCTCAAAAACGCAAAAACTGCACTCTATATCCATAGCCCTTGGGTGCGATACAATATAATAAAAGAATATGAAAAGCATATAGAATCCGCCCTGCAAAAGGGGGTCAAGGTGTTTATCAAATACGGGCTAAAAGCGCGTAATAAAACCGATAAACCGCCAATTGACACAGAATCTACAAAGCTTTTTGACAAATGGGGCAAAGCATATCCAAACTTTAAAGCAATCACAGATAATAATCACTCTAAGATTTTAATATGTGATAGTGATTTTATGATTGTAGGGAGCTTTAATTGGCTAAGTTTTGGCGGATTTGCCGATAAAGACGGCGATACAAGAGGTGAAGTCTCAAGTATAGTGAGAAATAAAGATTCTATACAAAAAGAGATAGGATCATTCAAAAATACAAGATAAAGATTTCTTTTAGAATAAGATGAGATTGAAATTCGCATAGAATTAAATTAGCATCAATACTTTAGAGTTTTAAAACTTTTTAAGCAATTCTTTGATTTATTTAGAAACCTTAAAATTAAAGGATAGGCAATGCTGATAAAGTTTAGAGATAAAACACCAAAAGTTGCAAAAAATGTGCTAATTGCTGACGGGGCAAAAGTTATTGGAGATGTGGAGATTGGTGAAGATTCTAGCGTGTGGTTTAATTGTGTGCTTAGGGGAGATGTCAATTCTATAAAGATTGGCAAACGCACAAATATCCAAGATTTAACCACCTTGCATGTTTGGCATAAAACTTATGATGCGCAAGGCAATGCGTTAGATAATGGCTATCCTGTAGAAATTGGAGATGATGTAACCATAGGACATAATTGCGTTATTCACGCCTGTATTTTAAAAGATCGTGTTTTAGTGGGCATGAATGCAATAGTAATGGATGGGGCTTTGATTGAAGAAGATAGCATTGTGGGAGCTGGAAGTGTAGTAACAAAGGGCAAGAAGTTCCCGCCACGCTCTTTAATTCTAGGAAATCCAGCGAAGTTTGTTAGAGAATTAAAGGATGATGAAATTGCATTTATTAAAGAATCTGCACAAAATTATGTGTGCTTTAAAAATGATTTTATTGCTGAACCTTTTATTGAGATTTGATAAAAAATGTATTTTTATAATCATAGATTTTCATCAAAGAATTCTAATGAAAATCTATCAATCTGCTCATTAATGTTAAAAAATATTTCTATATTACACAGAATGATGAAAATCTCAAACAGAAAAAAACAAAATTGAAAAATTTTTAATCTTTAATTGTATCATTTAGAAAACTTTACAAAAGGATATTACAAAATGATACAAAAATCCATCGCTCTAGCAGAAGAGCTGCAAAGCAAAATTGAGCAAAATCTCTCCGCTAGCGAGAGGCAATTCCACGCTAAAATGCAAAAGCTTCTTAATAATCCCAAAAATAAAGTAATGCTAATCGAGCTGCTTGACCGCTCTTTTCGCTGTAAGGATAAAAAAGCAAGTTTTGAGCTTATAGAACACACGCTTAATAAATTTGGTATAGCGGACTTTTTCTCAGCATTTGAAAAATTCTTACTTTTTAGCTTTCTAAACTTTGGCAAGTTAGCTCCCAATCTTAGCGTGCCGTTTTTTGTTTCGCATTTAAGAAATGATACAAAGGCTATGGTGCTAGACGCTGATGAAAATTTCCTAGCCCCGCACATCACCAAGCGTAAAAATGAGCAAAACATCACGCTTAATGTCAATCTCATCGGCGAAGAAGTCTTAGGAGAGGCAGAGAGCAAATACCGCATACAAAAATACGAAGAAGCCTTAAAATCAAGCTATATCACTTATATTTCTATCAAAATTACTACGATTTTTTCACAGATTAACATTATTGACTTTGACTATTCTAAAGATGAAGTGGTAAAACGACTCGATAAGCTTTACGCCCTAGCCCTAGAAGAGCAAAAAAGGCAAGGCGTGAGTAAATTTATCAATTTAGATATGGAAGAATTTAGAGATTTAGAGCTGACTGTGGCTGCCTTTATGGAGAGTGTGGCGAAGTTTGACATTAAAGCGGGCATTGTTTTACAAGCTTATATCCCAGATTCTTACGAGTATCTTAAAAAGCTTCTTGCCTTTTCAAAAGAGAGAGTTTTAAAGGGTATGCAGCCTATTAAAATCCGCTTTGTAAAGGGTGCAAATATGGAAAGTGAGGAGACAATCGCTAGCCAAAGAGGCTGGGAGCTACCGACCTTTAGTCGCAAAATCGACACCGATAGCAACTACAATAAAATGCTAGATCTTGTGCTAGAAGATGAGAATTACAAATATATCAACATAGGTATCGCTAGTCATAATATCTTTGAAATCGCCTATGCTTATACGCGCATTAGTGAAGCTAAAGCACAGGAGAGCTTCACCTTTGAAATGCTTGAGGGTATGAGCTTGCAATGCTCTTATGAGTATCTAAAATGCACGATTTAATCCTCTATGCGCCTGTGTGTGATGAAGCACACTTTAATAACGCCATTGCCTATCTTGTGCGCCGCCTTGATGAAAACACAAGCGAAGATAATTTTATGCGTTATTTTTTCAATCTCAAAGTCGGCTCTAAAGAATGGGAAGAGCAAAAAGAGCTCTTTTTAAACGCGCTTAAAGGTATCAAAACCCTTGATAACACCACACATAGAAAGCAAGATCGAACCAAAACGCAAAATGCCCCAAGCTCTTACACAACAAAAACTTTTACCAATGAAAGCGACACAGACTTCATACTCTCGCAAAACCGCTTATGGGCGCAAAATATCAAGGCAAAATATGAAAATTTGCAAAATTATGATGTATGTCCTGTGGCTTTGGGGCTAGATTTTACTAAAGAGAATCTACACTCCCTAGAAGTCAAAGACAAGATTCAAAACCGCACCATAGGCACGGCGTATTTAGCAGGAGAAAATGAGCTAAAAGCAGCTTTAGAAGTGGCGAAACACTCAAACTTCACGCAAAAAAGTAGCGATGAAATCTATGGCATTTTAGCCAAAGTCGCAGAGCTTATGCGTGAGAGAAGAGGGGATTTGATAGGGATTGCGGCGTTAGAAACGGGCAAGACTTTTTTAGAAATTGACCCTGAAGTAAGCGAGGCGATTGATTTTGTGGAGTTTTATCCCCACTCCCTAGAAACATTAAAAAAGCAAAATCCAAACACAGCCTTTAAGCCAAAGGGCATAGGCGTTACCATAGCTCCGTGGAATTTCCCTGTGGGGATTTCTGTAGGCACCATAGCCGCTCCATTGGCTGCTGGCAATGTCGTGCTTTATAAGCCATCATCGCTTTCTATGCTAACAGGCTATAAGCTTTGTGAGTGCTTTTGGGACGCTGGTATTCCAAAAGACGCGCTTATTTTCTTACCAGCAAAGGGCAGTGATATATCTAAATATATTTTAAGCGATGAAGCGGTGAAATTCTCCATACTTACAGGCGGTGAAGATACTGCTTATGCGATGCTAGAGGCAAATCCAACGCTACTTTTAAGCGCAGAAACCGGGGGCAAAAATGCGACTATTGTGTCTAAATTTGCCGATAGAGATAGCGCGGTAAAAAACATTATCCACTCTGCTTTTTCAAATTCTGGGCAAAAATGCTCGGCTACTTCTTTGCTTGTGCTTGAAGATGAAGTTTATAAAGATGAAGAGTTTAAAAAAGCCCTTGTTGATGCGGCGGCTTCTTTGGCGGTGGGAAGTCCTTTTGCCTTTAAAAATAAATTAGGTGCGTTGTGCGATAAGCCTAGTGAGAAGCTGACAAAGGCTATCAATGAGCTAGAAGCAGGAGAAGAGTGGGTATTAAAACCGCAATTTATCAATGATAATGCTCACTTAATGACTCCGGGTATTAAATACGGCGTGAAAAAGGGAGCTTTCACACATATGAACGAGCTTTTTGCGCCGCTTTTAAGCGTGATGAGAGCGAAAGATCTAAAAGAAGCGATTGCGCTAGTCAATGCCACAGGCTATGGGCTTACAGCGGGATTTGAGAGCTTAGATGAGAGAGAGTGGGAGTATTTTCACACACATATTGAAGCAGGTAATATCTACATCAACAAGCCCACAACAGGTGCTATCGTGCTAAGACAGCCCTTTGGCGGTGTGAAAAAATCTGCCATAGGCTTTGGGAGAAAGGTTGGAATCTATAATTACATCACGCAATTTATGGATATAGAAGCAAAGGCTGATACAAACTTGCTTGATGGTCCCTTAGCAAGTGCGTTAGAAAAGCTAAGCAAAGCAAGTGATGAAAGCACGCAAGCTACCCTAGCAAATGCCGCCCTTATGGCGCGATCTTATAGCTATCATCATAAGCACGAATTTAGCGTGGCAAAAGATTATGTCAATATCCGTGGAGAAGATAATCTTTTTTCTTACACACGGATTAAAAATCTAGCCTTTAGGGTATGTGATGAAGATAGTTTGCAAGATATTTTAGGCGTGATTATAGGGTGTCATACGCTAGGCTTAAGCCCACTTGTAAGCTATGATGGCACGCAAAGCTCTATCATCACAGAGCTTAAGAAAATCTGCAAGGCGGTGGATTTAGGAGCGGATTTTGTGGAAGAAAGAGTGGAGGGCTTTATTGCTAAACTACCACTCTTTGAGCGCGTGCGCTACCACGCCAAGCCAGATATAAATGATACTATCTATCAAGCTGCTGCTAAATGGGCTAAGATCATTATCCGTGATAAGCCGCTATTAAATGGGCGTTTTGAGCTTTTGTTTTACCATAATGAAAAGGCTTTAAGCGTGTCTTATCATCGCTACGGAAATTTAGGCATTCGTGCTTTAAAAAATTCATAATCAAGGAGAAACAATGGAAGTTGTCCAAATTAACACAGAAATTGCCATTACTTTTATCGCTTACTCGGCTTTAATGCTATTTATCGGCTTTTATTTTTATAGGAAAAACAAAAGCACAGAAGACTACTTTCTAGGTGGGAGGTCGCTTGGTCCTGTGGTCTCTGCTCTAAGTGCTGGGGCTAGTGATATGAGCGGCTGGCTTTTGATGGGCTTGCCCGGTGCTTTGTATGTAAGTGGTTTGGTGGAGAGTTATATTGCCATAGGTCTTAGTATAGGAGCATTTTTAAATTGGGTTTTTGTCGCTAAAAGACTTAGAATTTATACAAGTGTGATTGCTGATAGCATTACAATCCCTGATTATTTTGAAACGCGCTTTGATGATGATAAGCATATTTTGCGCATTATTTGTGCGATTGTGATTTTGATTTTTTTTACTTTTTATGTGTCTTCTGGGCTTGTTGGTGGAGCGAAACTTTTTGAAAGCACCTTTGGGATTGAATACTCTCATGCTCTTACCACAGGGACTATCATCATTGTAGCTTATACTTTCTTTGGTGGTTATAAGGCGGTGTGTTGGACGGATATGATTCAAGGTTTTTTGATGATGAGTGCTTTGATTATCGTGCCTGTGGTGATGCTATCAAATCTTGGTGGCTATGATGAAGCTATAAATATAGTTAGAGAAATTAAACCACAAAACTTATCTATGGGCAAAGATATTTCAATTCTTGCTATTATTTCAGCTCTTTCTTGGGGGCTTGGCTATTTTGGACAACCACATATTTTGGTGCGTTTTATGTCTATCCGCTCAACTAAAGAGATTCCAACTGCTACGATAGTTGGGATTTCTTGGATGGTGATTTCACTTATTGGAGCTTGTTTAATTGGGATTTTAGGCATTGCTTATGTGTATAAATTTAATCTCTCCCTGCAAGATCCAGAGAAAATCTTTATTGTGATGAGTCAGCTTCTCTTTAATCCTTGGGTTTCTGGAATCTTACTTAGTGCGATTTTAGCAGCGATTATGAGCACGGCTAGTTCGCAGCTTCTTGTTTCAAGCTCGACTTTAGCAGAAGATTTTTACCGCCGTATTTTCAAGCAAGATGCTAGCTCGCAAATGGTGATGAGACTAGGTAGAATAGGCGTTTTACTTGTAGCCCTTATCGCTTTTTTAATCTCAACAGATAAAAATTCAAGCGTTTTAAGCATAGTTGCTTACGCTTGGGCTGGCTTTGGGGCTAGCTTTGGCTCTGTGATGCTCTTTTCACTCTTTTGGAGTAGAATGACGCGTATGGGTGCAATTGCTGGAATGATTACAGGTGCAGTAGTGGTTGTGGTTTGGAAAAATTATTTAGCGCAGGCTTTTGGCGTCTCGCTTTATGAAATTGTGCCGGGTTTTGTGTGTGCTAGTCTTGTAATTATTATTGTAAGCTTAATGACTAAGGTGCGTCCTGGCACTCAAAAAGCTTACGAAACTATGTTAAAGAATCTTTAAATGAGTTTAAATCGTCTTAAAAGGGGATAGTTAAGACGGTTTTGTATCCTTTAGTGTTGTTAAATTTTTTGCCTTAAGAAACTAAAAGGTGGCAAGGGAAAAGGCAATAAAAAAGGATTTTCGTTACCACTATGAATAGATTCCAACTCTTTACCATTTTCTAAAAGAATTTTAAAAAATTGTAGATATTTTTTCCCATCTTTGGTAAAAATTTCTCCAATTTCGTTTTTGCAATCTTTAATGCTATCCAGTTTAGCACTAACGATTTCTTTTGGTTCATTAAGTCGGATTGTATGACGACAAAGCGCGTTTTTACCATCTTCGCTAACTTCTGCATTAACTTGGTAACTCCCCTCACTAATAGCGGTAAAGTGATTTTGTGTGTTGAGCTTTTCATAGGGACGATGAATAATATAGCCATCGCTAAAACCGCGATTTTTTAGCGTGTCTAGTTCTTGTGTGTATTTTTGTTCTACAAATATGCCTTTAGCATAATCATTTAGTGCAGTTTTATAAGCAAGAGCAGTAATGCCCGCATAATATGCAGATTTTGTGCGTCCTTCAATCTTTAAAGAATCAATGACGCCACAATCTAAAATTGTAGGGATATGAGCTGCTAAATTTAAATCTTTGGAATTAAAAATATGCGTCCCTATACCTTCCTCTTCTTCTAAGCGCATCATTACACCATTGTCAGGATTTCTCGCATAAATTTCTTTACCACTAAAGCGCACAAGCTCATCATTTTCTGTATTGCGCACATAATATTCGTAATCAAAGCGACAATCATTTGCGCAACTTCCACGATTTGGCACGCGCCCACTTTGCAATGCAGAAATTAAGCAACGCCCAGAAAACGCAAAGCACATTGAGCCGTGGATAAAAATTTCTAACTCTAAAGTTGGAATCGCTTTTTTAATGGCAATAGCATCTTTTAGACTAAGTTCTCTTGCGGCAACAATGCGCTTCACACCTAAATCATAAAACACTTGCGCATCTAGCACATTTAAAACATTTGCTTGTGTGGAGAGATGAATTGGAATCTCTGGAGCAATTTGGCGTGCTAATCTCACAACTCCCGGTGCTGCAACAATAAAAGCATCAGGCTTTAAGGAAGCCATTTTTTCAATATGAGATTCAAGAAGTTTTAATTGAGAATTAAAAGGAAAACCATTGATAGTAACATAGATTTTTTTACCCTTAGAATGTGTATAATCTACACCTTCTTTGAAAGTGTCAAAGTCAAATTCTTTACCTGATCGGTTGCGCAAGGAAAAATGGCTAACGCCTCCATATACAGCGTCTGCCCCATATTCTAAGGCAATTTTTAGTTTTTTAAGATTTCCAGCAGGAGAGAGAAGTTCTGGAATCTGCATTAATTTGTGCCAAATTTTTCAATTAAGGCTTCAATATCATTAGTGTGCATTACATTTTCTGCAGAGTCCCCTTGAATATACACAGCAGAACTTACACGTTTGCTATCTTCAATTTTTCCTTCAAATAAAGAACTCATATAGCGTGAGAGCGCGCGCATTACATTAATAACGCGTTCAATTTTTTGGCGGTGAATATCTTGGTATTGCATACTTTCCATTGCATCTAAAGAAGCCATAGAGATTTCTTGCAGGGCATCAGAAATTTTTTGCGTGCTTTCTTTGACGCTAGAAATTTCCTCTAATTTTTCGCTAAATGTATGAAAATCTGGGAATTTTGCGTGAAGCTTTTGAAGTAATTCTTCTTGAGAATTAATAAAGTTTTGAATTTTTCCAAAAGCGTCTTCTATATCTGCACCTAGATTATTAATGCTTTCTAGTTTATCAAACATTTCTGTGGCTTTAATCTCTGAATCACGCGTCACATCATCAAGTTGATGCACGACTTTATGTTCTGAAGTTGGTGGTGGTGGGGGCCAACTCACATCTTGATTGATTTTAAAATCATCAGCAGTTACTGCACCACTTTCAATTGTTGGATCTAAATGATCTCTTGATTCTTTGTTGCTTTGAGTTGCATTTGTTTCTTCAGCGGTAGTGTCAATATCGCTATTTAACAACGCATCTAATTCTTCTTGTGTCATCATCGCCCTTAAAAATGAACTTAAAGCCTTGATTATACCTAATGCTTTGTATAATTTTGTTTAAATCTGTGTGAAAATTTAAAAAAGCGGTGCGTCCATTTCGCTTGGAATCTCTAATTCCATAAGTTTCAAAATACTTGGTGCAATATTATTTAAGCTGCCATTTTTTACAGATTGCACGCCTTTTGCTGCAATAAAGCACCACACACTTCCTATTGTGTGATTTGTTAGGGGTTCTCCTTTTTCATCTTGCATTGCTTCGCAATTTCCGTGATCGCTTGTTAGAATAAAGCCATAATCTAATTCTTTTGCTTTTGTGTAGATTCTGCCTAATTCAAAATCCACAGCTTCTACTGCTTGAATTGCCGCTTGAAAATTTCCTGTATGTCCTACCATATCGCCATTAGCAAAATTTACAACAATGAAATCATAACCGCTATCCATCGCTCCTAAGACTGCATCTCCAACTTCTTTTGCACTCATTTGTGGCTGTAAATCATAAGTTTTAACTTTAGGTGAAGGAACTAAAAGGCGTGTTTCATTAAGGTAGGGTTCTTCTATTCCACCGTTAAAAAAGAAAGTTACATGGGCGTATTTTTCTGTTTCTGCGGTGTGAAATTGGCGTAAATTATGCTTAGAAATGACTTCTGCAAGAGTATTTTTAATGTTCTCTTTTGGAAAAAGAATTGGAAAGTTAAAGGTTTTATCATAAGACGTCATTGTAAGTAAGGGGACTTTGGTAAAGTTTTTGCGTATAAATCCGCTAAATTCTACATTTCCTAATGCGCTTACAATCTCTCTTGCTCTATCACTTCTAAAATTTACAAAGATGATTCCATCTTCTTTTTGGATTCCATTATAGTTATTAAAACTTGCAGGCTCAATAAACTCATCAAAAATTTCTTTTGCAAATTGTTCTTGTAGATATTCTTGTGGGCTTGAATTTTGTAGGTTTTCACCAAGTGCGATTGTATTGTATGCAGGCTCTATTCTCTCCCAGCGATTATCCCTATCCATTGTATAATAGCGTCCGCTAAGGCTTGCGATGTGAATATTTTTATTTTGGATTGAGTGTTCCACTTCTTTTAAAAAGTGTGGGGCAGTCTTTGGTAAGACATCACGCCCATCTGTGATTAAATGTAAAAGCACTTTGCATTGTGATTCTAATCCTTTTGCAAGAGCTAAGATGTGATTAAGATGGCTATGCACTCCACCATCACTCATAAGTCCGATTAAATGCACTCTTTTGCAGGATTTGATGGAATTTAGAGCATGGTTTTGCATTAGTGTATTGTCTTCTATTGCTTTATTGATTTTAACTAAATCTTGATAAAGGATTCTGCCGCTTCCTAAACTCATATGTCCCACTTCAGAATTTCCCATTTGTCCTTCTGGAAGCCCCACAGATAAACCAAAAGTTTCAATCATTCCATAAGGAACTTCTTTAAAAAGTTTGTCATAAGTTGGTTTTTTGGCGTGAAAAAAGGCATTAAAGTTAGGGTTAGCACTAAATCCGATTCCATCTGTGATGATAAGGAGAGTTTTCATTGAAGAATTTCCTATATTTTTAAAGTTATTTTAGGTAGAATCCTACCTAAATTTTTCCTAAAATTTCATTTATAAGTGTTAGTTTTATGCTTTACTATCTTTATGTGTTTTTTGATATTAACCTGTTTCAGTATATTACGGTGCGTTCAGCAATAGCCTTTTTTATTGCTTTGCTATTAACAATTTTTATTATGCCTTACTATATTTTATGGGCACAAAGTAAGCAAGCAAATCAGCCTATTTCTAAGTTTGCTCCAAAAAACCATCTTCAAAAGGCAAACACTCCTACAATGGGTGGAATCATTTTTGTTAGCATGACATTGCTTGCAACTTTGTTATGTGCAAAACTTACGCATATTTATGTGCTTTTAGGGATTGCTACTCTGCTTTTGTTTGCATTGCTTGGTGTAAGTGATGATTATTCTAAAATTTCACAAAATAGAAATGCTGGAATGTCTGCTAGAAAAAAGTTTTATTTGCAAATTTTTCTAAGTTTTTTACTCTCTTTAGCTTTGTATTGGACGACTTTAAATACAGAATTTTATTTGCCTTTTTTTAAAAATGCTTTATTTGATTGGGGGCTATTTGGAGTCTTATTTTGGACGCTTGTGTTTGTTGCAACAAGTAATGCAGTGAATTTAACAGATGGTTTAGATGGTTTAGTTGCAATTCCTTCTATTTATGCACTAACTTCTTTGAGTGTATTTGTGTATGTGGCTGGGCATAGCGGACTTAGTGCGTATTTACTCTACCCTAAAGTTTTAGATAGTGGAGAATTAGTGATCTTATCAGCGGCATTGATTGGATCTTTAATTGGCTTTTTATGGTATAACTGCCATCCGGCACAGGTGTTTATGGGAGATAGTGGAAGCCTTAGTCTTGGGGGGTTTATCGCATATATGGCAATTGTTTCTAAAAATGAGATTCTTTTATTTTTGATTGGATTTATTTTTGTGGTGGAGGCTTTGTCTGTGATTTTGCAGATTGGAAGCTATAAAACGCGAGGTAAAAAAATCTTTTTAATGGCTCCATTGCATCATCATTTTGAAGAGAAGGGCTTAAGTGAAAGTAAGATTATCGTTCGTTTTTGGATTGTTGCATTAATGAGCAATTTAATTGCACTTTTGAGTTTAAAACTTCGTTAAAGGATTGCTATGCTGATACTTTTAGGATTTGGTGAGACAAATCGTGCTATTGCGGAATCTTATGCGCCACTTTTAGTTTTTGATGATTGTTTTAAGACGCTAAGTTATGATGAGTTTGGTAATGCACTCTATCCTAGTGCGTATTTATCAGAGATTTTATCTGTCCAGCTTGATGCAACAATCCTTGTAAGTCCCGGGATTCCACCAGATAATCTAATGGTGCAAACTGCAGACTCCTTTGTTAGAAAATATCCCAAAATGCGTCTTTTAAGTGAATATGACTTTTTTGCAAAAAATATGCCTGCTTCTGTGTGGATTAGTGGGACAAATGGTAAAACCACAACCACACAAATGCTTACACATTTGCTTCAGCACATTAGTGCGCAAAGTGGTGGCAACATCGGCACGCCTTTGGCAAAATTAGATTCCAACTCTCCACTTTGGGTGTTAGAAACAAGCTCTTTTACGCTCCATTATACAAATCTCGCAAAGCCTATTTTGTATCTTTTGCTTCCACTCTCACAAGATCATATTAGTTGGCACGGGAGCTATGAAGCATATATTAATGACAAACTAAAGCCTATTTTATCACTAAAAGAAAAAGAAATTGCGATTTTACCAAAGAGTGTGGAGGAGCATACTTTTTGCAAAGAATCTTTAGCGGAGCTTGTTTTTTATGAAAACTCTAGTGATTTAGCGCAAGTTTTTGGAATAGATTTAAAGAAGATTTTGTTTAAAGAACCTTTTTTGCTTGATGCAACTTTGGCTTTGTGTGCCGCAAAGATTTTAACCTTGCAGACAAATTATAATCTTTTAAATGCCTTTAAAATTGGAGCGCATAAAATAGAAGAATTTTATGATGAAATTGGGAATCTTTGGGTTGATGATAGCAAGGGCACAAATCTTGATGCCACAATGGAAGCGTTAAAATGTTATGCGGATAAAAAGATTTTTTTGATTTTAGGTGGAGATGACAAAGGAGCGGATTTAAGTCCTTTGTTTGATTTAATAAAAGCTCTGCAAGATCGCAATGGAATAGAGATTTTTACGATTGGGAGCAACACAGAAAAACTTTGCAATCTTGCAGTTGGAATTGTGGAATCTAAAGCGTGCTATACACTTGATGTTGCAGTAAGTAGCATAAAGAAGAAGTTGTTGGAATCCAAAAAGGATTCCACAAATGTTGTAGCAATGCTATCTCCTGCTGCGGCAAGTTTGGATCAATTTAGTTCCTATAAAGAAAGGGGAGAGAAGTTTAAAGCTCTAGTTAAATTCTAGTGGATCTATATCAATTTCACAGGAAAAATGACGCAAAGGGAAAAGAGCTTTGTGTAAGTCCTTAGTGCTTTTGGAGCGAAGCATTATTACATATCTCCATTTCTCAAAAATACGCTCAATAGGTGCTTTGCCACTTCCTACAATTTCTATATCCAGCGCATTTTCTTGGATTGTTTGTTTTAGAATTTCTAAGGCTTCTTGCATAAGAGAGTTGGCTTTTATTTGATTTTTATGATTAAGATGAATAAGAGCTAAACGCACAAATGGTGGATATAAATTTCCACGTATTAGAAGTTCATCTTCTAAAAATATTTGATAATCTTGCAAATAGTTTTTGAAAAAGTCTGCATATTGTGTTTGGATTAAAACTTTGCCATTTTCTTTTCTTCCGCTTCTTCCAGAAATTTGAAACATTAAAGCTAATGCTTTTTCTCTTGCTCTATAATCACTCCCTTTTAAAAGATAATCCAAGCCTAAAATGATACTTAATGCAACATTATGATAATCGTGTCCTTTAGAGAGCATTTGCGTGCCAACAAGAATATCAATACTATGGTTATTAAAAGCATCAAGGGTTTGAGAAAGCTTTTTTTGAGTGGTGATAGAATCGCGATCAAAGCAGGCAATGCGACTTTTTGGTAAAGTTTCTTGCAAGGTTTTAGCAAACTCTTGCGTGCCTATGCGTAAGCTTTGCAATGTGCCTTTGCATTTTGGACAAACTTGTGGAATGGGACGCGTATAGTGGCAATAATGGCATTTTAGACTAGAATCTTTGGAGTGCAAACTTAAAGACACGCTACAATTTGGGCATTCAATGGATTCTTTGCAATCTATGCAAAGTAAATGCTTGAAATTTGCGCGTGTAGGCAAAAAGACAATGGCTTGTTTATGATTGCTTAAAGTTTCTTCTAATGCGATTTGTATTTCTGTGGGTTTTGGAGTTTTAGATTCCAACTTTTCGCAAAAATCATAATGTTTTTGTGTCTTAAAATGTGTGCCTTTTAAACGAAATAGACTTTGATGATTCTTTGCGCGTTGGTAGCTTGTAGCAAGTGGAGTTGCTGAACCTAAAACAATTTTAAGATTCTGTGTTTTTGCAAGATAGAGTGCAACATCGCGTGCGTGGTAGCGTGGAGTGGAGTTGGATTTATATGCATCATCGTGTTCTTCATCAATGATGATTAAATCTAAATGCACAAGTGGTAAAAATAAAGCTGAACGCGCTCCTGCTAGGATTCTAATTTTGCCTTTTTTTAAATCCTGCAAGATTTTGTTTTTTTTAGCCTTTGTAACTTTAGAATGCCAAAATGCGATACAATCTCCAAAAACAGCCCTTAGTCGTTTCTCCATTTGCGGAGTAAGAGAGATTTCTGGCATTAAAAAAAGTGCATTTTTTCCTTTTTTCAAACTTGCATTAAAGAGATGCATATAAATTTCTGTTTTGCCGCTACCTGTATCTCCAAAAAGCAAAGAATCTTGATGATTTGTAATAAAATTAAAAGCTTTAAGTTGTTCTTTGCTTAAGGGATTAAGCAAGAAGTCTAGGGGTTGCAAATTTAGATTTTGTGTGTCACTAAAGGGAGTAAAAAGACTAAATGCAAGAGAATGTGAAGCGCAATAATAGCTTGCGATAAATTCTGCAAGAGCGCATTGTGCTTTAGAAAAATATAGGTTTAAAGGAGTAGCTTCCTTGCATTGAAATTCAGGTTTTTTACACGTTTGAAATACAACGCCTTGAATGGGCTTAGAATGCAATATGACACTAACAAGCGCACCTTTTTCAAGGGGAGTTTTGCAAAAATAAGTCAGTAATGGGGAATTGCGCTTTAAAATGATGATGTGATAGAAAAATTCTTGCAAGTTTAGTGAGAAGTTTTTGCGTCTTGGAGTTTTTGTAGAGCGGTTGCAATGCTTGTTTCTAATGTGGTTTTAATTTCATAAGATTCTAAAAATACGCGCAAAAGATCACGTGGGTTTATAGAGTTTGAAGCATCTGTAATTGCCTTTAGTGCTTCAAGGGTGTCAGGGGAGATTTCTTGTGTGGGAATATCAAAAAAACGCCCTGCAATGCTCACGCGAAACACATTATCCATACAATTAGCGTCCTAGTGCATTTTGAATTTTGTTTAACACGCCTTCTAATTCACGCTCTTTTGCGCTAATTTCATCATAAAGGGAGCTAATTTCAGAGTTTTTTGCTTCATTTTCTGCTTTTAAAAGCACGATTTGTTGGCGCAAAGATTGATTTTCATCGCGTTGTTTTTGTAGCTCTTCTACAAGAGATTCAACGCTTTCTAGGAGTTTATTTGCAGTTGTCTTAGCTTCTTCCATAGCAATTCCTTGGTTTAAATAAGTGAAGTATTTTAGCATTATTTCTTTAATTTTTAGGGATTTTGTTAAAAAAATTTAAGAAAGCAAGGCTTTTAGTGTGGTGATTAAATATGTAAGTTCTTCTTGCGTGTGTGTGTAGTGTAGATTTAGCCGAATCCAGCCGGGTTTTTGGCTAAAAGTTGTATCATCTTTTAAGCCTAATAAATCGTGTCCATAAGGTCCTGCACAAGAGCAACCAGCACGCACTAAGATTCCATATTCTTTAGATAATTTTTCAGCGCATTTAAAGGGTTCAATTCCTGCAAGATTAAAGGCAAAAATCCCTAAGACATTATGTGCTAAGTTTCCATAATGTGTAATGCGTGGTTCATTTTCTAAAAACTCTCTAAATTCTTGCAGATAAGATTCTTTTGCTTGTTTGATCCAATCTAGCCCTATTTCTTGGCGCAAGGAGAAACCTAAGTATGCACGTAAAAAGGCTAAAATTCCGGGAGTTCCAGCTTCTTCTCTTACTTCATCAACACTAAAGTATTTTGCGCTCGTGCGCGAAACATAGCCCACAACGCCCCCTCCGCAAAAAGTTGGAGGGAGTGTTTTGTCAATTAAGGCGCGATTAATGATTAAGATTCCACTGCTTCCAATTCCTCCAAAGAGTTTGTGGGGAGAGAGAAAAATTGCATCATAAAATTGTGGAGAGATATGCAAATAAGAAGCACTGCTAGCGCAATCAAAACAAATGATTCCACCATAGCTTCGCACTAAATTTGAGATTTGTTGATAGGGGATAATAATCCCGCTAACATTTGAGCCTAAAGCAAAAGAAGCGATAATTTTGCGTCCTTTGTTGGAATCTAAAATGTGCTTTAGGGCTTCAAGGTTAAAAAGCCCTTTTGTATCTAGTGGGACACGCACCACTTCACACAAACCTTCTCTGAAACTTAATTCATTGCTATGATGTTCATAAGGTCCAACAATCACCAAAGGGAGCTTGGATTTATCCAAATCAACAAGATTTAAAAGTGCGCGTGTTTTTGGTGGGATATAAATACCAAGAAGTTCTTGAAATTTTTTAATTGCTGCTGTTGAGCCAAAACCGCAAGCAATTAATGCAAAGTTGGAATCTAATTGAAAAAAGTCTTTTAAATGTTCTCTTGCGCCTTCATAAAGTGTGCTGATAAATTCTGCATTTGCATTGCTTTGTGAGTGTGTGTTAGCATAAAAGGGCAGAATAGAGTTGATGCGTTCTTCTACACATTTTGCAGCAAGTCCGCTAGCAGTCCAGTCAAAATAATGGAATCCTTTTTGTAGAAGACAAGATTCTCTCAAGATAGCGCGTTTGGATTCCATATCTTTAGGTAATGCGTGAAAAAGAGGTGCAAAAAAGTCCATAATTTTTCCAAAATTTCGTTTAAAAAGTGGAGCATTTTACCACATTTTTTAAGATTGCACTCTAAGTAATGTTATACTTATGCTTTTAATTTTATGGCTTTTTGGGATTGTAAGTGGAAAACATCATCACCTTTGGAATTGTTGCGATTTTAATTGTTATTGCTCCTTTTTTAAGCTTTCTTACGCGTTTGCCATTAGTTGCTGTGGAGATTGTGCTTGGAGCATTAGCCTTTCATTTTGGATTGTTTTCGCATTCGCCATCTTTGGAATTTATCGCACATATTGGATTTTTGTTTTTAATGTTTTTATGTGGTTTAGAGGTGGATTTAAAGACTTTTACAAAGCTTGGCAAGGGCTTTTTGCAATCTGCATTTTTATATTTTTTAGTATTGTATGGGGTAGCGTTTTTTTATGTGCTAAATACGGATTTATCAGAATTTTACATTGCTGCATTACCTGTTATGAGTCTTGGAATGATTATGGCGATGCTAAAAGAATATCCTAAAAACACGCCTTGGTTACAGCTTGCATTAAATGTTGGAATCTTAGGAGAATTAATCAGTATTGTGGCACTTGTGGTGTTAAATGGTGCATATTCGCATGGGCTTACTTGGGAGTTATATAAAACACTGCTTGTGTTGTTTTTGTTCTTAAGTGTGATTATTGGAGTTTTTAAGATTGCTGATGTGCTGTTTTGGTGGTATCCAGCATTTAAGTTTTTTTTAATCCCTAAGGAATCTAGCAAAAACCAAGATATTCGTTTTAGTGCGATGTTATTTTTTATTTTAATTGGGATCACACAAATTCTGGGGCTAGAAAGTGTGCTTGGAGCGTTTTTGGCTGGAATGATTTTAGCAACATATTTTCATCATCAAAAAGGCTTGGCTGAAAAATTAAATGAGTTTGGATTTGGCTTTTTTATTCCGTTGTTTTTTATTTATGTTGGTTCTACGCTAGATTTAGATTTGATGATGAAAAATTTACATTTATTTTCTTTGACTTTAAGTTTGATTGCAATTATGGTATCTTTGCGTTTGATTGCGGCATTTGTGGCGTATCGTAAATTTTTCAAAAGTTATGTAAAAACTGCTCTTTTTGCCTTTAGTCATTCGATGCCTTTAACTTTTTTGGTTGCCACTGCGCAACTTGGAATGCAATTTGGCGCAATTGGCACAGAAGAGTATTATGCATTGATTTTAGCAGCATTAATGGAGGGGATTTTCTTAACAATTGGTATTAAAATGCTTTATAGTTATTGGATAAAGAAAAACGCTAATAATCAAGTGGTATCACCCTGAGGGTTAGCTGCTTCTATACGCCCATTTTTGCGGTGGATTTTTCCTTCTAATTCGTATTCAAATAAAACTTCTCCAAAACGCAAAAGAGCTTCTTCAAATAGAGGATTGCCCTTGCAAAACTCTAAA
Source organism: uncultured Helicobacter sp. (assembly GCF_937893305.1). Classification (GTDB taxonomy): domain Bacteria; phylum Campylobacterota; class Campylobacteria; order Campylobacterales; family Helicobacteraceae; genus Helicobacter_D. The sequence goes on from NZ_CALBGN010000001.1 coordinate 51,082, forward strand.
ATTTCATCATTACAATCTATGTTTGTGTTTGACGCAATGTTGGCATCCAAAAGATTTGCGCAAACTTCATCAACAAAAGCATCTATGTCCCAAATCACCTTTGCTTGATTGTTTTTGGCTAGATTTTGTGTGCCAAGACTCTGTCCTAAATGATGAGGTGGGACAAAAATGGGTTTATTGAGACTTAGAGCATATTGTGCGCTTTGCATTGAGCCGCTATGCAAGTCTGCTTGCGGGATTATCACGTATTTTCCTAAGCTAACCACGCTTTTGTTGCGTTCTAAAAAAGAATAGCGACGCGGAGTGTAAGTTGGTGCAAATTGACTAAGAATTAAGCCTTGCTTATAAATTTTAGAAATAATGGGCGCATTACTTTTTGGATAAATATAATCTAGAGAGCTAGGAGAAATCATAATGGTATTTGGCAGGGAGTTTGTGTGAGCGATAATGTCTGTGCCAAGCGCACCCCCACTAACAATTACGATTCCATTTTTACTGAGTTTTTGTGCAATGATTTTAGTGAAGTTTTGCGCATAAAGATTTGGATTTCGCGTGCCGATGATTGTAATTTTTGGCGCGTTTAGAAGTTCTAAATTTCCGCAATAATAAAGTGTTTGAATCTCTTTTAAATGGGCAAGTTCTTTAGGGATTTGCGCAAGAGATTTCAAAATCTACTCTTCTTTTTGCACAATATAAATCACAATGGAATCTACAAAACCATAACGGCGATAACCATCACCCTCTCCATCACCCTCAAATTGGTCTAAAATTGCTTTTGCTTCGTGATTTTGGAGAAGTTTTATGAGTTCAAAACTTTTACCATAGCGTTCAAAATAGCGTTTGATTGTAATAACCCAATTCACTTCAATATTATGCAGATTTTTTTCAATTTGTTTTAAATATGCAATTTTTAGTAAAGAGCCGATTTTATCTACCCAATAATTAATTTCTAAATATTCTCCAAAAAGCACCATTGCGTGTTTTGCATTTCCACTATAAGCATAGGGTTTAGCTTCTTCATAATGGCGCAAGAAGTCTTTTGTAAAATCTTTAAACTGCTGCATTGCGCGCAAACTTTCAATCTCATCAATTAAAGAATACACTTTTTTAATATCTTTTGTTTCAATAGCATTTAGCAAGCTTTCTTTTTGCTGCATTAGCACAATACGCTCATTTGCAGTGCGCTTAAGTGTTGGAAAAACAAGTAATGTTTCAGCGATTTTTTTTGCTTCTTCATAGTGAAAGTTTTTTTCTAATTCAATAAGATTTGCAAGCATTCGCTCACCTACTAGTAAGACTTTTTTATATAAATCTGTATCGCGTAAAAAAGAGAATTGAAAGGTTAGACTAAAATATTCTTTGAAATTTTGTTTTTTAATAAGTGCCTCTGCTTTTTCAAACACATCGCAATTGCGCAAAAGTTGGATAATCAACTCTTTTTTGGGTGTGTTATTGAAGGGGGCTAGTGTTTGTTCTGCTAGGCGTTTATTAACATTTGCATTTTCAATTAAAAGTTTTTTGGCATTAAAAAATGCTTTATTCCAAATGTTTTCTAGTTTTTCATAGGCTTGAGTTTTAACTAGAAATTTCGTTGTTTGGAGCATTTCATAAGCTTTTGTATAATCTTTTTTAGCAATAAGATCTAAAAATGTCTTCACACCATCTTTTTGTGCGAGATAAAAGTCAAATTCATTTTTTTTAGAAGGATTTACCACAAAGGGTGCAGTTAGCTCAACAGCTTCTTCAATGCAATCTTGATTAAGCAGATCAATTGCTTGATGTAAAATCTCTGGCCACACTTCATCAAAGACTTTTGTTAAGGGGTGAATGCTTAAAAAAACATTGTTATTAATTGCTTCTCTAGCACTTTTATAATCCTTTCTATCAAGACTTTCTTTTAGCTCATCTTTGCCCTCATTATAATCAATTATCAATAATGCGCCATCAATAGAGCCAATAAACAAGTGATTGTGTGAAAAAGCTAATGAAGCAATCCCTGCGTGTTCATCTTTAATCTCCATAGCCTTTGTGTTGTCTTTTAGTGCAATAACATAAAGTGTATCAGAACGCGTGCCAACAAGGGCATAATTCTCTTCAGAATCTATTGCAACGCTTGTAGGCCAAAAGGCAAAAGGATATTCTTGAGAGATGATTTTGCCATCTTTTAGACTAAAAATAATAGAGGTATTATTGCGGCACACAAGAAATAGTTTTTCATCATCATCAAAAAAAGCAGAATCTTCTACCACATCACTTGTAACAAAGTTAAAAGCAATTTTATGGCGGAGCATATCAAACACAAGGGTAAATTTGTCAAATCCGCTAATTGCCACAAACTCTCCACTTTTAGAAAAACGGATTGTAGAGATATAATCAGAGCGTGCAAGCAAGGAAGTAATAGGCAAAAAACTACGTCCTTCATAAAAAAACACCCGTCCATCTTGTCCGCCTGTGGCAAAAAAGCGTCCATCGTGAGAAAATGCAGAAGATTCTATATCGCCATCGTGATCATCTAAAGTGGCAATAGGCTTAGGTTTTGAGCCATCAAATTCTATGATAAAAGCCTTTTTTTCTCCAAAGATAGGAATACAAAAATATGCCAATGGAGAGATTCCAAAAGCGTGGGAGTAGCGATGTGGGGATTCCACATTTTTGGTAACTTGAATACTTTTAGAAATTTTTAAAGAAGAGTTGATTTCTACGATGTGAAAGGTGTTATCCACGCACAATGTGGCTTCTTTGGATTCCACAATGCTTAAAACGCTACCTTGTAGTTGTTGTGTGGATTTTGGAGTTGTCATACACGATTTTCCTTGTCGCAATTTTCTAAAAGCTTAAAAGCTTAATTTTAGCATATTTTCTTTAAATAAAAGACTTTATGGAGTAATGATTTCATTGATATACACAAGCTCTATACCGCTATTTTCTAAATAATCTACAGCATTTTTTAGGGCTAAAAGTGTGGCTTTGTGTGGGTGTCCAATAGCAATCGCATAGCCTTTTTGTTTAGCAATTTGCACGGCTTGTATGAGCTGTTGTGTGATGCTTGGAATCTCTAAATCATTATCTAAAAAAACATCGCGTTGTAGCGGTTTTTGTTGGCAGGGATTAAAAGCGATATAAGGAGTATTTGCATAAGCAGCAGTGGTTTTGGTTGCAGCAATAGTTCTTGAGTCTATGAAGTTGATGCGGTGGGCGTTTAGTGTTTCTAAAAGTAGTGTCATTGCTTCTAGGTTTTGTGTGAATTTACTACCTGTGTGATTATTGATGTAGCTTAGATTTGGAAAATCTTGCTTGATTTTTTTGATATAGGATTCTATGGTTTCTTTGGAGTCATTAACAAAGAGCCATTTATGTTCTTTTTGATAGAAATTTAAAGCTTCAAGTGGGAGATGAATCATATAGATTGGGGCGATTTTAGCGATTTCTGGCGTATCTTTATTGACTTTGCTTTTAGGAAACAAGGAAGGCGTGAGTTTAAAAGGGATTTGTGTTAGAGCTTGATATTGTGCTAGATTACTTATATCATCAATAATAATAGCAAGTTGAGGTTTGTGGCGCACGCAAAGGTTGGAATCCAATTTTGGGTTTTGTGATGGCAGTTTTTGTATTTGTGGCTTTTGTTCTTGTTGGGTGTTTTCTTGCGGTATGTTATTTTGTAATGCGTTATTTTGCGTTGATTCTTGTGGTGGATTGGGGATTGTGGAATCTTTTTTAATGTGTTCTAAATGTTCTTTTAAAAAGTCAATGTTTTTTTGAATAAGTTCTGCGTTGTATGTTGTAAGTGTGGCGTTATTTTCTGATATTTTCTGGGCATTATCCTGTGGAGTTTTTGTAAGGTTTTGTTTATGAGTTGGGATAAAGTTAAAGGTTAAAAGTATTAGCAATAACGCAATAATACCTATTGTAAGAGGTTTAACTTTATCCATAAGAAGTTATTTTTCTAGTAAAATCTCAACTTCAAGGGTATTGAAATTTTGATTAGAATCGGTTTTAATGTCTATTTTTTGAGCTTTTGTGTATTTTTTAATGACTTCTAAGATTTCTTGTTTCATTGCGTCCATATAAGGCACATTAATTGCGCGTTCATGAGCCAAAATTAGTGTCAAGCGATCTTTTGCTTCTTGTGCTGATTTTTTTTTGTTTTTAAAGAGATTATCTAAGAGATTCATTGAAACAACCTTCCAAAAAAGCCTTTTTTAGCTTTTAATTCCAAAAATGGCACATCTTCACCTAAGATGCGTTTTGCAATGTTTTGATAGGCTTTAGAAGCTAGAGAATCTCCATAAATTACTGGTTCTCCCGTGTTTGTAGAAGAGATGATTTTCTCATCTTCTGGAACGATTCCAATCAAAGGTAGAGCTAAAATATTTAGCACATCTTCAACACCTAGCATTTCGCCTTTTTCCACCATTTCAGGTTTTAGACGATTAATAATGATGTGTTTTTGGACTTCTTCGCCATTTTTTGCTTTTTGACTCTTTGCATCAATAATCCCAATGACTCTATCTGCATCACGCACGCTTGAAACTTCGGGTGTGGAGATGATTAATGCTTTATCCGCTAAGAAAATAGAATGTTCAAAACCTCCTTCAATTCCTGCTGGAGAGTCCAAAAGAACAAGTTCAAATTCTTCTTTTAGTTTATGAATTAGTCCTGCAACTTTGTCTTTATCTAAGACATTTTTATCCTTGCTTTGACTTGCGGGTAAAAAATAAAGATTTTTTGTTTTTTTATCATTAATTAAAGCTTGAGAGAGATTACACTCCCCCTCCATTACATTGACAATATCATAAACAATACGATTTTCTAAGCCTAAAATCATATCAAGATTACGCAAACCAATGTCAAAATCCACTGCTACAACTTTCTTGCCAAGTTTAGCTAAGCCAACTGCTAGATTTGCGGTAGTTGTTGATTTTCCAACACCACCTTTACCTGAAGTAATTGTAATCACGCTTCCACTCAAAATGCACACCTTGTTGTGAAATTAAATTTGAGATTATAGCGTTTGCTTCGTTAAAAAAAATTTATAAATGCTTCTATTCCAAAGACTTTATGCGATAGCTTTTGCGATGCACTTGGGATAAGCCGTGTGTTTTGATTGCTTGTATATGGGCTTTTGTGCCATAGCCCTTATTGTGTGCAAAGTCATAATGGGGATAAAGATCGTGTAGCTCTAGCATTTCTGCATCTTTTGCACTTTTTGCTAAAATACTTGCAGCACTGATTGTGTGGAGTTTAGAATCACCTTTAATGAGTGTTTTTAAATGTGGAATCTGAAAATTACAATTTCCATCAAAAACATAAAAAGGCGCGTAAAGTGTATTTAAAATTTCTTGCAAGGCTTCTTTGAGACAGACACTTAAACCTTTTGTGTCAATCCTTTTTGCGTCTTTTTTGATAATTTTAAAGGTTACATAATCTTTTAGGGAGTTTGCTAGGGTGTCGCGTGTTTTTTGGCTTAAAGTTTTGGAATCTTTTAGAGAGTTTTTTAGAAGTTCTGGGAGTTTATCCAAAATCACCCCACATACAAAAAGCGATCCTGCCACACAGCCCCTGCCTGCTTCATCAATGCCACAAAATTGCGCATTTGAAGGGATATTTAAAGACCTTAAAATTTCAGATTCCATAATTTTCCTTAGCGTGAATTTACTTTGGATTCCAACTTTTGTGTTTTGATATGAAATCTATCATTAAAATTCAAGAGTAAAAATAGAGCTAAAAGCTCTCAACCTTATTTTAAAATCACGGCTAAAACTTCTTTAAATTCACTCACTGGGCGTATTTTTAGTCCATCTTTAACTTCTTGTGGGATCTCATCTAAATCACGCTCAAAGTTTTTCTTAGGGATTAGCACTTCTTGCATACCTGATTTGTAAGCGGCAATAAGTTTTTCTTGCAAGCCACCAATAGGCAAAACTTTACCTCTTAGAGTTAGCTCGCCCGTCATTGCAACATCTCCGCGCGCTTTTTTGTTTGTAAGCAGTGAAGCTAACGCACTTGCAATAGCAATCCCAGCACTTGGTCCATCTTTTGGTGTAGCACCTTCTGGGACATGTAAATGAATATCAAAGCGGTTATAAATTTCGCTTGCACTTGGTTTTAATTTCTCTTCTTTTTCTTTTGGGGTAAGTGGGATGAGTTTTGGATCAATCTTTAGTGTGCCATTATCAATCAACGATTTTACATAAGAATACGCAATCTTTGCGCTTTCTTTCATTACATCACCCAAATTTCCTGTGATTTGTAAGCTACCTTTACCTTTAATTTTCAGTGCTTCAATCTTTAGCACATCGCCACCTACGCTTGTCCAAGCAAGTCCATTGATAAGTCCAATTTCTGCATTTTTGCTTGCATTTTCAAACTCAAAAACGATTTTATCTAGATAGTTTGGTAGTGTTTTTGGAGTGATGAGAATCTTTTTTTGTGTTTTGGATTCCGTATTTTCTTCTGTGTTTTGTAGGATTTGCTTGCTAACTTTGCGTAAAATTTCTGCAATCTTGCGCCTTAAATTTCTAACCCCAGCTTCTCTTGTGTATTTTTCAATAAGCATTTTAATTGCTGGGAGATTGAAGCTTACTTCATTGCCTTGTAAGCCGTGTTTTTTCAACTCTTGCGGAATTAAATATTTTCTAGCAATTTGCTCTTTTTGATTAGGCGTGTAGCTATTAATATTAATAAACTCCATTCTATCGCGCAAAGGCGCAGGGATTGCACTAATATCATTTGCGGTAGCGACAAAAATCACTTGACTTAAATCCAAATTGAAATTTGTATAATAATCTCTAAATTCTTTGTTTTGTTCAGGATCTAAAATTTCTAAAAGCACAGAAGATGGGTCTCCGCGAAAAGAATTTCGGATTTTATCAATTTCATCTAGCACAATAACAGGATTCATTTCTTTTGCATCAACAAGTCCTTGCACGATTCTTCCGGGCATTGCTCCAATATAAGTGCGACGATGTCCGCGTAGCTCACTTACATCTTCTAATCCTCCTAATGCAATTCTTACTAATTTGCGTTTTAAGGCTATGGCAATAGAGTTTGCAAGGCTTGTTTTTCCAACTCCGGGAGGTCCATAAAAACACAAAATCGTCCCTTTAGCTTCTGTTAGATTTGATGAGTTTTTGGAATCTGTTTTGGATTCTTCTTGACGCATTTGAAGAAGTTTGCGCACTGCAAAATATTCTAAAATGCGTTCTTTTGGTTTTTCTAGGGCATAATGATCTTTATTGAGTTGTTTTTGCACTTCGTTAATTTCCAAATCTTTTTTTGCATAAGAACCAAAAGGTATTTCAAGCACAACTTCTAGGTAATTTTGCAAAAGATTTGCATCTGCGCTATCTTGATGCATTCTTGATAGTTTATTGATTTGTTTTTGAATTTCTTTGTAAGTATTTTTTGGCATAAAGGATTTTAGGGATTCCAATTTTTGACGATATTCTTCAAGTTCAGAATCTCTGTTAAAATCTCCACCAAGCTCTTTTTGGATTTGTTTTAGTTGTTCTTTTAAGAAATATTCTTTGTTTGTCTTTTCCATTTGAGAATTGACTTTGTTTTTGATTTCTTTTTGAATCTGTTGAGCGCGGATTTCCTCCATCGTAATTTCAATAAGGCTTAAAAGTCTTTCTTCTGGATTATCTTCTTTAAAAATCTTATAAGCTTGATCTTTTTTTAAGCGTATTGCGCTAGAGATCAAATCTGCTGCACGATTTGGGTCGCTTGTATCATTAATGCTTTTGAGTAAATCTTGTGGAAAATGTTGAGAAATATTATAAAGCGTGCGCAACTTTTCTTTTAATACTGCTAAAATTGCTTCAATACGCACAGCGTCATAGGGTTGAGAAAGAATAGGGGTAACACTTGCAATGCGTGGAGTTTTGGATTCTAATTGTAAAAGACTGCCACGACTTAAGCCTTGAAATAGAATCTTAACGCGTCCTTCAGGAAGTGCAACACGACGCATAATTGTCCCAATAACGCCTACATCATAAAAATCTAGCACATCATCATCGTTAGATTTTGAAGGAGCGATGAAAATGAGTTTGTCTTTACTCTCCATCGCAAGTTCAATGGATTTTAGATTTTCTTCATCACTAATAAATAAAGGAGCAATCATAAAAGGATAAAGAAGCATATCTTCATCAACAATAACAGGTATGCTCTTTGGAAATTCTCCATAACGCGCTAACTGCATAGATTCTCCTACCATTCAAAAAGCTTTTGATACCACGGCGATTCTACATCATCGCGCAAGACATCTTTTAGCCACTGAACTTCTTGTGTTTTCTCTCTGTAAAACTCTGCACCACTACCTTTTTTCTTGCGATCATAAAGGCGTGCAATTTCTTCATTAAGCGTTAGATTGGATAATTCTAAGCGCAAAAGCATTGAATCCACCATTGGACGATAGCGTGAGTAGGGATACTTTTGGGTAAAATCTTTGGCGTCTCCAATGGAATCTAAAAGTAATTGCTGATCACGAAATTGTTTAGAAAAGGCAAAATAATTTGCTTGGAGTTTTAAAAATTTGATAAAGTCAATGTTTTCTGGGCTTCCAAAGCGTTTGGTGAATTCATCAAAATAAAATCCCGCAAGCATATATTCTTCTTCTTGCATATGCGCACGCCCTAAAATCAACATTGCCTCACTTAGCAAAGGAGAGTTTAAATGCTCACTTTGTAAAGATACAAAATAGCTATCTGCTTTTTCTAAATCTCCATTGCGGATTTCTTTTAACATATTTTGATACCAATAATCTGCCGGTTTATTGACTTCATCAAGGGCTAACCCGCTGTTTGTCTTAGAAGAACAAGCACCAAAAAGCAGAGCAACACAAAGACTAAAAATGGAAATTTTAATTGTTTTAAACACTTTGAGATTCCTTTTATAATAGGGATTTATCAAGGCTAAAGTCAAATTTAGAGAATGAAATTAACGGACGTAATTATAGCGGATTTGTGGATAATTTTTCTAAAATTTAGATAAATAAAATTGATTTTTTGTTTTAATTGCGATAAAATCACACGCAAAACTTTGGCACAAATGCTACATATTGTCAAAATACATCAAAGGGCAAAAGGAATTAAGGAATGGAATTTGAAGTAAAATCGCCAATTTTAGGTTTTGAACAGATTAAGAAAATGAAGTTAGAAAAGGTTGCACAAGATGATGAAACTTTTATGCAGCTAAAAAGTCTGCACGATGATGGGATTTCTTTTACTTTGATTAATCCTTATAGTGTGCGCTCTGATTATGAATTTGAGATTCCGCTACCTATTAAAGAAGCGTTGGTTTTGAAGGATTCTACAAATGTGGCTGCGCAAAGTAATCAGGTTGTTACACTAAATATTGTTTGTATTCAAGAACCTATTCAAAACTCCACAATTAACTTCCTAGCTCCTATTTTGTTTAACTTTGAGAATCAAACGCTTGCACAAGTTGTGCTAGAAAATCAAAAATATGAAAATTTTGGGCTTGCGGAGCCGATTTCTAAGTTCTTTGACTTCATGCAACAATCCAAGTAATGAAAACCTTAATCCTTGTTGGTTATGGAAAAATGGCAAAAGCCCTAGCTTTGGGCTTAAAAGATACCTATAAAATCATAGTAACAGGTAGAGATGTTGTTAAAATTCAAAATTTTTGTGAAATTTTAGGATTAACCCCACTTGTTTTAAAAAAGTCTTTATTAGATATTACAGGTGCTGAAGTTTTACTTTGTGTTAAACCTTATGCGCTTGCTTCTTTTGAGTTTGAAGGTAAAGCAAAATGCGTGTATTCCATCTTAAATGCTGTGAGTTTAGAGCAATTAAAAGCTGCAATGCAATCGCAATTTTATATCCGTGCAATGCCAAATGTTTGCGCAAGTATAAAGAAATCTATAACAAGTCTTTGTGGTGATGTGGAATATAAACAAGAAGCTTTTAAGATTTTTGATAGTCTTGGAGAAAGCATTTGGCTAGAAGAGAAGCATTTTGCATTAGCTACGGCACTTGGCGGTTGCGCGCCTGCATTTTTGGCTCTTGTTGCAGAATCTCTTATTGATAGTGGAGTAACTTATGGACTAACTAGGGAGGACTCTACACAGATTGTGCAAACGCTTTTTAGCGGATTTTCTGATCTTTTGAAACAAAATCACCCCGTGCTTTTAAAAGAAAGCGTAATGAGTCCTGGAGGCTCTACTGCACAAGGTGTAGCTACACTAGAAAAACATGCAATTAAAAATGCTTTTTTAGAAGCAGTATTGGCTTCTAAAAATTTTGCTTAAATTTAGTGACTAAAGATTCTTTTTTGAAACAACCTTTTAAAACTCTTGCGATTTTAGGAGGGAGCGGAAGTGGAAAAACTGCACTTTCTTTAGAAATCGCTAAAGAGTTTTCTTGTGTGATTTTATCGCTTGATTCTTTGAGTGTTTATAAAGGAATTGATATTGCAAGTGCCAAACCAAGTTTAAAGGAACGCGGAGAAATCATACATTTTGGGATAGATGTGCTTTTTCCAAATCAAATGCAAAATGTGCAAAATTTCATTGCGGAGTTTAAAAAAGCACAAGAATTTTGTGCTAAAAAAAATCAACCTTTATTAATTGTTGGTGGGAGTAGTTTTTATCTAAAAACTTTGTTAAATGGAATCTCTTTTTTGCCAAAGCGACAATCCAAAACACAAGAAAAAATTCAAAACTTAGGGGATTTAAGTGCGCAATATGCGTTTTTGCAAAAAATAGATTCCAACTTTGCAAACTCCCTTAAATCTAATGATTCTTATCGCATTATGCGTGCATTAGAGATTTTTTTTGATACAGATTGTATCCCTAGTGTGTATTTTAAAGAAAATCCACCAAAACCTATTTTAAAGGATTGTGAGATTTTTGAGATTGTTTTAGAAAGAGAAATCTTAAGAAAAAGAATTGCACTCCGCACGAAACTAATGTTAGAACAAGGATTGATTGCTGAAGTAGAACGGCTAGTAGAATGTTATGGATTAGCACATCAATGGGCAAAAAGCATTGGAATTAAAGAAGTTTTAACTTATAAAATGGGTACATTTAATCTTCAAGAATTAGAAGCGCAAATTACAACGCACACTGCACAGCTTGCCAAACGGCAAAGAACTTTTAACAAAACGCAATTTCCACCACATTTTTATGGAGAGATTTTAGAAGTTAAAAAAGCAATCAAACATGCTCTTTAAGGCATTTATGATAAAAGTTTGTTACAATTAAAATCTTACAACTAAAGGAAAGTGATGGCAAGAAAGTTATTATGGGTTAGTCCCTTTAGTTTGCATGATACAAGCTCAGGAGCAGCAGTGCAATGTAAAGCAATGCTAGAGCAGCTGGCAAAAAAAGGGATTGTAATTAAAGCACTTGGGAGTTTTATTTTTGATTCTCCAAGAGGGGCAACTTATTTTTCAAAGCTAGAAGAAGAGTTAAAAAATCGTGGCACACAGCCTGTAGTAATTAATGATGAAGAAAGCGAAATTGAATATCATTACACTGTTTGCCAAAGTCGCTTAATGGAAAACTTCACCTATGCAGAATCGTGGAGCTTTTTTCAATACTTTAGTATGCTTTGTAATAGCTTTCGTCCTGATGTTGCAATGGGATATGGAGTAGGGACGAGTGGAATTGCAATTCACGCAGAATCCAAAAGAAGAGGAATACCATTTATTTATCCTATTTATAATGGAAATCACCCTTATTATACTTTTGATGATTGTGATTTGCTAATTACAGAATCTCAAGCCACAGCAGATTTATATGCGGCACGCGATAGACTTAATGTGCAAGCAGGAGGAATCTTTATTGACAAAGAAAAATTTGTAAGCAAGGAAAGAGAGCCAAAATATATCACAATGGTGAATCCTTGCCCTACAAAAGGTTTAAGCATTTTTGCAAAACTTGCACATATTGCACAAAAAGAACTGCCAGATGTAAAGTTTCTAGCAGTTGATGGGCGTGGAAGTTTTGCAGAATCCATAGGCACTTTACACTTGTCAGATAGCGAAAAAACCCCCTTTACTCCAAAAATGTTTGAAAATGTGGATATTGCCTCACACACAAGTAATATGAGGGAAATTTACAAGCTAACAAAAGTGCTTATTGCACCTTCTTTAGCTTATGAATCTTGGGGCAGAGTGGTGAGTGAAGCTGTGCTAAATGGGATTCCAGTAATTGTTAGTGCAAACAATGGTGGAGGATTGCAAGAGGCAATGGCAGGAATGGGGTTTGCAATAAATGCGCCTGAAGAGTGTTTAAAAGATCATCTAAGAATACCAACAGATAAAGAAATTAAAGAATGGTTAGATGCACTTAAAAAAGCTATAAAAAAAGACTTTTCAAAAGAGTTTAAAAAGGCGCAAGTTGCTTTGGATATGGAAACTAGCACGCAACGCATCTTAGAGATTTTAGAGCCGATTTTTGCAAAAAAAGCGAGCCAAAATCCACACATTATTCAAAAAGGAATCTTAAGAATGGAGTATAATGGGAGTTTTCGTTAAAATGGGATTTAAAAATTGGAACCTAAAATTATTTTAGCCATTGATGTTGGATTAAAGCGTATAGGGGTTGCAAAGTGTATTAATGGCATTGCTCTATGCTTAGATCCAATTTTGCGCAAAAATCGTAATCAAGCTGCAAATGCTGTGCGTTCCTTAGTTGTAGAATCAAATGCTAGCGTGTTAGTAGTTGGAATCCCATTGTCAAGTGATTCTAGTGAGCAAATGCAAAGACGCATTAAGCATTTTGTGGGGCTTTTGGAATTGGGATCTCATATTGAAATTATTTTTTTTGATGAATCTTTTAGTTCTAAAGAAGCATTAGAAAGACTTGATGATAAAAAAATGCGTAAAAAAGCGCATAGTAAAAATGGTAGTTTAGATTCTCTCGCAGCCCTTGTAATTTTAGAACGATATTTAATGCGCTAAAAACAACACTAAAGGTTTGTCATTTAAAAGCAAATTTACTTGCACGCCTTGCTTTCCACTTAATGTAGTAGCGATTTCTTCTTCGCTTTTATAAGCTTTTGGCAAAGAGATTCCAATAGAAACATTATGTTCAGAAAGCACGGCTTTTGAGCGTCCAGCGATGATATTTGTAAATTCACAAATTACATCTAACAATTCTCCGTCATTTTGAGATTCTTCTCCTAAAAGCATCATAGAGGCTTCTTTTACAATAGATTTGCTAAAGCATAGTGCAACTAATCCATTTACATCACCCTCAAATTTAATCATCGCTCCCATAATATCAGCTTGAGAAGTCTTATTGTATTGTGTAACCTTATAATCTGTGCGCTTTGCACTTCCGCCAGTGAGTGATGAGAGTGTTTCAATAGCAGCATTAATAAACACGGGAAGTTGTGCTACAAGTTGTTTTGTTAAACCTTTGCGCTTTTGTTCGGTGGCTTGATGATTTTTTGCTAATTCTTGAATTTTTGGATTTTTTTTGCATTCTTCAATGCTGTTAAAGAATAAAATATTACTACGCATACAGAGATTTTGCTTATCAGCATCAAGATTAATTTTTAAACCGCAAATTGCAATACAGGATTCAAAACGCGCATTATTTAACGCTAGAGACATTATAAAATCAAGCACCGCTAGATTGAATTCTTTTGTTTCACTTGCGTCAAATATAAAAACCTTATATCCTTCTCTAAGCCTAGAATTATGTGCTTGGATATTAAAAAATAAAGAAATATTTTTATCAACTTTCTTGTAAAGTGTGTAAGTTACGATTCCATTTGCGATAACAACGGGTATAAAATTACTTGTAATATCAAAATAAATATCATAAATATAAACTGCATTATCAAGAAATTGTCGCCTTTTGTTAATGAAATCACTAGAACTACCCACACAAATCACTTGATAACCCTTTGCACCTAATTCTTGAGAAACTAGCGTTTGCGTCATATTATCCTTATCATAATAGATAATTGTTTGATTAAACGGAAAAGTTTTTAATCCAAGTAGCAAGTTTGCCATATTTTCTGTGCGAAATAACGGTAAGCTTTTGTTTGGAAAGAGAGCTTTTAACTTTGGAAATTGTTCATCATTATAATCCACAAAAGCCACCGCAACACTCACTTTATTTTGCATTGCAAGTAGAGCTTTTGCAATCAGAATCGTTGCGCCTTCATCAAATTCACGCACATTTTCAAAAGAAAAATACACTGCTTTTAGCGCAAGAGAACGGATTGTTGCACTATTTGAGATAAGCACTTGGCAAATCTCTTTGGCAGCTTTCATATCTAAATGCACATCAGGTGCATAAATGGCGATATCGTGTTTGATGATTGGTCGCATAGTGAAAACTTAGTTGTTTGAATTTGTGTAAATTTCTGCCTCTACTCTTCTATTTTGTTTTCTGCCCTCTTTGGTTGCGTTATCTCCGATAGGTTTGGATTCTCCATAACCTTTAGCTTCTAGCCGTTCTGCTTGCACACCTTCTTTAAGGATTGCATCTTTAACAGCGTTTGCGCGGCGTTCTGATAGCTTCTGATTGTATGCATCATTTCCTGTAGAGTCTGTATGTCCGCTAATAATAGCTGTTTGATTTGGATTTTCTTTCATTGATTGTGCAAAATCTTTGATTTCTGCACTGTATTTTGGTGCAACAACTGATGAATCAAATGGGAATTGCACAGAAAAAGTATGAATATGAGAAAGTTTTGGATTCTGTTTTTGTGTAGCTTCTACTTCTTCTATAACTTCTGCTTCTCTTGCATAAGTGCCAAAAGGAATACTAAAACCAACCATGCCGATAATATCACTGCGCCCATCAAGACTTATGAGATGTCTAAGTTCAGTTTTAAGATGTAAAAATTCTGTGAACGCATAACGCACACCTACACCATATTGTCCAAATAAGGCACTATCCATACTATTAAATTCATTAGAAATATGCTCATAACCAAAACCTCCTAGGATATAAGGAGAAATTTTGCTATCAATGTTAAACTCCTTTACTAAATCTACATAGTAACGGCCAATATCTGTAGATTGATTTGAAAGATTATAATCTGCATCATCAATGCGCTCATAACCTACTTCTAAAAGTACGCTTGGCATAACACGCGTTGCAAACTTCAATCCATAACTTAAATCAATGTCATCCGCATATCTATTGTTGTCAATATGCCAGCTTCCTCCAATTTGTGGAGTAATCTCTATAAGATTATCTGCGGCAAATACAGCAGAACTAAGTGCCAAAGAAAGTGCAATTACCTTTTTCATAATTCAATCCTTTTACTTTAATATAATCATGTATTCTATCTAATAAATAATTTAGATAAAATTAGATTTTATAAATTCTTTAGAATTTCATCGTTAAAAATTACACAAGTATAGATTTATACGATTTTACAAGGAGAGTTTTATGAGAGATTTTGAAACAATCGCAAAAAAACTCGTTACATTTATTCAAAATGAAGTTACAGAGCGTGGATTCAATGCCGTTGTTTTTGGATTAAGTGGAGGGATTGATTCTGCTGTGGTAGCTAGGCTTTGTCAGCTTGCTTTTAAGCAAACACATAAAGCCTTAATGCTTCCTTCAGGGCAGTCCAGCAAGGAAAGCTTAGAAGATGCATTAGATCTTTGTAAGAAGTTTGGAATCTCTTATGAGATTTTGAGCATTAAAGAAGTGCAAAATGCGTTCTTGCAAACCTTGCCAAACCTTACCAAATCACAAATGCGATTAGGAAATCTTAGTGCAAGATTAAGGATGATTTGTTTATATGATTATGCTTTTGCAAAAGATGCCCTTGTTATTGGAACAAGCAATAAATCGGAAATTTTATTAGGCTATGGAACGATTTTTGGGGATTTAGCTTGTGCGATTAATCCAATTGGAAATCTTTATAAAACTGAAATTTACGAGCTAGCAAAGGCTTTAGAGATACCAAAAAAGATTTTACAAAAGCCACCAAGTGCGGATTTATATGCAGGGCAAAGTGATGAAAAAGAACTAGGGTTTTCTTATGCAATCTTAGATAGAATTATGCTACTATTGTACGAAGAAAAGGACGATGAAGCAATTTTGAAAGAAGGGTTACCTAAAGAAGCGTTGCAACTAGTTAAAGAGAGAATGCAGCGTTTTGCGTTCAAGCAAAAAATGCCAGAAATTGCGCAAATTTAAAGGAAAAAGCATGAGAAAGATTCCCTATTTTATCCCAGATATTACCAAAGCAGAAAAAGATGCTATTAATGGTGTTTTAGAAAATCCTAGTTATGATATCGTAAGTGAACTTGAAGAGGAGTTTAAAAAGTTTATTGGCATTGAGTATGCCATAGCCACTCTTAGTGGAACAACAGCTTTTCATCTGTGCTTATTTGCTATGGATATTAAACGGGGGGATAAAATTATTTGTTCGGTAAATTGCCATCCTATGTTTCCAGAAATTATTCGTCATTTTGATGCAGAGCCGATTTTTGTAGATATTGAAGAAGACACATTTTTTATGTCTTTTGAAAAATGCAAAGCGACACTTGAGAAAATCGGAGCAAAAAAACTCCGCGCAATTATCGTAAGTCACACAGCGGGGCAGGCTATAAATATAGATCCTTTCTTTGAGCTTGCAGAAGAGTATAATATTAAAATTATCGAAGATGCTACAATGGCTTTAGGACTTACACATAATGGCGTAAAAATCGGAGCAAAAAAAAGTTTTGCAAGCATTTTTAGCATTGTCTTAGATGCGTTTAATCCTGTGGCGCAAACAGGAGTTTTAACCACACAAGATAAAGAACTTGCTGAAGCGGCTGTGTTATTGCGCTATCACGGAATTGTTAGTGAGAAAACAATTTCTACACGTCCGCAGTATTTATATGATGTTGTAGGAATTGGAAATAAATATAATGTGAGTTATTTAGATGTGGCTTTGTGCCTTAGTCAGCTTAGACGTATTGATTATATTATCCAAAGGAGACAAGAGATTGCAAAATACTATTATCAAAACCTAGAAAATACGCCCCATATTTCATTGCCTGTCGTTAAAAGTGAGCATACTTTTTTACACTTTATTATTAAGGTGGATAAAAATCGCGATCATTTTGCAAGAGAACTTAAAGAATGCGGAATCGAAACCGCTCTACATTTTGTGCCAAATCATTTGCTAACTTATTATAAAAGCAAATATAAATATAAAATTAGCGATTTTCCTGTTGCACTTAGGAATTATCAGCAAATTTTGAGTTTGCCAATTTATAGTGCAATGCAGCAAGTAGATATGGATTATGTTTGTAAACAAGTGCTAAATCTTGCTAGCGTGCGTGTATAGGGAAATTAATGCGTAAAATTGAGAGATATTTTTATGCTCCAAGCGGAATCCAAAAACTTTTAGCATTTGCACTATTGCCCTTTAGCGTTATTTATTGTGCTATTGCAACACTAAAGCGTAAGTTTGCGCGCTTTAAGGACTTTGGGATTCCAATTATTAGTGTGGGGAATTTAGTATTAGGTGGCAGTGGGAAATCCCCATTTATCATAGAGATTGCCAAGGATTATGCTGATGTTTGCGTGATTTTGCGTGGATATGGACGCAAAGCAAAAGGGTTAAAAATTGTTAGCATAAAAGGCACAATCAAAGAGAGTGTAGAAAATGTAGGCGATGAAGCAATAATGCTAGCAAAAGCTTTACCAAATGCAAGTGTGATTGTGAGTGAAAAGCGTGAAGTTGGAATTCAAAAAGCAAAAGAATTAGATTCTAAAATTATTTTTTTAGATGATGGATTCCGCTTTAATTTCAAAAAATTCAATATCCTTTTACAGCCAAAATTAGAACCATATTTTAGTTTTTGTATCCCAAGTGGTGGGTATAGAGAACACAAGAGTGCGTATAAACAAGCTGATATTGTAGCAAAAGAGGGGGTGGATTATGAAAGAGAAGTTCAGTTAATTGATGCCACGCCTAGAATGCTTTTGCTAACAGCAATTGCAAATCCTTCGCGTTTGGAAGAATATCTGCCAAATGTAGTGGGGAAAATCACACTAAAAGATCATTCTTTTTTTGATAAAGAGAATATTTTAAAAACTTACGAAAAACTAGGTGCAACTTCTTTGCTTGTTACACAAAAGGATATGCCAAAGCTAGAGGGCTTTGGTGTCCCTTTATCGCTTTTGCAGCTCCGTTTAAAGATTAATCCTAGTATCATAAAGGCAGTGCAAAACTATCTAGCGTCATATAAAATTAATTGATTTAGTAACTTGGCTTAGATGTCCTTTAGAGCGTATTCTAAGCGTTCAAATCCTAAATTAATTTCATCTTTTGTAATTGTAAGACTTGGTAGAAAACGGGCTGTATTTTTGCCACTTTTTAATATCAAAACGCCATTATTAAAACTAGATTCCAAAACCGCGCTTAAAGTATCCGCATCTCTTACTCTAAGTCCACGCATAAGTCCTAAGCCTACTTCTTGTGTGAAAATCGCACAATTGTTTTTTTGTAAATCTTGGAGTTTTTTTGCAAAATAAGTAATTGTGTTATCAAGTTCTCCACTTGTTTTAAGTGCGTTTAAAATCTCTAGCACTTCTAAGGCAGCAGCAGTGGATAAGAAGTTTCCACCAAAGGTGCTTCCGTGATCACTTGGAGAAAAAATCTCTTTTAAACTTGTCAGCACAGCACCAATTGGCACTCCTCCTGCAAGTCCTTTTGCAGTGGTAATAACATCAGGCGTAATCTCATAAGCTTGAGAGGCAAAAAGTTCTCCACTTCTATAAATCCCTGTTTGCACTTCATCAACCATTAAAAGAAT
Organism: uncultured Helicobacter sp.; assembly: GCF_937893305.1. GTDB lineage: Bacteria > Campylobacterota > Campylobacteria > Campylobacterales > Helicobacteraceae > Helicobacter_D. The sequence continues at coordinate 69,838 of NZ_CALBGN010000001.1, forward strand.
ATTTTTTTCTTTTAAAAATTTTGCTAGATCTTGCACTTCTTGTTTATTAAAAGGTGTGATTCCACCCTCTCCTTGAACAAGCTCCAAAAGCACAGCACAAGTTACATTGCTGATTTTGTTTGGAATGTCACTTAAATCTTTTGCATACACAAAACCATCTGGAAATGGCCCAAAGTAGTTGTGCATTTTGTCTTGTCCTGTAGCTTTTAGCGTGCTAATAGTGCGTCCGTGAAAAGAAGAATCTAAAGTGATGATTTGATAACGTTTTAACTCTCCATTTACTTCGCCGAATTTTCTAGCAATCTTTAATGCGCCTTCATTTGCTTCAGCACCGGAGTTTGCAAAAAACACGCGCATATCATATCCGCTTAATTCTACAAGCTTTTTAGCAAGCTTTGCTTGAGGCTCTATAAGATAGAGATTTGAAGTGTGGATTAAATTTTGCGCTTGTTTATAAAGTGTATCTGCTAGGCGTTTGTTTCCGTGTCCTACGCTGCATACAGCAATTCCAGATCCAAAATCAATATAATCTTTACCTTTTTCATCAAACAAGCGTGCGCCACTTCCACGCACAAAATGCACATAATTGCGTGCATAAGTGTGTAAAACATAGTCTAAATCCATTTGTTTTAAGGTCTGTGCGTCCATAAAAAGCCTTGTAAAGAAATTTTGAGCATTTTACCACCCTAAAGTTTTAGTAAGACTTATAAAAACTTTAAATTTTTCACATAAATTTTTCAAGGACTTTACATAAAAGCGTTATAATTCCTGCAAACTTTAGACAAAAGGAATCCAATGGATAAATCGCAAGAAATTGAGTTTATTTTCACCTTAATGTGTGAGCAATTAGACGCAGTTGCACCACAAATTCTCCCTTTGTTCTTAGCTCTAAAAGACGGCGAAGAAGCACCGCTAAATTTGTTAAGTGCAGAAGATCTTTCAAATCTCATAAAAGCCTTTACTTTATACCACTTACTTTTAAACATCATTGATGAACGCTATCGTTTAAGTAAGGTAAAAAAAGGAGCAATTTTAGCAACAATTGCAGAACTTAAAGCACAAAAATATGATAATGCAGATCTTCAAGCTGTGCTTAAAAAAATCCGATTCTATCCTGTCTTTACTGCGCACCCAACGGAATCTTTGCGCCGCACATTTTTAGAGAGTTACCACGAAATGAGTGATGACTTAGAAGCGTGGTTTAAATTTGGTGATGAGATAGCTAAAGAGCATTTAAAATACCGCTTAAACTTGCTGTGGAATAGCCATATTGTAAGAAGCGAAAAAATTGAAGTGCTTTTTGAACTAGATAACTTGCTATATTTTATGGAAAGCTCTATTTTAAAAAGTGGTGCTAATGTGCTAAAAGAAGTACAAGAAGCCCTAAATGAGCTAGGAGATAAGGAAGTGCTAAAAAAATCTCCCATTCGGCTTGGAAGTTGGATAGGTGGCGATAGAGATGGAAATCCTTATGTAACAAATGCTGTAATGCTAGAAGTAATGAAACGCCAACACCAAACCATTATTCAACAATATTTAAAACGCATTGATAAACTAGAGCGTGAGCTATCTATTGCACAAGAGTTTGTTGTGCCATCACCTGCGCTTTTAGAGAGCTTGGAAGTGGAAAAAGAACATTTAGACTCTATGGCAAAAAAGCTTTTTTTACAAGAACCTTTTCGTGCAAAGCTTACTTGTATGCGTCAAAAGCTTGAAAATAGAATCCTAGCATTGAATTTGCCACAAAGTGCTTTAAATGAAAACAAGCCTTATATGTATGCAAACTCAAAAGAATTTATAAAAGATATTGATATGATGATAGAGTCCCTTGATGAGCGTAGTAGCACTTATTTAAAAGAGTTAAAAAACTTAGCAATTCTAGCAGGATTCCATTTGATGCAGCTTGATTTTCGCCAGCATAGAGATGTGTTTTGGAATGCTTTAGCAGAGATTTTTTCGCATTTAGGCTATGTGCAAGGGGATTTATTGCTGCTACCACAAAAAGAACGCACAGAAATTTTAAATGCTGCCCTTGATGCACCATTATTAGATTTAAATACGCTTTATGGCAAGTTAAGTAAGCAAACGCAAGAAACAATTCTAGCCTTTGTGAATTTTAAATGGGCAAAGGATCGGATTAGTGATAATATTATTGATTCTTGTATTATCTCAATGTGTCAAAGTGCTAATGATTTGCTCTGTGTGCTTTGGTTTGCAAAACAAAGTGGTTTATGGCGTAGGGGAAAGAAAACGCGCATTTCTATTTCTCCGCTTTTTGAAACCATTAATGATTTAAAATCCGCTCCAAGCATTTTGCGTGAGCTATGTGCAAACTCCCATTATGCAGAATATTTACAATCACGCAAGAATTACCAAGAAATTATGATTGGCTATTCAGATTCTAGTAAAGATGGTGGAATCTTTGCAAGCAACTATTCTTTAAAGCAAGCCATTGGGGATTTAATCACCTTAGAAGATGAATTAAAGATTAAGTTTAGATTGTTTCACGGCAGAGGCGGAAGTGTGAGTCGTGGAGGCGGTGCGCTAGAAGATGCGTTGCTTTCATCGCCGACTAATAGTGTTGCTGGATTTTTAAAAACCACAGAACAAGGGGAGGTTATTAGTGAGAAATACCTAAATCCTAAAAAGGCGGAATCTAATTTTGATAGTGCGCTTGCAACATTGTTTAAAAAGTCTGTGTATGATAAGTTTGGAATGGAGTTTAAGCAAAGCGAAGTGGATTTTGAGCCACTTTTACAAAGGATTAGCACAGAATCCTATAAGGCATATCGTAAATTTGTCTATGAAACAGAAGGGTTTATAGAGTATTTCAAAAGTGCTACGCCTATTTATTTTATTCAGCAATTAAACATAGGCTCACGCCCTAGCAAGCGTAAGGATACACAAAATGTAGAGGATTTGCGTGCGATCCCTTGGGTGTTTGCTTGGACGCAAAATCGCTCTATTATCCCTGCTTGGTATGGTTTAGGAAGTGGCTTAGATGGAGCATTTAGAGAATGTGGAGATAAAGAGATTTTAAAGCGTTGTTATAAGGAGAATCTGTTTTTTAAAACAACACTTGATAATATCTCTCAAGCCTTTTTAAAAGTGGATTTAGACATTGCAAGACAATATAATGCATTTGTAGAAAATGTAGAATTAAGAGAAAAGATTTGGGAGATGATTGAAACAGAATACCATCGCACGCTAGAGTGGCTGTTATATGTGCGTGATGAAGAACATTTGCTAGCAAGCGAAAAACTTGTGCAAGAATCAATTTTACTAAGAAAACCTTTTTTGACAAGCCTTAGTTTTTTTCAGTTGCATTTAATGCGTGCTTACAAGGAGGCACATTATGCAGAGCAAAAAGAACGCATTGCCAAACAGATTGTTACAACCATTGTTGGGATTGCGCAGGGCATTAGAAATACAGGTTGATTTTATATATTTAATTTCTTTTATTTTGAGTTTAGAAACTGCTTTAATATGCTATAATCGCCAACTTTTAGCTTAATATTATAAGGATTTTTGTGGATTATGCGTTTTTTAGTCAGTTTTTGCAACTCTCTAGTCCAAAAACTTTAATCATTTTAATCGTTTTAGTTGGAATCTTTTTTGTTATTAAAAAAATGTATGATAGGCAAATTAGCTTTTCTTTAAGAATGCTTTTTGCACTTTTTGTTGGATTGTCTTTGGGCTTTGTTTTGCAGTATTTAGCAGATTATCCTAGCGCAACTGCTGCAAAAGAAATTGTATGGTATGCAGAAGCAAAGCATTGGTTTGCATTCTTTAGCGCGGTGTTTGTGTCGTTTATTAAAATGCTAGTGATTCCTTTAATCTTTGTTTGTATTGTTAAAGTAATTATAGAGATTGATAAGAATATTAAAATCTCATCTTTACTTGGGGTGAGTCTTTTTTGGATTCTTTTTAGCACGGCTTTAGCGGCGATTGTTGGGTTGGGCTTGGCGGTTATGTTTGATTTAGGAGAAAATATCGCTTTAAGTGAAGGGACAAGGCAAATTAGAGAAATTACAACATTAACAAGTATTTTACAAAATTTAATCCCTAGCAATATTATTAATGTAATGAGCAAAGAAAATATTATTGCAATTGTGATTTTTGCCTTTTTAGTTGGGATTTGCGCAAAAAATGTTAGTAAAAAAGAAGAATACCAAAAACCTTTTGAGAGTTTTAAAAATCTCGTAAAAACTTTTTATGCAATTATGATGCAAATGACAGGTGCTGTGATTCATTTTATGCCTTATGCGGTGGTGTGTATGATGGCAAATGTTCTTTTGAGTAATGGTTTTGAAGCAATTAAGATTGTGGGGGTTTTTATTCTTTTAACTTATGCTGCAATGTTTGTAATGTTTGGCGTGCATTTTATGCTTTTACTCTCACAAGGTTTAAATCCATTAGTGTATTTTAAAAAAGCATTTCCTGTGTTACTTTTTGCCTTTAGTTCGCGCTCAAGTGTGGCAACTTTACCCCTTAATATTTCTACTTTGCAAGAGAAATTTGGAGTTTCATCAGCAGTGGCGAATTTTGTTGCAAGTATTGGCACAACAACAGGGCTTAATGGCTGTGCTGGATATTTTCCTGCAATGGCAGCAGTGCTTGTGGCAAACTTATTAGGAGTGCAGATAGATTTTAGCTTTGGGTTAATGATTGTTTTAGTTGCTGTGCTTGGCTCGCTTGGGATTGCTGGGGTTCCCGGAAGTGCCACAATGGCAGCTTCTATTATGCTTGCTGGGATTGGTTTTGGAGAGAATTTTATGCTTCTTAGTCTTGTATTAGCAGTAGATCCTATTGTGGATATGGCGCGCACAGCAAGCAATGTTTCAGGTGCAATGACTTCCGCACTTTGCACAGCAAAAAATCTTAAAACTTTGGACAAGACGCTTTATAATCAGTAGAATTACTCCTTATGCAAAATATGCAGATATTCTAGTGTGGAATCTTGTTTATGGGTTCTACTAGAATCTGCTTTAAATCTCTGGTGTTTTTGCGCGACATAGCTGTATTTGCCATATTTTGATAAGATTTCTTGTAAGGATTCCAAGCTTAAAAGCCCCTCATCATTGTAGCTTAAAAATATCCATTCAAATTTTGCGTTTTTAATGAGAGTTTCTAACGCACTTGCAACTTCTCTTTTTTTACAATACGCACTTTTTTCATATTCTCTTAAACCTGTTTTTCCACGCGGAATGAAGTTATCATAAAGGGCAATAGTATTTAGCAAGTGATAGTTTGCTCCATATTCTCTAGCATTATATGGGGGGTCAAGATAGAGAATATCGCCTTTTATTTTTTGAATAAGAGTGTTAGAATCTGTATTAAAAACACAATTATTTTGATTAGAAATTAAAAAATCAATAGGCTTTAGTATTAGTGGAATTAAAGCAGATTTTTTAAGGGATTTTAAAAATGCTCCATACACAGAAGCGGTGTTTGCCACTCTATCTGCGGATTCTAAAAGGGAGGCAAGCAAATGAAAGTAAGTGTTTTGTGTAATTGCTCCACTTTTGCGCCAATGCTCTATTTTTGTGCGGATTGCATCAATTTTTGCACCATTATAATCGCTAAAATATTGTCTTTGAAATTCTTTGTTTTTAAAGTCAATTTTATTGTTTTCAAAGCGCGTATGCCCTAGACAATAATGCTTGTAAATTTTCCCTTCAATAGGTGGTGTTAAAGCATTAGAATTAAGTTCATCAAATAGCTTTTCTTTATCCTTAATTTCTGTATTATTAGCAATGTAATTTTGATTTAAGACAAAACTATAATATTCCTTATCATTTGAAATCATTTGCTTAACTTTGGGCTTAAATAATCTTCCAACCGCTCCAGTGCCTGCAAATATATCACAAAATACGCAATCAACAAGGGGCTTGCTATGTTTTTGCAAAATGGATTCCATATTTGCTTGTAAAAAGGGCAGTAACTTTATTTTTGAGCCAATGTAATTCAAAAGTCCTCTCCATAAAGCTTTTGGAGAATATTTGTAGAAACTTCTTGTGTAATTTTGACAACACAGGCTTTGCGATACGCTACAGGGTCGTATTGATAACAGCCCACACAGCCTAACTCTTCTGTGTAATTTTCATCTCCTTCATAAAAATCATAAGGATTGCCTTTAATGTTTTTTGCACTCCAACGCTTATTGGTTTCTTTGCAGGTTTTGCAAATTTGTCGCTTTATGTCATTTGCTGCCTTAGATAATGGTTGAAAATCCTCTAAGCGTTGGTCTTGCAAAGATGCAACGCGCACATCATTTTTGCGTCCATCTTTATGGTCTATTTCTATGATTGTATTTTCAGATTTGCCACATACACCTAGCATCACGCATTTTTGATTTTTGTAAAAATTTTTAATATCTTGCCTTATTGCTTGATTAAAAGTTTCTTGTATATTAAATCCATTAAGTCTAATTCTATCAATCGCATTACCTTTTGTTTGACTCTTATCAAATTCTACATTGTATTTTTTGGCTAGAGTTGAGCTTTTTCTACACCAACTTCCACCATTTCCAAGTGCTAAATTTTTATAATTTCCGATAAATTCATTCACGCTTACCCAGCGAGATACCCCATTTTTGTTAGGTTTTGCAAGTTCTAAAAATAATTCTATTTTGCTTGACATTTTTGGATTCCTTATTACATTTTTAATCCTTACAAATTTTAAAAATGCTAATTTTACATAAATTTAACCACATTTGAAAAAAGCCTTTGTTAGAATTGCTCTTTTTAAAGGAGCAAAAATGTATGCAGATTCTGCCTTAAGCCTTGTTGTGCCACTTGTGGTGATTGTTTTAGTGTTTATCACAAAGCGCGTGGTGCTATCGCTTTTTGTTGGAATCGTAATTGCCGGATTTATGTTGCAAGATAGCATTGTTGGTGTGGTGAATTATGTTTTTCAAAGAATTTCTTCTGTGTTTTATAGTGATGGAGAAGTGCAGAGTTCAGCGATTTATGTTTTTGGCTTTTTGATTATGCTTGGAGTTTTAACGGAGCTTATGAAATGCTCTGGCGGGATTGCAGCATTTGTTGCTTGGGCTAGACAAAAGGTGAATAGCCCTAGAAGTTCAGAGTTTTTGGCTTTTATTGCTGGGATTGTGATTTTTATTGATGATTATTTTAATGCTTTAAGTGTTGGACAAATCGCGCGTCCTCTTAATGATGTCAATCATTCTAGCCGTGAGCGTTTAGCATATATTATAGATTCCACTTCTGCACCGATTTGTATTTTAATGCCTATTTCTAGTTGGGGAGCGTATATTTTAGGGATTATGGGAGGTGTGTTTGGTGCGGATAAAAGTTTTAGTATCTTAGCAAATAGTATTGTTGGGAATTTTTATGCGTGGTTTGCTCTACTTGGAGTGTTTTTGACGATTCTTTGGCAAATTAATTTACCACAAATGGTAAGATACCAAAATGCAGGTGTTCAGGAGTTTGAAGAGATAAAAGAACATAGTGGTGGGAGTATTTGGCTTTTGCTTTTGCCACTTGGGGCGTTGTTTATATTTGTTGGGTTTTTTATTTTTTATAGTGGGTATAGAGTTGTTGGGAGTTTTGATTTGATCGCAATGCTCTCAGAGGCGCAAACAGGTTTTGCTCTTTTTTGGGGTGGGGCTTGCGCACTTTTTATAGCAGTGATTGTTGCATTTAATAGGATTTCTGCACACGAATATGGATTAATTATTAAAGATGGCTTTTTGTTAATGTTGCCTGCAAATTTGATTTTAATTTTTGCGTGGGCGATTGGTCCAGTGATTAAAGGAGATTTACAAACAGGTGTGTATCTTGCAAATTTAAGCAAGGAGTTTTTAAGCAGTGGCGCACTCTCTCCACATATTGTAATCCCTTTAATTTTGTTTCTTTCTTCAAGTTTTATTGCGTTTTGCACGGGGACTAGCTGGGGGACATTTGCTATTATGTTGCCCATTGGAGCAGGGATTGCATTAAGCAATGATGTGAGTTTAAATCTCTCCGTATGTGCTGTGTTATCTGGTGCTGTTTATGGAGATCACGCATCGCCGATTTCTGATACGACGATCTTATCAGCCACAGGGGCTGGTTGTTCGGTTCATAGCCATTTTGTAACGCAATTTCCTTATGTAACAAGCGTTGCCTTTATTGCTTTGTTGTCTTTTGGGATTTCTGGGTATTTTGAAAATTTATTAGCAGGATATATGTTTGGGATTCCTGCTTTAATCATATTATTTTGGCTTTATAAAAGAGTCTTTAAAAACAATGTTTTAAGCGTGTGAAGTGTTTATGCACTCTTGCTCTATTGCGCTAAATGGCGCATAAAAGGGCAAAACTTTTAGTAAATCCCCTTCTTTGATTTCTATGAAATTAGAATCTAAAATCACAAGTGCATCACTTTGTGCCATTGGAGTAACTTCACTAGAGCCATATTTACCTCCCTTTGTAAAAAGGACAGAATCATTTTGGATTTTAGCAAGCAGCACTTCAGTGCGTGGCTTTTTCCTTAGTGGAGTTTTTGCCTTTAGAATGATAGGATTTGGGTAGTGTTCTTTTGCACCACTAAGTTGTGCTAAAAATGGGAGAATAAGAACCCTTAGTATAACACTGCTAGCTAGCGGATTTCCCGGGAGTGCAACAATAAACTTTCCTTGAAAATGCGCTACCATAACAGGCTTTCCGGGTTTAATATTAACCCCATCAATTAAAAGTGTTGCACCATTTTGTTTTAAAGTTTGATGGATAAAATCCGCTTCTCCCTTGCTAGCACCTCCTGTTGTAAAAATCACATCACTTGGAGTCTGTAAGGCAAGATCTATTGCATTAAGATCATCTTTTAGGATTCCACAATATTTGCTTTTGAAATGTAGGGATTGCAAGGTGCTTTGCACCATTGTGGCATTAGAATTGTAAATTTGTGAAGCATTTGCCACCTCCCAAGGCTCTTTTAACTCATTACCGCTTGCAAAAACTGCAAGGTTTAATGGACAAAACGCACGCACATTGCTAATGCCTTGTGTAGCAAGAAGTGTTAGCATATCGCAAGTAAGTCGCGTTCCTTTTTCCAAAAGCAAAGAGTTTCGCTTCACTTCTTCGCCTTCTTTTCTGATGTTTGCAAAACTTTTTAAGTCTTTTGGTGCAGTGATTTGCTCTGTGCTGTTAAATCCACCTTCAATGTCTTCAAAAGGCACAATACAATCTGCACCTTGTGGGATCTTAGCTCCTGTCATAATTTTCGCACACGCTTGTGGTTGCAATGTGATTGTATTGCAATCTCCTGCAAAAATGCTTGTTTGAATCTTTAGAATCTTTCCTGCGTCTTTTAAATTTAATGCATAGCCGTCCATTGCGCTATTATCAAAACTAGGGAGAGATTTTGTTGCAAAAACATCTTCAGCTAGAATTTTGTTTTGTGCTTGTAAAAGTGGTAGAATCTCTGTATTTTTTATTTGATATTCTTTAGCAATATTATTTAGAATATTTTTTGATTCTTGTAGAGTTTTCATAGGATTCCTTTATGATTGAAGTTTTAGAAGTTGAATATATTTTTGTGCGATTTTCTGTGCAATTTGCGGGATAAGACTAGGAGAAATTTCTAAAAAGCTAAGACTAATTAGCTCCCTTGCTTGCTCTTCTTGGTATCCCATAAGGCGCAAAACAAAAGAGGGTTGGTTAAAGCCAAAAAGACATTCTTGTCCATTAATAATATGGATTCCATCAAAGATTAAAGATTGAATTAAATTTCTAGCTTTTATACCTTTTAGCCCTAAGCATAGCGTGTTTTTTGGAGTTTGATAAAAGCAGTAGCATTGTTCTTTTAGAGTTGCTTGCAAGCAGTGAAAAAAGCTTAGTGATAAATCCTGTGTGTTTGCATTTTTCTTTAAAATTGCTTCTTTAAAAGTTGCATAGAGATTTTGAATCTCTAAATAAATACTAGGGATTCCATAAAAGCTTGCATTGTTAGAAGTTAGGATGCCAAATGGGCGCATTAGTCCTAAGTTTTCTCCATTTAAAAGAAACAAGTCTGCGTTTGGCAAAGGGAGATTTAAAGGGATTGTATAGCTAATGTCTATGATTTTTAAGACATTTTCAGGCAGGCATTCTAAGGGATTTTGCGTCAAAATGTCTTCGTTGATATGTGGGAGTATGAAGCAATCTGCGCCTTCATTTCTAGCTTTTTGGATTTGTTCTTGCGTAATGTATCCTAATGTAGAATCTGGAAGCAAAGGGATGATATTGCTTTCTTCTAAAAGTAAATAGGCTTGATAAAGCAGATTGTGAGAGCTTAGAGCAAGAGCAATTTTATAATGCTTAGATAAAGAGTGCAAAAGAAAATAAAAAGATTCCACACTAAAGCTAAAAGGGCGCGCAATTTGAGCGTTTAAAAGGGTGCAAAGAGCTTTGTTTTCTTGGCGGATTTGTTGAGTTTGTGTGGGTGTTATGGCTTGATAGTTTGGATAATGTGCTAAGAGTTTTGCATTTAATGTGGGGTTTAGTTCTGGGTTTTGGAGTCTATCTAGCATTAAGATTCCTTATTTAAATGTGCGTTTGCCATTGTGATTTTCTATATCGTTAAAGCTATCTAAATAATCCAAATAGCTGATAAGATATTTGCGACTAAGATTAAAATGAGATTTAAAGTTATTTAAGTCCAAATAGCCTTCTTGTTTGATAATTTCGCGCATTGTGTTTAAAAGTGTGGTTAAATGCTCTGTTGCAATAAAAAGCTTATGGCTTAGGCGTAGAATCTTTTTTTCTTTTGTTAAGCGTTTAAAAATCATATCACCATTTTTCCTATCAATATCTAAGCTATCATAGAGATTGTAAGGCGCAATGGGTTCGTAACCTTGTGCGTGTAATGTGTTATAAATTGTGGTGTAAAGATAGTTTTCAATGCTTTTTGTCTCTTGTAAAGAGTTGCTTGGAGAAACAAAAAAAGATTCCACCTTATGCAGTGTTTTTTGTTCTAAGAGTTCTTCTAGGACATCTTGTGCAAATTCTTCAGCAATGAAGCTTTGTTTCTGGCTTAAAAGTGCAGCACTTAAGAGAGCATTTGGGTTTTTGGTGAGAATTTTTGCAATCACTTCTTTAACAAGTGTTCTAGCACTTTTTGGATAGGCAATAAGTTCTTTAGTGCAAACAAAACAATGTGGAATCTCTCTTGCAATTTCTATGGCTTTGTTTTGTGAGATTCTAAAGCGTTGTATTGCGCTAATTAGTCCAAAGCCTTTTTTATGGGCTTTTAAAAGAATTTCAAATGCGCCTTTTAAATTTTGATTGCTTAAGTGTTCTAAATATTGCAGTTTTTGAGATTTTTTCATCGGATCTATAATGGGGCTTAAAACTCTCCCACCGCCTAGTGTTTGATTATCATCACGCAGAATAAAGCGTTCATTAAAGATGCTAAAAAGTGGAATCTTGGTTTTTAGTGTGGCAAACTTAGAGTCTAAAAATAACACCCGAGCAGTCGTGCGTAATGCTCCTAAGTAAAGCATAACTTCGCTATTATGTTGAAGTTCTTTGAAACATTCTAATTCTACTTCAATTTTATCAAATCCACGCAAATAGCCCTTTTTTGTGAGCAAATCACCGCGTTTTAGTTGATTGTGAGAAATACCGCTAAGATTAATCGCTACACGTGCACCATTATAAGCAATCTCTGTATTTTCTCCGTGGCTTTGGAGATTTTTAATGCCAAGACTCTGTTCTAATTGTGCGTGCCAAATTTTATCTTGCACGCTTAAATTGCCATCTATTAGCGTTCCACTTACGACACAACCTGAACCTTTAATGCTAAAAGAACGATCAATATAGTAACGAAAAAATCCTAAATCTTCGCGCTTGGATTTAGAGAGTGAAAACAGCGTGTTTTTAAGTGTTGCAATGCTATCTTTATCATAGATTGAAGTATTTAAGCAGTGAAATGTTAAGTCTTTAAAGTTAGAAAAAAGATCGGCAATTTCTCTTTGTCGTGTTTGCAAAAGAGAGTTTTCTACTAAATCACATTTGCTTAAAACAACAATAAAGTCCTTAATGCCTAGTAAATACGCAATTCTTAAATGCTCTAGAGTTTGTGGCATAATTCCTTCATTTGCAGCAATAACAAGAAGCGCGTAATCAATCCCAAATGCTCCTGCAATCATATTTTTGACTAATTTTTCGTGTCCGGGGACATCAATAAAAGCAATGTTTTTATCACCTTGTGTAAGGTTTGAAAAACTTAAATCAAGAGTGATTCCGCGTTCTTTTTCGCTTTGTGTGCTATCTCCCCAAAAGCCATTAAGTGCTGCAATTAAGCTTGTTTTTCCGTGATCAATATGTCCAATTGTGCCAAGGATTAAATTTTGCATTGCATTTCCTTAAGTAATGTGTTAAAGGTTTTTGCGATTTGCTCCAAATCGCCTTTTAAAAGTGCGCGCACATCTAAAATTAAAGCAGAATTTTCCAAGCGTGCAATGATCCCATTTGAGCGTAAATATTTTTCTAGTTTGCTTTCGTTGAGATTTAAGGATTCTAAATCTTTTGCAAAGATTGCCACACCAAAGGATTCTAAATAATGGCTTGGCATAGCTCCTCCACCGCTATAACTTTTTGTTGCAATGACTTTTGGAGAAAAACAAGATGGAATCCCTTTTGCCAAATCTTGCGCTAAAGATTGCAAGGATTCTTTATCTCTTAAGAGCATTTGTGCAGTTGGAATGGCTTTTGTGTTCCCTTTTAAATAAGCACTAAGTGTTGCTTCAAGGGCTGCAATGGTGAATTTATCCACACGCAACATTCTTAAGAGTTGATTTTCCTTTAGCTTATTAATAAATCTTTTCTTGCCAAAGATAATCCCAGCCTGCGCTCCGCCTAAAAGCTTATCTCCACTAAAGCTAACAAGACTTGGATTGAGCTTAGAGATTTCTTCTAATGAAGGCTCAAAGCCCTTAAATATGGAATCTAAAACGCTAAAATAGCCACTGCCTAAATCATAATAATCAATTAAATGATGTTCTTTTGCAAGTGCTACAAGCTCTTTAAACTCCACTTCTTTACTAAATCCTGTAATGGCATAGTTAGATTTGTGCGCTTTAAAAAGCATTGCACTATTTTCGTTAATGGCTTCTTTGTAATCTTTTAGATGGGTTTTGTTTGTTGTGCCAACTTCGTGTAAAATCGCCCCAGAATCCTCCATAACACGCGGAATCCTAAAGCTTCCACCAATCTCTATTAGCTCTCCGCGAGAGAGAATAACTTCTTTATCTTTTGCAAAGGTGTTTAAGATTAAAAACACAGCTGCAGCATTGTTATTTACAACTAACACATCTTCAGCATTTAAAAGTGCTTTAAAAAGTCCTTGTAAATGAATATAACGCTCTCCTCTTTGTCCTTGTTGCAAAGTATATTCTAGGTTATTATAGTGAGTTAAAAGGGGCTTGATTTCTTCTAAAATTTCTTCTGAAAACACACTGCGTCCTAAGTTTGTATGCACGACAATCCCTGTGGCATTAACGAGAGGTTTTAGGGATTTTTGTGTAGCGTTTTGATACATTAGTGCAATGTGTTGCGTGCAAGACTCAAAATCTAGCAAATCTCCTCCCTTTAATAATTCTTTGCGATAGGCATCTAAAAACTCTAAAGTTAGGGATTTTAAAAGATTTATATTTGGTTGATCAAGCCTTAAAGTTAGAGCATTTAAAAGCTTGTCTGTTTTGGGGATCTTCTGTAAAAGGGTTTGCATTCTAACTCTTTTGGTGGTTTTAGTTAAGTAAGCTTACTAAAAACTTACTTTATTTTCTGTGAAATTTGTTATAATCCTTTGGATTTTAAAGTGTAAGGACAACTAATGAAAAAGATTCTATTTGCCGTTGATGCAACGCCATCTTGCCAAAAGGCAGCACAATTTGTTGTGGATTTTTTTGGAGATAGAGAAGATTGCGCAATTAGTATTATCCATGTAAAAACTCCTATTATGCTTTATGGAGAAGCAGCACTTGCGGCTTATGAAGAGATTGAGAAAAAAGAAAATGCAGAGAGCGATAAACTCTTAGAAGATTTTAGTGCGATTTTTACTAATAAGGGTGTTAATGTTAGTCAAAAGTTGTTAGAAGGAGAAGCTGTTACTGAAGTGTTAAATTATGCAAAAGACTTTGATTTGCTAGTTATTGGACAGAGTGAGGAAAGCTTTTGGAATAAGATTTTTTCATCTAATCAAAATGACTTTTCAGAAAAATCTCCAATTCCAATTTTGATTGTTAAATAATTTAGAATCCAAAATTGGATTCTAAATTTCTATTCTTTCTGCAATCACATTTCCCATACGCTCGCAACTACACACTTCTTTTGCGCCATAGTTTGCAATGTCTTTTGTGCGGAATCCTTCTTTTAAAGCATTTTCAATTGCATTTTCAATCGCTTGTGCGGCTTTAGTTTGCCCTAGAGAATAGCGTAAAAGCATTGCTGCACTAGCAATGGTTGCAATAGGATTTGCAATACCTTGCCCTGCAATATCAGGCGCACTTCCATGAATTGGTTCATAAATCGCTGCTTTTGCGCCAATAGAAGCACTAGGGAGCAATCCAATAGAACCACTTAACATACTTGCTTCATCACTTAAAATATCTCCAAAAAGATTGCCTGTTAAAATCACATCAAACTGCTTAGGGTTTCTAATAAGCTGCATTGCTGCATTATCCACATACATATGGCTTAACTCTACATCAGGATATTCTTTTGCGACTTCACTGACAACTTCACGCCATAATTGACTAACATCAAGCACATTTGCCTTATCTACTGAGCAAACTTTCTGCTTGCGTTTTCTAGCAGCTACAAAAGCAGTGTGAGCGATACGCTTAACTTCATCGACGCTATATACCATTGTATTAAAGCCTCTATCCTTATCGCGCCCCTTTGGAGTGCCAAAATAAATTCCACCTATTAACTCACGCACAACTAAAATATCCACTCCGCTAATTACTTCACTCTTTAGCGTGCTGGCTTCTACTAACTCATCATAAACTTTAGCAGGACGGAAGTTTGCAAAAACTTCTAAGCTTTTTCTTAAATGTAATAATCCACTCTCTGGGCGCAATTCTCTTGGAAGATTGTCCCATTTTTCACCGCCAATTGCGCCAAAAAGTGTTGCATCTGCTTTTAAGCAACCTTCAATGGTTTCCTGTGGCAAGGGAGAGCCTGTTAAGTCATAAGCGATTCCGCCCATTAAAAAATCTTCAAATTCTAAGTTAAAATGGAATTTTTCTGCTGTAATTTTTAAGACTTTTAAAGCTTCATTAACAATCTCTGGTCCGATTCCATCACCCTTGATGATGGCAATTTTATAAGTTTGCATTTGTTGATCCTAACGCGTTTTTTGCATAAGAGATTAATCCGCCACTTTCTAAAAGATTTAACATAAAAGGTGGAATCGCATTAAAGGTGTAATGGCAGTTTTGTGTGTGGTTTTTAATTACGCCTTCTTGTAAAGAAATCTCTAAGACATCACCTTCATTAATGGAATTTGCTTCTTTGACTTCTAAGATAGGTAAGCCTGTATTAAAGGCATTGCGATAAAAAATGCGTGCATAGCTTTTTGCAATCACTGCACTAATACCTGCTGCTTTAATTGCCACAGGAGCGTGTTCTCTACTAGAGCCACAGCCAAAATTTTCTCCAGCAACAATCACATCTCCTTTTGTAATGGAATTTACAAACTCATTTCTTGCATCCTCCATAAGATGAGATGCTAAAACTGCGGAATCTGTTGTGTTTAAATAGCGTGCAGCAATGATTAAATCCGTGTCTATATTATCCCCAAATTTCCAAGCTTTCGCATTTTTAATCACTTGCATTTTTTCTCCTTAATCCTTATAAACTTCAAGTTTTACACCATTCCAATACCAATCTTTACTAAAAAGCATTTTCTTGCAAGATTCTGGAACTTTTAAGAAAAACACTCTTTGTGCATCTATATCCTTTGAAATTAGAGCATGTTCAATTCCTAAGATTAAGTTTTCTGGTGAAACTTTTACATTTTCTACCAAAATATCGCGTGTTTCTTGATTGATAATTGTCATTTTATCTCCTTGTATAAGGAGTTATTATAACAAAATTAAAACTTTATTTTAAATAAAAATTAAGATTATTGAAAATAATCTTAGAATTGACAAATCGTTATATATTAAAATATAATTTGACTCGTTTTCTCAAAATTTTTGTTGTGGAGGGAAGTGTGCAAGTTCAAGGACGCATTTGGATTAAAGAACAGGATAAAAACTTCTTAGGACATGGAAAGATTGAACTGTTAGAGCGCATTGCAAAAAGTGGTTCAATTTCTAAAGCAGCAAAAGAAATGAGAATGAGTTATAAAGCAGCTTGGGATAGCATTGATTTAATGAATAAAGTTGCAAGCGAACCCCTTGTGATGCGTGTAACAGGTGGCAAGGGTGGCGGTGGAACTCAAGTTACACAAAAAGGCTTAGAAGCAATTAGGATTTTTCGTGAAATGGAGAGAATTTCACAAGAACTTTATGCACTTTTTGAGAATGATTTGCACGCTTGGGATTCTATGCTAAATCAAACAAAAGAATCTATTGATTCAATAAGGAGAAATGTAATGTTAAAAACAAGTGCTAGAAATCAATTCCAAGGTGAGATTGTAGCAATTAAAGAAGGTGCAGTTAATGCGGAAGTTACTTTAAATGTGCAAGATAGAATCCAAATTGTAAGCACAATTACCTTACATTCTTTAAAAGAGCTAGATTTAAAGGTTGGAATGCAAGCTTATGTGCTAATCAAGGCAAATTGGATTGTAGTTTTCACACAAGAGCCTAAAGGAATTTCTTTGCGAAATTGTATTTGTGGAGACATCAGTGAACTTAAAAATGGTGCAGTTAATGCAGAAGTCAATATCAATAGCAATGGTGTGCAATTAAGCGCGATTGTAACAGAAGATTCTAAAGAGAATTTAGCATTAAAAGTTGGTCAAAAAGTGTGGTTTGGCTTTAAAGCAAACAATGTTATTTTAGGAATTTAAGGAGAAAAAATGTTAAGCACAATCAAAAAAGTAATTGTTGTTGGGATTTGTGGGGCTATCTTTAGTCTTAGTGCGCAAGCAGAAGAAATTAAAGTGCTAGCAGCGGCATCATTAAAATATGTGTTAGAAGAGATTAAAACAGATTTTTTAGCAAACAAAAAGGGTGATAAGATTGAGATTTCCTATATTTCAAGCGGTAAGGCGTATGCACAGATTAAAAACGGCTCACCTACACATTTATTTGTAGCAGCAGATGTAAGTTATCCTGCAAAACTTTATGAAGAAAAACTTGCTCCAAGCAAAGAAGAAATTTATGCAAAGGGAAAATTGGTGCTTTGGAGCAATGATGAAAACTTTAAGATTAAAGAATTTAACGATATTTTAAATGATAAAATCACGCATATCGCAATTCCAAACCCTAAAGTTGCTCCTTATGGTAGGGCTTCAGTAGAAGCATTAGAAGCAACAAAAATGCTTCAAAAAGTGCAAGAAAAATTTGTAACAGGAGAGAGCATAGGTGCTGCAACAACTTATGTGGAATCTAAAAATGCAGAAGTTGGGTTTACTGCTTTATCAATGCTAGGAGAAAGCGGGATTAACACACCTACAATGAGTTTTGTGGCTATTGATGAGAAGTTTTATAAACCTATTGAACAAGCACTTGTTATTACAAACTATGGCAAGGACTCTAAGCTTGCTAAAGATTTTAAAGAATATATTTTAAGTAAAAATGCCAAAGAAAAATTTATAAAGTTTGGTTATAGTGTTGAATAAGCTTCAAGGGATTCTCACGCACTTTAGAGCGCAAGATGGTATTTTGCGCCTTAGTGTGTGCATAAGTGAATCTAAAAATATGGAATCGCAAATCTTAAATATGCTTTTACTAGAAGATCCCACATTTTTAGAACCATTTTTGCAAAAAACTTTAGAAGTTGGCTTTAAAGAGAGCAGTGTAATTGTGGGCTTAGAATTAAAAGGCTTGCATAATGTGTTTAAATCTAAGGTTTTAAAGATAGAAACAGACACACTTTTTGCAAGATTGACTTTAGAGACATTGATAAATCCTATTACTGCTCTATGTCCGCTTGATTTTATTGCGAAAAATGCTTTAAAAAAAGGCGATTTGATAGAGTGGCATATCCCTGAAAATGCTGTAATGTTTTATGCAAATTGAAAGTTTTTTAATCACAATGCTTTTAACGCTGAAGGTTGCGTTAATCACTACGCTTGTGTTGCTGATTCTTGCAATCCCTCTTTCGTATTTTTTAGCCTTTAATAAAAGTAAAATCACACCGATTTTAGAAGCAATTGTTTCAATGCCTTTGGTTCTTCCACCTAGTGTTTTGGGATTTTATTTGCTTATTGCTTTTAGTCCTCAAAGCGTTTTGGGGAGATTTTTTTTAGAAGTGTTCAATTTAAAACTTGTTTTTAGTTTTGAAGGATTAATTATAGGTTCTGTAATTTTCTCTCTCCCTTTTATGGTTAATCCTATTCAAGCTGGATTTTCTGCATTGCCTAAATCGCTTTTTGAGGCAGCTATAACACTTGGAAAAAGTCGCCTTAGGATTCTTTATTCTATTTTATTGCCAAATATTTCACGCTCTTTGCTTGTTGGAATTGTAGTAACTTTCGCGCATACTATTGGTGAATTTGGTGTGGTAATGATGATTGGTGGGAATATTGAAGGTGTTACGCGTGTAGCAAGTATTGCAATTTATGATGAGGTAGAAGCCTTAAATTACGCATTAGCACATCAATATGCTTTGACTTTATTTGTGATTACTTTTGCGATTTTGCTTTTGACATTTTATTTAAATAAAAGGGGTGTTAAGTGATTGTTTTGGACTTTGAAAAACGCCTTTTAAGTGCGCAAGGAGAGATTACTTTAAAAGTGGATTGTTCTTTAAAGGAGCAAGATTTAATCACGCTTTTTGGTAAAAGTGGGGCAGGAAAAACAACGATT
This sequence comes from uncultured Helicobacter sp., assembly GCF_937893305.1. Lineage (GTDB taxonomy): Bacteria > Campylobacterota > Campylobacteria > Campylobacterales > Helicobacteraceae > Helicobacter_D. The sequence continues at coordinate 88,805 of NZ_CALBGN010000001.1, forward strand.
TTACGTATTTTAGCAGGATTGGTTGATCCAGATTTTGGGCGCGTGCAAGTGGGAGACAAAGTGTGGTTTGAGAAAATTAAAGGTGCAAAAAAAACAAAGGTCAATCTCTCGCCACAAAAGCGTTCTATTGGATTTGTCTTTCAAGATTACGCGCTTTTTCCTAATATGAGTGTAGAAGAAAATTTGCACTTTGCTTTACCTAATGGTGCAGATAGGAAAAAAGTTGAAGAACTTTTAGAGATTACAGAGCTACAAGCCCTCTCAAAGCAAAAACCAAATGCCTTAAGTGGAGGGCAACAACAAAGAGTAGCGTTAGCTAGGGCATTAGTTAGAAGTCCTGAAATTTTGCTCTTAGATGAGCCATTTTCTGCATTGGATTTCGTGATGGCACATAAACTTCAAGGAGAATTATTAAAAGTTCATCGCCATTTTCATTTAACAACATTTTTAGTTAGTCATAATTTTAGTGAAGTGTTTTCTCTCTCAAATTTTGTATTATGTATTGAAAAGGGAAACATACAAAAACAAGGAACTCCAAATGCAGTCTTTTTAGAGAGTTTGCCAAGCGGGAAATTTCGCCATAGTGGTGTTGTGTTAGAAATTAAAAAAAGTGGCTTGGTGTATATTTTAAATGTGTTAATTGGCAATGAAATCGCACAAATCACCGCACAAGAAGAAGAGGTGGCGGATTTAAAAAGCGGAGATTGTATAATGTTATCTTCAAAAGCGTGGAATCCAGTTTTAACAAAAATCAAAAATCTTTAATTATTCTTCTAAAACGCAAATTTCGCGTTTTTGAATCGCTATTAAAGTGCGAAAAGATACAATGCAAACAATGATTGTGGTTAATATAATCCCAAAGATTCCTAAAAACGCATAGAATTTAGAGTGAGAGATTGCATAAAGTTCTAATGCACAAAGCGTAAAAGCTGCTGTTGGAAAAGTAAAAGCCCACCAAGAAAGTGCGAATTTAATGCACCTAAATACCCCAAACATACTCACCATTAATAGCATAAAAAAAAGCGCGATACTAAAACTTGCACTTGCGATTCCATAAAGTGTTTGTAGTTGTGAAAAATGTCCAAAAAGCATAAGAATATCAAGGGAAAATACACTAGGTGGTGCAATGAAAATAAATAGAGTTGGTAAAAATTTCTGTGGTAAGTTTTCACCAAAGACTAAACGAATTAACAAAGCAGCATTAAGTAAAATCCAAAAAAAGCTTCCCATACCAAAATAAAAAATCAAAATCTCAAAAGGAATCACATAGCTTTGTGTGTTAAATTGCATTCCAGCAAGAGGCACAATAAGATTTCCAACAATTGGAATAAACCACGCAGGATTTGCCATTTTTTGTTGCATTTCATTAATAAACCAAAAACGCACAACATATAAACTAAAAATAAGTTGCAACAAAGCTCCTAAATAAAAAAGTGTTATTCCAAAACTTTTTGGGATAAAAGGTAAAAGTAGCATTAAAACAATAAGAACAGACACAGAAGTTGCCGCAAAAAAATTAATACGCACAGGGTGTTTTAGCTCCTTTTTAAAGGCGTTTGGATATTTTAAAATCTTTAGCACATAGAGTAATGCAACCACACAAAAAAGAAAAGCACTAAGAGCAACAAGAGCGATTAATAGTCCGTTTAATTGTGTGAGATTAAAAACTTTAATGGATTTACTAGCAACAAGAGATAATCCACCAACTCCCATAATACTAGCAAAAAACATAATAGGAAAGTGCATAAGCCAACTTTGGTTAGTATTTGTTTGATATTTTGTATTTTGTGATTCCATAGTGTTTCCTTCAATTAAATTTTAGGAGTGAAAGTATATTCTCAAAGATAAAGGGTGATCTGTGATTAAATTACAATGAATACAAACAAAATATGATAAAATTAAGAAGACTTGTTTTTTGGAAGGATTTATGTATGGTAGGGGTTTTACAAATGTTATCAAAAATCAATGATATTAATTTGAAGGCAAAGATTATCATTGCAGGCTTTGCAGTGGCATTTGTGGGTTTAGCTATGGTCGTATTTTTGGTAGGTGATAGAAATTTTGATTTTGCTAAAAGCACAACAACAAACTACGCACAAGCAATCTTAAAAGATCAAGCAAGAATTATTGAAAAGCGTGTGGATTTAGGATTTGAAAATGCACAAAATATCGCCACACTTGCAACAGAAAGTTTAAAGACATTAAGAAATTCTAACACAACGCGTTTGTGTGATTATCAATGTGCGACAATGTTGCAAGGTTATTTAAATGCAACTCTTGCGCAAAACACGCTGTATAAATCTGCATTTGTGCATTTTTTTAATGGTGAGACATATGTAAGCAAAGATGCACAGTCGCTCTTGCAAATTTCAGATAAAGAATTAAATGCGCTTTTTAAAGATGGCAAAACTCAAGCAATTTTTATCCCAAGTGTGAAGCCGAAACCTAAAGATAGTGCAGACAAAACGCCCGTGTATGCACCTGTTTATTTATTAAGTAAAATCACCTATAATTCTCAAACTCTAGGAGTAAGTGGAATCGCATTTGATATGCAAGGGCTTGGAGAGTCAATTAAAAAGGTGAAAATCTTAAAGAGTGGTTTTATTGTATTGCTTTCTCAAGATAGTGTGGTGTTACACCATAAGTTTTTCCATGTCTTTAATCGCAAAATGGAGCAAGTAGATAAAAGTGCAGATATGCATTTAACAGAAGTGTTAAGGGGAAAGGAGGCTGTGTTTGAGCGCATTAGCCCTAACACAAATGCTCCTATTACAACGATTATGGAGCCTTTAAAACTTGGTAGAGATGGAATCCACTGGGCTGTGTTTGCAAATATCCCATTAGATGAAATGCTGCAAACTGCTAAGGATAATCGTAATTTTGCAGCGATGATTTCTTTGGTTGTTCTTTTGATTATTTGCGCTGTAATGTTTCTTGTTGGACATATTATTTCTAAACATTTAAATAATATTAAAAGCGGTTTGCAAGGATTTTTTGATTATCTAAATAATAAACAAGAAAGTTTTGAAAATATTATCATTGATCATCGTGATGAACTTGGAGTTATGGGAGAGATGATTAATCAAAACGCAAAAAGTATTAAAGATGGTTTAGAACAAGATCAAGTTGCAATTAAAGAGTCTCTTGAGACGGTGGCAAGAATAGAACAAGGGGATTTAAGTGTGCGGATTAACGCAATGCCAAATAATCCAAAGCTAATTGAATTAAAAAATGTGTTGAATATGATGCTAGACTCATTACAGCAACACATTGGGACAAATTTAAGCGAGATTGCAGATGTGCATAAAGCATTTTCAGAGTTAGATTTCACGCAATCCCTTAAAGATCCAAAAGGAGATGTAGAAATTATCACAAATAAACTAGGTGCAGAGATCTCGAAAATGTTGCGCTTTAGTGCAGAATGTTCTAATACATTAAATGCAAAAAGCAATGCTTTAATGAATCTTTTAAATGACTTAGCAGAGAAATCTAACACGCAAACGCATTCTTTGCAAGAGGGTTCACAAACTATCGCACAAATTGCACAAGATATGCAAGATAGCAATGCGATGATTAAAGAAGTTGCAAAACAAAGTGATGAGATTAAAAATATTTTAAAAATTATCCAAGATATTGCCGATCAAACAAATTTATTAGCATTAAATGCAGCTATTGAAGCAGCAAGAGCAGGAGAACACGGAAGAGGCTTTGCTGTTGTTGCAGATGAAGTTAGAAAACTAGCTGAACGCACAGGGAAAAGCTTAAGTGAGATTGAAGCATACACAAATACACTTGTGCAATCTATCAATCAAACAGGAGAAAATATTAACAAGCAAGCAAGCGCAATGAATGCAATTACGCAGTCAATTCATGCAGTAGAAGAAATTACAGATCAGAATAATGCAATAGCAACAGAAGTAAGTCTTATTGGGCAAGATGTTGCAAAACTTGCTGATGAAATTTTAGAAGATGTTAATAAGAAAAAATACTAAACTTCCATAAAAAAGGATTCCAACTCTCCTATAACTTGAAGGGTTAGAATCCTTGTGTTTTTGTGAAAAAATTTTTATCTTTTTATGGTAGCTTTATTAAAAAATGCTACAATTTTGAGTTTTTAAATTAAATCCGAGGTAGAAATGCTGCATTATCAAAATTTACGCCAACTTATTTTTCGTTTTGAACCAGAAGTTGCGCATAATCTTGTAGAATTTGCTTGTGCATTTGCTCCAAAGATTCCGGCTTTACTCCCTTATCTCTCCAAAAAATTTTGTTTTTATCATCCTTTTTTAGAGCAAGAAATTGATGGAATGCATTTTTATAATCCAGTAGGACTTGCAGCGGGATTTGATAAAAACGCTAAAATGTTGGAATCGCTTTGTGCGTTGGGTTTTTCACATTTAGAATTGGGAGCGGTAACACCTTTGGCGCAAAATGGAAATGAAAAACCTAGGCTTTGGCGACATATTAATGAGGAGTCTATTCAAAATGCAATGGGATTTAATAATGATGGCGCAAATGCGGTGAGTATGCGCTTGGATAAATCTTATCCTTTTGTTTTGCCGCTTGGAATTAATATTGGTAAAAACAAACTTACTTCTGAAGAGAACGCAATCAAAGACTACACGGATCTTGCTAAGATTTTTGCAGAAAATACAGATTATTTAAGTGTAAATATTTCTTCTCCAAATACTCCAAATTTGCGTGATTTGCAAAATGAAGCATTTATTAAGGAGCTTTTTAACGCATTATGTGCGATTTATAAAAAGCCTATTTATTTAAAGATTGCCCCTGATTTAAATTTAGAGAGTGCGGTAAGTTTGGTGGAGTGTGCCATAGATTCTGGGGCAAAGGGCATTATTGCTACAAATACAACGCTAGATTATTCTCTTGTCGCAAATCCGAAAGAAAAAGGTGGAATCTCTGGTAAAGTTTTAGCTCCAAAAAGCCGTGAAATGTTGCAACAAATTGCTAAAACCCTAAAGGCAAAAAAGCGCAAAACAACTCTCATTAGCGTTGGCGGAATTGCAAATGCAAAAGAAGCGTATGAACGCATCAGGATTGGGGCAAATCTCGTGCAAATCTTTAGTGCAATGATATTTGAAGGTCCAAGCATCGTCAATCAAATCAATAAAAATTTAAAAGAATATTTACAACGCGATGGATTTAATCATATTAGTGAAGCTGTGGGTGTGGATTTATGAAAATGTTGCGGATTATTTTTGTAATTTTTTGTGTAAAAATATTTTTTGCAGGAGTTTTAATGGCTGAAAGTTCAGTGAAGTCTGTGCTTCCAAAGCATTATAAAAGTGTCTTAAAAAATGGCTTAGAAGTAGTGATTATTCCTTTAAAAAACCAAAGTGGCGTGATTACAACAGATGTGTTTTATAAGGTGGGCAGTCGCAATGAAGTGATGGGTAAAAGTGGCATTGCTCATATGTTAGAGCATTTAAATTTTAAATCTACAAAACATCTAAAAGCGGGAGAATTTGATAAAATCATCAAAAGCTTTGGTGGGACTACAAATGCTTCTACTGGTTTTGATTACACACATTATTATATTAAATCTAGTACGCAAAATTTAGAAAAATCTCTGAGTCTTTTTGCAGAGCTTATGCAAAATCTTAGCTTAAAGGATGATGAATTTCAGCCTGAACGCAATGTTGTTGCAGAAGAAAGATTATGGCGAACAGATAATAATCCTATGGGATATTTGTATTTTAGGCTTTTTAATACAGCTTTTGTGTATCACCCTTATCATTGGACACCTATCGGCTTTATGGAAGATATTAAAAATTGGAGCATTGAAGATATAAAAGAGTTTCATAGTGTTTATTATCAACCTAAAAATGCTGCGATTGTCATTGCTGGTGACGTCAATGAAGAAGAAGCATTAAAAATGGTTAAAAAGCATTTTGAGAAAATCAAAAATACAAAAGAGATTCCACAATCTGTTTATATGCAAGAACCAAAGCAAGATGGAGAAAGACGTGCAAAAATCCACCGTCAAAGTGAAATTGAAGTCCTAGCACTTGGCTATAAAATCCCACCTTTTAATCATAAAGATCAAATTGCCCTAAGTGCATTAAGTGAGATTTTAAGTGGTGGAAAAAGTAGTCAGCTTGTGCGTGAAATCGTAGATAAAAAGCGATTGGCAGCAGAAGTGTATGCATATAATATGGATTTGGTTGATACAGGATTGTTTGTTTTTATGGGGATTGCAAATAACGGAGTGAAGTTAGAGAGCCTAGAAAAAGCGATTTTACAAGAGATTGAGAAACTAAAGCAGGGAAAAATTACAGAAAAAGATTTGCAAAAAGTCAAAACAAATATGCGTGCTAGCTTTTTATATGATTTAGAATCTAGTAGCGGTGTGGCAAATCTTTTTGGAAGCTATATTGCGCGTGGTGATTTAGAAAGTTTATTGCATTTTGAAGAGGCCTTTGAAAAACTTTCTTTAAAAGATGTTATAGAAGTAGCACAAAAGTATTTTATACAAGATAATGCAACACTTTTAACGCTAACAAAATAAGGAAATCTATGCAGGTAAAAAACCCAGTTGAAGGCGCGATGACGGCGTTGGTAACGCCTTTTAAAAATGGAAATTTGGATTTAGAAAGTTATGCAAGTTTAATAGAGCGTCAAATGCGCTATGGGATTGATGCTTTGATTCCTGTTGGAACAACAGGAGAGAGTGCAACATTGAGCCATAAAGAACACAAAGAGTGCATTGAAGTTGCTGTGAGCGTATGTAAAAACAAGGCTAAGGTTTTAGCAGGGGCTGGAAGTAACTCAACTAGGGAAGCCATAGAGCTTGCAAAATTTGCTCAAAATTGTGGTGCAGATGCAATTTTATGTGTAACGCCTTATTATAATAAGCCCACTCAAGAAGGATTGTTTCAACATTATAAAGCCGTTGCAAATGCTGTCGAGATTCCATTAATGTTATATAATGTCCCTGGGCGCACAGGAGTTAATTTAGAAAGTGCGACGATTTTGCGTCTTTTTAAAGAAGTGCCAAATATTTATGGAGTTAAAGAAGCAAGCGGAAGCATTGAAAAAGTTATTGATTTAAATGTGCAAGAGAAAAGTTTATGTATTGTAAGCGGTGAAGATGCAATTAATTATCCTATTCTTGGCTGTGGCGGTAGAGGCGTAATTTCTGTAACTTCTAATCTTTTGCCAAATAAAATTGCAGAGCTTACACATGCGCTTTTAAACGATCAAGATTATATTGTTGCAAAGCGTTTAAACAATGAGCTTTATACAATTAATAAAGCACTTTTTGTAGAGAGCAATCCAATCCCCATTAAAGCAGTGATGTATTTAAGCGGACTTTTAAAGACTTTAGAATACCGCTTGCCATTAGTGTCCCCAAGCTCACAAAATATGCAACTTTTAGAAGAAATCTTAAAACAATACGAGGTAGTTAAGTAATGGAAAATTTTAAAGGAAAAACATTAGTTATCAGTGGTGCGACAAGAGGAATTGGCAAGGCAATCTTATATCGTTTTGCGCAAAGTGGCGTAAATATCGCCTTTACTTATAACAAAAACGAAGAGGAAGCTCAAAAGATAATTGTTGATGTGGAATCCAAATATTCTATCAAAGCAAAGGCATACCCACTAAATGTGCTTGAACCTGAAACTTATAAAGATTTGTTTGCAAAGATTGATGAAGATTTTGATCGGGTGGATTTTTTTATTAGCAATGCGATTATTTATGGTAAAAGCGTTGTTGGTGGGTTTGCTCCTTTTATGCGTTTAAAGCCAAAAGGCTTAAATAATATTTATACAGCAACGGTTCTTGCCTTTGTCGTTGGTGCGCAAGAAGCCGCTAAAAGAATGCAAAAGGTAGGTGGTGGGAGCATTATTTCTCTAAGCTCAACAGGCAATTTAGTGTATATGCCAAACTATGCAGGACATGGAAATTCTAAAAATGCAGTAGAAACAATGGTGAAATATGCGGCAATGGAGTTAGGAGAGTTTAATATCCGTGTTAATGCTGTAAGTGGCGGTCCTATTGATACAGACGCACTAAAAGCCTTCCCTGATTATGCTGAGATTAAGGCTACCGTGGAATCACAAAGCCCACTTAATCGTATGGGGCAACCTAGCGATATTGCTGGGGCTTGTTTGTTCTTATGTGATAACAATTCTAGTGCTTGGCTAACAGGACAAACAATCGTCATTGATGGTGGAACAAGCTTCAAATAAGTCTATGCTAAAATCTCTGCCGAATTTTCTAACTTTTTTGCGTATTTTTTTAGCATTTTTATTGCTCGCATTAATACTTTATGGGGATTGGATTTTACCTCCCCCTATTCATCCAAGCTGGATTAATTATTTTGCGTGCTTGATTTTTTGTGTGGCAAGCATTACGGATTTTTTTGATGGATTTATTGCGCGCACCTTTAATGTTGGAAGTGTTTTTGGAGAGATTTTTGATCCCTTAGCAGATAAGCTTTTAATGCTAGCAGCCCTGCTTGGATTATTGATTTTAAAAAGAGCTGATGTTTGGGCTGTTTTTTTGATTTTAAGTAGAGAGTTTTTTATTACCGGTTTACGTGTGGTTGCAGCAAGCAAAGGGGTAAATGTTGCTGCTTCAAACTTAGGAAAATACAAAACAGGATTGCAAATTACTGCGATTGCATTTTTGCTAATGGATTATTCTTTTGGTAATGCTACGCTTTGGCTTGCTGTGATTTTAACGTTATATTCTGGCTATGATTATGTAAAAATGTATGTAAAGGCACGATAAATGGGCTTTATTGGTTCAATTTTAGTTCTTTCTTTTTTGGTTTTTTTTCACGAATTAGGACATTTTCTAGCGGCTAAATTTTTTGGTGTGAAAGTAGAAGCTTTTAGCATAGGGTTTGGAAAGCAACGCTTATGGAAAAAGAAAATTGGTGATACAGAATACTCTTTGCGCCCAATCCCTTTAGGTGGATTTGTGCAATTAAAAGGACAAAGCGATGCAGATCCAAAGTTGCGCAATAACGATTCTGATAGCTTATATGGAATCGCACACTCAAAGCGTTTAGTGATTTTAGCGGCGGGTTCTTTTTTTAATTTACTTCTAGCATTTTTGCTTTTTGTTGCAGTAGGCTGCATTGGTAAAAATGAATTAGCCCCTGTTGTTGGTAAGGTGGAATCTAATATGCCAGCAAGTTTGGCGGGGCTAAAAAGTGGCGATGAGATTGTGGCAATTAATGGTGAAAAAGTTCGCACTTGGAGAGATTTAAGTAGTGTTGTAGCAGAATCTAAAGGCGCACTTAATATTGTATTTTTGCGTGGAAATAGAGAATATGAAACAACAATCACCCCACAATATGGAACTTCTAAAAATCTTTTTGGAGAGAGTATCAAACGCCCTTTGCTTGGGATTGTTGCAAGTGGAGAAGTGCGCGTGGTATCTTATGGTATTTTAGATTCCATCTTTTATGGCTTAAAAGAAACAAAAGAATCTAGCAAGTTAATTTTGCAAAGCATTGAGAAAATGCTTGTAGGTGTTGTGCCTTTAAGTGAAGTAGGTGGCGTAGTGTCTATTGTTAGCATTACAAAAAAAGCAACAGAACTTGGAATTGTAACGCTTTTTACCTTTAGTGCGCTAATTTCAGTGAATCTTGGAATCTTAAATTTACTACCTATCCCCGCATTAGATGGGGGACATATTCTTTTTACACTTTATGAAATGATTAGCAAAAGGATTCCAACGCAAGAAACCATTTATCGTTTAAGTCTTGCTGGATGGATTGTTCTTTTAGGGCTTATGGGACTTGGGCTATATAATGATGTGTTGAGAATTGTTAATGGCACAATGCCGTTTTAAAGGATTGTAATGCAAGTGCGATTAAATCAAAACCTACTTAATGCCATTGAGAGAATTGAAAAAGCAAGAATTGCTGTGGATAGAAGGCGCATTGTGCAATTAGTGGCTGTAAGTAAATATTCTACACAAGAAGAGATTGCCACTTTGTATGCTTGTGGACAAAGAGCGTTTGGAGAAAATAAAGTTCAAGATTTACAACAAAAAGTAAGAACATTAGAGACATTGCCATTAGAATGGCACTTCATAGGCTCTTTGCAGAGTAATAAAATCAATGCATTATTGCAATTAAATCCGTATTTGCTACAAAGTTTGCATTCTTTAGAGCTTGCACAAGCCTTGCAGTTACGCTTAGAAAGAGAAAACAAAAGATTAAAAGCATTAATACAAGTTAATAGTGCTAAAGAAAAAAGCAAAAGCGGATTTATGCCAGAAGCTACATTAGAGATGTATGCAAGAATTCAAGAAGAGTGTAAGAATATAGAGCTTTGCGGACTTATGAGTATTGGGGCGCACACAGAAGATAAGGCGGTGGTGCAAAAAAGTTTTGAACTCACACAGAATCTTTTTTCACAAATTAAAGGAGCAGAAGTGCTTAGTATGGGAATGAGCGGAGATTTTGAACTTGCCATTGCTTGCGGAAGTAATTGTGTGCGTTTAGGAAGCACATTGTTTAAATAAAATATAAGAAGTGCAAGATTATCCTAAAAGGTTTTGTGTGAAGTCTTTTAGGGATTGTGTGATGACTTCAGAGTCTTGCGTATTTTGGCAAAGATTTGTGATGTAGCGCACAAAAGCACTTCCTACAACAACAATAGGAACAACTCCGCGCAAGTTTTGTATTTGCTCTTTATTTTGGATTCCAAATCCCAGTGCAATTGGTTTATTGCAATGTTCTTTAACTAAAGTGATATAATCTAATAAATTTTGATTGATTGTAGTTGTATCGCCTGTTATCCCATTGCGTGCAACGACATAAAGAATCTCACCGCTAGCTTTATTTAAGGCGCATATGCGTTTAGGGGTTGTAAAAGGAGCAATAAGGGCGATGTTTTCAATCCCAAACTTTCTGCTATCTTTAAAAAGATTTTCATCATTTTGCAACGATAAATCTGGGACAATAAGTCCCCAAACACCAACTTCTTTAGCTTTTTGTAAAAATTTCTTCATACCATAACAAAACAAGATATTTCCATAAGTCATAATAATGAGTCTTGTGTGGCAATTGTGTGTCTTTAGTTTTTCTTGTAATTCTGCAATAAAACGGAATCCAAAATCTGTGTTAAAACCATTTTTTAGTGCCACTTCACACGCATTTGCAATAGCGATCCCATCTGCATTTGGATCAGAGAAGGGGAATTGCACTTCTAAATATTCTGCTCCTCCAATAGCGATTCCAACTGCTGCATCTAAGCTTTGTGTAAAAGTTGGAAAACCTGCTACAATATGTCCCATTAATGCAATGTTTTGCGCTGTTTTATCCATTAGTTTTCCTTTTGCATTGTTTGGATTTCTTGGCTTAAAAATGCACTCCAGCGTTCTTTTTGTAGGGTTTTTGCTGTGATAAAAATATCCTTATCTCCACGCCCAGACACATTAATAAGAATCTTTTTGCGCTTAACTTCTTTTGCAATTTTTAAAGCTCCTGCTAATGCGTGGCTAGATTCTAATGCGGCGATAATTCCTTCAGTTTTAGCAAAGAATTGCAAGGCTTCAAGGGCTTCCTTGTCGCTTGCACTAATAAATTGCACGCGCTGCATTTCTTTTAAATGCGCAAGTTGCGGACCAATGCCTGCATAATCAAGTCCGGCTGAAATTGAATAAGTTTCTAATAAATTGCCATAAGAATCACTTAGAAAATAGCTTTTGTAGCCTTGTGCGATTCCAATTTTTGAGCGACTATTGTGCATTCTAATGGCATTATGCTTATCGTCTAATCCGCCAGCTTCTACGGCAATTAGTTCTGTTTTGCTTGTAAGATAATGGCTAAAAAATCCTATTGCATTGCTTCCGCCACCAACGCAAGCAATCATAATATCGGGATCTCCTTTAAAAAAGCGTTGCGTTTGTTTTTTTAATTCTTTGCTAATAATGCTTTGAAATTCACGCACAAGATCGGGATAGGGATAAGGACCAAGTGCGCTTCCTAGCACATAAAAAGTGTTTTTAGAATCTTTGCTCCATTCTCTTAAAGCTTCATTGACGGCATCTTTTAGCGTTTGTGTGCCGCTCTCCACACTCACAACCTTTGCTCCAAGTAGCTCCATATTAAACACATTTGGAAATTGTCGTTTAATATCGCGCGCACCCATAAAAATTGTGCATTTCATTCCAAGTTTTGCACAAGCTGCTGCTGTGGCAAGTCCGTGTTGTCCTGCGCCGGTTTCAGCAATAATGTGTGTTTTTCCCATTTTTTTAGCAAGTAAAACTTGCCCGATGGCATTATTGATTTTGTGCGCACCTGTATTTGCAAGTCCTTCAAATTTTAAATAAATAGAATTTTCTAACAACGCGCTAGCATTTTTCGCATAAATTAGTGGCGTTGGGCGTCCAACAAAGGAGTGATAAAGATCCTTTAATTCAGTTTTGAAAGACTTTGTTTTTAAAAGGGTTGCATAGCAGCTTGTTAATTCTTTAAGCGCAGGATATAAAATTTCAGGAACATATTGTCCGCCAAATGCGTGCATAGAATTTTTTATATTTTTGCCAAAAAAACCTTTTTTGGACTTTAGAAATATTTTTTTCATCATAAGTCTTTGGAGTAAAATAATGCAGATTGTAGCGAAAATTCTGTATAATTTCGCCCAAATTTTTTTAAAAGACTAATGATGTTTGCATTTTTACAACAATCTAATAATCAAGGCGCAAAAGCGCAAATTAAAATTCAAAAAATCTCTGCTTCAAAGCTTACGCCTTTAATGGTATGTGAGTCTTTACAGGCACCTGTGTTGTTGGAATCTGCGTTTTTAACAACAGGAAAGGGGAGATTTTCTTTGTTGATTACACAAGAGGCTTTTAGAGTTATAAAAGAAGATTCTCAATATTTTTTGCAAAAAGATTTCAACAAATATCCACTAAATTCTTTAGAAAAAATTCATAACATTGTTTTGCCAAAAAATCCAAAATTTCTTGATGTTTTAGAATCTTTTATGGCACTTGCACCACAAATTAATGCAAGGACTTTTTCGGAAGATTTGAGCTTCTTGCCATTGCCATTAGGTGGTGTTGGGTATTTAGGATATGAGTTTTTTAGTGAGATTGAAGAAGTGAAATTTCAAAAACCACCATTGTATCAAGCAAGTGAAAATGCTTTTATTTTTGGGAGAGAGTTTGTTATTTTTGATCATTTTTATGAAATGCTTTATGCTGTTAATGTTGTGTATGAAAATGAAGTGCAAGATTTTGATTTAGAAAAATGTAGCAAAGATTTATTAGATAAACTAAAGAAGATTGAAATCCCAAAAAAAGAGAATAGAGATTATAAAACAGCGATAAATTCTAAAGATAAAGAATTGTATTTTACGCAAATGGTAGAATCGTTAAAAAATGAGATTTATGTAGGAAATTTGCTACAATGCGTGCCAAGTCAAAGTCTTCAGATTGTAAGTGATTTACCACCTTTGCAAGCTTATGAGAATTTAAGAGCTAGTAATCCTAGTCCTTATATGTATTATTTTGACTTTGGAGAGTATCAAATTATAGGGAGTTCTCCAGAGGTTCTTATTAAGGTGCAAAGCGATAATGAAGAAAATTTTGCTTTACTTACTACACGTCCAATTGCAGGCACACGCCCAAGAGGAAAAAATGCCCTAGAAGATTCCAAATTTGAAGAAGAATTAAAAGAGAATATCAAAGAAAATGCTGAACATTTAATGTTGTTAGATTTAGGGCGTAATGACATTAGTAAAGTTGCATTGCCAAATAGCGTGCGTGTAACACAAGAAAAAGCCATAGAAAAATATGCACGCGTTATGCATTTAGTTTCTGAAGTGCAGGGCAAAATGGATTTAAAACTGCATAAAAAAACAGATGCTTTACTTGCTGCATTTCCAGCAGGAACAGTAAGTGGTGCGCCAAAAATTCAAGCAATAAAAACCATAGAGAATTTAGAATCTAATAAGCGTGGAATTTATGCAGGGGCGATTGGATATTTTTCTAAAAATGGTGATATGGATTTTGCAATCACAATTCGCACAGCCATCTATCAAAAAGGTGTATATTATTTGCAAGCAGGTGCGGGTGTTGTATATGATTCTATTCCGAGTGAAGAATACAAAGAAACGCAAAACAAAATGTTATCTTTAGTTGAAGCAATTATGGGAAATAAACAATGATACTTTTAATTGATAATTACGATTCCTTTACTTTTAATATTTATCAAGCCTTTAGCGCACTTGGTTATCCTATCAAAGTTGTGCGTTGTGATAAAACGAGTCTTAAAGACATTCAAGCATTTAATCCAAGTTATATCATTTTAGGTCCGGGTCCTAAGTCGCCTAAGGATTCTAAGCTTAACATTGAAATTGTGCAAACTTTCAAAGGCGTTTATCCAATTTTAGGGATTTGCTTAGGACATCAAGCGATTTTAGCAGCCTTTGGAGTGGAGATTGTTAATGCAAAAAATATAATTCACGGAAAAGTTGAACCGCTAATCCATAATGAAAAAGGAGTTTTCCGCCATATTCCGCAAAGAACACCTATTGTGCGTTATCACTCTCTTGTGGGCAAAAAAGATGAAATTCCAGAGTGTTTTATTGTGAGTGCAAGCAGTGAAGATGGGGAGATTATGGCAGTAGAACATAAGCAATATCATCTTGTGGGCTTGCAGTTTCACCCAGAATCTCTTGGCACAAAAGATGGGGTAAAAATGCTCCAAAATTTTTTACATTATGCAAGAGAGCCTATCCCTATAAAAGAATATTTAAAAAAGACACTCAAGCAAGAGTCATTAAATTTTCAAGAAAGCTATAATCTAATGGATGAACTCACAGAAGGAAATTTAAGTGATGCACAAATTGGAAGCATTTTAACAAGCCTTGAGATAAAAGGTGTGGATTCTTATGAGCTGGCAGGATTTGCTTCTGTGCTAAAGCAAAAGGCAGTGCGTTTTGCGCCTAAGAGAAAGTTTGAAAAGAACTTTGATTTAGTAGGCACAGGAGGCAGTGGCGTAAAAACCTTTAATGTTTCAACAACTTGCGCGCTTTTACTGGCTTCTATGGCTAGAAAAGAAAATTTTGGGATCATTAAACACGGAAATCGCGCAATTACTTCTAAAAGTGGTTCAGCAGATTTACTAAATGCACTTGGGATTAATGCAAATATGGAGCTTCAAAACTCTCTAAGAGCTTATGAAGAGTTACACTTAACTTTTCTTTTTGCGCAAAGATTCCATGCTGCAATGCGTTTTGCAGCTCCAGCACGCAGCACATTAGGGTTTAAGACAGCTTTTAATCTCATAGGTCCTTTAAGCAATCCTGCTCCTATTTCACATCAACTTATTGGCGTTTTTGATAAAAGCTATACGGAGATTATGGCAAAGGCATTGCAGATTTTGGGGATTAAGCGCGCAATGGTTGTTAGCGGACTAGATGGTTATGATGAAATTTCGTTGTGCGCACCTACGCAAATTACCGAACTTAAAGAAGGAGAGATTAAGACTTATATTTTTAATCCTATTGAAGTTGGACTTTCTTTTGTGCCTTATTCTTTGTTAAAAGGTGGCGATGCGCGTGAGAATGTAGAGATTAGTCAAGATATTTTTAAGGGCTTAAACTCGCCAAAGCTTGATTTAGTTGCCTTAAATTTAGGAGCTGCGTTGTATGTGTGTGATTTGGTGGATTCTATTAAAGATGGCTTTTTTAAAGCAAAAGAAATCATTAAAGAAGGTTCTGTTTTTGAGGTTTTAAAATCTTTTCAAGAGATTAGCAATATGCGTTTAGAGGGATTTTAATGGGATTAGAAGTTACGCAAGTTCCTACGATTTTACAAGAAATTTTAGCAAAGAAAAAAGCGCGTAAAATTCGCCATACTACACGCAATGTACCTTTGAATTTACCAAATTTAGAGCAAATTTTTGTGATTGCAGAAATCAAAAGAGCAAGTCCAAGCGCAGGGAAAATCGGAGAGATTTTAGAACCTAGTGCCTTAGCAAAATCTTATTTGCAAGCAGGTGCTTTAGCGATTTCTGTGCTGTGTGAGCAAGATTATTTTCACGGAGATTTAGAGGATTTAAAAGCTGTAAAAAATGCGTTTAAGAATGCTTGCGTGTTAAGAAAAGATTTTATTACAGAAGTGGAGCAAATCAAAGAAACTTATGATTTTGGTGCGGATATGGTGCTTTTGATTGCTGCTGTGTTTTTAGATGGGAATAATGGGGGATTTGCGCGTCTTTTGGAGTTGTATAATGCGTGCAAAATATGGAATCTAACTCCTTTAGTTGAGGTGCATAATGCCTTTGAAGTAGAGTTTATTGCGCCATTAAACGCATCTTTGATTGGCATAAATTCGCGCAATTTGCATACCTTTGATATTGATAAAATTAAGGCATATAATCTTTTAGATTTCATAAAAAGCGTAAATCCTAGCTCTAAAGTGGTTTTTGAATCTTCTTTAAAATGCAGTTTTGATGGTTTTGTGGTTGGAAATTTAGGCTTTGATGGGATTTTGTGCGGAAGTTATTTGGTTAAAAGTGAGAATCCTAAAGTTGCATTAGAGGGGCTTAAAAATGCGATGAAAAAGGGTAAAGAAAGCACAAATGTTTTTTATAAAAACGCCTTTAAACTCTTAGAATCCACATTAGGATTAATTAAAATTTGTGGAATCACAAATGCAGAAGATGCTAAAATGTGTGCTGAAGCTTTATATACATTAAGACAAGAAGATAGAGAGAAAGTTGGTGCACTTGGGTTTATTCTAGAGCCAAAGTCTTTGCGTTTTGTGCAGGATTTAAAAGAGATTTTAAATGTATTAGAAGCATATCCAGATGTGTTAAAAGTCGCAGTTATTAAAGATGATGTGGTGCAAATGCAGAAGGCTTTAGAGATGTATCAAAGTGGTAAAATTGATGCACTTCAGCTTCATGGAGTTACATCGCAGTTTTTTGGTGGGGTGGATTTAAAAAAAGCAGAGTTTGCGTATTATGCAGTGATAAATGTGGAATCTAAAAAGGATTTAGAACACATAGATTTAAAGGAATTACCAAGCCCTTTTATCTTGTTGGATTCTAAAAGTGCTTTAGGTGGGGGAAGTGGAGAATGTATTGATGTGAGTGTATTGGAATCTCTAAAAATGCAGTATTTGTGTGTGGCTGGGGGAGTTGGAATCCAAAATATTAAAACATTGAAACAAATGGGAGCTAAGATGCTAGATATAAATTCTAGTATTGAGAAGTTTGCAGGAAAGAAGGATAAGGATAAATTGCAAGCTTTAATTGTTAATCTTAAAGACTATCTTTAAGGACATTGAAATATCTATAGGAGAGATACAAGACACTAAAGAAACTAAAAATTAAGGATTAATCTTATTGTGTAAAGCGATAAAAAGCAATAGTGAGTTATACTCCAACATTGCGTAATTAAAAGAGAGTTTTTGTATGAAAAAAGAGTGTTCTAAAAGGGATGTGTTTTATATCGCAGGCTATGATCCAAGAGGATATCGGCATTATTATTCTATTTTTAAGAAAAATATAGCCTTGCAAAATCAGATTCTATCTTACGATTATGAGATTTCAAGAAGTCAAATTGATGTGGATGGTTATCCATTTTGGCAAATTAAAACACCAAAGACAAAAATTAAATACACTTTTTTAAATTGGAATGAAATCGTTAAAGAGAATTGGTCAGATAGCATTAAAGATACTTTGCTAGATTGTTTTGTTTTTTTTAGATTTTATGTTATTACGGGATTTTTTATTAAATTTGGCAAAGAATCTTTTTATCAGCTTATTACAGGGTTTTATCCATTTTTTTATGTGCTTTTTAGTGTGATATTTACTTTATTTCTAGCATTTGGAAGTTTGTTTTATTTTTGGGAAAAATTTCATTTTTTATTGGGGGTTATTTTAGGTGTGCTGATTTTACTTTATTTGCCACAATTAATATTTAGGATTGGAAAAAAACTTGCAATATTTTGGATTGCAAGAATTTGTGCATTTAGTTCTAAATGGGAAAGTTATAGAAAAACCTTACTTAAAGATAAAATTGATTCTTTTAGTGAAAAGATTTTTAGGCAATTACAAAAGCATCAAGATGACGAAGGATATGAGGCCATTCTTATTGCGCATAGTGTGGGAACAATGCTTAGTGTCTGTGTATTGGCAGAGGTTTTTAAAAAGTGCGAAAAAGCAAAGCTTGATTATTCAAAGTTAAAGATTTTAACATTAGGAGAATGTATTCCTTTGGTGAGCTTTCATAAAAAAGCAAGAATTTTTAAAAAAGATTTAGAATTTATCTCACAAAGAAAGATTATTTGGTATGATTTTACCTCTATTATTGATGGAGCTTGTTTTCCACAAGTTGATTTTCTAAAAACAAGTGGAATTAATGCCAAATTCACTCCAAAATATTTATCCGCTAGATTTCATACGCTTTACAAACCAAGAGAGTATAAAAGCATCAAGAGGGATAAATACAAAGCGCATTTTTTATATTTATTTGCCACACAAATCAAAGGGCAATATGATTTTTTTGATTTTGTGATTGGAAATTTAATGCTTGAGAATAAAATACAATAAAGGAGTCGCCTATGGGAGTGTGTCCATTTCATCCAAAACCTTATAAAACTAAGGCTTCGACATTTGCAACTTTTTTATTTAAAAGAAGATCTTGGTTAGATGGATTGTATGAGCGTAGTTATAAAATGATGATGGGCAGGGTTAAAATGCCTGGATTTGATTTGTATGTTGTTAATGATCCAAAAGAAGTTAGGCATGTTATGGTGGATGATGTGAAAAATTTTCCTAAAAGCCAGCTTTTACATGAGCTTTTAGAGCCTCTTTTAGGAATGAGTATTTTCACAACTAATGATAAAGTATGGAAAAAGCAAAGAGAGCTTTTAAGGCCTTCTTTTGAGATGACAAGAATTTCTAAAGTTTTCAATCTTATGCGTGATGCTACAGATGATATGATGAGAAAACTTGCAAGTTATCAAAATTGTGCAGTTATTGAAGTGGATGCAATCATGACTTTTGTAACAGCCGATGTAATTTTTAGAACGATTATGTCCTCTAAGTTAGATGAAGCAAAGGGCAGACTTGTTTTGGAAGCATTCGGGACCGTGCAAGAGGAGACAACTAAGACAGCATTAAGAACAATGTTTTGTTTCCCTAAATGGTTTTCTAAGCTTTTAGGCGAAAATAAAAGACTAAAAGCCGCCTCTGTAATTCGTAAAGTTTTGTCTGATATTATTGCTCCTAGATATCATAATGCACAAAATGATCTAGGAAAGTATGAGGATATTTTGTCTTCTTTGCTGCAAGTTGTTGATGCGGAAACTCATCAAAGATTTACATTTGAAGAGATTTTAGATCAAGTCTCTATGTTGTTTTTAGCAGGGCATGAGACAACTGCAAGCTCTTTAACTTGGACTCTTTATATTTTGAGCATAGCTCCTAATGAGCAAGAAAAAGCTTATGAAGAAATTGCTAGGATTGCAGGTGATGGAGTTTTTGAGATAAAACATATCAAAGAAATGCGTTATGTAACAAATATTTTTAAAGAAGCATTAAGGCTTTATCCGCCCGTTGGTTTTTTTGCAAGAGAAACAAGAGAAGATAGGAAAATGCGAGATAAGCTGGTAAAGAAAGGATCGGGAGTAGTGGTTGCCCCTTGGCTTATTCATAGGCATGAGCGTTTTTGGAAGAATCCTCATGAATTTGATCCAACAAGGTACGAAAGCAAGAGTAATATTAAGAAGGATACCTATATGCCTTTTGGGATGGGAGAGAGAATTTGCATAGGGCAAGGATTTGCTATGCAGGAATCTGTGCTGATTCTTGCAAATATTATTAGAAAATATAAATTGGAATTGGAAGAAAGTTTTGTGCCAGATATTGTGGGTAGATTAACAATTAGATCGGCTAATGGAATGCGTATTAAATTTATTAAGAGAAATCAATGAGAGAGAAGTTAGCAGGAACAGTTTTGTTGTGTGCAATTGTACCTTTGGCAATTGTCAGTTATCTTTTTATTGTTATTGTGGGGACTTTTGGAAAAACAGATAGAGTGAGGCAAGGAGTGAGAGCTCTTGATCATTTTGTAAATGCAACATTATTTAATGGCTACGCTTGGGAATCTTTATCTTCGCATGCTTGGAGAGAGAGAAACAAAAAATGGGCAAAAGTTATTATAAGGATTACAGATTTTTTTGATAAAGGTCATTGTAAAAAAGCAAATAAAAGAGAGCAGTCTATTATAGACCTAGTTCTTAAAAAAAAGCTTACAGAGCAAACAATTGGAAAACAATTATAAAATTTGGGCTTTATTAATGTTTTGTAGATATAATGTGCTAAAATGACAACTTTGATTAAAAGAAAAATGGAAGTAGATGATTGATGTTGTGCACGCTCTTTTTTTTAGGGAGCTTAAAACTAGATTTGGAATCAATAAATATTTGGGATATTTTTGGGTGATTGGCGAGCCTATGATGGTAATTTTAACAATTGCTT
Organism: uncultured Helicobacter sp.; assembly: GCF_937893305.1. Classification (GTDB taxonomy): domain Bacteria; phylum Campylobacterota; class Campylobacteria; order Campylobacterales; family Helicobacteraceae; genus Helicobacter_D. The sequence goes on from NZ_CALBGN010000001.1 coordinate 109,293, forward strand.
CTTTGGTCGCTATGATTAGAGAGTTTCGTCATCAAATTATGCCTGATGGGATTCCAATTTTTATGTTTTTGGTTATAGGGATTATTCCATTTTTTATGTTTAGAAGTATAGTTACACAGATCTTAAATGGAATTCAAGCAAATTTAGCTCTTTTTGCCTATAAGCCTATTCGCCCTATTCATGTTTTTATTGCTAGGGCATTATTGGAATTTTGTATTTATTTTACAATTTTTGTTTGTGTTATGTTTTTGGTGGGTTGGTTTTTTCGTATGCATGTGATTCCACAGCATATGTTAGAAGTTATGTTTTCTTTTGTAATGTTGGTTTTATTTGGATTTTCAATGGGAATGTGTTTTGCGATAGCTGGGCATTTTTCTGAACCAATTCAGAAACTTTTTGGATATATTCATGCAATTTTATATTGGACATCTTTTGTTGTGATTCCTGCTTGGATTATCCCAAAGCCTATTCTTGAGTATTTTTATTATAATCCTTTATTACATATTATGGAACTTTTAAAATATAATTTTTTTGAAAATTATCCTTTGTTGGATAATTATAATTACTATTATCCACTTTTTTGTTTGATCATTATTCTTTTTTGTGGGTTATTTTTTTATTATTTTACTAGAGAAAAGTTGATTGCCATAAGATGATAAAATTATTAAATCTTACAAAATCTTATTCTCTCACAAAAGGTGGTAGGCATTATGTTTTTAGAGACTTAACTTTTGAATTTCCTGATAGCTGCAGTATAGGATTAATGGGAAGAAATGGGGCGGGAAAATCTACGCTAATGAAACTTCTTAGTGGTTCTTTATTGCCAGATAGAGGTAGAATTATTATTGATAAAAAGCTTTCTTGGCCCTTAGGTTTATCTGGTGCTTTCCAGGGGAGTCTTTCTGCGAGAGATAATGTGCGTTTTATTTCTAGAGTTTATGGATATAAAGGGGAGGCTTTAAAGGAAAAGGTAGAATTTGTAGAGGAGTTTGCAGAAATTGGTAAGTTTTTTGATGAGCCTATGAAAACTTACTCGGCTGGAATGGGAGCAAGAATTGCTTTTGGATTGAGTATGGCTTTTGATTTTGATTATTATTTAATTGATGAAGCAGGAGCAGTCGGAGATCCAAAATTTAAAGAAAAAAGCAATCGGATTTATAAAGAGAGATTGTCTAAATCTAAGGTGATTATGGTTTCTCATAATGTGTCAGAGATTAAGCAATGGTGTGATAAAATTGTCTTTATGCAAGATGGTAAAGCGACCGTTTATGATGATGTAGATGAAGGGATAGCTGTGTATCAAGGGAAAGTTAATGTTAAATAATTTTTTAGAAAGAGTTAAAAATTTAGAGATTTTACATTCCTTTAAAATTGTTATTATTCTCACTCTTTTTGTTGCGTTTTATTATGTTTTTATAGCAGCGGATCGCTATGTAAGTGAGAGTATTTTAAGCGTAAAGGCAACGACACAAAGTACAGGAGAAATTAATGGTTTAGCTTCTTTACTTAATAATGGCTCTTTATCCAATGAAGATATTTTGTTTTTAAAATCTTATATTCATTCTCTTGATATGCTAAAAATTCTTGAAGAAAAAATTGATATAAGAGAGCTTTATGCAAAGCAAACGATTGATCTTTTTTATAGTGTTGCATTGAAAACTACGCAAGAAGGTTTATTGAAGTATTACCAAAATCGCGTGAAAATCTTGCAAGATGGTCTAGGAGATGGCATTTTGAGAGTTGATGTAGAAGGCTTTGATGCAAAAAGCGCTCATCTTATTGCTACAACAATTGTCAAAGAGAGTGAAAGGTTTATTAATGAAATCTCTCATAGGGCAGCTAGAGAACAAATGGAGTTTGCAGAAAGAGAGCTTTTGCGTTTTAAAGAGAGATATCAAAAATCGAAAGATGATCTTTTGGCTTTTCAAAATAAATATGGAATTTTTGATCCATTAAAACAGGCGGAGGGAAGGTTGCAATTAATAGGAAGCTTAGAAGCCAAGATAGCAACTAAAGAGGCAGAGCTTTTAATGATGCAGAGTTATATTAATGAGAGTGCTCCACAGATTGTTACTATTAAATCAGAGATTGCAGCTTTAAAGAAGCAATTGCGTGTGGAGAAAAATAAAGTTGCTTCTCCTAGAACCTCGCAAAGATTAAATGATCTTGCTGCGCAATTTCAAGATCTTTCCATTGAAGTTACTTTTGCAGAAAATGCTTATACAACTGCCTTAAAAGCTTATGAAACAGCAAGGATTGAGGCTTTAAGAAAAATTAAACAAGTAGTTGTGATACAAAATCCAAGTTTGCCACAAAGTGCGAAATATCCAGAAAAAATTTATAATATCCTTACGGCTTTTATGGTTTTTTCGTTGGTTTTTGGGGTTGTTAAATTTATCAGAATGATTATAGAGGAGCATAGATATTAAAATGAAAAAAATTTTATTACTACTAATTTTTCCTTTGTTGGTGTTTGGTGCAGTAGATGTTTCTCAAATTTCAAAAGTTCAAACAATAGATGCAGTTGAGTCCAAAATGGAATCTAAAACAGAAAATATCACAGACAAAGAAGTAATAAAAGAAGAATCTTTGGTTGGAGTTTTTGGTGAACATTTATTTAATGGAAATTTTACACAATTTAAACAACACATTTATAATCCAGATTATAAACTTGCAGTTGGAGATAGGATTAATGTCAAAATTTGGGGTGCAACTGAATTTTCTAGCACTTTAGTGGTAGATTCTCAGGGAAATATATTTATTCCAATGGTTGGTGCAATTAATTTGCTTGGTGTTAAAAATAGTTCATTAGTAAAAGTTATCACAAAAGCAATCAATAAAGTTTATAAAAATAATGTCTTTGTTTATGCAGATTTGGATATTTATCAAAACATTTCTGTGTTTGTTACTGGAAATGTTAATAAGCCAGGTCTCTATCAGGGACTAAGTTCAGATTCCATTATACAATATATTGATAAGGCAGCCGGTATTAATTTAGAATATGGGAGCTTTAGAGATATACAAATTTTACGTAATAATAAAGTTATAAAATATGTGGATTTGTATGATTTTTTATTAGAGGGTAGAATAGAGCTTTTTCCTTTTAGAATGGGTGATGTGATTTTGGTAGGTAGCGTGCAAGATTATGTGTTTGTTAGGGGTGATGTGCAAAAGCCATTTAGATTTGAATTAGGAAAAGATATTCAGAGTTTGTTTGATATTGCTAAAGTATCTGGCGTTAAGCCCATTGTTACAAACGCAGTAGTCAGAAGCCATAGACAAGATAGACAACTTGTTGTTGATGCCTATGATAAGAAACAATTTGAAAGTGTGAAGCTTTATGCTGGAGATGAAATAGAGTTTAGACCGGATTATATAGCAGAAAATATTAATGTTAATATTGAAGGAGAGCATAATGGGTTACGTTCCATTGTGGTGAGAAAGGGAACAACTCTAGCGGATGTTGCAAAAATGATTGCAACTAACAATCAATCTGATATTAACGCGTTGCAGGTTTTTAGGAAAAGTGTAGCTCTAATGCAAAAGGAACTTATTAATGCACAGCTTAAAGAGCTTGAAACTTTAGCTCTTACAAGCTCATCTGTAAATGCAGAGCAAGCTGCTATTAGGGCGACACAGGCAAAAACGATTTTAGAATTTATTGAGCGGGCAAAACAGGCACAACCTAAAGGACAAATTGTTATTGATGATGTTAGGACATATGCTTCTGTGGTTCTTGAAGATGGTGATGTTGTTAATGTCCCAAATAAAAATAACTTAGTAATTGTGCAAGGAGAGGTATCAATACCCGGAGCTTTTGTTTATTTGGACAAGAAAGATTTGAAGTATTATATAGATTTAGCAGGTGGTTACAGCAAGAGAGCAGATGTTGGAAGAGTTTTGGTTATTAACAATAGTGGAAAAGCTAGCAAATATAATGGCAGATGGAATTCTGCTGATATTAAAGCTGGTGATTCTATTTTAGTGCTTCCAAAAGTAGATACACAAAATCTGCAGATTTTTGGTATGTTGACACAGATTTTATACCAAATTGCAATTGCAACAAATGTTGTGTTGAATTTATAAAAAACCTTGCGGGAGATTGAAGTTGAGAAAAAATGTTGCTGTAATTTTAGCTGGCGGAATGGGCAATAGATTTGGTCTTGATATTCCAAAGCAATTTGTAAAATTAGCTGGAAAAACTATTATTGAGCATACAATAGAAGTTTTTGTTCATCATAGAGGCATCGATGAGATCTGTATTGTTATTAAGAGAGGCTGGAAAGATAAAATAGAAGAAATTGTTGATAAGAATAAGTATATAAAGGTTAAAAAGATTATTTTAGGGGGAGAAGAAAGGCGAGACTCTTCAATGAGTGCTATATTGTCCTATGATAATGAAAAAGAAATTAATCTAATTTTTCACGATGCAGTCCGTCCGTTTGTTAGCAATAAAATTATTGATGATATTATAGAGTCTTTACAGTACTATAATGCAGTAGATGTGGCAATACCTGCTACTGATACTATTATTGAGGCAAAAGAGGGATTTATAACAAACATTCCTCAAAGACAATTTATGATGCAAGGTCAAACACCGCAGGCCTTCAAAATAGAAACAATCAAACAAGCTTATTTGATGGCAGATAAGGATTCTGATTTTATTCCGACTGATGATTGTGGAGTTGTTAAAAAATATCTATGCAATGAAAAAATTTGTGTAGTGATGGGTAGTTTAGAAAATATTAAAATTACACATCCAAGTGATATAAGTTTGGCAGATAAGATTTTTCAGCTTAAAAACATTAAAAATGATTTTGTATATAGTGAGAAATATTATCAAGAAAATTTTAAAAATAAAGTTGTTGTAGTATTTGGAGGAACATCCGGAATAGGTTTGAGTATTGTAAATTTGCTCAAACTTTACGGTGCTAAGGTGGAAGCATTTAGCAGAATGTCAACCAATACAAATATTGCCTTGTTATCTGACGTTGAGAGGGATTTAGATAATATTAATCAAAAATATGGGGCAATAGATTTTGTAGTAAATACAGCTTCTATTTTAGTGAAATCGCGTTTGGAGTTTATGAGTTATGGAGATATTTTAGATACCGTTAATATTAATTATCTTGGAGCAATAAATGTTGCTAAAGCATCACTTCCATATTTAGAAAAAACTTCAGGACAGCTTTTAAATTTTGCTTCAAGTTCTTATACGAGGGGAAGATGCAGTTATTCTTTATATAGTTCTTCAAAGGCGGCAATTGTGAATTTGACACAAGCGTTGGCGGAAGAATTTAAAAGCTCTAATCAAGTAAGAGTAAATTGTATCAGTCCTCAAAGAACTTTAACACCTATGCGTGTAGCTAATTTTGGTAAAGAGGATCCTTCTACTTTGCTAACAGCAGAATGTGTTGCTTATGTTGCAATTAATACTTTACTGTCTGATTTTACTGGACAGATTGTAGAGGTAAATTTGAAAAATAATGAGTAAATTATCCAAGTTAATTAAATCCCCTAGATTATTTTTTAAGGATATGTTTGTAAATCTTAAAAATAATAGAAATGTCCCAGATTTGGCTTGTAGAGTTTTTGATACTGATTTTAAAGTGGTTTTGCATACGGGTGAAATTGGTTATACGGCTTTGGTTCATCTTAACATTTGGTATTCTTATTTCAAAGAATCTAAAGTAAAATTTGTAATCCTTGTTAGAAAGTTAGAAACATTTGAGTTAATGGTAGAAAAGTATCCACAGGCAAATATTGTTTATGTAAAAACAAAAAAAGAAATAGATGAGTTTTTTAATATGTTTTCTGGGATTAAGGCTTGTTTTTATCCTTCTAACACGGGTAATAATATGAGCCTTCTTTATCAGACGCAAATTAAACATATTTTTATTGGGCATGGGGATAGCGATAAAGCATCTAGTTTTCGAAAGTTTTTTAGAGTGTATGATGAGAATTGGATTGCTGGGGATGCTCATAGGGATAGATTTTTAAATGCTGGATTTTCTTTGAATGGTCTGCGGTTTGTCAAGGTTGGGCGTCCAACTCTTAAAGAAGTGTTACAGGAGACAGATTTGGATTGGAGAGAAAGGTTTGGAGGAGATTTAAGGTTGTTGTATCTTCCTACTTGGGAGGGATTATATAAAGAGCAGGATTATTCTTCTCTAGAATCGATAAGGGATAATTTAGTGAAAATAAAGTGTTTACCTTTGGAATTGTCTGTTAAATTTCATCCTCATATGGGTAGCGGAAAAAATAAATTTATAAATCTTGATAAAGAATTGCAAAAAGATAATTTAGCGGATATTAAGTCTGTAGAGGCTAATGTGAGTGAATTAATTAAAAAAACAAATCTCTTTATTTGTGATATTTCTGGTGTAGTTACTGAATGTTTAGCGGCAAATGCCCCTATTTTTTTGTATATGCCTAAAGAAAAAGAAATTAAAATTGCGCAGAGTAATATGCCTTATGAAAAGTATTGTTATTTGTTTTCTTCTCCCAATGAATTATATGATGGCATTAAAAATGTATTAATGGGGAATGATTTTTTAGCGAAAGGAAGGCTTGAAGCGCAAGAATATATTTTAGGTAAAGAAGAGACTTTAAATAATGTTTTTGTTAAAACTCTAAAGCAGTTTGAGGAGGATATGTGTCTAGAATAGTCTATGATTCTACGATATTGCTCCAAAGTGGAGAGAATGCAAAAATAGGATATGATCATTTGTCTTATTGGATTCCAATTTTTTTAAAAGCAAATGTTAAATTCAGTATTTTAGTTCGCGATAAGAATCTATATAATAAATTGAAGACTTATTTTAAATCATGTTATATTGTTTATGCACAAAGTGTTGTGGAGGTTGATGATAATATCTCCAAGTTTAAAAATTTAAAAGTAATTTTCTACTTATCTCATCATTCCAAAAATATTCATTTATTAAATTTTTCTGATTATAAGCACATTTTTATCGGGAGCGAAAATTATATTAGAGATTCCGCTTTATCAAAAGTGATTCGTGCCTATGATGCAATTTGGTTACCATCTCAAGCTGCATTTGAAAAGATGTCTCAAATAGATGGTTTATCAACAATGGAAATAATGAAGATTGGTAAGCCGCAATTTTTTGATTTATGTAATGTAAAAAAGAAAGATAATTTAGTGTGTGTGTTGTCAAATCATAAGAGTTTAATGTCTTTTGCAGTTATGCAAGCAATTATGAAATATGCTTTAAATAATCAGTTTTCTATTGATTTTATAATAACTTCTAAAAAAACTTATATTTTAAAGGCGTTTTATAAACTGCTTGATAGATTGCTTGCCATAAATGCTGTTGAATGCAGAGTGTATCACAAGGTGGAAAATGAAATATTGGCTGGTTGTCAAGGAGTGGTGTGTGATTTGAAAACATATAAAGAAAAGTTTTTAGCGTGTGATGCCCCTATTTATACTTATGTTGCTAGTGAAGTTTTGATGCAGGATTTTTTAAAGAATAAATATATTTCTTTAGATGGGTTATATCTTTTTTCGGATATAAATAGATTTGAGATGTTTTTAAAAAAAGGAGATTTTAAAAGAGAAGAAAGGAAGGCTTTTGTGGAATATTGGATTGGCAAATCTTATATTCTTAATAATACTTTTGAAAAGCTTTTAATGGCGATAAAATGAAGCGTGCTATTTATATAGATAATAAAATTAAAGGTGCAATTAAGCAACTCATTGGTTATTTTATAGAGGGTGTGTTTAGCAGAGATAATACAGAAGTAGTTTTTAAAAGCTACAAGGAATCTTTTTTATATTATAGATGGGAATTGGAAAAACATAAAATCCCATATAGATATTTTTTAAATATTAATAGATTAGATATGAGTAAATACAAAGTTATTTTTTATCTTTTTAATGCGCAGTCAAATTGTAGGATTTTAACTTTTAGAAATGCTAAACATATTTTTGTTACTCATGGAGAAAGTAACAAGATTGCAAGTATAAAACCTATTATAAGGATTTATGATTATGTTGTTTGCGCTGGGGAAGCTGGGGTAAGAAGATATTTGGAGCACAAAATTTTTACACAAGATGATGTTTGTCGATATAGAATTCTTAAGATGGGAGATACTTTTATTGGTAGCAATCCTTATAAAAGATCCTACAAAAAAGAGGGATCTTATATTCTTTATGCGCCAACTTGGGAAGGAGGAATTAAAGCGGAGCAGTATTGTAGCATTAGCGCGGATTTATATGCTTTTAAAAAGATCGTGCAATATGCAAAAATTAATGGACTAAGAAAAGTTATTATTCAACCGCACCCAAATATAGGATATAGAGATAAGAAATATAGAAAGTATTTGGAGCTGGGTATAAGTTTTTTGCGAAAAAACGCTTTGCAGGTGGATATTTTAGGTTATAAGTGCAATGGATTTTTAACAAAACTATTGAATAAGCAAGTTATTGAAACAACTTATCAGATTTACAGAGCTTTTGTTGATGTTTCTGCTATGGAGATTCAACTTTTAAATCAATTAATACCAACAAATATTTTTATAAATCAAACAAAAAATGCAATCGTTAAAGATCCGTGTTTGCAAGATTACTATAGACAAATTGCAGTAAAAGAAAATGGCGATTTTGGATTTGTAGAAAATTTTGATCAAATTAAAGATTTTTATATTGATTATTCTTTTGAAGAACTTAAAGATATGCCAAAGCATAAAAGAATAGATTGGTTAGTAAATTTTGTAGCTAAGGAATAGAAAATGTCGTTATAGGTTTTATCGTTTGTGGGCACATTTGTTTTTATAAAATTAGAAAGGATTTTGTTGTGATTTGGAAAGAAGAAGATGTAGTGAATTTAACAGAGGGCAAAAAAGCTATTCAGAGTTCTGTTAGTAAATGGTCGCGTATTGATGATGCAAATCGGGCAATTGACGCTAGTTTGGAAGATGTGAATTTTGCTTTTCATACTGGATTAGAAGACAATCCTTTTTGGGTTGTGGATTTAGAAGATGCTTATGCGATTGATTGCATAAGGATCACAAATCGAAAAGAATTAAAACATCAAAAAATCAATAAAAATTTAAAAGTTGAATGTTCTTTGGATAAAGAAAATTGGATTAATCTTGATTCAAGTTTGTTTGAATGGACGGATTTAGAAGTCTTAGAGATTAATGTGTTGCAATCCTTAAAGGCTAGATATATTAAAATTTCTTTAAACACTAGAGGGCATTTAGTATTAAGAAGAGTTGAGGTTTTAAAAAGAAAGTATCACTACATTGTAGGAAGTCGTCTTGATGGGCTTGGAATGCGACTTGCCACAATTATAGGTGCAATGTATGTTGCAGAGAATCTTGGGGATGATTTTAAATTTGTTTTGTCTTGGATGAATGGAACAAATGATGATGGAAGATGTGATGTTAAAGGTCAAGAAGGTGTATCTTTTTGTAATCAGATATTGATGGCGGAAGAGATTTTTTCGGATAAGTTTTTGCAGAAGCATTTGATTTCTTCAAAATATCGGTCTCATGGAAATGATATTGTGAACTTGTCCTTTAAAGATCCTAAATCTAGATTTTTAAAGCATAAATGGGGTTCTTTTATCGGTAAAATAAGTCCTCATAAGTGTATGCGTGATCTTGTGCCAGAAGAGGCTTTAAAAGATTTAAAAAGGTGTTATGAAAGCATTCAGTGGTCAGATAAATGTGCGCAAATGATTCAAGATGTGGAGTATATCTGCAACAGTATTATTGCTAGTGATTTTGTGATATTGCATTTAAGAGGGGGAGAGGTTGTTCTTGGGGAATTTAGAATTGCGCCAGAATTATGGATGAATACTAAGCATTTTCCTTATGAGGTTGCAATTGAAATTGCAAAGATGGAATGGGAGAGAAATCATATTGTTATTATTGGGCAAGATTTTAAGTCTAATCAGATTTTAGAAGATTATTTAAATCAGATTAAACCTAATAAAAATATTCAAATTTATTCAGTGGATTCTCTTATTGAAGGGCGTTATAGTTATACGAATCAAGAAAGAGCTTTTTTTGATATAAATTTTTTAAGCAGGGCAAAAAAAATTTATTCTACGGGTTCTTCTGTATTCTCAAATACGGCAAGTATGATTGCAGGAAAAGAACTTATTTGTTCTTTTTATGATATTTATAATAATGAAGAACTTTATGATATTATTCAAAAGAATATTCATTGCTTAGAGATTGGAAATTTACATAGAGCATATTGTTATTATAGACTTTATGCTTTTGCAAAAAAGCTTAACAAGTCATTTAGTATTCAATATAAATGGTTATCTAAGGCAATACAAGAAGATTCTGAAAATGATTTTTATAGAGTTGCTATGGTGGATTTGCTATTTGCAAAAAAGGATTTAAAAGCAGCAGATGCTTATTTAAAAACAGAATGTCTAAATAGAGAGCATTTTTTTGAAGCGATTTGGGGATTACATAATATTATGAATAAATGGGCTTTTCCTATTTATGATCCTTTGAGAGATAGATATTTAAAGTTTGCTAGTGCAAAATATCCTTATATCAGCTATATGGCGGCAAAAATTTCAGTTTGCAGAAAGAATTTAGATGATGCTTTGAAATTTATCGATAATTCTTTAAAAGCAAAACCTAATGATCAACAATTTTTATCTTATCAAAAGGAGATAAAGGCTTTATTGCCAAAACCAATGAAACAGGCAAAAGATCCAAAACAGCTTTCTCTGACTAAATTAGAACAATCCTCTAAAGTCAAATCTTTTCATAAAAATAGTACACCTTCTGCTAAAGTTAGAATTCAGAATCAGCTTTCTTATAGGTTAGGGCAGAAAATGATACTGAATTCTAAATCTCTATCTGGTTATATTAGAATGCCCTATGAATTATTATGTGTCATTTATAAATACAAACAAGAAAAGGAAACTTACCAGAAAAAAATCAGAAAAAATCCTTCTTTGAAATTGCCTCCTTTGGAATCTTGTGTGGATTATAAAGAAGCATTGAAATATAAAAATCATCTTTCTTATAGGCTTGGAGAGGCTTTGATTGAAGCAAATAAGACTTGGTGGAAGGGAGGATATATCAAGTTTTTATTTAAATTGGGGAAGATTAAGAATAGGCAATGAATACTTAGTTTTGATATAATAACGCATAAATTTTAAAGGATATAGAAATGAAAATTGGAATTTTAGGAGCTGGTGTCTCCGGATTATCTATTGCAAGGCTTTTAAAAGATGATTTTGAAGTAGAAGTTTTAGAAAAAGAGCCTGTTGTTGGAGGTATAGCTAGAACCAAAGATGTTGATGGGGTAGCATATCATGTAAATGGAGGACATTGCTTTGCATCAAGGTATGAAGATGTAAAAGAGTTTGTTTTTTCTAGTGTTTTAGAGAAGAATAAATGGAATTCTTATGTCAAAAATGCAAAAATTTTATTTAAAGGACATTGGATTGGCAATCCTATAGAAAACTCTGTTTTAGAGATTGATAAGTTTGATACAGAACTAGCCTTTTTAATCACTAAAGAAATGCTTAATGCATCTTATGAAAAAGGAAAAAATCTAGAAGAATGGTTCATAAATCATTTTGGACCAACTTTAGCAAGAGAGTATTTTATACCTTATAATACTAAAATTTGGGGTATTGAACCCAAAAATATGGATAGCGTTTGGACTATAGATGATAAACAGATGAAGCTTCCTATACCCACTAAGGAAAATTTTTATAAATCTTTGGTAAGTGGAAAAGGTGTAGATGGTATGGTTGAAGCAAGTGGATATTACTACCCAAAGACTAACAATCAAAATACCTTTATAGAAGCAATTGGGAATGGAGTAAATATCATTTTAAATTATCCTATAAAAAGCATAGAGAAAAATGCAAAAAAGTGGGTTATAAATGGAGAGAGAGAGTATGATGTGATTATTAATACTACTCCATTGGATGCAATAGTTGATATATTAAAGGATATTCCATATGAAATAGAAAAATATTTTAGAAACTTGAAATTTAATAGAATTTCAAATGTGTTGTGTGAGACTGATGGAAGTGTGGATTTTACCTGGGCATATATACCGGATTGCGATATAGGTATTCATAGAACTATAAATATGGGGACCTTTTTTACGCCGAATAGGAACTATTGCCTTGCTGAAAGCTTGGGAAGTCATTCTATAGAATATTTTGAAAAGGAGATTAAAAAACTTCCATTCTTAAAAAGAATTGTCGGACATAATATTACCGATCATGCTTATGTTTTGTTTGATTTGAATTACAAAGACTCTAAAGAAAAGGCAATAAAATATTTGGATTCCTTGGGCATTATTTCTCACGGGCGTTTTGGTGAGTGGGAATATTATAATATGGATATATGCATCAAGAGATCTATAGATTTGGCTAAAAAAATTAAAGAAATGAAGAAATCGCAGACCGATGATGTAAAAACTAGATATACTTTAGCCTCATCTACTTGGGATGAAAAAGAGTTACAAGCAATTCAAGAAGTTATCAAAAGTGATATATTTACAATGGGTAAGAAGGTTGCAGAGTTTGAAAAAGATTTTGCTAGGTTTGTAGGATCTAAGTATGCTGTAATGACAAGCTCAGGTTCAACAGCAAACTTAATTGCCACAGCAGCATTATTTTATACAAAGACTCCACGATTAAAAAGGGGTGATGAGGTGATTGTGCCAGCTGTTTCTTGGAGTACCACTTATTATCCACTTTATCAGTATGGATTGAAGCTTAAATTTGTAGATATTGATTTGGAGACGCTTAATTATGATTTAGAAGCTTTAAAAACTGCTATTACAGATTCTACAAAAATGATTATGTGCGTGAATTTGCTAGGAAATCCTAATGACTTTGATGCTATTAAGGCAATGATTTCTAACAGGGATATTATTTTGTTGGAGGATAATTGTGAATCTATGGGTGCAGAATACAAAGGTAAGCAAGCTGGAACATTTGGGGTTATGGGGACATTTTCCACCTTTTATTCTCATCATATGGCAACGATGGAAGGTGGGTTTGTTGTAACTGATGATGAGGAGCTCTATCATATTTTATTGTGTTTAAGGGCGCACGGTTGGACTAGAAATCTGCCAAAGGATAATTTGGTAGCTAAAAAGAGTGATGATTGGTTTAGTGAGTCCTTTAGATTTGTATTGCCTGGCTATAATGTGCGTCCTGTTGAAATGAGTGGTGCAATAGGCATAGAGCAGCTTAAAAAACTGCCAAGTTTTCTAAAATACCGCAGAGAAAATGCAAAGTTATTTTGCAGTTATTTTGCAAATCATCCTGATTTTATTATTCAAAAAGAAATTGGATCTAGCTCGTGGTTTGGTTTCTCTTTAATTATCCGTCCAGAATCCAAAATACAAAGAAGTGAAATTATTCAAAAATTAGAAAAAAATAAAATTGAATATCGCCCTATTGCTACAGGGGATTTTACACAAAACGAAGTGATAAAATATTTTGACTACACAATTCATAAAGAGCTTAAAAATGCAAAGTATCTTCAAGAAAAAGGATTTTTTGTAGGGAATCATCAAGTAGATATTTCTGATTCTATTAAATTATTTGCTGAAATTATTGGTCGGGGGGGGGGGGGCAAATCTAGTTGCCTTTAGTAGCATTAAAAACTTTAATGCTACTTCTATTATTTTTACTATTTCTTTCATTGCTTCTATCAAAAACAATATATCACATTTAAAACTTAATCTTTCTCAAATCTCTTGCTTGCAAAATCTTTCTTATACAACAAAAGCTGCATAAGGGGGAGAGTATGGCAATAGAATTTGATATTAAGGAATCTAAAAAACTAAAAGGTGTTTATATTATTACTCCTAATAAATTTCAAGATTTAAGAGGAGAGATTTGGACGGCATTTACTAGTGAAAGGATTGATAAACTTTTGCCAAGTGGCTTAAGATTTATTCACGATAAATTTATTTACTCTCATCACAATGTGATTCGCGGAATCCATGGAGATTTAAAAACATATAAACTCGCAACATGTGTTTATGGTGAGATTTATCAAGTTGTCGTGGATTGCAGAAAGGATTCTCCAACATATCTCCAATGGGAGAAATTTACAATCAATCAAGATAATCAGCAAATTATTTTAGTGCCAGCAGGATTTGGAAATGCACATTGTGTGAGAAGCAAAAGCGCAGTTTATTACTATAAATGCGCTTATAAAGGTGAATATGTTGATGCTAATGATCAATTCACTTTTGCTTGGAATGATCCACGCATAGGAATTGATTGGGGGGTTGAAAATCCTATTTTATCAAATAGAGATATTGAAGCTATGACACAAGACCATACAAAAGGATTTTAAGTGCAAAAAGATTCTAAAATTTATGTAGCAGGACATAGAGGGCTTGTAGGGAGTGCAATTTTACAAGAACTTCAAAAGCAAGGTTATACAAATCTTGTTTATAAAACACATAAAGAACTTGATTTAATCAATCAAAAAGCAGTGCAAGAGTTTTTTGCAAAAGAAAAACCGGAGTATGTGTTTTTTTGTGCAGCAAAGGCTGGAGGAATAGCAGCAAATAGTGTTTTTAGAGCGGATTTTATTTATCAAAATTTAATGATAGAGTGCAATGTGGTTCATAACGCTTATCTTAATGGGATTAAAAAGCTTATTTTTATAGCTTCAACAGCTATTTATCCAAAAAATTCTATTTTGCCTACTGATGAAAATCAAATGCTGCAAGGCGATTTGGAATATTCTAATAAACCATATGCTGTTGCTAAAATTGCAGGGCTTATGATGTGTGAGAGTTACAATCTTCAGTATGGAACTAATTTTATTGGAGTGGCTCCGACTAATCTTTATGGAAATAATGATAATTTTGATCTCGAGAATTCCCATGTTTTACCAGCTGTTTTGCGCAAAATGCATTTAGCAAAGCTTTTAAAGGAAGGTAGAAGTAATGAAGTTTTAGCTGATTTAAAGATGTCTGATTTTAAGAAAGCAAAAGATTATCTTGCTAGTTTTGGAGTGTCTGAAAATACAGTTGAGATTTGGGGGAGCGGAAAACCTACCAGAGAGTTTGTTCATAGTAAAGATTTGGCTGGAGCTTGTTTGCACATAATGAAAAATATTGATTTTAGGGATTTGTGCAAAGGTGAAACAATGCCACAAAATACACATATTAATATTTCCCCCAATGTAAATATTAGCATTAAAAATATTGCGGAGTTAATTAAGGAAATTGTTGGCTTTCAAGGAAGACTTGTTTTTAATACCGAGCGTCCTGATGGAGCAATGCAGAAGCTAACTTCAGGATTAAAACTTGAAAGTTTAGGCTGGAAACACAAAATTAATTTAGAACAAGGAATTAAAATGATGTATCAATGGTATTTAACACAAGGATTAGAGTCAAGTAGGCGGGGGGGGGGGCAAATCTAGTTGCCTTTAGTGATGTTAGTGATTTTGGAACTACTTTTCTTTCTTATACAACAAAAGCTGCATAAGGGGGAGAGTATGGCAATAGAATTTGATATTAAGGAATCTAAAAAACTAAAAGGTGTTTATATTATTACTCCTAATAAATTTCAAGATTTAAGGGGAGAGATTTGGACAAGTTATTCTAGGGAATTTTTAAAGGCTTTATTGCCAAATGATTTAGAGTTTGTTCTTGATAAATTCACTTTATCTAAACCAAATGTATTGCGTGGAATCCACGGAGATGTCAAAACCTATAAACTTGTAACTTGTATAACTGGTGAGATTTATCAAGTTGTCGTGGATTGCAGAAAAGATTCTCCAACATATCTCCAATGGGAGAAATTTATTATTAGTTCTGATAATCAAAAATTAATCTTAATTCCTCCATGTTTTGGAAATGCGCAATATGTTAGTTCAAAATGTGATTCTA
The DNA here is from genome assembly GCF_937893305.1 of uncultured Helicobacter sp. Lineage (GTDB taxonomy): Bacteria > Campylobacterota > Campylobacteria > Campylobacterales > Helicobacteraceae > Helicobacter_D. Next base: position 125,182 of record NZ_CALBGN010000001.1, read on the forward strand.
TGTATTATTATAAACTGGCTTATAAAGGTGAATATGTTGATGCTAATGATCAATTCACTTTTGCTTGGAATGATCCACGCATAGGAATTGATTGGGGGGTTGAAAATCCTATTTTATCAAATAGAGATATTGAAGCTATGACACAAGACCATACAAAAGGATTTTAAGTGCAAAAAGATTCTAAAATTTATGTAGCAGGACATAGAGGGCTTGTAGGGAGTGCAATTTTACAAGAACTTCAAAAGCAAGGTTATACAAATCTTGTTTATAAAACACATAAAGAACTTGATTTAATCAATCAAAAAGCAGTGCAAGAGTTTTTTGCAAAAGAAAAACCGGAGTATGTGTTTTTTTGTGCGGCTTTTGTGGGAGGTTTCATTAAGCAAAGAAAGTATCCTGCTGAATTTTTATATAACAATTTGATGATGCAAAATAATGTAATTTATTGTGCAGCTGAATTTAACATTAAAAAGTTGGTTTATCTTGCTTCTGCGTGTGTTTATCCTAAGGATGCTCCTTTGCCATTGGAAGAAAAATATATGTTAAGTGGATCTTTTCAGCCCAACAATGAAAGCTATGCAATTAGTAAAGTGTCTGGAATTAAATTGTGTGAATATTTAAACTTGGAGAGAGGAACAAATTTTTTATGTGTTGCTCCAACCAGCATTTATGGCGAGAATGATAATTTTGATATAGAAGACTCTCATGTGCAGGCAGGAATTTTTAGGAAAATTTTCTTAGCAAAATGCTTAAATGAAAATAATTTTGAAGTGTTATGTAGTGATTTAAAACTTAATCAGCAAGAAGCAATCGAATTTTGTGAAAAATATGGAATCTTTAAAGATCATATAAAGATGATTGGGACAGGAAAAGCTGCTAGAGAGTTTGCAAATGCTAGAGATCTTGCGAATTTTTGTATTTATTTGGCAAATAATGTGGATTTTAAAGCATTGTGTGAATATGATGAATATGGAAATTTATTAAGTTCTTTTGTGAATTTTACTAATGAATCTCCTATTAGCATTAAAGAACTTTCTTTGTTAATGGCAAACCTTATAGGATATAAGGGGAAGTTAATTTTTGAAAAGGAGGTGGATTGCAATGATGGAACATTGTATAAGAGTATGAGTAATAAAAAATTTAATAAATTAGGGTTTAGAAATGAGATCTCGCTAGAAAAAGGAATCGAAATGATGATTCAAGAATATAAAAGAGAATCGTTAAATAAATGATTTATATATTAATTTAGGAGTATAAAATGAAAATTGGAATTTTAGGAGCTGGTGTCTCCGGATTATCTATTGCAAGGCTTTTAAAAGATGATTTTGAAGTAGAGGTTTTAGAAAAAGAGTCTGTTGTTGGAGGTATAGCTAGAACCAAAGATGTTGATGGGATGGTATATCATATAAATGGTGGGCATTGTTTTGATTCCAAATATGAAGATGTAAAAGATTTTGTTTTTAACAAAGTTTTACTTAAATCAGAGTGGAATTTAATAAAAAGAGAAACAAGAATTTATTTTAGAGATAAATGGATTTCATATCCAATAGAGTTTTCTGTTAAGCAAATTAATGATATTGATTCAAAATTAGCATTTGACATTACTTTGGAAATGCTTAATGCATCTTATGAAAAAGGAAAAAACCTAGAAGAGTGGTTTATAAATCATTTTGGACCAACTTTAGCAAGAGAGTATTTTATACCTTATAATACTAAAATTTGGGGTATTGAACCCAAAAATATGGATAGTGTTTGGACTATAGATGATAAACAGATGAAACTTCCGGTGCCAGATAAAGTGAGATTTTTTGAATCATTATTTGGAAGTGTAAATGATGGTATGGCACACCAAAATTTTTACTATCCAAAAACTAATAATCAAAACACTTTCATAGAAGCAATTGGAGATGGAGTAAAAGTCATCTTAAATTATCCTGTAAAGAAAATAGAAAAAAATGCAAGAAAGTGGGTTATAAATGGAGAGAAAGAATATGATTTAATCATCAATACTTCGCCATTGGATTTATTTATTGGATTTTTAGATAATGTTGCAAATAATGTTCAAGAATGTTTTGATAAATTAAAATACAACAAAGTTTCAAATGCTCTTTGGGAGACAGATGGCAGTTTGGATGTAACTTGGGCGTATATTCCAGTTCCTGATATTGGTATCCATAGGTTATCTAATACTGGATTTGTAGTAACTCCTAAAAAAAATTATTGTGTGACTGAATCCATTGGCGTGCGCGATATAGATTATTTTGAAAAAGAGGGTGGCAAACTTCCATTTCTAAAAAGAATCGTTGGACACAATATTACTGATCATGCTTATGTGTTGTTTGATTTGAATTATAAAGAATCTAAAGAGAAGGCAATAAAATATTTGGATTCTCTAGGTATTATTTCTCATGGGCGTTTTGGTGAGTGGGAATATTATAATATGGATGTATGCATTAAGAGATCTATTGATTTGGCAGAAAAAATCAAAGAAAAATATTTATAGTGGAGATGAAAATGGATTACGCACAGATTAATTATTGTTTGTTAATGTCAAATATTATTGCAAATTTAGATATTAACAAAAAAGATAAAGAGATTCTTTTGTTATTGTTGCAAGATAGAGATAGGAATTATATTAGAATTAATGACAACGCTGAATGCTTTAACAACATCTGTAAATATTTAAAAATATTAAAGCCATTAAATATTCCAAATGATAAGCTTATTAGGATTGGCGGAAACGGTGATGGCGGGTATGTTATGTACAATGACTCATTAGTATCGGCGGGGGGGGGGGGGAATTATTCCCTAAAGCGATTTCTCTTGGCGTTTCTGATTATTCTCCTTGGGATTTAGAAATGGCACAAAGAGGGTATAAGGTTTTAGAATACGATGCTAGCATAGATAAAGGACCATACAATCATCCAAATATTTGTTTCCATAAGAAGTTTGTAGGATTGCAAAATAGTGATAATATGACGACTTTAGAAGCAATTATTGAAAACAATGAATTAGATTCCGCTCTGCCAAATATTTTGCAAATTGATATTGAAAATGCCGAATGGGATATTTTTGAAAGAATAGATATGGAATTGATTAATCAATATTTTCATCAAGTTATTTTTGAGTTTCATGGATGTAATCCAGAAGAAATGCTTGAAACAAAAAGAAAACTTGAGATTTTGGAGAGAATAAATCAATGCTATCAACCGATACATTTTCATTTTAATAATCACGGAAAGATTTTTTATTGTAGAAATTTATTTTTTAGTGTTACCTTGGAAGTTTCCTATTTGAGAAGGGATATGTCTGAAAATTTAATGCACTATGGATACAGAAAGAAAGGTATTGTGGAGGGATTTGATTTTCCAACGCATCCTGCTAATCCTGAAATTCCTATCAGATTTTGTTGAATAATAAATATAAATATTTATGGAGGTAGTCAATAAATTAATTATTGTTATGATACAATAACAGATAATGAAGGATTACAATGAAGACAGCATTAATTACAGGTTTTACAGGGCAAGTTGGGTCGCAAATGGCAGATTATTTGCTTGAGCATACAGATTATGAAGTGGTTGGAATGATGCGTTGGCAAGAGCCTATGGATAATATCTATCATTTAAGTGATAGGATAAATAAAAAAGATAGAATTAGTGTATTTTATGCGGATTTAAATGACTATTCTAGTATTCAAAAGCTTTTTGAGAGTAAGAAACCAGATGTTATCTTTCATCTTGCGGCACAATCCTATCCAAAAACTTCTTTTGATATTCCCATAGAGACATTGCAGACAAATATTATAGGCACGGCAAATATTTTGGAAAATATTAGAAATCTTAGAAATAAAGATGGTTATGATCCTGTGGTGCATGTTTGTTCATCTAGTGAAGTTTATGGACGTGCGAAAGTTGGTGTAAAACTAAATGAAGAGACAACATTTCATGGGGCAAGTCCATATAGTATTAGCAAAATTGGAACAGATTATTTGGGAAGATTTTATGGTGAAGCCTATGGAATTCGAACCTTTGTTACAAGAATGGGAACACATAGTGGTCCAAGACGCAGTGATGTCTTTTTTGAAAGCACTGTTGCCAAGCAAATTGCGTTGATTGAGGCAGAATTTCAAGAGCCTGTGATTAAGGTTGGGAATTTATCAAGCGTTAGGACTTTTCAGGATTGTCGTGATGCTATTAGGGCGTATTATTTGCTATCTCTTGAGAGTGAGAAAGGAAATGTGCCTTGCGGTGAGGCATTTAATATTGCTGGAGAAGAAGCTTTTAAGTTGCCTGAGGTGATAGAAATACTTCTGGGATTTTCAACAAGAAAAGATATAAAAGTGAAGCAGGATGAAGAGAGAATGAGACCTATTGATGCTGATTATCAAATGTTTGATAATACAAAAATCAAAAGTTTTATTAATTGGAAACCAGAGATTCCAGCTAGAAAAATGTTTGAAGATCTGTTAAACCATTGGAGAGATGAGATTTCTAGGGGTAGAATCCCATTGAATAGGTAAAATAATGAAAATAGTGCGTTCGCAAGCTCCATTGAGATTAGGTTTGGCAGGTGGTGGAACAGACATTGATTTGTATTGTGAAAAATATGGTGGGTATGTTTTAAATGCAACAATCTCCATGTATATTCGTTGCACTATCAAAGAAAGAGATGACAACAAGATTGTTTTTGATTCTCCTGATACAAATTGTTTTGTGGAATATGAAAGTGCAGAATCTTTAGTGTCTGATGGAAAGCTTGATTTATATAAGTGCGTATATAATCGTTTGGTGAGAGATTTTATTAAGAAGCCTCTTAGTTTTTCTTTGCATACTTATTCTGATGTTCCTGGAGGTAGTGGCTTAGGAGGGAGTTCTACACTAGTTGTTGCTATTATTGCTGCATTTGCAGAATGGTTGCATTTACCCCTTGGAGAATATGATATTGCCAAACTTGCTTTTGAGATAGAAAGAGAAGAAATGAGAATAGTCGGTGGCGCACAAGATCAATATGCTGCGACTTTTGGCGGATTTAATTTTATGGAATTTTATGGAGACAAACGAGTGATTGTAAATCCTCTTAGAGTTAAGAATTGGATTGTTAGTGAATTAGAATCTCAAGTTGTATTGTATTTTACAAATATTACTAGAGAAGCAAAAGACATAGAATCTCATAAAAGAGGTAAGTTACAAGGAGGTGAATCTTTGGAAGCCATGCATCAAATTAAGCAAGACGCAAGTGATATGAAAGAGGCGTTATTGAAAGGCAATTTTAAAAATATCGCCAAGATACTTAGCAGATCTTGGGAGTCAAAAAAAGTAATTTCTGAAATTGTAAGCAATGATGAAGTAGATAGAATATATAGGTTAGCGATGGATAATGGTGCTTATGGTGGAAAGATTAGTGGAGCTGGAGCTGGAGGGTTCATGTTTTTCATGGTAGATCCTATTGAAAAATATAGACTTATAAAAAGGCTAAATACTGAACAAGGGTATGTAGCCGAATTTAATTTTGTAAAAGAAGGTGTAAAGTCATGGACAATTTAAATGTTTATATTAAACAACAATTTACTGATTCTATTTCTGTGAAAAACATTATTCTGCAAGATGATGCGCTTATAGAATTAATTAAAGAGATTGCATTAAAGATAGTTCAAGCTTATAAAAATGGCAGTAAAACCTTAATAGCTGGTAATGGTGGAAGTGCTGCTGATGCACAGCATATAGCCGGGGAGTTTGTGAGTCGATTTTATTTTGATAGAGAAGGGATTCCAAGTATTGCACTTACAACGGATACAAGTATTTTAACTGCTATTGGTAATGATTATGGATATGATAAGCTTTTTGCTAGGCAAGTTCAAGCGCAAGGTGTAGCAGGAGATGTATTTATAGGAATATCTACGAGCGGAAATAGTGTAAACATTATAGAGGCTTTAAAAGTCTGTAAGGATAAGGGAATTGTTAGTATTGGACTAACTGGACAAAATGGCGGGAAAATGGCAGATTTATGTGATTATTGTATTAAGATTCCATCAACTTGCACGCCTAGAATTCAAGAATCACATATTGTTGTTGGACACACTCTTTGTGCTATTGTGGAAGAAGAGCTTTTTGGCAAAGGATTTGGGTGCAAGCTATAGTTCTAGCTGGTGGGCTTGGAACTAGGCTAAGAAGTATTGTTAAAGATGTTCCAAAGCCAATGGCTCCTATTGGAGATAAGCCATTTTTGGCGTTTGTGTTAGAATATCTTAAAAAGCAAGGAGTTAATGAGATTATTTTAAGCGTTTCTTATAAGTATGAAGTTATACAAAACTATTTTAAAAATAGATTTTGTGGAATGAATATAGTTTATAATGTAGAAAAAGAGCTTCTTGGAACTGGTGGTGCTATAAGAGATGCTTTAAAATTTGTTGATGACGAAGCTTATGTTTTAAATGGCGATACTTTTTTTGATATTGATTTAAAAGAGTTATCTTTAGAACAAAATAAGATATGTATAGCTTTAAAGCAGATGAAGAATTTTGATAGATATGGTTCTATAAATATAAACAATCGAGGTTTTGTGGTATCTTTTGAAGAAAAAGTTTATAAAACAAAAGGCTTTATTAATGGTGGTATTTATCATATAAAAAAGGGTATTTTTGATGATTTTTCATTACAAGATAAATTTTCTTTTGAAGAATTTTTGCAAAAGAATTTTGAACATTTAAAGATTAAATCTAGAGTATTCGATAATTATTTTATAGATATTGGAATTCCAAGTGACTATGAGTTGTTTGTTAAAAAATATAAAGAGAAAGCTTAAAATAATTAATAAGAAAAGAGTGTTTTTATCTTAAAAATTCAGTAGTAGATTTTAATCTGTTTATGTATAAGGGATGCCCTATTTAAAATTTATCAAACAATATGTTTTTGGGTTTTATAAAATGGTGATCTATGATTTAAAATACTTTGTCTTACAGTGAAAAATTAATGATTAAGAAATTACAAAAATATTTTCAAATATATTTATACTCTTATTGAAGAATTTTTAAAACATTCACAAAATCATTCAAATCAAATATTCAAAGTAAAATTTTTCTACAATAGTTAACTTCGCTTGGTTAATGTTACAATATCGCTTTGCAAATCAAGATTATTTTTATGCTTAAAATCAAAGTGTCATTTTTTCAGCTTTGATTTCTAACGCAAATTTTTCCTTTTATTTTAAAATGCATCCTTTATTTTATGTTAAATTTCTTTTAAAACAAAGGATTATTATGGATAGGAAGAGACTATAGAGAAGCTAAAGGATATTTTGGCAAATGAAGGGCGAAGAGAGAACATTTTTTCTAATAATCTCTTTTGTTAATCTAGATTTTCCACCTATCCAAGCAAATGGTGATTTTAAAGCACTAGTTAAAGTTTGCATTATGCATTTACAACTTTTAAAATAAAATTAATAAGCTTTAGCCTCCAAACTTTGAGCTTTACAATCACCTTTTATGCTTCAAAAATTTTCATTTCAAGCTCCAAAAGCGATATTTTTCCCGCACACCCAAACCACTTTTAAGTCAAAAGTTTCTATTTATTAGTGCAAATAGGAAGTATAAATGATGAAGAGGAGTTGCATTGCTAGAATTGATGATGAGCTTTATGTTAAATGCCTTCAAAAACGCCCAAAATCAAAGCTTTTTAGCGATAATAAAGCTTATGAATCAATAGAATTAGAGAGTGAAAATTTGAAATTATAGGGCGTGTGGTTGGATATTTCAAAAAAATTTCTCTTTAAATTTTAAATAGTATTAATAGACTTAAAGCTATTTGCAAAGTAAGTATCAAGTAAATATAAAGCAAACCATCAAGTAATGTAAAGCAAAATTGCCCACTTTGATTTTTTACATTACTTTACAAATGTCTAAAGTAACAGAATGGCTTTTATAATTTTTATTTGCACTTATATGATATCTAAAATCTTATTGATCGGATTTAATTATGAAAGTCCTATTGTCAATCGTCTATTATGATTTATAATATAAGGCTTATTTCTCCTCTTATATTATTTATCATTTTCAAAGATAACTTAGCTATCATAGAGTATTCTTGTACTCTTATAAAATGCTTTATTGACGACTAAAGCTTTGCCGCTCCTTTCTGAAGCCTGATAATTTATCTTCTTGAGTAAGCTTTCATATTAACGAAAATAGAAATTTTATTTTAGTTTTATGCTAACAAACTCCTATTTTACGTACTTATACAAACACTAGCTAATGTTTTTTATTTTTGTGATTTTTTAAAATTTAAATTTGTAAATGAAAACGAAGTGTCAGCAAGCCATAAATCACTAATTTACAAAAGTTCAAACAATTTACTTTTTAGAAATTTGCACTTTATTTTTATATATTCACCTATAAAATTATTGGACATTCTGTGTTTATTTCCATGATTTAAAAGATTTTATAATAATTGCTAGACTTCATATAGATTAAAACTACACTTTTATAAAAGTGGTTTTTTAACTTCAATTTCAATCTCTTTAAATTTCTTAAATAGCTCAACAGGATAGGTAATAAAACAAAATCAATAAGTGCTGGATTTATCTTATATTTTTAAAACAGAACTAATAAAAATTAGCTCTACAACAAAAGTCAAAACAATAGAAGAAAATATTTATCGGCTTTTGTTTTGCACATTCTTTTATATTTATATTGGTGATATATTGGCTTACTATTTAAAATTTTGCAATTGAGAAGAGAAGTTTTTAGTATAATTAAAATTTAAAATTAGGAATTGGATGTATGGTTTTTTATTCTACTTCTAGGCAACTTATTGCCAATGTTAGGAATTTTTTTTGCGTCATTTTGTATAAAGGATATGAAAAAATTCAAAAAAATGACATTTTTTTAGGATGGGGAAGAAAGAAATCGGGCTTAAAAGCTATTGAGTTGGCAAAAAAAAATAATTCTAATTTTCTTTTGTTGGAGGATGGTTTTTTGAGATCCTTGGATTTGGGTGTTGAGGACAGCCCTAGCTTTTCTATTGTGAAGGATACTGTTGGTATCTATTATGATGCGACAAGTGAGAGTGAATTAGAACGAATCTTAAATACTTATGAGTTTGATGATGAGCTTTTGGCTGAAGCAAACTTAGCAATAAAACAGATTAAACAAAAAAGACTTAGCAAGTATAATAATAATCTTTCCATTCCTAAAGATTATTTTACAGAGGGTGAAGATCGGATTTTAGTGATTGCACAGGTTGCTAATGATGCATCTTTGAAATATGGCTTAGCAGATAGTTTTTCTACCTTGGATTTAATTAATGATGCCATTAGGGAAAATCCTACAAGCAGAATTTATATTAAAATGCATCCTGATGTTTTAAGTGGCAAAAAACGAAGTGATATAGATATTGATGCAATTCCAAAAGAATGCGTTTTATTGAAAGAGAATTATAATCCCATAGAACTTTTAGGATATTTTAAAAAAGTCTACACCAAAACTTCAGGTATGGGGTTTGAAGCATTGATGATGGGTTGTGAGTGTGTTTGTTATGGTTTGCCATTTTATGCAGGTTGGGGACTAACGCAGGATAAATTGAGCTGTAATAGACGAATGAAAAAAAGAACATTAGAAGAAGTTTTTGCAGCGAGCTATATACTTTATAGTGAGTATTTTAATCCTTATCTTGAAAAAAAAAGTAATATTTTTGATGCCATTAACACTCTGGCAAGATATAAAAAAATAGAACAAAACAATTCTGGGAATCTATATTTTTTTGGTTTTACTTTATGGAAAAGATGGTTCATGAGACCATTCTTTAAAGCAAAGAATAATAAATTTTTCTTCTTAAATTCTTTGAAAGATTTAAAAAAATATCATTTTGCGCAAATGGATAAATTTTTTATATGGGGAAAGAAATTTGCTAAAGAAGATCTGATTGGAGCATTGCAGAAATTAGGCGTTTGTAATCCCGAAGTTTATTTTGTTGAGGATGGTTTTTTGCGTTCTGTGTCATTAGGATCTGATTTGACAAGACCTTTTTCATTGATTGTTGATAGCAAGGGGCTATATGTTGATCCAAATTTGCCTAATGATCTTGAAGATATTTTGCAAAATTATGATTTTGATGATGAGTTAATTGAGCGTGCAAAGTTTCTTAGAGATAATATTGTTCATCATAAATTTTCAAAATACAATGGTTTGCAACATAAAGATTTGAAAATTGATACTGATAAAAAAATCATATTAATTCCTGCTCAGGTTGAAGATGATGTTTCAATGTTGCTTGGTGGGATGGGATATACAACATTATCACTATTGCAAGAAGTGAGAGAAAAAAATCCTGATGCCTATATTCTCTATAAACCCCATCCAGATGTTTTAAGTGGAAATCGTAAAGGTTTGAATGATAAAAAAATAATTTTAAAATATTGTGATTTTATTTTAGAAAATGTAAGCATAGATAGTGCGATATTGGTTTGTGATGAAGTGCATACAATTACTTCTACAAGCGGGTTTGATGCACTTTTAAGAGAAAAAAAAGTTTTTGCGTATGGTTTACCATTTTATGCTGGTTGGGGACTGACGCAAGATAAGTATAGGATTATAAGACGCACGAGAATATTGAGCATTGAGGAATTGGTTGCTGGAGTATTAATAGTTTATCCTAGGTATGTTCATCCTAAAAATAAAAATTTATGTGAAGTTGAGGTTGCTTTTGATACAATGCTGAAAATACAAAGAGATTATTTTTCTAAAATTCATGTGAGAGTTTTTGTGGATTTTAGAACTTTTGTCTTAAGAAAAATAAGAAGAGTGCTAGAGTTTGTTGTAAAAAATGGATCTAAAGAAAAAATTAAAACAATTTTCTAATAAAAATATTTTGCTATTACAGGGTCCTGTTGGAGATTTTTTTTGGAAAGTTTCAAGATATCTTACGAACTCTAATGTTTATAAGATTAACTTTAATGGTGGAGATTTTTTATTCTATCCTATTAGATGTATAAATTACCGTGGTGATGTAAATCAGATCGAAGAGTTTTATAGATATATTTTTCAAACAAAAAATATCCAAATCATTGTTATGTATAATGATTGCAGAAAAATTCATGAGATTGCCATTAAAATTGCTAAGGAAATGGGAATTGAAGTTTGGATTTTTGAAGAGGGATATATTCGTCCAAATTTTATTACTTTTGAAAAAAATGGGGTGAATGCTAATTCAACTTTGCCAAGAGATAAAGATTTTTATCTAAAGTATTCCCTAAAAGAGTTTGAACCTAAGAGGCTCTCGGGAACATTTTCAAAGATGGCTTTTTTTGCATTCTTGTATTGGCTTTTTGCTTTTTTATTGGGATGGTATTTTAATAATACAATACACCATAGAAGTTTAAAACCTTTTGATTTTTTGCCTTGGATTTTGTCGTTACTTAGAAAATATAAATATAAATTTACAGAAAAAAAAGTGAATACAAAAATTTTATCACTCCAGAAAAAATATTTTTTAGCAATTTTACAAGTGTATAATGATACACAAATTTTATGTCATTACAATAAAACAATCGAGAGATTTATAGAAGAAACTATTTTGTCTTTTGCAAATCATGCAAAAGCAAAATCTTATTTGGTTTTTAAGCATCATCCTATGGATAGGGGATATAGAAATTACGCAAAGTTGATAGAAACTTTAAGTTTAAAATTTAATGTTGAAGGAAGAGTTTTGTATGTGCATGATTTACATCTTCCTACTCTTCTGGCAAATGCAAGGGGGTGTGTGGTGATTAATAGCACGGTGGGATTATCTGCGCTTTATCACAATTGCCCATTAAAAGTAGTTGGAAAAGCATTTTATGATATTGATGGATTGACTTATCAGGGTAATTTACATTTTTTTTGGAAAGAATGTCGCTCATACAAACCAAGCTTAAGATTGCATACAAGATTTAGAAACTATATTATTTGGAAAACGCAAATCAATGGAAGTTTTTATGGAGATATTTATAAGGATGGAAAACAGTCGTTCTAAAAAGAACGCACTTGTGTATAGGTTTAATATGCTCTAGGATAGCATTTCCATTCAATTTCTTTTGCAGTTAGTTGCATATCTTTTGGGAGACCAGTTGCTGGATTGATTGCCTGAGAATTATTTGGGTTATATGCATTGTATCCTCCATAAGGCACAGCTTCAATTTTTACAAACTTTCCCACAGTTAAATCTTTAAAACTGCCATATACATCTTGTCCAAATGCACCACAATCATCTCCTTTAATTTCAGTATAAGGTAAAACTTTAATTGTCAGTGAGCCACTTGGTCCTGTGATGGTAACTGTTTTATTTGTGTCATCTACTGCCGAAATTTGTCCTTGCACATCAAAGTCATAATCTGCCATAGCTGAAGTTGCTAAAATTGCTACTGTCGCTAGTGTTCCAAAAAATTTTAAGGTTTTCATTTTTTTGCTCCTTTTGTAAAATGTAGGTGCAATTATAAAAACACTTTGTCAATAAAATGTGAAGATATTGCTAAATTTTTGTTAATCAAGCCCTAAAAGATAAGCCACTTTGTAAATAAAATCTTCTTCACTTTTCAAGCCTTGCGCTAGAATTAGGTATTTTCCATTGATAATAAAACTTGGCACGCCTTGGATATTTGCATATTGTGCGACTTCTTTCCACGCTTTTAAAAGTTCCTTTGTGTAAGATTCTTGTAAAGTGGAATCAAAAGTGGCTTGTGTGATATTAAGGGCATTTAGTCCGTATTCTACAAAGGATTTTGCATCTTTAAAGTATTTTCTTTGCTGAAAGTTTGCATTAAAATAGGAATCCAAAACGCGCTTGAAATGAGATTTAGGATCTTTTGGAGAGAGATTTTGTGTTTGATCCAAGCTTAGGCTAACAGCTAACACTTCTGAAGCTTGAGAGCTAAAAGGTGCAGCAGTAATAGTGTGATAAGGCATAAAAATTACTGTATCTGGAAGCACAGAAAAGAGATTTGGTAAAACTCTATTCATGTTAGCACAATGCGGACAGCCGATGTTAAAGAGCTCAACAATACTATTTTTTGGAACATTAAGAGCTGTTTTTAAGGTGATAAAGTCACGCCCTTCTTTTAAGGGTTGTGCGTTTAAAAACTGCAGACTTAAAAAAGTGTAAAAAAGGATTAAAAACACTTGTTTTAGGTAGGTTTTCATTAGGGATCCTTGTGATAAAATTCGCAAAATTATAGCAAATCTCTTTAAAGCATTGATGGGATTTAATTTCAATTTTTATTTTTAATGGTATATAATACATTCCTAAATTTATTTTTAAGGGTTCAAAATGAAAAAGTTTTTTTTAGTATCAGGTTTAGTTGTAGCTCTTGGGTTTCCAGCATTAGCTGTTCAATATGCAATAGATGTAGCGAACTCCAAAGTTGGCTTTAGTGTTAAGCATATAAAAATTACAAAAGTTGATGGCGTGTTTAAGAATTTTAGTGCAACCATTGATTATGATGATGCAACCAAGAGTTTTAAAGTGCTTGAAGGAGAGATTGATATGACTTCTGTTAATACAGAAAACGCGAAGCGCGATGCGCATTTGCAAGCTCCTGATATGTTTGATGCAAAAAAATTTCCCAAAATGTCTTTTAAGATGACAAAATATGAAGCAGGCAAGATTTATGGGGATTTAACTATTAAAGATACAACAAAATCAGTGGTGCTAACAAGTAAAGAAGTTTTAAAGGGTAAGGCACTTGATGTTACAGCGCAATCTGTGATTAAACGTTCGGAGTTTGGCTTAGAGTGGGGGAGTATCTTTAAGGATAATGCAGTGAGTGATGAAGTAGAAATCACACTACATTTAAAGGCAAATGCAAAATAAATCTTCTAAAATTTGGAATCTAAAAATTTAGATTCCAAATTTATTAATCTTCAAAATTTTAATTCTGTAAATTTTATTCTATTTAAAGTCGTAGTTCTCTATAATCACAGCATTTTTTATAATTTCTTTGTTAGGAGTTAATAATGAGAAAAGTGATATTAACAATGTCTTTGGTGTGCGGAGTTTTAGCAAGCACTTTAAATGCAGAGACAATCAAAATTGGGGTTGTATTGCCTATTAGCGGTGCAGTAGGTGGTTTTGGTGAGTTAGGGAAGCGTGGGATTGATTTAGCTTACAAAGCACAAAATAAAACAAAAAATGGCGATTCTATTGAGCTAATTTTAATGGATAATAAGAGTGATAAGATTGAATCTGCAAATGCTATGCAAAAGCTTGTTTCAAGCGATAAGGTTAGTGTTGTTATTGGACCTATGATTTCTACAAATGCACTTGCTATGACAAAAATTGCTGATGATTCTAAAACGCCTTTAATTTCTCCTGTTGCAACAAATGATAGAGTAACAAAGGGCAAGAAATTCGTTTCTCGTGTGAGTTTTGCAGATAGTTTTCAAGGGATTATTGCTGCAAATTTAGCTTATAAAGATTTAGGGCTTAAAAAAGCAGCAATTTTATTTGATAATAGCAGTGATTATTCTATTGGGCTTGCACGCGCATTTAAAAATCAGTTTAAAAAGCTTGGCGGTGAAGTTGTGATTGAAGCAAATGCGCAAGCTGGCACAAAGGATTTTAAAGCACAAATTTCAAGTATTAAGGCAAAAAATCCTGATGTGTTGTATTTGCCTATTTATTACAATGAAGGCGCATTAATTGCAGTGCAAGCAAAGCAATTAGGCTTAGATTTGCCAACAATTGGTGGCGATGGACTTGTTTCTAATAAAATTTTCTTTGATGTTGCAAAAGATGCGGGTAATGGTTATATGGTAACAGATTATTATTCAACAAGTGCGAAGCAAACACCAAAGGGTGAGCAGTTTATGAAGGATTATGAAGCAGCCTACAAAGAGCCTGTAAGCACATTTAGTGCTATGTTAGCAGATGCGTATGGAATCGCTTTGCAAGCAATTGAAGCGTGCGGCAGTCAAGATAAAGCTTGCATTAATGACAAAATCCGCAATGTGCAAAACTATGAAGGAATTAGCGGTAATGTATCTTTAAAAAATGGTGAAGCTGTGCGTAGTGCAGTTATTAATGAAGTCAAAGATGGTAAGCTAATCTACAAAACAACAGTTAATCCTTGATTGTTGATTTAAGGCTATAAATTGGATTTTTTAACCTTTTTTCAGCAGTGTATTAATGGCTTAAGCTTAGGAAGTATGTATGCGCTTATTGCCATTGGTTATACGATGGTCTATGGCTGTTTGCGTCTTATTAATTTCGCACACGCCGATATTATGATGGTTGGTGCGTTTTTGGTATTTTTTGCAGTAAGTGCATTTGGAATCCCTTTTTATGTTTCAGCGATTCTTGCAATTGTGCTATGTGGAATCTTGGGAGTTTTAATTGATAAAATTGCTTATACGCCTTTAAGAAGTGCGCCAAGAATTTCAATGTTAATTACTGCAATTGGCGTGAGTTTCTTCTTAGAAAATGTGTTTAATGTTTTTTTTGGTTCGACGCCTAGATTCTTTAATGCGCCAGAGTTTTTTATGCAACCCATTACGCTTTTTGGCGTGAGTTTAACGGCAATTACAATCATTGTGCCTATTGTAACGCTCGTGTTACTTGTGCTGCTTTTGCGTTTTTTGCATCACACAAAGCAAGGAATGGCAATTAGAGCAAGTGCATTCGATATTAACACTGTGCGTTTAATGGGAATTAATGTAAATAATATTATTGCACTTGTTTTTGCTATTGGCAGTATGTTAGCTGGAATTGGTGGAATCTTTTATGCAATTTCTTATCCTACAATTGATCCTTTAATGGGTGTGTTAATTGGTCTTAAAGCCTTTGCGGCAGCTGTTCTTGGTGGGATTGGAAGTGTTGGTGGTGCTGTGCTTGGAGGTTTTATCCTAGGTTTTACGGAAGTTATGGCAGTTGCACTATTCCCTGAGCTTGGCGGTTATAAAGACGCATTTGCGTTTTTATTTTTGATTTTGGTGTTGCTGTTTCGCCCAATTGGAATTATGGGTGATTGGCGTTTAGAAAAAAGTCGTTTTTAGGAGCGTATGATGATCAAAACTTTTTACACAAAAGCTCCCACAACTACGACTTTAGGATTCCATATTTCTTTGTATATCTGTGCAATTTGCGTGGTTTTTGCAGCGCAGACCTTGCTTGGAGATTATGCGCTTAGGATTTTTAATAATATTTTAATTTTTGTGATTTTAGCAGTAAGTTATAATCTTATTAATGGTGTAACAGGGCAGCTCTCTTTGGAGCCAAATGGATTTGTTGCCATTGGTGCGTATATCACAGCATTAATGCTTTTAGATGAAGATTTGAAATGGAGTATGTTTCAATTAAGTGATCCACATCCTTTTGTGCTTAGTATGTATAGTGAGCTATTACCTGCACTTTTTTGCAGTGGTGTAGTGGCGGCGATTATTGCAGTTTTGCTTTCTTTTCCGGTGTTTCGTGTGCGTGGGGATTATTTGGCAATTGTTACGCTTGGGTTTGGGTTTATTATTAAAATTTTAGCAATTAATAACCCAGAATGGACAAATGGTGCGATTGGCTTAAATGAGATTCCAAACAATCAAGACTCTGTTGTGCAATTTATTGAGCAAACTTTACTTTATCTAAGTAGTGGAGATTCTGTATTTAGTGGGTTTTTTAATCTG
Organism: uncultured Helicobacter sp.; assembly: GCF_937893305.1. GTDB lineage: Bacteria > Campylobacterota > Campylobacteria > Campylobacterales > Helicobacteraceae > Helicobacter_D. The sequence continues at coordinate 141,821 of NZ_CALBGN010000001.1, forward strand.
CTTTATACGCATGCATTTACAAGTGGTGCAAATATCACGGTGTTGTTTTGGAGTGGGATTTTTGCAACAGCATCTGTGATTTTGATTTTGCAAATTGTGTATTCTAAGTATGGACGCGCAATGAAAGCAGTCCGTGATGATGAAGATGCAGCTATTGCAATGGGGATTAATACTTTTAAGATTAAAACTTTTGCATTTAGCACAAGCGCCTTTTTAGAAGGAGTTGGAGGCGGACTTATGGCGGTTTGGCTAACAACCATTGATCCAAAAATCTTTGGCTTCGAGCTAACTTTTCAGCTTTTAATTATTATTGTTCTAGGTGGTTTAGGGAGTACGACAGGAGCGATTTTAGGAGCGATTTTAGTGATTGGCGGAGGTGAGTGGTTAAGATTTTTGGATCAACCTTTAGTGTTCTTTGGCACTGATTTTGGAACATATCCCGGTCTTAGAATGGTATTTTTCTCTGTGATTTTACTTGTAATAATGCTTTTTGCAAGAGAAGGAATTATGGGAAAAAATGAAATTTGGGATTTAAATCCCACAAAGATAAAATGGTTTAAAAGGAGGCAGTGATGGCAATTTTAGAACTTGAAAATGTCGGCATTGCCTTTGGTGGCTTAAAAGCAATTGATGATGTAAGTTTTAAGGTGGAATCCAAACAGATTTTTGGATTAATTGGTCCAAATGGTGCGGGCAAAACAACAATGTTTAATATCATCACTGCAAATTACAAGCCAAATTCTGGAAAGGTAACTTTTCTTGGTAAAAATATTTCGCGTTATAAACCAAATACAATCGTAAATTTAGGGATTGCTAGAACCTTTCAAAATATCCGCCTTTTTAGTTCGATGAGTGTGCTTGATAATGTATTAATTGGCTTACATAATGATGCAAGATATAGCTTTTTTGAAGCTGCATTTCGCATTGGACGATATTTCAAGGAAGAAAGACGCATTAAAGAGCGAGCTATGTGGCTTTTGGACTATATGGGCTTGGGGGATAAAATCCACTTAAATGCTAGTGGATTAAGTTATGGGAATTGTCGTAAAGTTGAGATTGCAAGAGCGTTAGCCACAAATCCTAAGTTGTTATTGCTAGATGAGCCAGCAGCAGGTATGAATCCCAAAGAAACACAAGAGCTAAGTGAGTTAATTTTCAAAATGCAAAAAGATTTTGATTTAAGTGTTTTGTTGATTGAACACGATATGCCCTTTGTAAATGCTCTGTGTGAGCAAGTTTTAGTGCTTGATTATGGGAAGAAACTTTTTTGCGGGACACCGCAAGAGGCGATTAATAATGCAGAAGTTATTGCTGCATATTTAGGGGATTTTTATGCTACAAGTTGAAAATTTAGAAGTGCATTATGGCTTGATTGCTGGATTAAAGGGGGTTAATTTTCACATTGAAGAACACGAGATTATCACGCTAATTGGTAGTAATGGAGCAGGTAAGACTTCAAGTTTAAATGGAATTGTCCATAGTGTGAAAACTAAAGGAGTGGTTAGATTTTTTGGAGCAGATATTTCAAAAGTCCCCACACATAAGATTATCCAACGTGGAATCGCACTTGTTCCAGAGGGAAGGCGTGTATTTACAGGGCTTAGTGTAGATGAGAATTTACGAATGGGTGCGTATAATAATGATGAAAATTTTTCTGTAATGCGTGAGAAGATGTATGCGCTTTTCCCGCGTTTAAAAGAGCGATATAAACAAGTTGCTAGCACAATGAGTGGGGGGGAGCAACAAATGCTTGCAATTGCTAGAGCATTAATGAGTGAGCCAAAGCTATTAATGCTTGATGAACCAAGTCTTGGACTTGCACCAAAGGTGGTAGGTGAGTTATTTGAAATCCTTTTGAGCCTAAAAGAAAATGGAATCACAATTTTACTAGTAGAGCAAAACGCATTTGCCGCACTAAAAGTTGCAAATCGTGCGTATGTGCTAGAAAATGGCAAGATTGTAATGGAGGATTTAGCAAAAAATATGCTAGAAGATAAAGAGATAAAAAAGCGTTATTTAGGTGGATAGCATTAATACTGTATAGACAACTTTACAAAATATTTTGGAATAATTATTGCTTGTAATGATTATAGAAATAAATTGTTCAAGGAGTTATTATGAAAATTAATAATTATTCAACTACTTATTATTGTCAATGTAGCCCTTTAAAAGTAGAAAAGAATAAAGATTTGCAAGATTTTGAAAATATGTTAAATGTTAAAAAAGAAGAATCAAAAAGCAAAGAAACACAAGACAACACTCAAAAAGAAGATAAAAAAGCATCACATTTAGTTAGCGCAAAAGAAGCAAGATTGCTAGGTAGTGCTATATTTATTAATGCCGTGAGAGAAACTATGAGAATTCAAGGTATTAATGATCCTTCAAAGATTGATTCTGCAATTTTAAGTGAAGTAAGAAGCAAAAGACATAATGAAAGCGATCCTATAAAAATTAAAGCAATGCTAGAAAAAGATTTGGAGGTTTTGCAAAGCCCTACGGATATTCAAAAAGGATATTATATGGGGCAAATTGAAAGTGAAGCACGTTTTCAAGATAGAAAAAATCAAGCCATTGATTATGTAAAAGAATTATTACAAAATATAAAAGCCTAATGATTTTAGAGTTTAGACGCTAGATGTTTCGGATTATTAATGCTTTTACGCGCTGCTTATCTTTTAGCTTTACGCGTAAGGATTCTCGGATTTTTTGAATTGCTTTGTTGTGAATCCAAGTTGTAAAACTTTTATTTTCTAAAAACTCCAAAACAATATTGGAATCTTTAGTAAAATATACGCACACTGCCCAAGCAATCGCCATTTTAACATAGTAATTTTCATGCTTTATTTTGCTTAAATATAAAAGTGCTTTTGAGATTTCTTGTGTTTTAAGAAGCATTACAATGCCAAAACGCAAAACATAGGGGGATTGTGCGTTTAAATAAGGTGTAACAAGCTCCCATAAGTGTGTTTCATTAAGATTTTTAAGTGCTGCGCAAAAACAATCACAAACCCACCAATTATCAAGCCGTAAAACAAAAGAGTGAAGCAATTTTGGATTCCATTGTTTTTGTAGATAAAGTGCTAAAACATAGCCTTCTAAAAGATTTTCTTCAAAATAGATATGTGATGTAGAATCGTTTAGATAATCCGCAAGAGATGTTTTAAGAATGTGTTTTGCTAAATCCTTAATGGACTTGGTTTTTACACCGATGATTTTAGATTTTTCTAAGTTTGGGAGAAGTTTTGCGCAAAAATTTTGATGCCTTAAATCTCTTAAAGCAAGGAGTTCTTGCCTAAGAGAGAGTTTAATGGATTTTTGCAAGGATCGCATTAAAGGTTGCACTTGGGCGCATAATTGCTTCACAAGCCTTGTCATCAAGCTTGTAATAGCCTCCTAAATTAACTTTAACACCTTGTGCATTGATGAATTCCTGGTGGATTTTATCTGCATTTGCGCTAAGTTCTTCATAGATGTCTTTAAAGAAGTTTTGAAGTGTGAAATCTTTTGTGTTGTTTGCTAGAGCTTTTGCGAAGTAAAGTGCTAAATAGAAGTGGCTTGTGCGGTTGTCATCTTCTTTTACCTTGCGTGAAGGAGCCTTGTTATTATTTAACCATTCACCAATGGCTACATCAAGGGAGTCTGCAAGGATTTGTGCTTCTTTTTTTCCTGTTTTTTGTGCATAAAACTCTAAACTTGCCTGCAAGGCTAAAAACTCTCCCAAGCTATCCCAACGCAAATGGTTTTCTTCTACAAGTTGTTCAACTTGTTTTGGCGCGCTGCCTCCAGCTCCTGTTTCAAACATCGCTCCACCATTTAACATAGGCGCGATAGAGAGCATTTTCGCACTTGTGCCAAGCTCTAAAATAGGAAATAAATCTGTTAAATAATCCCTTAAAACATTGCCTGTAATAGAGATTGCGTCCTTACCATCACGGATTAACTTTAAGGATTCTAAACACGCTTCTTTAGGTGCTAAAATTGCAATACTCTTGCCCTTTTCTTTTAGTCTTTCTTGCACTAAATCTGCCATAATTTTATTGCTTGGGCGTTTTAAATCTAGCCAAAAAATCGCCTTGTTTCCTGTTAAATCAGCACGCTCAATTCCTAAATCAATCCAGTTTTGTACGGCATCAAATTTTGCAGTATTTGCACGATAAATATCACCTTTTTCTACGCTGTGTTCAAGTAGCGTATTGCCTTTTTCATCTGTGATTTTAAAGATTCCATCTTCTTTTGCAATGAAAGTTTTATCGTGTGATCCGTATTCTTGTGCTTTTTTTGCCATTAAACCCACATTTGAAACGCTTCCTAACTTGCTTGGATCTAGTGTGCCATTTGCGTGTAAATCATCTAATACAGCTTCATAAATAGTTGCATAGGTTTTATCTGGGATTAGCGCATTTGTATCGCATTCTTTGCCATCTTTGTCCCATAATCTTGCGCCATTTTTTAGCATTGCTGGCATTGAAGCATCTACAATCACATCGCTTGGGATATGTAAATTTGTAATTCCTTTATCAGAATTTACCATTGAAAGTGGTGCGCTTTTTTCTAAGATTGCGTAGTAAGTTGCTAGGATTTCAGCTTTTTTTGGACTATTTTCAATTTTTGTTAAAAGTTCGCTTACGCCGTTGTTAGGATTTACTCCAAGATTATGAAGTTCTTCGCCAAAAGCATCAAATAGTTCCTTAAAATACACACTAACAGCGTGTCCAAAAATCACAGGATCGCTAACTTTCATCATTGTAGCTTTTAGGTGGAGTGAGAGTAAAATATTTTCATTTTTACATACTTCAATTTGTTCTTTGTAAAATGCGCGCAAGGCTTTTACGCTCATAAAAGTCGCATCTAAGATTTCATTTTTGTCTAATTTTAAATTGTCTTTTAAAATTTCTGTGCCACTTTTGCCTATAAAGCTGATTGTTGCTGTTGTGGAATCCTTAATTAAAACTGCTTTTTCATTGTCAAAAAAATCCCCTTTTTGTATATAAGATACACGCGTTTTGGATTCTTTATTAAAAGGAGTGATTCTGTAAGGATTTTTTTTCGCATATTCTTTAACTGCCTTAGTGCAACGCCTATCAGAATTTCCCTGTCTTAGCACGGGATTAACCGCAGACCCTAAGACTTTTTGGTATTTTTCTTTAATCGCTTTTTCATTAGCATTGCTAGGATCATCAGGAAAATCTGGAATCGCAAAGCCTTTCTCTTGCAACTCTTTAATGGTCGCTTTAAGTTGTGGGACAGAAGCGGAAATATTTGGCGTTTTAATTAAGTTTGCATTAGGAGTATTTACAAGCTCTCCTAGCTCTTTTAAAGAGTCTTTAACAGGCTCTGCGAGATGTTCTCTAAATTGTGCTAACACGCGTGCAGAGAGTGAAATATCAGAAGTTTCAACAGGGATTCCAACTTTTCCTAAAAATGCTTGCACAATAGGCAAAAAAGAGTAAGTAGCAAGTGCTGGAGACTCATCAGTTAAAGTGTAAGTGATTCTCATTTTGGATTCCTTTAATTTTGAGATTTGGGGTAGAGTATAGCAAAGAATTTTTCAAAAAATGATAATTTTAGAAAAGATTTATTTTACTTTTTAGAATTTTTTACATTATGTTGCACTTTGTAAAAATTCTAGTGATTGAATTTTTAGGGATTTTTGATTTTGGTTATTATACAATGCGTCTTTATTACAAAAATTTAAGGAAAAATGATGAAAAAATTTGTACTAAGCTTGTTTGTTATGCTAGGATTTGCTAGCTTTGCATTTGGAAATTTTGAAAAAAATTTTAAACAAAGTATTAAAGAACTTACAAACATTGATGTAGAAATTCAAGTTAAAAAACAATTGAAAAGTTTTAATGGAGAATATTTTGTGATTGGTCGCACAAAAAGCGGAGAGATTTTTCCTGTGATTGTGAGTCAAGATGGTAAGCATTTCATTGGGCTTAGTAGTGTGATGAATTTTAGCAAAGAAGATTCTGCAATGATTATGGGAGAGATTAATAAGGCTGGGGAAGAGAAAATGAAAGCCGATGAAGCAGGGCTTAAAAAGCTTTTTAGTTCTTTTAAGGAGAGTGATTTTGTGATCTTAAAAGGTGAAAAGGAGAATTTGCCTACAAAAATTGTAGTAACTGATCCTGATTGTCCGTATTGCCGCAAACATCTTGAAGCTATTGAATCACAGCTTAAAGAAGCAAATCTTAAACTAATCTTTGCACCAGTGCATGAAGAAGAAGCTTTTATTAAAGCGCAATTGATTTTAAATGAAAGCGCAAAAGTTAAAGATAATGCAAAAAAGATTGCAATTTTACGCAAATATTATAAGGATATTAAGTTGAGTGATAGAGAAAAAAAGACAGATATTAAGCAAGTGAGATTTACCGCAGAAAAAATCTTTGGTAGCAACTTGATTAGTGGTGTGCCATTTATTTTTGAATTTAAATAATGCTAGCTAAAGTAGAATTTGAGCAAGTAAGCGGGAGGATTACACTCTTTGGCTTATGGGATAGAAGTGTCCCAAAATCCACACTAAATGCATTGGAATCTTTACTTGATTTCTTAAAATCGCATCATAATCAAAAGGTTAGAATCCAAAATGATTTAAGTTTTGATTTAGATTTTTGTGGAGGGGCAGTGCTTTTAAATTGGATAGAAAATTTAAATAAGCATTGCTCCTTAGAAAATACGCTTTTAAACTCTCCAAAAACTGCAGAAATTTTTTCTATTTTGCAAAGCAAAACAATGTTAGAAAAAAAGGATTTTACCCAAGATATGATCCAAGCGCATAAAGATACTTTGGAGATTTTAAAGGTGTGGGGGAATCGTCTTATTGTAACACTTAGTTTTTTAGGCGAGATTGTTTATATGGCGTATCATAGTGTTCTAAATCCTAGAAATTTTCGCATTAGAGCATTATTTTTTCAAATTCAAGAAGCAGTGATTAAAGCAGTGCCTATAATTTCGCTTGCTTGCTTTTTAATAGGGATTGTGATTGCCTATCAAGGAAGTTTGCAATTACGGCAGTTTGGAGCAAGTGTACTTATTGTGGAGATGAGTGCAATGCTGACTTTGCGTGAGATGGCACCTATTATTGTGGCAATTATTATTGCAGGACGTAGTGCTTCAGCATTTAGTGCAGAAATTGGAATGATGCGTGCAACACAAGAAATTGACGCTATGCGTGTTATGGGGTTTAACCCTGTAACTTTTCTTATTTTTCCGCGTATTTTTGCTCTATTGTTTGCGTTGCCTTTGGCTGTATTTATTGCAGATATGTTTGGATTGCTTGGGGGAATGTTGATTTCACAATTACAGCTTGGGATTAGCAGTGAGCATTTTATAGAGCGTTTTTTGCAAACCGTAGAAATGCGACATTTTTGGATTGGAATGCTAAAAGCTCCATTTTTTGGGCTAATCATTGGATTGATTGGCTGTTATCACGGATTTGCCACACAAAAGGATACGCGTAGTATTGGTGTGCATACAACAAAAAGCGTGGTGGAATCTATTTTTTGTGTGATTGCATTTGATGCGCTTTGCTCTGTGCTTTTTACACAAATGGGCTGGTGAGAATGGAATCTAAAATGCAAGAACCTGTTGTAGAAGTCTGTAATTTAACCACTAGTTATGGGGACAGGATTATCCAAGATGAGATTTCTTTTAAGATTTACAAAAAAGAAATTTTTGCATTACTTGGTGGGAGTGGAAGTGGTAAAAGCACCCTTCTTAATACAATGATTTTTTTAAAAGCTCCAAGTGGTGGGGAGGTTAGAATTTTAGGCAAGAATATATGGAATCTAAATCCTAGTGATTCTTTGGAGATGAAACTAAATTTGGGAGTTTTGTTTCAATTTGGCGCACTTTTTAGCTCTCTTAGCGTGCTAGAAAATATTATGCTCCCTTTAAGAGAATACACAAAATTTAGTCAAAGAGATATGCAAGAGCTTGCCTTTATGTGGCTTGTGCGTGTTGGACTTAAAAAAGAAGTGGCAAACTTATATCCTAATGAGTTAAGTGGCGGAATGGTGAAGCGCGTAGGGCTTGCTAGAGCTTTGGCATTAAGTCCTAAAATTTTATTTTTAGATGAGCCAACAAGTGGATTAGATCCTAGAAGTGCTAGACATTTTGACGCACTAATTGCACAACTTAGGGATTTATTGGGGATTAGTGTAGTGATGGTAACACACGATATGGAATCTGTTAAAGGCGTGGTGGATAGAATGATTGTGTTAAAGAATAAAAAAGTGTTTTTTGAAGGTAGTTTAGGGGATTTAACAGCACAAGTAGAATCGCTAGAAGCGTTTTTGGATAAGATATAGGAGGGATTTATGGAAGCGCGGTTAAATTATGTTTTGCTTGGCGTGTTTTTGGTGGCTTCATTGGTGGCGTTGGTGGGATTTGTGTTTTGGATGGGAAAATATGATAGAAATCTTGGAGCTTATAAAGAATATTATTTGTATAACAAAGAGTTACCAAAAGGGATTCGTATAGAAACTCCTGTGCGTTATCTTGGGCTTCCTGTGGGATTTGTAAAAAGCTATGATTTAAGCAAAATGCAAGATGGAGTGGAGATTGTCATTTGGGTGGAAAAAGAAATCATTTTACACAAAGGAGTGCGTGCTAGTGTGGAATCACAAAGCTTAACAGGAGGAAATTATATCGCACTTGCTCAAGGAGATGGAGAGCCTTTTGCTAAGGAGGATAAAGCAGTGATTGAGTTTCAAGAAAATTGGATTGAAAAGATTGGTAGTAAAACAGAAGTCATTTTTGATAGACTTGAAGTGAGTCTTGATCATTTAAACTCTCTTTTAAGTGAGAAAAATCTTGCAAATGTAGAAGTTGCATTAGAAAATATTATGCACGCTTCTGTTAGCTTTAAAACGGCTTTAAAAGATCTTAATAGTGCATTTGTTAGCACAAAAGATGCGATGGACGGAATCCAAAAAAGTAGTGCGCTTTTTAATGCGTCTTTACAGCGTGGAGATTATAATTTGCGTTCTATTTTAACACCGCTTTTGTTTCAGCTAGAGCAAAATTCTATGCGTTTAGATGGAATCTTGCAAAACACGGAGAGTGCCTTAGAAGAGTTTTCAAGCTCTCCTAGTGGATTTTTGTTTGGCGGACAAAGAGAGATTTTGGGTCCAAGGGAGTAAAAATGCTTAAGATTTTAATATATGGTGTGTGGAGTTTTGGTCTTTTGGTGGTTTTTAGTGGATGTTTTGGGAAGATGCCGCAGATGCAGTATTATGAGATTGGAGCATTAAAGAGCGAGGAGTTAGAATCTAAAAAAGATTCCAACTTTTTTAAACATCTTAGTTGGGAAATTAGCGTTGTGTCAAAGATTGCTAGTAAGAGAATTGCTTATAAAAATAATGCAAATTCTATTGCGTATTTTTCTAAAAATGCGTGGATTGAACCTTTTTCTGTAATGTTAAATTCCTTAGCGCAAAAAATTGCTGGAAACTATGGAATTTGGAATGTAAAAAACAGCAAGGAACATATAAAAATCAATGTGTTAGATTGTTATTTTGATGCGCAAAAGGAGCAAGTGTTTGTGCGTTTTTTGATAGAGTCTAACAAAGAAAATATTTTTATAGAAAAAATTGAGTTTGTGGAGAGTGGAGAGTTTATTCAAATCATTAAAAGCTTTGAAAGAGCATTAAATGCAGGATTTGTGGAGATTTTTACAAAATTTTAGGAAAAGAATGTGTGGAAGATTGCATTAGAAGATTTAGAACTAGAGTGCATTATTGGAATTCTGCCTTATGAACGCGAGAAGGCACAAAAAATTTGTGTTAATGCAGAGTTTATAGTGGAGAGTGAGTATTTAGACTATCGCTTGTTAAGGAAGTATATTATAGGTGCATTTGCAAAGGAATTTGGACTATTAGAAGAAGCTCATAAATATTTTTTAAACACACTCCCTAAAGAGTTTCCGCAAATCAAGGAATTTTGGATTAAAATTACCAAGCTTGAAATTTTTAGTGATTGCAAAGTTTCAATTACAAGTTATTATAAGGAGTAGTTATGGAATTACAAATCAATGAAGAAGCCCCTCTTTTTAGCCTGCCAAATCAAGATAATGCCGAGATTTCTTTACGTGATTTTCGTGGAAGTTTTGTTGTATTATATTTTTATCCTAAGGATAAAACTCCCGGCTGTACTACGCAAGCGTGTGATTTTAGGGATTCTATGAATGCTTTAGGTGCGTTAAATGCAGTGGTTTTAGGTGTTAGCCCAGATAGTGTGAAATCCCATCAAAGCTTTATTGAAAAAGAAGGATTAAATTTTACTTTATTGAGTGATGAAGAAAAAAATGTGCTAAAACTTTATGGTGCTTGGGGGCTTAAAAAGCTTTATGGCAAGGAATATGAAGGAGTGATTCGTTCTACTTTTATTATTGATCCTAAAGGTAAAATTGCGTTTTTTTGGAAAAATGTGAAAGTGAAAGGGCATATTGACGCAGTTAAAGAAAAATTAAAGGAGCTAGGAGTTTAAAGGCTCTCCTAGCATATTATTTTGCCACAATGCTAAAGATTCTCCCGCGGCGATTTAAGAGCATTCTTTTAGCTTGTCCCTTATAGCGTTGCATTGCTTGATTAAATTCTTTGATGTTTGTAATGCGATAGCTTTCAATTTGTGTGATAATATCCCCACTATTAAAGCCTAACTCATCAGCTCTTGAGCCTTGTTTTACGCGACTTACTAAAACGCCTTCAATAGAGTTTGGAATCCCAAATTGATTTTTTATTTCTTTGGTTAAGGGTTCTATTTCAAGACCCGGGATTCCACTTTTTGCACCATTATTTATTTTTTCATTAATCGTATCTTTTGTCTTAGCAAGTGTTAAAGTGAGTGTTTTTTCATTCTTATCACGTAAGATAGTGAGTGTAACTTTAGAGTTAGGATTTAGTGTGCCAATGATATTTTTTAATTCTGCGGCACTTTTTACATTAATGCCATTAACTTTTGTGATTAAATCCCAAATTTGCAAGCCTCCTTTTTGTGCTGGAGAGTCTTCTTCAATAGAAATAACTACTGCTCCTTTTTGGTTTTTATACACATCTCTTAAATCATTATCAATATCTTGAATGCTAACACCTAAATATCCGCGTTCAATTACGCCATCTTCAATGAGTGCTTTAGCGATTTTTTTTACCATTTCAGAAGGAATTGCAAATCCAATTCCGTGATTACCTCCTGTGCGCGAGAGAATAGCAGTGTTAATCCCTATTAATCCACCACGACTATCTACAAGCGCACCGCCACTATTTCCGGGATTTATGGAAGCATCAGTTTGGATAAAGTTTTCATAATCATTAATCCCGATTCCACTTTTATTAAGTGCGGAGATAATCCCTTGTGTTACGCTCTCACCTACTCCAAAAGGATTTCCGATGGCAAAGACTATATCGCCTACTTGTAAATCATTGCTAGAGGCAAACTTTAAAAATGGTAAGTCTTTTGCATTGATTTTGATAATGGCTAGATCACTTTTTGCGTCCTTGCCGATAACTTTCGCTTCAAATTCCTTATTGGATTCTGGAAGAGCTACAAGGATTTTGTCGGCTCCATCAATGACATGATTATTTGTTACAATATAGCCATCTTTTGAGATAATAACACCACTTCCAAGACTGCGTTCTACTCTATCTTTTGGAATCATTGCACCAAAAGAATCTCCAAAAAACTGCCTAAAGAAAGGATCATTAAAAAATGGGTGATTTTGAAGATTTGGTGCTTTAACTTTTTTTTGTGTGGAGATATTCACAACAGCATTTTTTGCTTCTTTTATGGAGTTGTGAAAAGAGTAGATTTTAGTTTGTGAAACATCAGGTGTTTCGCGATTTATTACACTTGGCAATTCACTAATTTCAAAGGCAAAAACATTGCTAAGAACAAGTGCGCTAAGTAGTAAATTTTTGATTTTCATAAAAATACTCCTTAAAGTTTTGTGTGTATTATTTCAAAAAAATGTAAATCAATAAATAATAAAAAACTATCCAAGATTTATAATAGCGATTTTGCGTAATCTCTTACTTCTAAATCTAAGGCTTTAATGCTGTTTATATCTCTAAAATCTGGTTCTTTAAAGGTTTCTAATGCGCGTTGAATAATCTCTGTAATTTTGCCAAAAACAATAAAGTCTTGCAAAAACGCTTCCACAGCCACTTCATTTGCCGCATTTAGCACAAGCCCTAATTTTGGATTTTGCAATAGATCGCTTTTTAGATTCCATAGAGGATAGCGTGTTGTATCAATTTCTTGCAGTGTGTAATTGATGTTTTTAGGGTTTAAACGCTCAATAATAGAAGTATTTTTGTGTGGATTTGTGGAATCAAAATCCCTTAAAAATTCTTCTTCTAAGCCTAATCCAAAGCAAATTGCATAAGCGATTGGAAGTTGCATATTTGCATTTGCAAAATGTGCAACAACGCTTCCGTCCCAAAACTCTACAAGAGCGTGTATATGAGAGTTTCTCTCAATAAAAGCATCAAGATTTTTAGAGTCAAAAAGCCAGTAGGCTTCTAGGATTTCAAAGAGTTTATTGATCATTGTTGCAGAATCTATCGTGATTTTCTTGCCCATTTTCCAATTTGGGTGTTTTAATGCGCTTGTGGCGTTTTGCTGTGGGATTTCTTTTAAAGGAGTGTCGCGGAATGCTCCACCACTAGCAGTAATATAGAGATTTCTAAAAGGGCGAGGAGATTTGCTAAAGTTTAATAGATAACTAAGGCTAAAATGCTCACTATCAATAGGGATAATCTGTCTTGTGTCTATGCAATCACCAGCAACTACAAGGCTTTCTTTGTTTGCTAGGGCGACTTTTTTTTGACAAGAGATTGCACAAAGTGTTGGTGCAAGTCCAATAAAGCCCACAAGTGCATTGATGACAAGTTTGGATTGCGCTTCTAAGATTGCTTGTAAGATTCCATCTTCTCCGTTGTAAATCTTGCCTTTAAATTTAGGAGTAATTAGATGTTTATCTTTTGAGTCTGCGATGATTACGGATTTTGGTTGGAATTGTAAAATTTGCTCATTAAGCAAGGCGATATTTTTGCCAACACCTAGCACTTCAACAGGAAGTTGATAGCGTGCAGCAATCATAAGGGCGTTTATGCCAATAGAACCACTAGAGCCTAAAATAATCATTGTTGAATCAATCCTAAAAGTGCATAAAGAATAATCACGCCAAAGAAATATCCATCTAAGCGATCTAGGATTCCACCATGACCTGGGAAAAGCACACCGCTATCTTTTACATTTGCTTGACGCTTTAAAAGGCTTTCATACAAGTCTCCAAACACGCTAGCGAAACTTGTAATAAGTGTTAAAAGCAATGCATTAAAAAATCCACAAACACCAAGTCCAACAAGTGTCCCAATAATGGTTGCAATACTAACTCCAACAAGCACACCTTCTTTCGTTTTATTTGGAGAAGTTTTGCAAAACGCGCTGTTTTTAAAGAGCTTGCCACCTATCATTTTGCCACCTACATAAGCAAAACTATCTGTTAATCCAATAGTAAAAAGTAGCCAAATGATTGCATTAATAGAATATTGAAGATAGAGTAAATACAAAAAAATAAAAGGAATTGTAGGGTAGATAAAAGGCATCATTTGTTCTAGCCTGCCACATTTTGTGTAGCCTTGATATGCACCCAAAAAGACTAGTGCTACAAATGCTCCTATGGGGGATTCATAGTAATAAACACTAATCCAAACTAGAATTGCCAATATCCAAAATATAAGTTTTGGCGTGTTTGACTGCTCTTGTTTGGTGTTATAGAGTTTGTAGCTTTCGTAAAATCCGATTAAAAACGCAACTCCAAGCACACCCCATAACAAAAGTGGGCTATGAAAAATCACAATTAGCACAATGGCAACAAGCATTACAAGGGCTGTATAAATGCGTCTTGGTTCTAAAGTTTTGATATTATTTAACATAGTTTTCCCAAAAATTAATGATTGCCTAATTATAGCTAACTTTTAGGGTGCTTAGAGTTAGAAATCTTAAAAATATGGAGTCTCACAATAATAAAATCAAAAGAAATAATGAAAAATTTATTTTTTATGGCAATTTTAACTCACATTTTGCTATAATTCCACTCACCTTCCATTTAAGAATAGAGTTTTTCTGTTTATCCCCCTTTTTAAGACGCTTTCTTATGTGGAAGGCTTAAAACTTTAAAATGCGTTACGCTCTAGTCCATTGACAACAGGCACAAACACGCAACTTTCAAGCTCTTCTTTTTGTGTTAAGATTCCATTTTGTTTTTTAAAACGCGTGATAATTTGTGTGTTGTTTATAAGTATTGGTGCAACTAGAATTCCACCTTCGCTTAATTGATGAATTAGGCTTTGTGGGATTTCCTTTGCAGAAGCAGAAAATAAGATTCTATCATAAGGGGCAAAAGTCGTCCAGCCATTTTGTCCATCATCAAGTTTTGTGTTGATATTATAAATTTCACAAAGTTTAATGCGTTCTCTTGCTTCTAGCCAAAGTTTTTCAATACGTTCAATACTAAAAACACGACGGATGAGTTTACTTAAAATTGCCGCTTGATAGCCGCTCCCACAGCCAACTTCTAGCACAGAATCTGCACCTTGAGTTTGTAAATATTCTGTCATTTTTGCCACAGTTAAAGGAGAGCTAATCCATTGACTTGCTCCCATAGGGAGAGCATCAAGGGCGTATGCTAGATGTTTAAAGCCATTAGGAACAAAAAGCTCTCTATTAATACTTAAAAAAGCCTTTTCAGTTTGTGGACTAAGGGGAAAACGCTTGGAGATTTCAAGCACCATATTTGCAGTTTTTAAAGCCTGCATATCTTTAGTTTAGTCCGATATTGATGTATTTTCTCACCTGTGTAACGGCGTTAAAATCTGCTTTTGCTTCAATGATTTCTTTGTTATCATCTATCGTTGCTATTCCAAATGGGGTAATGATTCCACTTCCTTTAGCGCAAGTGTCATTTGCGCCACTGCTTGCTAAAACAAAGCTTTGCGTTGTGATTGCTAGAGCTTTTGTTAGGGTTTCAAAGTTGTCTTTGCGCTCTTTACCCCATTGTGCTGGGACAAAAATCAAATCACAGCCTTTAAGTCTTTGCCAAAGCTCAATAAAGCGCAACTCAAAACAATTTATTGCACCACAAGTTAAGCCATCAATCTTAAAGGGTGCAATTTCTGTAATATCTCCACTTTGAAAATGTAAATGTTCGTTGCCTAGAGGGAAAAGCTTATGTTTGCTTTGCTTATGAAGAAGTTCGCCTTTGTGAAAAACTTTTAAATTATTATAAAAACCATCGCGATATTTTTCAATCATTGTAGTAACGATGGTGCGATCGTTTGATAGCGTTAGTAGCGTCGTAGTTGCTTCTTTTGCAAATTCACTTGCTTCGTCCATCTTTTGATAGCAAAAATTTGTCAAACACACTTCTGGCGTTAGAATAATAGAATCGCTTTGACATTGAATAATAAGGTTGCGTAAATGCTCCAAATTTTCTTCAAAATTTTGCTTTGTTTTAACCTGTAAAGAATAAAGTGTCTTAGAAATCATCAAAATTAATACTCCCTTTTGCGTAATTTGTAACATTTCCTTCAAAGAAATTTGTTTTTTGCTCATTAAAAGAACTAAAAGCATCAACCCACTTTATCGGGTGTCTTGCATTGTAAAGTGCAGGCAAACCAACACGCGTTAAGCGATTGTCTGCAAGGTAACGGATATATTCGTGAATAATCTCGCTTGTAAGTCCTAAAATTTGTCCTTGTGTAATATAATCACCCCAAGCAGATTCCACACGCACAGCCTCTCTAAACATTTCTAAGACTTCTTCAATTAAATCTTTAGTAAAAAGATGTGGCATTTCTTTTTTAAGAGAGTTAATCATATTTTGAAAGAGTAATAAATGTGTAACTTCATCACGCTGAATAAAGCGGATCATTTGCGCACTCCCTAACATTTTTCCACTTCTTGCTAGCGTGTAAAAAAATGCAAAACCGCTGTAAAAATAGATACCTTCTAAGATTTGATTGGCAAACATTGCTTTTAAAAGCGTAGATTCTGTGGGATTTACAGCAAGTTCTTCGTACACATTTGCGATATAATCATTTTTACTTTTAAGCTGAATATCTGTGCGCCACATTTCATAGATTTCATCAGTATTTGCAGAAATGGATTCTACCATTACTGCATAGCTTTGAGAATGTAGGGCTTCTTCAAAGGCTTGACGCACTAGAATTAAGTTAATTTCTGGGCTTGTTACATAGGGATTGACATTATCAATTAAGTTGTTTGTTTGTAAAGAATCCATAAAAATCAGTTGCGCCAAGGCTCTATCGTAACCGATTTTTTCTTCTGGGGTTAAGCCATCAGAGTAATCGCGCTTATCTTGTGTCATATTAACTTCTTCTGGAAACCAAGAATTTGCAAGCATAACTTTCCAAAGATTGTAAGCCCATTGATATTTAATTTTATTAAGTTCAAAAATACTTGTGGGATTTCCTCCAAAAATACGGCGTTCATTGACGCTTTCTTGGGAGTTTGGATTATAAATTTTTTTACGATTTATCATATTGTGCCTTGCAAAAAAAAAGAAATAATTGTTAAAATTTTGAAAGTGGGATTATAAAGTGTTATAAATTTAAAACTCATTAAATATAATTTTTTAGGAATAAAATGAAGATTGTGAAGCTAAATATTAGCGGAATGCATTGTAGTGCGTGTTCTGCTACCATTGAAAAGAATCTAAAAAAGATTCCATCTATTACAAATATTAAAATTAACGCAATTAGTGGGCGTGCAAAAATCGCTTATGAAGATACAAAAATTTCTGCTAAAGAAATTATAGATTTAATCACTTCTTATGGATTTCCAGCAAGTTTTGATGATTCTAAAGCACAAGAAGTGTTGTATGTTAAGAGTTTAGAACGACGTTTGTATGCGGCGATTCCACTTTTTTTGGGGATTTTTATCTTGCATATGGGGGGATTCCATAGTTTTTGGAGTGGAGTTGTTCAGCTAGTCTTAGCAAGCGTTGTGCAGTTTTATTGTGGATATCCTTTTTATAAGGGGTCTAAAAGTTTTTTAAAAACAAAATCTGCGGATATGAATGTTTTAATTGCACTTGGCACAAGTGTAGCTTATGTGTATTCTGTGTATTTGTTTGTTTTAGGGGAGAGTGGATTTTATTTTGAGGGCAGTAGTGCAGTGATTTGCTTCGTGCTTGTTGGAGAATATTTAAAAGCAAGTGCGAAAAAAAAGGCAAGTGATGGTGTAGCAATGCTTGCAACTTTGCTGCCAGCACAAGCAAGGCTATTAAAGTTGGAATCTCATTTTGCGCAAGAGAGTACAGAGTGGGTTGCAATAGATAAAATCCGTAAAGATGATGTGTGTTTGGTGTTAAGTGGAGAAAAGATTCCACTTGATGGCGTGGTGCTTAGTGGCAAGGCGGAAGTGAGCAGTGCGCATATTAATGGAGAAGAGTTGCCAAAGCTTGTAGAGAGTGGGGTGGAAGTGGTTGGGGGAAGTTTGGTTTTGAATGGGGAACTTACAATCCAAGCAACAAAAGATTCTAATGCGTTTTTTGTTTATGAAATGCTAGATTTATTAGAGATTTCACAGAGCCAAAAACCTCCTATTGGCAGACTTGCAGATAAGATTGCAAGTGTGTTTGTGCCAAGTGTAGTGGTAGTTAGCTTGCTTGCGTTTGTGATATGGATAGCATTAGGGGAGAGTTTGGCTTTTGCACTCTCTATTGCTGCTTGTGTTTTAGTGATTTCTTGTCCGTGTGCTTTAGGACTTGCTACTCCCCTAGCTATCGTGTGTGCTAGTATGCGTGCTAAGAATTTGGAGATTTTAATTAAAACTCCAGATATTTATGAGAAAGCACAACAAATTCAAACTATTGTTTTTGACAAGACAGGAACGCTTACAAAAGGAGAGATTGCAATTAGAGAATGCAAGGTTTTGACGCAAAAGGGAGAAACATTTATGAAATCTGTGGCAAAAACTTTGCAACAAAATAATCCACACCCCATTGGAAAAGCAATTTTAGAGTTTGCAAAGGATTCTGCAACACTTTCTTTAGAGAGCAGAGAGTATGAAATCGCAAAAGGCGTTAAAGGGGTAATTTGTGGAATTGAATATTACTTTGGGCAATCACAATGGGTGGAATCTTGCACTAAGATTAGCGTGCCAAAAAACGAAAATGCTATTGTGCTCGCTGGAGATGGAGAGATTTTAGCTTTATTTTATTTGCAAGATTCTATTAAAGAAAATGCAAAAGCCACGATTGATGCTCTTAAAAAGCGTGCAATCACTCCTGTAATTTTAAGTGGAGATCATATACAGAGTGTAGAAAAAGTAGCTAAAGAACTTGGAATTACGGAATTTTTTGCTTCTGTTGCGCCTGTGCAAAAGGCAGAAATTGTCGCAGAGCTCTCTAAAAAAGGTAGTGTGTGTTTTGTAGGAGATGGAATTAATGATGCTCTTGCGCTAAAGGAAGCAAGCTTTGGAATCTCCTTTGTTGAAGCAACCCAATTAGCTCAAGAAGTGGGTGATGTGCTGCTTTTGAAAAACGATTTGTGGGGGATTGTAGAAATTTTTGATCTAGCAAAAGCAACCTTGCACAACATTAAAGAGAATCTATTTTTTGCATATTTGTATAATATCGTATTAATTCCTGTTGCAGCAGGGGCGCTTTATCCTTTTTTTGGAATTGTCTTGCAGCCTGCATTTGCAGGGGCTGCAATGGCATTAAGCTCTCTAAGCGTAGTGGGGAATGCACTAAGAATTTCAAAAATAAGATTGGAAAAATGCGAAAAATAATTTTCTTTTTAACATTTATTGTATGTGTAAATAGTGTATTTGGGTTAGATTATTTTATTTTGCAAAAAGAATATCGGTTTAGTAATGAAGAAGTGTATGCAAAAGACTTGTTTGAAGAGATTTCAAAGGATTTTTTGCTTTTTAAGATTCCAACTAGCTCTAATAATTATCAAGTTAAAAGCAGTCAAATTATCAAAGCCTTTGAAAATGAAGGTATTGCTGTGGGGGCTGAAGTGCCTATTGTTACCTTTAAGCGTGCATTTGGTGGAGATCAACAAGGGATTAAGAATCATATTTTAGCAGAGTTTTTGAAAGAATATAAAAAGAATAATATTCAAATTGAAGCAATCCATTTAGAGCAAATTACTCCTGTAAATTTTAAGGAAGAAGACATTAAATCTATTGATTTCCCTGCAAAGTTGCTAAAGCGTAATGCAGGAAGTTTTGATATTACAATAGGAGAACAAAGAAATAAGCAAATACGAAATAGAAAAGTGTATTTTAAGTATGTTATTGATGCAAAATTACAAGCAATTGAAAGTAGTGAGCCAATTAGCGGAAGAAAAGGAGTAAATTATAATAATGCGCATTTGGTTTGGATTCCATTTGAACGCATTAGTAGTCCTTTAATGGAAGAAAATGAAATGGGAAAAGTAGCAGTGCGTTCTTACACGCCAAAAAGTGTGGTAATCACTAGAGATCGTTTAATCCCTAAACGCGTTGTTAAAAAAGGGGATAGAATTTTAATTAGTGTGGTAGAAAATGGTGTGTTGTTGGAGTTTGTATTAGAAGCGCAAAAAGACGCTGCCATAGGCGATGTGATAAAAGCACGCGTGATTAATGGAAAAAAAACTTATGAAGTGGAGATCATAGAAGAGGGCAAGGGGAGATTATTATGAAGCGTATTATTATAGGGATTAGTGGAGCAAGTGGGGTTGGGCTTGGACTAAAGTTTTTAAAAGCTTTGCCTAATAACTTAGAAAAATATTGTGTGCTTTCAAAGGGTGCTAAGAAAGTTTTAGAGCTTGAAGAGAAAGTGGAGTTTGACTTTAGAGAAATATGGAATCTAAAAATGCTAGATGATGAAGATTTAGGGGCGTGTATTGCAAGTGGATCTTTTGTGTGTGAGTCAATGGCTGTGATCCCTTGTTCAAGTGATGTGTTGGCGAAAATTGCGTGTGGGATTAGTGATACTTTGTTATTGCGTGCGGCAAGCGTGATGATAAAAGAAAATCGTAGATTGCTCTTAGGTGTTAGAGAAATGCCATTTAGTGCAATTATGTTAGAAAATATGTTAAAACTTTCAAAATTAGGAGTTGTGATAGCACCACCGATTTTTGGATATTATGTTGGGAGTAGCGTAGCAGAAATGGAAGAGTTGTTGATGGGGAAATGGTGTGATAGTTTGGGAATTTCTTATGAGTATAAACGTTGGAGATAATTCTGTTTTTTTCATTTAATCTCCCCTTAAGCTTTTCTAGCTATAATTCCACTTCCTTTTTTGC
>NZ_CALBGN010000002.1 GCF_937893305.1 uncultured Helicobacter sp.
ACCAAAGAAGAAATCAAACAACTTGCAGAGTATATTACAGATTTAGGACATAGGGAAATATAGCACCAAAGAAGGTGCTATATGGAATCCAAAATTAATATTTTAGAAAATATTCTTGGATTTTCTTAGGATCATTTGTTTTTGTAAGCGCAAGGGCTAAAAGGATTCTAGCTTTTTGTGGATTTAAATCTTCTGCGCTAATAAATCCTAGTTTTGCATCTGTATCGCTAACTGCAACACGCCCTGCAACAACCCTTGAACTAACGGCAATATTTACACCTTGTTTTAAAAGCTCTTTTAACACTTCTTTTTGATTTTGATGAATACTTCCAGCACCACTTCCTGCAATCACTAAGCCTTTTGCGCCTTCATTGACAAGAGCTTTTGCAGCAGCTGCACTTCCGTCATTTGAGTAAGTATAGAGAATATCTACTTTTGGAAGTGCTGTAAGTTTGCTAACATCAAAAGGAGATTTTTTTGTGTGTTCTTTTGTAACATTGTTATAGAAGAAAACTTTGCCATCTACAATGTAGCCTAAATCACCAAAATCTGGTGATGAAAACGCATCAACATTTAAACTATGCGTCTTTACAACACCTCTAGCACTTTGAATTTTGTCGTTCATTGCTACCATTACGCCTTTGCCCTTACTTTGTTTATCTGCTGCTAAAGCTACTGCATTATAAAGGTTTTTAGGACCATCTGCACTCATTGCAGTTGAAGGGCGCATAGCACCTACTAAAACAACAGGTTTATCGCTTTTGATTGTTAGATTTAAGAAATATGCAGTTTCTTCCATAGTGTCTGTTCCGTGTGTAATTACAACGCCATCAATTCCGCTTGCAAAAAGTTTGTTGATTTCTTTTGCAAGTTTGAGTTGGATTTCATCTGTCATATTTGAGCTATCAATATTTGCGATTTGTTGTCCAGAAATCTCTGCTAAATCTTTGATTTGTGGAACTGCTTGAATCAATACATCTACACCAACAACACCAGCTGTATATCCTGTGGTAGCAACAGAGCTATCAATAGAACCTGCGATTGTTCCGCCTGTAGCAAGGATTGCGATTTTAGGCTTTGCATAAGCCATACCTGCTCCTAAAAACAAAAAAGTCATCATACAAAGCAAAAGTTTCTTCATACGATCTCCTTTATAAAAAATTTATCCTAATGGATTACTTGGATTATACAGCTAAAAGTATTGTTTGTGTGTTAATTTTAGAAGAATTTTGTGAAATCTTAAGCATTTGTCCTTTAAGCAAAAAATAGCAGTAGGTTTGCTAGAATACCGATTCTTTTTGACCCTTTCATCTAGTGGCCAAGGATAATGCTCTTTCACGGCATAAACGGAAGTTCAAATCTTCCAAGGGTCGCCATTATTTTTTGCTTCCTGTAAATTTCTCCATTGTAACACTTGTGTTTGAGCTAATGTCTTTGCGCTTAATTACCTTGTAAAAAGTCATATAAAAAATTTTGCAATCCAGCAAAAAACTAAGATGATCCACATACCAAACATCTAATTGAAACTTCTCTTCCCAAGAAATCGCATTGCGCCCATTTACTTGCGCCCAGCCTGTAATACCGGGTTTCACTTCGTGGCGACGCGCTTGCTCTTTAGAATAAAGTGGCAAATACTCCACAAGCAAAGGGCGTGGTCCTATGAAACTCATTTCGCCTTTTAACACATTAAAAAGCTGCGGGAGTTCATCTAGGCTGCTTTTGCGCACAAATTTACCAAAGCCTTTTAGGCGTTGATCATCTGGGAGCAGTTCACCTTTGCTATCACGCGCATTACTCATTGTGCGGAATTTGTAGATTTTAAAGATTTCGCCATTTTTGCCCGGTCGTTCTTGTGTAAAAAATACAGGACCCCCTAGCTTTATGCGGATTAGCAAGGCAACAACACAAAGAATTGGAGAAAAAAGAAGCAATAAAATCAATGCTAAAAAGCGATCAAAAATGGGCTTAAAAATGTTCTTATAAAGACTTTTATGATTTTTGGATTCCAACTTTTTAGATTCTGTATTTTTAGAATTTAAAACTGCATCATATAGGGACAAGTATTGCTGCACTATGGAATCTATACTAAATTCTTTGCAGATTTTTTCACGACTTGCAAGCCCAAATTTAGTTTGTAAATCCTTGTTGCTGCAAAGTTTTTCTAAAGCTTTTGTGAGTTCTTGTGTGTTTGCAACTTCAACTAAGAATCCATTTTCTCCATCGCTTACAACTTCACGGCAACCCACAGCATTTGTGGTAACAATCGGCTTTGCCATACTTCCAGCTTCTAAAAGTGTGCGTGGAATCCCTTCTCTATAACTTGGCAAAACAAACACATCACAAGCTCCGATTAACTCTCTAATGTCTTTGCGCTCTCCTAGATAAATCACAGCATTTGAATTTTTTAAAAAAGCTTCATCAACAGGAGCAATATTCCCTAAATCCACTCCGCCAACATATAAAAAAACAAAGTTTGGATTCCGTCTTTTTAAAATCTCTGCACTTGCATAATACTCTCTAACGCCTTTGTGTAAAATCGCGCGCGCTATCATTAAAACAAGCACACAATCTTTAGGGATGCTAGAATCTATAGAATCCAAAATCTTTGCGCGGATTGCATTGCGTTCATCAATGCAATAAGGCAAAAACGCTTGCGTATCAATACCAGAGCCTTTAATAAGGGCAGTTTTATTTGCACTAACTAAGCCTTTTTTGACAAATAAATTTAAGTCATCTTGATTTTGAAACAGCACTTTTTTAGAAATTTTAAAGGAAATGCGATTTAGGAACTCTATAATAAAGCGGAAGATTTTTGCCTTTGCGTTGTTTTGGATATAGAAACTCCCAAGTCCTGTAAGGCTGTTTATCACATAAGGAATCCCAGCAATCTTAGCGGCAAATGCACCAAAAATATTTGGTTTTAGCATAAAGGTATGCACAATATCAGGGCGCAATTCTTTTAAAATTTTGGCAATTTCTTGAATACTGCTTAATGCGCTAAAAGGATTTAAACTGCTTCGCTTAATGTGGTATTCTACGGCTTTAACGCCTAAGGGGGCAAATTTATCAAAATCTTCTCCCCTTGGAGTTAGGGCGATAACTTCGTGTCCTTGTTCTTTTAAAGCTAGCATTATAGGAAGACGGAATCTAAAAAGATTAGAATCTGTGTGGGATAAAAATACAATTTTCATACAGCACCTTTTAAAATTTGCAAGCATTATAACATTAAAAAGACAACAGATTTTAAGCGTGCAATTATGCTATAATGCGCCACTTTTAAAGGAGTTGTGATGGAAGATGAACTCATAGAAGAAGAAGAGGATTTTTTAAACAAGTCTGATAATGACGCAGTAATTCAAAAGGTTTGCTTGAATATTAATCCTGCAAATGGCGTGATTAAAGAGCAGCGATATGGTAAGGCGAGTGTTTTATTGGAAGTTACAAATAAAATGGTGCTAGATAAACAAGGGCTTGCGCATTCTGGTTATTTGTTTTCAAGTGCTGCATATTGTGCGCTTTTAGCTGTTAATGAGCCAAATGGTATTATGATTGGTGCAGAAGTGAAGTTTTTAGCACCTATTGAGCTTGGCAATGAAGTCTTGTTTCGTGCGGAAACTTTGCAAGAAGATACAAAAAAACGTGAAGTAAAAGTTGAAGGCTTTGTGTTAGATATTAAGATTTTTGATGCGATTTTTTATGTTGCTGTGTTTGATAAGCATGTATTAAGCTTGCATATTACCAAAGAAATGGAAAAGAAAATGGGATAGGGTAGAGAGATGCGCATAGATTTACATAATCATACAAGTTTGTGCAATCACGCTACTGGCACAATGGAAGAATATGTTTTAAGAGCCATTGAAGAAGGCATTGATGTTTTTGGGTTTTCTTGTCATAATCCTATGCGATTTGATCCAAAATATAGAATGCGTTTTGAAGAGTTGCCTTTATATTTGGAATCCATTTTGTCTTTAAAAGAAAAATATGCAGGGCAAATTGAAATTTTAAGCGCACTTGAAATTGATTTTTTGCCACCTTTTATGGAAGATTTTTTATTTGAGATCCCATTAGATTATAGAATTGGAGCAGTGCATTTTCTAGGGGATTGGGGATTTGATAATCCAGAATTTATTAGAGAATATGCAAAGCGTGATATTAATGATTGTTGGGTGGAGTATTTTAAGGCAACACAGGCTTTAGCAAAGAGTGGCAAGTTTGATATTGTGGCGCATATGGATTTGCTAAAGGTCTTTAAATATTTCCCTACAAAAGATTTAAGAAAAGAAATAGAAACAACACTAAAAGTAATCAAACAAGCAAATTTGTGTGTAGAAATTAATGCGGCAGGCTTTCGCAAGGAAGTAGAAGAGCAGTATCCAAGCAAAGAGATTTTAGAGATGTGCTATACCTTAGAAATTCCAATTACTTTTGGAAGTGATGCGCACGCATTAAATCAAATTAATTTTAAGCGCAAAGAAATAGAAGCTTTAGCAAAAGAAATCGGTTATACAAAATGCGCAGTGTATCGTAAAAGAGACAGGGAAATGGTAGAATTTTAAAGCGTGATTTAAGAAATTGAAAATTAAGTAAAATTGCGCTAAATTCTCATCTCCACAATACAAATGCGGAGGGTATATGTCACTGGTGGGCATCGTGGGCTTCAAACCCATTTGGGCGGATAGGTGTCTATTTGCTGGGGAGTTCGATTCTCTCACCCTCTCGCCACTTCATTTAAGGACTTTATCATAAAAACAAAAAACTATAAAGAAATATTATTACAAATGAAATCTTCAAAAATGTTTGCTGTTCTAGCGTTGGTTTTTTTTGGAATCTTAACGCTTATGGGTGAAGTGTTTTCTTTTTTAAGCTTCTTGCCAAAGGTGCAATTTTGGTTTTTGGGATACTTTGGCTATATTTGGGCGTTTGGTTTAGCCTTTGTTTGTTATGAAAAGAATCTGAAATTTGACAATGTTTTGTTAGAAAAAATATTAGGAGGCGTGATTATTGTATTTGCGCTTCTTGTGCTTCAAGGATTGTTTTTTAGTAATGCAGGAATTTTAGGTGTTGCATTTAACAATGTTTTAAAGCCTATTATCACTTCTCTTGGAGTTTTTATTCTAGGACTTTTAATGTTAGGTTTTGGCGTGATGTTATACACAGAAAAATCTCCAAAAGAACTTTATAAAACCATCTTAAATGCACTTAAAGAAGATCTTAAAAAAGATCTAAAACAAGCTAAAGCCTCTAAAGATGTTCTACATAAAAATACAGAAAAACTAAAGGTTTTTTGGCAGAAGACAAAAGCGTTTTTTACGCCACCTGCAAAAAAGGATTCCATAAAGCCTGATATTGTGGAATTAAAAAGTGATCCAATAGAGGTCAAAGAAGAGCCTTTAGAAGTAACAGAAGAATCTTCACAAGAGATTCCACAAAGCACAAAACAACAAGAAGAATTGCGTCCTTTAACCCTTGAAGAACTCATTGAGCAAAGCAAGGATAATCCTCCACCAAAAGAGCGTGTATCTTTTCAGTTTAAAGAAGAGGAAGAAGAGTTACCACAAGAGAATGTTGAGCCATTGGAATCAAAAAGTTTTGAAGAAGGGATTGATGTGTTGCGTCAAGATATTGAACTTCCAATGCGTGAAGACAACCCCTTAGAAGAGACCCCCAAAGAGACAAAAGAAGATTCAATGATTCGTGTAATTAGTGCAAAAAGTATTCAGCAAGACAGCTTTGATCCTATGCAGTTTCAAATGCAATCCATGGCAAGCTTAGAAAACTTTAAGCGTTTTGAAAAAAGTGAACTTTACAGCAAAGAAGAAGAGCAAAAAGAAGAATCCATAAAACTTATCAAAAAAGAAAGCACAGCACAAGGTGAGCCAGAATCTTTTATAGAAGAGCCAATTGAACAATCCTCAAAAGAATTTTCTAAAAAAGCCATTAAATCCTATCCCAAAAATCTCTATGCCACTACACCTTTTAGCGCATATTATGATAAGGATTCCGTTGGCACGCACGATCGTCTTGTGGATTTAGAAAGTTTCTCTAAAGAATATCCAAGCAGCAAAAACACACTTCCTAAGACGATTTTTTATTATGGCAATACAGCAAGTGTGCATCCGCCAAAAAATATGGAATCCAAAATTACCCTTTCACAAGAAAATATTGAAGTTGCAGAAAATATAGAGCCTAAGGTTGTCCTTTCACAAGATCAGGCAAGCGTGGAAGAAAACATTGAGATTAGTGTAGAATCCAACATCCTACAAGACTCCATAGTTGCACCACAAACACAAGATCAAACGCTAAATCAAGAGCAAAATCAAATACCAGAGCCAATGCCGCAGCTAAAATATACCACAATCCCAAATGCGATTCCAACTTTTGATTATGGCTATACACATTATAAAGAGCCAGCACAGCCTATACAAAATCAGTTAGCAATACACACAGAATCTAAGCTAAATATGGAATCTAAAATCTCCCAACAGCAAATTTTGCCACAGCAACCCAACAAACAACAAGATCAAACTGTTCCCAAAACCCAAAATCATCCACAAGCATTAAGCACACAAGAGCCAACGCCACCACAAATATTGCTGTCATCACAAACAAAATCTACTCCAGAGCCACTGCCACAGCAAGCCCCACCACCAAGCGTGCAAATCCCACAAGAGAGTAGAGAAACATCAAGGAGTGTAGAAATCGTAAAAACTCTAGAAGAAAATGTCGCGCTTTTAAAAGATTTAGAGATGACGCAAACACCTCAAGTATTGGAATCTAAAGATTATCAATTGCCTAAAGTAGAGTTTTTGCAAGAGCCAAAGAGTGCGCATATTGAAGTTGATGAAGCTGAAATTGATAGAAAAATTAATGATTTATTAAATAAAATGCGCGTCTTTAAGATTGAAGGTGATATTGCGCGCACTTATTCTGGTCCTATTGTAACAACCTTTGAGTTTCGTCCAAATCCAAATGTTAAAGTTTCACGCATTTTGACTTTGCAAGATGATTTAGCGATGGCTCTGCGCGCTAAAACAATCCGTATTCAAGCACCAATCCCAGGCAAAGATGTCGTAGGTATTGAGATCCCAAACGCACAGGTAGAGACGATTTATTTGCGTGAAATTTTAGAAAACGATTTGTTTAAAAATTCCGCCTCTCCGCTAACTTTAGCTTTAGGAAAAGATATTGTAGGCAATCCTTTTGTAACAGATCTCAAAAAGCTCCCTCATTTGCTGATTGCCGGAACAACAGGTAGCGGGAAAAGCGTAGGGATTAATGCGATGATTTTATCCTTGCTTTATAAAAATCCTCCAGATAAACTTAAACTTATAATGGTTGATCCAAAAATGGTGGAATTTAGTATTTATAACGATATTCCACATCTTTTAACACCGGTTATTACAAATCCTAGGAATGCGATTTTCGCACTTGATGTAGCAGTTAAAGAAATGGAACAACGCAACGCACTGATTAGTGAAGCAAGAGTGAAAAATATTGAAAGCTATAATCAAAAAGCAGAAATAGAAGGCTTTGATCCTTTCCCTTACATTGTAATTATCATTGATGAATTAGCAGATTTAATGATGACAGGTGGCAAGGAAGCAGAAGCTTCGATTTCTCGTTTAACGCAAATGGCGCGTTCAAGTGGAATCCATTTGATTGTTGCCACACAGCGTCCAAGTGTCGATGTTGTAACAGGATTAATCAAAGCAAATCTTCCATCACGCATTAGTTATAAAGTGGGGCAAAAAATAGATTCCAAAGTGATTTTAGATTGCCACGGAGCGGAATCTTTGCTAGGAAATGGAGATATGCTTTTTGCAATGGGTGGTGGAAATGTAATGCGTTTGCACGCACCATTTAGCACAGAAGAAGAGATTGAACGCATTGTAGAATTTATCAAAGCACAATGCCCGCCACAATATGATGAACGCTTTTTGCAAAAAGAAGAACGCTCACAAGTGCAATCTAATGGAGAAGCCGATGATCTTTATGAAGAGGCAAAACGCATTATGCTAACAGAAGGCAAAACTTCTATTAGTCATATTCAACGCCGCTTAGGAATTGGTTTTAATAAGGCGGCAAATATTGTAGAGCAGATGCAACAAAGGGGATTTTTAAGTAAGGAAAATAGCAGAGGATTGCGTGAAATTATTGGAGAGTAAAATAAAGAAGTTGTTGTTTTTAAGAAAAGTTTTGTTAAAATCAAAAATTACTTAAATTTAAAATTTGGAGCATAGAGAGAATGAAGGTTAATAGAGTAGATAGTGCAAATGCAGTAGCACAAGCTACAATCCCAGCAAACGCACTCAGCAAAAAGTTAGATAAAGTAACAAAAGCGGCAAGTAAGAATCTAAAATTAGATGGATTTCGTAAGGGTAAAGTGCCTGCTGCGGCAATTAAGCAACGCTATGGAAAGCAACTTGAAGAAGACGCGCAAAGAGAGTGTGTGCAAGACTTATTGCAAGAGATTTTAAAAGAATTAAATGTAGAAGCTTTTATGCTTCTTGGTGATCCACGCATTACAAAGTTTGAGAAAAAAGACAGTGGAATCGAGCTTGAAGTAGAAATTAGTTTAGCTCCAACAATTAAACTTGATGATGTGGATTCTTGTATCCCAGAAGTTAAGATTCCAGAAGTTAAAGATGCTGATATTGAGGCGCGTTTAGAAGAGATTGCAAGTGCTAGAGCACCTTTAGTTAAAATTGAAGATGGCAGACGAAAATTAAAAGATGGAGAATTTGCTAAAATTGACTTTGAGGGCTTTATTGATGGGAAGCCATTTGAGGGTGGAAAGGCAGAAGGATATTTGCTAAAAATTGGAAGTAAGTCTTTTATTGAAGGTTTTGAAGAGCAATTAATTGGAATGAAAAGAGGAGAGGAAAAAGAAATCAATGTAACTTTTCCAGAAAATTATCAATCTAAAGATTTAGCCGGAAAGCCAGCTATGTTTAAAGTTAAGTTGCTTGAAATCCAAACAAAAGGTAAAATTGAAATTGATGATAATTTTGCAAAAACTCTCTTTCCGGATGATAAAGAAGCAAGTGTTGAAAGCCTAAAAGCAAAGGTGAAAGAACAGCTGCAAGATGAGAAAAAACAAAAAGTTTATAACAATGAACTAAAAGAAAAACTTGTAGAAAACTTAAATGCTAAGATTGCATTTGATTTGCCAAAATCTATTGTAGAACAAGAGATGGATTTATTGCTTAGAAATGCGTTTATGGCACTGCCAAAAGAAGAGCAAGAAAAGCTTGCTAAAGATAAAGACGCAATGCAGGCAAAGCGTGAAGAACAAAGAGAAAATGCACAAAAAAGTGTGCGTGTAACACTTCTAATTGATGCAATTGCAAAGCGTGATAATCTACAAATCCCTGATAATGAAGTGATTAATACAATTTATTATGAGGCAATGGCAATGCGTCAAGATCCTAAAGCAATGTTTGAGTATTACAAAAACAACAACTTAATCCCAGCAGTTAAAATGGCGATGCTTGAAGATAAGGTGCTTACAGCACTGCTAGATAAAAAGGCATAATATGGGCTATTATGTGCCAACGGTTATTGAAAAGACTGGGCGCGGTGAGCGTGCTTATGATATTTATTCTAGGCTCTTAAAAGATAGAATCATTCTTTTAAGCGGACAAATTGATGATGGATTGGCATCATCTATTGTTGCGCAATTGCTTTTTTTGGAAGCTGAAGATCCAGAGAAAGATATTTATTTGTATATCAACTCTCCCGGAGGCGTGGTAACAAGCGGATTGAGCATTTATGATACAATGAATTATGTTAAGCCAGATATTAGCACAATTTGTATTGGACAAGCAGCAAGTATGGGAGCGTTTTTGTTGAGCTGTGGCGCAAAGGGCAAGCGATATTCTTTGCCAAATTCACGTATTATGATTCATCAACCATTAGGTGGAGCGCAAGGACAGGCAACAGAGATTGAAATTCAAGCAAAAGAAATTTTGCGTTTAAAAGCAAGCTTAAATGAGATTTTAGCTAATAATACAAACCAACCTTTGGAGAAGATTGCAAAAGATACAGATAGAGATTTTTATTTAAGTGCAAAAGAAGCACAAGAATATGGGCTAATTGATAGCGTTTTGGAAAAAAGTTTGAAGTAAGGGGTATGTCATGAAAGATGATTTTGGTTCCTTTGATGGGTTACAGAGTTTTGAAGCCGGTGGCATTGAGGAATCTAGTTTAGGGAGTGCTAACTCCTTTTCATCTTTTGGAATGGAAGCAGAGCCATCGCAACCTTCTGTATCTGGCACAGAAGTAAGTGGTGATGCAAAAACGCTCGAAGAATATGGCTTGCAAGTTATTAAAGAATTAAATGCGAATGGAATCTTACCTACACCTTATAATTATAGAATCTATTTTGAAAAGCTCTTAGAAGACAAATCGCAGGATTTTAAAGATAATGCTTTTCAATATGTAGAAGTTGATCAGCGTCCAGAAGAAAAGCAAGCCGCATTGGAATCTAAAGTGTTAAAAACACAAAATTATATGGCAGGCACTTTAAATCAAATTGATGCTTTGTTAAAAAATTTAAAATTACTCCAAAATATTTTAAAAAAGCATGAAAAAGAAGTTGAAACAACAACTAATGCTATTGCGCTTCAGAACATTATTATGGTTTTTCAAAAGGAGCTAGATAAGCTTAGTGAAGTTACTACACATCAGTTACAAGATATTAAAACAATGCACAAAAAGACTCTTGCTTCTATTGATGGGATTAGTGATGAAGTGATTTGTAATAGTGTGTATGGAATTTATAATAAACGCTTTTTAGAAAAGCGTGTGATTGCTGAAGCAAACTCTGTAAATGCAGGCGGATATAAATCAACACTTTTGTTTGTGCGTGTTTCAAAAAGCTTACAAAATCGCATTACTTCAGATAAGACAGCACTTGTTATTAATCGCTCACTTTCAAAAATTTTGCAAAAAGTGGCAAATCGTAGTGATATTGTGGCGTATTATGAAGCGGGAATTTTTGGAATTTTGCTAAGTCATAGTGATAAGGATTCCGCAAAACGCTTTGCAAATCGTTTAATTGAAAAGGTTGTTGGGATTAACATTATTGTTGGAGATGAAGAGATTCCTTTAAGTGTTTGCACGGGTATCGTTGAGATTAATGAACTCTCTAAGCAAAGAGAGATTATAAAAAATGGACTTGATGCTCTCAAGAAAGCTTCTAGTGGTAATATTTCCTTTGTTGTTTTTGGAGATTAGTGATGTTAGAAGTGATTACTTATCCTAATCCTTTGTTGCGTCAAATCTCTAAACCAGTGGAAGTTTTTGATGAAGAATTGCACACGCTTTTAGATGAAATGTATGAAGTAATGTTAGCAAAAAATGGTGTTGGAATCTCTGCAATCCAAGTAGCAAAGCCAATCCGCGCACTTTTGATTTGTATCCCAGATGAAGAAGGTAATCAGCATAAAGAAGATTTGCTAGAAGTTATTAATCCAGAGATTATAGAAAAAGATGGAGAAATCCTTTTTAATGAGGGTTGTTTAAGTGTTCCAGAGTTTTATGAAGATGTTAAACGCGCTTCAAGCATAAAAATTGCCTATAAAGATCGCTATGGAGAGTCAAAAGAGATTGTGGCAGAAGATTATTTAGCTGTTGCTTTTCAGCACGAAATTGACCACTTAAATGGAATTTTGTTTATTGATAAACTCCCTATTCTAAAGCGTAAAAAATTTGAAAAAGGCTTGAAACAAAAGCATAAATTTTAGTCTAATTCTTTCAAAGCAGCACTTAAGTCAATGTGGCAATATCCAGTAGGGTTTTTTTGTAAGTATTTTTGGTGATAATCTTCAGCAGGGTAAAAGTTTTCTAGTAGGCTTACTTCTGTAACAATTTCTTTAGAAAATTGTTTTTGTAAGACTTTGATGAAGTTTTGCACTGCATTTAATGTTTTGATGTCTTTTGTGTAGATTCCACTTCTATATTGTGTGCCAATATCATTGCCTTGATAGTTTAGTGCAAAGGGATCAATAATGCTAAAAAAGCGTTTTAAAAGCGTTTCAAGGCTTAAAAGTGTAGAATCAAAAGTGATTTCCACAGCTTCTACTGCCTGTGTTTCCCCGTTGCAAACTTGCTGATAACTGGGCGATTCCACCTTAGAGTTTGCATAGCCAACTTGTGAGTTAATAACTCCTTTAAGCAAGTCAAAATAGCCTTGCACTCCCCAAAAACATCCACCTGCTAAATAAATTGTTTGTTGCATAAGTTTTCCTAAATTTCATTTAAGATTATAGTTTTATAAGCTGGAATATCTTACTGCTTTTTGTAGGATTTTATCATATTTAAAAGTGGAGTAGCATCATATTGCATAATTTTTTGTTTCATAAAGCGCAAATAAGGAACAATATTTTGTGTATTCAAAATAAAGCTGAAAGGTATAAGATAAAGAAGTTGCCCAAGATTCTGCAAGGTTTAAAAACTCACCCTTTTCTACAATGCTAAATCCATTATTAGCCCATTTTGCAAAACTATCTGCAATAAAAACCTTTTTAAATAAACCTATGGAGAAAATAAACAAACCCTTAGCAATCTTATCCCATTGCACACTATTAGATAAGGATTTAAATTGTGGCATCATTTCTTTATGATGCACAATAGGTCCTGCAATTAGTTGTGGGAAAAAACTCACAAATAAACAATAATCTAAAAAATCAATTTTAAATGGGCTAGAAAAGATGGAATCGTAATTTTCTTCTAAATCTTTTACATCAATTCTCTTATAGCAATCCACCAAAAAAGCGATTTGTTGAAAGGTAAAAAACGAAATTGCAAGAGGTAAAAGAATATGAGGTAAAGGGATATTAAAATCTAAATGTAGAAGCTTAGAGAGTAAATTAAAATTCTCTAAAAAGAAGTCTGTGTATTTAAAAAATCCAAGTAAGGCAAGATTAAAAAAGACTCCAATGCACAGATAAAGTTTATTATGCCCCCCCCCCATATTATTTTTAGCAAAACTCTTTAAAATTAGTGTTGCAATCCCATAATTTATCAAAATAGAAAGTAAAAGTAATGCAAGATATTTAACTTCCCAAAAGGCATAGAAAAATAAACTGCCAAGAACCAAGAAAAGCTTGGCTAAAAAGTCTTTATGCAAAAATCTTAACCCATAAAAGCCAAGCAGCATTATGGGTAAGAAATAAGTGGTCCTTAAATATAAAAAGTGGATTCCAGCATAATTTAATAAGCCTTTAAAGAATAAAACCACCACCAAGCACTTTAGAACCATCATAAAGCACAAGAGCCTGTCCGCTTGCTGCTCCATAAACAGGTTCTTGCAAATGCGCCACAATCACTTCCTTTTTACCATCTTCTAAGAGTTCAATTTTCGCTTTTGTCTTGTGGCTTTTGTAGCGGATTTTTATTTCACACTCTAAGAGATTGCCTGTTTTAAAATATTCTTTAGGCAGAGAAAAATTTGTCGCACGAACTTCTTTTGTGGCTAGAGATTCCTTATCTCCTACAACAATTGTGTTATTTTGTGGATTAATTTTTAACACATAATGTGGAGTTAGCGCGCCTTTAATCTCAAAACCCTTGCGCTTGCCAATGGTGTATTGCATATAGCCCTTATGCGTGCCAATCACATTTCCTTGTGTATCTAGCACATCGCCTATGGAATCTGTTTTGTAGTGTTTGTTTAAAACATCAATATAAGAATTTTCCACAAAACAAATCTCTTGAGAATCTTTATAAGTTTCTAGTGTTCCAAGCCAAGAAAGCTCTTTTAGGGCAATGGGTTTAATTTCTTCTTTGATTTTATCTCCAAGTGGAAAAATAATGCGTGAAATCCATTCAGGTTTCAATCCAAAAAGAAAATAACTTTGATCTTTGTGTATATCCGCACCTTGTGAGATTTTTCCATCTTTAATTTGTGCATAATGTCCGGTTGCAACATAATCAAATCCCATTTTATCAGCCAATTCAAATGCAATTCCAAATTTTACAAAGGGGTTGCACATAGCACAAGGATTTGGAGTTAATCCTTTTTTGTATGATTCTACAAAATAGTTATAAACCTTTTCTTTAAAAAGTTCTTTTTCATCAATGATAGAATATTCTATATTTAAATGTTTCGCGCATTTTTCAATATTGCGCACAAAATAAGCGTGCTTCTCTTCTTTGTTGTGGAGCTTTAAATACACTCCATAGACTAAATATCCCTGTTTTTGTAGAAGATAAGCACAATAGCTAGAATCTACACCGCCACTCATTAATAATAGCACCTTTTTCATTTTATTCCTTTATATATCAATTTTTTTTGTAATAAAAGTTGATTGTCTGTGTATTTTGCAAAGTAAATATCAAGTGCAAAAATCTCTCCATTTCCAAGAGTGGCAAAAGGAAATTTTTGATAGTAAAATCTCTGTTCCTCTTGTGTGGCATTGCGAAAATACGCTTTGATTTGCACACCTTTTAGATTTGTTAGAATGCTAGAATCTTGCGCAATTATGACTGCAACATTTGGATTAACAGAGGCTAATTTTATATGTTTAGAATTAGAATCGCTTTTGAAGCAAAGGCTTAAATTCTGAGTGAAAAACGCATAATAACAGCTTGCACTATAAACACTTAAATGTGTATCTTCCGTATTATCAATCACGCTAAGAGCAAGTAAATGTTGCTTTGCAATAAACGCTTTGATTTTGTCATTCATAAACGCAATTGTAACTAAAAAGGCTTAAGGCAGAGCCTTTCACTCATTAATAACGCCCATATTTTTAGCAATATTAACAAGTGGGGTTATATCATAATTTTTGATGTTTTTCTCTAGAGTATTGAAATAAGATTCCACATTGTCCAAGGTTAAAACATATTGTTTATCACGCATTGCACTAAGCTGTAAAGAGTTCATATCGCTAGCATAATGGATAGCATCACCAGCGTAATTTGCGATATTGTCCGCATAATCTAAAGTATCAAAACCATAGATGGTAACATTGTTTAGGTTTTTTGTTTGGTGGAGTAGCCAAGAAATAATTCTTTTGCGTTCTATAAAGGCTTTAGCATGCATTTTAAAGTGAAGTCTTGAATAAGGGGGGATTACTAAGTGAAATTTTGTATTTGGATGTTCTTTTATAAAGGATAGAGTAAAAGTATTTAAAAATTCTTGTTGTTTGCTTATATCTATTTTATCTTCATTAAATTCTACAGGTTTTGCTTGTGCGAAGTCTTTAAATTCGCTTTTGAAAATATCAGAATTAAACTTTATCCAATTTTCAAATCCGCCTAGTCTTTGGATATGTTTCTCTTCTTTGATCCATTGTAAAAGTGTTTCTAGGTTCTTTTCGCCAATACAGCTTTCTTTTTGGCTAAAAGTTAGAGTGCAAATGATAAATCTATCGTTGAAATATGCCTCAAAATCATTTAAAAAAGAGTTGTCATAAAGGAGTTGAAAGTTTGGCTTGGTGGTTAGTTCATCGCTAAAAGCATCCAAAGAATAGATAATAGCTTTTGGCTCTTTATGTGAAAAAAGATAATTTAAGAGAATAGATCTTTCTTTAATGCTACTACCTGCTGGTGAAATATTCACCCACTTGCCACCTAGTTTTTCATTTGCTTCTTGTGCTGAAGTATTTTGGAGCATAGAAGTGCCTAGGATATAGGAATCAAAATCATAATGCTTAATAATCCCTCTAGCTCCTAAACGCATTTCGCTAAAGAATCTTTCTTTAAAATAGCTTTTATGAAAGATTTGTAAAGGATCATAAATGTAAATAACGCTTAAGGATAAGCAAGTTATTGAAAGAAAAAATATCAAGGTATAAAGAATAAATTTAATATTACTCATAAAATTCCTTAAAAATTAAAGTAGATAAACTCTACATAAGGAGTTACACTAAGGGTTGCAATAGAAATATAAAACAATATCCCAGCAAATACGACATTTTTCCAACAAGGTTTAAAGTTTTGCAATAATTCAATGCTATTTTTTGCGCTTAAGATAATGATAAAAGCTATAATTAAGAAGAAAAGTGTCTCATTTCTCCCATCAATTTTTGCTAATAACTTTGGGAGATGTCTTGCTTTCTCTGGTAACTCCACCCATACAACCCCAAACATACCTGCTAAGAGATTTAAAGCCCCTTGAAGATTCTCTGCTCTAAAAAACACCCAAGTAAGATTTAAAAAATTAAAGGTAAGAATCCAACATAAAATCTTATACAAACGACTTTGTAAAAACACAGCCTTTTGTAAATTTAAAATCTCTAAAACATATCCATAAGTCCTATGTAAACACATTGCAAGTCCGTGCAATACTCCCCAGATTATAAACCCAAATCCAGCTCCGTGCCACACCCCACTTAAAAAGGCAACAAGAAAAAGATTTCTAAGCGTAAGAAGCTTAGAACCTCTATTGCCACCTAGTGGGATATAAAGATAATCTTTTAAAAATCTCCCCAAAGTTATATGCCATTTTCTCCAAAACTCTGTGATGTTTAATGCTTTATAAGGAGAGTTAAAATTAATTGGTAAAACAATCCCAAAAAACAATCCTAACCCTATTGCCATATCACAATATCCACTAAAATCAAAATAAAGCTGAAAGGTATAAGATAAAGAAGTTGCCCAAGATTCTGCAAGGTTTAAAAACTCACCCTTTTCTACAATGCTAAATCCATTATTAGCCCATTTTGCAAAACTATCTGCAATAAAAACCTTTTTAAATAAACCTATGGAGAAAATAAACAAACCCTTAGCAATCTTATCCCATTGCACACTATTAGATAAGGATTTAAATTGTGGCATCATTTCTTTATGATGCACAATAGGTCCTGCAATTAGTTGTGGGAAAAAACTCACAAATAAACAATAATCTAAAAAATCAATTTTAAATGGGCTAGAAAAGATGGAATCGTAATTTTCTTCTAAATCTTTTACATCAATTCTCTTATAGCAATCCACCAAAAAAGCGATTTGTTGAAAGGTAAAAAACGAAATTGCAAGAGGTAAAAGAATATGAGGTAAAGGGATATTAAAATCTAAATGTAGAAGCTTAGAGAGTAAATTAAAATTCTCTAAAAAGAAGTCTGTGTATTTAAAAAATCCAAGTAAGGCAAGATTAAAAAAGACTCCAATGCACAGATAAAGTTTATTATGCCCCCCCCCCATATTATTTTTAGCAAAACTCTTTAAAATTAGTGTTGCAATCCCATAATTTATCAAAATAGAAAGTAAAAGTAATGCAAGATATTTAACTTCCCAAAAGGCATAGAAAAATAAACTGCCAAGAACCAAGAAAAGCTTGGCTAAAAAGTCTTTATGCAAAAATCTTAACCCATAAAAGCCAAGCAGCATTATGGGTAAGAAAGCAAAAATAAAGAGATAAGAGCTAAAGAGCATTGAGTGGTCCTTTATAATAAAACTACATTATAATAAAACTACATTAATTGGTCAAGTCTATCTTTTTTGGGTGCAATTTCTGTAATTTGGATTCCAAAGTTTCCATCAACAATCACAACTTCTCCTTTAGCAATCACTTTGTCATCTACAAGCACTTCTAAAGGGTCATTTGCGAGCTGATTAAGTTCTACAACACTTCCAATATCCATTGCGATCACATCTTTAAGAAGCATTTTTTTCTGTCCGATTCTAACTTTAACTTGCAAACGCACGTCTAAAAGCATTGCCATATTTTTCATTTCGGCATTATTTAGCTCCACTTTTGTCTGCGCTTCACTGCTACCTGTGCTACTTTCTGTTGGAGCTTGGCTCGCATTTGGGTTAAAGTGGTTTTCAAATGCGCTAGAGAATCCAAAATATAAAAAATCCTGCACAGATCCTATATTAAAAGCAAAGGTGTAAAATCCACTATAATTTGCAAGTCCTAAGTCGCCATCTGGGATAAAGTTAATATTGCTAATGCTAAAACTTAGCTTGGGCAATTCTTTCTGTCCTCCAAGAGAAGTAGAAATCGCACCAAAAATATTAGAAGCAATCTCTTTTGTAGCATCTAAATCATCTGCTTCCATTGCGTCTTTGCTCTCTCCCTCTCCTCCTAGCATCATATCTGCTAAGGCAGTGGCAACCTTTGGAGAGATAAAAAATGCTAAAGCTGCGCCATCATCAGTGTTGATTTCAATTTTAGCCATAGGTGGTTTTATAGAATCGCTTTTACCATTTTGTGCTTCTATGTGACTAACTTCTGGTGCTTGTCCTAGCAAGCCTTCAATAGTAGCGGTTGTTTCTTGGATAATAAGCTTTAAAAAATCATTTAGCATTTTTACTCCTCTTCTAATTCATTAGCACGGGATTTTCGTTGCACTTCAAGCATTTCTAAAATTTCTTTAACTTGGTCTTTTTCTGTTTTTATCATTTCTTTAACTTCAATAGTTTTGCGATAGCGGTGTAATCCAATACTTGCTAAAAATTTCTCTCTACCATCTACATTAATAATTACTGTGTCATCAGCAGGACGATCTAAGCGCACAATATCGCCGACTTCTAAATCAAGAATTTCGTGCATTGAGAGCCTTGTTTCTCCAAGCACAGCGGCAACATTAACTTTTGCTCCCCCTAAAAGAGCTTGAAGTTCTTTGTTTCTTGATTTTTTTGCACTAGTTTCACTTAGCATTATATCTCTGCTTGCAAGACGAGATAGAACGGATTCT
The DNA here is from genome assembly GCF_937893305.1 of uncultured Helicobacter sp. Taxonomy (GTDB): domain Bacteria; phylum Campylobacterota; class Campylobacteria; order Campylobacterales; family Helicobacteraceae; genus Helicobacter_D. Next base: position 18,648 of record NZ_CALBGN010000002.1, read on the forward strand.
AGGGAGATAACAGGATAGCATAAGTTCATCATTCCGCTGCTATGTCCAATAATAATCTCCATAACAACCATAATAACGATTTCATTTTGTGCAACGATTTGCACGACATTTGGACTAGATTCTTTAACATCAACGGTTGGAAAAATCTCTGTAATTGGAGCCCAAGCTTCTTTTAGGTTTTGCATCATTTGACGCAAAATTGTATCTAATAAGTTTAGCTCAATATCACTAAATTCTCTTGTGGATTCATAAGGGTCGCCTTTACCACCTAAAAGTCTGTCAATCATTGGAAAAGCAATGCTAGGATTAATTTCTAAAACACCTGTGCCATCAAGAGGTTTCATAGAAAAAACATTGAAGCTTGTAGGACTTGGCAAGCTCATCAAAAACTCTCCATAAGTCATTTGATCCACGCTGTGAAGTTGGATTTCAACAATGGAGCGCATAATCGCAGAAATCTGACTAGATAGGCTTCTTGCCATTTTATCGTGGATTCCACGAAATGCACGAAGCTGTTCTTTGCTGACACGATTTGGACGCTTGAAGTCATAAAGCGTGATTTGGCGTTGTTGGACAACAGCGGGTTTTTCTAATGTTTCTGGCTCTCCACCCTCATCATCAACGACTTCTAACAGCGCATCAATTTCTTCTTGACTTAAAATATCAGCCATTTAATCCCCCTTCTTCAAGGTGTTGCCGCACCTTTCTAATCACCGCTCTATGAAGTTGAGAAATTCTAGTTTCGCTAACTTCTAACACTTGACTAATTTCTTTAAAACTAAGTTCTTCATAATAATAGAGCTGTATAACAAGCTGTTCATTTGGTGTTGCGTGTTCTAAGATTTGTAAAATTACTGCAATTAATTCTTCTTTTTCAATGCTTTCTAGCGTGCCTTCTTCTTGCTGTCCTAACTGATCATCAATAGGCATTACGCTGTAAATTTCACCTGCAACTCTTGCTTCTTTGATCTTCTCTTCGCTTTCTTTTAAGAGTTCGCTTAAATACGCATTATCAGGCTCTTCTTGGTGCTCATTGTAATAAATAGCAATGGCTTTGTCAATGCGTTTAATTAAAGTGCGCATATTGCGTGAGAGTGGATCAAGGGAGCGGAGATAATCTAGCATTGCCCCTTGCACACGCGGTCTTGCATAACCCCAAAAGGAATCATTTAGGCTGCTATCATATTTGCGTGCAAGCTTAATAAGTTCTTCTGTGCCAATAGAGATTAAATCAGAAAAATCCACACTTGCAGGCAATCTTTCTTTTAGGCGAAATGCCATTGCTTTAATTGCTGGGAGATAATCTAAAGCTAGAGAGTCTTGATTGCGCTTTAGTGCACTTTGGTAACCATTAGAAGTCATCGGCATAATCAATTTTCTCCGATTTATTAGGCTTGTTGCGTAAGTCTTCTTGCTCTTCTTCACGCATTGTTTTTTCCATTGTTCTTAGGAATCCACGGATTTTATTTGTTGCTTTTTCACGCTTGTCAAACTCACTGATGTATTCTTCTAATAGCGCATTATAAGAGTTTTTCTTGTCCGTATTTTCATTTGTATTTAAAAAACGCACAAAAAGCGAAACACTAATTAGAGTAATAAGATAAAAACCCATTGTAGAGATAAGTGTTCCAGCTACAATCATTGCAGGATCATCAAATTTTAAAAAGGATAATAAAAGTCCAATAAAAAATCCATTTACAATTGCAAAACTTAAGAAATTATCCATTTTTAAAGGCATTTTGCTTCCTTACACTTCCTAAAAATGTCCCAAAATTTTTTTTAGGAATTTTCCAAATCTTTTATCTTCTTGCACTAGCACATTTCGTTCCATTTTTTTTGCTAAAATTCTTGCGATTTCTTCTATCTCCATTGAGGGCGTTGCGTTCGGTTCTTCTTTAACAAAGATTCCACGATTTTTGCTGTAATGGTTAATAAGTGTTGCTTTTGTGAGTTTGCCGATGTATTCTAATTTGATATTATGGATATTGCTTTGAGCGATTTTCTGCACTTTTTGAAAAATCATTTGCGCTTCGTCATTATTTTTTGCCATATTTATTAGCATAAAAATACGCTCTTTAAAATTTGCCGCAAGCTTAATTGTAGCATAAGCGTCAGTAATTGCCGCAGGATCTGGGATTGTAATGACAATGGCTTCATCGCTATTTTTTAAAAATGTTTGCGTGTATTCACCAATCCCAGCCCCTGTATCAATAATCACAAAATCAAGACTATCTAAAAGTGCGGAATCTTCAATAAGGGTTTCAAACATAAACTCACTTTTATAACGAAAAATATCTGTCCCAGAATCTCCGGGGATTAGATATAATCCGTGTTCAATGGGAAGAATAATATCTCTTAAACTTGCTTGATTTTTTAGCACATGTAAAAGATTCTTTTCACAACGCACTCCAAACATAATATCCAAGTTTGCAAGACCAATATCCGCATCAAAGATTCCAACTTTAAAGCCAAGTTGCCAAAGTTTATAAGCAAGATTTGCGCTAAAGGTAGATTTACCAACGCCTCCTTTTCCGCTTGTGATTGTGATAAATTTTGTGCTAGTTGCTTTTTTAGAATCAATAAGAAGCTCTAATTCTGCAGCTTGATTTTTCATTTAGTTAATCCATCTAATAAACAATCAATTAAAAAATCGCTTGTTGCAACACTTAAATCATTTGGCACTTCTTGTCCTATAGAGAAGTAACTTACAGGCTTTTTTGTTTCATAAATTAGTGAAAACACATTGCCATAACTATGTGTTTCATCAAGCTTGGTAAAAACTAGCGTATCAATCCCAAGCGTTGAAAATGTATGATAAATATCTTTTAAATCTTCATATTTTGTTGTGGCACTCATCACCAAGCTTACATCAATTTTTGTGTTTGGATCTGCGTTTATGAAGCTTTTTAGTGATTCTAGCTTTGCCCTATCGTGTTGAGAACTTCCTACTGTATCAATTAAAATATAATCACAATATTTCAAAGAATCTAGCGCATTTACAAATTCTTCTGTATCCACCACTGTATCAATGCTTAATTTCATCTTTTTTGCATAAAACATCAGTTGATCTACCGCGCCAATTCTGTAAGTATCAAGCGTGATGATGCCGACTTTATAGTTTTTATTAAGCAATCTTGAATAGCGTGCTGCAAGTTTTGCTAGAGTAGTTGTTTTGCCGACACCTGTTGGACCAACAAGCATCATAATGTTTTTTGCGTTGCTGCTTAGATTTTCTGATCTTGCAACAACCATTTTGCGTAAAACTTCCCTAAAATAGCGTTTAATTAGCACAGAGTTTTCGCGCATTTTAATAGGCATTAGCTCTAAAGTTAGTTGCATAATTTTTTCTAAATGTTCTTTTGCCATTCCGCTTGCTTTTGTGATTCTATAAATCTCTGCAAATTCGTGTGGGATAATTAATCCATCGCGTTTTGGTCCGCGTTCTTCCCAAAACATATTTTGAATGAGTTTTAATTTGTCATTTAAGCGATCAATCTCACCTTTAATAACACGCAAATCATCGGATTGAGATTCTTTTTTATTTTGAGAGTTGGAATCCTTTTTTTCTTCTTTTTTGGATTCTATTTGTTTAGTGGGTGGAGTTTGTGTTTGGATTGTTTGTGGGGTTTTCTTTTGTTCTACATAAGGAGATTTTGCTGGAAGCTTTGATTCTACTCCTGCAATTTGTGAGATTTGACGCACGGCATCAGAGAGTTGTAAAGAAACATCTTCTGGGAGTGGCGGCATACTTTGTGCGATGCGTTTTCTTTCAATTTCTTTTTGTGCAATTAACTCTAAGCGTTCAGCAATATTATTTGTCTTAGGTTTTGGTTCATCTTGCTGCTTTGCTTTAGCTTGTTTTAAATCTTTTTCGCTAATTGCCACAGAAACTTCATAAGTGCCATCATTTAGCTTTTTTTGTGCGATGATTGAAAATTCATCACCAAGCTCTTTTTTGGCTTCTGCTAGAGCTTGCGCTCCTGTTTCTGCAGTAAAGGTAAATAACTTCATAATATTCTCCAAGCTTTAATTGCAATGTTTTAGCGGGATACAAACGCTTTGACGCTCGCTCCACGCTTTGTGTGGAATCTCTAAATCCCCAAATAAAATGCTCTGATTCTTAAAAGCGATAATATCCAAATCTAAAGTGCGTGGTGCATTTTTAAAAGGGCGTTTGCGCTCTCTCCCAAAATTGCGTTCCAAATACGCGCAAAAACTCCAAAAATCCGCAATCCCTAGCCTTGTTTTTAGCCAAATAACCATGTTATAAAAATCTGGTTGTTGCGTGTAGCCAAAGGCAGGATTTTTTAGAATTGGTGAAGTAGTAATTATAACATTTTTGCAAGAAAGTCTTTTTAAAAGTTTCCAAAAACGCACCAAAGATTCTCCACAATTCCCACCAACGCCCAAAATCACAGAATTTTTGAGTTGATGATAGGCTGTAAAGAGCCGATAAGGATTCGGCTTGCGAACTTGTGTGAAGCGTGGAATTTGTGTGGTTTTAAATTTTGGATTCCAACTTTTTTTCTGTGTTGTTGGAGTAAATTCTATCAAATCTTTCCCCAATGGCGTTTGTGTATAGGTTTTTGTGCCATAGTAATGCTTTCTTGCTGCATAGGTTTTGGTGGGCTTTAATCTTGTTAGCATTAAGAAGTCTTTCCAATAATGCGTGCGCCTTTAGATTCTAACACAACTAAGTCTTCAATGCGCACACCATAGTGTTTTGGGATATAAATGCCCGGTTCAATAGAGAACACCATTCCTTCTTGTAAAAGTGTTTTAGAGCGTGGAGAGATATTTGGGAGTTCGTGAATGTCAAGTCCGATTCCGTGTCCTGTGGAGTGGATAAAATATTTTCCAAAACCTGCCTTTTCAATCACATTGCGTGCTAGTGCATCAACTTCACTAGCTAACATTCCGGGCTTTGCGCCTTTAATTGCTGTTTCTTGCGCTTTTAGAACAATATCATAAATCTTTTGTAATGTGGAATCCAAAAAGCGTTGCTCCTTGCAAAAAGAGATTCCATCTTTTCCAAAATACCCTGTGCGTGTCATGTCAGAGCAATAACGCTTAAATTTAAGTCCTGCATCAAAAAGCAAGACATCTTTTTTTTGCAGTTTATCTAAATTTGGGAGCGCGTGCGGTTTTGCCGCATTTGCATTGATTCCAACAATAGGATTAAAGCTTAAATCATACATTCCCTTATGGCTTAAAAAGCCCTGTGCTTTATAATGCAAAAAAGATTCTGTGCAGTTTTTGCCCTTTTTGTTAAGAAACTTTGCAAATTTTTTAAATGCTTTGAAATTTAGCTGTTGTGAATGTTCTAAAAGTGCGATTTCATCGGCAGTTTTTATAATTCTTTTTTCTTGGTGAAAGTTTGGTTTTGGAATGAAGTGGATTTGGATATTATGTGTTAAACGCTCAAAGAAAAAGACAGAAAACTCTTTAGGATTGTAAATAAGTGTGGATTTTTCGTGTTTTCTTAAGATTGTGCGTGCAGAGCGGATAAGATCGTTAGTAATGATAAGAGAGATTGCATATTTATCGTGTTTTAAATGTTCTTTTGCTTCTGTTGCATAGCGTCCATCTGTGAGAAAATATCCTATATCCCCAAAGGCGATAAATAAGGCGTTATCGCAACTATAACCTGTTTCAAAATAGAGAGCATTTTCATCTTTTATTATAAAGTTTTGCATAATGCTCTCCTAAATTTGTTATTGTTGTTCTTGTGCTACTTGAGCTTGTGCTTGAGCGGCTGCTTGTTTGCGCGCATTTTTTACTGCATTTAATTCCCCTACAATTTGTGTGAGTCCATTAAGTGCTAAGTGGTAGCCTAGTGGTCCAAAACCTGCAATAACTCCAGCGCAAACTGCTGCTGTTAGACTTTCTTGGCGGAATTTTTCTCTTGCGTGAATATTGCTAATATGCACTTCAATGGTTGGAATATTGACTGCTGCAATGGCATCACGGATCGCCACAGAAGTGTGAGAATAGGCTGCTGGGTTAATAATGATTCCATCAAATTGTCCAAAGCATTCTTGGATTTTATCTACAATCTCTCCTTCAAAATTGCTTTGAAAAAAGCTAACTTCTACACCCATTTGTTGTGCTTGAGTTTGGATATTTTCGTGGATTGTTTCTAGTTTTACAGGTCCATAAATGCGTGGATCACGAATTCCTAGCATATTTAGATTTGGTCCTTGGATTACCATAACTTTCATATTTTCTCCTACGTTGGTTAAAGATTTTTAGATTATAGCAAAAAGATTCTAAAATATGGAATCTTAGGCTAAAAGCTAGTAAAATTAGCTAGAAATTGACTTAGGGGACTAAAATGAAAATTGCTTTAATTTGCGATTCCTTATTATTAGATAGAAGTTTAGAAATGTATTTAAAAGAGTATTTAACAAGCTATAAGGCGTGTGATTTTGTGGTGGCAACGCAACCTGTGGAATCTCAAAAACCTGTATTTTTAATCGGAGATATGGAGGGAGCGCATTTAAAGATTCCATTTACAAAAGAGCTTTTATTGCAAGAGTTGGAATCCTTTTTTGCAGCCTTAAAGAGTGGAGTTGATACAGAAACAGAAAATAGAGTTACACCAAAGTTAGAAAGAGAAATTGAAGAAATTAGAGCATTAAATCAAACAAGTGCAAATATTATAGAGCCTTTAGATTCTGCATTATCAAAGGATTTAAATGTAAAACTTGAAGCGATTTTAAAGCGTTATGCAAAAGAAATTGAAGCGGCAATTTTGGAGCATTTAGGAGAAAATCGTGGCTAAGATTCCAACTTTAAGAGTAATTGGTGGAATCTATAAGGGGAAAAATCTGCAAATGGCGCCTTTAGAAGTTACGCGTTCTTCAAAGGCGATTTTAAAGGAATCGCTTTTTAATACGCTAGGTGCAGAGATTGTTGGGACGAATTTTGTAGAGTTTTTTGCTGGAAGTGGAAGTGTTGGGATTGAAGCATTAAGTCGTGGAGCTAAGTTTGCGCTGTTTTTTGAGCAAAATAAGCAATCCTTTAAAGTATTGGAATTAAATTTGGCAAATATTTGCAAGGATTGTGCGCCTTATCAACTGATTTTTGGAGATACTTTTAAGGAATATTCTATGGCTTTAAAAACTCTAAAATCGCCGACTATTGCCTATATTGATCCACCTTTTGAAGTGCGTGAGAATATGAAGGATATTTATATAAAATGCTTTAAGATGATAGAAAATTTAGATTCCAATGTTTTTAGTTTGGTTGTCCTAGAGCATCATTCTACGCTTGTAATCCCAGAACAAATTGGTGCATTTTCACAGATTAAAACAAAACGTTTTGGAAAAAGTAGCTTAAGTTATTTTGGATAAATTTTCTTGAAACTATTAGTCTTAAATGCTTGTTTTATGATTTTAAAGTTTAATACAGAGATTTTTTTAAGCAAATAAAATATAAAATTTTTATGATATTTTTCTTGCTATATGATGAAGAAGTACTTTCTTTTCATAATAGTTACTTTTTAAAAGGAATGGTGTAATGTATAAAAATTTATCACTTAGAATGAAAATTTTAGTTCTAATTTTTGGTATGTTGATAGGGCTTGCTATTGCGGTTGGAACTGTCATTTACTATGAAAAGAGTATGATCTCTGATACGCGCGTTGCAATTCACGATGGTATTAGCAAAGAAGTGGAGCAAAAACTAAAGCTTTCTACAGATTCTCTAGCAAGTACTTTAGGGGAGTTTGTGCGCGGTCTTGATGAAGCAACACAGATTCAAATTATTGCAGCAGGAATTGAAAAATTTCGCTTTGAAGATGATAAGAGTGGATATTATTTTGCTTATAAAGAGCATAGTCCAGTAGCGCATCCAGTGCGAAAGGATTTGCTTGGAAAGTCTTTGTATGAAGCAAAAGATTTAGATGGTGTGTATTATGTGCGTGAGCTTTTTGAAAGTGCTAAAAACCAAGATAGCAAGGGAAAGTTTGTGTATTACACTTTTTCAAAGCCTTTGCCAGATGGCACACAAGGAACAGCGCAAAAGATTGCTTATGCGGTTATGATCCCAAATACAAATAACATTTGGTTATCAACTGGAGTTTATGCGGATACGCTTATACCTTATACAGAAGAGATTTCTAATGAAATTATTGATGAGATTAATGCTACACTTTTTAAAGCATTTAGTATCGGAATTGTTTGTTTTTTTGTGATTGTGATTCCACTTCTTTTGATATTTTATGGCAATCTTGTTTCAAGTGTGCGTATTTTGCAAACAAACTTACGCGGCTTCTTTAGTTTTATTAATAATAATTCTACAAATACAACGCTTATTGCTTTGAATTCTAATGATGAATTTGGCAAAATGGCAAAAGAAATCAATGTAAATATTCAAAACATTGAAGAAGGCTTAAAACAAGATTCTTTAGCAATTGCACAATCCGCACAAACAGCTAAAGC
>NZ_CALBGN010000003.1 GCF_937893305.1 uncultured Helicobacter sp.
TATGGTAATAGGTAGTCAAATAATATAGGAAAAACTTATGTTTTCAAGTGCAAATCTTTACAATCTCTTTAAACCAGAAAAGAATCCTGATTTAATAACGGATTACGATGTTATTATTGGCGGGACACTTTTAACTGCAAATTTTGACAAAGGCGCAATAATCTTAAATTTAATAAGTTCTAATAATGTAACTTCACAATATAAAGATTTTTTAAATCCCATTGTGAACAAAAAAGAAAATGAAGATGGCGAGATTATCGCAGAAGCAAGCATAAAAGAATATAGCTATATACAAAGTAACTATCAAATTGATATTTATAAAGTTAATTCGGCGAATGTTAATTATATAGAGACGGAAATAGTGGCGCTAAAGATTAGAGAATGGTTAAAGAGTTTAGAAACGATAGAATATTTAAAAACCTTGGATGCGACTATTTTGCCCTGTTACTCTAATATTAGCTATACTTCTGAACTTTATAATAAAAAGTTTGTTAATCGCGCTTTCTTTGATTTTTCAATTATAAGTATTGCAAATATTGAAGAGGCGGTGGACGCAATAGAAAAAGTCCTAATTACAGAAAATTTAATTTACGGAGGCTTAAATGGCAAATAAGGCATTACCTTTAGACTTAATCATTGATGTAACAAGTGTTGGTGTTAAAGATACTTTTACAATAGGCAAGCTAAACACAATCATTATAGAAAAATATAACGAAGCGTTACCTATTGAAAAATTCACACAAGTAGCAAACTTGCAACAAGCGCAATCAATTTTCGGATTTGATAGCCCTGTTGTGGATTTTGCCAGTGTATATTTTGGATTCTTAAGTAAAAGCGCTACAAAATGCGATTATTTATTTGTTTATAGTTGGAGTGAAGCGGATTTGCCCGCCGTGTTAAAAGGCGGAAAAGCGCCTGCGCTAAGTGTATTAAAGACTCTTAATGGCGGTTTTAATATTACAATTGGGAAAACAACAGCAACTATTAAAAACTTAGACCTAACAGGGGCTACAGATTTCGCAAATGCGGCATCATTAATTCAACAAGCAATTAATGGCGCGGAAGGGCAGACCTCAAACAATAATTTTACAGACGCGGTCGTTTCATATTCACCGATAACGGGGGGATTCATTGTAAAAAGTGGGCTTAAGGGCGCAGGAGAGACAATTTCTTATATTTCTGCGCCAACAGATGGAACAGATATTAGTGGGTCCTTAGGCTTGAGAGAGATTGACGGAGCAAGAATTATAGAGGGCGATAATGGGGCTAATACATTTGCAGAAGCGTTAAAAGAGATTTCAGACAACAACGGAAATTATTACCTAATTTCTCCTAACTTTGAATTTGATGATGTGGAAACTGATTTAACTGCTTTTGGGCAATTCCTAAATACGAGCAATGATAGATTTGCTGGAGTTTATAGCTGGAGTAATCCGCAACTGGATATCTTAAATAGTGGCGCTACGCAAGCATATGAAGGTTATAATGGCTTAATCATTGACAATAAAAAACAAGATTATCAAAACGCCCTTTTATGTGGAATCATTAGCGCTTTAGATTTAACAAAGAACGGCGGTAATTACAATATTGCCTTTAACGACGCAACAAGCTTCCAAGTTAAGGCGATAAGTGATAGAATGGCATACGAAGCAATGGTCGCTAACAAAGCTAACGCGCCTTGCAAATTTGGAGTCTTAGGGCAAGATGATACAATTTATATGGACGGCACAATTTTAGGTAACAAGACTTCAAGCATAAATGTGTATGTTTGTAACAGCTTTTTAAAATTTAAACAACAAATACAACTTTTTAATATGTTTAAAGCACAAAAGCTAATCGGAGTAAGGGGGAGTCAATCGCAAGCGATAGTTTATAGTTATTTAGATAGTGTTTTCCAAGAGGCGGTTAATGCTAATATTATTGCACAAGGGGTTTCTCTAACAACAACCGAGCGAACATCGGTAATTGATACATTTAGGGGGCTTGTAGATGATATAAGTCAAGTTATAGAGAAACTGGAAACAAGCGGTTATTTTTATATTATATCGGATATTAATGTTACAACACGTGAAATATCAATCACAGAAGCTTACACGGCAAACACACCTGCTAAAAAAATTGTGATAAATAATTATATCTTAGGAGCTTAAAAATGGAATTGCACGATTTATCAGTCTTAGACACATCGGTTATTGTTGTAGCTAATGGATTACCTATTGTTATGGACAATTTCGATCCAAACAGCGACATCCTTAACCCATCTGCACGAACAACAGGGGGCGGGGAGGTTTCACCTGATGGGCATATGAATACTTGGATGTTACGAACTCCTATTGAAGCAACACTAACAGTAACAGGGGCTAGCATAGGGGGGAAAACATTACAAGGATTATCAAATGCACAAGCAAGAGGCAGAAAATTGGAAGTCTCTGTTATTGTTACAAAAGGCGGTGTAACTACTACACTAAGCCCGGGAGCGCTACTAAGTGCAACGCCTGTCCCACATCTTGGCAGTCAAAAAGAAAATCCTATTGTATTTACATTTATGTTTGGAGATGTCTTATAAGACTATCCAAGATTTAATTTATCAATCTTGGTATAATTTCAATAAATTAAAATAAAGGATTTCAATGTATGAATTAGAAAATAGGGAATTTGATTTTAAAAGAGTTAATACACAAGACGCACTAAAAATTAAAAGTGCAATGATGATTTTAGCTAACGAAAAATCAACACTTGAAAATATAGAAAAAGCCAATAAGGTTATTGATGATTTGGCTATTAAATATCTTAGGACAAAAGACAATAAAGGCAATTGGTTAGAAAATATAGAACCTGTTGTGATTGAATCATTATTTAATAATGAATTCGCAATTATTGAAATTACAGCAAAATTCCAGGAGAGATTGCAGGGTTTTTTATCAGCCTTGCCGAGCTTCCAACATATGAACAAAAAAGCATAGGTTACCAATATCCACATAATGATGATTTTCTAGTTGTGGGGTTAGTTAGTGCAGGGTTAGGAAGTTGGAGGGATATTATGGAGATGGACATAGAGAACGCAATTAATACTTACAGAATCATATATATAAACCGCTATAATGAAAATCTCTATTATCAATCACAGCAAGGCAAGAAATGAATGATATTTTAAAAGAATTTAAGATTGTTTTTGGGCTTGATAATAAAGAGCTTGAAAGTGGCATTAAAGAATCTAGCAGTAGCCTTAAAAATTTCGGTAAATTGTTTGGTGGAATAGTTGCTACTTATTTCAGCGTTGGTGTGTTTAATTTCAATAACGAGCTAAGATATAATATTGATTTATTGGGCGGAGATTCCGAAAAAATTACTGCTTTGGGTGGCGCTTTAAAGAGATTCGGCGGAGATACAAATAGCGTAATAAGTGCTATGAATAGCCTAAGTGGTGCACTTGAAGAAGCAAAAAATGGCGGTGGCGCATTAATAGAAGTAAGCAAAAAATATGGAATCGCATTTAATCCATTTGCAAGCGCAGAAAGCACATTAGAAAGCCTTAGCAAGCAAATGGGGAATTTTTCCAAACAACAAAGAAAAGCAATTGCCGAACAATTAGGATTCGACAGAGCGCTAACGATAGCTTTTGCCGATGGCGGTAAAGAGTTGGGCAAACTTATAGAAAAGCAAAAAGAATACGGAGCTACTACAGAAGAAGACCTAAAAATATCAAAGGAATTTAGTTATTCTTTTTTAGATTTAAAAGATATTTTTAGCTCTT
>NZ_CALBGN010000004.1 GCF_937893305.1 uncultured Helicobacter sp.
CCGCGACCCCCTGCGTGACAGGCAGGTATTCTAACCAACTGAACTACCGCTCCAAAAGTGGTGGTCGCTATAAGACTCGAACTTATGACATCCACCTTGTAAGGGTGGCGCTCTACCAACTGAGCTAAGCGACCGATGAAAGATTAAAAAAATAAAAGTGGTGACTCCTAGGGGATTCGAACCCCTGTAGCCACCGTGAAAGGGTGGTATCCTAACCGTTAGATGAAGGAGCCACTTTTATTTAGTGGTGACCCGCGTTGGATTCGAACCAACGGCCCATTCCTTAAAAGGGAATTGCTCTACCAACTGAGCTAGCGGGTCATTAAAATAAAAAAGGAATTGCAATTATAAAGATTTAAAACCAAAAAGTCAATAGTTTTTAAAAAAAATCTTTAAAAACAACAAATACGCATACAAAGTAGCTTGTTCTTGAATGAAATTTCTATCTCCATTAAAATGCAATCGTTCAATCACTTCTGCTCCACAAATACTTTTTGCTCCAATATACACAGTTCCAACAGGCTTGCTAGCACTTCCCCCATTAGGTCCTGCAATACCACTTGTTGCAAGCGCAAAATGCGCACCAGAAAGCTTAAGCACACCATCAAGCATATCACGCACCACCGCTTCACTAACCGCCCCAAAACTTGTGAGATTCTCCGCACTTACGCCAAGCCACGCTTCTTTAATTGCATTTGCATAGCTAATCACGCCTCCATCAAAAACAGCACTTGCCCCACTTTGGCGCGTTAGCATAGTAGCGATTAATCCCCCTGTGCAACTCTCTGCGCTTGTGATTTTAAGATTCTTCTTCTCTAAGAGTTCAATTACACTTTTTGCTAAATCAAATGTCGCAAAAATCCTATCCCCAAATTCTTCTTTAATTGCTAATTTAAAGCCTTTTAAATCCCCATTTACCGCACTTAAGACCTCCAAATGTTGCTGATTTAGAACATTTACACGCACTCCAAAATCCATTGCGATTCCACTTAAAAGCATTCGCGCGGATGTCGCTTCAATCCCCAAAGGATAAAGATACAACAAGGATTCCGTATTTTCATAACTTCCAACAACTCTAGCAATTTCTGCTAGTTCTTGTTGTGTTGCCTTTTGCAAATCTAACAAAACAATTTGTAAGTGTGTATTCTCAACACACATTGCATTTTTGGATTCCAACTTTTTATGTAATGGAGCAAATATTTCTAAAATTCCATTAAATCTATCATTTGGTGCAAGTATTAAGCATTTACTATCACAAACTTCTAAAGCATTTTGAATCTTGCTTGAAACTTCTTTATATTCTTTAACATAAAAGATGGAATCCAAAACACCAAATATCGCACACGCAATTCTTAAAGCATACTGATTAAGTGGCAAAAAATCGCGATAACTCTCGCCCATACAAACTAAAATCTTCAATTTCTACCTTTTTGATTTATTTTTAATCCTTGTATGGTAGAATTTTAGCTATTTTAAGCTAAATTTGGAGGAAATTATGAGCAAAACTTTAGTGGTGCGCCCAGAAGATGAAAAGCCGGGTGAAGTCTATAACGACAAAGGCAAGATTAACAAGAAGTTCTACGAAAAAGAAATCGTTAAATTGCAAATTGAGCTAATCAAGTTACAAAACTGGGTTAAAAAACACCAAAAAAAGATTATTATCATTTTAGAAGGGCGTGATGCCGCAGGAAAAGGGGGGACAATCAAAGCCTTAAGAGAACATCTAAACCCTCGTGGAGCGCGTGTTGTGGCTCTTCAAAAACCAAGTGATGTAGAAAAAACACAATGGTATTTTCAACGCTACATTGATGAACTACCAAACGGAGGGGAAATTGTGTTTTTTGACCGTAGCTGGTATAACCGCGCCGGCGTAGAAAAAGTAATGGATTTTTGCACAAATGATCAGTATAAAGAGTTTATTATTCAAGTTTCACATTTAGAGCAAATGCTAATTGAGAGCGGTTATATCCTTTTTAAATTTTTCTTAGATGTAGGCAGAGAAGAACAAAGAAAGCGTATTGAAAGTCGCAAAGATGAACCATTAAAACGCTGGAAACTAAGTCCCATTGATGAACTCTCTTTAAACCTTTGGGACGAATACACAGAAGCTTTTGAAAAAATGTTCTCTCGCACACACACGCCTTTTGCCCCTTGGTTAATTGTGGATTCTAATGACAAAAAACGCGCTAGAATCAATCTTGCTAGAATCTTACTCTCTAAAATTGACTATGAAGATAAAGACGCAGAAAATGTTTGCTTGTTAGCAGATCCGGGAGTTGTGTCATATTATTCTAGTGTTAAGATGTTTTCTAGTGATGCAAACAGCGAAATAGGCAACAAAGACGCAGAAAAAACAAAAGGCAAAAAAGAGAAGAAAAAGAAAAAAGATTAAAAAGCTAAATAAAGTAAAACTTATGCAAAAAACCTATCCCATTGTTTTAAACGCTGATGAAAACTATATCAAATATGCAAGCGTGCTAATCACAAGCGTTATTAATAGCACAAAAGTAATGGGAAGAGGGCATAATAAACCTTATAATTTTCAAATTTTAAGTGATTTTATCTCAAATGCTACACAAGAAAAACTTCAAAAACTTCAAAATAGGCTATCTAAATTTATCCTTTAGAAATAAAAATTCATCTTTGCAACAATACAGAATTTACTCACTTAAACACATTAATGGTAACCATTTAGCCTATTGTCGCTTGCTTCTTACTAGATTTATAACAGATAAAAAGCATTATATTTAGATGTAGATATGCTTGTATTAAAGGATTTGCGTGAGATTTTTAACATAGATTCAAAAGAAAAAATTTGCGGAGTAGCACTTGATTATAAAGCAAATCGTTTTTTAAAGCCAAAAGACAAAACATCTCCAACACTTAATCTTTCCAAAGATTATTTCAATTCTGGACTACTATTAATAGACTTAGAAAAATGGAAAGCGCAAAATATAGAATCTAAACTTATGGAGATTTTGAACAAATACTATTGCGATGAACACGACCAAAGTTCCTTAAATGCTGTTTTAAAAGACAAAATTAAGATTTTACCACCATCTTGGAATGCCTTAGTTTATTATTATGCAAATGCAAAAACCTAGAATTATTTTCAGATGATACATTAAGAAGCTTTGATGATAAACCTTTAATGCTTATTGAGCAAATTTGATTTTTAGGTGTGGATTTTATAGAGTTGGGCAGAAGTTCACCCTCGAATTCCTTGTAGCTATACACAATTTTTACTAATTTTATATATATATTAATTATTTTTAAATATGTTTAAAATTATTTAAAAAATATTTGATTTGGTAAAATTAATTCTTTTATGTTTGGTAACACATTTTCTTTTGCGATAATTAGTGCATATCCGCCTTTATTATTTGTATCCCAAATAGAATAAAACTCTTTTTTAGAGCTAATATAAATTCCAAAATTTGGGTCATAAATCTTTATAAAATCCCCTTTGTAATTTATAACTACCACAAAATGTGGGAATCTTGGGTCATTTTCTATTCTTACAAGCAACGGATAGGTAGTTTTTTCTAAAATTTCTCTAGTAATTAAGAATCCTTTTGTTGTATAGCCTATTTTTTGTGCCACTTCTTGTAAGTCTTTAAAACTTAACATATCCGTATTATGGTTTAAAAAAGTTAAAATTTCTTGCTCACTAAATTGTTTTAGCCCAAAAAAATTAAATAGTGTCGCTAGAGCCGAACTCCACAAGATTTCTCATATTGCTGCCTTACAATGTCTTTATTATGTAATTCTTGTAGAGATTTAATCGCAAAGGCGAAGCTGTAATTTGCAATAAATATCACACAAATAAGCATTTTAAACATTTTAGATTCCACATTTTAAAACTTTTTCCAAAGGCTTATGGTAAAGACGCTATCAGGAGCTGCCGAGCTTCCACCAGCATTACCTAAAATTGAAATAGCAGTATCACTATCAATACTATAAGTTGCTCCAGGTGAGATTGTAGGGATTGAATATGAATTTGAAGTTTTTATACCATCAAACTTTGAAGCACTTTGATATCGTTGTCCAAACCTATATCTAAAGAAATTTTAGGACTTAAAATCACAGACATATTAAAACCAAAAAAAAAGAAGCTATTTCCATATTCTAACTTTCCATAATTAAAATTTCTATCTGCGTTATAAACACTGCCAAAATAAAGAGAACTTATAACAGGGTCAGAATAATTTTTAAAAGCGATTTAAGCAGAAAAAGATTTAAAGACAAAGTTTTTATCCTCATCAAAATGTCTTTCTTTTTGTAAAATTCCACCTTGTAGTGTGATTTGTGGGATAAAAAAGTCTGCAATAGCTTCTGCCGTGTAAATTCCACCAATCCATAAAGAATCAAAGTCAAAGCTTCTCTCTGTGCCAAATTTATAATCATGAGTAACATATTCGTTTTGCTTATAGCTGCCATTTGCAGAAGCTAGTATGT
The DNA here is from genome assembly GCF_937893305.1 of uncultured Helicobacter sp. Taxonomy (GTDB): domain Bacteria; phylum Campylobacterota; class Campylobacteria; order Campylobacterales; family Helicobacteraceae; genus Helicobacter_D. Next base: position 4,459 of record NZ_CALBGN010000004.1, read on the forward strand.
CAATTTTTGGAGTCATTGTGTAAATTAGAGTTTCATTTATAGATACTCTTTTTGTATCTTTCCAAATTTTTGTATCTGGCTGCACTATTAGCGTTGGATACATATTGTAAATATAAGCGTTTCCACTACTTAAATAACTAATGTTTGTAATACTTCTTAATCAGATTTACTTTTTAAAAATAGAATCCATAGTGATAGGGTCAGAAGCAGAAGCAATAGTAACTAAAAGCAACAAATATTTTTTAAACATAAGAATCCTTAAGGGTTGTTTTATATATTTTTAGCGAACACTACATCAAATTCAATCTTATTTTCCAATTCTTCTTCCACAACTTTTTAAGTAGTTTATCCCCATCGCTTTCTTTATAAAATTGTGCTTGTTTTTGTAAATTCTCTTGCTCTTTTTGGAAATTTTCTCTAGCAGTAAGCATATCCAAAAGCACTTCTTGTGTATCAAAATACATATTATTAGGATTATCTTTAGCAAATATGATTTTTATCTGCCCTGCATAATAGCTAGTAAATAGCATTTCATTGCCATCCCAAGAAATAGTTGTGCTGCCTAGCATAAAGCTTTTATTATCCAATCCTCCACTCTGATTTAATAAATAAGTAGCCATGGTATAACTTGCTGCTTGAATTTGGATTGTTTATAAAATAATCCAATTGTTTTTCATCAAGCACTAATGATGGCAACTCTTGTTTTAGCTCTTTGGTGTTTGTGGAGTTTATACTATATATGTTAATATTTATATTGTTAGAAATTTGCATTATTATTCCAATTATTTTAAATTTCCAATATTATTCTTATCATATATAAACCCAGTTTCTTACTGAGTTATATCCTTTTATTCTAGTTTTTACATTATCTTGAAAAGCTATTGGTTGCACATCTGCTTTATTATTTTTATTAACCTTTACAACCCTATCTGTGATTTTATGCGTTCTAAAATCATAAGTTGTTTCAACTGCGGCTATATAGTTACTCCCTAAATTAAAATAGGCAGAATCCCCATCTTCTAATACTACGCCATAATATGCAGTGTAATATATGTTTTGCCCACTATTGCTAATAACGCCATACTCTTTTACAATAACTATGATCTAAAAATGCACCACCTACTACACTTTGCATTTCGGCATTATTTAAAACTTTAACGCCTTTAGAGTTTTCAAAGGCTTCTCCATTTGTCGCAATTGATATTAAATCACTAGCATTAAATTTAAGATTCCAAATGTCAATAATGTAATTAAAATTTTTTTCATAATTCTCTCCTTACCAAACTAAAATATAGTTGCATTTTATAGTTACATTTAAAAAAATGTTAGTTTTCATTATAAAAATTGTTATTTTTTATGTTTTTATTTAAATCTTGTTACTCTATAAAACAAAAATAAGAAACTTTGCTACTTGCTTTGTTTATAAAATTTTTATTTTATAAATATATTCTTAAAATGTATTTTATACTTAGGTAATTGCTCTAAGCCTGTATGCTTGATAATGCCTGTAACATTATATGGTATTTCATATCCGCAAATTTTACTTTACCACACATACCCTAGTTTAACTAGCATAAACATTTCTGTTTATTCATTCTTTAGACTCTTATATTAACAATTTCGTCAGTATTCTTATCTTTAGAAATACATTCTTACCATAGATATTTTATAGCCCTCCGACCTATCAACACTTATGCACCTCTACATACATTGCGATGAAGTTTAATAATACAGCTTTACTATTGTTTCTAATTGTTAGCTTTAAAGTGTAATTATTAAACTTATTCGGTGTTTCTCCGCCGACTTTACCACGCTTTATACCCTAAGTTTAAGCACAGACTTATAAGCGAACTTGTCGCATCATTAAGAGATTTCAAATCACAAAAAATCAAATTTTCTAAATTCTACAAAATCAGTAAAACTTAAGTTTTAAGCTCTATAATTGCAATTTGTTAAATATTTTTTAACTTTTTAATTAAAACAAAGGAGCAGTATGTCTAAGATTTCCCGTAGAAACTTTCTAAAAAGTTCTGCTGTTGTTGCATTTGGACTTTCTAATTTAGATGCAAAAATGCTAGATTTTTCTAGGCAAGAAACCATCAAAGCAACATATTTTATTAAAGACTTAATGTGTGATGGTGATTTTAGCAACATACAAGCAGACAAAACCTTAGAAATTAATGGTGATATTAGCACGATTTATAGCGATTTAAAAGCCGCCTTTCAAAGCAAAGCAATCCTTGCAAGCATAAGCACAGAAACAACCTTTTTTGTCCTTAGCACAATGGCAGCAGATTATGGATTGCGCGTTGCTTACAACGCAAAAAATAATGGAGTGCGCACTTGGATACTCGCACCAAAAGGAGTTACATTATGATTTTACCAATAAATGTCAAAGAAAGCGATTTTCTAGAGGCACGCAAGGCTTTTGAAAAAGCCATTGGCAAAGAATGGGTGTTTTACACAGAGGAAGATTTAAATCTTTATCGCGATGCTTATAGTCCGCAATGGGACGATGCAGATGAGCCAATTCCATCACTTGCTCTAGCTCCAAAAAGCACTGAAGAAGTTCAGGAGATTGTAAAGATTGCTAATACATTTAAAATTCCACTCTTTCCCATTTCTACAGGTAAAAATCTAGGCTATGGAAGCTCTGCACCACAAAGAAGAGGCGATGTTATCGTAGATTTAAAGAGAATGAATAAAATCATTGAAGTTGATGATAAACGCAATTTTTGTATTGTAGAACCCGGTGTTAGCTATTTTGATCTTTATGAATATGTAGAACGCAATAATCTCAATGTTTTCCTAGATATTCCAGATCCGGGTTGGGGTTCTCCCGTTGGTAATGCGCTAGATCATGGCTGGGGATATAGTTATGGAATGTATAGAGATCATTTTGGCTCACATTGTGGAATGGAAGTTGTGCTAGCAAATGGTGAAGTTTTACGCACAGGCATGGGGGCATTACCCGGCTCTAAAACATTTGCAGAAAACAAATATGGCTATGGTCCTTATGTAGATGGACTATTTTCTCAATCAAATTTTGGAATTGTAACAAAAATGGGCTTTTGGATGATGCCAAAACCTGAACATTATTTACTCCTATCTTTAACGATGAAACATAGAGATGATCTAATCCCAGCTGTAGAGATTCTAAATTATCTAGAAGATAGTTTTATCATCGGTTGGCCACTTTATCGTAGTCCTTTAAATCCACCACACGGCAAAACAATGGATCCAGAGCTAAAAAGTTATCTTACTTCAAAAAGAGGCTTGCCAGATTTAAATAAAATCCAAAATTATGCCTTAAAGAAAAATCTTCCTTATTGGCAAATTGATATTCCTATTTATGGTTGCAAAGACACTTGTTATGCAAATATGAACTACATTAAAGAGCGTTTTAAAGTTGTAAAAGATGCTGAAATTAAAATCGTTCAAGAGTTTTCTCTGCCATTAAATGCTGAACAAAAAACACAACTTAAACACAAAGTAAGCTTAGGGATTCCAAATATGGAAATTTTTTGGCTTAGCACAAGAGGCGAAACGACTGCACCAAGCGATGGACATGTATGGTTCTCTCCTATTATCCCACGCGATGGAAAAGAACTCTTAAAATGTCAAGATGTATATATTCAAGTCTTCCACGATTTAGGAATGGAATCCCCTATCACACCATTTGCGCACCCTAGAAGCTGGATGTATCGTGCATTTTGCTTTATGTTAGCTTTTAACAATTCACGCACCGACCAAGAACATAATCTAAAGCTCCGCCAAGCCTATCGCACAATGGTAAAAGTTGCAGCAGAAAATGGCTGGGGAGATTATCGCGCCGCCCCAACTTTCCAAGATGATGTCATGGGTGCGTATTCTTTCAATAACAATGCTTTATTGCGTTTTAATGAACAACTTAAAGATTGCATTGATCCAAATGGAATCTTAGCTCCAGGGCGCGGTGGAATCTATCCAAAAAATGCAAGATCACAACGCTTTGCAAACAGCAAGCTTGATGAAATCGCACTAAAAAACCTAAAACAAGGAGGTAAAAAATGAAAAAGTTAATCCTTGCTACGCTTACTCTAGTGTATCTAGCACACGCTGATTCCTTTAAAGAATGGTTGCCAAAGGGTAAGAGTGTGGGCGTGTTTGAATATATGCCAAACACTCCACATTCTCCTGCCGCGTTTTCTTCTGTTGATGCAAAAAAACTCACAAAATCTCAAAGAAAAGGACAACAAATTTATAGCAAATGGTGTCAGCCCTGTCATGGTGCAGGAATGCCCGGAACTAACGCGCTTGCCGCTGCTTATCAAGGACTTGGGATTCCAGCAATGCTAGAAGAACGCACAGACTTAACTCCTGATTTAGTTAGCACATTTGTGCGATATGGTAAACACTCTATGCCTTTCTTTCGCAAAACAGAAATTAGCGATGAAGAGTTGAAATTCTTAGGAGATTATCTAGGACGCAACGCTAAATAGCGCATTTAGCTTGCTAGCGTATTTGATAATTGCCACGAATTTTGTATTTATAACTTGTTAGTGATTCCACTCCCATTGGACCTCGGGCATGGAGCTTTGAAGTTGAGATTCCAACTTCAGCCCCATAGCCAAACTCGCCTCCATCACTAAAACGCGTAGAAGCATTTGCATACACACAAGCAGAATCTATCGCATTTAAAAATTCTTCAATCACGCTATAATCTTCACTTAAAATTGCCTCACTATGTCCGCTACTAAAAGTGCTAATATGCTCTAATGCCTCGCTTAATCCATCTACAACGCGCAAATTTAAAATATTCTCTCCATATTCTCTGTGATATTCATCAAGAGCAATCTCTTCACATAAAATTTTAAATTCCTTTAAAATTGCGCAACTTCTAGCACAACCTCTTAAAAGCGTGCCTTTTTCACACAATGCTCTTGCCACTTTTGGTAAAAATTCTTTAGCAAAGATGGAATCTAAAAGCAATGTTTCACAAGCATTACACACACTAGGGCGAGAAGTTTTCGCATTAACAATCACAGAAATTGCGCTTTCTTGCTTGCAAGTATGATGGGCAAAAATATGACAAACCCCTTTATCTTGTTTAATCACTGGAATCTTTGCATTTTCACTTACAAAATTAATCAACCCCTCTCCACCACGCGGAATTACTAAATCAATCAATCCCTTAGCACCTAAAATCTCTTTTAACTCATCTCGGCTTTTCATTGCAGGGAGCAACACCATTATATCTTTTGGTAATGCAAATTCCTCTAAAGCTTGATAAAACACTTCCATAATTGCTTCATTACTCTTTTGCGCTTCTTTGCCTCCCTTTAGCACACAAGCATTTCCGCTTTTAAAACAAAGAGCTGCTACATCGCTTGTTACATTAGGGCGAGATTCATAAATCACTGCAATCACACCTAAAGGCACACTAACTTTTTCAATATTTAAACCACAATGATTACTAAAACCGCCTATGACACGATTTAATGGATCTGGAAAATCTGCAATTTGCAACAAAGATTCCGCCATACTTTTTAGCTTCTTAGGACTTAACTCCAAACGCTCTAGCATTGACACATTTAAATTTAAGCTTTTAGCCTGCTCTAAGTCTTTTGCGTTTGCCTTAAGAATTTTGGATTCCATCTTCAATAAAACTTCCGCACATCTTCGCAAAAACTCTATGCGCAAATGATGTGGCAGATTAGATAAAGTTCTTTTTGTTTTTTGTGTGTTTTGGAGTTGTTTTAATAAATACATAAAGACTCCTTGAAATTTAAATATCGCATTATAACGCACAAAATAAATTTTCTATTCTAAAACTAATTTTAAAGCATAAAGCACTATAATCACTCTTTCAAATTCTTTATATAAAAATGGATTTTAGTTAGAGGCAAAAGTGTTAGAGTGGAGCGAAGAATTTAGCATTAAAAATCAACATTTAGATGAACAACACAAAAAGTTTATGCAACAAATCTCTGATGCACTAGAACTCACAAAATATACAGGCGATGACAAATCTGAAAAGCTTGAAAAGCAGATGAATGATGTTATAAGTAGCGCGCAAGAGCATTTTAAAGCGGAAGAGACCTATATGCAACATATTGGCTATCCTTTTTTAAGCAAACATAAGACTTTACATAGAGAGCTAATTTCTAATATCTCAATGCTAATGATGGAACTAGAAGAAGCGGACACTTGCGCGCAAGAGTTTCATAATTGCTTGAAAAACTGGCTTCTTGATCATATTTTGGTAGAAGACAAACAAATCGAAAGTTATCGTAATCGCCTACACGATATAAAAGAGATTCCATATAGTCTAGAGCAACGCACAAAAATTCTAGCAGAACGCGCTGATGTAGCAAATGAACCCACCCATAAATACATCTGTCTTTGTCATTTAAAAGAATTTCAAGTGTGTGATTCCTTGCACAACATTATGCAAGAAGAAGGCACTTTTATCCGTTGCAAAACTTGTAAGCAACCATTAATCTATCGCGATTTAGGGCTAGATGATGAAGATAATTTTGAAGCTTTAGCCAAGCAATACTTTAAGCAATTTTAGGAATCTTTATGCAGTTTCAATCTCGTGGATTTAAAGCGTTTAATGATGTTACAAATTTACGCAATACACTTTTGCAACTTCAAAAAAAAGTTGGCGAAGACATTGATTTTTATCTCTTAGGATTTCGCACATTTTATAGCAAAAAAGGCGAGAATAAATACAAGCCTGTCAATGATACGAGTATTTTTTCTAAAAATGCAAATTTTATTGCCAATATTGACATTAAACAGGCATATAAAATTGAAGTGTGTAAAAAATCTCAAAAACCAGAACGCGCCTTTGGCTTCAAACTCTTTTGTGATGAAAGCACGATTTTACGCGCTATACTTTTGTGTAATAACAAAATCAAATATCACGATTCCATTAAAGAAGAAATCTATCAAGAACTCTACAAAACAATGATTCTACAAGGCTATCTTATAGGAATCCGTGAATACAACAAGCTCTCTCAACAAATTGATGCATTTGTGTTTTCTTTAAAACAAGGTAAAATTATCCCAAAACTCACCCTAAATATCGGCGTCGGCGTAGCAAGTGTAGAAGGAGTAGATGGAGTCCTAAAATGCTTTTACTCTCTCCAAGATGACACTACACAACAATCCACAGATTCTTTTACTCCTAGAATATGTATGCAAGCCTTACATAAAGGCGATGAAATTTTTGCCTATACAAAACCCATTAATGGACAAGTAGGACGAAATTTAAAAGGCGAATTTATCCAAACAAATGCAATCCAAACAAATGCAATCCAAACAGATGCAAGTATTCGCGCAAGAAGTGATTCTAACATCATTAAATATCAAGCAACAAAAGATGGATTCTTGAAAGAAATCAAGCCTTTTTACTATATTATAAGCGATGAATTAAACACGACACAAACAGACCCTAAAGAGACTGCATCATCACAAAAAGAATCCTTAAATATTGATGGACAAACACATAGTAATGCAAAAATTCAAACTGATATTGCCTTTATTGGTTCTCATCGTGGCGAGATTAAAGCGCACACGGTTGTTATTGATGTATTAGAAAAAGGCTCTGTTGAAGCAAAAGTAGCTTATATTAATAGCACACTTGGTGGAAAAATCATTGCAGATTATATTTACATTAAAGATGTCCGATCTTATAATGAAATCTATCCGCGTTTTAGTCTTGTTGTGGACAATATTTTAGGAGAGCATAATACTTTTGAACTCAATCCTGCTAAGTTTGCCTTTACAAGACGCGATCGCTTAGAATATGTAATGCTCTCAGATCAAATCAAAATCCGCTTACGCCACCTAAAAAAACAAATGGACGAAGTATATGCCTATCTACTAGCAAGCCAAGGAAAAGCACATAAAATCCAACACGATGCAGAAGAAAAACCCGAAGAAAAACTTCCTAAAAATTTGCAATGTATTGTAGAGCAATATGAAAAAGCCTTAGAACAATACAAAAACTTGTTAAAAGAATACAAAGACATTATTAATCTCTACTACACGAACGAAGTGCGTTTAAAAGGCATTGATGAGGGTGCGCTTTTAGCAAAAATGATTATCCGTGGTGAGATTTCAGAACCAGAAACTATGGTGAAATTTAAAGCCTACACAGGAAAACGCGAAGAAACGCTGAAAACCATTCTTAGTCAAGCCACCCCAGCACGCCTTTTTGAAGTAGAAAAAGAAGGTGATTTCTTCCGTTTAAGAAGCTACCAAGAATACGATCCAGAACTATTAAATTGGATGGAAGAAAAACGCCCGCAAAAAGAATCTTAAAATTGGAATCCTTTTATGTTCTAATTGCGATTCCATTTGCTTTTAAAAATGCTTTTAATTCTTTAATGCTAATTTCTTGGTAATGAAAGATTGAAGCAGCTAATGCCGCATCTGCTCCATTTTCAAAGGCTTGCAAAATATGCTCCATACTTCCAGCTCCACCACTTGCAATTAATGGAATCTGAACACTACTTGAAACAACCTGCAATTGCTTTAAATCATAACCATTTTTTGTGCCATCACAATCCATACTTGTTAGCAAAATCTCCCCAGCTCCCCTATCACAGACTTCTTTTGCCCACTCTAATAAATCAATCCCAGTAGGATTTCGTCCTCCATGCGTATAAATCTCCCACGCTCCGTTGTGTAATTTTGGATTCCATCTTGTATCCATTGCGATAACAATGCATTGCGAACCAAAGCGTTTTGCTCCTTGTGTGATTAAATTGGGATTGTTAATTGCAGCAGAATTTAAGCTAATCTTATCACAACCTGCATTTAGCAAAGCATACATTTGTTCTAAATTAGAAATCCCTCCACCCACAGTTAAAGGAATAAACACTTCCTTTGCTACTTTTTCAACAACCTGTGTCATTGTTTTGCGCGCTTCAAAAGTTGCAGTAATATCTAAAAATACAATCTCATCAGCCCCTTCATCATTATAACGCTTTGCTACTTCTATGGGATCTCCTGCATCTTGCAAGCCAACGAAATTTACACCCTTTACCACACGCCCATCTTTAATATCAAGACAGGGGATTATGCGCTTTGCAAGCCTATCTTCCATATTCTATCCTTAATTTTTTAAAATCTTAACAAAAAATTTTTAAAGGATTTATATAAAATTGTTTTATGAAAAACAAAGGAGTGCAAGGAGGATAAAGTATGCAAAAATGCATACTTTAAGAATTAAAATTTCTTTTTATTAACATCATCTAAGATTTCACTTGCAATTCCACTCACTCTTTCTGTGATGTCATTTGTTATGCAAGCAATCTTAGCATTATCTTGCGTGATGGATTCTAATTGCGCAATGGCTTCATTGACTTGACTTACACCTTGAGTTTGTTCTTTAATAGATTCACTCATATCATTAACGCCTTGCACAAGAACATTTACATTTGCTTCAATTTCATTAAGAGATTTACCTGTTCTTTCAGCTAGTTTTCTAACTTCATCTGCAACAACAGCAAAGCCTCTTCCGTGTTCTCCTGCTCTTGCTGCTTCAATAGCTGCATTTAATGCTAGTAAGTTTGTTTGATCAGCAATATCTTTAATCACGCCTACAATGTTTTTAATGTCTTCTGCTTGTCTAGCTACTTCTGTTGTTTTATCATTGACATTTTGCATTGATGAACTAATCTCTTCAATAGCAGCAGCAGATTGTTGTAAAGAGCTTGCTTGAGAAGAACTACCATCTAGGAGTTTATTCATAGATTCTTGTAAAACATCTGTTTGCTCTACTAAGTCTTTTGCATAATTTTTAGAAGAAATTAACATTTTTCTAATTTCTTCTCCTAAAATATTTGTTGTAACTTCTACACTTCCCTTTGCATTTTCTACTTCTGTTGTAAAATCTAAAGATTTATAAGATTCAAAAACTCTTCTAATCTCATTCATATTAGAGCCAACTTTTTCTTGTAAAACATCTAGCATATGATTTAACACTTCTTTTAGCTCTATTAATTGTGGATTATGTGGATTTTCTACAATTCTTGCTGTTAAATCTCCACTTTCTACTGCTTTAGCTGTTTGTGCGGATTGTGCAATTGCTTCTGCATCTTTTTTAAGTCCTTGTTGAACATTTTCAATGTTTTGATTAATTGCTAATGCCATATTACCGATCTCATCATTTGCCTTTGGTGGAACAAGATTTGGAGGTGTTTTTGTTTCGTGGTTTAAGTATTTAAAGAAGTTGATTAAAAGATTAGAAACAACTTGTAATCTTGAAATGACAGCACTTTTGATATACAAAAACACACAAATAAGAATTACTAAAATTGACACGACAATACAAATAATAATCGTATTACGCAAAGTGCTTATGGGTTGCATAATGGATTTTACCGGAGCAACAAGCAAAATGCTCCAATTTGCCACATTTTCATAAATCTTAAAAGAAGATAATCCAACTAATGCATCTTGTTCATCTAGCGTTTTGTATTCATACACTCCGCTTTGATGTTTTAAAGAAGCTTCTTGAATATTTTTTGCTTGTGTACTTGCGTTAAAATCAGTGAGTTTTTTTGATAAAACATTAGCATTTGGATGCACAGCAATAGTGCCTGATTCTGTCATAATAAAACGATAATCCCCTTCAAAAACATTTAAAGATGGATCTTGAATCCACGCTCCAATCTTCTCCATATCTATAGCAAGACCTACAACTCCAATAACAGCATTTTGACTATCTCTAACAGGAAAATTTAATCCTGCAATCAAACGATCTTTTTTGCCATCAATATTTTGAAAAGTTGGTTCCCCAATGGTAGGCTTTCCTGTTTTCAATGCTTTTTGAACACTTCCAAAATTTAAAATTTTCTCAGTAGCAGGAACAACATAAATTCCACCCCTGTTTGCAACATCATTATCCCCTCTAATCATTAAAAATTCTCCATTTGGGAGACGATTTTCTTTGCGAATAGGTGTAACATTTTTAAGATATAAATACAAAAAACTTGCATCACCATCAGAATCTAGTGTATCCTCTAAAACTTTCTCTAAAGTTCCGCCCGGACGCATTGAATAATCTTCTGTGTTTTGAATAGTTGCTTCAATAGTGCTTTCTAAAGAATCTAAAAACGAAAAAGTTTGATCAAGCTTCCCTTGGATAAGATTACTCATTCTTAAAGATACATTCTGTAGCAGTTTATCTGCCTCTCTTGCTTGTATGGATGAACTCATAGAAATTACAACAGAAGCCATAATTCCCATACAAACCACGATGATAATGGTCAATAATAAAGAAACTCTTGTTCCTAGCTTTAAATTTTTTAGCAATGTGTCTCCTTCTAAATTATAAAAATTTTCAGAAATGCCATTATTTCAAAAAATAAAAAAAAACAACCTTAATAAAACTAACAGCAAAATTACCATAATTTTTGTTTAATTTTAAAACCCAAAAAAGCCTTCTAAAATATACGCCAATAAAATTGCTATAATTGCGTCTTTAATTTATCATTTAAGGATTCTCATGCAAACACAAAAAGAGCGTGTATTCTCTGGGATTCAGCCCACCGGTAATATCCATCTAGGAAACTACTTAGGTGCTGTGAAAAACTGGGTAGATCGTCAAGATTCCTATGAAAATATTTTTTGTGTTGTTAATTCTCACGCTATTACGATCCCACAAGACCCAAAAGTGCTAAAAGAGAAAACTTATCAATTATGTGCAATGTTGCTTGCTTGCGGGATTGATCCTAAAAAATCCACACTCTTTATCCAATCAAAAGTGCAAGAACATACTTCTTTAGCGTGGCTTTTGACTTGCATTACACCAATGGGAGATTTAAGTCGTATGACACAATTTAAAGACAAAAGTCAAAAGAATCCAAAAAGTATTTTTGCCGGACTTTTTAATTACCCAAATCTTATGAGTGCAGATATTTTGCTTTACAAGGCTAAATTTGTGCCTGTGGGCGAAGATCAAAAGCAACATATTGAACTAGCGCGCGATACTGCAATGCGCTTTAACCGCGATTATGGGGAGATTTTTGTTGTGCCAGAACCTTTGATTATGCAAGAGGGGGCTAGAATTATGGGGCTAGATGATCCAACTAAAAAAATGAGTAAAAGTTCAAGCGATAAACCAAATCACTCCATTGCTTTAATTGACGAACCTGATGTGATTTTAAAAAAAATTAAAAAAGCGACAACAGATAGTGAAGGCATTATCGCTTTTGACAAAGAACGCGCAGGCGTGCATAATCTCTTAACCATTTATCAATGTTTTTGCAAACAAGATCAAGCAAGTATTGAAAAAGAGTTTAGTGGCAAGGGATATGGAATCTTAAAAGAAAAAGTAGCCCAAGCAGTGATTGAAGGCTTGCGTCCTATCCGTGAAGCGTATTTAAAACTTATTACAGAACAAGATTATCTCCATAAAATCTTAGAAGAAGGCACGCAAAATGCCCAAAAAATTGCTAGCGCAACCTACAAAGAAGCCAAAGAAAAAATGGGACTAATTTAATGCAAATTTTCATTGCTGGTAGCCATACAGATGCAGGCAAAACTTCTGTAAGTGCTGCTCTTTGCTTGGCGTTTAATTTGGAGTATTTCAAGCTTGTGCAAGCTGGGACTCCACAAGATTGCACCAAGATTAAACAGCTCTCCCCACAAACAATAATCCACCCAAATGGAATCACATTGCAAACCCCTGCAAGCCCACATATTGCAATGCAAAAAGAAAATATCTTTTATAAGGGCTTAACAATCCCACTGCCAACAGCACAAAATTTATTAGTAGAAAGTGCAGGCGGGCTTTTTACTCCATTAGATTTAAAATGCTGTATGATTGATTATTTAGAGGCTTCTAATCTCCCTTGTTTGCTTGTTTGCAGATATTATTTAGGAGCAATTAATCACATTTTACTTAGCATACAGGCTTTAAAAATGCGTAAAATTCCGCTTTTGTGTGTTGTAGTTAGTGGAGAGCAAAATTTAGAAATGGATTCCTTTATCAAAGAATATGCAAAAGTTAAAATTGCGCATTTTGCTAACTTTTGTGATACAAAAAGTTTCCAAGCACAAGCACAAGCACTAAAGCAAGAGTTAAAAACCTTAGGCGTGTTTTAAAATTTCTAAACAAGCATTACTTTAAGACACAAAACGCTACAATAGCGCAAAAATTTATCAATATCTACTTACAAAGGCGCATTATGAAATTCAAACTCTCACACGCACCCTACATCGGTAATAAAATCGCTTTAGATCTCTCCACTTGTGGCTTTGTCAGTATTTTGCACGGACTTGAGGGCATTGCTAAAGTTGCTGAAAAACAAATTTCCCAAGATATTCAAGAAGAAGCACGCATTGAAGATAAAGCTAGAGATTTACTTGAAGAAAATTTAGATGAAATTGAGTTTATGCAAGCAGATGAACATCAATTATTTTGGCGCATTAAGAAAAAACTTGCAGAAAATGAAAATTTTATTTTAAACTTTGAAGATCGTTATAATAATCTAGCACATAAAATCCTAAATGAACTTTTTGAAGAAGATTTAATTGATTCTTCCACTTCTGAAACGCGTATTATTAATGTAATTTTTAAAGCAATTAATGGTTATTCAAAAGTTTATAGTGATATTGAAGATATTGTGCAAGAACGCATTGCAAACTATAAGCGCAAAATTATTTTTGGCAGTGAAGAGTATGATTTAATCTTTGATAAACTCTATCAAGAAGAGTTGAGAAAGAAAGGATTCCTATAATGCAAACTTTCCTAAAAGATACTTGGATTTATCTAGAAAATGGAATCTTTTTTCAAGCAAAAAGCTTTGGAGCAGAGATTACAAGCGTAGGTGAACTTGTCTTTAACACATCGCTAACAGGTTATGAAGAAATCGCCACAGATCCAAGCTATGCTGGGCAATTTGTATGCTTTACAATGCCAGAAATTGGCATTGTAGGAGCAAACCCACAGGATATGGAGAGCCAAAGCGTTTTTGCAAAGGGAATTTTGTGCCGCCATTATAATGAGACTTACTCAAACTTCCGTGCAACAGAGAGTTTAAGCGTATTTCTCAAACGCCATAACGCAATGGGAATTTGTGAGATTGACACGCGCTTTTTAACAAAAACACTCCGCGATAATGGCACGATGATGATGATTGCTTCCACAGAAATTTCAGATAAAGAACAATTAAGAGAAATTTTAAAAAACAGCCCCAGAATTGAAGAGATCAACTACATCAAAGAAGTTAGCACAAAAGCCCCTTATCAGCACACAAATGGGAATTTTGACTTCTCTATAATGGACTATTCTACACCTAACACACAAAGAAAAATCCTAGCCATTGACTTTGGGATTAAACGTAGTATTTTAAACCAACTTGTCAATGCTGGATTTAGTGTAGAAGTGATTCCGCATAATTTTGATGCGCAAGATCTTATTGCGCGCTTTAACAAGCGTGATTTTGATGGAATCTTTTTATCTAATGGACCCGGAGATCCACAGGTTTTAACCAAAGAGATTGCAAACATTAAAGCTTTAATTGATGCAAAAATACCGCTTTTTGCAATTTGTCTAGGGCATCAGCTTTTATCCTTAGCGCAAGGCTATCCAACTTATAAGTTGAAGTTTGGACATCACGGCGGAAATCACCCTGTTAAAAATCTACAAACAAACACCATAGAAATCACTTCGCAAAACCATAATTATTCTGTGCCAGAATCCATAGCAGAAATTGCAGAAGTAACTCACCGCAACCTTTTTGATGGCACAATTGAAGGCGTGCGCTATAAAAATGCTTGCATTTGCTCTTTTCAACATCACCCAGAAGCAGGACCTGGACCTTTAGAATCTGCTAGACTTTTTAAGGAATTTTCAAATCTTTTAAACAGCGCAAAATAATGCAATCCCTACATTCACAAGTCCTAAAATATTTGGAATCTTTAAAAAAGGATTCCAACTTTCGCACTCTACCGCCTCCAAACCCACAAGACTCTACACTTCTAAACCTTGCAAGCAACGATTATTTAGGGCTAACTTATAATAAAGATTTTAATGCGCGCTTTTTAGATTCCACCCTTTTTAAAGAGCATTGCCATTTTAGTGCGTCTTCTTCGCGCTTGCTTAGTGGTAATTTTGAGATTTATAATCTTTTAGAAGCGCATTTAAAAACACTCTTTCATAAAGAAGTCTTGCTGTTTAATAGTGGATACCACGCAAATGTTGGAATCTTAAATGCGTTAAATGCTCTAAATGTGCTTTTTATCGCTGATAAATCTATTCACGCAAGCCACATTGATGGGCTAAAGGATTTTAAAAAGCCAAATTTTAAGCGTTTTTTACATAATGACATAAACTCCTTGCAAACCTTGCTTGCTAAATACACATCACATTATGATGCAATTTTGATTTTAAGCGAGGGGCTTTTTAGTATGGAGGGAGATTTTGCTCCTCTAAAGAAACTTGTAGAATTAAAACAACAATTTAAAAATGTGTATTTATACATTGATGAAGCCCATAGTATTGGGAGCTTTGGAGAAGATGGGCTAGGACTTTGCAAGCATTTAGATTTGTTAGAACAAATTGATTTTTTAATTTTAACTTTTGGCAAAGCACTCTCATCAATGGGAGCTTGTGTGCTATGTGGAGAAACTTTTAAAGATTATTTTATCAATACTGCGCGTTCTTTAATTTACTCTACCGCCTTACCACCTGTTAATGTGGCACGCACACTCTTTGCCTTTTTAGAACTCCCTAAATTGCAAGCACAAAGAGAGCATTTAGCACATTTAAGTGCGCATTTTAAAGCCTGTTTGCAACAAAGATTAGATGATGAAATTTTAGGGGATTATAATATTATTAGTCTTGTGTTAAAAGACAATGCAAAAGCTCTGTATTTCTCAAAAATGCTTGCAACACAAGGCTACTTTGCCCCAGCAATTAAAACGCCAAGTGTGCCAAAAAACAGAGCTTTACTTCGTTTCTCTTTAAATGCAAATTTAAAACTCAACACCCTAGAAAACCTAGTTACAATCCTACAAAAGATTGCTAATGCAACTTTATAAATCCCTTGATAACACCAAAGAAATTTTTTTGATTTTTGGAGGTTTTGCCTCACATTATAGCCATTTTGCGCCGTTTTTTAAAAACTATCTTCTTCTTTATCATTACACACATTTAGATTTTAGTGCGCTTTTAAAGGCATTAAAAACACTGCCAAAGGATTCTAAAATCACTTTAGTTGCCTTTTCTATGGGGGTTTTTGTTGCGCGCATTTTTCTAAACACACAGCACTTTAAGCCCCACAAAGCCTTTGCCATTAATGGCACAGAATATGGGATCCATAAAAGCTATGGAATCCCGCTAGCACTTTTTAGACACACGCAAAAAAACTTTGCCACAAACAAAGAGCTAGCACTCAAGCAATTTAAAAGCAATCTTTTTTTGGAGCATTTAGACAAAACAGAGCATTTTGTTTTTTTAGATTCCAACATTTTATGCGATGAACTTGAATTTTTTATGGAGTCTTGTGCCACACATCATACGCTCTTAGAGCCTATTTGTTGGGATTTTGCTTTGATTTCAACACGGGATTTAATCTATAATCCACAAGCGCAAAAAGCCTTTTGGAGCGATAAGACGCGCATTATAGAGCTTGATGCACCACATTTTGCCTTTTTTAATTGGAAGTTTTAATGTCACAAAAAGACTATATCAAAAAACGATTCCAAACTGCTAAAGCCACCTATAAACAACACGCAACAATCCAAAATTTAATGCAAAAATCTTTGCTATCCCTTTTAAAAAAACGCTTGCCACACAATCGCTTAGGCTCTATTTTGGAGTTAGGCTGTGGCAATGGAGATTTCAGTAAGACACTTGCAAAATCTTTTTTGTTTGAAAAATATTATGCTTTAGATTTGGTGGATTTTTCTAGCGAATTTGCGCATTCTAAGATTTGCTTTTTACAAGGGGATTTTGAACATTTAGATTCCATTTTACCACACCATTTATCTTTAGATTGCGTGATTTCTAATGCAGCATTACAATGGGGCAATCAGCGCATTTTACTACCACTTTTAAGCAAAAGATTGAATCAAAATGGAATCTTATTGTTTAGCACTTTTGGCAAAAATAATTTTAAAGAACTTAAAGAACTTTTTAATCTAAGCCTTGATTATTTAAGTTTGCAAGATTATCCAGCTCTTTTAGAGCATTGTGAAATTTTAGATTCCTTTGAATTTACAAAAACTCTGCATTTTAATAGTCCGCAAGAAGTGTTTAAACATCTAAAAAATACAGGCGTTAATGCGTTAAAAAGCCATTTTGCACTTACAAAAACACATTTAAAAACCTATGAAGAAAGATTTCAAAACACTCTAACCTACCACGCACTTTTTATTTGCGCTAAACTCACAAACAAGAGCTAATCTCTTCATCTAAAAAATAAATATTTGTATAGCCGCTATTTACTAAATCACTTCCAAGCAAAGACACCGTATATCCACTATAACAATTTAATAAAATCTTTTTATCTGCATTGTTTTTTAAAAACATCTGCAATTCTTCTTGCGTTGTAATGTTTGTTGCACCCTTTAAATGCCCCTCCATAAAATCAAGCGGCATTCTAATATCCACAATTACCCAATCTTTTGCTTCAATAACATTTGGTAAGTCTTCTTTAAAAATTGCTTGCGCCAAACTTTGATGATTTTTTCCATAGGTTTTCATTATTCTTCCTTAAACAACAATTTTTAATCCGCATTATAACGCTTTAAGATTCCAAAAATGCCACAATATCAAAAATTATGCTAGAATACCCACTTTAAAAGGTGCGTTATGAAAACTCTAACACTTGCTAGCATTTATGAAATCCAAGGACATCGCCACGAAGCTGCGGAGATTTATCAAACAATTTTAGAAAAAGATCCTAGCAACACAGAAGCAAAAATCGCCCTAAAACGCTTAGTTAGCAATCGTAAAAATTACGGCAAAGCAAATGAAGATATGCTAAATTTATTTATTCAAATGGATAGTAGCGTAGAGTTTAATGAATTTGAAAGGTGGTTATTGCAATTATGGAATTAAAAGAGGCAATTTTACAAACTCTAGCAGAGATTGATACAAGCACGGAATCTATGGATTCCAAACCCATTTTACAAGCCCCAGTAGCAGAACGAGATGCACTTTTAGATGTGCTTCCAACAGAACAAATTACTAAAAGCACGGATACACAAAGCCCATATGAACGCAAGATTGAAAAGTTAGATTTTAAAAACACAGAAGAACTTAAAGCACTTCTTAGCAAATATTATTTAGAAGAAGAAAAGTTTTTAAATGCTTTACAAGAAAGGATTCTTGTCTTATTTGAAGGCTTGCAGTCCCCAAATAATCGCAATATAGAGAATAAAGTGGATATGATTTTAAACTTTTTAGAATACACTTTAGCAATTATTGATGAAAAAAAGAGCCAAAAATGAAAAAAATTTACCTATTTACTTTTGATTTACCATTTTCTTTTATAATTTCGTCATCTCAATGGGATGAGTTGAGAGACAAGCTTGAGAAATTGAGTTTGGTTTTCCTTTTAGGAAGTGTATTTCATCCACTCCTCCTTTGTTTAAGGACACTTAGTGTGAGTAAGTTCTTTGAAAATATTATTTTTTCTAGCAGGTGTTTTCCTAGATTTTTATTTAACCCCCTAAAATACCCAATCCTCCTTTTTGTTAGGAGAACACTATGCTAGAAGTGTTGATGATAGAAGATGATTTAGAGCTAGCGACCATTCTTAGTGAATATTTAAGAGCTCACAATATTAATGTAACAAATTATGATGAACCATATACTGGTATGAGTGCGATTAACACTCGACATTTTGACCTCCTTCTTTTAGATCTAACACTCCCAAACTTAGATGGGCTTGAAGTTTGCAAGAAGGTCGCAAAAGAAAAGCATATCCCAATAATAATCTCTTCTGCAAGACACGATATAGATGACAGAGTCTTAGGATTAGAATATGGTGCTGATGACTATATTCCAAAACCTTATGATCCAAAAGAACTCATTGCAAGAATTCATAGTGTCCTTCGTAGATATAATTTAGCAAAAAACCCAGATAATACAAAATTCTCTATACTTCCTTTCCGACTTGAGAAAGGGAGCAGAGAGATTTATTTAAATAACGAACTTCTAGAACTTACTAAAGCAGAATATGAAATTTTATGCTTTATGCTAGAAAATGTAAATCAAGCTCTAACGCGTGATTCTATCGCAACACACGCTGATTCTATCAATCCTGATTCTAGCAACAAAAGTATTGATGTGATTATGGGGCGTTTGCGTGCTAAGATTGAAAAAAATGGTAAAAAATACATTTTCTCTGTGCGCGGAATCGGCTATAAGCTACAACTAAAAGATGATTAAAAACTCTATTATTGTTAAAATTTCGATTCTATTTATTGTAGCAATCATTGGCTTAGGCGCGTTTTCTTATTATTTTATCCGTGAAGAAATCCAAAAAGAAAATTTAGAAAATCAGCTAAAATACAGCCAATTTTTAGCCACAATCAATCAGCTTGTACGTTTTGGTGGTAATGTAGAGTTGATTGAAAAATATCTCTATGAGCTAGAATTACAACAAATTCAAGAAGAAGAGGCTTTAAAAAAATTTGAAAATCATCTAACTCCAAACCTAGTAAATGGAATCATTGCAAAAATTATCAAACAAGACAATGGCGTGTATTTATTCTTACAAACTCCAACAGAATGGAGACTCTATGGGGATTTGCATAAAAATAAATTGTTTAATTATTATTTGATTACATTTTTTGCGTTTTTAGTTGTTGTGTTTTTGTTTGCCCTTGTGATTAAAAGCATTTTGCCCCTTAAAGTCTTACGCAAAGAAATTAGAAAATTTGCCAATGGTCAAACAAACATTGCGTGTAGAATCAACCAAAACGATGAGATTGGAGAACTTTCCAAAGAGTTTGAAAATGCTGTAGAAAAAATTAACGCCCTAAATCAATCCCGACACTTGTTTTTGCGCTCTATTATGCACGAATTAAAAACACCTATCACAAAGGGTAGAATCACAGCAGAAATGATTGAAGATTCTATTTATAAAGAGCGTTTATGTAGCGTATTTGAACGCCTAAATTCTTTAATTAATGAGTTTGCAAAAATTGAAGAGTTAAGCTCACGCAATTATTGTTTAAACAAACAAGATTATCTTTTAAGTGATCTTTTAAATCAAGCTTTTACAATGCTACTTTTGGATCAAGCGCAAATCCAAGATCTCTTTAGCCTGCCTAGTGAAAATTATGTATTGCGCTGTGATTTTGAAATGCTCACTTTAGCAATCAAAAATCTACTAGATAATGCGCTAAAATACAAAAGCAAGGGCAAGGTAGAGATTCGCGCACAAGGAAATGATTTAGAGATTCTAAACTTTGGTGCGCCGCTTCCTTACTCACTAAAAGATCATTCAAAGCCGTTTTTTAAAGATGAAAAATCTAATAAAAATGGCGGTCTTGGACTTGGAATCTATATTGTCAAAAGCACGCTAGAATCACAAGGCTTAACCCTTGATTATGCGCATCATAACGATAAAAATATTTTTATCATAAAAGGCGCAATCACTGAAAATCAAAAATAAAGGAATCCTATGTTTAAGCGTTTAAGAAGAGTTAGATTAAATCCTATTGTGCGTGATCTTGTAGAAGAAAGCAGTATAAGAGTGCAGGACTTGATTTATCCACTATTTATCACGCACGGAGAAAATGTTAAAAACACCATTGCAAGTATGCCTGATGTCTATCAACTAAGCATTGATAATGCTCTAAAAGAATGCGCCACACTCCAAAAGCTAGGAATCCGCGCGATAATGCTTTTTGGGATCCCATCTCTTAAAGATAGCGTAGGTTCTGAAGCATTAAGTGAGCAAGGCATCATTGCTCAAGCCTTACGCGCAATTAAAGAAAAGTTTCCAAACCTACTTTTATGCGTGGATTTATGCTTTTGTGAATACACAGATCACGGACATTGTGGAATCCTAAATCCAAAACTACAAAGCGTGGATAATGATTTAACACTAGAGATTTTAAACAAGCAAGCCCTTGTGCTAGCAAAGGCTGGAGCGGATTTAATCGCGCCAAGCGGAATGATGGACGGGATGATTTTATCTTTGCGTCAAGCTTTAGATAATGCGGGATTTTCACATCTTCCACTAATGAGTTATTCTACAAAGTTTGCAAGTGGATATTATGGACCTTTTAGAGATGTAGCACAAAGCACGCCAAGTTTTGGAGATAGAAAAAGCTATCAACAAAACCCGGCAAACCGCAGAGAAGCAATCCTTGAAAGCTTAGAAGATGAGGCGCAAGGGGCGGATATTTTGATGGTTAAACCTGCTCTTGCTTATCTTGATATTGTGCGCGATATTAGAGAAAGAAGCCTATTGCCTCTTGCTGTGTATAATGTCAGTGGAGAATATGCAATGCTAAAATTTGCACAAAAAGCAGGGCTAATCGACTATGAGCGCGTGCTAATGGAAACAATGCTAGGCTTTAAGCGTGCTGGAGCAGATATTATCATCACTTATCACGCCAAAGAAATTGCAAAACTACTTATAAATCTTTAGTCCGCGTAACATTAATTTTCTATGATTTTGATTTTCATTGCAAAGGAATCCAAAACTCCATTTGGATTCCATATAAAAGAGAATAATTTGTAAGTTTCC
>NZ_CALBGN010000005.1 GCF_937893305.1 uncultured Helicobacter sp.
AAAATATACATCTCAAATAATTTTACTAAATCATCAAGCAATGTTTCATTATTTGTGTTCCTAAATTGTGCTTGTATATCATTAATAACTTCTTTTAGCCCTATTCCGTTAAAATAAGCTTCGTTAAACATTATCGCCCTTAGTCTTGCGCTAAAATCTCTATATCATTAAATGAAATTGTAGGTGCTTCTGTAAATTGTAATTGTATGCTATTATAACCTAAATTTTCGTTTTTCTTAGAGAACATTAAATCTTTTATAAAGGTTTTATTCTGAAATTTATTGTAACTTTCCTGGATTAAATTAGGTTGTGTTATTAAATACCCAAAATCTACATTATTAAAATAATCTACAATATTTTCCTTAACAATTTTTGCAAAATCTTCTGGCGGATTGTGCAAAGCGGCAACAATTATTTTAACTTTCATTGCAATATAAGAAGGGCGAAAGAAAGAATAAATATATTTTTCTTTATTATCCCATATTTCTACTTCTGCATCCCCAACCATACCGCTACCGGTCCCTTTTGAGTAAAGTATTGCGTTGGCTATATCCAAATCTTTACCACCTTCAACAACGATTCCGAAACAATGAGATGGGATTGTGGTCCCTTTGATAGTTTCTTCAACATCTGTGATATTTTCATAACCGCTAACCCTAGAAACTCCACTTACTGCATTAACATTTGCTAGAATACTCCTAAAACTGCCACTTAAAGCAGTGCTTCCATATTTTAAAGCTCTTAACCATAATTGCGTATCAGTTTCTTTTTTTGTGCCTTTTGTTGCTTGTGTCTTATTTTCTACTCTCTCCACCCCGTCCACAATAGTTACAATTTGAGTAATTTTATTTTCTAGCGCAACATGGTCATTAATCTCAGTCGCATAAAAGATTATTTCTAAGCTTCCATTAGTTCCTATTTTAGAAGGCTTTGATATTATATAATCTTGTGTTCCGTCGCTAATCAAAAAGTCGGCAGGGATTTCAGTGTCTGCAACTCCTGTTATTTCAATCAAAGCGCTTGATGGTGTCCCTTGCTTCCTTTTAAGCCTGAAAATATTCCAAGCCCAATAATCTAAAAAAATGCCACTACCGCCTAAAAAGAAAGATGTCCCGCAAGCCTCTAAGTAGTCTATGCAAGCGTTAAAAGATTGGGTTAATGTAGTAATTTGTTGTCCCTGTGGGGTCGAAGCGTTAAGATTTAAATTAGGAAAATTCTTTAAATATACTTTTTCTATTTGAGATTTAATTTCATCAGTATATTTAAATTCTAATCTTTGAGAATCAGGGTTATAAGAGAAAAGGTTAATGCCTAGCTCTATATCTTGTTTTATTTTACTTTCAAACATCAATCACCCCTTCTGTTGTGTAAATAGTAGCTTTAATTTGTAACTTATCTTCAACAATTGCTAGCTGTATATTCTTAACATTTCTAATTCTATCATCTTCTAATAATCTTTGCCTAACTCTATTTTGCATTAAGCTTAAATTGTTTTCATTAGCTAAATTATACCATTCTATACCTTCAGGCAGAAATAATGGATTTTCAGTCTGGAACATTAATAATAATGTTTTCGCGTCTTGTTTAATTGCTTCTAATCCGCTTTTTAATACAAAATCATTAGTTACAATCAGATTGTTATTATTATCAAGATAAAAAGTATCCATTTTAATCCTTAAATAATTGATTTAAAGATTGCCCCCAACTATTAAACCGCCCTATCATATCGGGGCTGTTTGTTAGTCTTTTACCTGTATAGCTGTCCCCCTCTGTTTTGCTACTTGTAAGACTCTCTAATAATCCCGCTAATTCTAACAATTTCTTCTTTAAAGTTGTGTTCTCTGATTGTATTGTAATTAATCTAGCCTTTAAAATTCCTATTTCGTTATTATTAAATTCTAATTTACACGCTTTCGTGTCTGATTCTATAATATAATTCACATCATCATTATTACGACTTTTAAACATTGATAAAGGCAAATAAATACAATCGTTAATATCTTTATAACGATTATTTGTTTCTATCCCGCCTACCCCATTAAGTTTATATGGAGTTATATCACTCTCTAAAACGATAACTAGCCCAATATCTCCTATTGCTAATTTATGTTGTATTTGCCATTTTTGAGAATAATTAAAACCCACCAAAACATTATTTAGGGTTACGATTGCTTCTTTCTCACTATGTTTTATTATTTTCTGGAAGCTTATTTTATTTTCGTTAATTTTTACAATCTTTGCCAGAAAAGAAGTCTTTAGGGCTTTGATGTTATCATTAATTAGATTTTGTATTGCCGTCCCTAAATCCGAACTTTCTCCGCTTTTTATCAGGTTTTCATATTCCATTTATTTGCTCCTTTGTAGAATTAGTTCAGACTCCCATAAATCGCCCATATTGCTCCCTTTGTGATTAATTTCATTAATTCTATATCTCCCATCAAAATCTTTTAAAACTTCGTTTTTTAGGTCTATATACCCGCCTGCTTTTAAAGATGGATTCAGTAAAGATTTAACATTGCAACCAATCCAAGTCGGTTTAGGTTTGCCAATAAGCCCCGTTTCACGGCTTAATACTTTTCTATTAATGCTGTTGCTGTTTTTCTTTTGCACTTTTAGAGAAGCGCCTATGTTGTCTATAAAAATATCTAAATCTTTATAAAATTCTCTTAATTTTTCTATATATTGATAAGGGCTTCCTAGAAATGAAAAATCCGTTATAACTCTTTTCCCAATATCTTTTCCGTAATCTATGCTTAACCCATTTTTCTTCGCACACTCTTCACAAATAATTTTAAAGTCAATGTTGCCATTTAAGCTCGTTTGAATGGAATTATTTGTTAAATTGTTTTGTATTCCACCTGTGATTTTTAAATTTATGCTTTTATCTACGGATTCAAAATTAGCGTCTGCTTCGTTAATGTTTCCAT
>NZ_CALBGN010000006.1 GCF_937893305.1 uncultured Helicobacter sp.
TTCCAGAATTTGTAATATTTCCTTCTAGGCTTGCTTTATCAATTGTGATACCATTAGTAATTGTGCCAGAGTTTGTAATATTGCCTGCTAGTTTAGAACCATTGGCGATTGAGACTTTTTTGATTGTGCCAGAATTGCTTAAGGCATTTAAGATTCCTTTGTTTTCTAGCTTGACTTCTTCTTGGATTTCTCCTTCATTATTAATACCTGCTAGTGTAGAGTTATTAACAGAAATGTTTTTTGCAATGATTGCACCAGCAGCATTAGAGATAGTGCCAACTTTTGCATCATTTGTGATTGTAATATCCTTAGAGATAGTGCCACCTGTGTTATTAATGGCTTGAACGCTTGCTCCACTAATTGTTAAATTTCCATTGAATGTATTAGAATTGTTAATTGTATTAACGCTAATCTCATTAAGATTTAAATCACTATCAAATGTCCCTGCATTAGAGATTGTGCCGACATTACCTTTTAAATCTAAGGTTCCACTCATTGTGGAGTTTGCTCCATTATTTTGGATTCCACCTAGAGTTGAGCCTTTTTCTAATGTAATGTTATCTGAGAAAGTTGCACCATTTTCATTAATGATAGAACCACCAACACTTCCACCATTGTTAATAGTAATATTTCCTGTTTTTGCATTGGTTCCGCTGTTTTTAATGTCGCCACCTACGCTACCGCCATTGATGGAGATTTTACTAATTGTGCCGGAGTTTTGGATATTACCGCCTAAACTTCCACCATTGATAACTATGCCACCTTGATTGATTTGCGCTTTATTATGATTAATAATATTACCTGTAACATTACCATTTGCATTTATTGTAATGCCATCTCCAATTACTGTTCCACCGTGCCCAGTATTATCGGAACCCTGACTTCCGTTAGTAATATTTCCATTAACTTTCCCATCAACTTCAATTTTTCCATTAATTCTTCCCCCATATCTATTCCAAATACCTCCAGTTATGTTAGCAGTATCTTTAACAGAAATACCTCCTTCAATGGTCGACATCCAATTTAAAATACCAACATTAGTGCCTTTAATGTTTCCCCCTACATCAATGCTTCCTTTTATTGTTCCACGACCCCCTTGATTAAGATTATGAATCACGATTCCACCATTTAAGATGGCGTCCCTATCAACTTTAATATCCTTGTTAATTGTTCCGCTATTATAGACAGCAACATGACCATAACTAGAAAAATTATTTCCACCTGTTACAGTTCCATTTTTTATATGGATTGAACCATCAATAGTGCCTTCATTTCCTATGGCATTCACTCTTTGATTGTTCACACCTACATCAATACTGCCACCGTCTACAATAACATCCCCTTTAATGTTTGATGCATTATTTACCCTGCCAACAAGAGCACCTTTAATATCAACATTGCCAGAAATTGTAGCACCTTTATTATTATGGATTCCACCTGTTACACTACCGCCTTGATTGATAGTAATATCATTATTAATCGTTCCGTTATTGTGAATCCCTTGTGGACCTACAGTTCCATTAATAATTACATTATCTTTAGTAACACCATTAGAAATATCAACTCTATTTTCAGATTGACCTTTCTGAATCTCAATATCATCTGCATTGACATTTGTAAGTAAGGTTGTTAAAACTAATGAACCATAGAAGATTGAAGAAGTAAGTCGTTTTAGTGGCTGATAATTAGGATTTGCCCCCCCCCCACAGAGTCAATGGAAGATGATTTTGCATAAATTTCTCCTTTGTTTGCAAAATTAAAAAATTTTTGAATTATACCTTTTTAAATGACTTTTTTAGATTAAATTTTAATAAAAGATTTTAATTTTATTTTTAGTAATTACGCTTACATTTCTAAGTCCTTGTTTTTGGACTTAGCTTTCTTTAAACATTCTGCTTGCTAATTTTTTTGCTTTGATTGCGCGTTCTTCTTGTTTGAGCGAAGAATATAGCGCATTTGTATGTTCTTCTAGGATTTTTTGGCTAGAAATTGGCTTTTCACTACTTTTTGGGGCAAGTTTTGTGTATTCTCCATTAGAACCTAATTCGTGTGCTTTAGCGTTATCTTCGCTTTGGATTTTTATGATTTCAAATAGCTTGTTTGCTAGCTCATCATCAAAAACAGGCGTCATTAACTCTACACGGCGTTCTAAGTTTCTTGGCATTAAATCCGCACTTGCGAAATAGATTGGCACTTCAGCGTGCTTGAAGTAATAAATCCTTGCGTGCTCTAAGTATTTACCCACGATAGAAATCACGCGGATATTTTCGCTAACCCCTTTAATCCCAGGACGCAAACAACAAATTCCACGCACAATTAAATCAATCTTTACCCCTGCATTTGAAGCCTTATAAAGTGCTAAAATCACATCTGTATCTACCACAGAATTTGCCTTTAGGATAATGCGTCCTTCGCTTCCCATTTTTGCTTCATTTTCAATTAAATCTAAAATTTTTGGCTTGATTTGCAAAGGAGCAGCAAGCAATACGCTAAGTTTAGATTTATGAGAGAAGCCAGAGAGGTTGTGAAAAAACTTAGTGGCATCTTGTGTAAAAGCACGCTTAGAAGTCATATAGCTAATATCTGTGTAGATTTTTGCTGTGCTTGGATTATAGTTTCCTGTGCTTAAATGCACATATTCGCGCAACTCTTTGCCAATGCTTTTAATCACTAAAGCGATTTTTGCATGCACTTTCAGTCCCGGAACTCCATAGATCACATGCGCTCCAGCGGATTCTAATGCGCGCGCCCAGTGGAGATTGTTTTCTTCATCAAATCTTGCTTTTAACTCCACAAGGGCGGTTACTTGCTTGCCATTTTCCGCAGCTTCAATCAACGCCTTTACAATCGGAGAGTTTTTGCCCACACGATAAAGTGTCATACGGATGGAAAAAACATCAGGGTCTTTTGCGGCACTTTGGATAAAATTCACTACCGGATCAAAACTCTCATAAGGCTGAAAGCTCAAAATATCTTGGCTATCAAGCACAGAAAAAATATTTGCATTAGAATCAAGTGGAGGCAAAATCTTAGAAGTATAACTAGGGAATGTGAGCTTTGCAAAGTTTTTATTTCCTACAATCTCCCAAAGAATATTAGAATTCATCGGAACTTCGCATTCATAAATATCTTCTGGGGTAACTTGGATATATTGTGTGATGAAGTTTTTTAGCTCTAAATCTTCAGTTTTATCGATTTCAAGGCGAATAATCTCACCTTTTCGGCGCGATTTTAACCCCTCTGTCATTAATGCCATAAAATCATCGCCTTCTTCTTCTTCAATCTCCATATCTGCGTTTCTTGTAACCCTAAATGCACTCCAACTCAACGCCTTAAAGCCGGGAAAAAGCTCATTTGTAAATTCTGCCACAATAGAATCTGTACAAAAATAAGCATCTCCTAACTGCACAAATCCCGGGAGCATTCTTGAAATACGCGTCATTCCAAATTTAACTTCACTAGGATTATCTAGGCTTTGAAGTTTTAATGCCAGCACATAACTTAGATTGTTTAAATGCGGAAAAGGGTGTGTTGCATCAACAGCAATAGGCACAACAATGGGATAAAGATGGTTTAAAAAATACTCTTTTAATTCTTGTTTTTCTTGTTTGTTACCTTGTGCGTAAGTTTTGATATGCAATCCAAGTTTTGCTAACTCTCCTTTAATCTCAAAATAGCAATCTTCTAGGCGTTTTTTTTCGGCTTTTAAATAGCTTCTGATTTCATCTAATTGATCTTTTGGAGTTAGCCTATCAGGACCGCTCTCTGTAATCCCTGCGCTATAAAGGCGTTTTAGTCCCGCAACACGCACCATATAAAATTCATCTAAATTTGTGCCATAAATTGCGATAAACTTTAAACGCTCAAGCAATGGATTGTTTATATCTTGCGCTTCACTTAAAACGCGCGTATTAAAACGCAACCAAGACAATTCGCGATTAATAAAATTAGCAGACTTATTTAAAGAATTTTGTGACATCTAAACCCCTTTATTTGAAATTCATTCTATTATATATTGAGTTGCGTTAAAGTTGCCTTGAATCCTTATAGAAATGTAAGAATTTGTAAGGTTTAAGTTGCTATGATTGCGATTTGAAATTTGCCTTAGGGATTAGAAATGAATAAATTAAACTATAAAGATTCTGGTGTAGATATTGCTGAAGGAAATGCCCTTGTAGAAGGCTTAAAGGGGCTTGTTAAACAAACTTTCAATCAAAATGTCTTAGGTGGAATCGGATCTTTTAGCGGTGCGTTTTTGCTCCCTAGTGGTTATAAAGAACCTGTGATGCTAGCAGCGACAGATGGCGTTGGCACAAAGCTAAAACTAGCCATTGATAGTGGAATCTTAAATAGTGTTGGGATTGATTTAGTTGCAATGTGTGTAAATGATTTAATTTGCAACTTTGCAACTCCGTTGTTTTTCTTAGATTATTACGCCACAGGGAAGCTTGATAAAAACGCCGCTTTGCAAGTGATTAGCGGAATTACACAAGGTTGTTTAGAGGCACAATGTGCGTTAATTGGTGGAGAAAGTGCGGAAATGCCCGGAATGTATAAAGATAAGGATTTTGACTTAGCAGGATTTGCAGTAGGGATTGCAGAAAGAGAAATTGTAGAGCGTCCCTTACAAGCAAAGGCAGGTGATGTCTTAATCGCACTTCCAAGCAGTGGAATCCACTCTAATGGCTATTCACTCGTTAGAAAAATCCTAGAAAAACACAATATTGCCTTAGATTCCAACTTTGAAGGAAAGCCTTTAATTGAAACCTTGCTTGAGCCAACAAAAATCTATGTCCAAACTTTTAAAAAACTTCAAGGCAAGCTCAAAGCTCTAGCACACATCACAGGGGGCGGACTTGTAGAAAATCTCCCACGCGTGCTACCTAATGGGATTAGTGCGAAGATCATTGAAAAAAACATTCAGCAGTTACCGATTTTTGAAATGCTCTGCCATTATGTCCAAGACACTGATAAATACCGCACTTTTAATATGGGTGTTGGAATGGTGCTTGTTGTTGATCCAAAAGATGCAGATTCAATCGCTAAAGAAGGTTATATTTTAGGAACACTTGAAAACGGAGATAAAGGCGTTGAGTTTGTGTAAAAGATAATTTTTTGCTATAATCTAGCCCAAAATCCAAAAATTAGAGAAAAATATCAATGCTTGAGAGCTTAAAAAAAATTTTAAAGGTTTATCCTTTACCTATTTTTGTGTTATTGCTGACCTTTGTTATATATTACTCTGCTTTTGAACTCTTAAAGAAAAAAGAATCTTTACAAACTCCAATTTCTGAAGAAGAATCTATGCAAAGCATTATAGAAACTCCAAAAGAAATCGCACGAGAAATTCCTAAAGAAGCGCAACAAAGTCCTTTAGAAGCACCTTTGGCAACACCACAGCAACTTCCAGAACAAAAGCCTATTAGCCACTTAACAAGTCGTGTAAAATCCTTAAATATTCGTAAAGATACGAACACACAATCCCACATTGTTGGCAAACTCACCCCTGCGCAAACCGCGATAAGCCTTGAAGAAAGAGATGGGTGGATTTTGCTTGCAGATTCTAGCACTAAAGAGCCTATTGGCTGGGCACTAAAACGCTTTGTGAAAGAAACAACAACACCAGCTATGGAATCTAACATTAATCCTAACATTACAGAAGCACCGCAAACTATGGAATCTAAAATGGATTCCAACATTACAGAAGCTTCACAAGCCTTGTATGCCTCTAAAGTGCCAAGCTTAAATATTAGAGAAAATCCTAGCACGGAAGCTAGAATCCTAAACAAGCTCACACCAAATGATGCAGTAAGCATTATAGAAACAAATGGAATTTGGGTCAAAATCCAAGATTCAACGGCTAATGGCAAAAATGGCTGGGTTGTGAAACGCTCCTTGATCTTACGTGATTAGTTAATGCAGTTTGCGGTTATTGGCAATCCTATTGCCCACTCACTCTCTCCTATTTTGCACAACCACGCTTTTAAAATGCTAGGAATTGCAGGCTTTTATGGGCGTTATTTGCTCAAAGAAAATCAATCCTTTTACCACTTAAGAAGCTTACATTTAAAGGGTGCAAATATTACCGTGCCTTTTAAAGAAGTTGCGTTTAATTCTTGTGATGAAACTTTTGGGATTGCACGCGAAATAGGAGCTGTTAATACTATTATTTTTCAAGGCAATAAAATGCTAGGTTACAATACTGATGCTTTAGGGTTTTATCTCTGTGTGGAAAATTTAGCTCCAAAAAATGCTCTAATCATCGGTGCTGGTGGTTCAGCAAAAGCAGTTGCTCACATTTTAAAACAAAAAGAAGTTGATGTTACACTCATTAACCGATCGCAAAAGCGTTTATTGGATTTTAAAGATTTTAAATGCGCCACTTTTGAAACTTTTGCCCCAAAAGATTCTTATGATTTAGTGATTAACACTACACCAGCTGGACTTATAGACAACACACTCCCTTTAACAAAGGAGCGTTTAACCTCTTTGCTTAAAAATACGCGTTTTGCCTTTGATTTAATCTATGGCAAAGATACGCCTTTTTTAAAGCTTGCAAAATCCCTAAATATAGCAACTTCTGATGGTAAAGCAATGCTAATCCAACAAGCAATTTTAGCCTTTGAAATTTTTATGCAATCCCAAAATATCGCATTTGATTTAAAAATTTTACGCCAAAGTATGCAAGATATTCTTTAATATGCTACAATAATCCTAACTTCATCAAAGGAGAACACAAATGCATACAATCATTACTTCCCGTCATTTTGAACTCACTGAAGCAATGAAAGATTATATTTTAAGCCTTACGCAAAGCCTTGAGAAATATCAACTTGATATTCTAAGCACACGCGTTGTTGTAACCTATCAAGAAAAAAAAGGCAGCAAAAAAGGAGAAAAAAAGAAAAAACGCGCCTTTGGCATTGATATTACACTCTCTTTAGCGCACTCTAATACACTTGTGATTAATCAAGTGGATAAGGATTTTTATGCAGCTGTAGATTTAGCCATTGGCAGAATGCATAAGATTTTGCGCCGTCATCACGATAAACAAAACAAAAAATTCACAATCCCAGCACAAGATTTAATGGTAACAACTATTTTGCGCGATGAAGCTTTGGCAAATAAAGGGGAAGATGAGATTGTCCCTATGGATTTAGATTTGCATAAGCCTTTAGATATTGAAGATGCGCTTGAGAGATTAAAAAGTAGCTCCCAACAATTTTTCGTCTTTAACGATAAGGATTCTAAAATGCGCGTGATTTATAAACGAATTGATGGCAAATACGGACTCTATTAAAAAAATTTATCTTGTTGGTGGTGCAGTGCGTGATGCACTGCTTGGACTTCCTACTAAAGACAAAGATTATGTAGCTGTTGGCTTTAGCGAAGAAGATTTTAAGCATCTTCTTAGAGTTGGCAAAAGCTTTCCCGTTTTTCTACAAAAAGATAATTCTCAAATTGCCTTAGCACGACGCGAAAAAAAGACGCAGCAAGGATATAATGGATTTAACATACAAACACATAAAGTAAGCCTTGATGAAGACTTAAAACGCCGTGATTTAACTATTAATGCTATTGCATTTGATGAATCTACACAAACTTATCACGATCCCTTTGGTGGCATCAAAGATTTGCACAATAAGATTTTGCGTCATATTAGTGATGCTTTTTGTGAAGATCCTTTGCGTGTGCTTAGGATTGCAAGATTTCGTGCTAGGTTTGGAGTGGAATGGAAGATTCATCAAAGCACAAAAGTTTTAATTTATAAAATGCGTGATGAATTGCGCTATTTAGAAAAAAATCGCGTGTATAAGGAAGTTGAAAACGCACTTTTAGCGCAAAACTCTTATGTGTTTTTTGAAAGTCTTTTTGAACTTGGCGTACTTGATGTGATTTTCCCTAGCATTTATGCACTAACAACCCTAAAAGAAGGCAATTTGCACCATTTAGAATCTTCTGTTTTTGCACACACAATGGAAGTGTTAAAACTCACAGAATCTAAAAAAAACTTAGTGTTAAAGTTTGCTGCTCTTTACCACGATATTGCAAAACCTTATTGTTATCGTAATTTTGGAAACTCACAAGGACACGATGATTTGAACATCATCACACCACTTTTAGATATTGCACTCCCAAATACAATCAAAAAACCTATGTTACTTCTAATCCAAAACCATATTAAAATCTATTTACTTCCACAAATGCGACTTAGTAAATGTGTGGCGTTTTTTGATACTTACAAAAAGGATTCCACCTTGTTAGAACTTCAACTTGACTTACTTTTAGCAGATAAGCAAGGGCGCATTAGTAAAGACATTTTGGATTTCAACTTTTTAGCCTTTAAAGACATTTTACTAAATACCTTTAATACGCTTTTGAATTATTCTCCAAAGGAGTGGATTGCACAAAACAACCCCACTCCAAACGCCATAAAAGCACAGATTTTAAAAGAAAAAATTAGAATCTTAAAAAAAGATTCCGCATTTTTAGCTCTGCAAAAACACCTTTAAATCCCCACTAAAGCCTACAAGATTTACGCATTCTTGACAGAGACTTAAAGGCTTGTCATTAAAAAACTTAATTTGCACCTTATGCGAATAAATCTCTAGAAAAAATCTCAAATCATTAGTAACAACTGCTAAAAAATCTGGATTTTTAAGATTTTCCAAACAAGCCTTACAGCCACATAAATGCACACTTGGATCGCCTTTAGCTCTAAAGGTGGCTTCTTGGATTTTTGCTTGATAGAATAGAACTTTTTGTATTTTATTGTTTGGATAAGAAAAATAGATTCCATCTTGATTTGCACTTAAATCTCCAAAATCCGCTTTGATACCACCATTTTGAAGTTGCTTATACAAAGCATTTTCTAAAGAAAATCCATCATTAGAACAGGCTGAAATAATTTTTTCAAAAAACATTTAATAACTTTTTTCAATCAAATCGCAAAGAATGTGCCCCATTAAAATATGTATTTCTTGGATTCTTGGCGTGTCATTGCTAGGAGAGATTAATAACACATCGCAAAGATTTTGCATTGCTCCGCCATCTCTACCACTAAAGCCTAGCGTCTTACAACCTATTTGTCGCGCACGATCTAGCGCATTTAGCACATTTTTACTATTTCCACTTGTAGAAATTCCCCAAAGCAAATCTTTAGGATTAGCCAATGCTTCACATTGCCTTGAAAATACATAATCATAGCCATAGTCATTGCCAATAGCAGTAAGCGCACTTGTATCTGTTGTTAGCGCAATTGCGCTTAAGCCTTGACGCTCTTTTTTGTAACGCCCTGTTAATTCTGCTGCAATATGTTGTGCATCTGCTGCACTCCCACCATTTCCACAAAGCAAAATCTTACCGCCACCTTTAAGTGTATCAATTAGCATTTGTGCTGCAATTTCTAAATTTGGCACTAAAGATTCTAACTTTTGCGCGCTTTGTAAATGCGCTTTGATTTCTTCTAAAATGATTTGTTGCATTAGGATTCCTTTATTTTTTGAATCAGTGCCGTTGTGCTTTTGCCCTCTATAAAATCAATTAAACGCACTTCTTTGCTAAAATTTGCGCCAACAACTTCTTTATTCGCATAATCTGCACCTTTTACAAGCACATCTGGGCGGATTTTTTCAATCAGCTCCTCTGGAGTATCTGTATCAAACATCACGACAAAATCCACACATTCTAATGCGCAAAGCTGTGCGATTCTATCACTCTGGCAATTAATAGGGCGCGCATTACCTTTTAGGCGTTTAATAGAATGATCACTATTTAGCCCAACAATTAGCAAATCACCT
This sequence comes from uncultured Helicobacter sp., assembly GCF_937893305.1. Lineage (GTDB taxonomy): Bacteria > Campylobacterota > Campylobacteria > Campylobacterales > Helicobacteraceae > Helicobacter_D. The sequence goes on from NZ_CALBGN010000006.1 coordinate 9,801, forward strand.
AGCTTTCTAGCTTTGTGAAGATAATCTAAATGCCCTAAATGCAAAAGATCAAAACAACCATTTGTAAAAATCACCTTAAATCCCTCTTGTTTTAACTGCTCTAAACTCTCTAAAAATGGCGCAAACTCACTTTCTTTAACCCATTTATCTCCATAGAAATTTAGAGTTTTGCGCTTTAAAATTTTGCTAATTTGAGAATTAAAATCAAAACTCTCTTCTCTAGTGTCAAAAATCTTTAAAAAATCCGCATTAACGAGTGTAGAATCTAAAAGATTATTACGCTTTAAATAAGCTAAAATCTCTTGTTTGCTTGCCGTTGCAGAACCTAGCTTACTAACAACAACAGCGGCGGCTGCATTTGCAAAATACACACTTTGTGAAATGGGTTCTCTTAATGCTAACATATAAGCAAGAGAAGCAATCACCGTATCTCCAGCTCCTGTTACATCAAAGACTTCACGAGCAATTGTTGGAATCTTTTTTACAACATCATCGTTTTTGATAAAAGCGATTCCATCTTCACTAAGCGTAATGAGTGAAATTTCTAAATCGCACAAATTTTGCAAACACAAAAGAGCTTGTTTTAAACTTTCTTCATTGCAAATTGCAATCCCGGTGGCTTCTGTGGCTTCCTTTTTGTTTGGCGTTAGCAGTGTCGCACCTTTGTATTTTGTGTAATCTCTACCTTTTGGATCTGCTAAAATCTTAATGCCTTTGCTTTTTGCTAAAGAGATAAGCTGCTGTGTTAGCTCCGCACCTAGCACGCCTTTTTGATAATCACTTAAGACAATGCAAGCAATGTTGGAATCTAAAATTAAAGATTGCGTGAAATGATAGATGAATGCTTTAGCTTCTTTAGAAATTTGCGTTTTATCTTCTCTATCGACACGCACAACTTGTTGATGTCCTGCAATAATGCGTGATTTTTGCGTGGTGGGACGATTTGCGTGAAAAAAGATTCCATCTGTATAAATCCCTAATTTTTCTAACTCCGCCTTTAATGTGCTTCCAGCTTCATCTTCTCCTGCTACCCCACAAATCCAAACATTAGAATCTAAACCAATAAGATTGCTTGCCACATTGCACGCACCACCTAAATTTAAAGATTCTTTTTTGACATCAATCACCTGCACAGGAGCTTCTGGAGAAATACGCTCACAACTCCCCCAAATATAATGATCTAAAATCAAATCTCCTATGACTAAAATCTCTGGTTTCACTTTTTATCCTAACAACTACATTTTGCAAGCTTCTTGCCACAAACCGCTTGTATGGATTGCTTTAATCTCTGGTAGATAATTTTTTATTCCAACTTCTAAAGAAAAGCGTGGAGTGTAATTTAAAAATTCTTTTGTTAGCACAATATTTGCTTCTGTGTGTGTTTGAAAAAACGCATAAGGATTCTCAAAATATTCTACTTCAAACTCTCCTAAATCCATTTTTAAACACGCAATAATGTCATTAAAAGAGCGCGCATTGCCACTTCCAACATTATACACACCACTTTTTTTGGATTCTATTGCCTTGACATTTGCTTGAATCACATCTTCAATATATACAAAATCACGCTTTTGCTCCCCCATTTTAAAAAGACGCACTTTTTTTTGTGCCAATGCTTGCAAACCAAGCTGTAAGATCATTGATGCTGTTTTGCCTTTATACACTTCTTTTTGTCCATAAACATTGAAATAGCGCAAGCCTACAATCTTTAAATTTGGATAATTTTGCAAGTATTTTTGCGTAAGATTATCCATCATTAATTTGGAGAATCCATACACATTTTCTGGGAGCTCCCCATTGCTTATGCTATTTGGAGCAGGAGAATTTCCATACACACCAGCACTAGAAGCGTAAATCATTTGCGCGCCCTTATGCACACATAAATCTAACAAGTCCTTATAGGCATTGACATTTGCACGCAAAATTGCTTCTTGGTCCATTACTGTGGTATCAGAAATTGCTGCTTGATGAAAGATATAATCAAAACTATAAGAATGTAAGCGCGCTAAATCGTCTTTGTTTGTAATATCTCCAACAATCACTTCTCCTTGAAAATCCAAAAGGTTTTTAAAATGCCCAAGTGATCTAAAGTGCCCATTACTAAAAGTTTTTTCACTTCTAAAACTATCAAAAACAACCACTTCAGCTTTATGATATTTTTGGAAATAAAGTGCTAAATTTGAACCAATAAACCCAGATCCACCTGTAATTAGAATCTTTTTCCCTTCTAAAGAATCATTAATGTATTGCATTTTATCTCCTAAAACTTTTGAATACTGCTTAAGATTATAACAAAAACCGCTACAATATTGCGTAAATTAAGACTCAAAAATATGGATTTTTATGTTATATTTATAAAGTTTTTTATCTCTAATATTTTTGAGAGTTGTTCTTATGAAAAGTTTCATTAGTGCTAATATTGAAGCACTTCCACCATTACCACAAACTATTACTAAACTGCAACAAATTTGTTTAAATGAAGAAACAACTATCAAGCAAGTTGTCAGTGTCATTGAAAAAGATCCATTTTTAACCACAGAATTAATCAAATATGCAAACTCTCCCCTTTATGGTTATACGCGTAAAATTCAATCTGTTTTCCAAGCGGTTTCTATGTTTGGAATCTCAACTGCTAAAGGGCTAGCCATAGCAAGTGCTGTAAAATCAAGCCTGCAAATAGATTTGAGTCCTTATAAAATTAACACAAATCAATTTGTAAATGCTGCAAACTTAAAAAGTGCCTTTTTGTTTCAATGGTATCAAAACAAAAAAGATCTTTTAGGAATTCTAATTCCTTATACACTTGTTATGCATATTGGAATGGTTGTGATTGCAGATTGTCTAAGAAAGAAAAATGACGAACAAGAATTTATGCAAAAATTTGATCCTAAAGACTTTATAAACTCTGAAAATTCTCTCATTCATTGCAATCAATTTGAGATTTTAGAGCTTTTATTTGAACATTGGAATTTTGAAGACACAATGGTGCAAACGGCACATTATCTTTTAGAAGATGAGATTCCAAAACATTTAGAAGCTTATGTTTATCCGCTAAGAGTTCTAAATTCTTTAATTAATCCTTTTAATGTTGCTAGTCAAACACAAATCAACATTGCACTACAACAAGTTCGTCATTACAACTTAGATTTAGATTCCTTTAATGCCACACTTGAAAATCTCAAAACACTTGAAGAAGTAGTGTAGTTTATTTTCCTTCTTTTTGAGCTTGTAGCATCTCTGATTCTGTAATTACCACTTCTTTGATAAATACATCAATAAGTTCATCTTGCTTGTATTTTCCAACAATTTCACCCTTTTTAATCACAAGTCCATCACCATTTCCAAAAGCAATAGCAACATCTGCGTGTTTTGCTTCTCCTAGTGCATTCACAGCGCAACCCATAACAGAAAGTTGCATAGGGGCAGTGATTTTTGGCATTCTTTCTTTTAATTCCTTTAGAATTGGCACTAAATCTGCTTGTAATCTCCCACAAGTTGGACAAGAAATATAGGTAACCCCCTCTTTTTGTCGCCCACTATAACGCAAGATTCCACGCGCAACTTCAATTTCTTTTTCTAGCTCCCCTGTAATAGAAACGCGCATTGTATCACCTATCCCTTCCATTAAAAGCGTGCCTAATGCCATAGAGCTTTTAATCATAGAAGATTCTAAATCTCCAGCTTCTGTAACACCTAAATGAAAAGGATATTCCACCAAAGGACGCAACATTTTATAAGCTGTGATTGTGCGTTCTACATCGCTAGCTTTTAAGGATATCTTAAGATTATTAAATCCAAAGTCCTCTAAAAGTTTAATATTATAAAGTGCTGATTCCACCATTCCTTTAGGTGTTGCACCATATTTTTCTTCAAATTGCTTCTCTAGGCTCCCAGCATTTACTCCAATCCTAATAGGGATCCCACGATCTTTACACGCATCAACAACGGCTTTGATTTTTTCTTTTGAGCCGATATTTCCGGGATTTATGCGGATACAATCCACAGATTCTGCAGCAATTAAAGCAAACTTATAACGAAAATGAATATCCGCCACAAGCGGTAAAGAAATCATACTTTTAAGCGTTTTTAGAGCGTTTGCATCTTCGTTATCACTCACAGCAACACGCACAATATCACAACCTGCAAGCTGTAAGCAATCAATTTGTGCTTTTGTGGTTTGCAAATCAGAAGTTTTGCTAAAAGTCATACTCTGCACAGAAATAGGAGCATCACCACCAACTAACACATTACCCACTGCAATTTGCTTAGTTTTATAACGCTCTTTCATAATGGATTCCAACTATTTACCCTCTTCTTCGTGTTGATGTAGCGGTTGATCATCAATGGATAGCAAAGAATCTGCAATAATTGTTGTAAGATAGCCTTTAGGATTTCCATCAAATGGGATGCTGTCCAACTCATTTTGCAACCCCATTTCGCCAACAACCTTCTTTAATTCTTCATCCTTCCCATAACGCTCAATGTAATATTGAAATGTTTCTTTCCAAGAAATATTTTCTAATGCACCTGTTTTCCCAGGCGCATTGTTTGTAAATTCTGCCAAATACGCAATTTTTAAAATTGCTGCAATCTTATCTACCCAGCATTCAATGTGCAAATAATCTTTTAAGTTGTCTAATGCACTTTTTCCATTACCCGCCACAGCAAAGTTAAATGCGATTTTTTCGTGTTTTTTAAAGGTATCATAGAGCATTTTATATTCTGGCATTGACCGCAATTCATAGTGTTCTTCTGCTAGTTTAAAAGCCTCACTTAACTTACGCTCTCTACAAGCTTGTGCAAAATCTTGTTTAAGTTGAATAATTTTAACTTTAGAGTTTGCTTCATTTTTAAAAGGAGCCATAGAAGCAAGCAATTTACACACTTCAAGAGCTTTAATAAACTCATTTTGATTTTCTAGCGCATTAACTCTTTGGATAATCTGATCTCCAATTAATAACGCGCTTTTATAAATTAGCACATCTTTCAAAAAAGGAAAGCGTTCTGTCATTTTGAAATATTCTACAAAGTTTTTTGCTCGATATTCCTTATCTGCTTGCACATATTTATCGCTGTTTCTAAGCAACATCATAGCAGAATCCTTCTTACATTTTACTAGCGTAAAAGGACGTAGCAAGTCCTGCGCTTTAGCTAAATTTCCTTGTGGATCTTGAAACAATAAGCGTTTGCAAACTTCAAAAGTCTTATTCCATAAATTTTCTACTTCTTCATAAGCTAGCGTGTCTTTCAAATAAGGGTGTTGATCACTTAAGCGATAGGCTTCTGCATAGTTTTTTACTTCTAGTGCGTCCATAAATTTTGCAGTAAATTCCTTTTGCTGCCAATAATAATCAAACTCTTCCTTTTTTGCCTTATCTAGCATAAAAGGCTCAATCACTGCTGTTGCTTCTTGCATTTGATCTTTTGCTAACAAATCAATAGCTTTTGCTAAGGCTTCTTTCCATTGCGATTCTAACTTCGTGCAATATGTGTTGTCTGTTTTTAAAAAAACATTCTTTTGTTGAATCACACCAAGCGCACCTTTTAAATCATCTTTATTTAAAAACTCAAGCATTTCTTCACGCGCTTCATCAGTATCCACAATCTCTACCACACCATCAGAATAACCAAGATAAAGTAAGCTCCCCTCAAAACGCATTGTTGTGATTCCACTTTGCTCTAAAGAGACGGAATCTAAAAGCGCATTATCACTTAAGCGGATTATTCTAAGCTGCTTATCTTTGCCCCCAACAATGGCAAACTCTTCACCTGCAAGTTTATGACAAGTTGTCAGCCAAGCCCCTTGAAGTAGCGTTTCACTAATGATTTTGTCTTCTTTAATGTCATAAACAAAAATTTTTCCTTCTTTTGTTACGCAAAATAATTTTGTATTTTCTGCATAAAAGAAAGCATCTTCAATAAGATAGTCTATTTTTAATGTCGCAACCTGCGTGTTTTTTACAATATTAAAAATTGTCGCACTCTTACCGTAGCATGCAGAAAGAATTAAGCTATCATCATCGCTAAATACAATAGAAGAAATCGTATCTGGCAAAGGTGGAAGACTTAAAATAAGTTGATGATTATCCGCAGAATACACAAGAACACGCCCATCTTCTCCTCCTGTTGCCAATAAGCCATCATCGTGAGAATAAGCAATTTTTGAGATTTGAAGTTTCTGCCAAGTGAGCTGTGCAATAGGAGCAATATTAGAATCGGTTTTTACCACAACGCCTTTTGTGGCTTTTGCAAAGCCTAGCGCAACTTTCTCTGTGGCATAAGAAACTGTTGCTGCTTTACTAAAATGATGCAAGGGTTCAATATCTTTTGCAAGCTGCAACGCACTATCAATTGCATAATGATCTTTTGCAAATTTAGAGATATTATAAAAATTATCCACACAAATCACAAAATTTTCACTGATCCCTATTCCTAGAGCGCTTCCAACAAGTCTTATTTTTCCTTTTACTGGAAACATCATCATCTCCTATCCCAAAAATTCCTAAATAGTGAGCCATTATACCTTCATTTTATTTAATCTTTTTGTAAATCCTCTAATGCTCTTGAAATTCGCTCTTTTGCTATCTCAACCCCTAAAGCAGCAATGAGTGGCGCGATTCCAACTCCACCACTACTTCCTAACATTGCATAGCGCAAGGGCATAAATAAACTTTTCGCCTTCAATCCTTGAAAATCTGCAAATGTTGCAATCTCACTCTCAACTTCTTGTGGGGTTTTTAAAGGTTTCTTAAGCGCATTTAAATACACAAGAAATTCTTTAAAAAAGTGAATATTTTCATCATTTTTCACTTTTTGGCGCATTTTTTGATCAAAAGATTCCACAGGATTTAAACATTTTTCTAAAATCTCCACAAACTCCACTAAAGTCTTTGAACGTTCTTTGATCTCCGGATATAAAATCTCTTGCACCTTCATATTTGGCACATTTGCACCATAAAAAGGCAAAATCGCATTTAAGGATTCCGTTTTTAAAGCATTTAGATAATGAGCATTGAGCCAAAGTAATTTTTCTGTGTTATAACAAGATGGCGCGGAGTTTAAGTGGTTAGGATTAAAAAGATCCAACATTTCTTGCATTGAAAAAATCTCTTGATCTCCATAACTCCAACCCAAACGCACCAAAAAGTTCAAAAGTGCTTGCGGTAAATATCCTAGCGTTTTATACTCCATTACACTCATTGCACCATCGCGTTTGCTTAGTTTTCTGCCCTCTGGATTTAAAATCATTGGAACATGAAAGAAATTAGGGATTGCAAATCCTAATGCTTCATACACCACAATTTGTTTAGGAGTGTTGCTTAGATGATCATCTCCACGGATCACATCAGTAACCCCCATTAAAGCATCATCAACAGCAACAACAAAATTATAAGTTGGCGTCCCATCACTTCTTGCGATAATAAAATCATCTAACTCTTTTGCATTAATGCGCATTTCTCCCTTTACGCCATCGTTAAACACGATCTCACCTTCAAGTGGAGCTTTGATTCTAACAACAGGCTTTATACCCTCTGGTGGCGTGCCATTAAAATCCCTATAACGCCTATCATATTGCCACACCTGTCCTTTTGCTTCCGCTTCTTTACGCTTTACATCTAATTCTTCTTTTTGCACATAGCAGTAATATGCTTTGCCTTCTTTTAAAAGTTTTTCCACATATTCTGCATAGAGCGCAAATCTTTGACTTTGATACACCACTTCACCATCATAATCCATTCCCACCCAATCAAAAGCTTGAATAATCGCATCTTTAGCGTCTGTGGAATTACGCGCCAAATCCGTATCTTCAATGCGCAACAAAAACTTTCCTCCATTTGCTCTAGCATACAGATAATTAAATAATGCTGTGCGCAAACCTCCAATATGTAAATAGCCCGTAGGAGAAGGTGCGAAACGCGTTACAATCTTACTCATAAAATTCCTTTATATTAATCCTTATAATGAAATCTTACCTTAAAGATTCTAAATTTTTTCCTCAAAATCATAGAATTTCACACCACAAAATCCGCGAGTAACTACCTAAAGTTAGAATCCTAAAAGCGTTGTTAAAGTTTTGTTAAAGTAGAATCCAGCAAAAATTAATTTAGGATTTTTTATGCAATTAAATGGTTCTGAAATGGTAATGCACGCACTTAAAAATGAAGGCATAAAGGTTATTTTTGGTTATCCCGGTGGTGCTGCATTAAATCTTTATGATGAGATTTATAAGCAAAACTTCTTTGAGCATATCCTAACACGCCATGAACAAGCAGCCATTCACGCAGCAGATGGATATGCTAGAGCTAGCGGTGAAGTGGGAGTTGCTATTGTTACAAGTGGTCCGGGCTTTACAAATACAATTACTGGAATTGCAACTGCTTATATGGATTCCATACCCTTAGTGATTATTAGCGGACAAGTCCCTACAAGTCTAATTGGCACAGATGCTTTTCAAGAAATTGACGCTGTTGGAATCTCACGCCCTTGCACAAAGCATAATTATCTTGTCAAAAGTATTGAAGAATTACCTAGAATCTTAAAAGAAGCCTTTTATATTGCAAAAAGCGGACGTCCCGGACCTGTGCATATTGATCTCCCAAAAGATATTAGTGCGACAATGGGAGAGTTTAATTATCCAAGTGAAATCAAATTACAAACCTATAAACCCACCTATAAAGGCAATTTAAGACAGATTAAAAAAGCTGCTCAAGTTATAAAAGAATCCAAAAAGCCCTTGCTTTACTTAGGTGGTGGCGCGATTGCTTCAGAGAGCGCAGAACTCATTAAAGATCTCTGTGAAGTTACGCAAATCCCAGCAGTTGAAACTCTAATGGCGCGTGGAATCTTACCGCATAATCACCCAAATTTACTAGGAATGGTAGGAATGCACGGGAGCTATTGTGCAAATATGGCAATGAGTGAGTCAGATTTACTCATCGCACTTGGAGCACGCTTTGATGATAGAGTTACAGGAAAGCTTAGTGAATTTGCAAAATATGCGCAAATCATTCATATTGATATTGATCCAAGCAGTATTAGCAAAATCGTTAATGCAAATTACCCTATTGTTGGAGATATTAAAAGTGTTTTAGAAGAACTATTGCCCCTTATACGCGAAGACTATGACGCTAAATCTACACTTGCGTGGAGAGAGCAACTAGAACGCTACAACAAACTGCACCCCTTAAGCTATCAAGACTCCACAACACCTTTAAAGCCACAATGGGTGCTTGAAAAACTTGGTGAAATACTAGGCAACTCCGCACTTATTAGCACAGATGTTGGACAACATCAAATGTGGACTGCGCAATTTTATCCTTTTAGCACACCTAGACAATTTATTACAAGTGGCGGCTTAGGAACTATGGGCTTTGGCTTGCCTGCTGCAATAGGGGCAAAAAAAGCATACCCTAATAAAATCTCTATAAATATTAGTGGTGATGGCTCAATTTTAATGAATATCCAAGAGTTAATGACTTGTTTTGCATATCAAATCCCTGTGATTAATATCATCTTAAACAATAATTATTTAGGAATGGTTAGGCAGTGGCAGACTTTCTTTTATGAAAATCGCTATTCTGAAACAAATTTAGAACAACAGCCAGATTTTGTGAAGCTTGTGGAATCCTTTGGAGGTTATGGCAGAGTTTGCTCCACAAAAGAAGATTTTATAGAAGCCCTAGAGGCTGCAATCCACTCTAATAAACCTGCTTTACTTGATGTGCGTATTGATAGAATGGAAAATGTCTTGCCAATGGTGCCAACTGGTGGCGCACTATTTAATATGATGCTAGAGTATAAGGAGTAGGCAATGGAAATCAAACGCATAATCACCGTAACCGTTCTTAATGAACACGGCGTTTTATCTCGCATTAGCGGATTGTTTGCTGGACGCGGTTATAATATAGAATCTCTAAGTGTTGCGCCTATTTTGGATTCTAACTTTTCACGCATTACTATTGCTACAAGAGGCGATAATAAGGTTCTTGAGCAAATCCTTAAGCAACTTCATAAATTAATTCCTGTCTTAAAAGTGCTTGAAGATGAGCAAATTATAGAACAAGAATCCTTGCTTGCAAAATTTAATATTGAAGCAAACCTAAGCGCAATTAGCACTCTTTTTAGTGCATTTAATGGAAGACTTTTAGAAGCAAATGATAAATTTGCAATTTTTGTAGCTTGCGATACACACGCACGCATTAATACGCTTTTAAGCGCGCTTAAAATTCACAAGCCAAAAGACATCACGCGTAGCGGAATTTTGGCGATTGAATCTAATAACTAAGGGAAGCTATGGAGTTAAAAGAGATTATCGCACTTTTAAAAGACAAAGAAGTTTTAGAATGTGTAATGCACTATACAAGCAATGGCTGGGAAACACATTCTAGCTTTTTGGATTCCAACTTTATTACCAACTTAGAATCCCCACAGAATGCAACTTGTGATTCTATTACATTTTTAGAAAAAGAAAGCTATATCCCACAGATTAAAACAAGCAAAGCAAAAGCAATTTTGGTGCGTGAAAGCCATTTAAATGCGATTCCAACTTCAGCATTTGCGCTTGTTTGCGAAAATCCTTATCTTGCAATGGCATATTTGACAGAATATTTTGCTACTCCACTTTTTAGCGAAACAATACCTCCAAAAATCGCTAAAAGCGCGCAAATTGCTAACAATGTAACTATTGGAAATGGAAGTGAGATTGGCGAAAATTGTGTAATTTTAGCTAATGTAACCCTTGGTGAAAATGTCAAAATCGGCGCAAATTGTGTGTTGTTTCCGGGTGTTTGCATTTATAAGAATTGCGAGATTGGAGATAATGTTAGAATCCACGCAAATAGCGTCATTGGAAGCGATGGATTTGGTTATGCACACACAAAAGATGGACGGCATATTAAAATTTATCACAATGGAAAAGCCGTGCTTGAAAATGATGTAGAGATCGGCGCAAACACAACGATTGATAGAGCTGTTTTTGGAGAAACGCGCATTAAACAAGGCACAAAAATCGACAACCTTGTGCAAATTGGGCATAATTGTAACATTGGAGAGTTTTCCATTATTGTTTCACAAGCGGGAATTTCAGGCTCAACCTCAACAGGACGTAATGTCGTTTTAGGTGGGCAATGCGGTAGTGCAGGGCATTTGCATATTGGAGATTTTACACAAGTTGGGGCACGTGGCGCGATTTCAAAGAGCCTACCATCAAATGGTAAATTCTCGGGACATCCGCTTTTGCCTATTAATGAATGGTTAAAACTTCAAGCACTTTTGAAAAAAATGTTAAAAAAATCTTAATTTATAATTTTATAAGAGTAATTTAAGTTATCATATAATATCCTTGTCTCATTGAATAAAGAAAAAATAAATCTAAAGGTAAAGGTTAGTATTATGAAAGAGGCAAAGATTTACAAAAGTATTTCACTAAATGGTTGTGAAAATGGTTCGCTTGATTTTGCGATTATTGAAGAGCCTTATGGTAAAGATAGTCAAGCTGTGGTTAGTATTTGCGCGTCAATTAGCGATACACAATCTTGGAAAATTCATTTACCGCTTAGTCAAATCAAAGCTATTCGTAAAGCATTAAAAGAATCTAAAGTTGCATATAAAAAAATCAAAAAAGAAAATAAGAAGGTCCAAAAACTTACTAAAACTTCAACAAAAAAGTCCAAAAAAACGCAAAAACAAGACAATGAAGCAAAAAATTAAAAAACTTTCTTATACAATTCCTTTAAAAAGTAGTCTTTTCAAAAAAGGAGTGATTGAGGTTTCCACTTTTAATATCCCCGGTCAAAGCGGAAAAGATGCAGGTGCTGTTTGCATTAAAGTTAGTGTTGATGATACACTAAGAGACACCATACAAAATGAACAATCCATAATGATCCCAAAAAAACAAGTCAAAGCACTACGCAAAGCATTGAAAAAAATTAATAAAAATCTCTAAATTCTTTATAACTCTTCAAAGCCTTTTAAAAATATGGAATCCAAATGGATTTTTGATTCCATATTTTTAAAATAATAAAAATTATTCTTATTTTTAAAAATTTTATGCTATCCTTGCGCTTTCATTTTAATAATAAAAATCATAAAGGAGTTATATGAAAGGATTACATTTAAGTTTAGCTACCCTCAGCCTTCTTGCTGCAAACGCAACAGCACAAAGCCTTGAAGAAGCTATTAAGGGCGTGGATGTTAGCGGTTATTTAAAATACGAATACGAAGATAATCGCTTCAAAAATCAAGGTTTCTTAAAAGACAACAATGGAACAGGGGAAGTTAATCATACTTGGCACGCAGAAGCAGAGCTAAAAACCCCTGTGCAAAATCATATCGCCTTAACACTTGGTGTATATTATGACAATTCTAACAATGTCAATCACGGCAAAGGTTCTCCTGCAAATGAATCTAAAGGTTCATTTTTAGGCGAAGGTCTTGGAGCTGGAAAAGATGGAAATTTTGGAGTTAGCACATTTTTTGCAACCATTACACCAGATTTTACAAAGAGCAATATCACTCTTGGCAAAATGCGTCTTGCAACACCACTAAATGATGAGGGCGATGATAGAGGGACGGGAATTTTAATGTTAAACAACGATATTCCCAACATTTCTTTAGTTGCTGGTGCATTTGATGCGTGGAGTTTAGATGATTTAAGCGATGCACTCCCCAATCAAAGCATTACAAAACCGCTTTACACAGTTGCTACACTTACAAACTATTCTTTTGATTTAGGGAGTTTAGATGCGCAAGCGTGGTATTTTCATATTGACGATATTTTAGATTCCGCATTTTTTACAGAAATTTCCTTTAGCCACGAAATCTTTCATTTAAGCGGACAATACGCCTATGCACAAACAAAAAATGCAGGCATAGATTCCCTAAGAGTTGCATTAGGGGAAAATACGCAAAAATATCAAACTAAAAGCGACTTTATAAGCCTTGAAGCCGGAGTTGATTTTGCTAGCTTTAATCTCCCACTTGCTTTAAATTTAGGCTTTATCACAAACACAAAAGATAATTTTGGTGTGTCTTTAGATGATGAGGGCGCGTTGCAAAAAGTTGGCGCACTATGGTTTGATAATTATGATGCAACAGAAATCAACTTTTCAGCCATTAGCGGAGCAATTCATAAAGATTTACAAAAAGAACTAAAAACACTTTATGCAAGTCTCTCTTACTCTCCATTAGAAAATTTTAGTTTAGGCATAGATTATGTCAAAGGCAAAAATAAAATTAACAATCTTGCCACAAAAACAAACTATGAGATTGATTTTTATGAAGTTACGCCAAATTTTACTTGGCAATACAATCAAAACATTGAACTTCACAGCTACTATGCGATTTTAAAAACAAAAAGCACTGCACAGATAGACTCTGAACAAAGAAATCAATTCAAGCTTGAAGCTATCTATTCTTTTTAGCACTAAGATTTTTTAGAAACTTCTATCAAGTAAATTTTGCTTGATTCTCCTAACTTAAATATGGAATCTAAATTTTAGATTTCATATTTTAAAAATAAGACTGACTATTAATATAAATTTAAGCAATATTAGATAATAATAACTCTTATCATTTTATAATATTTTAGGAAGTCAAAATGTGTTTAGATGATTGTATAGTAGGCGATAAAGTAAAAATTAGCGCAATGCACTTAGAAGGAGAGATTTTTCAAAAACTCTTGGATATGGGATTTGTTCCGGGTGTTACTTTAGAAATCCGCAAACGCTCCGTATTAAACGATCCTATGCAAATTAAGATTCACAATTACCTTGTGGCAATCCGATCCAATGAAGCCAAAGCTATTGAAGTTCATCGATGAAACACTTAAATATTGCATTAATTGGACAACCAAATTGTGGTAAATCCACGATTTTCAATCTCTTTAGTCCCATTAAACAGCACATTGCAAATTATCCCGGGATTACGGTGGATAAAAAAAGCACGCAATTTGCCTACAAAGACTATATGCTTGAAATTGTCGATTTGCCCGGTCTTTATAGTTTTACTTCATATTCAGAAGAAGAAAGTGTCGCTTTAAATGAATTAAAAGCAGGCAAAATTGATGCAATCATTAACATTATTGATGCAAGCAATCTTAAAAAAAGCCTATATTTAACTCTACAACTTTTAGAGCTTGAAATCCCAACAATTCTATGCTTTAATATGATGGATGTTGCAAAAGATTTTGGCTATACATTTGATATTGAAGGGTTACAAAAAGCTTTTAATATCCCTATTGTAACAAGCATAGGATACCAAAATGACACAAAAGAAAAAATCTTAGAAAACATTATTGCCTTAATAGAATCTAAAAGTTTTAATCCAAACACTTACAAAGCAGATAAAACTTTAAGCGATATTGAAGTCGCAACAAAGCGTTATGACTTTATTGAAGCAAAATGTAGCAATAAAATCATAAAATATGAAACAAAACAAAAGGACTTCACAAAATTTATTGATACAATTGCTCTTAATAAGTTTTTAGCCTTACCACTAATGCTTCTTGTGATTTACTTACTCTATGATTTATCTATTGTGCGTGGATATGAGCTTACAAACTACACTTGGCCCTTGCTTGCAAGCTTTAAACAATTTGTGGTGGATTTACTTCCAGTATCAACACTTACTTCATCTCCTCTTATTAGAGAATTTGGGATTTGGATGGTTAATAGTGTTCTTGCGCTTTTAAACTATATCCCTATTTTTATCATACTTTTTGCAATCATTGCAATCATTGAAGATAGTGGATATATGGCAAGAATGGCTTTTATTTTAGATAGAGTTTTTAGGAGCTATGGATTACACGGACAATCTATTTTGCCTTATGTTTTAGGGGGAGTTTTTGTTGGAGGATGTGCAGTTCCAGCGATAATGGCAACAAAAGGGATTGCAGACAAAAGAGCAAAGATTGCTACAATTCTTACGATTCCCTTTTTAAACTGCCTTGCTAAGATTCCTTTTTTTGTGTTGTTGGTTTCTATATTTTTTGTAGAAGACAGAGCATTTGTGATGTTTTTTATTTCAACAATCACAATAATGGTTGCACTAATTATGGCAAAAATTCTAACTCTTAGTATCCTAAAAGTAGAGAAAACCGCTCCTTTTGTGCTTGAAATGCCAAACTATCATCTCCCACGCATAAAAAATGTGTTTTTATCCATCAAAAACAAAATTTGGCTCTATCTTAAAAAAGTAGCAACAATCGTTGTTGCCGTAGCTGCTGTTCTTTTTGTGCTTATTCAATTTCCCGGACTCTCTAAAGAGAGTGCAAAAAACTATGAAACATTGGCACAGCAAGGTTTAGAAAAGTTTTGGAATCAAACACAAAATAACACCTATTTTGATTCTATTAACACAAGAGAAAAAGTTGATGCGCTACTTAATTATGAAGAAGCTTACAAAAGCAAACGCGCACAAATCAAAACAAAGGAGGCTTTAGAAAAACTAGATACACAATTCAAACAAAACAATGCGATTTTTTATAAAATTATTCGCGATCGCAAGGATAAAGACGCAAGGACTATTGGCAATGCACTAAAATCTCTTGTCTATTTGAAAAAAGATATTTTAAAGCAAATCAATCTTGAAAAAATTGATAACTCCTATCTTGGAAAGGTAGGGCGCGCATTAGAGAGCGTTACGCAATATGCAGGATTTGATTGGCGTATTAATGTAGCATTTCTTAGTTCTTTTGCAGCAAGAGAAAGTTTTGTTGCAACACTTGGCGCACTTTTTGAGGGAGAAAAATCCTTAGATAATGCAAACACTGCCATTTTAGAAAACAGCTCTTATACGGCTTTGCACGCATTAGCTATGATTTTGTTTATGGCTTTAACACCCCCTTGCATTGCTACATTAATTGTTTTAAAAAGCCAGCTAAATTCTTATCGTTGGATGCTTTTTGCTCTTATTTACCCTATGGCATTAGGGCTACTTATCGCTTCTTTGACTTATAGCATTGGAAATGTATTCAAAATTGATGCAATCTCATTAATGATTGGAATTTACGCATTGTTTATTATGCTACTTATTGGAGTAGGACTGATTAAACCCAAACCAAAGGAAATCTTATGAAAAAATTATTAATGTTGAGCGGCGTTATGCTTGGATTATCAAGCTCTGTATTTGCACATACTGCGATTATGAATTGTTTTGACAATGGCGATGGCAGCGTAACTTGCGAGGGTGCTTTTAGTGATGGCTCAAGTGCTAGTGGTGTAAATTTCTATGTCAAGCAAAATGGTAAAAATATTATAGAAACAAAGTTTAATGAACACGGAGAAGCTGTGTTTAAAAAACCAGTTGGAGAATATGAAGCAGTATTTTTTGGCGGAGAGGGACACGAAGTTAAAATTCTTGGCTCTTCTATTTTAGAATAACTTAAAAGGAGAAAATGATGAAAAAAACAATTCTAGGATTAACACTTGGAGCAAGCTTGCTTGCAAGTTCTGCAATGGCACATTTTCAAATGCTTTATCTACCACAAAGCGCACTCGAAAAGCAATCTAAAGAAAAGATTTCTTTAGTTTTCACACACCCTTTTGCCGATGAACACACAATGGATATGGAAGCAGTTAAGCAATTTTATGTGATTAATCCAAAAGGTCAAAAAGAAGATCTTGCAAAATCACTTAAACCTATAACTTGGAAAGGAAATACAAATAGTGGCAAAGGCTATGAAATCACTTATAATTTTAAACGACTTGGAGATTATGTTTTCGTGCTTGAGCCTACTCCATATTTTGAAAAAAATGAAGATTCTTATATTCAACAATTTACAAAGGTTATCGCAAATCTTTCTGGCGCACCAACAGGTTGGGACAAGGATTTAGGTCTTGAAGCAGAGATTGTCCCCTTAACAAAACCTTATGCAATTTGGGAGGGAAGCACATTTACAGGCATTGTAAAAAGCAATGGAAAACCCGTGCCTTATGCAGAAATTGAGGTGGAATTTTTAAACTTTGATGTGGATCAAAAAAACAACGCATTTGGCAAAACATCAAAGCTAAACGCCCCACAAGATTCTTTTGTAACGCTTGGCATTAAAGCAAACAAAGATGGTGAATTCACATTTGGAATTCCAAAAGCAGGCTGGTGGGGATTTGCGGCTCTTGGTGTTGGACCAAAAAGCGAGTTTAAAGGCAAAGAGCTTAGTCAAGATGCGGTAATTTGGGTGCAAGCGCAACCTTTGCAATAAATCTAAAAACATTGGAATTGGATTCCAACTTTAAGGAAGATTATGAGTGATTCCTTTTTACTTGGAATAATTTTTGTGTTATCTGCTGGTTATTTAGCCTACAAACTCTACCCTAAAAAAAGTGGAGGTTGTGGGTGTGGGAGTTGTGGATGCAAGGAACAATCTAGGAAAAATAAAGAATCTAAATAATTGGCGCATCTATTTTGCCATTATCTTCTGGTGGAGTAAATCTTGTCTGTGTATTTGCTTGAGCCTCATATACAATTTGCAAAGTCGGACCCCCTTCGCTTGCATCCACAAAACGCGTGCAGTGTTTTTGAAAGATGAGTTTTACTACACCTGTTGGACCATTGCGTTGTTTGCCAATAATAATCTCCGCATCTTCTTCGTTTTTTGGGATAAAGGTGCTTTTATACTCTTTGCCTTCTTTTTTAGCTGCTTCCTCTTTCTCTCTTTCATCTTTTTGCCTATACACCGCATCGCGATACACAAATAAAATAATATCCGCATCTTGCTCAATAGAACCAGACTCTCTTAAATCTGAAAGCATTGGACGCCTATCGCTTCTTGCCTCTAAGCCCCTATTTAATTGAGAAAGTGCAATAATTGGAATCTCTAATTCTCTTGCAATCATTTTTAAGCCACGACTAATTTCACTCACCTCTTGATGTCTATCTTTATTGTTTGCTCCACTCATTAACTGCAAATAATCAATGACTGCAAGACCTATTTCTGGGTGTTTTGACTTGATTTTTCGCAACTTTGTGCGAAGCTGATGAATAGTTAAAAGGCTATTATCATCAATAAATAAAGGTGCCCTACTCATCACATCTACGGCATTTGAGAGATTTCTCCACTCATCATCTTCTAAATTCCCCACACGCAAATTTTGTAAAGCAATAGAAGTTTTAGCTGCAAGCATTCTTAGCATTAATTGTTCTGCTGGCATCTCAAGGCTAAAAAAAGCTACCCCACGCCCTGTATCTAACGCCTTTTGTGCCATATTTAAAACAAGCGTTGTCTTCCCCATAGCAGGACGCGCTGCAACGATAATCAAATCTCCATTGCCAAAACCTGTTGTCATTTTGTTTAAGCTTGTAAATCCTGTATCCACGCCAATTAAGAGATGATTTCCGCGCGCTTTCATTGTGTTAATGTGTTCTAGTGTTGCTTCTGAAACTTCTTTTGCGTCCCTAAAATCACGACTTTCGTGTATGTTTGTGATTTGATACAACTCACTTTGAAGATAATCCATAATTTCTTGCGTGCTAGAATTTGTATCACTTGTGGATTCTTGGATTTTGGTTGCAAAGGAGTGAAGCTTGCGTTTAATTGAAGCATCTTTAATCTCATTTGCATACGCTTTTATATCGCCAATAGGGCTTGTTGTTAGCACATTTAAAATCTCTTCTTGAGTAATAGGACGCGCTTTTGTGGAGAGCTTTAAAATAAACTCTTCATCAATAGGGCGATCTGTGCGACGCAATTCTAGCATTGCAAAAAAGATATTTTTATGTGGCGTATAAGAAAAATCTTCTGGAGCTAGCAACTCAGCAATTGTATCTAATCGTTCTGCATCAAAAAGAATTGAACTTAAAACTGCTCTTTCAATTTGAATTTGCATTTCCATAATTTTCCTTTAATTTCATATCAAAAAACAAATGTGTTAGCACACTTAGTGCATACACTGGAGAAAAAAAGCCAATAAAAGGGATTAAATTAATCCCAAAAAGCGGGATAATAGCACTCCTAATTTTGCCTTTTTGTGTGGTTTTTAAGTCTTTAAATACTTCCTTGTTAAAAATCGTCTCCCCAACATCAGCAATCATTGTCTTAGAAAATAGCCAATAGCTTGGAATCAACAGCACAAATCCTCCAACAAAAGGCACAAAATAAAAAGGCAACAATGCAAGCAAAAACAGCACATAGCACACATACACACCAAAGAGCCATAACAATGCAACAAAAAAATTTGCATTCCCATCAATGCTACATTCTGCATAATGCAAATCGCGAATATATCGCACAACATAAGGAGTAACAAAGGCACACACAAGCAGTGAAATTAATAATGAACCTGCAAACACGCCAAAAGCAAAAAGCACAATAACAGAAGCCTTAATCACATAATCAAAAAGCAATTGTATCCAAGCTAACCACGCACTACTAAACCCAAAATCCACACGCAAAGACTCATATAAAAGCACATACCATTCTGCACCAAACACATAAAGGATTCCGCATAACAAAACAAAAGCAAGCAACAAAGGCAAAAATGTAAGCTTCAATAAATATGGCGTGAAAAAATCGCGTCGCCCAAGCTCAAAATACTCTTGCGTGTTTTTTAGCGTTTTGGATTCCATCTTTTATTGCAACTTCTCTTTTAATAGCTCATTGACTCTTGCGGGATTTACACCCTTTGCATTTTTCATCACCTGTCCTACAAAAAAGCCAAAAAGCTTGTCCTTGCCGCTTTTATACTCGGCGACTTTATCGGCATTTGCACTTAGGATAGAATCAATCACGCTTATAATCGCTCCATCATCATTGACTTGCTCTAAGCCTAAAGATTGTATGAGGCTATCCACATCGCCGCCCTTTTGCTCCACAAGCACATCTAAAATCTCTTTGCCACTTTTGCCACTGATTTTACTCTCATCAATGCGTTTGACAAGTGTGCCAAGCGTTGTAGAATCTATCCCGCAAGTTTGCAGGGTATTCTCCCCTTTTAATCGCCCTAAAAGCTCCGTTGTAAGCCAAGTAAGAGAGCCTTTAGCACTTGCACCAAGCTCTAGCATAGATTCAAAATATTCTGTAAGCTCAAGGCTAGAAGTCAGCACTCCTGCATCATAGGGCTTAATGCCAAAGTCCTTGACATATCGTGCTGCCTTTTGGTCTGGCATTTCTGGGATTTGTCTGCCCTCTTGCATTAGCTTTTCATCAATAAACACAGGCAGTAAATCTGGGTCTGGGAAGTAGCGATAATCCGCAGCTTCTTCCTTGCCACGCATTGAGCGAGTTACGCCCTTTGTGGTGTCAAAAAGGCGCGTTTCTTGCACGACTTGCTCTTCATATTTGCCATCTTCCCACGCTTCAATTTGCCGCTCCACTTCGTATTCTATTGCCTTTTGGATAAATTTAAAGGAGTTTAGATTCTTAATCTCAACGCGTGTGTAAAGCTTAGAATCCCCTTTTTCACGGATAGAGACATTGGCATCACAGCGGAAGCTGCCTTCTTGCATATTTGCATCACTAATGCCTAAAAACCGCACGATAGAATGCAGTTTTTTAAGATAGGCAATCGCCTCATCACTACTGCGCATATCTGGCTCGCTTACAATCTCTAAAAGCGGCGTGCAAGCACGATTTAAATCCACTTTAGAAAACTGCCCTTCGTGGATATTTTTGCCCGCGTCTTCTTCTAGGTGAGCGCGTGTAACGCCTATAATCTTTTGCTCTCCATTTACTTCAATCTCAATCTCCCCACGCCCGACAATGGGAATCTCAAATTGGCTGATTTGATAGGCTTTGGGCAAATCGGGGTAGAAGTAGTTTTTGCGTGCAAAGATGGAGTTTTGGTTGATTGTCGCATTTATCGCTGTGCCAAAGCTAATCGCCTTTTTCACCGCTTCACGATTGAGCACAGGCAGCGCGCCGGGTAGCCCTAGACAAGTGGGGCAGACATTTTTATTAGGCTCTTCTCCAAAGCTTGTAGCACAAGAGCAGAAAATCTTTGTAGCGGTGTTTAGCTGGACATGCACTTCAAGCCCGATGATTGTTTCAAAAGCACTCATTATTTTTCCTTGCAAAAGTTTTGGCGCAATTTTAGCGCGTTTTATATTGTATAAACATTAGATTTTTAGATTCCAATTTTTATGCGCTTTTGCGTCGTTCATTAATGCGTTGCACTTCAAGCAATACATTTACCATTGCCTGATAAAGAGACTCTGGAATCTCCATATCCAATTCCACATCTTTATACAATGCTCTTGCAAGTGGAGGATTTTCTATGATAGGTATCTCGTGTTCTGTGGCAATTTCTTTAATGCGCTGCGCTAAAAAATCCACCCCCTTAGCAAGCACTCTAGGCGCGCGCTCTTTCTTGCTATCATAACGCAATGCCACTGCATAATGTGTTGGGTTTGTTACAACGACATCAGCACTTGGGATATTTTGCATCATTCTTTTTCTCGCAGCTTGAAACATTAAAGAGCGGATTTTACCTTTAACTTGTTGATCTCCTTCTTGGTTTTTAAATTCATCTTTAACTTCTTGTTTGCTCATACGCAAGGATTTGAAGTATTGATAGCGTTTAATCATATAATCCACGCTTGCCATTACCAAAAAAAACGCTAAAAGGATTCCAATAAGAATAATTGCCTTATCCCTAAACCAAAGCATTTGATCGCCTAAAGGGAAGAGAGCAACCGTTGTTAGCTCATGCATAAAACCTAAAAAGACAAAAAACGCAATAATAAAAGCACTTAACACTTTAAAAGTGATCAAAAAACCATCAAGAAGTTTTTTAAGAGAAATTAAATTTTTCATTCCTTTAATGAAATTGAGTTTTTGAAGTTTTGGCTGAATTGCTTTTCCTGTTAGCAAAAATCCACTTTGTCCTACATTTGCCACCACACCAATTAGCATTAACGCTCCAAAAATAGGTGCTAACAAATACAATACTTGAAACATCAAAGAAAGCGTTATAGACATCGCATTTGCCCGTGTAAATTCTTGAGAAAAGCCTTGATAAATCTGCTCAAACACACTTCCAAGCCCACGCACCCAAAAATTAAAACACAAAAACACAAGTGCTAATCCTACAATAAGCCCTAAAAACGCATTAACATCAGGGCTTTTTAGAACATTTCCTTCTTCACGCGCTTTTTGTATCTTCCGCGCGGTGGGTTCTTCCGTCTTTTCTTCATCATCTGCCATAACTATCTCCTAGCACAAGCTTCTTTATAATCTTGTGGTGTATTAAGATTCCGTGTTTGCTCTGCTTTAATTTCTACAAATTCCACTTTGATCATCTCTAATAAATCCATTAATCTATAATTTTGTCTTTCAATTTGCGTCTTAATGGAATCCAAAACGCCAAAGCGATAAATCCCTAAAAGCGGATGAATTTTTGTGTTTTTAGCAAACACGCTTTTATTTTTAAAATCCGATTCTACAATCTTTAAAATCGACTCATAAGAGAAAAATGGCGCATCAACACTTAACACAAACACATCACTTTGCAAAGCCTTAAGCGCGCTAAATAATCCAAAAATAGGTGCAGTTGAGTCTTTGTCAAACGCGCAATTATCATCCAAAATCGTTTCCACTCCAAAAGTATTGCAAATAGGAGTTTTTGCTGAAAAATACACATTTTCAAAACACTCTCTTAAACGCCCTGCTTGAAAGTCCGCTAGTGTGGAATCCAAAAAGGGCAAATCTTGCTTAAACCCACCCATTCTCTTACCCATACCGCCGCTTAAAATTACGCAAGGCATTGTAAGTTTTGTCAAAATCTCTCCAAAATCCATAAAATTTCCGCAAAATTATAGCTTTTTTTATCGCGCTTTAGTATGATTACGCATTTATATTTAGGAGTGTGTGTGCTAATTGATAGCTTTGGACGAACCATTGATTATATGCGTATTAGCGTAACAGAGCGGTGTAATTTCCGTTGTGCATATTGTATGCCAAACACTCCAATGGATATAGGCGATGAAAGTGTGGATGTGCCTTTGGATTCTGTATTAAACTTCATTAAAGTTGCTATTAATGAAGGGGTTAAAAAAATAAGAATCACTGGAGGAGAGCCACTTTTGCGCTCTAAAATTGTAGAGTTTATCGCTAGCATTTGTCAAATTGCTCCACACATTGATATTGCTCTAACCACAAATGCCTTTTTACTAGCCCCCATAGCACAGGACTTAAAAGACGCAGGATTAAAGCGCATTAATATTTCTTTAGATTCTTTAAAAAAAGAAAATATTCAGTGCATTTCTAAAAGAGATGGATTAGATAAGATTTTACTTGGCATTCAAGCCGCCCATAAATCAGGGCTAAAAATCAAACTAAATATGGTGCCTCTTTTAAACATTAATGATTGTGAGATTGTAGAAATTTTAGAATATGCAATTTCTTTAGGTGTAATGGTGCGCTATATTGAGTTTATGGAAAACACACACGCAAAAAGTGGAATCCAAGGCTTAAAACTCCCAAAAATCCTAGAACATATCCGCACAAAATACACAGCAAATCTTTTTGAAAAAGAAATTTTTGGACCTGCAACTCTCTTTAAAATCCCAAAAGAGGATATCTACAAAATTTTAGGCAAAAAATTAGAGAGAGATTATGTTTTTGGTGTGATTGCTCCTCATAATGATGATTTTTGTAAAACTTGCAATCGTATCCGTTTAAGTAGCGAAGGCAAACTTATCCCCTGTCTTTATCACGAAAATGCCATTGACATTAAAGAAGCAATGTTGCAAGGAAATACTCAAGAGATTTTAGAACGATTAAAGCTTTGTATTGCTACAAAACCAGAGAAAAATGATTGGGATAGCGATACAATCTCCAAGCGTGCGTTTTATCAAACAGGCGGTTAAGAGAAAATAGAATCACAAATTTGTTTCTAAATAATAATAATTTTCTTTTAAGATTCTTTATAATATAATCCATCAAATTTAATTTTAAGGAGAAACTATGAGTAAAGTTATTCAAAGTCTTAAACAAATTCAAGCAGATTCTGCTGTGTTTTACATTAAACTACACAATTACCACTGGAATATTAAGGGTTTAGATTTTCACCCTGTGCATTCGGCATTAGAAGAAATGTATAATGAAATCGCTGAACAAATGGATTCAGTAGCAGAGCGCGTGTTGCAGCTTGGAGAGAAACCTTTTGTTACTCTAAAAGATATGCTAGCAGCAAGCAAAATCCAAGAAGATAGCGCAACTAGTTTTGATTCTAAAACGATTTTAACAAAGATTTTGCCAGATTATGAATATTTCTTAAAAGCATTTAAAGAACTTTCAGATCTTGCAGGAGAAGCTAATGACAAAGCAAGCGTTGCACTAGCTGATGAGAAAGTTGCAAGCTTAGAAAAAGCAATTTGGATGTTAAAAGCACAGCTTGCTTAAATTTTATATTTGGAATCCTTTTTGGGATTTCAAATGCTACTTTTATTCTCATTTTGCTTGCATTGATACAAACACACACAAAAAAGACACAAAAATTTTTAACTTCTTATACATTTCTAATCAAAGCTTATTTAAAATAACACCTAAATATTCACATAAAAGGATATATTTATGGTTTTAACTTTTAATTTTTATGCAACCTTGCTTGCTATGGTTTTTGTTTTGCTTTTAGGGCGACTAATCATTAATCGCAGTAAATTTTTACGCGATTATAATATCCCAGAACCTGTTGTTGGCGGAATTATCGTTGCGATTTTGATTTTTATTCTTTACTCTTATGGCAACATTGAGTTAAAGTTTGATGGCTCTTTAAAAGATCCTTTAATGCTTGCATTTTTTACAAGCATTGGTTTAAGTGCAGATTTTGCTTCACTTAAAAAAGGTGGGAAAATCTTAATAGGTTTCTTATTTATTGTAACAGGATTGTTATTTTTACAAAACATTGTAGGCGTTAGTGTTGCGACACTTTTAGGGGTCGATCCTACTATTGGACTTTTGGGTGGTTCTGTTACAATGAGTGGCGGACACGGCACAGGTGCTGCTTGGGCTGATATTTTCAAAAATCCTCCTTATGGTTTTGGAGCAGCATTAGAAGTAGCAATGGCAAGTGCGACTTTTGGGCTTGTAATGGGTGGAATCATTGGTGGTCCAGTTGCACATTATCTTGTCAAAAAACATAACTTGACACTCCCATCAGCAAGCGTGCAAGATGAAGCTCCAACAGGATTTGAAAAACCCGAAAAAGAACGCTTGATTACTGCTACTTCTTTTATTGAATCTCTTGCGCTTATTGTTATTGCTTTATTTGTTGGAACAGAAGTTGCAAAACTCTTTCAAGGTGGTAGCTTCACATTGCCAACATTTGTTTGGTGTTTGTTTATTGGAGTAGTTTTGCGCAATGTTTTACAGGCTACAAAAGTGCATCAAGTCTTTGATAGAGAAGTTGCAGTTATTGGGAATGTTAGTTTATCACTATTTCTTGCTTTTGCTTTAATGACAATTAATCTTTGGCAGCTTGTATCCTTAGCACTCCCTATGCTTATTATTCTAACTTGTCAAGTTGTAATGATGGTGCTTTATGCAATATTTGTTACCTTTAGATTCTGCGGAAAAGATTATGACGCAGCAGTTCTTGCAGCAGGACATTGTGGATTTGGGCTTGGAGCAACACCAACAGCAATGGTAAATATGCAAACTGTAACACAGCATTATGGACCAAGCCACACAGCATTTATTGTTGTGCCACTTGTGGGTGCGTTTTTTATTGACATTATTAATGCTATTGTAATTAGCGCATCACTAAAATTACCATTTTTTGGCTAATATATGGAATCCTTAAAGCATTTAGGCGCAAGCACACAATATGTGTTTGACTATGATAAAAGCGTTTTAGAAACTTTTGAGAATAAACACAAAGATAAAGATTATTTTGTCAAATTTAATTGCCCAGAATTTACAAGTCTTTGCCCAATTACTGGGCAACCAGACTTCGCAAAAATCTATATTAGCTATATCCCAGAACTTAAAATGGTAGAATCCAAATCCTTAAAACTCTATCTCTTTAGCTTTCGCAATCATGGGGGATTTCACGAAGATTGCATCAACACAATCCTTGAAGATTTAGTAGAGCTTATGCAACCACGCTATTTAGAAGTATGGGGCAAATTTACTCCGCGCGGTGGGATTAGCATTGATCCTTATGCAAACTATGGAATCCCAAACACAAAATACGCTCAAATGGCGGAATACCGCCTGTTAAACCACGATTTATACCCAGAAAACATTGATAATCGTTAAAGGCAAACCTGCACTTAAAAAGTTTATTGACTTTTACAAGCCTAAAAACAATCTAAGCTCTGTGGATTAAAAGTTGGAATCCAAATTAAGATTCCAACTTTTATAATGCGCGTAATTTTGCGATCTCATCGCGCAATCTTGCGGCTTCTTCAAACTCTAACTTTTTAGCAGCTTCTTGCATTTGCTTGCTTAACTCTTTTACAAGTTTTTCTCTCTCACTCTTTGGCATTTTTTCTTTGCTTGCCTTTTTTGCTTTTTCATAAAGCATTCCTAAGTCTTGATTTTTTAAATCTTCATCTAATTTTCTTGAAACGCTTTGTGGCGTAATATTGTGCGCTTTATTATAGGCTTCTTGTTTGGCTCTACGATAATCTGTAATCTCCATAGCTTTTTGCATTGAAGGTGTAATTTTAGAAGCAAAAAGCAACACGCGTCCATTGACATTTCTAGCAGCACGCCCCATTGTTTGAATCAAACTTGTTTCACTTCTTAAAAACCCTTCTTTATCTGCATCTAAAATTGCGACTAAGGACACTTCAGGCAAATCTAAACCTTCGCGCAAAAGATTAATCCCAACTAAAATATCAAATTCTCCAGCCCTTAATGCACGAATAATCTGATTACGCTCAATCGCATCAATATCAGAATGCATATAACGCACTCTTAAGCCCAAATCATTGTAATACTTTGTTAGCTCTTCTGCCATTTTTTTAGTTAGCGCAGTTACAAGCACTCTCTCCCCTCTTGCAATAACTTCCTTTGCTCTATCATAAAGAATCGTAACTTGCCTATCTACTTCTAACACCTCATATAAAGGATCTAGCAAACCTGTTGGGCGAATTAACTGCTCTGCTGTGTGTTTTTGACTTAAATCCAGCTCTTTTTGTGCAGGTGTTGCGGAGACAAAAAGAAAATGTGGGGCTTTGACAATAAATTCTTCATATTTTAACGGACGATTATCTAAGGCACTAGGCAAGCGGAATCCATATTCTACAAGCACTTCCTTGCGACTTCTATCGCCTGCATACATTCCCCCAAATTGTGGCAAACTCACATGACTTTCATCAACAATCAACAAATAAGGCTGCTGTTTTTGCGCAAAATAATCCAATAAAGAATATGGTGTCTCTCCGGGCTTTTTACCTGTTAAATGTCGCGCATAATTTTCAATCCCTTTGCAAATGCCTGTTGCTTGGATCATTTCTAAATCAAATTCTGTGCGAGATTTTAGTCGTTCATATTCTACCATTTTGCCCTGTTCTTTAAAAAATTTTAAGCGCAAATGCAGTTCTTCTTCAATACTTTTAACCGCTTGTTTTAGTCTATCTGCTCCCACAATAAAAGGATTTGCCGCATAAAGCACAAAAGATTCCAGCTTTTTTAAAGGTTTTCTCTCTATGGAATCTAAAAGTGTGATAGATTCCAACTCATCACCAAAAAACTCTAAACGCACAATTTCTTCTTCACTATATGCTGGAAAAATATCAATCACTTCTCCATTAACTCTAAAATCCCCCCGATCAAAAAAACTATCATTGCGCTTATATCCCATATCCACAAGGCGTAGTAACAAAGATTTTTGATGATACTCTTGTGTAACTTCAAATTTTTCAATCATCTCTAAATATTCTTTTGGATTGCCTAAACCATAGTTTGCAGAAACACTTGCTACAACAATACTATCATCATAAGCAAGCAAAGAAGTTGTTGCACTCAAACGCAATCGCTCTAGCTCATCATTAATGCTAGAATCCTTTTCAATAAACAAATCTTGTCTTGGGATATAAGCTTCTGGCTGATAATAATCAAAGTGAGAGATAAAATATTCAATATGATTTTTTGGAAAAAAACCTTTAAACTCACTATAAAGCTGTGCTGCAAGGGTTTTATTGTGTGTCATAATTAAAGTTGGCATTTGCAATTCTTGTATGATATGCGCCATTGAAAAGGTTTTTCCACTGCCTGTAACACCAATTAGCGTTTGGTATTGACTGCCTTTTTTAATAAAAGAACTAAGTGTTTTAATGGCTTCTGGCTGATCTCCAGATGGCTTAAATTTAGAGTGCAGGGCGAACATTGTTTTGACCTAATTGTAAAGTTTGCAAATGCGTATTTTATCTTTCTTTTGATAAAATTAGGATTCTAACAAAATTTTATACCCACAATCTAAATAAAGGAATATTATGGTTCAAATTACAGGGCTTGGAATGCAATATGCCACAAAAAAACTCTTTGAAAATGTGAATTTAAAACTTGATAAAGGCAAGCGTTATGGGCTAATTGGTGCAAATGGAGCAGGAAAATCTACTTTTTTAAAAATTCTAAGTGGAGAGATAGAGCATACAAGTGGCGATATTGCTTTTGATCCAAACGCACGCTTAGGAGTGCTTGGGCAAAATCAATTTGCTTTTGAAGATTTTAGCATTAAAGACTGCGTGCTTTATGGAAACAAACGCCTTTATGACGCCATAAAAGAAAAAGAAATGCTTTATAATGCAGGAGATTTTAGCGATTCTGTCAATGAGCGTTTAGGAGAATTAGAAATGATTTGTGCTGAAGAAGATCCAACCTATGAATACGATGTGCAAATTGAAAAAATTTTAGAAGATTTAGGATTCCCTGCAAATCTCCACGAAAATTTAATGCAAACTTTAACCGGTGGCGATAAATTCAAAGTTTTGCTAGCACAAGTTCTTTTTCCAAAACCTGATATTTTATTTTTAGATGAGCCAACAAACAACCTAGATTTAAAAACAATTAGCTACCTTGAAGAACAACTAAAGCGACACGAGGGCACACTTGTAGTTATCAGCCACGATAGACACTTTTTAAATAGCGTCTGCACGCATATTTTAGATTTAGATTTTAAAAGCGTGCGTGAGTTTAGCGGAAACTATGACGATTGGTATATTGCTTCTACTTTAATCGCAAAACAACAAGAAATGGAGAGAAACAAAAAGCTCAAAGAAAAAGAAGAATTAGAATCCTTTATTGCGCGTTTCTCTGCAAACGCAAGCAAAGCAAAACAAGCCACTTCACGCCAAAAACAATTAGAAAAGCTTGATATTAAAACCCTTGAAGTCTCAAGTCGTCGTGATCCTAGTATTGTTTTTAAAGCAAATCGCACAATTGGCAATGAAGCACTAAATATTGAAAATCTTAGCTTTAGCTATGGGGATTTATGCGTCTTAAAAAACCTTAATCTAACAATTTTGCCCGGCGATAAAATCGCACTAATTGGTCGTAATGGAATCGGAAAAACAACATTTTGCGAACTTATTTGCGAGAATCTAAAGCCAGCAAGTGGGAACATAAAATGGGGTGCAACAATAGAGCGAGGCTATTTTCCACAAAACACAACCGAACAAATCAAAGGAGAAGAAACGCTCTATGAATGGCTAAGGGGATTTGATAAGAAAAAGGAAGCTGGAGAGATTAGAAATGCACTTGGGAGAATGCTTTTTAATGGAGAAGAGCAAGAAAAAAGCATTAATGCTCTAAGCGGGGGAGAAAAACATCGTATGATGTTAAGTAAATTAATGCTAGAAGGTGGCAACTTCTTAGTGCTTGATGAACCCACAAATCATTTAGACCTAGAAGCAATTATCGCACTTGGAGAAGCCTTATATAAATATAGTGGCAATGTGATTTGCATTAGCCACGATAGGGAGTTAATTGACGCGTATGCAAATCGCATTATTGAGTTTAAAGAAAACAATGAAATTGTAGATTTTCGTGGCAGTTATGAAGAATATTTAGAATCGCAAAATTTATAGCGATTCTACTCTACCACATTACACAAAACCCCAATCCCCTCTATCTCACAGCGCACTTCATCGCCACTTTTTAAAAACTTTGGCGGTGTAAATCCCATACCAACACCACTTGGTGTCCCCATTGAGAGAATGCTCCCAGCTTGCAATTTGCAATAAGAAGATAGCTCACTAATCGCGCTTGCCACATCACAAATCATTAAAGAAGTATGAGAGTTTTGTCTAAGCTCTCCATTGACATAGCTTTTAATGCTTAGATTTTGTGGTTCTAAAGAATCCGCACTCACAATACAAGGTCCCATAGGCAAACTGCCCTCTAAACTCTTTCCAGCATACCATTGCTTGTGCTTTTGCTGTAAATCACGCGCAGAAATATCATTAATAATCGTATAACCAAAAACATATTCTAATGCCTTATGCTTTGGCACTTTATACGCATCGCGTCCAAGAATCACACCAAGCTCTACTTCATAATCCAACTTACTTGTTAGGTCTGTATGAGACGGAATCTTCGCATTTGTAGCAACTGCCGCATTAACGCGCTTGCTAAAATACACGGCATTTTCTCTTGTTTCATCTAGTGTTTCATTTTTGAAGCGTGCAGATTCTTTAGCGTGTTCTAAATAATTAATCCCAAGGCAAATCACATCTTGTTTAGGATAAGGGATTGGAGCAAGCAACTTCACACAATCTAGCGTGCATAAAGGCTTATATTTACTAACTTGCTTTAGGGATTCTAACATCTCTTGTGTGTGATGAGTAATAAAAACATTCATATCTGTATAAATATATGGAATCTCACTTTTAAAAGCAGTGCTAAAAGGATAGATGGAATCCTTTTTTAAAACGCCAAGCTGCATAGTCTTGCTTGATGGATGTAAAAATGTAATCAAATGCATAAGAATCCTTGTTGTAATTTTAAAAGGATTCTAACATAAATTATCTATTGGTTACTTTTTCATAAGCCTTTCTTTGCCTCTCTTGCCACAGCACTACGCCTTTGATACACTCCTTTTGCACAACTTTGATGAAAGATTCCATAAAGTCAAAATTGATGTTATTAGAATCTAAAACAGGCAGTAAAACACGCATTTCACTAGCAATTTTTCTATTAAACTTATTACCAAAGTCAAATCTCCCAAAACTCACTTTTCTAAATACGCTTACAAAATACAGCAGGGAATAGCGATTCCATTTATCTTTATGCACCAAAGGATAAAGTCCTTGAATATGTGAGTATCCTACAAAATCTCTAGGCTGATAGAAAATACTATCTGAAGTAGTCGTATCACTATAAGTTATCATATTGCCTTTTTCTGTTGGCTCTAGTCCCACATAGGCACTCACGCCATTATTAAGACTAGAGTTTGTTACCACAGGCACATCGCCCTTTGTCTCAAATAAAGTCGCATTTGTCATTTTATATGCCTTAGTTGGCTTTATCTTAAACAACTCCCCAATTCTAAATTCTTTCCACCTAAGATTTTGAGGCACTTCACTATAACAAGGCTCAAGGCGGCTAACATCTTGCATTTTAAGCTCTTTGCAAAATGCTTCATATTCATTAAGGGCAAAGCTTACCCCCCCCCGCTAATAACGGCATCATAAGCTTTTAGCTTATTTTCCCAAAATACATAAAGCGTTTTAATATGCTCTTTTTCAATGCCTTTAATAAAAGATTCCATAAAATCAAAATTGATAGAGTGATTTTGTTTGTCATCTTGATGTGAAATACCTTTTTGAATTTCTGCATTACTAGACACTTCATCTAAAGACTCAGTGGCTTTAGTATGACAAGATAAAATAGGCAATAATACACGCACATTTTTCAAAATATCAACATTAAAAGAGCTGCTTCCCCAACTAAAGTTAGCAAAAGCTTTTTTCATTGTAGAAATAAGAAAGTTTGCCTTATATCTATCTAAATCCCCCATTTTAAAGGTAAAAATTTTAATTTTATCTCCTGTAAAATAAGGGCTTGTTTGATAAAAAATTGTAGCAGTATCTTGTCCAAAACTTATGGTATTTGCATCATTTAAAAAAGCTTCATCTTCATCAATATATCCACGAATTCCATTGTTAGAATCTCCCCTTGCCACATAAGGATATTTTCCATTAAATTGAATTGCATTGGCATTAAATTTTCTCTTAGGTGTGCTTATCTTAAACAAATCGCCGATTTTAAACTCTCTCCACTCTATACCATTTTTTGCGCTGATGGTTTCTAACTCTTTTTGTGCTAAAGTGCTTAAAGCAGAATTTGCAAAGCTCTCCCAAGAAGCTTTAAGCCTAGAATCTTGCCCAACCTCAAGCGGCACTTCGTGTGGCGTGCCGCTTACTCTCTCTCTCTCTCTCTCGTTTGGCACGCTTAGATTCTCAAAGGCTTTTAGAGCTTCTTTTTCTTTTTGCGTTAGAGTGTAGTCATTTAAGCCTGTTACCTTAAGATAGGCTTCAAGTTCTTGAAGACGCTCGGCTTCAAGTTCTTGAAGACGCTCGGCTTCAAGTGTCTTGATGTAGGATTCCATATAGTCAAAGGCTATTTGGTAGTTGTTAGATTCTATGTTTATTTTGTCATTTTCTAAAGAAGCTTTGCTTTGAGCGTTAGCGAAAAATCTAGATTCTGTATTGCTAGATACTTCGCCTAAAGGCTCAGTATGACAAGCGGTGGGCAAAACGGGCAGGGGGATATAATGCTTCTCAAGACTACCGATTCTATATTGTTTGCCATAGCCATATTTGGGCTTATCTTTTCCAATAATGGTGCTTATAAATCTTAAATGGTATTGATTCATTTGCTTTTTGGCTGTCAAAACCAAAATATTATCATCACAACAAAAGGGCTTAATATGCACAAAAGAGTTGCAAAACATATCAATAGTTATGGCGTTACTAAATATCTTTTGTTCTTCATTGCTTATAAATTCTTTAACGCCTTGATTAAACTCACCTGCGGTTAAAAGTGGGATATTACCTGCTATTCTATGCCCTTTTGTTAGTCTTGTGCCTCTTTCATAATCAAATAATTGAGTAATTTTAAACTCTCTCCACTCGCCCCCGTTTTGCTTGAAGTCTTTTTCAAGCTTTGCTAAACGAGGGCTAAGGGCGTTTCCCTCCAGCCCACCTTGCATAGAATTTTGATTTTTCAGCACATTGCTTACTTCCCACGCGAGATACTCACTCACGCATTTTTTAAAGTCCGCCAAAGTGGGCGTTGTGTCTATCTTTTTATGTTGGTCAAAGTTCCAGTCCGCTCCACTATCACTAATGAAATCTTCTACATACACTTCGTTTAAGTTAATGGGCTTTTCATACACGCTATTATCAAGCTTGGCATTTAAGCCTTGCTTGTAGATTTTAAGAATATCTATGTAGCGTTGTATTGGATTATCCACTTCTTGTAAGGCTTTTTCTGTGCGTTTGTAGCCGTCATTTCTAAAGTCTATAAATTTCACTGGCTTTTCAAAATCGTGCGGGACTTTTGCTTCAAAGATATAAATGCTTGTTTGCACACCTGCCATAGGCACAAATAAATCCATAGGCATTTTAATACTCGCTTTTAGCGTATGATGTTTTAGAATATCTTGGTTTGTATCTTTAGCCTTGCCACTGCCTGCACTATCTTGGATAATGATAGCTCCTAATGCGTGGCGTGGCATATTATCAAGCCCCTGTTTGATGAAGGGCATACCATTTTCTTTATAACTAAAGGGCGGATTTAATAGGATTCTATCAGCTTTAAATTCTTTTAACTCTAAGGCGACTTGGAAGCTATCATTTTGTATGATTTTACTAGAGCCATCACCGCGTAAAATCATATTTGTAGTAGCTAGAGCAAACATATCGGTATTTTCTTCCACGCCTAAAAGTTGGCTTTGCTTTATGGTAGCGATTTTTTCATTTTTACTTTTGGCGTTTTGATTGGGGGCGTTTCTAGCAAAATCTATCATCAAATCCATAGCCGCGATAAGAAATCCAGCCGAGCCTGTGGCTAAATCCATAACCTTAGAATCTGCATTAATCTCTAAAATCTGCACCATCATTTTAGTTACATACGATGGGGTAAGCACTATGCCCATTTTGCCATCAGTCATTGCATATTTTAGAAACTCATTATATAGCTCACCCATTACATCGTAAAACTTGCTATTTTTATTAAGAATGTTGATTTCTTTATAAATGTTTTCATAAATATAAGTAAAAATCTGCTTATTCACGCTAGATTCTTCTTTTAAAAGTTTTTCTACAAGCTTGTGCTTTTGCTTTTTCTTATCTCTTAGAGCATTGATAGAAATGCGCGTAAAAGCATTTATCATTAGCTTTACTTTCTCTTGGTCTAAATCCCTTTGACGCAAAAACTCATCAATGTGATTTTTTATCTTCACACTATCGCGGTAATTCTCGTCATCTTGACTTGTCAAATCATCTGGAATCAAGCCTTTTTTAAGCACATTTCCCGCTTTGTTTTTAATATCTTGCTGTGAAAGCAAACAAGCGGCAACATATAATGCCCTTTCGTGTGTGGAAATGGAATTGTCATTCATAAGCTTATTAAGATTTTTAGCGTGTTTTGTAATGAGAGTGCGTTTTTCAAGGAGGAATTTATGCTTTTGCTCATCGTTTAAAATAATATCTTCATAAAATTCAGCAAAGCTATCTTTGTTTTCTAAAAATAAAAAATCGCCTTTTTTCGCTTGTATGTAGGTGTTTTCATCATAGATATAAAGAATCTTAACAGCAACCTTTTGTTCGCTATCTCCAGCCACGCCAATGGCAATAACTTCTTTATATTTTTTGCTTTTAATAAGATGTTTTGCATAGTGTAAAGCACCATTGATTGCGTAGTTTTGTATAGATGTTTGACTAAGGCTTATTTTGTGATTTTCTTTGTTTTCTAGCATTAATAAACCTAGCTTACACTCTATCACAACAGGTAAATCATAGCATTCACATACAAAATCAGGTATCCCTGTGCCGCTTTGCTTTTTAGTCTTACTCGCACCTTTTAGGGCGTCTTTTAGATAAGCACTTGCATCCTTTTCTAAGACATCTTTGCCTAGCTTTAAGCCCATAGACTTTAGCTTCTCTCTTACCCATTCATCAACTTGCACTTCCTTTTTCCATTCTGTCATTTGCTTCCCTTTATATTTCAAATTACGATTTATTTTTGTGATTCCTATTTTAAATTAACTCCTTGCACAATTATAGCCTTTATCTTCTCATAATCCCATAAAACAAGGACTTCCTTCACCAACTTCCACTAAAATACCATTCACTCACAAAAATATTCTTTTATTCATAATCACAAAAAAATAATACCACATTATTTAAAGCATTAAAAAGTTGTTTTTTCAGGCTCTACTTTAGAAGTTGTCATATATTGCTCCTTTTTACTATTTTCAATAGGACTATTTAAGAAATTATATTTTTACCTTTTAATGCTTTTTAAAGATTGATTTTAGCTTTATCTTTATTTATTTTTTCTATTTAAAATCAAAGTGCTTCGTTTTTAAATGGAAAAAACTTTGATTTAAAGGCGTTTTAACATTATCAACACTTGTGATTCTAGAGCTTAAATTAAGAAATGAATCTTTAAATTGACTCACAAATCTTTAAACAACACCAAACAACTTTATTTTAAATTTAAACAAAGATAAAAATTGTATTTATAGC
>NZ_CALBGN010000007.1 GCF_937893305.1 uncultured Helicobacter sp.
AGCTCTGGAGGTGGAACAAGTTCAGGTGGTGGCACAGGATCTGGAGGTGGAACAAGCTCTGGAGGTGGAACAAGTTCAGGTGGTGGCACAGGATCTGGAGGTGGAACAACTCCACCATTAGGAGATAAACCACTCCCTGACAAAAAACCAGAAGATAGCAATTCTTTATCCAATGAAGCTTTTATGCGTCTATTCTTAGAACAACTAAAGAACCAAGATCCAACGGCTCCAATGGAAACACAGGAGATACTAACGCAAACTGCGCAACTTACACAAGTTGAAGCGCAAGAAAAGATGAAAAAAGCAATGGAAGATATGACAACAACAATGCAGTCTATGCAAGAAACCAATAAAGCAACCATTGAAGCGCAAAATAAACTTGTAGAAACACAACAAAAAATGTTAGAAACAATGGGGATTCTTGCAGGAAGTATCCAAGATAGCTCAATTTTAGGTGGTTATAACACTGTTGGTATGATAGGAAACATCGCTGAAACTGCCTTTACAGCATTAAAAGTTGAGAAAAATGATCCAATCCCATTTGAGTTGTATTTTGATGAACCTATTGATCCTGAAAAAGGTTCTCCTAAAATCACAATCACTGATAAAGATAACAATATAATCCGTGAAATTGATTTAGCTGAAAAAAACTCAGATGGCTCTTATAAATATAAAGGCAAACAAGGATATATCGCTTTTGAATGGGATACTAGAAATTCTAAAGGCGAATTTATGGGAAAAGGCGATTACACAGTTAGAGCTGAATATAACCTAGATAAAACCACAAACAAATACAAAGAAACACAATTAGGTAGAGGTGAAGTGCAAAGCATTGTGTTTGAACAAGGTGTGCCTTATGTGAAGCTAGGAGAAAAACTAACTGTGCCAATTATCTATGTAACTTCTTACTATAAGAAAACAGGTGAAGGGGTAGATTTACCTGATTTACCAAAACCAGAAGATAAAGCATAAAGGGTTTATTATGGTTGGTTCATTTTATAATGGAATTAGCGGAATCAAAACCCATCAATTTGGTATTGATTCTACATCAAATAATATTGCCAATGTCAATACAACAGGTTATAGAGGAAATTTACCAGAGTTTAAAAGCCTTTTTGCCACAAACTTAAACTACATTAACTCAAACTCACCGATTAACAATGATTATAATTATGGTGCAACGGTTGGCTCTAATGCAATTAATTCTAATGATGGAACTTATGTCAAAGCTGATGGAGAATTTAATGTAGCTTATAGTGGTAAGGGATGGTTTGTTGTAGGGCTTGATAAGGGCGGTGAATTTGATGTTAAAGCACCAGATTATACAGGAGCGCAACAGAATTTTTTCACTAGAGATGGTTCTTTTAGTCTAGATGGCGAAGGCTATTTGGTCAATTCTAGTGGTTATTATATGTATGGGATTAATTTAGGTAAAATCGCACCAGATGGAACATTAACAGGAACAAATAATTTAGAAGAAGATTATGCTAAACTTGGAGGCTCAAAGCTAGAGCCTTTACAAATCCCAAAAGAATTGCATTATAAACCCACATTAACCACAGAAGTCAATTTAGCAATCAATCTAAACCGCACGCAGAATCCAAAAGGCATTACAATTCTAAAAGATGAAAATGGCAAGTTTAGTATGGATAAGTTTCTAGCACAAGATGTTAATACTCTAATGGACGCAAGCGGTAAGCCAATTGATGCAAAAAACTTCAAAGATATTAAATTTAGCATTGAAAAAGGTGGAGTAACCACTGATTATAGCTTTTCTTATGGAACAGATTTTAAAAATGTTGGCGAACTTATGGAGCTTGTAAAAAATAAAACAGGCTTAACACTTGGCTTAAAGCTTGATAGCGAAGGAAATCCTACGGATTGCTCCTTATACTTAAGCAATAGCGGAATGCAAGATATTAAGTTAAGCGTGAGTGGAAAGCTAGCAGATAAACTAGGTTTAAAAGCAAATGGAAGCACATTAGAATCAGCTTTTAAAGGAGAACTTAGTGAATTTGTAGATAGCAAAGATTATAAAGATAAAGATTATGTGAAATTTGAAGGAATGATTTTTCAAAAAATTGGAGATGGAGTAGCCGCTGGAAAT
Organism: uncultured Helicobacter sp.; assembly: GCF_937893305.1. Lineage (GTDB taxonomy): Bacteria > Campylobacterota > Campylobacteria > Campylobacterales > Helicobacteraceae > Helicobacter_D. The sequence continues at coordinate 2,108 of NZ_CALBGN010000007.1, forward strand.
CCGATTGATAATCCTGATGGTTGGACATTAATTGATAGTAGTTCTGTTCCAGAATATGTAGAAAAACAAGCTAAAGAATACGAAAAAGATTCTTTTGTTGTAATAGATGGAAAGGTTTATCAAAAGCTAACCGACAAAGGAATTGTAGAAGAAGTAACAGATCCAAACACTGGAAAAGTTACAATTAAATCTCCCACAGAAGATACAGCAAATTGGAAAGAAGTAGGGGAAGCAGCAACAGGAAGTATTGGCGAATATAAAGAGGGAGAAACTTATTCGCAAGATTCCATAGTAAGCTACAATGGAATCTTATATCAAAAAATTAATGGTAATGGAAACACTAATCCTGCTGAAGATACTAAAGGCTGGAAAGCACTGAAACTAAATGGCATTAGTAGCACTCAACTACAAGTGCCAACTTATGAAACAAACACAGAAATTTTTAGTGATTCTGGTGAGAAATTTATCCTAAAGAGTCAATATGTGTTATTAGAACAAGGCGACCCAAACTCTAATCCTGCGACACTAGAACGCTGGGAAGTGCGCACAGAAATTTACGATAGCACTGGAAAAGCACTAATTAGCGACACTCCTGTAATGAGCGAAATCACATTTAATGCTGATGGAAGTGCAAATGCTGATCCTTTTGAAATCCCTTTTAATAATGGAAGCATTAGCGTAGATTTGACAAAATCTGAAGATGGCAAAACTTCTAGCAATTTTGCCTACACAGATTCCACAACAAAATCTATTACGCAAGATGGAACACCATCTGGGATTATGAAAGATATAGTTATCAATAAAGATGGCATTATTTTAGTGAATTTTACAAATGGCAAAATGGAACCTATTGGCAGATTTGGAGTTGCCGCATTTGTTAATGATCAAGGACTTAGTAAAATTGGTGGAAATCTCTTTGAGATGAACGCACGCACCATCAATGGACAAACTAGCGTTGTAAGCGGACCTCCAATTTTAGCGTGGAATGAAGATGGTCTTGCAGGGCTTAAGTTTGGACAAGTAATGGACCATATGCTAGAAACTAGCAATGTAGATACCGGAACTGCTCTAACAGATTTGATTGTTTATCAAAGAGGCTATCAAATGAGTGCAAAATCCATAACAACAGCTGATCAGCTTATGCAAGAAGCAATTCAGCTAAAACGCTAATCTAAAAGTCCAAGCTGTCCGATTCTATAAAGTGCAAAGTCATATTTAATAGGATCGCTTGGATCAAACTCTTTTAATCTCTCACTCACTTCAAGCACTGCTTTATAATCATAACTTTTGCGCTTTAACAACCCAAGCCTTTGAGAAATCCTAAAAGTATGTGTATCAAGTGGCAATAATAAATCTTTTTTATCCACACTACTCCACAAACCTAAATCCAAACAATCTTTACGCACCATCCATCTTAAAAAAAGATTCCATCTTTTTAGTGGTGAAGTGTTTTTCTCTGTAATAGGCAAACCTAGTAAAAACTGCAAACCCTTAGAATTTGAATTTCTTAAACGCTTATAAATTGCGCTTTGTAAATTTTGAATCCCACCTAAAACACCATTTTGGATTCCATCTTTTTGATACCCAATATAAAAAATTTCTTCTAAAGACCCCAAGTTTTGTAATGCTTGAAAGACATCGCAAATTTCAGCATTATTTTGAAAGCGATAAGATTTATTGGTTTGTAATTTGCACTTCTTTTTTAAATCTAATAAATCCTCTAAATTACAAGCTTGTAAGAAATTTAAAATCGCCCGAACATTTCCATAGGCAAATAATGCACAAAATAAAGCAACTTTTTCATTACAAAATCTCCTAGCTACAAGTAAAGGATCCAACAAATCCTCACTTACAGCATATTCTGTATTAAAACTTTGATATTGTGTGTCTAAAAATGTTTTTAAAAATTTTTTAGAAGGATTTTTTGGAATCATTTAAGGGTTTTGCAATAACTGCTTGGTGTCTATTTTAAAATCAAAATATTTTGAAATAATTTTAGAATCCCCAAGCATCCCAAACTGCATACTTGCAGCATTAAAATTTTTCTCTTGCAAATAAATAATCGCATTAGCAATTCTTGTTTCATAATGTGTTGGTGCTTCAAGTTTTGCTAATTGCAATAATGCAGCGGCATTTTCTAAATGCCCCGCCCCAACCGCTGCAACTCCAGCTAAAAACAGCGTTTGAGTATCTTGTTCTTTAAAGTCATCAATTAAACTATTATAAAGCGTGAAAGCTTTTTCAAATTCTTGAAGATACAAATAAGTCAATGCTAGAGATTGTATCACGCCACGCACATCTTTTTGTTCCGTAATTAAGCGCGTATCTAAATCTTGTTGAATATAGTGCAAAGTCCCAATAATATGCGCCATTTCAATATACATTTCACGCACCACAGATGCCCCATAATAAAACGCATCTTTACTAATGCTTTTGTCTTGATAATACTGCTGAAGTTTTAAAGATAGGGATTTTGGATCATCTTTATAATTGAGTGCTAACAAAACTAACAAATTTGCAATAGGATCGTTCGGAGCGATATGTTTTAAGGCTTCTGCACTTTTAATCAATAAACTTTGATGATTGAGCTGCACACCTTGTGCAAAATCTAACGCATAATAAATTGAAACATTACTTTTTTCTTTCTCTAGTGATTCTAAAGGATTTGGAACTCCATCGCGAACAAAATTTAGCAATGCTTGAGAAAACTCTCTATCCAAAGCACTTCCATTAAAATTTACAATTTCTTTACCAATCTCATCTTCTAAGCGTGTTGTATCTCTAAATGTTAGTTTTGCTGTAATCATTGCAAAAAGCCCGGCGTGTAAATCGCTAGGATTTAAATGAAATGCACGCAAAAAGTGGCGATACGCTAAGTCAAAATCATTCATTTGCGCATAATTCAAACCTAAATTGTAATGCAAAATAGAGTGATTAGGATAAGTTTCTACTGCCTTTTTTAAAAGAGCGTTTGCATTGCGGATATTTCCATTTAGGGTTTCTAAAATTGCATTTGCAATATTGCGATTAACACGCGAAATTGTCTGTCCGCGCACCAAAGTTTCCTTTGCTTCTTGCAGATTTTCAATATGGATATTAATCCCACCTTCTTGGATCACATTAAACGCCTCTTGCGCATCAAAAACCTTATAGGGCGCATAATAAAAAAGAATCTTATAGGCGTTTAGCTTCTGTCCGTTAAAGCTTTCCCAAAAACGCTTTTGTGCAACATTGACATCAAAAAATTCATCACGCAAGGTAATTTTAATGGGATAAGGATTGCTTTTTAATGCACCTTCATTGTTTGCATATTTACTAGAGATTTTAGCTGCTTGTCCATATTCTGGAAGCTTCATTTTAATTAACAATAATGCAAAATCTGCTTCTTGGTTACCTCCAAGCGCATCAATGCTTTGCAACATTAAAGAGTTTGCGCGCGGATAATCTCCAATGCGCGCATAAAGCAAAGCAAGATTAAACCAATTTTTAGCATCAGTTGCATTTTTACTCAAAGACTCAATGGCTTTATAATTATTATTAAAATACGCATACATTGCGGCTAATAGCTCATCGCTTTCTGCTTGGTAATAAGAAGAATTTCTGTGCAAAAGCGATGAAAATGCTTCTAAATAATTCCCCAAATAAAAATTTGTCAAAGAATACAAATAAGAATACAATGGTAAATTCCCAGAATATGGCAAATAAGTCTGCGCTAGACGCAAATAATACTGAAATTTCAATGGTTCTTCTAAACGCAAAGAACACACTGCTGCATTTAATGCGCTAATCACTCTATCTTCATTTAAATCAATTGCTTTTTGAAAAGATTTAAGTGCTTCTGCATAAGCCTTTTCCTCCATTTGTGCCACACCTAAATTATAATTAGATAAAACTTCAGAATAATTAGAAATTTTCCCATACAAATCTAATGCTTCTTGTTTGTTTCCATTTGTATATAAAAAATTTGCCTTTCTAATCCAAGCTTCTAAGTTTTCAGCATTTGTAATTAATTCTTTGCTTTTATTAATCACAAAATCTTTTGGCGGAGTTATTGCTACATCTACTTGCTTAGGATCTTTATGGTCTTTTGTTAAAAGAACACCAATAAGAAAAATAAAAGCAAGCAACAAAATCCCAAATAAAACAAGCAACAAAGCAGTTGTTTTCTTATGTTTAGAAAAATATTCTAATAATCTAGCAATTTTACTTTCTGGCTTTTGTGGTTCTTCTTCTTTTTTTAAAATATCATCTAAAATATTAAAATTGTCATCAAGCTGAATGATATCGCCACCCAAAGATTCTGAATTTTTTGGCGTATCTAAATTTGAACTCTCTGAAGAGCTTTCAAAACTTTGATTTTCTGCCATTTATTATCTCAAATATGACTCTAAAACAGATGGAATTCTAATACTTCCATCTGCATTTTGATAATTCTCCATAATTGCCACAAGTGTTCTGCCTACTGCTAAGCTTGAACCATTCAATGTATGCACTAGGACATTCTTTTTATTAGAATCTTTATAGCGGATTTTAGCCCTTCTTGCTTGAAAATCTCTTGTGTTAGAAATAGAGCTAATTTCCCTATAACAATTTTGCCCCGGAAGCCACACTTCAATATCCACAGTATTACTAGCACAAAATCCTAAATCTCCACCACAAAGTTGCACTAAACGATGCGGAAGCCCTAAAGATACAAGCAACTCTGAAGCACAAGAAATCATTCTCTCTTGCATTACATCGCTATCCTGTGGCGTTGTAAGTGCTACAAGCTCCACTTTATCAAATTGATGTTGTCTAATAATCCCGCGCGTATCTCGCCCTGCACTCCCCGCTTCTTTTCTAAAACAAGGCGTATAAGCTGTTAGCATCATAGGAAGCATATCTTCCTTTAAAATCTCATCGCTATAAAGATTTGTAAGCGTTGCTTCTGCTGTTGGAATCAAATATAAGGCGTGTCCTTTACCGCTCTCTTCATCTTTAAAATCAGAAATTTTAAACAAATCTTCTTCAAATTTTGGCAACTGCCCTGTTCCAAAAAGCGTTTGCGCATTTGCAATTGCAGGTGTTCCAACTTCACTAAAACCGCGCGCACTATTGAAATCAAGCATATAATTAATCAACGCTCTTTCTAACTTTGCCCCCATCCCCATAAACACACTAAAACGACTTTTTGCAAGCTTTACACCTCTCTCAAAATCAATCCAACCATTTTTCTCTGCCAGCTCCCAATGCTCTTTTGGCTTAAAATCAAATCGTGGAATCTCTAACACTTTTTTAAGCTCTACATTATCGTTTTCATCTTTACCAAAAGGCGTTTTAGAATCTGGAATATTTGGAATATTGTGTGTTAGTTCTTGAAGTTTATTTTCCCAAACTTCAAGTTCTTTAGCAGATAAATCAATCTTAACCTTAAGCGCATCACACTCTGCTTTAAGCGCATTAATATCCCCGCCTTCTTGCTTATATTTAGCAAACAATTTTGTTTTTGCATTTTGTTCTGCTTGAAGTTCTTCTAGGGAAATTTTTTTTTGTTTATAATTTAAACTGCTTTGGCGCAAATTCTCTAATAACACTGCATCAATATTGCGTTTTGATAATTTTTCTACAATAGAATCAAAGTCATTAACAAGAAGTTTTAAATCAATCATACACACCCCAAATTCTTAAAAAATATGAAGATTCTACAATACTGCCTTTTAAAAGACGCTAAAAATTTTATAAATTAGAAAAAATCAAAGAAAGATAATATATAATTAAGTTTTTTAAGGAATTTAAATGCTTGGGAATTTTACACTCACACTTTCTATTTTATGCGGAATCTCGCTTGTAATTTTAGCAATCACTGGTATCTCAATTAGCAAAAATAGCACTAAACTTACAGGTTTTGAAAAGAAACTTTTATTTTTTGTTGCATTTTTACTTTGTTTTGGAGTAATTACGCTATATATTTTAGGCAACCTTGAACTATTTCTTGCCTTAATAAAATAGATTCCATCTTTTTGGAATCTTACACTTTTTGTCTTCTCCACACTCCACTTTGAAAGATTCGCCAATACACAAACGCTCTTAAAAATGTCTCCACACAAATGCAAAGGTAAATATACTCAACTGCATACCCTAATGTTGCAATAAAATAACAAGGAACAACACGCAATCCCCAAATCATCACACTATTAATCATTAATGTAATCTTTGTAATCCCAGCTCCACGCAACGCACCATCTAAAATACAAATAAACGCAAAGGCAACTTGTGAGATTCCAATAGGAATAAGATAGCTTGCACTTGCCTCTATTGTCCTAGTATCTTCACTAAAAAACCCTGAGAGTTGTGATGCAAAAACACTCATCACAAACCCAACAATCCCCATAAAGATTCCACCTAAAAGCAAAGTATTTAAAGTAGAATATTTCGCTTCTAATGGTTTCTTAGCCCCTAAATTCTGTCCCATTAACGCCATTGCAGCAATCATAAATCCAAATCCAGGCATAAACGCAAACCCCTCAATTCTTGTTGCAATTTGATAGCCTGCTAAATCATAAGTGCCATATAATGCAACAAATTTTGTCATAAACAAAATTGAAAAAAGTGTCAAAAACCGCTCTGCTCCACTTGGAATCCCAACAATAAAAGCGCGTTTAATATAATCAAAATTAATCCTCCCTCTTAATGCAATGGGACTTTTTTTATACAAAAGTAAAAACAAAAAGAGTGCCAAAGTTTCTAAAAAATTTACAATCAATGTCCCAATTGCTGCGCCAATCACACCAAAAGCAGGAATAAAAACAAAACCAAAAATTAACATAAACTTAATAAAAGGATTAATCAGCGTAATGCCAATTTTAATATAAAAAGGAAATTTTGTAGCTCCAGCAGCAGAAAATGCAGAAATACTCACTTGTTTAACCAAAAGTAAAGGAATACTAAAAAGCACAATCCTTAAATATTCACTCCCAATACTATGCGCTTGCTCTGAAATCCCAATCCAAGAGAAAAAAATCTCATACCCCAAAAACCCAAAAGCCATCAAAGGCAAAGAAAAACAAAAAGAAGCGAAGGTCAAACTTAACACAACCTCATTTGCACTTTTTTGATCCTTTGCCCCTAAAAATCTTGCTACAAGCGCACTATTTCCCACAAATACAATTGTTGTAAAAGCGAACATTAACATAATAAAATTTAAGCTAACACCCACTGCCACAATCGCACTTGCCCCAAAAGTGCCAATCATCAACAAATCAATACTAAGATTAATAATATCTAAAAGTGAATTTAGCCCAGAAGGAATTGCAATATTTAGAATTCTACGACTTCGTTCTTTAGAAAAAAAGCGCATTTGATACAATTTATTATCCGAAATTTTTAAGAATTGTAACAATCTTTTTACACAACAACTCTTAAAAATTTTATAAACTTATCATTTTTAAGCTTGCAAATCTCCATAATATATGGAATCCAAAAAAGGATTCCATAGTTTTATCTATTTCCAAAACTCTGTATTTGTGATTCCAACATCGCTAGCTTTAAAAACAGGATTTTTACCAGCTTTTCTTTGTGCTTCATAGTCTTTTAACACTTTAATTGCAGTATTGCTTAAAAGCAACATTACAATAATGTTAATGCTTGCCATAAATCCCATAAACACATCCGCTAAATCCCAAGCAAGCGATAAATTCAGTTGCGCACCAATAAACACCATTATCACAGCGCAAGCTCTAAAAATTTGTAAAGCAAGTTTGTTTTCTGTAATAAACTTAAAGTTTGCTTCCGCATAAAAATAATTTCCAATCAATGAAGTAAATGCAAAAAGCACAATCGCCATACTCACAAACATCAGCCCAAAGGTTCCCAAATGCCCTTGCATAACACCTTGAATCAATGCCATTCCTTGTAAATTACTTGTATCAATATTAGAACAAAGAACCATAAAAGCACTTGCTGAACAAATAATCAATGTATCAATAAAAACAGATAGCGTTTGAACCATTCCTTGTTTTGCAGGATGGCTAGTGTGTGCCGCAGCTGCTGCATTTGGTGCAGAGCCCATACCTGCTTCATTAGAAAACAATCCACGCTTAATCCCTATAACAATCGCACTTCCAGCAAATCCACTAAAAATCGCTTCAAAATTAAACGCCTCTTGCAAAACACTTCCAAAAATCAATGGAATCTTATCAAAATTCATTCCTATAACAATTAATGCAACAACAAGATAACCAAACGCCATAATCGGCACTAAAATAGAAGAAATAATTGCGGATTTTTTCGCCCCACCAAAAAAGAAAAATGACACCAAAACCGCCAAAACAAGCCCAACAAAAGTTGTTAAATAACCATTATTATACGCTTCAGTTCCTACAAAAATTTCAAAAGAAGAAGTCAGTGTGTAAGACTGCAATCCATTAAAACCGCAAGCAAAACAAAAAATCAAAGAAGTTGCAAACACAATCCCAAGTGCGCGTGATTTTAAAGCTGTTTCTATATAGTATGCAGGACCACCTTTATAATGATGTTCCCCATCTCTTCGTTTATACACTTGCGCCAAAGTGGATTCCACAAATGCACTAGCCCCACCAACAATTGCTGTAATCCACATCCAAAATAATGCTCCAACTCCTCCACCAGCAATCGCCACAGAAACACCAACGATATTTCCAATTCCAACCCTTGAAGCCGTAGAAATCATCAACGCTCCAAAGGGTGTAATATGCTCTTTATTCCCACGCTCTTTTAAGACCAAAAATGCATCTTTTAAAAACCTAACCTGAATAAAGCGCGTCCTAATTGTCAAATATAGCCCACATAAAATCAGCGCAAACACAAGCCAATAAGTGTATAAAAACCCATTTGTTGTACCAATTAAATTGTAAAACATCTCCATTTATATCCTTAATATTGAAATATTGGAACGTTATTCTAGCAAAGTGCTATGGATTTACTATAAAAACTTAAAAAAATTTTCTACAAATCTTTCTCGCAAGAGAAATAAAGAAACATTACTCCCCCCTCCCCCTATGTCCTAAATCTGTAATATACTCTGCAAGTTGTTTG
>NZ_CALBGN010000008.1 GCF_937893305.1 uncultured Helicobacter sp.
GTTTTTTAATACTCGCGTTATAGAAATGGCATAATGGGGAATTGTTTATTATGTATTTGTAATTAATCCAAATATAACATTTATCATCCTTATTAATCTTTTTGAGATTATTGGCATTTTGGAAAAAAAGCAAAAAATCTAATAGCGCCCAAGTTTCTAGTGATGAACCTTTAATATTAAAACCATTATCTACAATTGCTTTCTGATTAATACTAATTGAAAATTTCATTGTTAATAATTTCAGGAAAAAAAATTTAAGGGAGACAATAAGTTTCCTACACTTATTCATCATTAACCCCTTAATAAGTCCGACCGATGAAAGGTGTGTAGGTTACCTTTGGGAGTCGGACCTATTAAAGGGTTAGAACTTAAGGGGTGGTGGCTCCCCTTAAAAATCCGTTGTTTAAAAGTTCAAAATTGCATTTTGATTTAAAGCATTTTGTGCTTTTATGCGTGTTAATTATATAGAAAAAGAGCTAAAAAGGAGTTTAAAGAAAGGGGGTGCCATTGATTGATCACAAAGGAGTAACGGAAATTTTTTGAGTTTTTTTACAAATTATTCATTGGCACCCCATTTTATTTTATAAAAGAAAGACTTAATTATTATTTAATTCTTTGATTTTTTTAATATTAATTTCGCAACTCTTATAATGTTTAAAAAGTTCAATGTAAGCGTTTAAAACATCATTTTCATTTTTAATATTGGGTTTCTCTAATTTCTCTAATTCTAATAACTCTTTGGGGATGTAGATTTTTTCTACCCTAAGGTCTGTAATAGTTTTAGTTTTGCTCCCACAACCTGCTGACAATATCATTAAAATCATTGATAAATACAGGGTTTGCATTATACTCTTTGCTTTGTGTTTCATTTTGAATCGCCTTAATCTTATCATTTAAAAGCAATTTTTCTTTATTGCTATTTGCTAGAACATTTTGTGCTTTTTCATATTCTGATTTTAATCTATTTAGCTCTGATACTAAATTCTTATTAGCACTCAAAGCATTATTAAGACTATCGTTTAAACTCTTATTCTCATCCTGTAAGGAACTAACCTTTAATGCTAAAAATGTTAATATAAGGGATAAAATCCCCCCTAAAATAGATTTGTAGTTAGTGGTTAAGAAAGAGAGCATTCAACAGCCTAATTGAATAATTTTTGATATAGCCTTAGCCCTAAATCCTACTTGTTTAAACCATTTTGAACTTTCTAATTCTTGCACCGCTTTAATGTAATCTTGCTTCCGCATTGCTTCACCGAACTTAACAAATTTTTTAAATCCTAAAAACCCTAAATTATAAATCATATCTACAACAGCGCCCGCTCTAGCCACATTGTCTAAATCTCTAAACCAAGCAAGTTCGCAAGCGCGGTAATAACATCGCTCTAGCTCATCTTTTAACCAAACTAGCGCGACTTCTTTGCTCACTTCACCATTTTGGAGTTGTGCTAACTCTTGCGCATTTAGCGGATTTGCTTCTATATTTCTGCCATATCCTATAGTATTAAACCCAGCAGGACATTTATACACTTTTGCGCTAAAGCCTTCAAATTCGGCGGTCTTTGGTGTTATATACTCTAAAACTTTCTCTAAGCTTGCCATTTTTATCCTTTTATTTTTAATAATTTAATTTTAGCTTAATCCCTTTAGTATCGCATAAAGCCTAACATAAAAATAAATCGTATAACGCTTTAATACTCCAACTCCTAAAACTTTCATAGCTTCTAAAAATACTTTATCTGCTTCTTTTCTTGTAATAGGTTTTTCCCAGTATTTTCTAGGAACTTTATTGAAAAACTTTTCCCAAATTTCACCTTTAGCATTAGCAACGCATAATCTATCGTGCAATACATAAGCCTTAGTTGGTTTTCCAATAGGACTAATAAAACTTTGAAAAGCTTGTGGAACACTTCCAAAATCTGTTTTAAATCCTTTTTCTACTTTTAAGGTGTAATCTTTATAACCATTAAGCATAGGGAAGTAAAAAACAAAATCTTCCATTAACTCAAACTGACTTCCATTTATAACTTTAACAATTAAATCTTTATTTTTCATAACACTATCTCACAATCTTTATTATCTTTATTATCTTTTATAACTGCTCTTTCAATCCTAGCTAAATGCCCCATACTATCAGCATAAAGCGCGTCCATTTTGTTACCAAAAAACTCTTTTATTGTTTGTGTTTCTCTCTCTAGGGATTCTCTTAAAAGCTTTGTTTCCCTATCGCTAAATTCTTTAATAATATCAATGCTTAAGCGTTGCGTTTCATTTGTCTTTTCTATTGCACGACTTAGAGATTCCAAGCTTTGGTAAATCTCTTTCATACCACCACAATTTGCCATCGCGTGCTTAAATAAGAAATAATTCCCTACTAGTGCCACTGCAAGCATTATAAAAAAGATTCCAATAATCCCTAAAGATTCCACCTTTTGCGCAAATTCTAAAGCTTGCCCTACGCTTTCAGGATGTAAAAGTGTGCTTTCCATTACTCCCACCTAATTGCTTTTAAATCTTCTTTAGTTTCTGCAATTTCTACTAAATCCTGCAATCCTTGTCTTTTGCCAATTAGTTGCGCGCTTGCGCTTCTAAAGATTTCTGCTTTAATTAAGGCTTTTTCACAAAGCGCCCTAAGTTCAATCCCCCTAGCTTGTGCAATGATTTGCATTGTAGGGCAAGTGGAAGTATCACTAAATCCGCTTTCTTTATAATCTTTAGATTCTCTCTCTTGTGTTTCAAAAGTTAGCATTTCACTTGTTGGAATGTGTTCTTTTTGCAAGCTTAAAATTGCTTTTTCATAAGCATTGTTAAGCTCTTGTAGCTTTAAGGCTTTAAAGTCTTGTAAAGTAGCTTCTATTGCGTTTAAAAAGTCTTTTAAAAGTGTTGGGTTTTGATTTTTCT
>NZ_CALBGN010000009.1 GCF_937893305.1 uncultured Helicobacter sp.
TCTAAAGATGAAACCTATCTTAGTGGTAATGTAGGGATTAAGTATAAATTCTAAATCAAACTTCATAATCTCCTTAGACAAAATAACCTTTTGGGTGTTGTTTAGAAGCTTAAAAAAATATTTTAAAAATTATTTAGTTTTTTGTATTAGATTTTTTTTACAATAAAAATGTATAATAATCGGCTTTTGAACAAAGGATTTTTCTTGAAACTTGCTGTTTTTGATTTTGATTCCACTTTGATGGATGGAGAAACAATTGATTTATTAGCAAAGGCGCATGGAAGTGCAGAAGCTGTGAGTTCTATCACAAAAGAAGCAATGGGTGGCAAAATGGATTTTCACCAAAGCTTAAAGCTCCGTGTTGCCACACTTAAGGGAATGCCTATTGCTAAAGTCCAAGAGATTTGCAATAACTTAAAATATAATCCCGGCGCAAAGGAACTCATTGATGAGTTAAAAGCTAGAAATTATAGGGTTGTTGTCTTTAGTGGTGGCTTTGATGAGGGTGTTAGTGCTGGACAAAAAGCACTAGGCTATCATATTCATTTTAGCAATAAACTTCATTACAAAGATGGGATTCTAACAGGAGAAGTAGGCGGTGAGATGATGTTTGGTTACTCCAAGGGCAGAATGATGGAAAAAATTCAAACCCTTCTTAATGCAAGTTATGAAAACACCATTGCCATAGGAGATGGCGCAAACGATATTTCAATGTTTAAATACGCAAAAAAGAAAGTAGCATTTTGCGCAAAACCTATCCTTAAAGAAGCAGCAAACATCATCATAAATGAAAAAAATTTAATGCAAATTGCACAACATTTAAATTAAGGAGACTTTATGCAAGATAACATTTCATTTTCACTTTGGTGCGACTTTATTGAACGCAATTTTTTAGAAAATGACTTTATAAAAATGGTGCAAGATGGAATCATAAATGGTGCTACAAGCAATCCGGCAATCTTTCAGCAGGCTTTATTAAATGAAAGCTATCAAGCACAAAAAGATTCCTTAAAAGATTTAGATAAAAAAAGCATTTATGAAGCCTTAGCAAAAACAGATATTCAACGCGCAGCAGAGATTTTAAAGCCCCTTTATGATAACAATCCAAATGATGGTTATATTAGCATTGAAGTTGATCCCAATTTATGTGATAACGCTAAAGAAACTACCGACGAAGGAGTCCGTCTTTTTAATAAGATTGGCTACCCTAACGTAATGATAAAAATCCCTGCCACAAAAGCAGGTTTTAGCGTAATGGAAGAGCTTATTGCTCAAGGAATTTCTGTTAATGCTACGCTTGTGTTTCACAAAACTCAAGTCATTAGTTGTATGGAAGCCTTTAAAAAAGGCTATGAAAAGCTTAAACAAACAAGTAAAAAAGAATTAAAAGACTTACCTCGTGCAGTTGTGAGTATCTTTGTATCACGCTTTGATCGCAAATGCGATTCCATCTTAAAAGAACACGGAATCCCAAGTGCTACACTAGGGATTAAAAATGCGCAATATCTCTATCATACTTTAAATAGTTATGGATTACCCGGAGTGCGCGCGTTATTTGCTAGCACAGGCGTTAAAGGTGATGACTTAGAACCAGCATATTATATTAAAGAACTCTATCATCCCTATGCAATTAACACCGCCCCACTCTCTGCAATCTCTGCCTTTAACGAAGCTAGCGAAGCATATTTACCAAGCATTGAAGAGCTTGAAGAATTTTTAAAAAACGTAGAAGAAGCAGGTATTCATTTAGAATCAATCTCTAAAGAACTGCTAGAACAAGGTTTAAATGACTTCAAAGCAGCATTTTCTAAAATTTTAGAAAGTTTATAAGAATTTTAAACATAGTTTTTGCAAAAAGTGCTATAATTGCCACTTTTATTTTAATTTTAAGGATAACAAATGTTAAGTGGAATAATTAGAGAGAGTATTTCAAAGGCAGACACAAAAGCCCTAAGAAAAAATGGTTATCTAATTGCCAATATCTACGGAAAAGGCAAAGAAAATATCCATTGTGCGTTTAAACGCAATGATTTCATCAGAGAAGTGAAGAAAAAAACAGATTTAATCTTTGAAGTAGAAGTTGGCACACAAAAATATCCTGTTGTCATCCAAGAGTATCAAAAGGATCCTATTACTAGTGAGATTATCCATGTAGATTTGATGCTAGCGCAAAAAGGAACTGAAGCAAAATATTCTGTAAAGGTGCGCACAGTTGGAACACCAAAAGGACTTAAAAACAAAGGTGTCTTAATGATGTCTAAAAAGCGTATCAAAGTGAAATCAGCTCCTGAAAATCTCCCAAAAGATTATGAAATCAATGTTAGTGATTTAGATGTTGGTGATGTTGTGCTTGTGCGTGATCTCCCTGCATTTGATGGTGTAAAAATCGTTGAACGCGATGATGTTGCGATTGTTGGTGTGATTAAATCACGCTAATGTTTTAATGAAATGTTTTTTAATTATAGGTTTAGGAAATCCTGGGCAAACATATCAAAATAACCGACACAATATAGGTTTTAAAGTTATTGACGCCCTAGTCCAAGACCTAAATGCACACAAACAAAGTGCTTTCAAAGGAGAGCTTTACAAAAGCTCTCAAGTCTTACTTCTAAAACCCCAAACTTTTATGAATCTTTCTGGAGAATCCGTTAAAAGCGTGCTGAACTTTTATAAGCTCACAGATTTTTTGGTTATCCACGATGATTTAGATTTGCCCTTTGGTGCTATCAAATTTAAATTTGGCGGAAGCAGTGGCGGACACAATGGCTTAAAGTCAATTGATACACTTTGCGGGAATAACTATTATAGAATCCGATATGGAATTGGAAAACCCGCCATAAAAGCACAGGTAACAAACTGGGTTTTACAAGACTTTAGTCCTTTAGAAGAAGAGCAAAACAAAGAGTTAATCGCACATTCTAAAAATGCGGCCCTAGAGATTGCCAAACTACAATCAAGCGACTTGCTATCCACACAAATTTCCAGCAAATGGACACTCTCTCCAAAAGACCTTTCTAAAGAAATACAATGACACTTTTTTTTCGCTACATTAGTTTTTTGTATTTAAAATATTTTTTCTATCTTTTTATTTCTTTAGAATGCTTTTTTGTTGCGATTGATTTAGTAAAATTCTTAGACAATCTACCAAGCTCTGCAAACCTATTTATTCTTTTGCTTGTGTATGACTTTATGTATGCTTCACAATTTATTCTGCCTCTTGCATTGATTTTAGCACAAATTGTTCTGATGATAAACCTGCTTAAAAGTTCTCAATTTACAGCTTTTTTAGCACTTGGATTTTCAAAAATAAAAATCTTTTACCCTATCTTTTTGCTAAGTTTTTTTATGACACTTATTTTTATCGCTCTAAATGCAACTCCTTTTGCCTATGCAAAAGAGCGTGTAGATTTAATCATTGATGAAGGGTTTATAGGAAATTACAAAAGCGATCTATTTGTCAAATACAATCAAAACTATGTATATTTTAAAAAAATCTATCCCTTATTACAAAGTGCAGAAGGTATTGTTGTGTATGAATTTGATCCTAAAAAAAATACACTAACACATATTGTGGAATCCAAAAAAGCACGATTTAATGGGCAAGACTGGATTTTGGAAAACTCCATAATTACTACACTAGACGAAAGTTTCGAACTTGGCAAAAATCCCTTAAAAGTTAAAGAATTAGAAACCTATGAAACATTGCGCGACTTTAAGCCAAAAATTTTAGAAAATATTTATGAAAAACAAGGAAGCATTTCAATCCTTGATGCCATTGAAGCTTATATGCTTTTAAAAAATCAAAATGCAAATACACAAAAGATACGCGGAATGCTTTATAATCTAATCTTTTTCCCACTCTTTGCGCCTTTAATGATGATTTGTCTTGCTGTGTTTATTCCAAACTCTAACCGTTATGCAAATTTTAGCTTAATGACTTTAGGAATGATTTTAGGCGTGCTAATCACTTGGGGGATATTTTTTAGTTTCTCAAAACTTTCAATTAGCGGCTTTTTGCAACCAGAATTTAGCGCAATAATCCCAATGCTTACATTATTTCTAGCTAGCAGTTTTTGCTTTTATAAAATCTTAAAAACATAAGGAGTTACAATGACAGCATTATTAAGCGTAAGCGATAAAAACGGAATCGTAGAGTTTGCACAAGGACTTGTTTCACTAGGATATACGATTCTCTCTACAGGTGGCACATTAAAAATACTTACACAAAGCAACATCCAAGCACAAGATGTAAGCCATTATACGCAAAGTCCTGAAATGTTTGATGGGCGCGTCAAAACCTTACACCCAAAAATCCATGGCGGAATCTTACATCGCCGCTCCAATAGTGAGGATGTGAGAATAGCTAAAGAATATGGAATTGCTGATATTAATTTAGTTTGTGTGAATCTCTATCCTTTTAAAGCCACGATAGAACACACAAATGATTTTGACACAATCCTTGAAAACATTGACATAGGCGGTCCTTCTATGGTGCGTGCAGCGGCAAAAAACTTCGCTTCTGTGCTAATTGTTACAGATCCTAATGACTACACAAAGGTTTTAGAAAATTTACAAAACCAGAAAAACACTTTAGAGTTCCGTCAAAAGATGATGATTAAAGCATTTGAACACACAGCAAGCTATGATTGTATGATAGCAAATTATATGAATCAGCGCTTCAATGGTGGCTTTGGAGAAGCGCATTTTATCAGTGGAAAACTTGTAGCTCCAACACGCTATGGAGAGAATCCACATCAAAAAGGTGCATATTATGAGTTTGGAAACTTCTACTCTAACACTTTTAAAACGCTAAAGGGTGAAATTAGTTTTAATAACTTAACAGATATTAATAGTGCTGTAAAAATTGCTACAAGTTTCAAAGAAGCCCCTTGTGTTTGTATTGTAAAACATGGAAATCCTTGTGGATTTGCGCTAAAAAACAATGCGCTAGATTCTTACAAAGAAGCCTTAAAATGCGATAGCGTATCTGCTTTTGGTGGTGTAGTAGCAATAAATGCCCCAATAGATCTTACCCTAGCACAAGAGATCAACAAAATCTTTATTGAAGTGTTAGTAGCACCAGAAATTTCAGAAGAAGCACTCAAAGAATTTGAAACCAAAAAGAAAATCAAAATCTTCATTTGCGGCGGAAAAACACTAAAATTTCCAAAAGACCACCAAGACTTTAAACATATTGAAGGTGGATTTGTTTTGCAAGATTCTGATTATTTAGAAGAAAATGAAGTTAAAAATGCAAAATGTGTCAGCCAAAAGCAAGCCACACAAAAGCAAATGCAGGATTTAGAAATCGCTTACAAACTCGCAAGCCTTGTAAAATCAAATTGTGTTGTATATGTTAAAGATTCCGCAATGGTTGCTGTTGGAATGGGAATGACAAGCCGTGTAGATGCAGCAAAGGCGGCGATTAAAAAGGCACAAGATATGGGATTAGATTTAAAAGGTTGCGTGCTTGCAAGCGAAGCGTTTTTTCCCTTTAAAGATAGCATTGAAGAAGCACATAAAGTAGGTGTTAGTGCTGTGATTGAACCTGGCGGAAGTATAAGAGATGATGAAGTGATTGATTGCGCAAACACAAATGGAATCGCTTTATATTTTAGCGGCAAACGCCACTTTTTACATTAAAAATATGGAATCTAAAAAAATGGATTCCAACTATTCTTCAATATAATTCTTAAGCTTTCTTCCAACTTTTGGGTGCTTGAGTTTTTTTATTGCACTAGACTCTATTTGTCTAACCCTTTCTCTTGTTACATTAAGCTCTTTTCCAATTTCTTCTAGCGTTCTGTCTGACTCATCATCTAAAAGTCCAAAGCGCATTCTAATAACCGCTTTTTCCCTCTCATTAAGTTGATCTAACACATCATCAATCTGACTTTTTAAATCTTCTTTTAAGATATGATCCATTGGTCCAATGGAAGTTTTATCCTCTACAAAATCTCCAAACTTACCATCTTCACCATTACCAATAGGAGCTTCAAGACTAATAGGCTCTTTAGTGATTTTAATCACATTTTTAACTTTATCAAGAGGCAAACCTACTTCTTCTGCAATTCTTTCTAAATCGGGTTCTTTGCCTTCTTCTTGTAAAAATTTACGCATAATTTTATTGATACGATTAATCGTCTCAATCATATGAATTGGGATTCTAATCGTGCGCGCTTGATCAGCGACTGCACGCGAAATCGCTTGACGAATCCACCAAGTTGCATAAGTAGAAAATTTATAGCCTTTTTTATATTCAAACTTTTCAACTGCTTTCATTAAGCCAATATTTCCTTCTTGAATTAAATCTAAAAAAGGCAACCCACGATTAGTAAAGTGTTTTGCGATACTCACTACAAGTCTTAAATTAGACTTCGCCATCTTTGTTTTGGCTTTATCTGCAATATCTTTTCCTCTTTTGATTTGCTCTAAAATCTGCCTTAACTTTTCTGGTTCTAAATCAAAACTTCCCTCGCTAGCCGCTTTTGTTTGAAAAAGTTTTTTGATCTCCATATAAGTGGATACCATTGTGGCTTCTGGCACTGCAGCTGTGATTTCTGTTTTGTTCATTTCTGTGATATTTTCTAAAATCTTTTTATGATTTTCTAGCAAAATATCATTAAACAACGGCAAACGATATTCTAAACGTTTTAATTCTTTATCAAAACCTTCATCGCTTTTAATAGTATTTTCCATTGCTTTTACAAGTTCATTAATTAATTTACTTGTAGGACCTAAATCTAAAAGCTTCTCTTTTAAAAATTGCTTTTTATGCGCCAAAGTTAAAAGATATAGCATATTTTTAGAATTTTCTCCTCCTTTTTCTAAATCCCAAGTTTTTAACCAATCTTTTTTTGCTTTTTCTAATGCTTTAAAACTCACAAGAACTTTTTCTACTCTTTTTTGATCTTTTTTAGAAATAGGCTTTTTAGATTCTTCGTTCTCTTCGTTTTCTCTCTCTTCCTCATCTTCACTTTCTTCGTTTTCTTCTTCTTTGCTTTCTTCTTCATCATCAAAGCTTTTAAAAAGTTCTTTAACTCTTCTTTCTCTATTAATCAAAGCTTCTTTGTAATCCAAAATAAAATCAATGAGATATGGCACAGAGCAAATCGCATCTAAAATAATATTTTCGCCAAGTTCTATGTTTTTACTAAGTTCTATTTCTTCATCTCTAGTTAGCAATGGAATCTGCCCCATCTCTCTTAAATACATTCTAACAGGACTATCGCTTCTGCTCCATTCCAGCAACTCTCTTTCTTTCATAAAATCAAACTCGTCTTCTAGCTCTTCATCTAAAAGGCGTTTTTTATCTTCTTTGATTTTTCTTGCTTCATCTTGGTTTAAAATCTTCGCAACCTCTGAAGCTGCCATTAACTGTTTTTTATGTTTTTTAGCCAATTCGCTAACTTTTTTTGCCTGCGCTGCTGTGGGAAGCTTTCCTAAAACTTGCGCAACCTTTTCATAAGAAACATATTTAGTAGCATTTTGAAACAATTCATCAAGCTGTTGATTGATAGTTTTTGCAGACATAAAAACTCCAAAGTAAGATAGATTTACATCATTTATTTAAATGTAGAAAATTGAATATTATAACAAAATTTGTTGAAAATAAGTTTATTGACTAGCAATAAAAGTTGGAATCCAAAACTCCATTTGGATTCCATATAAAAGAGAATAATTTGTAAGTTTCC
>NZ_CALBGN010000010.1 GCF_937893305.1 uncultured Helicobacter sp.
TTAAAGTTTGTCGCAAACGCATAGCCGTGATCCCCTGCATTGCAATCCAAAATATCAATAGTGTGTATCTCATCAAAATAATGCTTTTGCGCATACGCACAAAACACATTTGTAACGCCCGGGTCAAACCCACTGCCAAGTAGCGCAAAAATCCCTGCTTGTTTATAGCGCGTATCATACGCCCACTGCTCTTTATACTCAAAATGCGCAGAATCTGGATGCTCATAATTTGCCGTGTCTAAATAATGCGTTTTCGTGCGGAGACAAGCTTCCATAATGGCTAAATCTTGATAAGGCAGGGCGACATTTACCACAAGCTTTGGGCGGTATTTTTCAATCAAAGCTACCACAGATTCCACACTATCAGCATCCACAGAATCTATCTCAATCTCACCTAAGCCTTTTTGGCGGATAGAATCTGCTATTGCCTTGCATTTATCTATCGTGCGAGAAGCTAAAATAATGCGTGAAAAGCTCTCTCTATTCATAGCCATTTTATGCGCTACTACGCCTCCAACTCCACCTGCACCAATTTGTAAAACACAAGCCATTTAAATCCCTTTAAAGTAAAATGCGCTATTTTACAAAACTTTACTTTAAATTAGGATTCCAACTTTTGACAATAAATTTAATCTTCCTTAACTAAATATTCCTGCGTAATGCAAAGAGAATCATTACCAATCTCCACCAAAGCTTCACTTTGATAACGCCCCTGTTTTTGCACCTCAAAATACTCACTCTGCCACAAACCATCTACAAGCTCTCCATTACCCAACGCTTTATCTTCTCTAGTTGTATTAGGGCGTGTTAAAAAAAACTTAACCTTAGCATTTGTTATAATCTTTTCATTTGTTTTATCACTAATACGCAAGAAAATCTGACGAAATTCTTTTGGGCTTTGTTTAGTTGCACCTTCAAAAACAATATGATACTGATTAAGCAATCTTGCACGCATTTGCGCAATCGCATTTGCATTTTCATCAATATATTGAGAATTCTGCTGACAAACCCCTTGCAACTCAACAGGATTTGAAATCGCAACTTTAAGTGTTAGCACAATTAATCCAACAACCACCATCGCAAGCAAAAAGATTCCAAGTGGCCAATAATTTTTCATCACTTTCTCCTTAAATACACAAACACAAATAGCAACAAAAGAACAAATAACATCACATAAAGCATCGTACGCACTGCAATTTGCACGCCTTTATTTTGCTTTGGAAAGCTATGCTCTAGCTCTACACTATGATACTCTGCAATCCTATCAGCCATATCCACAAAGCCATTCAACAAAAATGCTGAAATATTTTGCGGTGTCAATTCATCGTCTTTTTTAGGGATTAATGGGATAATATAATCCCAATACACTTCTTTTTTATCAAACATTTTTTCAACTTCTGGGCTTGTAATGATATTGATTTTTTTTTCAAACTGCGTAAAAAAAAGAAGTGCATAAGGAGATTTAAGATTTCTCACAAAAAAATATTCCTGCTCTTGAAGATTTTTTTTTCCTAAATTTTCAAGAGCAACAACATATAAAGAAACACCTGTTTTTTCATAAACTTCATCAGATAAAATCTCAATAAAACCAACTGTCTTATCAATAAGTTGATTTTGATTTTCTAGCACATAAGGCTTAGCAATCACAAATGAACAAAAAAATAGGGAAAAAAACCCTATTTTTAATCTTTTAAACATTAATTAGCCAACAAAAAGAAGCATATCGGGGATAAAAACAACAGCAATAGACACGATAATTGCAACAATATGGGCTACAAAAAGAATCTTTTCTAAACCGCTATATTTAATCATTGTCATTCTCCTTTTGGCGCATCTTTAAAATGTTGCGCATTTTCTTTGCTTGTCATTTGCAATGTATTTGCATTTTCAATAACATAAGGATTATTAGCTTGTGCTTTTTGTGTAACAACAGCCGCATAACCCAAACCAAACACAACACTAAGCAACAATACAACCGCTACGAAATATCCCAAAAGTCCATTAACTCCAAACAATCCGTTCATATACAAACCTCCTTAGTTTTTATCTGAATAGATAAAATGCGCTAAAGCTTCTTTTTGTTTATCTGTTAGCATTTGAGACTTGAAAGAAGGCATAATACCAATATGTCCCTTTTTCCCTTTCTCAAGCACTTCAGCAACAAAAGCTGGTGTTCCATACTTACTTAGATCTGGTGCCATACCGCCCATTCCTTTGCCATCATCTCCGTGACAAGCTGTGCAAGTTGCTGCACTAAATAGCTCTTTTCCTTTTGCCACAAGGTCAGGATACTTTGTCTTTTTAGTCTCCGAAATTTCTGCCATTACATACGCAGCAACTGCTTGATAATCTTCTTCTGTATTTAAAACTCCAGGTGCTGTTTCACTCATTGGCAACATATCTCCAAGCATATAACCTAGACCTTTGCTCCCCTCTTTCATTGTGCGAATAATCCCTTCTTCTCTACCCCACTCAAGTAAGTTTGCAGCTGTGCCATTAATCCCTTCTGTGGTAACTCCGTGGCACTGAGAACATTGCACCAAGTAAAGATTCTGTCCCATTTTTGTCAGTGTTTCTGCATCAATGTTTTGCCACTTTTCTTCAAATTTTGCATTGTATGCTTTTACTTCTTCATTGTATTCTCCAATTTGAGAGTAAGAATTCAAAGGATATCCAACAAACCAATACCATAATGCCCAAATAATAAGCACAAGATAAGTAACACCCCAACCAATAGGAATGTCATTTTTAAATTCTTTAATACCATCCCATTCTTCTTCTGCTAGCTCACCATCTGCTTTGCTATCCTTCATTTTTTTGATGTAACCACCCACAATGAAAATAGTCAAAGCTAAAATTACTACGGCTCCAGCTAATCCGAGCATATTTACGCTATCGCCTAAATTAAACCATTCCATTTAGCTCTCCTTCTTTTTGTCTTCTTGATTACGCTTTTCTATTAAACAATCATCTAACTCATCATCCAAGGCAAGTCTTGCATATTTTTCATAATCTATCTTTCCGCTTTTTTGACTTTTATATAAATGGTAGATATAAGCATACAACAACACCACCAATAACAGCGTGATAAACCAATACGCATAACCCTGGATAATTTGTATTGTTTCATATTCCACGACTAATTCGCCCTTCTTTTTTGTCCTAAACTATTAAGATATGCAATTAATGCAACAATTTGCTTAATTTCACCTCTCTCTAATGCAGCTTTAATTTCTGGATCTTTCATATCCTCTGCTAAAATCTTAGCTTCTGCTAAAATTTCCGCTCTAGCAGCTTCTAAATCCCCTAGCTTTGGATTATTTTCTGTATCATAAGGCACAGCAAACACAACTTTTTGCGTATAAGCTTCTGCGTATACGGTATCCACATCAACATTTTTCTTATATAGGTGCGCATACGCTGGCATAATAGATCCCGGAACGACTGCTTCTGGATTTAACATATGCTCTTCATGCCAATCTGTCGTTCTGTAATCTCCAACACGATGTAAATCTGGACCTGTTCTTTTTGAACCCCAAAGAAAAGGTCTATCATAAGCATATTCACCACTTAAACTATATGCGCCGTAACGATCTGTTTCTGCTTTAAAAGGGCGCACAAGTTGAGAATGGCAAGCATTACAACTCTCCGCAATATAAATTTGACGCCCTGCAGTTTCTAAAAGCGTATAAGGCTTAAGATTCTCTGTTGGGCGTGAAGCTTTTGCAAAATCAGGCAAAATCTCAACTAATCCCGCAATTGAAAACACCAATAAAAACACAACCGTAAAGAAAAACGGATTTTTTTCTAACCAATGAAACATCACAATCCCCTTATGCTGCCATAGGCGTTGCAAATCTTGGTTCTTTTTCAAGAGTTTTGCTAGCCACAATTGTCATAACAATGTTATAAGTAAAGATAATAAATCCAATTAAATACATTGCTCCGCCAATCGCACGAATTGTATAATAAGGCATTAATACAGTTACTGTATCAATAAATGAATATGCCAAACTTCCGAATTCATCAGTTGCTCTCCACATCATACCTTGCGTAATTCCTGCAATCCACATACTCGAGAAGTAAAGAATAATTGCCGTTGTTTGAATCCAAAATTGAATATCCATAAGCTTCTTAGAATAAATTTCACGCCCAAATAAACGTGGTGTCATATGATAACAAGCCGCAATGATTGTAAAACCAACCCAACCTAAAACTCCATCATGCACATGTCCTACAATCCAATCTGTAAAGTGAGCTAACGCATTAACGGATTTGATAGACTGAATTGGACCTTCAAGAGTTGAAAGCATATAGAAAGTTGAAGCAAGAATAAGAAATTTAATCAATGGAGATTCTTTTAATTGGTGCCATTGTCCTTTCATTGTAAGAAGCATATTAACTGCTGTTCCCCAAGAAGGCAAAATCAACACAACTGAAAAAATTGAACCCATTGTTTGCATCCAATCAGGAACCGTGGAATAAAGCAAATGGTGGCTTCCAGCCCAAATATAAACAAACATTAAGCCCCAAAATGAGAATAATGTCAATTTATAAGAAAAAATTGGCTGTCCAGATTCTTTTGGCAAAAAATAATAAATCACCCCAATAATTCCGGAAGTAAAAACAAATGCAACCGCATTGTGTCCAAACCACCATTGCACCATTGCATCATTTGTTCCTGCATAAAGAGAAATAGAATGCCACATTGAACCTACACCTGAGATCAAATAAGTTGGCACAGAAAGATTGTTAAAGATATAAAGCGCAGCAATTGCGACAAAAGTTGCGATGAAATACCACAAACTAATATAAATTGTTTGCTCGCGTCTTACACCCATTGAACCAAACAAACTAACACCCCATAATACCCACACAACAACCACTAATAAATCAAGAGGCCAAACTAATTCAGAATATTCTTTAGATTGTGTAAGTCCAGCAAACAAGCTTATCACTGCTAAAGCCATAAGTGCGATATAAATCCAAAAATGTAAGTGTCCAATCACCTTTAAAAAGGGATGTTCATTATAAGAGATTTTTAAAACTCTTTGCCCCAAATAATACCAAGCCGCCCAAATACCGCTTAATGTGAATCCATAAATAATTCCATTTGTATGTAAAGGTCTCAATCTTCCAAATGTTCCAAACTCACCAGCAAGATAATTAAGGTTTGGAAAAGCCATTTGAAAAGCGATCACAACACCCAACAATAATCCAACAATACCAAACGCAATCGTTGCAAAAAGAAATAATTTTGCAATGGAGTAATCATACTCTAACGCAGGATTTGATTGCATATATGCTCCTTCCTTTAAGATTTCCCTTAAAACTTTTACAGAGAATCTCGTAATTTTATAGAATTTCACATAATCACTAGCTTAAAAATGGTTAATATTTAGCTAACCAAAGATTAGAAATCTTACAAATTGTTATTCTAAAAACAAGAAATTTCATATCTTTTGTTCTAAAAATGGAGAAAAAAACACAAAATCCCCTAAATTTTTCTTTAAATAATTACGCACCACATTGCATTTAATCTTAAAGAGTAAAAACACACGGCAATCGCTTCTAGCAAAAGATTCCATAGATTCAAAATTTCCCATTCCCTTTGCTAAGACAACATCTACTTTTTTGTAAATCTCTTTGGCATTTATGCTTGCTAAATCCTCTATAAAACCTGGACTTAAGACTCCGCTATCAATAACTTTACAAAGACTAAATAATGCAGAATCGCTATTTTGCAAATCTCTTAATGTAATATCATTAATGATTTCAGCACCCCGCACAAAATAATAAATCTCCAAACTTGGATATAAAGCCTTCAATGCAACAATCAAAATTTCATCAAACTCATTTTCTCCAGCATTGTCGCCAATAAACGCTATCTGTTTTGCATTTTCTAACTTTTTCATAAAGGATTCCAACTCAAAATATGCAAAATGTGCTTTTAAAATCTTTTTAGATTCCAACTCTAAATCAAAACTACATTGCGCTCCATAGTCAATCACATTACCAAGCACACAAATGCGCACTGCATATTCTAAAATCTCTTTAGCACTACAATCTTTCTTTAGCATTGTCTCTAAATTCTTCATAAAGCCTTGCTTGTAAATTTTAGCTTGTGCGATACTCTTTGTTTTGACTTCCAAATAAGGTGAAGGATTTTTTAAAATCTCTGCAATTTTTTCATAAACTAAAACTGCAAGCAGTGTAGGTGGAATCTCAAAATCACCACACAATGCGATTCCTTTATCTTTGAAAAATACACACAATTGCTCTTTAAGTTTTGATATATCTTTAATGCTTAGAGCAGAAAAATTAGAAGAGTTTTCTAAAAATTTTTGAAAATCTTCTAAACCCTCAAAAACTGCGCTAATAGCCTTTAAAACATTTTGCTCTAAAGCATTATTTTGAAGTTTTGCAGTAAATTGTGCTTGTTTTAACAAGCACTCAAGGCAAGCGTATTGTAAATTAATGGTTTATTCCTTTGCTTTGACATCAATTGCCTTGCCCCACATTAGACGATATTTACGCTTTAAAAACTCAATTTCTTCTTGTGCTGCACGCAATTGTTCGCGCAAAATCGCAATAGTTTTTTTATCATCTTCATACACTTCTTGTGTATTAAAAAGCGCATCTTTTAGAAATTGATTTTCATTTTTTACACTTGAAATCGTTTCTTCTTTGGAGCTAACAACCTTTTCGTGTAAGCTTAAAATCGTGCCAATAGTTTTCTCTACAAAATCACTATCCACAGACATATTTGTAGAATCTGCAAGCATTATAGCATTACCTGCACTCTTCACAAGTGCTTGTGTGCCACTACTTGCATCAATTAAAAATTCTCCATTTTCTTGCTTGCTCTTTAGCGTTCCATTTGCTACCATTTCTAGGACTTTTTCTTTGTCTAAATGTGCAAGCTTTGCAAATTCCTCCAACCCAACCCAAGATTCCATAATATTCCTTATAAAATAACTTCAATCTCGCTAGAATCTAGCTCAACATTTTTTGCTTTCATTACACGATCTTCTTTAAGTTTTTCTCCAAGCTCTGTATCAGCAAGTGCTAAAATTTGCATTGCCAAATACGCACTATTTACAGCACCTGTTTTTCCAAGCGCAAGTGTTGCTACTGGCATACCAGAAGGCATTTGAACAGTGGATAATAAAGAATCTAAACCATCTAATGCGCCCCCTTTTAATGGCACACCAATCACAGGCTTTGTCGTCATTGAAGCCACAGCACCCGCCAAATGCGCTGCCATTCCAGCAGCCGCAATAAAAACTTTAGCACCCTTTTCTTCTGCATTTTTAACATATTCTTTTGTGCGATTTGGGCTTCTGTGCGCTGATGAAATAATCACTTCATAAGGCACATCAAATTTTTTTAAAACCTTAATACATTCTTCCATTACAGAATAATCACTTTTGCTTCCCATTAAAATTGCAACAAATTCCATCTTCTCTCCTTTACAATGCTGTGAGCGAAATTCCTAGACCAAATAAAAATCCACCCACTAAAACATACAAAAAAACATACAAAAAAACATACACAATCATCGGCAACAAAACAAGCCACCAAGACCACTGAATTTTATTAGCTAATTTTAAACTAATAAATAAAACTTGCAATAATACTAAAAATAAATCAAGCATCCACTTATTCTTCGTTTAAAAATGGCTTTTTTGTAGCCTTTAATCGCACAATCCTAGCCCCTTCTGTTGCTAAGACTTCATACTCACAATACTCATCATCAATAATATCGCCAACTACTGGCATTCTCTCTAAAAGGTTAAAGACATACCCACCAATGGTAACTTGCTCTGTGTCATCTTCAAAAGTGATTCCAAGCACATCAGCTACTCGCTCTAAATCAAGCATACCATCAAAAGAATAAGAATCTTCACTGATTTTGTGATAATCATCGCTTTTTTTATCGTGCTCATCACTAATATCACCCATCACTTCTTCTAAAATATCTTCCATTGTCAGCAAACCTGCTGTTCCACCATACTCATCAACAACAAGTGCAGTGTGGATTTGACGGCGATTCATTTGATTAAGAATATTTGAAATTGATGCACTCTCAGGGACGATAATCATTTCACGCACCAAGCTTTCCAATTCTTTTGAAGGATTGTTACTCAACATTGTTTCAAGCAAATCCCTTAAATGCACCATTCCTATAATATTATCTTTTCCTTCTTTGCAATAAGGATAACGCGTGTGCTTTGTAGTTGTTACAATCTGCATATTCTCTTCATAAGTGTTATCATCATATAAACAAATCATATCTTTTCTAGGCGTCATAATCTCTTTTGCCATTGTATCTGAGAAACTTACAGCATTTTGAATAATTTCATTTTCAATCGTATCTAAATATCCACCCTTTAAACTCTCACCTACGATGATTTTTAATTCTTCTTCAGAATGCGCACTTTCTTCCCCTTCGCTTGCAGGCTTAATGTGCATTGCGTGCAAAATAATCGTAGCAATAAAATCAAAAATCTTAATAACTGGATAAAACACAATCCAAAAAATATGCAAAGGGCGCGCAACAAGCAACACAGCCTTTTCCGCCTTAGCAATGGCAATAGACTTTGGCACAATCTCTCCAACAACAACATGTAAAAGCGTAATAAAACTAAATGCAATCACAAAACTCACAGAATGTAGCAATACAGGATTATCTCCAATAAAATATTTAAAAGGCGTTTCTAACAATCTAGCAATAGCAGGCTCACCAATCCAACCAAGTCCAAGAGA
This sequence comes from uncultured Helicobacter sp., assembly GCF_937893305.1. Classification (GTDB taxonomy): domain Bacteria; phylum Campylobacterota; class Campylobacteria; order Campylobacterales; family Helicobacteraceae; genus Helicobacter_D. Next base: position 8,770 of record NZ_CALBGN010000010.1, read on the forward strand.
TGAAAGCGTAATTCCAAGCTGTGTTGCAGAAAGATAGGAATCTAATTTTCCAGTAATTTTTAGTGCAAGTTTTGCGCCACTTACTTCACGCTTTGAAAGCTCTTCTAAGCGTGAGCGACGAATCTTAACAATTGCAAACTCTGAAAGCACAAAAAAACCATTTAATAAAACAAGAAACAACGCGAAAATTGACAAGAGAAACGACTCAATTTCCAAAAAAACTCCTTTAAGTTCAAAGAAAAATTTTATTATTTTAGCATAAATTTAATAGCAAAACTTAAATTTCTAATGTTTTCTTGCATTTATCTCTTACTTCAACTCTCTTGATTTTGAGATTCCAACTCTTTAACAAACATCTCATCAATCCCACGACTTAAACTCATTCCAAAAAGCAAAATCGCCCAAGAAAGATACACCCAAATAAACAAAAACAACACAATGCTAAAAGAACCATAAAGCGTTAAATATGCCTTATTGTAAAACACATAATACACAAATCCCCATTTGCAAAAAGACCACAAAAGTGCTGTAATCAAAGAACTTAGCAAGGTATTCTTTGTGCTGATTTTTGTGTTTGCTGAAATTTTAAAAAGCATAAAAAATACAATCCAAATTAAAAAATACGGAATCAGTCTAAATAGCCAAGCCAAATATGTGCTATAACCCAACCCATCCAAATACGCATACGCCTTTGCGCTAAGAAAGATAGAAAAAAGCACACCTAATGGAAAAAGCGTCATACAAGTCCAATACACAGATAAAGAATCCCAAAACCCACGCCCTTTGGAGTGAAAAATTTTTGTCGTAATGTTTTGATAGTTTCTAAAAAACAAAATAGAAGTGATGAAGGCATATAAAAGCCCCATTCCACCAAGCTTCGTAGAGTTTTTTAAAAATCCATCTAAATATTGCAAAAATATATCAGAATGCGTAGGAATAAAATTCGCAATAATGAGACTTTTAAAACTTTCAATATATTCTTTAAAGTCTGGCAATGTTGCCACAAGTGAAAATACCACAAGTAGCATTGGTAAAAGTGCAAAAATTGTATAAAAACTAAGGCTTGAGGCAAAATAAAGCAAATCGCCTTTTAAAAACACATATAAATAACGCACAAGCACCCAAAGCTTATCTCTAATCTCTTGAAATAACCTTAAAGTCCATAATCTTTTAAAGCGCGAAATTAACAGATCTTTACTCTTTTCTAGTTTTTTAGAAGTCTCTAACATAATATTTTATTCACAACTTGTTGCGATTCCATATCCATAATTCTTAATGCGTTCTACTTCATCTTTTGGAGTGTTTCCTTTAGTAGTAAGATAATCCCCTAATACAACCGCATTAATTCCACACTCAAAAAGTGCCTTTTGATCCTCTTTAAACACTTTCTCTCTACCTCCTGCAATCATTAATCTTGCATTTGGCAAATACTCCCTTGCTAATTTGACACATTCTAATGCTTCTTCTTGCGCTAGAATCTTTTGTGTAAGAGGTAATGCAGGATTTGAAATAAAGAAATTAATCGGCACGCTATGCGGAGTTAGCGTTTGTAGCGCATAGAGCAAATCCATTCTATCTTGCCAACTCTCTCCCATTCCAAAGATTCCACCACTACATAACCCAAGACCTGCTTTTAAAGCATTTTCACAGGTTTCATAACGCTCTTCAAAACTATGTGTAGAACAAATTTTTGGAAAAAAGTTGCGACTTGCCTCAAGATTATGATTATAGCTTGCAATTCCTGCATTTTTAAGTTCTATTAAAGCCTCAACACTTGCAATCCCGCTGCAACCAATTAAATGCAAATGCAATCCAGAATCCACAATCGCCCTTGCAGCTTGTGCAATATACTCCACGCGCTTACTATCTAACTCTCTCCCGCTTGTTACAAGACAAAACCCTAGCGCACCGTTTTCGCTTGCTCTTTTTGCTTCTTCTAAAATTTGTGGAATCGGTTTGTATTTATAGCGTTCAATATCAGCATTATACTTCGCACTTTGTGTGCAATACGCACAATCTTCTGCGCAACTCCCACTTGAAACATTACAAATTGTGCATAAAAAAATCTCTTGCATTTTAGCCCTTTAACACTTCATTGCGACCATTAAAACTTTGAATTTTAATACTAGGCTCATCAAAGTAAAACACTGCAAAATCAGGATTTTCAGGATTTTTATAAATCTCTTTAACTACAGGATACTTTTCAAACATTTTCTTTTTTATCTCTATATTTTCATCAAACACGGCTTTTGCACGGATTCTAATCCACATATTCTTTCCATCATATGCACTAAGTTCAATCCCAGAAAAATTTTGAATATGCTTATAGATTCCTTTTTTCTTAGAAGTGCAAGCATAAAGCTTCTCATCATAATATAAAGGAGATTGCATAGGACGCACACGTGGATTACCACAAGTTCCCTTTGTTGCTAAAAACCCTACATTATTATCTAAAAAATCTAAAATTTCTTGTGTCATTTTTATCCTTTATCATCAATGCGTTCTTTGCACGCACTGCATTCTAAAATCGGTTTTTTACGAAATGTCCGCCTTAGCATCACACTATTGCATTTTGGACAAGTGTGCTGTGTAGGTGGAAAATTTGCAATAAAATCACATTTTGGATAATTCTTACATCCATAAAACTTCCCACGCCGACTCATTCTCTCTAAAATATCTCCCCCACATTTTGGACATTTAACATCCTCTAAAACTTGAGGTTGCGCTTTAGACCCATTTAAAGCCTTTGTGTTTTTGCACTCTGGATACCCACTACAAGCCAAAAACTCTCCATTTCTACCGCGTTTTTTTACCATTGGTTTGCCACATTTTTCACAAACCCCTAAATCTTCATCGCTAGTTTCTTGTTCTTTTTTAATGTATTTACACTTAGGATAACCACTGCACCCTACAAATTCTCCAAACCTACTTTTTCTTTGCACAAGATCTTTACCGCATAGCGGACAAGACTCACCAGTTGGAATCGCAATCTTTTGACTTGCAATGCTTGTTTTGCCTTCACTCACTTTTTGAATAAAAGGCTCATAAAACTCCCATAAAAGTTGCTGCCAATCCTGTTTAGATTCTGCAATAGCATCAAGACGCTCTTCTAAAGTTGCTGTAAATTTAGAATCTACAATTTCATTAAAATGCGCCTCTAAAAGCTCCACCACCTTAAAAGCGACTTCTTTAGGTTGGATTTGTTTTTTCTCAATGCTAATATATTCTCTTGAAGTCAATAGCGCAATTGTTGGAGCATAAGTGCTTGGACGCCCAATCCCTAAAGACTCCAATGTTTTAATCAAGCTTGCTTCAGAATATCTTGCTGGAGGCTCTGTTTGATGTTCATTAGCGACGCATTTTTCAAGCTTAATTTCTTCATTAATCTTAAATTCTGGGAGCAATTTATCCTTATCTTCACTACCAAGCACACGATAAAACCCATCAAATACAAGTTTTCTACCATTAATTTTAAGTTGTGCAGTTTTACAAGTTATCAAAATGCTTTGTGATTCAAATTCTGCATCTTGCATTTGTGAGGCTAAGAATCGCTTATAAATTAGAGTATAAAGCTTAAGCTCATCTCCTTTTAGATATTGTGCTGCAATTTGTGGCGTGAAATCCATTAAAGTTGGACGGATTGCTTCGTGTGCTTCTTGCGCGCCTTTTGCTTTTGTGGTATAGACTTTTGGCTTTGTTGGCACATATTCTTTACCATAAGTTTTAGCAATAAGCTTGCGTGCTTCATCTTGCGCGACTTTTGCAATATTTAAGCTATCTGTTCTCATATAAGTAATCACACCCATTGAACCTTGATGTGTCATCACCCCTTCATAAAGCTTTTGGGCTGTTTGCATTGTTCGTGATGGGGAAAATCCCAGCTGTGAGCTTGCGCTTTGTTGTAATGTAGAAGTCATAAATGGAGGGGGAGTAGTTGTTTTTCTTCGTTTTGTTTCAAGGCTTTGAATCTTAAAACTTTCTGTTTTTAGCACAGATACAATCTCTTCTGCCTCTATGTAATCTTGCAAGGTCAGCTTATCAATCTTTTTACCCTTAAACTCCACAAGTTCGGCCTCAAGGATACTTTTATCTCCATTTTTTTTAAACACGCTTTCAATGCTATAATAAGTTATGGGCTTAAAATTTAGAATCTCTTTTTCTCTATCCACAATAATTTTTAACGCACTACTTTGCACGCGTCCAGCACTTAAGCCTCTTTGAATCTTAGAAGCAATCAATGGACTTAAACGATAGCCTACGATTCTGTCTAATAAACGCCTTGCTTGCTGCGCATTAACTCTATCCATATCAATATGGCGTGGATTTTTTAGAGCCTCCTTAATAGCGTTTTGCGTGATTTCGTGAAAGACAATTCTAGGAAGTTTATTGGGATTTTTGCCAATAGCAGTTGCGATATGATAACCTATTGCTTCCCCCTCTCTATCCTCATCGGTTGCGATATAGATTTCTTTTGCATCTTTTGCAAGCTTTTTTAGCTCATTCACAACTTCTTTGTGAGAAGTATCAATTGTATATTCTGGGATAAAGGTTTCATTTTCAATTTTAATTCCAAAAGTATGCTTAGGCAAATCCCTAATATGCCCTTTTGACGCGATAACATTATATGCATCACCTAAGAAATTCTTTATTGTTCGCGCTTTTGTTGGAGATTCCACAATGATTAGATTCTTCAAATGCTCCGCCTTAATTGTATTTTGCTAATCATACAAAAATTTACTCCAAAATTTCAAGGCATTGCATAAACTACTAAAAATCAGTGTTTAAAATATCTTGATAAATTTCTTTACCTACTTGACTCTTTGCAAATGCGACAAAATGGTTATTTCTAAAACTCTCTTTATTATAAGCTAAAGGTTTTTTACTCACACAATCCAACACTACTCCACCGCTCTCTTCTAGCACAATCTCACACGCCGCAATATCCCACTCGCTCGTGCCATTAAAACGCGGATAAATATCTGCTTCTCCTTTGGCTAAAGCACAAATTTTAAGCGATGAACCATACTTTTGCACTTTTAAATGATATTTACTAATAAAGTCCTGTGTTGCTTGTGTGCTATGAAATACAGAATCACACGCAATAATTTGCTTTTCTTGTGCGATTCTCTCACCATTTAAGCGGATTTTGTTTTGCTCTAGCCAGGCTAGATCTAACATCCCTTTTTGCCAAGATTCTTCTAAAGATTTTACATCATAATCAAAACTACCAAAGTCTTTTAGGGCGATATAAAGCTTAGAAAACGCTGGAGCATACACCACGCCTAAAATGGGACGATTTTTATAAATTAATGCAATATTTATCGTAAAGCCTCCATTTTGTGCCAAAAAATCCTTTGTGCCATCAAGTGGATCAATAAGCCAAAAATATTCTAAACCCTTGCGTTCTTCATACTCCAACACAGCTTCTTCAGAGCACACCTTATATGAAGAAATTTCTTGCAATTTTTGCATGATTAAAGCATTGGATTCTAAATCTGCCTTTGTTAAAGGTGAAGAATCTTGTTTTAAATCAAAATCTTCTAAACCATAATATTTTAAAACCACATCTCCTGCTTCTAGCGCAATTAAAGCAGTTTTATAAAGCAAACATTCCATAGCATATTCCATTCCAAACTAAATTTTATTTTTAATTGTATCCCAAATCTTTCTATCCATTAAAAACAATTCTTCTCCATCTTCTAGTTTTAATCGCAAACCATCATAATGTGGATACCACATAGCTCTAATTTTTTTAACAATTTCTTTAGAATCTAAATTTTTCAAATCTTCAATAGAGATAAGTTTCTCTTCATTAAGCCTTTCTCTACTATAATATCTCCCCCCCCCCCCCCGCAGGCTATTTTTGGAGTTTTTTTTTGAGAAAATGACATTATACTCCCTTCTCTGATCATAAATACAATTTTCTTAAAAGCATTAATTCCTACTTCCTCCCAAATATATTCCACAATTTCTTTTCCTGTCTTTTCATAATCTAAAATAAATTTTTCTATTAAAATTATCTCTCCGCAATCAAACTTTTCATTCACAAAATGTGCCGTCATCCCCCATTCTTTCTCATTATTTGCCATTCCATAATATAATGTATAACAACCTTTATAATCAGGTAATAATCCAGGATGAAAATTAATACAATATCGCACTGAAGAAAAAACTTCTCTTGGAATGTAATGGACATAACCATAAGAAAAAATCACATCAATGTCTTTGTATGCTGGTAATTCTTGTTTATCTACAATTAATAATTGATGATTTTTGCATATTTTTTTTGATATTCTGAAATTAAACATTCTCCAAAACAAACACCAAATATTTGAAAATCATTATCCTGCAAAATACCAATAATATTCTCTATTTTAATACGACAATCAGTCAATAAAATCGCTTTCAAAACTTATCCTGAAAAAAATTTTTTAAAATTAAAATTAATTCTTTATTTAAATGATTGTCCTTGACAGCTAGTCTAAAAAATCTACCACTTTTTAAGCCGATTTTATTAGAACAATCTTTGATTAAAAAATTATTTTTAAAACAAAAAATTGCCAATTCTTTAACATTAATATTTTCATTTTTTATACAACATAAAACATAATTACTTTGAGAATCAAAAACTTCTATCTGTTTTATTTTTCTTAATTCATTAATAAAATTTTTTCTAGTTTCTATTAATATCTCACAGGATTTTTTATATTCCTTTGTATATTTAACTATAATTTGTAAAAAATATTCTGCAATAGAATTAATATTCCAAATAGAACATTTATCTTGTATTTTTCTAAGAATTTCTTTATTTGAGTTGGCAAGAATTCCAAGTCTAAGCCCTGCAACTCCATAAGATTTTGAAATACTTTTTACAAGAATTAAGTTAGGATATAAAATTAATTTCTCATTTTCTAAAAAGGTATAATAATGCTCTGCAAAGTCCATAAAAGATTCATCTAAAACAACATTAACATTATGCTCTTTTGTCCAATTTAAAATTTCTTCCAAATCTTTTTTAGGAAGCAAAAAACCGCTAGGATTATCAGGTGCTATAATTAGTATTGTTTTGATTGACTCTTTAGAAATAAATGTAATAAGTTCTGATGCATTATATATTAATCCAGTTTTTACTTCAAATAACACGGGCTCTTTTGCGCAATTAACATATTCCTCAAAAGTTGGCACTATAAAACCTATCCTGCCCTCTAAAGTCGTCATTAATGCTTTAATTAATTCACTAGCTCCATTACCAACTAATAAAAACTCTTCTTTAATATTAAACATTGTCTCGGCTAATGTTTGTATAACTTTTGCTCCTGATGGGTAATTTATCATCAAACTTCTCAACATTAATTCCATCTCTTCTATAAGTTTAGGAGTTGGAAAATAAGGATTTACCAAATAACAGTAATCATTAATTTTAGGAAATCTCCAATATCCACCATAATTTTTTTCTAACATTTCATAACTTTTACTGAAATCAGAAAACATTATATTAGAAATTGCAAGATCATTTGGATTATCAATTTCATACCACAAATCACTATCCACAATCTCTGCCTTCAAGACCCATCCATGATTAACAATATCTTTCAAGGCTCTCTCATAATAAAATTCAATTTGATTATTTTTAATATAATCCTCTAAAATAGGAATATAAAAATTCTGTATCATTTCCTTGGAAAACTTATAAATATTAGCTGTTTTATAATATTTATCAATCTCTTTAAAATCAAATTCATCTTTAAAGATTATTTTTTTTACTCTATATTCTTCATCAATCATTACAACAGATCCATCCATCCAAGATTCATCGCGTGATACTAATGCAAAATTATCAGATGTTGCATTAAATATTTGTTTTATTACAGAATCATCAAAAACTAAATCAGATTCAAATAAAAATATATCATCATTTAAATATTTTTTAGCACTATATAAAGAATAAATATTATTTGCACAATGATATTTATCGTTATACACAAAATCAATCAAAATATCTAAAGGTAAATCTAAACTACTAATGTAGTCTTTTAACACCTTATCCAAATATCCTGTAACAATAACAATATGCTTCAATTTTCCATATTTTATAATTTGTTTTATAATCTTTCTACAATTGTGATTCCACCCACCTCCACCATACATTTTGGTATATTTTCAGTATATTTTTTAAGTCTTCTTCCTACACCTGCCGCTAAAATTACCGCTTTCATTTATTGGTCCTTTACAGCAATCAAATCTTTTTTAAAACCAAATCTTGTCCTCCTAAAACCACATTTTTCAATCCAAAATCTATGAGCCTTCTCTCTTACGATACCACTTTCTAAAGAAATTTCATTATATCCATTTTCATAAGCAATTCTCTGCATTATTAAAAACATCTTTTGTCCATATCCCATTTTTCTCACATGACTAGACACAACAAAATCACTAATAAATAAACATTCTTTATGATACAAAAGATACGAAGGCATAAACCCACATAGCCCTATTAATTCTTTATTATCATAAAACATTAAAAACCTAAATTGCATTGTTTTATTTAAAAGCAGGACTCTAGAAGTAAAATCTTCTAAACTCAAATAAGGGCGAAACTCTTGCATAATTCTATAAGATTCTTTGATTGATAGAGGAGTATGTGCAAACTTTACCTGCAAACTTAAATTCTCAGGAATAGATAAAGAAAACAAGAATTCCATAACCTTCTGATGCAAAACATCAACTTTAGATTCCAAATTTTCACATTTAGAATTATCAATAATAAAATCTGCAGCAGGAAAATCACAAGCTATATCTACACCATAAACATTTTTAATCTCTCCCTTTAAAGCCCTACTATAAAGCTGTTTTTGATCTCTTTTTACAAGCTCATCAAATGGGCAATCAACCAAAATTTCAAAATATTTTTCAAAAATATCTCTATTGCTTGTAAAAATTTCTTTTTGCATTGTAGCAAAAGAAACCACTACAATACAGCCACCATCAACAAGCATTGAACAAAGTTTTTGTGAGCGATATACTAAATTTAATCTACCTTCTCTACTATAATTAAAATCATTATAAATACTTCTTAAATGGTCTCCATCTAACAAAACCACACCATTAAACTGCTTCTTTAATCTTTCTACAAGCGCACTTGCCAATGTGGTTTTGCCGCTTCCACTAAGCCCACATATCCAAACTACAGCACCAAGACTCATACCGCAATACCACTTAAATTAATAACTGCAATTATAGATAAAAATAAGAAAATGGCTAAAAAATAATCCCCCCCCCCCCCGACAGTCAAACACACAAATACTCTTACGCATTAAATTCCTTAAATTTTTCTATTATTTTTTCACAAGCGCGATTTATATCAAAATTATCCTTAAAAACTAAGTGGCTATTTTTTGGCAATTCCACACTTTGATTAAGCCCTGCCATATCCAATGTATTAAATTTATAAAAATCTTTTGGATCTCTTTGTTTGCGAACTTCTGTTGAAACCTCCAAATAAACTTCTAAATAGTTCTTAAAGTTTTCTGCGTTAAATGCTCTTATTTTATCAAACATAGAAATCGTTGATAATACCACAACAAACCCTTGATCTACTAGCACTTTAGCAACTCTCACATAATACGAAGCCATATTAAAACGCCCATGTATAGAGTAGTCATTATTCACTACACATTCACGCAAAGTATCCCCATCTAACAAAACAGCTTTAATCCCAAATGTACTCTTAATGCTTTTTACTACTTCTCCTGCCAAAGTTGTCTTACCTGAACCACTAAGTCCAGTAATATAAACTAACGCCCCTTGCAAAACTCTTCCTTAAGCTTTAAGATCTCCTTTGGTCTTCCAAGATTTGCACGCGTCTGTTTTTTCACCTTAACTTCTAAAAACACTAAACCTTGCATTTGTAGAATCTCTTTTAAAGTTTTTTGTAATTCTTCTAAACTCTCCACACTAAGTGCATAATCATATCCACAAGCATAAGCTAATTCTACTAACTTTATATTACCAACATTAGTTGCTTGCCCACCTACACTATCGTGCGCACAATTATTTAACACAATATGATAAAAATTAGCCCCCTTAAAACTCGCAAGAGAACCCATATGCATAATAAACGCACCATCTCCATCAAGGCACACGATTTTTTTAGCTAAATATTTCGACAAAATAAATGCTAGAGAACTTGCATATCCCATAGACCCTACTACTAAAAAATCACTACTATGATCTTGATTCTTAAACTCCCTTAACTCATAACACTCCCTAGAAATCATCCCTGTCGTAGTAATAAATTTTGCACCTTTAAAAACATCTTGAATAAGACTAATTGCTTCTTCTCTCACCAAAGAAAAGGAATTTGTGCTTTGTGGGAGAGACACCTTATCAAAGGTATTTTTCTCAATCAAAAAAACAACTGTTCCACCACTTTCTTTACAATATTGCAAAGCCATATCAATTTGCTCTTTTGCTTGATTGATCTCTTTTGATAATATTAAAGTTTTAATCCCACAAGCAATTAAGATTTGTTCTGTTACTTCACCTTGTTTTAAATGCTGTGGCTCGTCATCAATACCCCCTCTAAGCCCAATAAATAGAATTAATGGAATCCTATAAACTTTAGGATCTGCCAAAGATAAAAGAGGATTTATAACACTACCTAAACCGCTATTTTGCAAATACACAAGTCCAATCTTAGAAGTCGCTAAATGATACGCACAAGCAAAAGCTACTGCTTGCCCCTCTGTTGCTGTGGTATAAAAATCCTTTTGCATTTCTTTCTCAAGTGCCTGATTTAAAGGCTTTAACAAACTATCAGGAACTCCCGCACAAAACTCTATTCTATCTTTTAAAAATCTTGCAAACTCTAAAGTATCTAGCATTAATTTCCTTCAATTAAATTAATAATCTCTAGTGCTGAAATATAATGCTTATCCGCCTCCAATGCTCTTTTGTGTTCTAAAATAGATAAAGCAGTATTTTTCATCGCTGTATAAGATGCTCTTAAGAGTTGATTTGCATACACCACGATATTAACTCCAGAATTTTTTAAATCCTCTTCACTCAAAATAGGATAATTAGTAGGCACCGCCATTAATGGCTTGCGATTAACAAAAGTATTGTAGATCTTACAAAACTCTAAAATCTCTTGTCCATCTTTTTTGCGTGAGTGAATCATAATTCCATCAGCCCCAGCTTCTATATAAGCTTTCGCGCGCAAAATTGCATCATCCATTCCTACTTCTAAGATTAAACTTTCAATTCTTGCAATGATCATAAAATCATTTGTTAGTTGCGCTTGTTTTCCTGCTTTGATTTTTGCACAAAAGTTCTCAATGGAATCTTGTGTATGTTTAGCAGATTCCCCCTCACACAAAGAATTTTTCTTTAACCCTATTTTATCCTCAATAACAACAGCACTCACTCCTAATCTCTCTAGGCGTTTAACCATCATTGCAAAATGCGGAATCTGAGAACCTGTATCTCCGTCATAAATAATAGGTTTTGTAGAGACTTCTAAAATATCATTAACTGTAGCAATCCTTGAAGTTAAATCTACAAATTCAATATCTGGCTTGCCCTTAGAGCTAGAATCTGTAAGAGAACTTAACCATAAAAAATCAAAAGTCTGATTAATACCATCATTATCTTTTATAGAAGCTTCTTCTACAATTAATGCACTCATTCCACTATGAGATTCAATTCCGCGGATTAAAGGTTTGGCTGCTAAAGCTTTCTTTAAAGCCCCTAGTCTCACTTGTGGCAAAATCCCTAATTCTTTTAAATTTTTGTTCAGTTTCGTAGAGGAAATATCTTTTGTATATTCTGGCTCTACAACTTTTCCGCCCCAAGATTCCATAAGAACAATTGCTTTTTGCCTTTCTTCATTTAAAGGTCCTGTATTCCAATCGCTACCATGAACAAGAAAATCTGGTTTATATTTTTTTAAGTTTGCGCGATAATCTTTCTCATCTTGCATAACAACTTCATCAACGCCTTTTAGGGATTCCACAATCTGTTTGCGTTGCTCATAGTTCATCAGTGGCACTCTTTTATAACTAGCAATTGCTTGATCGGAAAAAAGTCCAACCATTACATAACCTAATTTAGCAGATTCCTTAATAATATTTAAATGCCCGGGATGAATAATATCTGCTGCCATTGGCACATACACTAGCTTTTTATCCATACCTATCCTTTAAATAAGCAAGTATCACAAAGCTTCGTGCAGCTCAAATCACCATTCTTATGCGCTTCTCTTAAAGCCTGCATTCCATTAGAGTGCCAAATCTCATATAAAGAATTATCATAAATATTGCCTACTGCAATATGTTTTGCTCTATGTGAAGCACAGGGGACTGCTAAACCATCTCCGTGTATAAAAATAGATTCAAAAGGATAAGAACAGCTCTGCTTCCCAGCAATAGGGGCATCAGAAATTGCCACACTCCTTTCATCATCAAAAGGAGAAATCGGCACATAGCGTTGCACAGATACATAATCCGCCTTATCTACCCAAAAATTCTTAAATGCTTCTAATTCGTGCTTATTTTTTTCTTGCAATAAAAAACTCACACGCACAATAGGCAACTCTCTACCAAGCTTTGCGCGTAAATTTAAAAAAGTGTCTATGTTTTTTAAAACTTTTTTAAAATCTAATCCAACTCTAATTTTTTTATAAGTCTCTTCTGTAATTGCATCAATACTAAAATTCATTCTTGTAACACTTGTATCAAGAATTTTTCTACTCATTTCTTCTGTCAAAAGAGAAGCATTAGAATTAAAATGCACATCCATAATATTTTGCTTAGTGCTAATATATTGCAAGCGTTCGATAATATCGTGATCTAATAAAGGCTCATTTGTTTGAGAAGGAGCAACAGATGGACATTTATGCTCATCACATTCATCCACTAAGCGTTTAAATACATCAAAAGGCAAGTATCCTTCATATCCATAATCTGCCCTTAAATCAGCGTGTCCATGCACACACATTGTGCATCTTGCATTACATTTGAATTGATTTTCAAATCTTACAAAAAGTGGAAAATCATTCAAAATATGCTTTGAAGCATCTGCCCATTTTTTTCTATAATCTAACCATTTTTGTCCATATTTTTTGACAAAAATCGCATCTACATCTTTTTTTGAATTATTAACAACTCTTCCAGCTGAAGTTGATTCTTGTTTAATTGCATCTTTCATCTTTATCCTTCTTTAGCTAAAGAAGGATAAAGATTTTATTTTTGCGCAATGACCCTTATAAAATAATCATCTTCATCTCTAAAGGGAGCAAAACCTTTATCTTCCTTAGCATAAATAATGTTAAAATCTTTTAGCTCTTCTAGGAGCATATCAAATTTCAAAAATCTTCTATAATGATTTTCAAAAATAAACGCATCTTTCTCATCAATGACTGGAATGCCCATTCTATAAAGAGAATTTTTGTGTCCCCTTACCTCCATAGCAAAAAGACCGTCATCTTGTAAATGATTTCTAACCCATTCAAACACTCTATTTTGTTGATTTTGAGTAATAGAATGCAAAGTAAAACGCGAATAGACTATGTCATAAGCCCCCCCCCCCGCAGAAGAACATAGATCTAACTTAGTAAAATCTGCACACTGAAATTTTAATGAGTGATTTTTATACTGCTGAAGAAAAGCAATCACATTATCACACTGATCTACTCCAAGAACTTTAAGATTGTTTTTAGCAAAATATAAGCTATCCCTACCATTTCCACACCCAAGCTCAATCAAAGATTGACCGCTTTTAAAATAATTTTTCATGCAAAATGCTGCAAAATGACTTTCCTTTTCGGCTTGCATATGATTTGTATAAAACTGATACCAATACCCCTTATCACTTGCCTCATAAACTTTTGCTAAAAACTTATCCACCTCTTTCCTTAATAATTGCTGATTGTATTCTAAATTTTCTTTTTGATTATTGTTCAACACGCAATGTGCCTTAGGCACCACAAAAGGAATATCTACTCCCATTACATTGCAAATTGCATTGCTTTGAATTTTACTATAAAGATTTTTCTTATCTCTTTTTCTTAACTCTTCCATTGAACACTTTACAAAAACTTCAAAATAATGTGGGATATTTTGACGATTCATAAAATAAATTTCTTCAAATAGTGAAATCGTAGCGCATACAACTATCATACCATTAGAAGATAAAAATGAACAAAGTGCAGAGATTTTTTTAGCAACTCTCAATCTTCCATTTGCTGTAAAATCTGGCTCTTCTTGAAATATACTACGAAAAACATCGCCATCCAATAAAACAACATTATCTCTTTCTTTTTTAAGAGATAAATATAAATCTTGCGCATAAGTTGTTTTCCCAGCACCCGCCAAACCACAAATCCAAATCACCGCACCTTTTTGCATTCCTACTCCTTGCAAAGCCTATTAATAAACTTGCTTAAATATTCACTAGAGCTTCTGATATTATACACTTGCTCTTCTCTAAACTTTCTTATTTGATTCTCAAATGTGCTAGAATCTCTAATACCTACCACAATATTTTTTAAGTCGCCAAAGTTATCAATCACAATATTTACCTCCTTTGAATACAAATGGATTCCACCTAAAACTCTTGTGCCAAACTTTCTTTGATTTGGCATATAAACAATTGCAGGCTTAAGATAAGTCAATGGATAAGATACCCCCATAGAACTCTCATCAGTTAAAAGAGCAAAGCTGCTATTAATATAAGAATTTAAATAACTTGAAGTTTCATCAAAAATAAAATTTTTATGCAAACACCAATTTGCAATTTCTTTATGAAATTGCTGATGTTGCTGTTCTCTTAAATTAGGATGCAGTCTGCAAACAACTTTAATCCCAAGATCTAAAATAGCATTAAGAGATTCCATAAATTCCTTAGAAATAAAATTTGATAAATACGAAGGAGCAAATAGCAAATAAGGACTTAATGCTTTTTTCTTTATTCTATGTAATGCCCAATCTAAACTAGGACAACCACCCTTAATAATTTTAGTTTTAAGATTAAAAAAACTCTGTGCTTTAAGCAAAAGTTTAAAATCATTTAGCGTGTGCGCAACAACATAATGGCACCTATCCATTCTCTCTTTTTTTAAACTTTCTAATACAAAGCTCTCATTTGTGCGATGCAATGTATATTGTAAAGCTTCATTAAAGTTATGCCCCAAATGCACAATAATTGTTTTGCAAGTCTCTAATTTAACTAGTGGCAATGGAGTATTTATAGATAATAGAACTTTCAATTTTGGAAAAATACTATAATACATAGGATGTGAAATCATTGCAAAATTTTCTTTAATTTTATGTTTTGCTAAATCATATGCTTTTAAAGAATTACAACAATACACCAAAGGAAAAGAAATTCTCTCATCAATGTCCCCAATATGTTTATTATCTTTTGTGTAACCTATCATCGTAATCCCAACACTTAATCCACAAATCTCTTCTAATGGCTTTAATGATTCTCCAATAAGTTTTAAATGAACATTTAGAGATTCTTTAAGACTATTCAAGCCGCTATCACTCAAATAATCCTGAAAGTGAGCTAAGAGCAATGTCAATGCTCTTTGGTAATCGCAAAACTCAATCTTTAAAATCTTATTTTCTCTTTCGACTTTTGGAAGATTTCTCTCCAGGACCCCACACATACAATTTATAATAAAAGTTAATGCACATTTATACCCCCCCCCCTCCACATCATTTTGATAGTCTAAAACTACATCTTGTGGAATCTTAATCTTAAGAAGATCAGCGATTTTATAATACTGCTCAACCTTATGTTTGCCAATTTTATCTATCATACTATCTTTCTTTATGAATAATTTGCACAATGCTATCTGCAATTACTTCACTAGCTTGTTTAAAATTGACAACCTCTTCTTTGCGATATTTTAGAATCTTTTCTAATAATTCTTTATCTTTTGCCATCTTAACTTGCAAAATAATCTCTGCACCACTGCTTGCCTTTAAATGGATTCTATCTTCAAAAAATCTAATCCCTCCAATATTTTTATCAAATATATTTTTATCTTTAAAATATAAAATTGCTGGGCATAAATGCTTAATTGGGAATGTATAAGCTACACTTGAAGCACTTGTAACAACAACAAAACTCCTATCAGAATAATCTTTGAAGCTTGCGTTATTATAACTAATTAGTAAATTAGGATGATTTTTCATAGTTTTTATAAACTTCTGTATTTCTCCAGACCATTCATAACGATAACGCAATGCAACTTTAAAGTCTAACTCTAGCAACTCCAAAATACATTCTTTAATTTCTAAAACTTCACTTTCATCATGCAAAGCAATCAAAACAATATCACGCAAATTCTCCCCTATCTCTTCTTCAACATCAAATGCAGCATAGCCACTTAATAAAAGATTGGGTTCTTTTTCTTCGCAAAACTCTTTTGTCAAAAACTTCACCGCTTGCTGTGTTTGATAAGAAGTTGCAAATAAATAATCTATCTTATCTTTAAGCACCATTTGATAATAATCCAATTTTTCTTCCATTAAAGCCTCTAATACACTTGCATAACTATGGTGCTGCACAAAATAAACTTGATTTGCATTTCTTGAATATGTGCTTACTGTGGAAAAAATATATTTCAAAAAATAAACATCCTTTAAATAATCCATAATAAAAGGCACAACAATAGCATTTGCATTTAAAGCCCTAGAAAATTCTTCTCCTGAATGATCTAAATACACAATCTTACAATCTCTTTTTAATAACTCATAATCCACATTCCCCAAATGCTTCTCTTCTCCTAATCCATACAGAATAACACCTACTAATAAATGCCCCCCCCCCGACTAATTAGGCGTTGCACTTCTATTTGAGCCTTTTGGCAAACTCTTAGAATAATTTGCTGAATAAATTCATTTTCAAGATAACGATTAATTCCTAATTCTCTTAAATTTTTAATTAATTTTTCCATTCTGCTTTGCGTAATAACAATTCCTTGTGTTAAAGCCAACACAATTTCAGCTTCATTGTTTGCAAGTTGCTTTTTAATGTTTAAAGATTGTTCTTTTAGGGTTATCCCTTGTTTATTATCATCTATAAAACTATAAGTTGCATTGATTTGACAATAATCTAGCATTTTGCCCAATGTTCTTCCAGTCCTACCTGCAGGATAAATATAATAATGCATTAGCAACTCTCCTTTAAAGTCCCTATCACCCTTTCTACTTCAACATCTTCTAAATGATCTCCCATAGGCAAAGACAAAATCTTGTCCTGCCAAGCAAACGCATTTTTACATTCTGTTTCTACAACATAGGATTTTTTAGAAAAAGCAGGTGCATTAGGTAGCGCCACAGGATAATGCAGCCCACTTTGGATTCCAACTTTCTTAAGCGATTCTATTATAGCTGTCCGTTTCTCACATCTTATTACAAACAAATGCCACACACACTCCCTATTGCTAGCCACTTTCGGCAAGATAACACCACTAAGCCCATCAAAATACATTTGCGCCACTTCCTTGCGTCTTATATTCCAAGCTTCTAAATAACGTAACTTCACGCGTAAAATCGCCGCTTGGATTCCATCTAGCCTAGAATTTCTCCCCACAATATTATGCTGATACTTCTGCAATCCTCCGTGATGAGCGATTTCCTTGCACTTTCTTAACAGCGCAGAATCCTTACTTACAATCATTCCCCCATCACCATAAGCCCCTAAATTCTTGCCCGGATAAAAACTAAAAGTTGCCACATCGCCAAAACTCCCAACTCTTTGCCCGTTAAATCTAGCTCCATGCGCCTGTGCGCAATCCTCAATCACTTTTAGATTCCACTTTTTTGCAAGACTTAAAATCTCCTTCATATTTGCAGGGATTCCATACAAATGCACCACCAAAATCGCGCTAACACTAGAATCAATCTTAGATTGCAAATCCGCAATATCAAGTGAATAATCCTCTCCACAATCTACAAACTTCACTCTAAGCCCATTACTAACCACCGCTTCAGCACTCGCAGCAAAAGTGTTTGCAGGCACTAAAACCACAGAATTCTTTGGCAATTCCAACGCCCTAATAGCAATCTCTAGCGCATCTGTCCCATTTGCTACACCTAATGCACTAACCCCACCAATAAAGCTAGCAAACTCTTCTTCAAAGGCTTCAACTTCTGCCCCACCAACAAACGCACTATTTTCAATCACAGAAAATATCGCTCTATCAATCTCATTTTTGATACTTAAATATTGTTTGTGCAAATCTAAAAACTTCACAGCCATACAGCCCCCATTTTCCAAGTATTTTCACCCACAACATAGGCTTCTTTGTAAATTTTAGATTCCAATATTTCCTCCCACGCTTCTTGCATTCCACCACTCCAAGCAATATCATCAAAAAGCATCACTCCACCTTTGTCCATAAAAGGGCGGATTGTGTGAAAATACTCCAGCGTTGCAAACCTATCGTGATGCCCATCAATGAATGCAAAATCTAATGGCGCAATGCGTTCTAAAAGGCTAGGCAACACAAGGTTAAATCTCCCCACTAAAACTTCAATATTTTTAAGCCCAAAGATTTGATGATTTTCTCTCGCGATATTTGCAACATTCTCACTCCCTTCAATGCTATAAATCCTAGAATCTGACGCAAAATAACTCATATAACTACTAGAAAACCCACAACAAGTGCCAAGCTCTAAAATCACCTTAGGATTTAAGGCTTTAAAAATCTTAAAAATCTCCTGCGCCTTTTCTCTCTTAACTCCAATTTTTGCTAAATCACAAAGCGCAATCGCGCACAAAACACCCTTTTCCATTTGCTCTTTTGTGCGTTTATCTCGCGGACTTCCCGCACCAAAATCCACCACTTCAATGCTCCTCTCACTTCCTTTAAGCACATCACGCCTAGATTCTACAATTTCTACAATCTTTTCAAACTCCATTTATGCTCCCTTATTACAACTCTCTTATTAATTTTGCAGGATTTCCTGCATATACGCCCTTTTTAGTAAGATTTTTTGTAACCACGCTTCCTGCACCAATCACCGCCCCATCACAAATATTAACAGGTAAAATCGTAGCATTAGAGCCAATACTAACATTATTTCCAATCTTAGTTTCTCTCCATAGCTTAGGATTTCCAGCAGGTTTCCCAAACTCAAATAAATCATTAATAAACATTACTCCATGTCCTATAAAGCAAGATTCCCCAATACTCACTAACTCACAAATAAAACTATGACTTTGCACACGCGTATTTGCACCAATCCTAACTCCCCTTTGGATCTCCACAAAAGGACCTACAAACACATTGTCTCCAAGAGAGCATTCATATAAATTGCAAGGCTCTACTAGCATAACATTTTCTCCCATCTCCACATCTCTAATCTTGCTTTGCTTGCAGAAAATAAAATTTTCTTTTCCCAATGTAGCAATAGGGTGGCTCAAATCCGGGCATTGCTGTTGCGCGAATGATTTTTTCAATTAATGCCCCCCCCCCGCAAGCTTGTAAATCTACACATTTTAAAGCTTCAATTTCATTCCTTAAATGAAACTCTCTGCGTAAAGCCTTAATAGAATCTTGTGGGATTAATCCATATTCCCCCTTTAACATTTTTTCTAAACTTTCACAAAATAACTTAAATCCTTCTATATTTGCTAATTCCACAAGCTCATCTACAAAACAATCTTTTGGGATTTCAAACCGCTTTTGAAAAATAATATCCCCACTATCAATCCCTTTTGCTAAACGATGAATAGTTACACCAAATTCTCTATCTTCATTTAAAATCGCAAAGGAAAATTGATTGCACCCCCTATACTCTGGCAATGGTGCTAAATGCAGATTAAAGGCAATTTCTTTTGCACACTCAATTTGTTCTTGCGTTAAAATCGCGTGATATTGCACACTAAAGAGTATGTCAAATTCCAAACTTAAAAGCACGCTTAAATCCTTAATCATTGGAATCCCTTTTGCTTCTGCAAACTCCCTAACACCCACCCCTCTAGATGAAGTCCCAACTGCTATAAGTTTAAAATCTAAGTCTTTTTGTTTTTTAAACAACATTTCCAAACATTGTTTGCCAATCTCTTTTGCGCCCAAAAACACAATTCTTTTCACGCCTTTTTCCCCAATTTGCATTGCTTAGAAGCTACAGGCAAAAATACTTCCTTACCACTCTCAATAGATTCATACATAGCAATAATTAACTCTAAGCTCTTTCTTCCTTCTTCACCATCTACAAGAGCTTTTTTATTGTTCTTTAGACAATCCACAACACTTAAATAATATTCCTTATGCCCAAATCCATACACATTAGGTGGATTTACCGAATATTTCTCCATAACTTCCCCATCACTTGCTAGAGACTTTGCAAAATTCCAATGGCGCATTTGATTAACTGCAAAACCACCAATTTCTACACTTCCAAACTCACCTAAAATAGAAATACTCCCCTCTAAATCTTTAGGGCGTGTGGCAGTTGTAGCCTCCACCACGCCCAAAGCTCCATTTTTAAACTTTAATACCGCAATCCCGGTATCTTCTGTCTCTATTGCACTTAAAGCCGTTGTGCTTTTTGCAAACACACTCTCCACATCACCCAACATCCATTCTAACAAATCAATATGATGGCTTGCTTGATTTGTAAAAACTCCCCCATCATATTCCCAAGTCCCACGCCAAGAATCCTGCTTATAATAGCTATCATCTCTACACCACCTAACACGCACGCTTCCCATTACAAGCTTTCCAAACCGCCCTACTTCTAATGCTTCTCTTAGCTTTTGCACAGGCAAGTTATAGCGATTCTGCTTCACTACAAATAATCTTATGCTATTTTCCCTACAAACTTGTATCATCTTATCTGCATCTTCCAAGGTTAAAGCCATAGGCTTTTCTACAATGATATGTTTTTGATAAGGAGCAACTTCAAGTGTATGTTGCGCGTGCATTCCACTAGGTGTTAAGATTGAAACAAGCTGGATTTGCTCTCCACACTCTTTCATCATTGCTTTTAAATCCGTAAAATATGGAATCTTATATTTTTCTGAAAATGCCTTTGCGCGCTCTTCTTGCACATCGCAAACTGCAACGAGTTTTGCGCCATCTATTTCCTTGTTGCTTAACAAATCTGCGTGGCGTTTTGCAATCCTACCGCAACCAAGCAATGCAACTCCTAACATAAAATCTCCCTTTCAATGCGCTCTATTATGCGCTCAAAATTACACGCACCTTTGATGAAATAATTTTCTGATTCCACCTTTTTACCTAACATTTCTTTAGCAATCTTTAAAATCTCATCGCAATCTTGCGTCCAAAACATTAGCTTATTTTTGATTAAATATTGATCGTGGATTAACCAAATAGAACGCGTAGAAATTGTTGGAATCCCATAACAAACTGCCTCTAAATTCATAGTCCCCCCACCACCGATAAACAAATCAATAAAGGGATAAAACTCTTCTGGCTTTAATTTCTCTTCTAAAATCGTAGCAACCGCCCCAAAATCATTTTTCAAGCGTTCTTTTTCATAGCGTGGCATAATCACTAAATTCACATCTAGTTGCGCACTTAAAAGTGGGATAACTTCATAAATTGTTGGAATCTTTTCTTTAACATAATGTGCTTTATACTCTTCTTCTCTAATTAAAATAGTGGGCTTAGAAGTATCCATTCCATAGCGTAGTCTAAAATCATTTTTGGATTCCTTTTTTAAGCCCTTAATCCACAATGCAACATCAATAAAAGGATAAGATTCTATTTGTGCTTCATTAAGCGCAAAGCGAAGCATAAGTTCTTTTGGCAAAATAAAAGGATAAAAAAAGATTTTAGAAAAAGGCAAAGTAAGCCTAGCTACCGCTGTAAGCTCTTCTGGACATTTTTCATCTCTAGGCTTACCAAATGCTGGTGTATCATAAATATTCACCACTGGTATCCCAATTCCATAAGCCACTTGCACACTATCTACTACCGCACCACAGATTAAAACCTTTGGCACTCCTTTGGCTTTAAAAAGATCTAAAATTTCTTTTTGGCGAAAAATACGAGCCTCAAATTTTTCTAAAAGTGTTGCTCCGCCATACTCTCCAAGCACAATATGTGGAATCTTGTGAAGCTCCAAAATTTCTTTTGCCTCTGTGTAATGTGGAGCATAACGCGTGGTAACTAAAATCTTATGATTTCTTTTTTGCAACTCTTTAATCATACTCGCAAAAAACATCGCATATTTAGGAGTTGCCACATCAATCCAAATCATTATCTATCCCTTAATTGTTCAAAAACCACAGCACGCACATCAAAAAGATTTCGCGCATTATAACCTAAACTCTGTGCAAATTCTAGCTCTGGCACTGCAAAGCCCTTTTTATCTTTGCGCCACGCAAGATGTTTGCTCCCAAGTTTTTCTAACAACACTCTTAAAAGATACTTGCCATAGCCTTGCGCCACTTTTAAATGTTCTGGCAATCTAAATGCAAACTCTACCACCCTAAAATCCGTAAAAGGCGTGCGATTTTCTAAAGAGTGTGCCATTGCATTTCTATCTTCATAACGCAATAAATTTGGCAAATTAAACTCTGTTGTATCCAACAAAAGCCCTTGATTAAAATCAAGCAAAAACCGCTCCAAAAGATTTTCTAACGATGGCTTAGGCAAGCCCATTTTTTCTAATTTTTCTAAATCTTTTGCATTATCTTGTGCAAAAATTTGAAGCTTTAACTCTCTATTTAAAGAACATTTTAACCCAAACATATATTCCTTTAATGCTTCTTCTCCATAAAGCTTAATTCTCTCTTCAAAAGCAACTTTATGCGCAAAAACATAGCGTCCAATATGATGATAATATCCCCCAAAAAGCTCATCAGCCCCCTGTCCTCCAAGCACCACCTTGCAAGTCTTAGAAATCTCTTTAAACAATGCAAATTGCGCATAAATAGAAAAACTTCTAAAAATCTCATCTTGAAAAAACACAAGCTTTGCAAAATCATCTTTTAAACTTTCTAATTGTGGCTTAATTTCGCAAATCTCCACCCCAACATCTCTACAAATTGCGCTAATATAACTGCTCTCATCAATATCTTTAAAATCCCTAAAACTTAGTCCAAAACACTTACAATCCCCATTTAAACGCGCCATTAAATGCGCTAAAATTGAGCTATCCACACCACCAGAAACACTAAGTCCAATCTTCACATCAGAACGCAAGCGTAATTTCAAGGAATCTAAAAGCAAATATTCTAGCTCATCTAACGCAGAATCTAGCGTGTAATCTTTAGGGGCGATTTTTAAGTCCCAATAACACACAAGTTGCAACTTGCCCCCTTTAAACACTCCATAATGCGCTGCTGGAAAAGGCAAAATCCCTTGATAAATCGTTTTATCCTTACTGCCATTGCTAAAGAGCAACCACTTTGCAACTTCTTCTTTATTAAATTCTTTTGGCATAATCTCCAAAAGCCCTTTAATCTCTGAGGCAAAACAGATTTTATCCCCTTCTAACCCATAAAATAAAGGCTTATTCCCAAGCCTATCCCGCGCCAAAAATAGACTATTATCGCGTTTATCTAAAATTACAAAAGCAAAATCACCATTAAACTTCTCTAAACAATTCTTGCCAAAATATACAAAAGCGTGCAATAAAACCTCTGTATCACTTGTCGTATAAAATGGAATCCCAAAACTCTCTAGCTCCGCTTTTAACTCTAAATAATTATAAATCTCTCCATTAAACACAAGCACAAAATGCGGACAAAAGGGAGAAGTAAAGGGCTGATTTGCCTCCTTATCTAAATCCAAAATACTCAAGCGATTGTGTGCTAGTGTAACCTCTTGATGCGTCAAACTCCCGCTAAAATCCGGTCCCCTATGCGCCATCACACTAGATGCTCTCTTAATCACTTCTAAAGGATAATTTCCCCCACAAATACTACACATTGACAAACCCTATATTTTTTCATTTTCTTGCCACACAATAACCATTTTGTCGTTGGCTTGTTAATTGCACTTTGCAAAAATCGTCCAAATCAAAAAACTCAACAGCTCTAAAACCAACATTTTTAAGATAAAATTCTAATTCTTTGGCAGAAAAGAATCGCATTGTATCATTACTTTCTAAAAATAAAGGCTCTTTAGAACCATCACGAATTAAATAAGAATAAGAAACTTTAATAGAGTTCTCCATCAAATCAAACTCCGCTTCAGAAAATCTTACAATTCTAATCTCTCCATCTATAACCTTTTTAATCCTTGCTTTAAGATTATGCGTAAAAATCCCTGCTTGATGATAAAAATCAAAAACAAAGATTCCATTGTCTTGCAATCTATCATATGCATTATTAAAAACCCTCAACAATGACTCATTAGAAACTTGATAACAAATCACATGCGATAATGCACAAACAATATCAAATGTTTCTAAATTTTTATTTACATTGTTTGAAAAAGTTCTAATATCATCACAATAATACTCTATTTTGCCCCCCCCCCCCGCAGAATGAAAAGAATGATTTTTTTTAGCATATTCAATCATATCAAAACTTACATCAACTCCAATAACCTCATAACCATTTCTTGCAAAATGCTCACAAAAAATTCCTGTTCCGCACCCAAAATCTAATATTTTATTACCAAGAGTTTGTTTTTTAAATAATCTCAACAAAAAATCACCAATACGGAAAAAATTTTTATCCTTAAAAAAGATTTCATAATATCTAACTAAATCTCCACTAAAAGTTTGCGATTTAAAATGCTTCATCATCTACTCCAAATAATTCTTCAAACTCTCTTTTCATATTTTCTAAAGAATAAATCTTCTTTGCTAAACGATGATTTTCAATTGCGTTCTTATCATCAATTCTACATAAATCAACACCACTATCAAAATCAAAAACTTTTAATCCATTTTTAAGCACTTCATTATAAGCAGTAGTTTTTCGCATATAGACTTTTTTGCCCATTCCTAAAAGCTGTATGATATTCCCATAAGCTTGCTGGTTTTTATGTGCAAAAATTGCAATATCCAAAGAAGAAAGAAGATCCAAATAAGCATTTAGAGGCATAAATTCTATAAGCGGTTTAAATTTATCTCCAAAAATATTTTTACCATACTCTATAATTTCATCTTGATATTCTTTGTTAGAACCATAAGATAAAGGACAAATCAACTCTATATTAGAATCCTTATAAGGTGTTAGAGCATTTAATATATCCTTATGCAAATTTAAAGGATCAGCAGAATTTCCAATTAAAATCATCAACTTTTTATTCTTATTAGACAGATAAAACTCTCCATTAAAAACATTTGATACATAAAAACTTTTAGAGTAAAAAACTTCTCCTTTTGCGTTATATTCTTTTTTGACATAAGCATAATCCCCAGCAATAGAAATCAAATGCCCAACATTTTGTAAAACAAAATTATGTCTCTTGCTATAAGACTCCTTACCCAAACAAAAATCTCCACCCCATAACACCCAATAACATTTTTTTAAAAGCCATTTTTGAAAATACAAAAGATTAATCACTTCATATCGCCACAATCCGTGTAAAATAATCTTATCTGCTTTTTGCATTAGATAAATAAGCTTTAATCGTTGATTTAAAGTAGAAATATGCTCCACTTCTTTAAAGTTGCTTAATCCATATTTACAAACATCAGGGCGAACATAAACAAATTTATGTTTTTTCAAATCAAAATATGTTTGCATAAATTCTACAAATCTAACAGAATGTGTTGCAGAACTTAAAAGATGTAAAATCATTTTCTTACTCCTACTCAAAGCGTATTCTAAATTTTGGAGCATTCCATTGCTTGCCTTGCATATCCACCACTTCACATAGCTTAACAAGTCCCTTTTTGCACACCACCACACAGCAACCATTATCCATAAAAATCACCTTCCCATAATCTCTATTTACAACTCTTACATCTTCAAAAATTTCAGCCCTCAACACCCTAAGAACATTCCCACCAAAAAGCACCTTTGCTCCATCATAAGGGAATCCCACTGCATCAACAAAGCGCACGATTTTCTTACTACTCCATTTCCATTGAATAAAATAATCCTTATCGTCTCTCCATAAACTATAAGTCGCTTTTTTTTGCTCTTGTGGCACACCTAATATCTTTTGACCTTTTGAAATTTTCTCCAATATTTCCACACATAATTCCGCATAAAGGTAAGAGATTTTTAAAATCGCCTCCCATATTGTGATAGGATAAGAGATGTTAAGTTTTCTTTGTGCGATAATATCTCCTTTATCATATTCATTGATCCCATACAGAATACTAACCCCTATACATTCATCTCCATTAATTAAGCTCGTTACAAGCGGATTAAATCCCCTATATCTTGGTAATAAAGAATCGTGCATCACAATCACTTGTGAAAAATCTTTAATAATCCATCGCCAAGCAATAGCAATGGCTATTTTATTTTTATCAATTTTATTTAGCATTGTTTTATGAAAAAATTTCACATTATTTTTCAAACATATTTCTTTAATATTTTCAAAATAACTCTCTTGCGTTGTATCCTCACAACTCACTACTCCACAAATCAATTCAAGCTTATTTAGCCTAACAAGCTCTTGTAAGACAAAATATCCTTTATATCCTAAGCAAAAAAGATAGCACTTCATTATGCTACCTTCTTTGAAGAAGAGCAACAAAAATTATCCCCCCCCCCCGCAAAGGTTTTATTTGAAGTAATCGCGCTGGAATCCCAGCATAAATGCCATATTCTCTACATACCCCCTTAACAAAACTCAACGCTCCAACTGAAACATAATCTCCAATCTTGCTCCCAGCAAAAACAACACTATTTGCCCCAAAAACACAATGCCTTCCAATCCTAACCGCTTCAACAACTCCAATATTTGCACCTACATAATCATCACTTCTAGAAAAAACCCTTACTCCATAAGAAAACACGCTATATTCTTGAATTAAAACCCCACCTTCTTGTAAATCATCAAACTTACAGCCACCAGCTACTAAACAAAATGGAGCTAACCAAACAGAATCTTGCAAAATTACATTTCCACTAACAACACAAAAATCATCAATCCTTACATTATCTCCAAGCTCCATTAAATGCACATCATACAAGCTTGCTTTAGTAGAAACCTTAACATTTTTCCCTAAACTTTTAAAGCCCAAAGTCTTAAGCTCTTTTTGTGTTAAATACGCCATTTGAACTCCTTATTAGAGCTTACAATAAACAAAATAATTTTAAAAGTTGTAATAAATAAAAATTGAAAAAGAAATTGACAGAAAGCTTTAAAATAAACGATAAATAAAAATACAGCTAGTGAGCGGGGCATTATTCCCCCCCCCCCCGCACAATTAAAGCTTTTAACTTCTTTTAAAAGGTTAATAATCTTATCTTGTTGTGCTTTACTTAAACCCACAAACATAGGCAAGCACAATATTCTGCGCGCAATATCCCTCGAAACAGGACACAATCCACCATCAAAAAATGACAACTCATCTAAAGAAGGATAAAAATATCTTCTAGGAAAAATTCCATTATGATTAAATCTCTTTAATGCTTCTGTTAATTGCAATTCACTTTCAAAAATAATAGGAAAATAATGATAATTCATAGTGGCTTGCGTATTAAATTCTTGCAAGATAAAATCATCTTTTAAATGCATTGCATAGTAGTTCCAAGATCTCTCTCTTTGTTCTAAAATATACCCCATATCCTCCAAAACACAAAGTCCCATAGCAGCGTGAAATTCACTATTTTTTAGATTAATCCCAAGTTTTATAGGCATAGAATCCCTAAGCCCAAAGTTCATCATTTCTTTGGCTTCTTTAAACATTGCTTCATTCTTTAAAATCACAGCTCCACCCTCTACACAATGAAAAATTTTTGTTGCGTGAAAACTAAGCGTAGAAATATCGCCATATTCAAAAATGCTTTTATCTTTATATCTTACGCCAAAAGCGTGTGCTGCATCATAAATGAGCTTTAAACAATGTCTCCTAGAATATTCTTGTAAAGCTTCCACTTCACAAGGATTTCCAAACACATGCACACAAATCATTGCCTTAACATCAGAATCTACGCGTTTAGCAAGCTTTACAACATCTAAATTTAAGTTATTTTTATTAATATCACTAAAAATAGGTAAGATACCTTCCCATAATAAAGAATTTGTCGTAGCAACAAAACTAAAAGGTGTTGTAATAACTTTATCCCCTGCTTTTAAACCCGCTAACCTATAAGCTAATTGTAATGCCAAAGTCCCATTATTAACGACAACTAAATATTTCACACCCAAATATTCACTAAGTTTTTCTTCTAACTCTAAACTCAAAGGACCAAAATTTGTAAGATGATGATTTTTCCAAATTCGCTCTAAATATTTTTGATATTTTTTAAAAGATGGCAAATAAGGTTTAGTAACAAAAATCATAAGCCACCACCAAAATAAAATTTAAGATTCCATACAAGAAAAAAGACAAAGAATAAAAAATAATAAAAAGAGATAGAAAAGCTATAAAAGAGTAGAAATGCCCCCCCCCCCGCACAATAGGACTAAAGCTTTTTAAATACAATGCAGCATTTTCTCCTACATTAAAAAGCAAATCCAACACACTGACATTATGAATAAATGGAGGATAAAGCTGTGTGTATTGTGGATAGTTAGTATAATCAAACCAACTTAGTTTAAGACTAGACTCTTTAAATAAATTTTCATCAATATAACTTTTCGCACTTGGACCACTTACATATTCACTTGCTCCAATTTGTTTGCAGATATTTATAAGTTTTTGTGTTTTATCTCCCAAAAGTTCATAATCCCAAGAATACGAAATCTTTGTAGTAATCCCAAGTTGAGCATTAATCTCTTTAAGAATCTTTATATTGATTTCACTTAAATAAACACTTTCAATCCCCATAAGCAAATCCTCAAACCATTCAAAATAATCCCTAAAATATAAAGCCTTAGAATAATTATGACGCAAACTTTCTAAATGCCCTCTTTTCCACTGCATATTTACAACTTTAACTTCTCTAATGGCTTGTGTAAATTTCCCTTTCACTTCCACAGGGATACTTAACCACTTTGTTCCATTTGGAGTTTTAATAAGATTTCTATTCCGCCAATCACGCCTTGTGTATTGCATATCGTCATAAATCACAAACTCATCAACACTATTAATCAAATCAAAATATCCTTTCCAAGGGATATAGTTTGATTGAGAAATGGCGACTTTTTTCATTCAAAATCCTTTTGCAATACAGCATAAAACTTCTCAATCTCATCTTTAAAAAATTCATCACTAATAAAATAACACATTTTCTCCATATTTGCTTTAGAATCCTTACTATCCCACGCGATAAACTCTTCAAAAGATAGATTCTTTAAATCTTCTGTGCTAAAAACTTCTACATCAAATACCACTTTAGACATATTATACATTGTATTTTGCGGACAAATATAAAGCTTTTTACCAAACGCTTCTAAAAGCATAACATTATGCCCAGCTTCTTGCACAAAATGATGAAAGATTCCAATATCAATTTGCCCTAGCAGCCTTGCATACTCCACAAAAGGCAAATTCTCTTTCAAAACCCAGATTTTCTTCTCTCCAAAAATTTCATTATAGGCATTCTCCACACTTTGCTGATAGTCTTTAGAACAACCATAAGATAAAGGGATTACGATTTTAAGATCTCTATCTTTATAGGGCTTTAACATTTCTAAGACTTCTAAATGCCGATTTGTATAATGCCCGCTATTACCCACCTGAATCCAAGTTGTTTGCGACTCCTTTTGCACCAAAGGGATCTTTAAAATATCTTGTGAAAAGGGGAAGAAAAAGCGTAAATTTTTCGCCCCAAAGCCCCATATTCTTTGATAACTTTCAAAATCTCCTTCAATAGGAGTTGCAAGATATGCAAACCTTGAAACCAAAAAACGATTATAAAGCCTTTTTAAAAGGCTGCTACAATCCCTAAGATACATATCAGCACTCCACACAATCCATACCTTTGGCTTAAAAATCGCACAAGCTAGAAGCTGCATTTGCAAAAAGAAGCGGTAAAAAAGCGCATTATAAACAACAACACGCGCTCCACTTGCAACCCTTAAAAGCCTCCAAAAATCTTTAATCCCTTGATAAATCATCACATTATCATAAGCTAAAAGCTCTTTTGGAAACTCTTTACGTCCTTTTTTATCCACAAGCACATAAAAAGTCTTTTTATTAGCAAAGTATGCATTAAGCTTATAAATCAACTGGGGGGTAAATTTATCCTCATACACTACAATATGCAAGATTTTCATAATAAATCCTCAGGCACAATCTGGCGCATCATATCTGCATAATTTCTCCCTTCTTCTTTGGGCCATCTTGTATGTATCCAATCTGGGCATTGCCCACAAAATGCGAAGCTACTAAAGTCATTCTCTAAATGAGCTTTTCTTAAAGCTTGCATTTTCTCCCCTTGCCACACTTCTTTTATAGTTGTCTTTCTTAAATCCCCCAAAACCCCTTGATGAGCCCAATCTGCAGGACAAAAACCGATCTCTCCTGTGGGCATAAGCAATAATCTCTCCCAAGGATAAACGCAAGGTTTTCTTCGCACTTTTGCAAAAGAATTCAGCATTTTTTCTTTAATATTCTCTTTAAATCCTCCAGCAGAATGCAATTTTCTAATCACAACAAAATCCACTCCAGCATTCTCCCAAAAACTCTTAAAATCCTGTGTTTCACTCTGATTTAAAGGTTGCTCTACAAAACTCACCACAAGCTTTAAAGGAGATTTCTCTTCTTCTCTTTGCTTAAGTAATGCTAAAATATTTTCTCTAACTAACTTTAAATCGCCTTTGACTCTAATCTTTGCATAAGTTTCATCTAAAAAAGCATCAAGACTAATATCTACAACATTCACACCCAATCTTAAAAGCATCGCACGATTCTTAGCATTAAGTAGCATCCCATTTGTTGTTACATTAACCTTTGTTTTTGAATTTTTACACGCGTATTCTAAAAGCTTATCAATCTTTGGATGGATTAGCGTCTCTCCATTTGCCGTATAGCGTAAATACTCACAATACCCAAAGCCATCACTTGAGACTTCATCAATAAACTTTTGATGCACCATCTCATCTAAATGCGCCCCACTAAAACTAGAGGATTTTACAAAATTACTATGCGGACAATGGATACAAGCAAGATTACAATATTGTGTAACATCAATGGTAATTTGTGAAGGGAAATGTGGTGTTAAATGCTCTTGAAAGCCATATTGCATAAAAAATCCTTTGCTAACAAATTTCTTTATGGATTGCCTTAATACTCTTTGCAATCTCTAAACTAGCACTCCCTAAATGAAATACTTGTGCATTTTTATACTCCATAATCGTTTGATTTTTCTGCACACACGCGAGATCTTGCGTAGCTTCTAATAATTCTAAAGGAGTGCTAGCTCTCTTGTGCAAAATGGGGTTAAAATAGGCATAACCAAAAAAGTTGGAATCTAATTTTGTTCTGTCTTTAAAATACAAAATCGCCGGACAAAAGGTCGTAAGTGGGAAGGTATAGCCCACACTAGAAGCAGTTGTTAAAACCGCAAAAGATTTTTGATAACTACTTGCTTGAATCTTATCAGCATTATCAAGACTAAAATTAGAATATCCCAAAAAATCATTTTGAAAGTTATCCACTGCTGTTTTATTCCAATAAGGTCTTGGACGAAAAATGACTTTAATCCCTTTTTCTAAAAGCAAAGCAATGCCATCTTTAATCGCCAATAAATCTTCTTCATCAGAAACTGCTACTAGCAAACTATCACGCAAAACTTCATTTTTAGATTCCAACAATTGTTCTTTGACAATTTCAAAAGCCGGATAACCTCCTTTTATAATCTGCACTTTTGATTCTAAATGATATTCTTGCAATGCTTTTTTTAAAATCTCCACTTCTAATTTTGTAGGAGCGACCACATAATCAGCGTGCCTAATGATCTCCATAGTTTCTTCAACACCACCAAAACGCAAAATATTTTCTAAAAAATCCGCAATCCCGTGGGGTTGATAAAAATATTTCACACTAGGATTTTTATAATTTAGTGGAGTTGTCATATAAATTCCCCATACAAAATCCACCAAATCAAAATGCTCAATAACTAATGGGATTGCCAAAGAGTTGCTAGAGTCTTTTTTGGAGTAGCTCTTATAAGAAACATCATTACTGCACAAATACAGCACATTAAAGCCTTGCCGTTTAAGCTCTTCATCAACAAATCCTAAATGCTTCTCCCCAGCGTGATTATAAACACCAACAGCAAGAGTATTTTCTCTACTCCAACCTTTTTGAAGCACTTTTTCTCTAGCAGATTCTACAATTTTTGAAGAATACCACAAAACTGCCTTTGCATAATTTGAAATCTTTGCTTCTTTTAAATTTGCAATTAGCTTTTGCATAATCACACGGCTATAAGGATTCTTTTGCTCTAGTGCTAATAAAACCTTATCTCCACTCCTTAAAATTTCTTCTTTTTGCGTTTTTAAAGAAATCTCTGCATAATAATCATCAATAAACGCAATCTCCACTGAAGACTCTAAAAATTTTATCATTTCTGCTAAAGTTCTGCCGTGTCCGCCTTTTGGATAGATAAAATAACGCATAAATAATCCTTATAAAAACTCTGCATTAAAAACGCTAAGTTGCAACTTATCTAACGTTTTATTAAAACTATCATTACGGCACAAAATTGGACAAGTTGCACAATCTATGTTTTCATAAACTTCTCTAATTCTACTCCCACGCCAAATTTGCTCCAAACTCTCTTTGCTTAAATCTCCTAATAAATGTTTTGGACTCTGTCTAAAGTGCAAGCAAGCCCACACCTTAAAATCCGCACTAATACAAGTGCTAAAGAACATCCCGTGGCACTTATCATAGCCTCTTTGCTCTAAATTTTGCATTTCTTTATACTTTTGAAAACTTGCAACAATCCTGAAAGTATCACTCTCATATTTTGTTTTTAGTGCTTCTAAAAGTGGCAAAACATCAAAGTCATCTCCAATAAATGGACGAAATTGCGCAAAATCCGCTCCATTTTCTTTTGCCAATCTCACAAAAGATTCCATATCCACAGAAGTTTCTCTATTTGTCAAAAATCCGACTCCAAAAGAAGTTTTGGATTCTAACTCTTTTTTTACTTCTGAAAATAACTTGATATTCTGCAATGTTTTGTCAAAATCTTTGACACCCATTCCGTGAATCTTTGCATACATTTCAGCACTTCCAGCATCTAAAGAGATTCTAAAATACTCCATATTGCGCGCAATAATCTCACATTTTTTTCTATCTAAATTCATCCCATGAGAGTTTAGACCAATCTTCATTCCATTTTCTCTAATGCGCTGCACAGCATATTCAAAATGCGGGCTTAAAGTAGGCTCTCCACCCCCTGATAAAATCACCCCTTTATTACCAAGTTTAACTAACCCTTCAACAATCTTATCAATTTGTTCTTTTGAGAGTTGTGCATTGTTTTCATTATTTCCACAACAACCCGGACATTTGTGATTACAAATATTTGTTAAATCTAACTCTGTAACAACTAAAGTTTTATGAAAGTTTAAAAAATAATTAATCTTATCACTATAACAAAGAATCTTATCGCCTGCATTAAATGCGTTAATTTCCATTTACTAAGCCTTTTAAATATGCACCATAACCACTTTTGCTCAAATATTCTGCACGCTTTAAAAGCAGCTCTTGTGTTATCCAATCATTAGAATATGCAATCTCCTCTAAACAAGCCACCTTATAACCCTGTCTTAGCTCAATTGTTTGCACAAAACTACCAGCTTCTAGCAAACTATCGTGTGTGCCTGTATCCAACCACGCAAACCCACGCCCTAAACTTTGAGAATACAACCTGCCTTGCCTTAAATATGCAAGATTTACATCAGTAATTTCTAGCTCTCCACGCGCTGAAGGCTTAAGAGTTTTTGCAATAGAAATTGCATTATTATCATAAAAATACAGCCCTGTTACTGCAAAATTACTCTTTGGATTTTTAGGCTTTTCTTCCAAGCTTAACACATTGCCTACTTTATCAAATTCCGCCACACCAAAGCGAAAAGGATCTTTGACACGATATGAAAAAATACTTGCAATCCCATTTTTTGCTCTTTCTTTTGCTTCTAGCAACATCGGCGAAAATCCCTGTCCATAAAAAATATTATCCCCTAAAATTAACGCCACATCATCACCATTAATGAAATTCTCTGCTAAAATTAACCCTTGCGCTAATCCATTAGGAGATTCTTGCACGCAATACTCTATTTTCATACCAAGCCAACTTCCATCGCCAAAAATCTCTTTAAATCTTGGTGTATCCTTTGGTGTAGAGATAATCAAAATTTCACGGATTTTTGCAAGCATCAAAACAGAAAATGGATAATAAATCATTGGTTTATCATAAATTGGCAATAACTGCTTTGAAATCCCAAGTGTAGAGGGATAAAGCCTAGTCCCACTCCCACCTGCTAGAATAATACCTTTCATTATTTTTTCCAAAAATCATACAAACTAGAAATGACTTTTTCTTGGCTTGTATGATCCAAATCATAATATAAAGGCAATCTAAGCAGTCTTTCGCTCTCTTTAGTAGTATATCTATCTAATCCAACAAACTCACCAAACTTCAAACCCGCTTCTGAAGTATGTAAAGGGATATAATGAAATGTTGCGATAATTTCTTTTTCTTTTAGAAATTCTAGAATTTCTTTTCTTTGATTTAAATCCTTAACTTTTATATAAAAAATATGCCCATTATGCGCACAATAATTCGGACAAAATGGAAGTTTTAAATAACCCTTTTCTTGCAATGGTAAAAGTGCTTCATAATATTGACCCCAAAGCATTAATCGCTTTTGTAAAATTTCATCAATCTCTTCTAGTTGCCCCATCAAAAACGCAGCTTGTAATTCAGAAAGCAAAAAAGATGAACCCAGATCTACCCAAGTATATTTATCTACCATCCCTTGAAAAAACAAGCTACGATTTGTCCCCTTTTCTTGTAAAATCTCTGCTCTTTGATAGAATCTCTCATCATTAACAATTAATGCTCCGCCTTCTCCGCCACTTGTATAGTTTTTTGTCTCGTGAAATGAAAACGCTCCAAATTGCCCCATACTCCCTAATGGCTTATTTTTATAAAACGCATTCACTCCCTGCGCAGCATCTTCACAAACCGCTATTTTGTAATGTTTTGCAATTTCTATAATCCTATCCATTTCACAGCCAATCCCCGCATAATGCACGGGGATAATTGCTTTTGTTTTTTTTGTAATGGCTTGCTCGATCAGATTTTCATCAAGATTCATTGTTTTAGGATTAATATCTATAAATTTAACCCTAGCTCCCCTTAGAACAAACGCATTTACGCTAGATACAAAGGTAAAGCTAGGAGCAATTATCTCATCTCCTGCTTTAATATCCAAAAGTAACGCCATCATTTCTAAACTTTGCGTTGCAGAAGCAGTAAGCAAAACTTTTTTCATTAAAAAAGTTGTTTTAAAAAAATTCTCTACTTCTTTACAGAAAAAACCATTTCCACACAAAGACTGCTTACTTACAACTTCTTCAATTTTATTACGAACAATCTGACTAATGTATGGTTTAGAAAATGGTATCACTATCTATCCTCGTCTTTATTAAAGATAAACATTTTTCTTACTCCAATATCAATTTTATTTGATTTTTCTTGCGCAACAGAAACTAATTTCCTAGAAGAACAATTTTGACAAGGATTAAATTCTAAAAATTCTTTTAGTAAATTCTCTTTTCTTAAATTCTTATATCTAATCCCATCCCAAATTTCTTTCAAACTATTTTTATAAACATTACCCATTAATAATGCCCCCCCCCCCGCACTAATCTTTTGAGATACCGGACAACCACAGCTTGGATAAACATTTCCTATTGGATCAATAATCAACAAATCCGTAAGCCAAGGATCATTGCACACGCGCGTTTCTTCACAAGCATTGTGAATTTGCTTTTTTACAGATCCTCCATCTTGCGTATAAGAATTTACATAAGTAAAATTTAACGATTGAATTTCATTAGCATAAGGATTCCACTTTTCAACAAAAGCATCCACTTCATTAATTGCATTTCCTTCTAAAGTGCAATTAAATCTAACTCTAATATCTTTATAATTTTTGGATTCTTCTAAAAAATTACAAATATTTGACTCCACTAAACTTAATTTAACTCCACGCGTTTTTTCATAGGTTTCTTCAGTTGCTCCATCCACACTAAAATAAATACGATTTAAACCACTATCTAAAAGTTTTTTAGTGAGTTTTTTGTCTAACAAAGTTGCGTTTGTAACAAGGGAAATCACAGGACAACCCGCTTTTTTTGCATACGCAATAAAACTAGGCAAGCGTTTATCTATCGTAGGCTCTCCCTTAGCACTAAAATGCACCGTGCATTTATGCCTTCCTGCATAATCTAAAACACTATAAATAACAGATTCTTCTATCTCTTTTTTGCTAGCATAAAATTTTTTCGTTTCTTCATCGTGCATTGCTTTATAAATAGGAGAAAAATGCCAACACATTGTGCATTCCAAATTGCAAATATTATTAAGTTGGATTCCTATTCCCTTTGGTGCTGGATAAAAATAAGTTGCCCTTTGTATTAAGTTATAAGTATTTATTACATTATCGGCTTGATATTCTTGCCAAAAAGGAGAAATATCAAAAAGCTGTTTAGATTCTGGGTAAAAACGCTTAAATATGGAATCTTTTTTAAAATTTTCTTTATATAATACTTGCTGTAAGCGTTCGTATTGATAAATACTAATTGCCCCTTGTTTTTGTAAAATAGAGATTTTAAAAGCATCTAAGGTTATTGAATCTTGCAGGGCGAATAAAGCAAAGTTGTTTAAATTTGCATTTTTTGTTGGCTTTGGAAAATAGTAATAATTTGCTTGCGTTTTTGTCGAATAATTTATAAATTCTTTGATAAATTTTCTATCTTCTAAAGACTCCAAAGGGTATTTTAAGCCAAATAAAATCGTCTTTTTTTGTTTAATATCTTGGTAATTTTTACGCAAAATTTCATAAAATTGATCACTATAAAAATCTTCTACAAAATTCCACTCATACTCATCAAATTTCAAATCATCATCAAATTCTTTTGCGTCTTTTAAATGATTAAACACCACAAAAACAGCTTTCATTTTATTCCTTTATTAATAACAAAACACGATTTGTTCCCAAACGATAGAAAAATGTATGCCAATACAAATAAAATCTCACAAACATATCAACGCGCGACTCTCTTCTCTTCTCTTCTCTTCTCTTCTCTTCTCTTCTCTTCTCTTCTCTTCTCTTCTCT
>NZ_CALBGN010000011.1 GCF_937893305.1 uncultured Helicobacter sp.
GACTAGGTATTGGACATAAGAGCCATTGGCGAAGATTTTATCGTCACCAAAGAGAATAACTGGATTGTCTGCAGTAGGGGGAATAAAACTACTATTCCAATGCTGAAACTCTCCAAACTTTACATTTTTAAGATTCTCTTCTCTCTTATTCTGCCCATCAGTATCAATAATGATTCTGCCATTACCTTCATCTTCTCTAAAATCCCAACGATTTATTGCTATTTTTCCACCATTTGTGTTTTTAAAGTGTGCATCAGTGCCACTATCTCCGCGTAGGAATTTAAAGGTAGTTCCTGCAAAGCTATTTTCTACATCATCATAAATACCAAGAACTCCACCAATGTTATCAATAGTTTGTTGAATTGTAAAATTACTTCCCCTAACACTATCAAGCCGCATTTCTCCCTTATTTGTAATCTTTCCAGAGACTAGATTTTTGCTTCCCAATCCTGCAAAAAGTGGCATCATAGGATTAACTCTACTAGTTGTCATTTGCAAAGTGGCATTTTTTTCAACTGTAATATCTCCTGATATTTCAGAATCGCCTGTAAAATAAAGAATTGGATCACCAAAATATGATCCTTTATGACTGCCTGTTGTTGCAACTTTTAAATCTCCGCTCATTAGTGCATTTTTATGTAACATTATCCAACTTGAAACATCGCCTATTAAATCAATATTTCCTTCAATTTTACTCCAATTTACAGCTACCATTCCCATCATATTAGTAAATATGCTAGATGGACTTCCTACCAATTCTCCATATTCTTTTAATGAAAATGGTGGCTTATTATTATCTTTACCAATTACCCACCTATCAGAGTCTTTATAACCTTCAAATATTATATCCCCAGTCATTTTACCGCTACCATTTTTTTCATCACCAATCTGTATATTTAAATAGCCACCATTTTTACTTATAATATCCGAAACAATTTCACCTTTTTTGGTAATAATTGAAAAACTAGGGAGATTATTAAAAAAAACATCTGTTTTACCAAATTCTATTTTTGTTCTATTGCCTGCATTAATCCTTCCAAGACTCCCTTCATCAAATTCTATGCTCAAACCTCCATAATTTATTGCTACATCTCCGGCAATATCTAAATGTTTAGTTTTAATATTCACATCACCTTGATTGTCAATATTGTTATTAATAGTTAAACTTTCTCCCTCAAGAGATAATTGCGCAAACTTATCTATACTTGGATACTGCCCATATTGATTTGGTTGCAAATTGTTTATCCAGCTTTCAATAATTTGTTTTCTCTCTTCCTTGCTTTTGTTTGGATCCAATCCCGGAATTCCAGCTTGCGCAGTTGTCAATCTATCAATTGTCAATTTATCAAAAGTAACTTTCTTCTCTATTTTACTTTCGTGCAAACCGCCTATATTGAAATTTAATTCATCTAATTTTGTATCGCTTATATTAGTTGTATTTGGAGTATTATTGTCAATATCGACTTTCAATTGATTAGCAATAATTTCTGGAACAGATTTTTCATCATTTGATTGTGCATAAGCTTGTGAGTGAAAGATAAAAGTAGAAAGTGAAGTTGCAAGAACGCTATAATAAATTGCCTTGCTAGTAAATGGAGCTAAATATCTCTTAAATGCCCCCCCCCCCCGCAGGAATATCAATCATATTAGAATGATTATTTAATGTTTTTTCCATTATTTTTCTCCTTTGTTTGAAGTGTGATTTTGATTTTAAACCTTGCCATTTTATAATAAATTCTTTTAAATCTTAAGTGATGTTGTTACTATTTTTTAAATGAAACAAAAATCATTTTTATTATGCAAAAATAAATTTTAAAATTGATTCCATAATTATAGAGATTTATTAGGCTTTATAAAAAGATTAGGTATGTTTTATAAAGCTTAATTTATTTAATTTGAAGTTACATTTGGTAACGAATATATAGAAATATTAAGAAAGTTTTATTGATTTTTACAAATACCCAAACAGGAATAAAAGCGTAATACAAAAAGAAGTAATAAATGGTGCGCTGAGCGAGACTTGAACTCGCACGGGTCGCCCCGCCACCCCCTCAAGATGGTGTGTCTACCATTCCACCACCAGCGCAAGCCTTAGGCAAGAAGCCTAAGGATAAACTATTAATTAGCCTAAAAATGGGTTTGCATAAAGCAAAATTAATGCAACAACAAGCGTATAAATAACTTGTGCTTCAATCATTGCTAATGCAATAAACATTGTTGTCATTAATTTACCACCAACGCCCGGATTTCTAGCCATACCAGAGATTGTAGCAGCAGCTGTGCTTCCCATACCAATAGCACCACCAAGAGCAGCGATACCTAAGCCAATACCAGCAGCAATTGCCGAATACGACAACAACATTTCATTTCCCTCTGCAGCAAACGCCACGCCAGCTAATGCAAAAAACACTAGAAGTAATTTTTTCATAACTTTCTCCTTAAAATTTCAAAGTCTTTTCGGATCTGTCCCCTACTCAACACTTTGTAAGGGGTGATTATAAACGCATTTAGCTAAATTTTGCTTTAATTTAAGCCCAAAACAAGCCTAGCAAATGTGAAAAATGCAACTTATTTACTCAACTTCTCTTGCAATCCTAGCTCAACTTTGTTTTTATTAAGCGATAACACTTCAACGCGCAACAAATCCCCCACACTCAAATAATCACTTGCTTGCGCACCACGACTGCTTGTGATTTTTGAAATATGCAAAAGCCCATCATAATTGTGTGGCAACTCCACAAATGCCCCAAAATCCACGACTTTTTTTACTCTTCCCTCATACACATCACCCACTTTATAAAGCTCGGCAATGCTAGGCTTATCGCTACTAGCGCTTGTAATTCCTATGATATATTCTTTTGCCGCATCTACTTTTTCTTTATTTCCACCACTTACCTTAACTTCTCCATTATCGCGATTTAAATCAATCGCTACTTCAAATTTTTCAATGATTTCTTTAATTGTCTTACCTGCTTGTCCAATCACTTCTACAATCTTGCTAGGGTGAATTGCAAAAGTTTGTGAGCTAGGGAGAGCCGCTGTATTTAAAACAATCTTCGCTTTTGCTTCTTCCATAATTTCTAAAATATGGAATCGCGCTTCTTTTGCTTGCAATAAAGCACGCTCTAAAATCTCTGTGCTTAAACCTCCAAGCTTAATATCCATTTGTAAAGCTGTGATTCCCTTTTTGCTCCCTGCAACTTTAAAATCCATATCTCCATCGTGATCTTCTAAGCCCATAATATCTGT
This sequence comes from uncultured Helicobacter sp., assembly GCF_937893305.1. Classification (GTDB taxonomy): domain Bacteria; phylum Campylobacterota; class Campylobacteria; order Campylobacterales; family Helicobacteraceae; genus Helicobacter_D. The sequence continues at coordinate 3,250 of NZ_CALBGN010000011.1, forward strand.
TAAAACTGCATATTTTTTATCTTCACACACAAGCCCCATTGCCACACCAGCAATTAATGAAGTGCATTGAATATCTGCTGCTGCTAACGCTAAAGAGCCACCACAAACGCTAGCCATTGAACTTGAACCATTAGATTCTAAAATCTCTGATACAAGACGGATTGTTCTTTGTTCTGTATTAACCACACTACATTCTAATGCTCTTTTAGCCAAATTCCCGTGTCCTAGCTCACGCCTACCTGTTGCTCCAATAGGACTTGCCTCGCCCACACTGAAAGGAGGGAAGTTATAATGCACCATAAAACGCTCTTTTGTAGCACCTTTATCTGTTAGCAGTTCATAACTTTGTGCGTCCATTTCACCACCTAGCGTGCAAACCACTAATGCTTGTGTTTGTCCGCGTGTGAAAAGTGCGCTTGCGTGTGCCTTTGGCAAAATGTTTGTTTGGATACTAATAGGACGCACTTCTTTAAGCCCTCTTCCATCAGCTCTTATACCTTCTTCTAAAATCATTGTGCGAATAATCTGTCGCTTTTGTGCATTTAGTGCTTCATTAATGCGTTCTTCTAAGAATTCTATATCTTGTGGATTGCGTTGCGTGTAATCTTGTGCGATTTTTTTGGTAAAAGATTTTAAACGGCTATGGCGTTCTGTTTTAGAAAGTTCTGTAATGATTTCTCTAAGTTCTCTTAAATAGCCTTGCTTGATAAACTCTTGCACTCTTTGGCATTTATGGCTTTTGCGTGTTTGTGATAGCTCTAAAGGCTCTTTTATGCACGCTTTAAAGTGTTCTTTTATGAGTTGGCTCTTTTGATTAATGTTTGTTTTGGCTAATTCTAAAGCCTGCATTAATTCGGCTTCTGTGAGTTCATTTGCGCTAAACTCTACTTGTTTGTCCTCTATTAGTGTGGTAACCAAGCTCAAAGGATTGCTAGGATTTTGTATATCTACACCACCAAATGTGCGCATTTCAATCATCAAAACATCTTCATCAACACCGCTCACAAACAAATCTAGCGTGCTTTGCTCCATTTCTTTTAAGCTAGGATTGATAATAAATTCATTTCCGATTCTACCTATACGCACGCCATTTACGGCAAAATTTAATGGAATCTCTGAAACATATAAAGCTGCGCTCGCCGCATTTAAAGCTAAAAGTTGCAAGTCTGCGTCATTCTCTGCACTTAGCACCATAATGGTAATTTGTGTGGGATAGCAATAATCCTTTGGGAAAAGCGGACGCAAACTCCTATCTACAATCCTTGCTGTAAGTGTTTCAAAATCTCCGGGCTTTGCCTCTCTTTTAACATAGCCACCCGGAAATTTACCTGCTGCATAAGACTTCTCAATATACTGCACAGTTAAAGGCAAAAAATCTTCTTCAACGATACAATCACTATCTACTGCAACACTTGCTAACAATACATTGTTTCCACTTTTATAATACACGCTACCGCTTGCTTGTTTTGCGACATAATCAAAAAGATATTGTTCGTCTTGCTTTAAAAATGAAAGGTTAATTTCACGCATTTACTCTCCTTGTATCTTGTTAAAAACTTCTTCAATTTGCTCTGTTTGAATAGGCGGATAGTCTTTATAGTAATATCCAATATCCACAAAATTTTTTGATTTATAAAGACAAAAGATTCCATCTGTGGCTTCTTCCATAATCTCTGCAACATCATAAGGCGCAACAGGACAAGCAAAATGCACGGTTTTTGCCTGCAAAGTTATCACAGATTTAATTGCAGAAAAAGCCGTTAATCCACTATCAATCCCTTCATCTACAATCAAAACCCTCTTGCCTTTAAAAGAAATCAATGGATTACCCTTGCGATATTGATAAATTAAAGGCAACATTTTGTCTTCATACTGCCTTTGCACTTCTCCATAAATATAATCCAAGCTAATCCCAAAAGAACGCACTAGCGGCTCATTAATCACCACATCGTGCGTTTCTGTCGCCATTGCAATTTCACATTCTGGATTATTAGGTGCTAAGATAGGAGAAGTAAAAAGAAACGCTAAAGGTGCTTTGATGGTTTGTGCTAGGCGATGCGCAAAATAAATACCCTCAAAAGAGATTCCAACTACAATACAATCTTGCCGTTCAAAAAAACTAAGAGGCATATTACTTAACAATTTTTGTAGCGCATCATCACGATTTTCAAATAAAATCTTTCTCCTTGTAGAATGCGCAATATTGCCTGTTTGAAGGATAGGGATAGTAAAATTTTGCATTAACGACCTACTTTGACATCTCCACTTAAAAGTGGAATAAATTTAATGGTTAAAAGCACATATTTATCATCTCTTGCTTCTGCACCTCGTGTTGTTAGCATTGGATAAATTTCACTCACAAATTTTAATCCAAAAGAAAAGCAACGCACGCTTGTTTCAAAACCAATTTGCCAAGTTTTAAAATAATCCTCTTTATAATCATAGCCTAAACCTGCAAAGAGATTTAAATTGGCAAATTCTTTATTAGCACCTGCCATAATATAATTTGCTTCACCATAACGCCCACGGCTCCAATCTACTCGTGCGGAAGAATCGCGAAAAAAATGTCCAAAATACGCGCTTAAATACTCCCCATCATAATGGATCTTATGCGTAGCTTCTGAAATTCTATTTTCTGAATGTGCATAAAAAATATCACTCAAAACACTCCACTCATCATTATAAAAATACTGCACTTCATTTTCTAGCTCACCAACTTTATGTTCATCTTCTAGATAAAAATATTGATACATCTTATGAGAAAGCTTTAAGAAATTAGTTGTATCATAAAAATGCTGTGAAATACTAAGCTTTAATTCTTGAGAATCTCCCGGAAGCGTAAAAAAAGTTGTAAAATCTCCCTTTTTATCCTCAAAACCAGGAACAATATAAAGTGCTTCTAAACCTAGCGTGTGTCCGAAGTTTTCATACTGCTTAACTAAATCCGTATTAGCCTTAAATTGATAATGCTGCGTGATATATTTTCCTGTTTTTAGATCTAGCTCATTTTTGACATTGCTATAATTCACTTGTGTTGCGTAAAATACCGGAGAAATTGATACATTTAAATAATCATTTGCTAGATTTTGAGTAAAAAGAATAGGCAATTGCGCTTCTTGTTGCACTGCACGATAACCGATAGGACGTGTAAAATGCTTGATTTGATAATCAAAACTATAATATAAATCATCAATAAAGAGATTATCAATTTGACGATGATACTGCACTTGTGGCAAGGTTTGAAGCGTTTTAGAGTTGCTTGTAAATTCCAAATCCGAATAATAACGCCCATAGATTCCAACATAATCTGCATCACTTTTTAAAAAATAATTTAGTCTTGAAGTTAAAAGACTACCTTGCAAATCCGCACGCTTTTCTGCATTATCATCAGTCAATCTAAAATAATCAATATCTGATACTTGAGAAACATCTACATAGAGTCCATCTTCGTAAAAATAATTTTGAACATCTGTTAGTAAATCTTTGCGTGCGTATTCTAGTTGGAATCCAAAATGCTCTTGATTTTCTAAATCATAGGTGTTTTGATAACGATTAGAATCACTAAAATATCCAAAATTTGCCCACAGCATTTGGTTTTTGTCATCTACGACCCTAAACTCTCCATACAAGCCCCCACCCCTTTTGGTGCGCATTGTTGGTGTAAGTGTCATATCCCACCAATCTTGCAAGGCAAAATAAACCGGTTGAGAATAAATGATTCCATCATCATTAGAGTTTCCAAGCACAGGATAGAGCAAACCACTTTTGCGTTTATAGCCTGCTGAAAAAGAAAGATAAGGAAAGTAAAGAATTGGCACATCATACACACACAAGCGCGGATTCCAAAGCGTTAGCCACTCTTTATTCACATCATATTTGCCTTCACTTGCTTTGAGTTTCCAAATTGGATTATTCACACTACAAGTAGAAATTGAAGCATTTTGCATTGCATAGACTTCTTTGTCGTATTCTGCACTTTTTGCTTCCACCCATAAACCTGTTGTGGAATCTTGCAAATAAAAAGGCTCTAAGAAAGAATAATCTTCTTGGAGTTTAATTTTCACTTCTTGCGCCTTTAAATACAGCGCATTACCCTTATAAGCATTAACATTGCCACGTAGCGTAATTTCACGCGTTTTTGTATCATAAATCGCTAAATTTGCACTAATATAGTAATCCAAGTTTATGACAGTAGCGTGTCCTTTACCTGTGATAATGGACTGATTGTATTCCATATCATCAGCTAAAAACTCAAAAACAGCTTCTTGCTTGGCATCAAACTGCTTAATAGAAGGACGCGCTTGAAGAGAACTTAATGCAAGAGTTGTTGCCAAAGAAATTGCGATTCCTATTTGTTTTGTCTTTGTTTTAAACATTATAACTCTTTAACTCTACAACAATAGTATTTGCCATCCTATCGTGCAATCCTAAGCGTAAAGCATTTGTCAAAAGATACAAAAACGGCAAATACATCAAAAACTCACTCAATGTTCTAAGCAATGCTCTAATAAAGGCTTGTTTTAGACTTGGATTATCTAAAAGCCCTGTTTCAATGACTTTAATTTTCACCACAATTTTCCCAATTGTCGCTCCATAAAAGCGCACAAAAAGCCAATGATACGCAATTCTCACCACATACAAAATTAGCCACGAACTTGAAATGATATTTAAAACAACTTCAGGATTACCAGCATTTTGTGTAATGCTTTCCCAATACATTCCAATAATCACCATACTCACAAGCAAATCATCAATGATATGCGCAACCACACGCTTCCAAAGTGTAGCAACTTGGATTTCTTCACGCGCCAAAATTTCTTCTATTTTTTCAGGATTCATTAATGACCCAATGCTTGATAAGCAATGTCTTTGCGGTATTGCATACCTACAAATTTCACAGATTCTACACATTGATATGCGTTTTTAACCGCTTCTTGCACACTCTCCCCCTTGCCTACACACACAAGCACGCGCCCACCAGTTGCTAGCAAATCTTCATTTTCTTTGCTAACACCAGCAAAACTAATATGCGATTGTAGATTTTGCGTGTTTAAAATTGTAATTTTTTCCTTTTTAGAGTTTTTATAAGGATAATCCTTAGAAGCTACAACAACTCCTACACAAACCTCATCGCTTAAGCGATATTGCACATTTTTTAAATCCCCATTAGCGCAAGCCAAAAAACAATCTAACAAGCCTTCTTCAAAAAGCGGCATTAACACCTCACACTCAGGATCTCCAAAACGCACATTAAATTCTAGTAAATATGGCTTATTTTTCACCACCATAATCCCACAAAACAGCGTTCCACTAAAAGGACTGCCGTCTTTTGCCATACCATCAAGTGTAGGGATAATAATGCTTTGCTTCACTTCTTCTAAAATTGCCTCACTTGCCAAAGGAGAAGGCGCATAAGCTCCCATACCACCAGTATTTGGACCTTTATCATCATCACATAATCGCTTGTGATCTTGTGCTGCAGGCAAAACAATAAAATCCTTCCCATCACACATTGCAAATACAGAAAGTTCAAAACCATCTAAAAATTCTTCTACAACAATCGTTTTGCCAGACTCCCCAAAACTCTTTCCATCTAGCATTTCCTTTGCGGCGCGTTTTGCTTCTTCATAGCTTTGTGCAATAATTACCCCCTTGCCCGCACATAAACCATCAGCCTTGATGACAATAGGCGTATTTAGCGTTTCAATAAACGCACAAGCCTCCTTATAATCTTGCGTTTGAATAAAGCCTGCTGTTGGAATATCATAACGCTTTGCAAATTCTTTCATATAAGCCTTTGACCCCTCTAATCTAGCAGCTTTTGCGCTTGGACCAAAAGTTGCGATTCCATTTTCTCTTAAGACATCTGCTAGTCCCTCTACAAGTGGAGCTTCAGGACCAATAATTACAAGTCCTATGCGTTCTTTTAAAGCAAAATCTACAAACTCTTTTTGTGTTTTAAAATCTATGTTTTTACCAAGCTTGCTTGTTGCACCATTGCCCGGATAAAAATAGATTCCATCTATTCTGCATTCACTTTGCAATGCAAGTCCAATAGAATACTCCCTTGCACCGCTTCCTACAATCACAACTTCCATTTTTCTACCTTCATTTTAATTTTTAAAATTTTAGATTCCATTCTTTACTTAAGAATTTTAATTTTAGATTCCAACTAAAACTTTAAAAAGCAAAACCCAAGCAGCCGTTACTTTTTGTGTAGCCCAAAAACGGCAACGATTCCAACCACAAGTGGCGCATTAGGCGGCAGATTCTCGTTTCAACTTAAGAAACTCAGGCGAAAACACCATCACACAGAACCAACTATGCAATCAGCAATACTTAAATATGTTGGACCCCAAAATAAAGAAACACGCACTACTTAGGAAGTGCAATTATAAACAATACTAGCTAAAGTGGCTTTTAACTTTAATCCAAAAATTAATAAATTTTAGGCAAAATTACACAAATTTTTAGTGTTTAAGGAAACTTACAATGAAAAAATTACTATCAACATTAGCTTGCGCACTGACTTTAGGCGGAGTTTTGTATGCAGGAGAATGCATTTGTTTTGAGCTAAAAGGAGAATTTGGAGAAGAAATTAAAGCAATTATGAAAAAATACTCCAAAAATTTAGGCAATGACAATATTAAAGTCGTGCGTGAAGATGCAGATTTAACACCACAAGAAAAAAGCTTTTTAGCAAGTATGTTAGGCACGGGAGAAGTTAGTGAAAGTAAGCGTGGAGCAAACTTAGAAAATGGCAAAAAACTCTATGATAGAGATTGTGCAAGTTGCCACGGAGAAAAGGGAGAACTCTCTGTTGCAAGCAAAAAACCTATTAACACTTGGAAAGCTAATGATATTGCCGATGAAATTAAAACCTATGCAAACCAAAGTTTTCAAGGACAATCACGCTTTGTGAAAAACCAAATTGCTCAACGCTATACTAAGCGCGATATGGACGATATTGGAGCATATATAGAAAGCTTGCGTTAACTTTTTTGGATTCTTGCAATTTTAGATTTTGAAAACGCCTTAAAGTTTCATTTAAAATATGCTACAATGCTTACTTTTTTAGATTAAATTGAAGGAAATTTGTGATTTTAAGCCACGAGATTCCGCAAGGTTGCAAGCTTTATTTTGGCAAAAGTGCACGCCTAAAACGCGAAATTGAATCCCTTGCTAGTGCGATTTTATACAGAAATGGGTACGAAGAGATTATCACGCCAACTTTCTCCTATTTAGAGCATCAACGCGACACAAAAAGTCGCGAAGTTGTGCGCACAAATAATCAATACAATCATCAAATTGCTCTACGCAATGATTCTACCATTGACACTATTCGCCTTTTAGCTCCACATTTGCGTGAAAATACTTTAAGTAAGCGTTGGTTTTATATCCAGCCAGTGTTTATTTATCCCACAACTGAAATCCACCAAATCGGTGTGGAAAATTTAGAGAATTGCGATATTGCACCCTTTATCAAAATGTCTTTAGAGATTTTAGATTCCAACTTTTTAAGTCCAAAACAAAAACCATTTTTGCAACTTGCTAATGTGCGTATCCCACAAATTTGTGCGGAGATTTTTGGGATTCCACTTATTGCGTTTGAAAAGATTGATGTTGGCGTGATTGCAAATTCTAGCCCTATTATGCAAGATCTTTTGTCTGTGCATGATGTCAAATCCTTACAAGATTTTCTACAACTCCACAACAATTTAGCACAAAATCTAAAAGAAGCGCTAGAGCAATTAATAAATCTTGCAAAAGCAATGCCTGATTGTATTTTGTCTCCTTTGTATTATGCGCCAATGAGTTATTATACAGGCTTATTTTTTAGATTTTTTGCTGATAATGCAACTTTAATTATGGGCGGAGAATATGCGATTTTAGAACAAAATGCTTGTGGATTTGGGATTTATACTGATGATTTAATTCAATATTTATTAAGGAGTGATAGTGAGTAAAGCAGACTTAATCGTAGGGATTCAATGGGGCGATGAAGGCAAGGGTAAAATGGTGGATTTACTAGCGCGTAATTATGATTTTGTAGTGCGCTATCAAGGGGGACATAATGCAGGGCATACAATTGTTGTTGATGGCAAAAAATATGCTTTACACTTGATCCCATCTGGGATTCTTTATCCAAATTGTAAAAATATTATTGGCAATGGCGTTGTGATTAGTCCAAAGGCACTCATTGCTGAAATGGCACAATTTGAACAAATGCACGGCGGACTTAAAGGGCGTTTATTTATTAGCACAAAGGCGCATTTAATTCTCTCTTACCACGAATTATTAGATAAATTAAGTGAAGAAAAGGCAAAGGTTGCTATTGGCACAACAGGCAAAGGAATCGGACCTGCATACACAGATAAAATCTCACGCAATGGAATCCGTATTGAAGAGCTAAAAGACACGCAAACTCTAGCAAAAAAAGTCTTTGATAAACTCCAAGCTTTAAATGCAAAAGAAAATGCGATTCCAACTTTTAGTCTTGATTCTCTTAAAAACGAACTTGATACTTATGCAAAGGCACTTTTGCCTTATCTTACAAATACAACTGCAATGCTATGGAGAGCAATGGACAATAACGAAAAAATCCTTTGTGAAGGTGCGCAAGGCAGTATGCTAGATATTGACTTTGGGACTTATCCTTTTGTAACAAGCTCCACAACAACAGCAGCAGGAGCTTGCAATGGGACAGGTATCGCACCGCGCGAATTAGGAGAAGTTATTGGAATCACAAAGGCATATTGCACGCGCGTAGGAAATGGTCCATTTCCCACAGAAGAGCTAGGAGAAATCGGAGAAACACTGCGTGAAAAAGGCGGTGAGTTTGGTGTAACAACAGGACGCGCAAGACGTTGTGGATGGCTTGATGCAATGGCAGTTAAATATGCTTGTCGCATTAATGGTGTAAGCGCGCTTGCAATGATGAAGCTTGATGTGCTAGATGGCTTTGAAACAATCCAAGTTTGCACGGGCTATAAAGACTGCAATGGCAATGTTTTAGAAGATTTTCCAAGCGATTTAGCGCAAGTTACACCAATTTATATGCACTTCAAAGGTTGGGACAAAACCGCCGGTGTTAGAGAGTTTTCTAAGTTGCCCAAAAATGCACAAGATTATATTTTAGCTCTAGAAAAATTTATTGGTGTGAAAATTGCGATGATTTCTACAAGCCCTGATAGAAACGATACGATTTTTAGATGATAAAAACAAAATTTACACAGCTTGTGCTTTTGCGCAAAAGAAAAGTTGATGAAGTAGAGTTGATGCTACAAAAAAACGCGCAGCATATCATCGCTAAACAAGGTGAAATTGACGCACTTGTTGCAGAGTTTGCCACGCTAAAAGAACCTCAAAGCGGAATCTACCAAAATTTCTTAGCCTTTGCCCATCACAAGGAAGAATATCGCTCTAGCATTGATTTTAAAATGCAAGAGCTAGCACAACTTAAACAAACAAAAAGAGAATTACAAGAAACTTTTAAGCTTGAAAATATAGAGTATGAAAAGGCAAAATATTTAGATGGCTTAGAGATCAAAAAACTTTTAGAAAAAGCACGCATACAAGAAAGTAGGGATTTAGATGAAATCTCTGTAATGCTCCATACAAACAACAAAGACAAACATTAAAGGAATCCAAAATGAAGCGTTTTTATTTTCTTATTTTTAGCGCACTTGCTCTTAATGCAAACCAAAGCGACAAAGTTATTGATTGTAATATTATTTTTGAGCAACGCAAAGGAGAAATTTTAAGAGAATTAGAAAAAATTGATGAACAACAACAAGCTCTACAAGCTCTACAAAATGCCACACAAAATGTGCTTGACCAAAAAGAACAGGACTTAAAAAAGCGTGAATTAGCCATTGCAAACACACAAAAAGAAATCCAAGAACGCCAAGCCAAAATTGAAAGACTCTTAAAACGCAATGAAGAGATTTTAAAAGAGATAAAAGGCATCACACAAAGCAAGATTGGCGAAACCTACACCACAATGAAAGATTCCAAATCTGCAGCGATTTTACAAAGCTTGCCTGATGATGAAGCCGCCACAATTTTGTTTGCGCTAGATACAAAAATCACAAGCAAGATTCTCTCTAAAATGGATCCCCAAAAAGCAGCCACACTTACTACTCTCCTGCAAAAAGGACCACCCTTTAAAAAGAATTCCACAGAAGAAGAAACCAAGCAACAATAGAAACTGATTAATCAAAACTTAAATTAAGCTTTTTTTAATAAACTTAAGCTATAATTTCACCTTTATTCCAAAAGATTTTTGGACTTTTAAGTAATACATTTTAGGAAAGGCAACGCAATGAATATGACCAAAATGGCAAAAGCCAATGAAATTAAACGCGAATGGGTTGTTTTAGACGCAGAGGGCAAAACTTTTGGACGCCTTATTACCGAAATCGCAACACTACTTAGAGGTAAGCATAAGCCGCTTTATACACCAAATGTAGATTGTGGAGATTTTGTGATCGTTATCAACGCTCCAAAAGCCAAGTTTAGCGGTATGAAACTAGAAGATAAAGAATACTTTACACACTCTGGTTACTTTGGAAGCACAAAGTCTAAAACACTAAAAGAAATGCTGGAAAAACACCCAGAGAAGCTCTATAGGCTTGCAGTTAGAGGTATGCTCCCTAAGACAAAGCTAGGGCGCGCAATGCTTAAGAAGTTAAAAGTTTATTGTGATGCAAATCATCCACATAGCGCACAAGTTTCAAAATAAGGATTGAGATATGGCAAAAATTTATGCAACAGGAAAGAGAAAAACAGCAATCGCAAAAGTTTGGCTAACTCCGGGGACAGGAAAACTAAGCATTAATGACACAAATCTTAATGATTGGCTTGGCGGACACGAAGCAATTAAAATGAAAGTTATGCAACCTTTATTGCTAACAAAACAAGAAAAAAGCGTGGATATTATCGCGCAAACACAAGGTAGCGGCTATTCTGCACAAGCTGAAGCACTACGCCACGGAATCTCTAAAGCTCTAGCATTGTATGACAAAAACTTTAGAACAATTCTTAAGCCAAAAGGACTATTAACGCGTGATTCTAGAGTCGTTGAGCGTAAGAAATACGGAAAGCGCAAAGCAAGAAGAAGTCCGCAATTCTCAAAAAGATAATGGCTTTTTACAGGGTCCTTTTTGGGCTCTTGCAATATTTTGGAAAAGCATTTTGCACAATATGCTAAAAACCGATTCCAACTTCTCTACCAAAATCTCATTACACTTTCTTTTTATTCTTATTCTTTGTGGTATTCATTTTGGATTCCATTACTTAGACTTTAAATTTTTTTTAAGCGATTCTAAAAATTTCATTGATGATACTTTAATTTTAACTTCCTTTGATGCCTATTACTACGCAAAAGGCGCAAGAGAATTTTTAGGATTTTTAAACTCTTTTGATTTAAACAGCCTTTTAAACGCATTCTCTACACTGCCCTTTTTATCTCTTTTAGGTGGAATCCTTGCAAAATTGACTTCTTTAGGATTTTCTCTTAGTTTTTCAAGCGTAATTTTTAGTGCCACACTTGCGCCCACTATCTATGCGCTTAATTATTTCGTGCTTCGTTTCTTGGCACAAAAAAGCTATTTTTCTCAAAATATCTTAGCCTTTATTGCCTTCCTTTCTAGTTTGATTGCTTTGTTCTTGCCAAGTTTTTATCAGCGTGTTGGAGCAGGATATTTTGATACAGATATGCTTTTATTAACGCTACCTTTGTGCGCGCTAGTTTTTTTATTACACTTCACACAGACGCAACGCTTTTTATCACTTGTTTTTTTCGCGCTTTTTGGTTTTCTTGCAATCAATTGGCATAATGGAATCCAAAATTTACTTTTATTAGGATTTTTGCTGTTTTTATTTTTAGAATTTATTTTTGCCTTATTGTTTCGTAAAATCCCAAATAATAGCTTAATTTTAGCAAGTCTTTTCTTTGTAATTTTAACACCATCTGCTTTTTGTTTGCCTGTGTTAATTGCTTTATTGCTTGCTTTTAGATTCTATCCAAGAGCAATTTGGCTTTATGTTTGTGTTGCTATGATTTATGCGGCGACTTTTGGTTTATTTAATCCACTCATTGCTCAAATTAATGCGTATATTTTTGGTTCTACACAGCACGCAAGCGATTTTATTTTTGCTTCTGTTGTCAATGCCATTTTAGAAACAAGCCCCACAACACCTCCTGTGTTAATCACGCGCAATGGTGGAATCTTAATTTTCACACTTGGGATTTTAGGCTTTATCATCTTGCTTTATCAATTTGCATTCGCACTTTTTAAAACACTAATCTTTCGCCAATCCCCCAATAGAATCTTGCTCTACTTAAATCTTTTTTTACTCCCTTTTTGTCTTTTAGGATTTTTTTCTTTGCATTTAGGTGTGCGCTTTAGCTTCTTTTTAGTGCCAATTATTGCGCTTGGAATCGCATTATTTTTGCTTTTTTTCTTAGCAAAATGTTACAACTTCTTAACTTTCTGTCTTTTTGCAAGCTCCATTATCTTGCCCCTATCTCTTACAACGCTTAATTACTCAATCCCAAAACCCATCTTATCCGCAGAAGAAATTCACGCCTTTAAAATTTTAGATTCTAAACTTAGCACAAATGACTTTATTTTTTCTTGGTGGGATTATGGCTATGCGTTGCGCTACTTTACAAAAGCGCAAGTGTTTTTAGATGGAGGACGACACTCTGGAGCTGTGAATTATCCTATTGCTAAAATTTTGCTAAGTGATTCTAAAGAATTGTTTTATAATTTTTCGCGACTTCTAGCGCAAAATCTGCAAAATACGGAATCCAAAATGTGGAATCGTATTTTTTCTTTAATGCTAAATTATGCAAATGTAGAAGACTTTTTAAACTCTTTAAAGCAGGGCTACCAAAACATCTCTTTAGCACACAACGCACAAGTGTATTGGGTGCTCCCTATGCGTATTTTGCCACTACTTGCAAACATCAACATCTTTGCTAATTTAAACCCAGAAAATGGAAAACCCTTAAAAGAATCTAGCGTTTTTGTCTATTTTAACAATACAAAAAATCCACAAAACTACAAAATCCATCAAGAAATAGATCTCTATGAAGATTTTTACATTTATACAACTTTTCATCACCAAAAAACACCATTAACACAAATAAATTTTGGAGAAAACTCCCTGTTATTAAGCGTTGATTATCTAAAGAGTAATATGATTTCTTTAATGATTTTTCAAAAACTCCCTAAAAATGTATGTGCTAGCGGAGAAAGCGTGCGCATTTATCACATAAAGGATTCTAAATGTGTGGAATTGCAGGATCAATAAACCAACAAAAACTACCCGTTGAGCGCATTTATACATTAATGCGCCACAGAGGACCAGATGCCAAAGGAGCATTTTATGATCTCACAAAATGGGGCTTGTTGCAGTTTTTTCATGCACGCTTAAGTATCCAAGACTTAAGCACTCTTGCACATCAACCTATGCAACATAAGGATTTGTGCTTAGTGTTTAATGGAGAGATTTATAACCATTTAGAGTTTAGAAAAAATCTTGACTTCGCTTTTAAAACACATAGCGACACAGAAACAATCCTAGCACTTTTTGCAAACTATGGTGAAGCATTTTTAGAAAACCTAAATGCCTTTGATGGAATGTTTGCCTTTGCTCTTTATGACAAAGCAACGCAAAAAGTCTATTTTGCACGCGATAGAATGGGCAAAAAACCTTTGTTTTATTATCAAGACTCCGAACAATTTGCCTTTGCAAGCGAGTTAAATACACTCCAAGCTCTAGTTAAAACGCCCTTAAAAATGGATTTTGACGCAATCAATTTTTATCTCCAAAGTGGCTTTTTCTATCGCGATGGCGCACCTTATAAAAACACTTTTGCCTTGCCAAATGCAAGTTATGGAATCTTAGATTTAAACACACATTCTTTAGAAATTAAAACTTATTTTGATTTACAAACTTGCTATCAAGCCCCAAAGATCACTAACGAAATTGAAGCCCTACAAACTTGTGAAGCATTACTAAAACAAAGCATTCAAAACCGCATAGAATCTTCTGATTTAGAAGTAGGCGCATTTTTAAGTGGCGGGATTGATAGCTCACTAATTGTTGCACTAAGCTCACAAATCACACCAAAACTCCGCACTTTTACTGTGAGCTTTGATGGTTCTAGTTTTGATGAATCCACCCTTGCAAGCATAACTGCAAAACGCTACAACACCATACACACAACGCTAAAAATTCACACAAATCTAAAAGAAGATGTCCCAAAAATCTTACAAAACTATGGGCGTCCCTTTTTTGATAGTTCGGCAATCCCTAGCTATTATGTCGCAAAAGCAGCAAAAGAACATTTAAGCGTGATTTTAAATGGCGATGGAGCTGATGAGCTTTTTGGCGGGTATCGCCGCTATGTTGGACATTTGCTATTAAGCAAGGTTCTCCCTTTTAGCTCTTTTGCAAAGTTCTTTAAAAGCCCCAACAAAAAACAATCTCTATATAACTACTTTTATCGCCTCTTACAAATGGCAAATGCCTATAAAAAAGATTTATCAGAATATTATTTGCGCGCAACAACAGATATTTTTATAGGATTTCATAATTTTACGATTTATCCTAGTTTTAAAGAAGAGCTAGAATCGGTTTTTAAAAGCAATTTATCCACATTATCTAAAATGCTCTTTTTAGATACTAATAATCTACTTCTTTGTGATTTATTGCCTAAAATGGATATTGCAACAATGGCGCATTCTTTAGAAGGGCGTTCTCCTTTTCTTTCTAAATCTCTTGTAGAGTTTGCACCACGCCTAGATGATCGTCTAAAGGTGCGCAATAAAACCACAAAATATCTTTTAAGAAAACTTGCAGAAAAATATTTAGATAAAGCAGTCTATAATGCTCCAAAAAGAGGCTTTGAAGTGCCTTTAGTTGCGTGGATAGATGGAGAGTTGCAAAGCTTGATTTTTGACACATTAACAAGCCCTAAAATCGCACAAGAATTTTTAGAAAAAAATATGATAGAATCGCTCTGTTTTAAACCGCATCTCTACCCAAAAGAAAAACGCGCAAAAATGCTTTGGAGTTTGTTTGCGCTTGAAGTTTGGCATCAAAACAAAGGATTATAATGCAACTCTCACAAGAAGAATTAGAACGCTATGGACGCAATATTTTGCTTGCAGGAATAGGGCAAGAAGGGCAATTAAAACTTAAAAATGCGCGTGTGTTTGTCGCAGGTGCTGGTGGGCTTGGCTCTCCTATTTTATACTATTTAGCAGCCGCTGGTGTAGGAAATTTAGGGATTTGCGATGGAGATGTTGTAGATCAAAGTAATTTACAAAGACAAATCCTGCACAACACTCAAGATCTAAACAAAAACAAAGCAGATTCCGCATTTGAAAAACTACATTTACTAAATCCAAATATAAATTTACAAGTCTTCAAAGAACGCTTAAATCCACAAAACATCTTAACATACATCAAGGATTATGATATTGTCATAGAAGCCACAGATGTTTTTAGTGCGAAATTTTTGATTAATGATGCCTGTGTTTTAGCAAATAAAATCTTAGTGCGCGGAAGTGCGCTTGCCTTTAGCGGACAAGCAATGAGCATAAAACCAAAGGTTAGCGCGTGTTATGCCTGCTTATTTAATGCGCCACCAAAAACAGCAATGCCAACTAGCGCAAGCGTTGGAATCTTAGGGGCTGCTGCTGGATTATTTGGCTGCATTGAAGCAAATGAGGCAATAAAAATCATCACAGATATTGGCGAACCACTTTTTGATAAACTCTTAACTTGCGATGTGCGCTCACTAGATTTTAGAACCATTGCGATTAAACGGAATCCAAATTGCCGCGTCTGTGGAAACAATGGAATCACAAAACTTGATGAAACTCTCTACCAATAATGCTAGAAAATCACTTAACCTTTGGGAATTTTATGCAAGAATGGCTCTATGGAGATGGAGCAATTTTTGGCAAAGAAGGCTATTACAAGCAAGCGCGTGTCGGCAAGGATTTAGATTTTTATACAAATGTGAGTGTGGGGAAGTTTTTTGGCTATACTTTGGGCTTTTATCTTTATGGTCTTTTAGAGAAGCTAAAAGGCAGAATCGCACTTGTAGAAATCGGTAGTGAAAAGGGCGATTTAATCGCTGATATTGCGGAATTTTTTAACGCTTTTAATCCACAATGCAAGCTAGATTTTGCCACACTTGAGCCACTAATCCCCTTGCAATCCTTACAACAAAACACCTTTAAAACACGGAATCCTAATTTAAAACTCCATACATTTTGCAATTTTAAAGAACTAAAAGAAGCGCATTATGATTGCCTGCTATTTGTTAGCAATGAGCTTTTAGACGCTTTTGCGTGCGAGCTAGTTTGGCAAGATTCTATGGCTTTTGTCCATAAAGAAAGCCTAGAACTCACCTTCGCCCCTATAAGCAAAGAAATGCTTGAGATTGCAGAAATCTTTAAAATCACAAAAGGAGAGATCCCATTACACGCCCTTAGTTTCGTAAAATCTCTAACAAATTGTGCATCAAAATGGCTTTTTATGGGTTTTGATTATGGGGGTTTAGAGCCGCGCAATGCGTTTTCTTTGCGCTTTTATCAAAATCACAAAACAGAAAATCTCTTTTTAGACTCACAAACTCCTAATCAAAAACTCTTAAAAAACTTTGCTCTTATGGATATGACTTATGATGTCAATTTCACACTTTGGCAGCACATCTTTTCACAATTTGGGGGTAAAACTTGGCTAATGCATCACCAAAATCGTGCATTAGTTGAAATGGGATTAGATAAAATGTGTGCTTGGTATATTGAAAAATTTGGCTTAGAAACTTATATGCGCCAAAGCGGAAAACTCCGCACACTCATCTCTCCGGGATCTTTTGGAGAAAGATTTTTTGGCTTTGTGTTTGCAAATCTCTAAAAACCTGCTTCTTATGAAATCTTAAACTCTAAAAACATACAATACGATTTTTCAAAAAAGGATTCTAATGTCTAATGCTGTAATGATTCTCTCTATAATGATCTTTACCGCGCTAATTGTAGCGTCAAACTATCTTGTGCAGTTTCCCTTAAATGACTTTTTTACTTATGGTGCGCTTACCTATCCTTTTACCTTTTTGTTAGCAGATATTCTAGCAGAACGCTACACAAAGCAAGAAGTGCTAAAAGTTGTGCGATTTGGAATCCTTTTTGCCTTTATTCCATCAATGTTTCTAGCAGAATTTAGAATTGCAATCGCAAGCGTCAGTGCGTTTTTCATCTCTCAACAAGCTGATGTTTATGCATTTTACTGGATTAAATCTAAATTACCAAAAATTTGGTGGCTAAGAAGTGCTGGAAGCACAGCATTTTCTCAATTTATTGATACGATGATTTTCTTTCATATTGCGTTTTTATTTGTTATGCCTTGGCAAAATGTGTTAATGTTAATGCTTGGAGATTATCTAATGAAATTCATTTTTGCATTTGCAAATACTCCACTTTTTTATCTCTTTGGGATTAAAATGCAAAAACTCTTTGGGGTGTTTGCGCGATGAGTGTGGAATCCAAAAAACGCAAGGTTGTGTTTTTTGACCGCGATGATGTTGTAAATCTTGAAGACGCTCCCTATGGATATAAGATTGACACTTTTTATTTCGCTCCCTTTTTTATGGAGCTCTTTTTGGAGCTAAAAAAACAAGATGCGCTGTGTTTTGTGGTAACCAATCAATCAGGCATTAATCGTGGAATCTTCACGCAAAAAGACTTTGAAATTCTCACATCCTTTATGCAAAGCTGTATTAAATCCTGCCTTACGATCCCTTTGCGTCAAAGTGGTTTTATGCCAAAAAACATAGGCTTTGATGGAGTGTATTTTTGCCCACATACCAAAGAAGAGCAATGTGCTTGTCGTAAGCCTAACTCTAAAATGCTAGAACAAGCCATAAAAGACTTCAATTTAGATCTTGAACATTACGATTCTTATATTTTAGGCGATAAAGATACAGATATGCAAGCGGGACTTAAAGTAGGCGTTAAAACGCGTATTCTAGTTGGAAATAACGAAGCACCAAATGCAACACACAGAGTAAATAATCTACAAGAAGCTATAAAGATTCTCTGTTAAAGTTCTTATTCATAATGGTTGCAAAATTAATTTTAAAAAGTTGGAATTCAAATAGGGATTTAATTTAAATCCCTAATCTTTGCGCTTATTTTTTAGATTCTGTGCTATGAGTTGATTCTTTTGTTTCAGAAACACTAAATTCATTTTTGAGTTTTTCTACACTCTTATCCCCAAAGCCCTTGACATTAACAAGATCTTCTACGGATTTAAAAGGTTGCTTTGCGCGATAATCCAAAATCGCTTGTGCTTTAATCTCCCCTACACCTTTAACGCTCATTAACTCTTGCTTGCTAGCTGTGTTTAAATCTACTGCCGCAAAAATCCAAGAAACAGCAAGCAATAACGCCATTAAAATTTTCATCTTTTCTCCTTAAATGTTAAGATGATTCATTGTATCTAATTAAAAAATTTTTTACTTTTGTGATTGAAAAATTTTTGAAAATCTTTATATAAAGTTACATTTTGAAACAAATATGAAGTATTACAATGCGCATAAACAAAAATTCTTCTAAAATCTATAATCTATTAAAAACTATGTTTTATCATTAACGATATTATTAATAACATCATTGACAAGATTTTTTAACTGCTTTATGCTTAAATCTAGCTCATAGATTCCAGCTTCGTTGCAAAATTCTTCATCATCTTGTGTGAAATTTTTGCTTAAAGGATCTGGTAGCTTTGCGTTTTCATTATGATAAAGCTTTGCGATTTGCTCTTGTAGCTTTGTGGGGAAATTTGGAAAGGGGATTTGTAAGAAATGTTCTATTTTCATTCCTTTCATTTTAGAGCCAACACAAAGATAAGAACACATTTCTCTTATAAGTTTGCAATTTAAAAAACAAAGTATAAAAAGCAATTTTGTTGTATTTTTATCAGTTAATTTATATAGTTGTTGATTGTATTGAGCTTTACCAAAATCACTATAATCATAAAAGGTTGCTATCCCCACATATTCACCCCTTTTTCCCTTTGAGGTTGCGTTTGTAATAAGAATACAATCTTGTGTTAAATTTGGCTTACCGATAAAATTTATTCTCTCTTCTTCTTTAATTGTCCCATAATCACTACAATGGCTAGGTGTTATCCATTGATATTTTAAAAACTTGTCCTTACCAATAAAGCGTGTTTTTGGTGTGCTACCACTTTTGATTTTACCTTTATCTATATAAAACACACCATTTTTATAATTTTTAATCATAAAATCAAGTCTTTTAAACTCTTCGCAGTAAATTCCTGTATCAAGTCTCGTGGATTCTTGGAGTTCTTCAATAGTAGGGTAAGTGTAACTAAAGGTATTTGGGAGTTGATTTTCTAAAAGTTCTTTTTCTATTGTATTTAAAATGGCTTTGTGCCTTTGCTTTATCAAGCTTTCTTTTTTAATGATAGATTTTGTAAGGGTTTCTATAAAATCTAAAAATTTTTTGTCTGTGATTTTTGGTATATAAAGTTTTTCTTTATCGCTTGTAATAATATTTTTTTGTATGCCACCTTTACCTTGCATTTGTGATTTAAAAAACTGATGTTTTGTAAAAGCTAAAAACAAATAAAGAAAACTGGATTCGTTGGATTTATGAAAATATGCGGAAACTCTTTGATTAAGTAAAAAAGTTTCATTTCCCTTATAAAATGCACTTATATTACCTTGATTTTCCCCGCCTGTGAGAGAAAGAAGCACACAAGGTTTGTTGAGTAAAAATTTTTCTTTAATGTGGATTTTGGGAATAAATCTATTAAATTGTGTTGAAATGTAAAAATCGCTTTGATTAACATTTGAAATTTGTATGAGCGGCAGGGCATTATTTGAATTTGCAGTAAAAATGTTTGATGAAAAGGCATAGCCATCAAGAGAATAAAAATCTTGCAATAAGTTTTCATATTTTTTTGATAAGGCTTGTTTTATTTTTTCTGTTGTTAAATATTTATAGGCATTGCTTGAGAGATTGCAGCCATTTTCTAGCACTTCTTTAAAGCTTATTTCTTGTGGGATATCTATGTAAGCCATTATTTTGCCTTAATGAAGAGATTTTGCAGACTTTCTTCTTGCATTTTGCACCATTCTCTAAACTCGCTTATTGTCCCGCTAAAGTCTTCATCAAGCTTTGCTCTGTCGTTTTCATCAAGCTCTACTTCAAAGCTTTCGGGGTGGATTTTATATACATTTACAAAGTTTTTTACGCGATTTGTCGTTTTAATCTCATAGCCTATATTTTGTATATTTTTGATAAAAACGCTATATCCTTGTGCTTTAAGGCGTTCAAGCTCGTCTTTTTCTGGCTTATAAGCTACGATTAAAGAGACATTGACACCTGTTTCAGCAAAGGTATTTGCAGGTAGGTCAAAAATAGCTACAATACGCATTTTTTCCATTAGCCACGCTCTAGTGTCTTTATGCGTATCAATACTTGCTATGGAGTTAGATAGCACTATGCCAAGTCTGCCATTATCCTTTAAGATCCTATATGCGTTTTCTAAAAACACTACACCCAAATCAATGCTACCGCTTCCATCTTTTTTCTTATAAAAATCCCAAGTTTCATAGCAGCTTATAAGTTCTTTTTCTTCTTTTGTTTTGGGGATAAAGGAGCGTTTTTCGCCAAAAGGTGGATTAGTAAGGACGACATCAAATTTTCTTAATTCCTTATCATCGGCTCTATTATCCCACTCGCCATTTTGATTGGTATTAGAATCTAGCTTTAAAGTCCCACCGCCTTTAGCAAATTTATGCAAGATAGAGCCTAATCCTGCTTTATGCTCTAAAGTTGCATTACCATCGCCATTTAGCAGCATATTAAGCGTGGCTAGGTTTATCATCTGGGTGTCAATATCCATACCAAAGATATTTTTATCATCTAGCTTAGAGTGAGAATTCACATAAGAGACAGAGAGAAAGTCTGCTATGCCCACCGTGGGGTCTATGACACTTTCTGTATTTCTAGGATTAACAATGCTTACTAAAAAATCAATCAGCGGCAAAGGCGTTAAAAACTGCGCTTTGTCTCCTTTGGTAAATTCGCTTGCAAAGCGGTGGAAAATAAGCTGATATAAGTCGCTTTTGTAAGAAAGCGTGAAAGAGTAGTCTTGAAACTCTTTGACGATAGAAATTAAGACTTTGATGTGATTTTCGTTTTTATAGTCTAGCTCTTTGTCTTTTAGAATCTCTTTATATTCATTTTTAGCATTTTCTGTAATGGAGCTTATTCTTTTAATGAAATTTTGCAAAGGCGTATCGCTTAATTGCTTATAGCTTTTTTCTTCATCTAAAATATAAAAGCGTAAGGGGGAATTATGCTTTTCATCATAAATTTTTAGGGCTAGGATTTGGATTAGAATCACATAGCCCTTTTGATTGACTAAGCTTACAGAATCTAGTGTGTGGAGTATGCTAAACATCGCTTGATTTAGCGTTGTAGAATTTAGTCCCGAGATAGTTTCTAGCTCATCTACACTTCGTTTTTCTCTTTGAATAGGCTTTGGATTTTGAAAATTTTGCAAATGCGTAAAATCTGGGATATTATCGTAGGGGTCTGGCAAATGTAGATTTAAATCATTTGTTTTAGAATCTTGCCCTTTATCATTAAAATTTTGAGAATAGCGTAGGAATTTAGAATCTTGCTTTTTAAAAAGATAGAGTCGCTCTGTGTCGTATAAAACGCCTAAGCAAAAGGGATTTTCACACTCTTTCATATAGGCTTTAAGCTGTTTTTCGTAGATTTCTTGTATATTTTTAGAATCTTCTTTTTTAAACTCTATCACGCACAAAATGTGGCTTTTGAGCCATTGTAAAGCTTGTAAATTATTATTTTTGTGGTAGTCCTCGTATTTTTTAAACCACGCTTTATCATCAAAAATGACTGCGTCAATTTTAAGTGGAGCGGAGGATTTATTGCCCTTTGGGAGATGGATTTCTGTGCCGATATAATCTTTTGCAAAAAGCCCAGAATCTGTCAGTGCAAATAAAAACTGCCATTTGTAATACTGCTCATTTTTAGAGCCATCTTTCTTATAAAGGCTTGTTTGTTTATCAAAGCTTAAATGCTCACTTAAAAACTGGGTGTATTCCCCCCCCCGTGATAGTAGTGTCAAATTTGCTTTTGCTCTTTAAAAACCTCATATTATTCCCTATTTTTTAAGTTTTTTATTATAAAAATTTTAGCAAATTTACTCAAATATTTTAAAATGAAATATCTATCATGAATTGATTTTGACACCAATAATATCTAAAAGCATTAATGTAAATGCAAAATTCAATTTACCACAATTAATTTTATTTGCTAGATTTTCTCTTGTTTTGCTTATGTTTTTTAGTAATTCTACTAATTTAGGATAATCCATATCAGCTTTTGCCATTTGGATTTTATATCAATTATGGGCAAACAAGAAAAACTATTACAAAAACAACAAAAAGATAAATAAGCTTAAAGAGCAAATATCTAAAATAATTTTAGATTTTACTCAAAAATTTGTGCAATAATCAAAATCAAACAATAACTATTTAAAAATGATTTTATCAATTCATTAAACTAATAACACAGGAAGTTTTAGAACAAGTTCCATTATGGATTTTGTAGGATATGTTTTATATAGCAATAGAGACCAACAATCAAGAAGTAACAAAATTAATGAAATAAAAACACAAGAGAATTCCTTAACATAGCAAAGAAGCCTGAACCAAGCAATTTACAGCATCAATGCGAGAGAAATATGGAGATGTAATCTTAAAGAATCCGCCAATTTAGCACAACTCACTAAAGACTTAGAAAAACAAATTAAATAATTTTGCGAACAATACAACTCTTATTATCCTAAAGCGCAAGAAGAAAAATTAAATTCTTTCATTGAACAATTTAATCAACTCCTAAAAGAAAATGTTTTTAAAAATAATCCCCTAACAAAAGAAGACACCCAAAGATTAGATTTTAAAAGAGAAACTAGAAAGACTAATGAAGAAAAAAGATAAAACCCCACCACAAGGGTTTTATATCTATTTGCAAACTCACAAGGAGAACAGAGAAGAAATTTATTTTCTAATCTCTTTAATTCTTGCAGATTTTCCGCTTCTTGTGCGTAGATAGTAAAGTTTAGCGCGTCTAACGCGTCCAATTTTAAGCACTTTAATGCTATCAATGCTTTCAGAGTAAATTGGGAAAATTCTCTCTACGCCAACGCCATTTGCGCCAATTTTTCTAATTGTGAAAGTCTTTCCTGTGCCAACACCGCGCAAAGAAATACAAACACCTTCAAAATTTTGGATTCTTGTTTTATCTCCTTCAGAGATTCTAATCCCTATTCTTAATGTGTCTCCTGCTTTAAATTGCGGAATCTCTTTGCCTGCAATTTGTGCATCTTCAAAATGCTGAATGTATTTATTTCTCATCGTTTAACCCTTGTTTGTAGCGCACATAGAGGTCTGGTCTATGAAACTTAGTCTTTGCCTCTGCGGCTTTTAGTTTTAAATCTGCAATTTTAGCGTGATTTCCCTTTGAATACTCTGAAGGAATTGTTAAATTTTTAAATCTATGTGGTTTTACAAAATTTGGTGCTTCAAGCAAATGCTTTTCATAGCTTTCTCCCTTTAGGGACTCTTGATTCCCAAGCACACCATCAATCTGTCTTGCCACACTATCACACAGACACAATGCTGCTAACTCGCCACCTGTTAAAATAAAATCTCCAATACTAAATACCTCATCAGCATACAATTCAATCAATCGCTCATCAAAACCTTCATAACGCCCACAAACAAAGGTTACATCTTCTTTTTGACTTAAGCGTTTTGCGTCATTTTGCAAGAAAGTTTTCGCACAAGGCGTTAGAAAAATTATATGTGTTTTTGGATTCCGTGTTTTTATGAAATCCAATGCTAAACCAAACGCTAAAGGCTCAAGCACTAACCCAGCACCACCGCCTACTTGATAATCATCTACTTTTGAAAACTTATTTAGACTAAAATCGCGCGGATTAACAAAATCCACACACATTAATTCTAATTCAAGCGCACGATGCAAGATAGAATCACTAAAATAACCTTGAATTAATTGCGGAAATAATGTAACAAAAGTAAAACGCATTAGCTGTTTTCTAAAATTTCTTTACAAAATTGTGTATGGATTGCTTTGGTGGAATCCATTTTGGATTCCACATTTAAAATATAGCGCGCGTTATAGGGAATCAAAAAGCTCTTAGGCAGCCCTTTTGTCACAAGTGAAGAATCTGTTTTTACAAACAAATAATCCTGATTGCAAAAACGATCAATCTCACTCACCACGCCTAACATCTCATCATTTTCTATAACCGCACTCCCAACAAGTTCAAACCAAAAAAACGCATTATCTTCTAGTGCGCACTGCTCTTTGCTCTCTTCTTGCGTAGAATACACAATGCAATTTACAATTTGTTTTGCTTCTTCTTTAGAGTTGATTTCTTTAAATTTTGCGACAGATTTCTGTGGAGAATAAGATTCCAAAGTTAAGTCCCCAAAAGGCGTATGATAAACATTTCCAGCTTTAAAAGATTCTGGAAAATCACTAAAAAGGTGTAAAATCACATCACCCTTAAAGCCGAGTGAGCGTCCAATCTTCGCAACACTCACCCAATCTTTTGGAACTTTATACATTATTGCGGTTTCACAACAACGCGATAAGAGCTTCCGTCTTTTGCCTTAACGCCTGAAATAAAAGTCTTGATTGCGCTAATCATCTTTCCATCTTTGCCAATCAATCGTCCGGCATCTTGCAAGGAAGATAAAATCTCAATTTCATAAAAATTCGTATCAACCTCACGCTTAATTACGCGGATTTTCTCCGGTTCTGCTACGATTTTTTTGACATAAGATTCTATAAAATTCTCTACCATTTATTTTGTGATTGCTTGCACGCGCTCACTCATTTTCGCGCCAACACCTACCCAGTATTTTAAACGCTCCGCATCGTATTTCACCGTGGAAGGTTCTGTTAAGGGATTATAATATCCAATAGACTCAATCCAACCACCATCGCGTTTTTTTCTGCTATCAGTTACAACGATTCTATAAAATGGCTTTTTCTTGCGTCCCATTTTTGTTAAGCGGATAACGGTTGCCAAAATATGCTCCTTAAAAATAAAACTTTAAAATTACAGATAAATCTGTATAAAAGTGAAATTCTACTCACTTTTATACAAACTTACGCTTAAAATAGTAATGTTTTTAAGGCAACAAAAGCTTTATTACCTTAATTGCCCCATTCTTGCGTCTTTCATTAAGCTCATTAAATCCCCCATTCCACCTTTGTTAGAAAATTTCTTCGCCATTTTTGCGGCATTTTCAAATTGCTTTAAAAAGCGATTCACATCACTAACATCTATCCCAGCCCCCATTGCAATACGCTTTTTGCGACTTCCATTTAACAAATCCGGATTATCACGCTCTTTTGGTGTCATAGAAGAAACCATTGCACGCATTTGCTTAATCTCTTTAGAATTATCCAAATCTACATCTTTTAACGCACTTGCCATATTTCCAAGTCCCGGGAGCATTGATAAAATAGACTGCATTGAGCCGATTTTTTTAATATTATCAAGTTGCGCGATAAAATCATTAAAAGTAAATTTGCCTTTTTTAATTTTTTTAGAAATATCTTTTGCTTCTTTTTCACTAATTACAGCAGCTGTTTTTTCTGCCAAAGAGTGAATATCTCCTGCCCCCATTAATCGCCCTACAATACGCTCTGGGATAAACACTTCTAAATCTGAAATTTTTTCTCCAACTCCAATAAACCTAAGCGGAATCCCAAGCTGATGCGCAATTGAAAGTGCTATTCCACCTTTGCTATCCCCATCAAACTTGCTTAAAACTACACCGCTTAAATCCATTTTTTCGTGAAATGTCGCCGCGCTCTTAACGCCATCTTGCCCACTTAAACTATCAACCACATAAAGCACTTCATTGGGGTTTATCGCATTTTTAATGCTTTGTAATTCTTGCATTAATGCTTCATCAATGGCTAATCGCCCTGCTGTATCCACTAATAGCACATCATATAAACCCTCTATTGCTTTTTTCTTAGCTTCTGTGGCAATTTCTACCGCACTTTTGCCCTCGAGATGAAAAAACTCCACTTCTACTTGTGCTGCTAGCTGACGCAATTGCTCAACTGCTGCCAATCTTTGTAAATCACAAGCTGCAAGCAAGATTTTTTTTTGCTTGCCTTTTAGGTAGTTTGCTAGCTTTGCTGTTGTTGTTGTTTTACCACTCCCTTGCAAGCCTGCCATTAAAACAATTGTTGGTGGCTTTGGAGCAAAAATAAATCCGTAATTCCCCGGCGCAGTTAAAATCGTATTTAAAGATTCTTTTAACGCATTTAAAAAGCTATCTTTGCCAATCCCAGCTAGCTTTGTTTTTTTCTCAACTTCTGCTAAAAGTTCTTTTAAAACTTTATAATGCACATCAGATTTTAAAAGAGCCTTTTTCAGTTCATCTAACGCGCGCTTTAACGCCTTTTCATCATCTTGGAATCTAATTTTGCTAATTGCATTTTGGAAACTTTCTGTAATAACACCAAACAACTTTTAAGCCTTTAATTAAAATAAACTGCGCATTGTAAAATACTTTTGCTTAAAAGATTAACTGCTCATTTGTGCCTTTTTCTCTGTTTGATAAAGCCAAATAAAGACTTCTACAACTGCCTTATACAATGCAGGTGGAATCTCTTCGTCTAATTCTAGGTGAATTAGAGAATCCACTAAAGCCTTACTTTGAAACAAGGGAATATCAAACTCCTTTGCTTTTTCAATAATTTTTTGCGCCAAAAATCCTTCTCCTTTAGCAACCACCTTTGGTGCGCGCTGTTTATTTTGCTCATAAGCTAGAGCAACGGCTTTTTGATTTAGTGGTATTTTTGATGACATTAATAACTCCCTAAGATTCTATCCACTGCTTCCCAGCTTAGTTTAGAATCTTGCTTGTGATTTAAAAAGTGTTGCACCATTCGTGCTAGGCAATCTGTTTCTATATTTACTCTTTCTCCTGCTTTATAATTTCTAAAAAGCGTTGTTTGTAAAGTGTGTGGGATAATTGTCAAGCGTAATATGGAATCCAAAATTTCATTAATCGTTAAACTAATGCCATTTATTGCAATGCTCCCTTTAGGCACACACAAAGCTGAAATTTTGGAATCTATTTTGATAAAAAAGTCTGTCCCAACAGAGTGTGGAGCAATGTTTGTAATCGTCCCAATCCCATCAATATGTCCTTGCACAATGTGTCCATCTAACCTATCGCTTAAACGCATCGCAGGTTCAATATGCACCAAGCCTTGATAAGATTCTAATGCAAGATGCTTTTGTGTTTCTTCACTAAGTTCTAGCACAAACCCCCCTTTAAACACTTCAACTGCCGTTAAACATGCTCCATTTACCGCTATGGAATCACCAATGCGCGGCTTATGCCCTGCTAAAATCCGCAAACTTGAGCCTTGCAAACTCTCTACCCTGCCAAACTCACGCACAAGCCCTGTAAACATTTTTAACCTTTAAGCTACAATCTAATACAATGCGCAAATTGTAACATAAAAGGATTATTATGCAGCTTTGTGATACGCATTGTCATTTAGATGATACACGCTTTGATATGGATTTTAATGAAATGCTACAACGCGCAGAAAATGCAGGGATCTCACGCTTTATTATCCCAGCAGCAGACCCTAAAGACCTACAAAAGGCACAAAATTTAGCAAACGCACACACAAATGTATATTTTGCAAGTGGCGTGCATCCAGATCTTGCATACGCTTATGATTCTAATTTTATAGAATCTTTTTTAAGCGACCCAAGATGTGTAGCAATCGGGGAATGCGGCTTGGATTACTATTGCTTAGATGAAAAGCTAGAAGACTTCAAAGTCCATACCACAGAAGAAATAAAAGCAATTCAAAAGCGTGTATTTATAGAACAAATTAAACTTGCTATTAAGTTTAAAAAACCTTTAATCGTGCATATAAGGGACGCTTCTAATGATAGTTTAGAGATTTTACAAACTTATGCTAAGGATTTAATAGGCGGCGTTTTGCACTGCTTTAATGCAGATTTTCAGCTTTTAAAACTTGCACCTTTTAATTTTTATTATGGAATCGGTGGAGTTTTAACCTTTAAAAATGCTAGAAAACTAGTAGAAATCCTGCCAAAAATCCCTTTAGAATCCCTTTTGCTTGAAACTGACGCTCCTTATCTAACGCCCCACCCACATAGAGGAAAGCGCAATGAACCCTCTTATATCCCCTTAGTTTTAGAGAAAATGCAAGAAATTTTAAATCTCCCAAAAGAGCAATTAATTGCACAAATTAACACAAACACAACGCGACTTTTTGCTCTTAACTAATAAGCTTTAAGCCCACACTACAAGCCACAATTAGCGTAATAAAAAAGAGTTTCCAAACATTACGCGACTCTTTGTAAAAAAAGATTCCAACTAACACGCCACCAGCTGTGCCAATCCCTGTCCATATCGCATATCCCATACCCATAGGGATTTCACGCAAGGCTAAAGACAAGCTCAAAAGACTTAGCATAAAAAAGAACGCCACACCTAAAAGATAAAGCTTTTTAGAGGTAACTGCATACACCTTCATCATAATCACACCAAGCACTTCCATACATCCAGCAAGCATTAAAAACGCCCAACTCATTTTAGATTCCGTCCTGCTTCAATTTGATCATCAAGCACATCAATCCCTAAAACTTCTGAAATCTCATCAATAGCTTTAGAATCTTGCGCATCACTTTCTTTACTAACAAGCTTTAATCCAACAACGCCAACTAATAAAAGTGCAATTAAAATAAGTTGCAACATTGAAACACTAGCACCAAAGACAAAGATTTCACTTAACACAACTCCAGCTGCACCAATCCCTACAAATACTGCATAAGCAATGCTAACTTCCACGCGTTTAATTGCTAAAATCATACAAGTAAAAGAAACTAAGATTCCAACAATAGTAAAAAAATACCCCATAAAACTTGTAGAATATTTAAGCCCACTCACCCAAAAAATCTCTACAATCCCACCTAAAAGAATCAATAGCCAAGCCAAATTGCCCCCTTAACTAAATCCATTTTCTTGCAAAATTATAGCTTAATCTACCTTTTAAGGTTGTAAGACAATAGGCAAAACAAAACTACGCCTTGTAGAAAATTCTTGCAAAACTGCCTTGCTAGAATCTCTATAAACCCCAAAAACATCTACAAAATAATATGCAATGGTTTTGGATTCCGCCGTCTGCACAAGTGTTGGATTAAATTGTTTAAGCACTGCAATATAGTGATAATCCCCAATTTGCATTGTAAATTTTGTAAAATTAACAGATGTTAAAGTTTGATGTTTTAATTGAGTTTTTAGAGCTTCTTTCACGCTTACTAAATGAAGATCTAACCATACAATGCGTGGATTTAAAGTCTCTAATGCAAGACTTTTTTGTTCAAATTTTGTGGAGAGAATCAACACAAATGCACCTAAAATCACAAATAAAATCAAAGGCAACAAAACAAGACCTTTACGCATCATAGCTCCACAATTACACTGCTAGCACAATAGTCATTTTGCAAACAAAGGCGCACATAAAACCCTAAAGAGTGCGTTTTTAAACTAAAATGGCTTAGATTTTCAACTAGCGTGATGTAATTTTTATTTTGCTCTAAAATAAGAGAATTTCCAAAATGCAAACGCGTAGGGGAATCTAAAAAATAAAGTTTTGGAGAGATTTTATTGAGTGGTTGCTGCTTCAGCGCATTAGGAATCTCTAAAGTGATAGAATCTGTATTGAAATGTAAAATTCTGCCTTGGAAATTCGGATTGTAAAAATCTTGCGGAGAGATAAAATTTTCAGAAATTAAAAGAGCAGTTTTTGGTAGCCCAAAAGGACAAGTTGTGTTTGGATTTGTAGAAAGCTTCAAAAACTCTAAACTCAAAGTGCTATTTATAATCTTTAAACTTTTTGGATCAAAAACCCCATGAAAACACGGAATCGCAAAATCTTCTTGCAACACAAATTGCTCTAGCTTTTCATAAAAAATAAGTGATTTTCCAATTAGATTTGTTGATGTTGTGGAAATTGGCACATTAGGCAGGATTTGCAAACTCTCTAAATATGAACTCTCAAGCAAGCGTTTGAC
The DNA here is from genome assembly GCF_937893305.1 of uncultured Helicobacter sp. Taxonomy (GTDB): domain Bacteria; phylum Campylobacterota; class Campylobacteria; order Campylobacterales; family Helicobacteraceae; genus Helicobacter_D. The sequence continues at coordinate 33,526 of NZ_CALBGN010000011.1, forward strand.
TTGCAAAAGTGCATTTTGTGCTTCTAATTGTTTTTGGAAGTTTTGATTTTGCAGATTGTAGTTTTGATAAATTCCCAAAAGCAGTTTTGAACCAAAAATCCCAAAAACTCCTAGTAAAATCACAGCAAGTAAAACTTCTAAAAGCGTAAATGCTCTCTTTTGTTTCATTAATGCGCTCTTGTAGCATTAATTTCAAAAAAGGGGGTTGGAGTTATAATCTTGGAATCCAAAATACAATCTTGGCTAATTTTGTTACATAAAGTTACATATTCATAGAAAAAATCTTGTGGATTTTGTAAATCTTTTTTGTAGTTTTGCTTGAAATTTCCTAAGATTCCCATAATAACCACACCTAAAACAGCGATAAAAACTAAAAATTCTAAGAGTGCAAATGCTTTCATAAAAAAATTATATAAACTTGTGATTAAAAAGTAAAATTATGTTAAGTTTAAATTACAAGATCAAAATATTTTTTTAGGGAATCATAGTTTGTGAAGTGTTTTAAAAGTGATTGCATCATCTTTTACACATTATTTTTAGATAAAAATGAAATGCAAAATCAAGCAAATAGTGAAAACTTACACGATTTTTTGGAAGAAAAAATTTGTATGGTATTAAATCTGCCAACAGAAAGAGAATATTTTTTGCGCTTTGTGTTATCCAAGCACACAAATGCTTACCATTGCGTGCTACTAGATAAAGAGATTTTAGCAGATTATGTCAAAGACGCCACAGAATATTTAACACATCCTTGTTTTTTGTGTGAAATTCAAAATGGCTATGTTTTAATAAAAGATTGGAATCTAAATTGGATTCTTGTGGGATTCAATGAGCAAAATATTGTGGATTTTTACGCATTAGAATCTTTAGAAAACACTATTGAAAGGCTAAAGGATTTAAACTTGAATATGTTTTGGTTATGGGAAGTAGAAAGTGCAACGCTTACCGAAAAAGAACTACTAAAAAAGCTAGAATCCAAATTCACAATCCACTACATAACACAAAGTTTAGAAAATATAGAATTGCTAGAATCTTGCAATTTTAATCCCCTAGAAAAATCTCAACCTTTTTTAAAAACACATTTAGGTGTAGCTTGTAAGTTTTTAGTAGCAGGAGTTGCTTTGGGTGCTGTATTGTGGATAATTTTAGCCTTTATTGGATTGCTAAATCAAAGAAAAAATGCAGGACTAACTGCACAAATTCACACGCTACAAAATGAGCTTGAAACACTCAGCAAAAACCGCACACAAGCACAAAATACACTCATCAATTTGCAAGAAAAGTTAGAAAATTTACAGACAATCTACAAAACAAATGCAGAATCCTTAAAAGACTTTGAAAAAGAGGATTTTCAAATTGCGCAACTAATCTTTGTATTAAATCCCTATTTAGAAAAGCTAAATGTCAAAATCGCATATTTTGGACTAGAAAAAAAGAGTTTTTCTTTGTTGCTTTTAGGAGAAAATGCACTAAAAATTTTAGAAGCAATTGAAAAAGAATCTTTAGGGAAAGTAGAAGAAATGGCGATTTATGGAGCATTTGTGTGGAGCGTAATTAAACGATGAGGGGTTTAATTTTACATATAGAATCTTTTTTGCAAATTCGCTCAAAACGCGAAATAATCTTGCTTTTTATGCTGTGTTTTTTGATAGGATTTGGGCTTATGGTAGGATTATTTTATGAAGGCGCTAAAGCTAAAATTGCGGAAGAAAATATACAAAATGTGGAGTTAAATCGTATGCTGCTTGTCTTGCAAAAAGAAATTTCATCGCAAAAAAATCTAAATATCCAAGACACAGATGCAACACATAAAGAAATTGAAGAAATGGAATATAAAATTGCCCTACAAGAAGAGAGAAAAAGACTCGCACTAGAGAAGTTTGGCGTATATTTTTTAAGAGAATTATCAGATGTTAATGCGCTTTATAATGTAGAAATTGCACAAGAAAAAGGACAGATTACCCTAGAAGCAAAGGGTAAATACAATGCAATGCTTGATTTTTTGGAATCCTTACAAGCACAGCCTAAACTCTCTTTTTTTGCAATGCAACTTTATCCGAATCCTAATACAAGGGATTTAACACTCTATGCAATTTTACAGATCCAAGGAGATTAATGCGTGTTTTTTTAGTAATTATGTGGGCACAAATGCTTTTTAGTGATCCTTTTTATTATGGTATTGCAGACTTTAAAACATTGCGACTTTTTGGGATCTTGCACACTAAAGCAAATCTTAATGGTAACTGGGTTTCTCTTCATACAACTTTTATGCACGAAAATGAAAGCTTTAAGCTCTTGGCTTTACAAGACTCTTGCGTAATTTTAGAAAATATGGAATCTAAAACTCAACAAAAACTCTGTAAAGAAAAACCTAAATTTATTAAAGAAAAAGGCAAAGAAAAATGAAGCGATTTTTGGTGGTTTTTTTATGTGTGTTTGGTGGAGAACTTTTTGCGTGTAAGAATCGCGTATTTGATTTAAGTATGCAAGAATATGCCATAAGCGTGCAAGAGATTTTAAGTGAGTTTTCAAGCTTATGTCATTTTAGCGTGGTGTGGAACGAAGCGGAAGTAGAATCGCGTTTAAATCAAAAGTTATCAATGGTTAATATTAAAGATAAGGATTTAGATTTTATCTTAGAATTACTTTTTAGTGCTGCAAATTTACACTATGAGTTTAGTGGAGATATTTTACGCTTAAGCATTCAAAAGACAAAAACCTTTAAGATTAATTACCTTAGCACAAATCGGCAAGGAATCAGCAACACGGCAGTTTCTATCAACAATGAAGAGAGTCAAAGCGCAACAAATACTAACGATAAAGTCAGTCAATCTGGAATTTTAATCAAAAGCGAAGATGGCTTTAATTTTTGGGAACACATTGAAGAAGAAATTTTAGCTTTACTTGGAGAAAACAAAGATAATAAACGCGTGATTATCAATAAAGGAGCTGGACTTATTAGCGTAAAAGGCGACAAGCAATCTCTTGCAAAAGTGGAATCTTATATCAAAGAACTCCATAAAAGATTACAAAAACAAGTGTTAATTGATGTGCAAATTCTAAGTGTGCGCCATAGCGATACAAAAACAATGGGAATTAATTGGGATTCTTTATACAATCTCCAAAATCTTACAATCCCACCTTTTACAGAAGGCGCAACACTTGGAGGAAATGGAGAGATTGGAAATACAAGTGGGCTAAATCTCATTGGTGGCAGTAATGGAAGTAGCGTGCAATATGGATTAAATATTTTTTCTGCTGGACTAAGCTTAAATCGTGTGATAGAGTTTTTAAAAAGCTATGGAGAAGTGCGTTCTATCTCAAACCCTAAAGTTCTAACACTTAATAATCAACCTGCAATGATTAGTGTTGGAGATATTTTGCGCTATAAAAAAAGTAGTATTTATCAAAATACAAACGCCCAAACAACACTCACAAATACAAACAACGAATATCCGAGCATTTTTGCGGGGGTTTTACTAGATATTACACCTTTGATTTTTGAAGACTCTATAATGCTCAAAGTAAATCCCTCCATTACAAAAACTAAAGATTTGCAGACAAAAATCGCCGCAAATGCGTTTGATACGCCACCAAATCTTACAACAAATCAATTAAGCTCCATTGTCAAAGTTAAAAACAATCAAAAAGTAATTTTAGGGGGACTTATTGCGCAAAATACAGCTAAAGAAAACAATAAGATTCCACTTTTAGGAGATATCCCGCTCATTAAACCACTCTTTTCTTACACGCAAGATTCCATTAGCACAGAAGAAATTGTCTTTATCATCACGCCACGCATTGTTGAAGAAGAAGAGTTAAGTTTAGCAAAGCTTGGATATACACTAATAGGAGATGAGTAATGTTGCGTGTTGCTTTATTTTGTATGAGTTTTGGAATTTTGGTGTTGGTTATGGAATCTTTTGTATGGGATACAAAATTAGAATCCAAAAACACGCCGCAAAAACAAGAAAAGCCTTGCTTGTATGTGCAAGCAAGTGCGCTTAATGTGCGTAAAAACCCAAACACACAAGCACAAATCCTGCAAGCCTTACCTAAAGGAACGCAAGTGTGTGAGTATTTTGGAATAGAAAACGGCTTTTTGCAACTTGCTGATGGCTATGTTGCCATAGAATATTTAAGCCTCCAACAACAAAAAGCAGAGCAACCAAAAGCTGCAAGTGCTCCTCTACCAAAAACAAAAATCCTACTCACAAGCACACAAAAAACGCCCAAACAAGACGATTTACAACTTGCACGCCTTGCAATGCTTCACAAAGATTACGCAAAAGCTAAAACGCTTGCACTAAAAATCAATCAACAAAACCCTAAAAATCTCGAAAGCTGGGAGATTTTCACTAAAGCTTTGTATTTGGAGGGAAACAAAAGTGAAGCAATGTTGATTTTGCAAAAAATCCTAGCTAAAAACCCTAATGGAGAGCTTGTAGGATTGCTAGAGCAAATGCGTAAAGGAGAAAGAATTTGAAACTAACTTGCGCACAAATGCGTTATTTTGGAGCTGTGATTTTAGAGAAAAAAGAAGAAGTCTTACACATAGGACTCAAGGCAAATAATCCTCACAAAGACACTTTGAGAACTCTTTTTAAAGCCTTTAAATTAGAATTTACAGAAATTACAGAATCCAAATTTCTCATACATTTACAAGAAGAAGAAATCAAAGAAACCTTACAAAATTTACTAGAACAAATCCAAGAAGAAATTGATTCTAAAGAGCAATTTAATGATGGTAAATCTAGTGTGCAGGAATTCGTGCATTTTCTCCTTCAAAGAGCAGTTTTAGAGCGCGCAAGTGATGTGCATTTAGAATTAGATTTACAAAATATGCGTGTTAGATTCCGTATTGATGGGGTTTTGGTGGAAAAATTTTGTTTAGAGTCTTGGGTATTTGCGCCACTTAGCACTAGCATAAAACTTCTAGCACATTTAAATTTAACAGAATCCAAACTCCCACAAGATGGGCGTTTTAGTTTAAACTTAACAAAGGATAACAATACACAAAATGCCTTTGATTTTCGCGTTTCTACTCTCCCTTTAGTGCAAGGGGAATCCATTGTGCTTAGAATTTTAGATAAACACAAGACGCTAATGCCACTAGAGTCTTTAGGTTTTGAAGAAGTAGAGCTCGCACAAATTAAAAGTCTAGCTACACTTCCTTTTGGACTTATTTTAATTACAGGTCCAACAGGCAGTGGAAAAAGCACAACAATGTATGGAATCTTAAATCTCTTAAAAGAACGGAATCTAAAAATCATCACACTTGAAGATCCAGTAGAATATCGCTTAGAACATATTAATCAAGTAGCAATGAGCAAAGATGTAGAATTTGTCAATGTGTTACGCAATGTATTACGGCAAGATCCAGATATAATAAGTCTTGGTGAAGTGCGGGACAAAGAGAGCTTACAGCTTGCTATTCAAGCGGCTTTTACGGGACATTTAGTGTTTGCAACTTTACACACAAATGACGCATTAGATTCTATTGTAAGATTGCTAGATATGGGTGTAGAAGCGCATTTTATCACACAAGCATTAAGTGGAATCCTAGCACAAAGACTCCTTAGAAAACTTTGTGATTGCAAACAAAAAACACGAGAAGTTTGGACTCCAAAAGGCTGCGCAAAATGCAATTACACAGGATATTTTGGGAGAATTGCCATTGTTGAGGTAGTGTGTGCCTCTAAGGATTTAGAAAGCTTTATAAAAGGTGGAATCCAAAAAGCCAAAATGCTAGAAATTTTAAAATCCACCACGCCAAACTTCACACTAGAACAAAAAGCAAAAGAACTAGTTGCGCGTGGGATTACTGATGAATATGAAGTGTATCGTGTGGTGAAAAATGCGCTTTATTGTTAAATATAAACATCAAGGAAAAATTTATACAAAAGCTTTTAGCTCACAAGAAAAACTAGAACAAAGCCTAAAAGGTGCCAGAATTCTATCAATCACGCAAAAACCAAACTTTTTAGACCTACAAAGAAATATTAACACCAAGGATTTATTGGGTGCATTTTATGAATTTAAACTTGGATTAAAGGCGCGTTTGCCCTTGCAAACTTTATTAGAAAATCTCCAAAATCACTGCAAAAATAAAAGTCTTAAAATCAGATTTCAAAAGGCACTTTTTGCTCTAAATTCTGGGAAAAATCTTTCACAAAGCTTCAAAGAAGCAGGCTTTTCAGATTTTATTTGCGCAATGCTTTTAGTAGGGCAAAAATCAAATTTACTTTTAGAAGTTGTGGAGCTTGTGATTTTACGCCTTAAAAATACGCAAAAAAACAAAAAAATCTTAACAAAAGTTATGTTATATCCTAGTGTAGTTTTTTGTGTAATGGTTTGTGTGTTTTTAGGAGTTACACTCTTTGTTCTACCGCAATTTGAAGTGCTATTTAGTGGAGTAGATACACAATTACCTTTTGTGAGTCAAAGCCTACTTTTTATGCGTGAAGTTGTGCTAGATTATGGGGTTTTGAGTTTGGGGATTTTTGTCTTATTTTGTGCCATATTTTCTTGGACTTATAAAAATGTGGAATCCTTAAAATGGCGTATAGATTTTCTGCTCTTAAAAACTCCATTTTTAGGGCAAGTGTTAAGAGATTTTGAAAGAGTGCAATTTCTTTTAAGCTTCTTTTGGCTCTATCGCTCTAAAGTCCCCTTGCAAGAAACTTTAGAAATCTCTATAAAATCCTTGCACAATGCTTACTTAACACATAAAGCAAGCGGAATTTTTCATAAAGTTTCACAAGGGATAGAAATAAAAGACGCCCTTGGAGTAATGTTTGATGGCTTTGGGGTGCAATTATTGAGTGGAACACATAATGAAATAGGATTTTTAGAAAGTCTTGAAGTTTTGCTAGAGCTTTACCAAGAAGAGTTACAAACACATTCAGAAGCACTTTTAGGAGCGATTGAACCCGTAATGATTTTGGTACTTGGAGTGCTTGTTTTGTGGCTTGCACTTGGAATCTTTTTGCCCCTTTGGGAACTACCTTTACAAATGCAAAATGTGTGAGCATTACTAAAAGAAACAAGGTTTTTCTGTAAAATACAAGAAGTTATCATTTTAAATAAAATCAGTATAAGGTTATAAAATATTACTTCTTAAGCTCTTAAAAGGATATACAATGTTTATCAACAATAAAAACGACATCGTGCATACTAAAGTATATCTAGCTGCAAATCACAAAAGCGAAGATGCACTTAAAAATGAAGAGCAAGAAGACACACAAAAACAACAATGTCAAAATTAAGCAATCTGCAAAACTCATTATGCAAAACAACGCAGATAATTATGGAGCTGTGCAATTTAATATTAATGAAGAACATATAAATCTAATGCCAACAAAAGACAATATTGCGCGCTTGCAAGAAAAGTTTGATGCAAATAATTTTTATCAAAGAGAAGATGGAACATTGCGTTTAAGTGGTAAGGCAGAATCATATATTGGGGGCTGGCTCAAAGAACTTTTGGAAAATATGGGAGCAAATAAAGCTGATATTAATAGAAATGGCAAATTTTCAGGTACAGAACGCACAATGATTTTAAACGGCTATTCCTATAAAGTTGGCGACAAACAACAAGAAGTGATTGGCGAAAGTTTAAGTGTTTATAATGTGTAAAGCTATCAAGCAGAAGAAGATTCTATTCTTTCTAAAACTTTAGATGATTATGTTAATAAATTTATTAGTGCAGATAAAGATTTTATGGATAAAGAAATTAAAAAGCATTTAGATAATCCAAATTTAAGAGGAATGGTAACCACTAAAGAAATGCTCTCTTTTCCTAAAGTGGCTAAGGGTGTAAAAGCAGAATATGATGAGAGATATCAAGGTTATACTTGGCAAGTTAAAGCAGATGATGGAAATATAATTAATTATGGAGAAAGAGATTATGGGGAGGGACATAGATTATTAACGGCTCATTCAAAAACAGGAAGGGACGAACGGGGTCAGCTTCGTCGAGAGTTTAATGACCGCAATTTTCACAATCCTGCTATGAGTATTATACCACAAAATCAAAGCTATACTTGGAGAGTTAAAGCAAATGATGGAAATATTTTAGCCTATGGAAGTAGAAAATACGAATTTGACAATGAAAAAATTCATAGATTGGCAACAACTCATAGTCAAACCGAACGCAATGAAAGAAAGGCGGAAGAGGATAGGCGTGGTCATCCCTATCATCCCGTATTTAACGACCTCAATTTTCGCAAATCCGCCAACGAAAAGATTATACCACAAAATCAAATGCAAGACAAATCCACAAAGGACTTTAAATCAAAATTAAAGAATTTAACACCAAAAAAAGCAAAAAAGAGGCACAAGAAAAAGCAATGGAACTACTTGTAAAATTAAACAAAGCGGAGATATAGAATCCCTAACACCTCAAGAAAAAGCTGTATTAAAAAAATATTTTGCAGGGGAAGTGGAGTAACTAAAAAGCAAAGATGCGGCAACAATCAACAAACATTTAAACAGACCATAGAAGAATTTGTAGAGCAGACTCAGTCAGATTCTAGCTTAGTTTTTCAAACAAAAGTTTAAGAACAAGGCTTATAGCCTTGCGCTTACTTGATCTTTTGGCAAAATCCCTTTCAAGTCATACACAACAACTTTTCCGCGATTGCTAAAATCTAGCGTTTTGAATTTATCGTGTGCCACAGCTAAAATCACGGCTTGATAATCTTCAAGTGCAAATTTACTAAAATCACTTAAAGTTAATCCATATTCGTGTTTGACTTCTTCAGCACTTGCCCAAGGATCATACACATCAACTTGACATTCAAAATCTTTGAGCTCTTTAACAATATCTACAACGCGAGAGTTACGAATATCTGGGCAGTTTTCTTTGAAAGTTACACCCAAAATCGCAACTTTTCCATTAACGATTTGATGAGAGTTTTTTACCATTAATTTAATCACTTTATTTGCAACAACAATTCCCATATTATCATTAATATGACGTCCTGCTAAGATGACTTGAGAATGATAACCTAACGATTCTGCCTTATGTGTAAGATAATAAGGATCTACACTAATACAATGCCCACCAACAAGTCCCGGACGGAAAGGCAAGAAATTCCATTTGCTCCCTGCAGCCTCTAAAACATCAAGTGTATCAATACCAAGTCTATCAAAAATTAACGCAAGCTCATTAACGAAGGCAATGTTAATATCGCGCTGAGAATTTTCAATGACTTTTGCCGCTTCTGCAACCTTAATACTCGACGCTTTGTGTGTGCCAGCAGTGATAATACTAGAATATAACGCATCAACCTCATCGGCAATAGCTGGAGTTGAACCACTAGTTACTTTTTTAATATTAGGCAAGCGGTGTTGTTTATCACCCGGATTAATGCGTTCTGGCGAATAACCACAAAAGAAATCCACATTAAACTTTAATCCGCTCTCACGCTCTAAAATTGGCACACAATCTTCTTCTGTGCAGCCCGGATAAACCGTGCTTTCATAAATTACAATATCGCCTTTGCTTAAAACTTTTCCTACACTCTGTGATGCCTTTTTAAGAGGCGTTAAGTCTGGTTTATTGTAATTATCAATAGGCGTTGGCACAGTTACAATATAAATTTGCGCTTCTTTTAAATCATCTAAATTTGTAGTAAATTGCAAATGTTTTGCTTCTTTTAGCTCATTTTCATCGACTTCTAGCGTGCGATCATAGCCGCTTTTCAGTTCATCAATGCGCTTTTGATAAATATCAAACCCTATTACCTTATAAGTTTTACCAAATTCCACCGCCAAAGGAAGCCCAACATATCCAAGTCCAATAATCGCAAGAGTTTTCATCTCAATCCTTTAAAAATTTTTAAAATTCTATCTAGTTTTGATAAATAAAAAGTAAAGATATTTGCAAAATCAACAAAGACACTTAAATCTAAAGTTGATAATCTTTATTTGTTTTTAAGAAATTTAAAATTATCATATATGAACAAATGCTCATATATTAAGAGTTAATTTTGGATTCCAACTTTAAAAGGATATGCAATGCCAGAACTTGATTCAACCAGAAAAGAAGCTCTAAATAAGATTGCAAACAATCTCCCCAAAGAAGAATTGCTGTATGATTTAGCAGAGTTTTTTAAGATTTTTGGAGATTCATCACGGATTAGAATCCTATCTATTTTGCGCGAAGAAAAGCTATGTGTCAATGAAATTTCTCATCTTTTGCAACTCTCTCCTAGTGCCATCTCTCATCAACTTAGAATTCTGCGTCAAGCACGCCTTGTGCGTTATCAAAAAATCGGAAAAGAAGTGTTTTACAGTCTTGATGACGATCATATTGAAAAGATCCTAAATCAAGGTCTAGAACATATTAAAGAGATGTAAGGAAAAGATATGGAATGTTGTTGTAGTGGTTCTTGCAGTGTAAAATCTACAAACAAAAATTTTGAAAATATTTTGTTTGGTGGAGCGATTTTTGGATTTCTAATTGCACTTGCTGGAGAGTTTGAGCTGTTTGATTTGCCAAAACTTTTGCAAGTTTTGCTATTTGTTGTAAGTTATTTTGCTCTAGGGTATAGAATCTTAAAAAAAGCATTTTTAGGGGCTTTAAGACGCGAATACTTCAATGAAAATAGCCTAATGGTTATTGCAAGTTTGGGCGCATTTTATATTGGAGAAGGTGCTGAAGCTGTTGCGATTTTGCTCTTTTATCGTGTAGGAGAGTTTTTAGAAAATTTAGTTGTAGAAAAATCCAAAAAGCAAATCCGATCTCTTGGGGATTTAAAGGTAGAAAATGCAAGAATTTTACAAGGCGATACGCAAGTGCAAATTTCTCCACAGAGTGTTAAAAAAGATGATATTTTAATTGTTTTTGCAGGAGAAAGAATTTTAGCTGATGGTGTGGTAGTAAAGGGAGATGGAAGCATAGATAATTCTGCACTAAATGGAGAATCTATTCCACAAAGTGTTTGCGTTGGAGATAAGGTGCTATCAGGCGGGATTAATCTTAGTGGAGTTTTACAGATTCAAGCAACACAAAATTATGCGGATTCTACATTTAGCAAGGTTTTAAAACTTATTGAAGAAGGCAACGCGCAAAAAAGCAAAAGTGAAGAATTTATCACAAAATTTGCGCGTTATTACACGCCTATTGTTACGCTACTAGCCTTTTTGGTGGCACTACTCCCGCCACTTTATTTTTGGGTTTTAGGCGGAGACTTTATGCAAGAACTGCAAACTTGGCTGTATCGCGGAATCATTTTTTTAGTGGTTTCTTGTCCTTGTGCGCTTGTTATCTCCATACCTTTAACGCTTTTTGCAGCACTTGGCAGAGCATCAAAAGAAGGGGTTTTAATCAAAGGCTCAAGCTACTTAGAAGCGTTAAATTCTGTGGGTTCTATTGTATTTGATAAAACAGGAACTCTCACAAAAGGCGCATTAATGCTTAAAGAAATACACACAAAAAAACATTATACAAAAGATTATGCTCTAAATCTTGCAAAAGCGTTAGAATCGCATTCTAATCATCCTATTGCAAAGGCGATTTTAAACGCTAAGTGCAATTTAGATCAAGCAATCCTTTTAGACTCCATTAAAGAATATGCCGGAGGCGGAATCTTAGCAAAGTATGAAAATAAAAATTTGGCATTGGGTAATGCGCGCTTTATTGCAGAAATAACAGAACAGCAGATTATGGAATCCAAAAATGCAAAATGTGAGATTTTCTTAGGATTAGAAAAAGAAGTTATCGCTTCTTTTGATTTTGAAGATCTTATCAAAACTGAAGCCAAAGAAGTTGTAGAGGACCTAAAAGGGTTTGAATTATTTATCTTAAGCGGGGATAGAAATTTAGTTACACAAGCTGTGGCACAAGAAGTTGGAATCGCAAATTATTTTGCTCCTTTATTGCCAGCAGATAAAGTGAAACATTTAAAAGAAATTCTAACAAGCAGCAAAAATACAAATAAAAAGGTTATTTTTGTAGGTGATGGGATTAATGACGCGCCTTCTTTAGCACTAAGTGATATTGGAATCGCTATGGGAAATGGCAGTGATGTTGCATTAGAAGGTGCAGATATTGTGATTATGCACAATGACTTAAAAAAGATTCCATTTATTCTAAAGCTTGCAAAAAAAACACGCTTAATTTTGTGGCAAAACATTATCTTTGCTTTAGGAGCAAAGGTGGCAATTATGATATTTGGCGTATTTGGAATCGCAAATTTATGGATTGCACTTTTTGGAGATGTGGGTGTGGCACTCTTAGCCTTGCTTAATGCAATGCGCGCAATCCGCTAATTCTTAATGATTTCAAAATGAGCAAAAATGAGTTTGAAATCTAAAATGATTTTATATAATTGCATAATATTTTTGTAAGGTGGCACAATGCAATTTAGCTTTATTGATTTATTTGCTGGAGTGGGTGGATTCCACTTGGCATTAGCAACTACGGGGGGGGGGGGGGGGTAAAATGCCACAAAATGCGTATTTGCAAGTGAGATAGATTCTAACGCACAAATAACCTATACGCAAAACTTCCCAAAAACACCGCTTTATGGCGATATTACACAAAATTCTATACAAGCTTGTATCCCCAAAGATTTTGATATTTTATGTGCTGGTTTTCCTTGCCAAGCCTTTAGTATAGCGGGCTTCCAAAAGGGCTTTGAAGACACGCGAGGGACACTCTTTTTTGAAATTGCAAAAATTGCTCAAATACACAAGCCCAAAGTGCTGTTTTTAGAAAATGTCAAAAATCTAAAAAACCACGACAAAGGCAAGACTTTTGCAGTGATTAAAAACACTTTAGAATCTATGGACTATATCGTATATGATTCCATACTAAACACCGCTACACACGCAAATATTCCACAAAATAGAGAAAGAATTTTTATCATAGCTTTTCATAAAGATAAAGTGAAAAATCACGCAGATTTTAGCTTCCCAAGCCCTATAAAACTTACAAAAACCATACATAATTGTATAGACTACACAAAACAAGATGATAGTTTTTACTACACGCCAAAGAGTAAATATTATGCGTGGCTAGAAAAAGAAGTAATAAAACAAGATAGTATTTATCAGCTAAGGCGTATTTATATACGAGAGAATAAAAGTAAGCTTTGCCCAACGCTAACCGAAAATATGGGCAATAAATAAATTTGAGTTATAATAAAACGCAAAAAATTATAAAAGGCAAGGATTGCTATGAGTCAAAAACACCAAAACTATAAACTTTTAAATCTTTTAGGCTATGGTTTAGCAAAATTTGACAATGAGTTTATAAAAGAATTTAATTGCAATACAAAAACAGAATTTTTTAATCTTTTTATGAATCTAGGTATTGTTAAAACAGCAAGTGTTGTAAAAAATAGAATGGATTTGTTTGACCATTTTTTTCCCAATCATCGTAAAGGGTGGTGGCAAAAGGGCAATGCCTACATTCATAGAAAATATTTTATAGATTCTTTATTTGGCAATGAAGATGTAAAGGGATTTGCCAATGTAATAAAACTTATATTAAGTAAAGAATATAGTATTGATTTAAGCTATAAACCTAATCCTATTTTAGAAAGTAAATTTAAAAAAATGCAAAGCACGGGGTTAGAAGCTGAAATGTTTTTCTTACATAACTATCATCAAATTGAATGTCTTAAGAATGGGCAATGTATAGATGCTAGAATATATGGAGATGGATATGATTTTTTTATTCAAGCAAAAAATGACTATTTATGTGAAATTAAAGGTTTAAGGGGACACAATGGGAGCATTAGACTTACTCAAAATGAATATTATAAAGCACGAGAATTTAAAGATTTTTATTTGTTAGTAATTGTTGTAAATTTAGATAATATACCACAATTTAAAAGCTTTAATAATCCAATTAACAATTTATTATTTACAGAGAGAATATTAAAACAAAAAGAACTTAAAGAGTATCATTTGAAACTATCTTTTCCCACCACGAGATGAAGTATTTACCCTAACAACGCCAAATAAAGAAAACTTACAAGCAAAGCTTTGCCAAGATAACGCAAAAGCACTGATGAGTAATCCAAACACAGATTTAGCAAAATGGCTTTTGCAAACTGCCTTGCGTTATAAAGAAGGAGAGCTTGCAAGGTATGAAAAAATGCTAGAGCTTGGCTTTGATAGTGTGATTATCACAAAGCATTCACAATCACATTCTGCACGATTGCACTTTAGCATAGATATTATGCCACTTGATAGCTATGAGAAGTTTATATCTTAATGCTTTTTGCCGATGATTTAAGCAGGTATTTGAGTAAGGGGATTGTGTGATTTTGTTTGCATAATGATAAAAAATGATTCTATAAGTTTGCTATAATAGTGGGTTTAATCTCAAAAAAGAGTTACCAAAACCGTCAAAATAAGAGTATAAAATGACTTTCGCAAAAGAAAAAGACTTACAAAACGAAATTGCAAATAATCAAAACTTGCAAAGAGATATTTGCGCAGCACTTGATGTGGATTTTTATCAAACAAGATTATTTCAACATCATATAGACAGAAAAACCTCTTTTCTACATCATCTCAAGGGCAAAAATCTTACTTACAAACGCTACACAAAAAGCCCTTTGCGTTATGGTGGCGGTAAATCTTTAGCGGTTGGCTTAATCTTAGAGCAAATCCCTAGCAACACAAAAAGGTTTATCAGCCCATTTATTGGTGGTGGGAGTGTGGAAGTAGCAGTGGCTTTAGAGCTTGATATTGAAGTTTTAGCTTTTGATATATTTGATATTTTAGTGAATTTTTGGCAGGTTTTATGCAAGGATTCTCACGCACTTTATAAGGAGCTTTTAAAGCTTGAACCTACAAAATAAAATTATGCAACAATCAAAAAAGAGTTAAGTTTATTTTGGAATGAAAGGCATAAAAATGCTAAGAATAAACCTAAGATAGAGCTAGATTCTTTAACTCTTGCAAGGGATTATTATTTTAATTTTATCTAAGCTATGGACCTTGATTTTTGGGCTGGATGAGTAAAATCTATGAAGATAAAAATCGCTATTTAAAAGCCTTAGAGAAAATTAGAGATTTTAAAACGCAGAATCTTAAAGTAGAAATGGCGAGTTTTGAAGCAGTGTTTGAAATGTATCCTAACGATTTTTTCTATTGCGACCCGCCGTATTTTTTGGAAGGAGATTCTAAAATGTTTAAAGGAATTTATCCTATGCGAAATTTCCCTATTCATCACAATAACTTTAATCACGAGCTTTTGAGCGAATGTCTTAAAAATCATAAGGGCAAATTTATCTTAAGCTATAATGATTGTGAATTTGTGCGAGAAGTCTATAAGGATTTTAAAATTTTAGAGCCAAAATGGCAATACACAATGGGACAAGGTGAAACAAGAATAGGTAAAAATCGTATCGAAAGAGGTGATACGGACAATACAAAGCAAAGCCACGAGCTTTTGATTATAAAGGAGTGAAAATGAGAATAGAGCAAGTCAAAACTGCATTTAAAATCGCTGATGTGGAATTTGTGGATGGAAGTACAAAACTTAATTTTAATTATTTAAAAGATTTAAAAAATGAAAATGGCAAGGCACTGCCACAAAAGATTCTAAGTGAGAATGTTGCTAGAGTGTATCTCATCGTAGTAGATGGAGAAATTAAAAAAATCGGTGGAAGTGGGGCAGCAGGCGGAATCAAAAGCACTTTAGAGATTTATAGAGATGGTGGAGTAAAAGGGCGACCAGCTGTAAGAAGTTTTGGTGTGTGGTATTTTCTCTATCACACGATTTTGCAGGGTAAAAAGATTGAATTTTATATGATATACCAAGAGAATTTTGAAAAAGAAGTGAAAGGTTTATTTGGGCTGAAAAAAGTTAAAAATGTATCTATTTCTTATAAATTTATAGAGCAGTGTTGCGTGGAAGATTATCTAAGTATTGAAAACGAACATCCAGAATGGAATGTTGGGGAACAAGGAGCAGACTGGCCACTTGAGATAAAAAACCAACACTCCGAGCTTCAGGCTAACGCACAAAGCAGAGAAAAGAAAATCAAGCGTAAGGAAGTGAGATTAGATAGATAACACAAAGTTGATAAAGAATCCTATGTTATTCTGCGTGATAGAATTTTTTATATCTACAAAACAAGTAATTTATGCGTATTTTTGCAAGACTATTAAGGCTTATAATAAGGGCTAAGATTCTAATAGCTCTAGCATTTATGGCATTTGCAAATGTGGCGTTTGCTGATAGTGGGAGTTTGCACAAGTTTTTTAAGAAAAACAATGTGAGTAAAGATATGCAAGAGTGTATCAAAGAGCAATGTGATGAGAAAAATTTTAAGGATAACTTCAAGGATTTAAGCGATAGAGCAAATCTATAAGCTTGAAGTGGCGCGGATTGATTGTTTGGTGCAAACCTTAGGCGATGGCTCAACACAAAGCATTCTACTCGCACTAAATTATGGCTATGATGAGTATGATAGGTTTTTAAACAAATACTACAAACTCTACCACGCTAAAGTCAAAAAGAAAAGCAAAACCACGCAAACAGGGGCTTTCTCCCACGAGCCAAATTTGGGGCAAGACACACTGCTAGAAGAGCAAAGAGTGTGGCTCAAGCTCCGCGATAGCTATGAGGCATACATACAAAAACACCACGCACATATCTATGATATAAATAGCGGTGGCACGACACATAGCATTGCTGCAAGTAGTGCAAGGTTAAAATTTTTAAAAATGCGTGTGAATGAGCTTATTTATGCGTTATCTTAGAATGACAACAAATCGCTCCATAGAGTTTGATAGTATGCTTAGATGAAAGAAGCCAGTAGAGATATACAAGTATTCATTCAAGGTAGCTTCTAAGTAGATATGCCTATTTCTTTTTGCATATCTACAAAGCCTAAACGCGTTAAGTAACAACCTACATTATTTGCGTGTTTTTCCTGCAATGATAAATCTTAACGCATTTAGCTTGATAAAGCCCTCGGCGTCTTTTTGATTATATACAGAATCTTCTTCAAAGGTGCTATATGCTGCATTAAAAAGTGAGTTTTTAGATTCTCTACCAAGAATTGTAACATTGCCCTTGTAAAGCTCTAAACGCACGATTCCTTCAACTTTTTCTTGTGTTTTATCAATTAATGCTTGCAAGGCTTCTCTCTCTGGACTAAACCAATACCCATTATAAATCAAACTTGCATATTTTGGCATAATCTCATCTTTTAAGTGTGCTTCTTCTCTATCAAGACATAAAGATTCTATGGCGCGATGTGCTTTAAGATAAATTGTTCCACCCGGAGTCTCATAACAACCGCGCGATTTCATTCCTACATAACGATTTTCAACTAAATCTAAGCGTCCAATTCCATTTTCTCCCGCTAATTTATTAAGCTTCTCCCAAAAGTTTGCAGGACTTAATTTTTCTCCATTAATTGCGATTCCATCTCCATTTTTAAACTCAATTGTAAGAATCGTTGGTGTATCTGGGGCGTTTTTGGGAGAAACACTCCAACGCCACATATCTTCTTCTGGGGCAACACTAGGATCTTCTAAAATCTGTCCTTCATAACTAATATGCAAAAGGTTCGCATCCATTGAATAAGGTGATTTATTTGCCTTTTTCTCAATAGGGATTCCAGCATTTTCAGCATAGGCAAGCAATTTTTCACGGCTGTTTAAATCCCACTCTCTCCAAGGAGCAATCACTTTAATATCTGGATTTAACGCATAAGCTCCAATTTCAAAACGCACTTGATCGTTTCCTTTGCCTGTTGCTCCGTGTGAGATTGCATCTGCTCCTACCTGTTTAGCAATCTCCACCAAGCGTTTTGCAATTAATGGACGCGCGATACTTGTCCCAAGTAAATATTCTCCCTCATAAATTGTATTTGCCCTAAACATAGGGAACACGAAATCACGGATAAATTCTTCTCTTAAATCCTCAATAAAAATATTTTCAGGCTTGATACCAAGCTTTTGCGCCTTTGCTCTTGCAGGCTCTACTTCTTCTCCTTGTCCAATATCAGCAGTAAAAGTTACCACCTCACAACCATAAGTATCACCAAGCCATTTTAAAATCACGCTCGTGTCCAATCCGCCACTATATGCTAGTACAACTTTTTTAAAGTTTTTTTGCATTGTAAATCTCCTGTGTAAATATCAAGCGCATTATACCCTTAGACAAATTAATATTATTTTAGCTAGAATGCCACAAAGAATAAGGACAAAAATGAGAGTAGATAAATTTTTAAATGCAGTCAATATCGTAAAAAGGCGCGCAATTGCGCAAGATATGATTGAAAATGGTGTTGTGAAAATTGCGGGCACAAGCGTAAAGGCAAGTCGCGATGTTAAAGTTGGAGATATTATAGAAATTGCCTTTTTAGAAAAATCAAAATTCTATCAAGTTTTACAAATTCCAGAACAAAAAACCATTAAGAAAAATGAATCGTATTTATATTACAAGGAAGTGCAACAATGATTTATTGTGCAGGAAGAATTGAAAACTTTGCTTTTGCAAAAAGCATAGGTGTAGGATTAGTAGAATCTGCTATTTCTTTAACGCGCTCAATCCTATATGATAAACCTAATGAAATCGTTTTTGTTGGCACTTGCGGAAACTATGATGTCACACAACCCTTGCTAGAAGTTTTTGAAACAACTAGTGCTTGTAATATTGAACTCTCTTTTTTACAAGGGCAATCCTACACGCCTTTAGACAATTTTTTAACCAATGTTTCACGTGAAACAATGCAAAAAGTTGTTAATTCTAGCAACTATATTAGCACAGATTCCAGCCTTGCAGAAAAAATGGTAAAACTTGGAATCTCCTATGAAAATATGGAGTTTTTTAGCGTGTTGCAGGTTGCACAAACTTTTGAATTACCTGCTATTGGAATCTTTTGCAGCACAAATCATATTCATAAAGATGCACAAAAAGAATTTTTTGCCAATCACAAAGAAGCAATGCAAAAGTTAGAATCCTATATCAAAAACAAATTAGATTCCACATTAGGCACATAAATGCAAGAAAATATTTTTAACTATTCTCTAAAAGAGCTTGGAGCAATCCTAGAAAATGCAGGCTTTCAAAAGTTTCGTGCCAAGCAAATTTACCATTGGCTTTATGTCCGTTATGTAGAAGAGTTTGAAAAAATGGACAATCTTCCAAATCATCTTAAATCTTATCTAAGCGAAACTTTTACCACCACAAGCGCAAAGATTTGCAAAGAAGAAAAAAGTCTTGATGGGAGTGTAAAATATCTACTTCAAACGCAAGACAATCTAACTTATGAAGCAGTGTTTTTAAAAATGAAAGAGGATAAATTTACTCTTTGTCTATCTTCTCAAGTAGGTTGTAAAGTGGGTTGTAGCTTTTGCTTAACAGCCAAAGGCGGGTTTGTGCGCAATCTTAGCGCAGGAGAAATTGTTTATCAAGTCCTAGCCATTAAAAAAGCACAAAATATTCCACACAATAAGGCTATTAATATTGTATATATGGGGATGGGAGAACCATTAGATAATTTAGACAATGTTGCAAGCGCAATTCAAATTCTTGCTGAACTTGATGGATTGAGCATTTCTACACGCCGTCAAACAATTTCTACAAGTGGAATCGCACCAAAAATAAAAAAACTAGGTGCGCTCAATCTTGGCGTGCAACTTGCAATCTCTTTACACGCTGTTGATGATCAACTAAGAACAGAGCTTATGCCTATCAATAAGGCTTATAATATCCAAGCAATCATTGATGAGGTGGCACAATTCCCTATTGATAGTCGCAAAAGAGTAATGTTTGAATATCTAGTTATTGACGGCTTAAATGATGGCTTAGATAGCGCGAAAAAACTTGTAGCATTGCTTAATAAACTAAAAGCTAAGGTTAATTTGATTTATTTTAATCCCCACGAAGGCAGCATTTACAAAAGACCAAGCACAGAAAAGATGGAATCCTTTAGAGAATTTTTACTAAAAAAAGGGCTTTTATGCACTATTAGAGAATCAAAAGGCTTAGACATCAGCGCAGCTTGCGGACAACTAAGAGAACGCACTATGACAAAAAAGGAAGCATAATGGGGATTTTAGACATTGTTTTAATTGTATTTCTAACATTTGTTTTTATCATTGGCATGGGAGCATTTTTATATTATGCATACAAGAAATAAGCTTATAAAATCATAGTAAAATTCTTCGTCTATTTTTAAAGAAAGGAATAAAAAATGGCAGAAAAAACTCTCGTAAAAAAAATTATAACGACCGCATTAATATTTGGCATTTGCTCTTATGCAAAACCTATTGATTTTACCTACAACACATACAAAATGGAAAATGAAAAACAAAAATTGTTTGTATCAAAAAATAATGAAGGTATTTTATATGCAGGTTCATTTGACTTTGGAAGATGTGAAAATAAAAAAGATGGAATCACACAACCTCTAAAAAATGGTGAATTGAAATGTAAAAATGCATCCTTAAAAGTTAAAAATGGAGAAATTATTGGAATCCTAAAAAATGGTAAATTTCAACATTTAAATTTGAAACTTGAACAATCCTTTAAAACACAAGAACAAATTGCTAACTTAACTCATACAGTAAAATCCAACAATAGCGCAACTATTACAACAAAATTTCAATGTTCTAAAGATCCAACCATACAAAAGATATTAGAAAAAATGTATGGTGTAAAATTCAATTGTAAAAATGGAATTTCAGAGATTAATGAAATGGCAAAAAAATCATTGCTAAAGAATGCAGAAACTATTGACACAATTCTTTCTTCTAGTGCTTTTGAAAAACAAAGTAGCGATTTTTTATATTACTTTGATGAAGAATTTCTAAGTTTTAATACTTACACTTACATATACACGGGCGGAGCACATGGTAATCACACAAGAATTGGAATTACAATATCAAAAGATGGAAATATCATTCCATTAGCCGATATTCTAACTCCATACAACAAACCACTCAAAGATTTTCTATGGAAAGAATATCAAAAATTCACACAAGAAATGCATAGCGAACCACTAATAAAATATGAAGATTTCAATGTCTCCAATTCTATTTTATTAGATTATGGAGAAGTTTTATTTCTTTATCAGCCTTATGAAATTATGCCTTATTCCTATGGAGTGATTACGCTTAAGATTCCATTTAATACCTTTTTAGCAATTACGAAAATCCAAAGCTTTCCATTAGAACTCACCAAAAAGCAATATATTAAATAATTATAGGGAATTCACTAATTCCCTTAAAATCCAAGCTCTTTATACAAAGAGATTGCATATCTATCTGTCATAGATGCAATATAATCTGCACACACACGATGTGTTTTTTCTCCACTAGCAATGCGTTCTTGTAAATCTTTTGGGAGCAAGCTAGTGTCATCGTTAAAACATTCATAAAGCTTATGCACACAGCGTTTTCCCATAAACATTTTTCTAGCAATTTCTTCGTGGCGATAGAGTGTTTTAAACAAAATCTTTTTTAAGATTTTAATCTCTTTATTCATTTCTTTTGTATGCGCAATAGGCAAAGAAGTTTCTGCTAGATACTCAAAACATTTAGGACTTTCTTGGTT
Organism: uncultured Helicobacter sp.; assembly: GCF_937893305.1. Lineage (GTDB taxonomy): Bacteria > Campylobacterota > Campylobacteria > Campylobacterales > Helicobacteraceae > Helicobacter_D. The sequence goes on from NZ_CALBGN010000011.1 coordinate 55,070, forward strand.
AAAACTAGTAGTATTATCTAAAATATCATAAACAAGCACAGTAATCAAACGCGAAGTAAAACGATGTCTAAAAATAGATTCCTTTTGTGTGATTTTCTCTTGTTGTTTTACATATTCTATTGCTTGATTAACAAGGCAGCTATCCTTTAATGTTTCAAAAGTAATCAATCCATATTTAATCCCATCATCAATATCGTGACTAAGATACGCAATTTCATCAGATAAATCTACAAGAATTGCTTCTAAACTTGGATGAAATTCTAGCCTAAAAACTTCTTTAATCTTTGCATTTAAAAAGGGCTTTTCATAAGGATAAGAATGCTTTAAAATTCCTTCTAATGTCGCAAATGTAAGATTTAATCCATCAAAATCTTTATAACGCTTCTCTAGTTTTGTAACCACACGAAACGATTGAAAATTATGCTCAAATCCATTGCTATACCCATATTTACGCATAATTCTATCTAATTCATCGCCCCCAGCGTGTCCAAAGGGCGTGTGCCCCAAGTCGTGCGCTAGAGCAATGGCTTCTGCTAATTCTGCATTTAATCCTAAATGTGTAGCTAAGGTGCGTGCAATCTGACTCACTTCTAAAGAGTGTGTTAAACGCGTGCGAAAATAATCTCCACTATGATTTAAAAACACTTGTGTTTTATACTCTAAACGCCTAAAATACGAACTATGAATAATTCTATCTCTGTCTCTACTAAAGGGACTCCTAAAGTCTGGATTTGCCAAATAAAAGCGTTGCGCTACAAATTCCATATTTTGCCTTTTTTGTGTTATTTTAGCAATTTTGCGTTAAGATTTGCAAAGTTTTTTAAAAGGGATTATTATGCAAGTTTTTAATAATGATTTTTTTTATGTTCTATGTAAGCCTTTTGGAGAATACCAAACAAATTGTTATTTAGCCATCAATAAAGCTACACAAGAAGCTTTAATTATTGATCCGGGCATTGGAGCAAGCTCGTGGGTGATTGACACACTTCAAAGCACACATTCCACTCCTCTTGCGATTTTAAACACGCACGGACATTTTGACCATGTATGGAGCAATGCAGAGCTTTTAGAATTTTTTCCACATATTCCTTTACTTTGCCCTTATGAAGATGCCTTTATGCTAGCAAATGATTGCTTTAGCACAGGGCTACCAAACTCTATTCCAACACTTTTAGTTGGCGCAAAAGATTTTGATAAAATTTGTGAAAAAACCTCCAATACAGAAAATTTAGAGCGTAAAAATATTTTTAATTATGGGGATTTTATCATCACTTTTATCTGTTATCCCGGACATACACCCGGTTGTAGCGTTATTATCATTTACCACAAAGATCACAAAAAAGATTCCACATTCTCTAATGCAGATTTACAACATCTTTCTAGTGGCAATAAGGTAATGTTTAGTGGAGATTTTGTTTTTAATCGTTCCATTGGGAGAAGCGATTTTCCTTATTCATCACACATAGTAATGAAAGCAAGTTTGGAGAAGTTTTTAACCCTACAAGAGAATATGCTTGTTTTACCCGGACACGGAGATGCTACAAGCGTTTTACAAGAGCAAAACAATATCCCCTTTTGGCTCCCACGCCTTTAGTGTTTGTTTTCATAAAGCATAAATTTAAAGCGTTGCGCTATCATTTGCGCACGCTCTAAAATTTGTTTTGCAACGCTTTCACAAAAAACTTCTTTTAAACTCTCATCAAATAATTCTAGCCATATTTCAAAATATTCTCTAGGAAATGGTGGCAAGTCCAAATGCGCTTTTAAAGGCACACCAGAATAATCGCCTTCTCCTAGCAACATTCCTTGCCAAAAATTAGCAATCTTACGCTTATGTATCTCCCACGCTTCATCATTTCTGCCAATGACACTATTAAAAATCTCTCCTACACCGTTCTTATCGGTGCGAATTTTTGCATAAAAAATATTCATTAAAATATCAATAGCTTCTTTACAAATCACATCAAATTTTTGCATTCTATCTCCTTAATAAAAACTCCATTGGTGGCTTTTTTATAAATTTTTGCAATATTATCTAAAACATTATGTTTAAAAGTTGATAATAGTTAAGTTTTTAGATAAAATAGGCTCAAACAAAAGGAGAAAAAATGGAAGAGTATTTTAAACTACTTTATAATATAGGCTATAAACGATTTTTCAACAAAGATGAAATCCTATTTTTTGAAGGAGAAATCCCAAAAAAACTTTTTGTTTTATTAAGTGGAAAAGTTAGAATCTATAAAACAACGCAACCCGCTAAAGATATAGCCCCTAGAGAAAAAACGCTCCATTACATCAGTGCGCCAAATTTTCTAGCAGAAATGCCAAGTTTTTTAGAACAGCCATTTCCTGCAAGTGCAATTTGCATTAAAAATTGCGAAGTTTTAGAAATAGATCTTGAAACTTTTCAAAGACAATGCGCCAAAAATCCAATCTTTTCTCAACAGCTCATCGCTTCACTTTGTCAAAAAATCAAAATCCTAGAAGCTTCTATTGCGCAATCTCATCTAAACTTAAAAGAAAAATTAATGTCTTTTTTACAAGATAATGAACAAAATCTAAATACACTCACCCAACGCAAAATCGCAAAACATCTTAGCACAAGCCCAGAATCTCTTTCGCGCACGATTAGAGAGCTAAAGACACAAGGCAGAATCGAAACAAAAAAGGGGAAAATTATCTTAAAATAGACCCTAAAAACTATTTTGAAAGAGAATTGTTAGCGCATCAAATGCGCTTAAAAACTCCCTTTTAAAATGTAGCATAATCGCCGGCACAATCACAATAAGCACCGCAAAGGCAATAGCAATTTTTACAGGAAATCCAATAGCTAGCAAGTTAAATTGTGGATGTGCTTTCATAATCATTCCAAAAATAATATCACTTAATAAAATTAATGCAATAATAGGAAAAGACATTGTAAGACCAATTACAAATAAATGAGAAAAAGATTTGATAATATATTCAATATAGTTTTGAGAATACATAAATCCACCCAATGGAATCTCTCTAACACTTTCTCCCACAAAATAAAAAAAGAGATGATGATAATCAAGCCCTAGCATAATCAAAAGCGCAAGAAGCGTTAAAAGCTGTCCGACAATAGGTTTTTGTGCTCCAGTTACAGGATCATAAGCATTTGCGATTGTTAATCCCATAGCAAAAGAGATTAACTCCCCACCAAAAGAAATCATACCAAACACAATTTGCAATGCCATAGAAGCAAGAAATCCCAATAAAATCTCTGAAAGCCCAGCTACAATAAAACGCAAAATTGTCCAATCTGATGGCGGAACAACATCAAGAAGTGGAATAAAAAAAATCGTTAAAAAGAAAATCAAAGCACCTTTTAACTGTGCAGTAATAAGCTGATTTTCAAAAAAAGGAAAAAATGCGATAATTCCTGCAAAACGCAAAAGCAAAAGCAAAAAATTTGCAACATTACCTTCTGTTAAGTACGCTAAAAGTTCCATAGCTCCACCAAATTAAACCTTATTCAAGCGCGTTTAATGTGGTATTCTCAAGCCGATAAGCATACATTGCCTTTTTGGCTAAAATTGGATCATGTGTTGCAAAAACTAGTAAAGATTGCGTAAGTTGCACATAATCAAAAAGAAGCTGCATAACACTAAATGCCGTTTCTCTATCTAAATTTCCCGTAGGTTCATCTGCAAAAATGATTTTTGGACGCTTTGTTAAAATTCTAGCAATAGACAAGCGTTGTTGCTGACCTCCACTTAGAGTGCCTACACTTTGGGATAAAATTTCAGAGATTCCAAAAAGACTTAAAATTTCTTCATCAATTTTTTCTCCACTTAATAATGATGCAACTTCTAAATTCTCTTGCGCACTAAATCCAGAAAAGAGATAATGGGACTGAAAAATGATTCCAATGTCATTACGACGAAGTTCTAGTAGTTTATTTGCAGAAAGCGTGTAGATCTCATTATCAAAGATCCTAACTTCACCGCTTTTAGGCTTTAAAAAGCTTGAGAGAATGTGCAAAAGCGTGCTTTTACCGCTTCCGCTAACTCCCATAACAGAAAGAATCTCTCCAGCCCTTAATTCCAAAGAGACTTTTTCTAAAATCTGTCGTTCATAGCCAAAAGAGAGATTTTTAGCTACTAACATAGGCTAACTAGCCAAGTTGCGCAGCAACTTCATCTGCGAAATTGCATTCTTGTTTTTCAATACCTTCACCAAGTTCAAAACGCACATATTCTACAACTTCAATGCAATCATTAAGTTCTTTTGATTTTTCTGCTAGCACTTGTGCGATTGTTTTTTTATCATCCATTACAAAGAATTGACCAAGCAGCGTTAATCTCTGATCTAAAATTGTAGAATCTGCTTTAAAGCGTTCAATTTGACCCGGAAGAATTTTGTCCCAAATTGCCTCAGGTTTGCCCTGCGCTTTAAGCTCTGCTTTTAGGGCTTCTTCCTGTTTTGCTAAGATTTCATCTGTTAGCTCTAGCTGGCTAATATATTGTGGAATCTTATGCAGTGGCTTACCAAGTCTTTTTAGTTCTTCATTTTCTTTTTCAAGTTCTGCAATAATTGCTGTCTTTTCAGCCTCTACAAAACCTTTATCAAAAGAATGATAAGAAATTACTTGTGGCTTCATTGCTGCTGCGTGCATACAAAGGTTCTTTGTAAGATCTGCCAATTTTGTAGCATTTGCTTCATTTTGACATTTAAGAGCAATAATAACACCCACGCGTCCATTTGAATGCACATAAGCATTGACGATTCCGCTTCCTTGTGCTTCTACTTTTGCGATTCTTCTTACGACAATATTTTCACCAATTTTCGCAATTTGTGTTTTTAAATATTCTTCAAATTTTGCACCATCAAGTTCTAAAGAGTGCAACTCTTCAGCAGTTGAAATATTAGAATCCTGCACCATTGCAATAGTTTTTGCACTCAACTCTTTAAAGCCATCATTTTTTGCAACAAAGTCCGTTTCAGAGTTAATCTCTGCCATACTTGCCTTTTTAAAATCGCTTGAAACTTGAATGCTAATTGCACCTTCAGCTGCAACTCTATCTGCCTTTTTTGCAGCCTTGCTTAAGCCCTTTTCTCTTAGATATTCTACAGCCTTTTCTAAATCGCCACCAACTTCCACAAGAGCTTTTTTACAATCCATCATTCCCGCATCTGTCATATCACGGAGCTGTTTTACTAATTGCGCGCTAATTTCTGCCATAAGTTCTCCTTATTCTGCACTTTGGGCATTTTGTGCGAAGTCTTCTTCGCTCATTGCTTCTTCAATCACTTCTTGTTTTTCTTCTTCACTTGCAGGTGCAACTTCTTCAGAACTTGCAACAACTTCACCACCGGCAATCGCACGCCCTTCAGTGATAGCTTCTGCCATTTCTTTGCAGAAAAGCTGGATAGAACGGATTGCATCATCATTTCCCGGAATTGGATAATCCACTGCATCAGGATCACAATTTGTATCAAGTGGTGCAACAACAGGGATTCCAAGTCTTCTAGCTTCCGCAACAGCAATTTTTTCTTTTGCTGCATCAATCACAAAAATCATATCTGGAGCTTTTTTAAGATGACGCACACCGCCAAGATATTGTGTTAATTTTTCTTTTTTGCGCAAAATCATTAATTTTTCTTTTTTTGTTAAAAGATCAATTTGTCCGCTAGATTCCATTTCTTCAATGATTTCAAGCCTTCGGATAGATTTTTTAATTGTTGAGAAGTTTGTTAGCATTCCACCAAGCCAACGATAATTTACATACGGAGCTTGCACGCTTTCTGCATACTGCTTTAGCGTCTCACTTGCTTGCTTTTTTGTCCCTACAAACATAATTGTTTTGCCCTCTGCTGCTGCATCACGCACGATATTGTAAGTGTAGCGGAAATAACGCAAAGTTTTTTGCAAGTCAATAATATGAATATTTTTTCTTACACCAAAAATATATTTTTTCATTTTTGGATTCCATCTTCTTGTTTGATGTCCAAAATGCACACCACATTCCAAAAGATCTTTCATTGTTACCATAGTTTTCTCCTATTTATGTTTTGGTTTTCCCTCCACGCTCCATAACGCAAATGCGCAACCTAACTAGGATTAGCGTGTGTGAGTTGATAAAATAAAAGGCGATTATTTTACTGAAAGTTTCTTTAAGTTTAGCTAAATTTAAAGAAAGAATAGGGTTACTCCCCCCTCCCCCTATGTCCTAAATCTGTAATATACTCTGCAAGTTGTTTG
>NZ_CALBGN010000012.1 GCF_937893305.1 uncultured Helicobacter sp.
AATAAAATCGCTGATGATATTTTAGAAGATGTGAATAAGAAGAGGTTTGAATAAAGTTGCTTAGAAACAATTTGATTTTAACAAAGAGATATTGTAGAATCTTATTTATTTCTAGATGCTTAAAAAGCGTATTGAAATCCTAAAATAATAGGGGTTAAAGATATTTATGCTTAAGCGTGCATTGATAATTTTAGCATTAGATATTTGTTTATTTGTGATTCTTTATTCTATTTTGCCTTATGAACGCAATGAGAATTTAGGAATTTGTCTTTTGGTTTTTATTGGAATCTTGTGGCTAACAGAAGCTATTCATGTAAGTTTAACAGCACTTTTAGTTCCTGTTCTTTCCGTTCTTGTAGGTCTGCAAAATACAAGTTCCGCACTTAGCACTTTTGCAAATCCGATTATTTTTCTCTTTTTTGGTGGATTTGCACTTGCAACTGCATTGCATATTCAGGGTATTGACAGGTTTATTGCTCAAAAATTAATTATCCTCGCAAAAGGAAAAATTAAAATTGCTGTTTTTATGCTATTTGTTGTTACCGCATTGCTTTCAATGTGGATAAGTAATACTGCAACTGCTGCAATTATGCTTCCTTTAGGGCTTGGTATTTTAAAAAGTCTCAATACACAAGAAAATAGACAAACTTTTGTTTTTGTATTACTTGGGATTGCGTATAGTGCTAGTATTGGTGGGTTTGGCACTTTAGTTGGAAGTCCTCCAAATGCAATTGCTGCTTCATCGCTAGGAATTGGATTTTTAGAGTGGATGCGACTTGGAATTCCTTTTATGATTGTAATGTTTCCTAGTTGTTTGTTTCTTTTATATCTTGTAACAAAGCCAGATTTAAATGAACATTTTTCTATGCAATTTGAAAAAATGGTGTGGAATCCACAAAAAACAACAACAATTTTCATTTTTGTTGCAATGGCGCTAGCGTGGATTTTTAGCGGGAAAATTAGTTCATTGTTAGGTGGAATCCAAGATATTGATGCAATGATTGCATTAATGGGAGCAGTGGTGATTGGCTTAAGTGGAACAGCTTCTTGGAAAGAAATTCAAAAAAACACAGATTGGGGAGTTTTGTTATTGTTCGGCGGTGGATTAGCGCTTGGAAGAATTATCAAGGATTCTGGTGCTAGTGCTGTAATGGCGGATTTTATCGCAAAAGTTCTTCGGGTTGGGGATTTTGGTATTGGGAGTTGGATATTGATTATTATAGCTTTAGCAATTTTTATTATTCTACTCACCGAATTTACGAGTAATACTGCAAGTGCTAGTTTGCTAATCCCTGTTTTTGCGTCTTTAAGCACTGCATTAAATATGCCTGATTCTATTTTGACTCTTGTGATAGGGTTTGGAGCAAGTTGTGCCTTTATGCTTCCTGTGGCAACTCCTCCTAATGCAATAGTGTTTGGGACAGGCTATATTAAGCAAAGTGAGATGATAAAGGCGGGATTTTGGCTTGGCGTATTTTCTGTGTGTATACTTACGATTTTTGCGCTTTTTGTGTGGAGTTGAAATGGATACTCCTTAAGATCTGTTTATAAAGACTTTAGATGCAAAAGGTTTAAAGATTTTAAGATTAGAATTATTAAATGATTTTAAGGATGGGAATAATGGCAAAAGTAGCAAACACCAATCTCCACGATGCAAAAAAGCATAAAAAAGATGAGTTCTACACGCAACTTAGCGATATAGAAAATGAGCTTAAGCACTACAAAGAGCATTTTAAAGATAAAATCGTGTATTGCAACTGCGATGACCCACTGCAAAGTGCCTTTTTTGAATACTTTTTTAAAAACTTCAAATGGCTTGATTTAAAAGCTCTTATCACCACTTGCTATAAAAGCCAAAATTACAGAGAAGTAAGCAGCGAAGACTCCCCCAAGAAAGCCTATGCGATAAAAATCCACCTAGATGATGTGATAAAAGATGAGCTTATAAACCCACAAAAGCACTCCATAGAAGATATAGATAAAGTTCTATCACAAATGCACCCACTAAGCGAAGTGGAAGCTACTCTCTCTCTCTCTCTCGTAGCAAATCGCAGTCGCCAGAAACGCTAAAGGCATTTGAGGAAAACAAGCATAAGCTTTTTGATAAATTTAGAGCCGAGCTAGAATCTGGACTGCCAAAAGAATCCACACAAAACAAAAACACAAAATCCCCCAAGCAACCAAAACTTTTTGAGATAAATGAAGACAAGGGGCTAAACAATGCAGGGGATTTTAGAAGTAAAGACTGCATAGAGCTACTAAAACTAGCCGATATAGTCGTAACAAATCCGCCCTTTTCACTCTTCCGTGAGTATGTCGCACAGCTTGTGGAGTATGGTAAGAAATTTTTGATAGTAGCACATCAAAATTGCATTACCTACAAAGAAGTCTTTTCTCTTATTAAAGATAAAAAGTTGTGGTTGGGATATGGATTTAAAGGTGGAGCTGGGCATTTTATAAATTATCATTATGAAGATTATGCAACAGCCTCAGACCATAGAGAAGGAATGATACGAGTTTCAGGAGTTACTTGGGTAACAAATTTAACACACAAAAAACGCAATGAGATTCTAGAAACTATCCATAGCTATGTTAAAACCCCTGAAAAATACCCTAAATATGATAATTACGATGCGATTAATGTGGATAAAACAAATGAAATCCCGCTAGATTATGATGGCGTAATGGGCGTGCCGATAACCTTTTTAGATAAACATAATCCTAAGCAGTTTGAGGTGGTAGCTTTAGGGATAGTTGGTTCAGTAGATTTTACTTGTAATAAAAAAATGGAGATTTTAGACAAATTTGGCAATGGCACAGGTAAATTTACCTTTAATGCAAAAGGCACACTTTATAGAAAATTTAATCCAAATACGGATAAAACTCCAGCTTTTAAGGATTGTGAGAGCGGGGAGCTGTATTCTAGTATTTACGCCAGAATCCTAATCCGCAAAATCGCTGAAGTAGAAACCTTACGCAAAGCCGAGCAAGAGAAAATGCAAACTTAACTTGTCTCTTCTTGTCATATTGAGCGTAGCGAAATATCTAGAATCTAGCTTTAGATACTTCGCCTAAAGGCTCAGTATGACAATAAAAGAAGCTTAAGAAATCATAGTGACCAAATCAAAGGAGTTAAAATGCAAATAGACAAAACCGAAATTTCCATAAAAGAGCTAGTAGCAGGATATGTAGTAAATGAAGAGAGCAATCAAGTAGTCGCTTATGCTGATGAAAAGGGCGTAGCAAGGCTAAATATCCGCCCTAAATATCAAAGGGAGTTTGTCTATAAAGACACACAAAGAGAAGCGGTGATAGATACGATATTAAAGGGCTTTCCGCTTAATATAATGTATTGGGTCAAAAATGCAGAATCTAGTGCAGGATATGAATTTGAAGTGCTAGATGGACAGCAAAGAAGCATAAGTATTTGTCAATATAAAGAGGGTGAATTTTCGGTAAAAGTGGGGGATAAATCGCAGTATTTTCACACACTGCCTAAGGATTTGCAAGAGAAGTTTTTAGACTATAAGCTTGATGTGTATGTGTGTCAGGGGAGTGAGAGTGAGAAGCTAGAGTGGTTTAAGACTATCAATATCGCAGGGGAGAAGCTCACAAATCAAGAGCTAAGAAATGCGGTATATGCGAGTGCGTGGCTAAGTGATGCAAAGCTTAGATTTTCTAAGCCTAATGGCTTGGCGGTGCAAAGAGGGGCTAAATATCTAAGTGGCAGTGCGATACGGCAGGAGTTTTTGGAGAGTGCGATTGCTTGGATAGTGGATTCTAAAAAAGATGAGAAGATTTGTGCGTATATGGCAAAACACGCTAAAGATTCTAAAAATGCCGATGAGCTTTGGGGGTATTTTCAAAATGTCATAAACTGGGTGGAGATGAAGTTTGAAAAATATCGCAAGGAGATGAAAGGGCTTGAATGGGGGCTTTTGTATAACGCCCATAAAGATAAGCCCCTAGATGCCAAAGAGCTAGAAGAGCAAATCGCTAAGCTTATGCAAGATGATGAAGTAACGAATAAAAAAGGCATTTATGAATATGTGCTAAGTGGCGATGAGAAGCATTTGCACTTGCGGACTTTTAGCGATAGCATAAAAAGAGCGGTCTATGAGAAGCAAAATGGCGTGTGTGCCAATAGCGATGGGCATATCAAGGGCGTGAAATGCCCTAATGAAAAGCAAAAGCTAGATATAAAGCAAATGGAAGCAGACCACATAATCCCTTGGAGCAAGGGCGGAAAGACGGAGAAAGAAAATTGTCAAATGCTTTGCCGCGAGTGTAATAGAGCTAAAGGTGCAAATTAATCAATCTTTAGCACAGCTAAAAAAGCCTCTTGTGGTAAGGCAACTTTACCGATAGCTTTCATTCTCTTTTTGCCTTCTTTTTGTTTTTCAAGCAATTTTCTTTTTCTTGTAATATCTCCCCCATAGCATTTTGCTGTTACATTTTTGCCCATTGATTTAACGGTTTCTCTAGCAATAATTTTGTTGCCGATACTTGCTTGGATTGCCACTTCAAAGAGCTGGCGTGGGATAATTTCTTTCATCGCTTCTACAAGTTCTTTTCCGCGCTCATAGGATTTAGATTTTGGCACAATAATACTTAATGCATCTACAATTTCATTTGCCACACGAATATCAAGTTTAACTAAATCTCCTTCTTGATAGTCTAATGGCTCATAATCAAAGCTTGCATAGCCTTTTGTGCAGGATTTTAACTTGTCATAAAAGTCCATTACAATTTCATTAGTTGGAATCCAATATTCTAAAAGCACGCGCGTTTCTTGTAAATACTCCATTTTCTTTTGGATTCCGCGTCTTTTGTTAAGCAGAGTTATCATATTACCTAAAAATTCACTAGGCACGATGATGGTTGCGCGGACATAAGGCTCTTTAATGTGTGCGATTTTTTGTTCTGGTGGGAGTTCGCTTGGGTTTTGAATATACACAACTTCACCATCTGTTTTTGTAACTTCATACACAACAGTAGGTGCTGTGGCGATTAGATCTAATCCAAATTCACGCTCTAAACGCTCTTTGATTACCTCCATATGTAAAAGTCCTAAAAAGCCTATACGAAATCCAAAACCTAATGCCACAGAAGTTTCAGGTTCATAGGTTAAACTTGAGTCATTAAGTTTTAGTTTATCTAGTGCATCGCGTAAATCTTCAAATTTATCTGTATCAATTGGATAAATCCCAGCAAACACAAAAGGTTTAGCGGGTTCAAAGCCAGCAATAGGTTCTTTTGTTTGATTTTTAAAATCAGTCATTGTATCGCCTACTGCAATATCTGTAACATTTTTTAAGCCTAAAATTACGATTCCAATTTCTCCTGTTTGGATTGTTTTTGTTTTTTCTTGGCGTAATGGGTGAGGATACATAAGCCCTAAAACTTCGTGGCTTTTGCCACTTCCCATAATATAAAGATTTTGTCCTAAAGAGATTTTGCCATCTATTACACGAACAAGCGCAAGCGCACCTAAATAATTATCAAACCAAGAATCATAAATGAGTGCTTTTGTTGGGGCATTGCTATTGCCACTTGGGGCAGGGATTTTTTCTACAATGCTATCTAGGAGTTCTTTGATGCCGATGTTCACCTTAGCGCTCACTTCTAATGCGTTTGTGCAATCAAGTCCTATGGTTTGTTCAATCTCATCTTTGACGCGTTGTGGATTTGCTGCTGGTAAATCAATTTTATTTAATACGGGGATAATTTCAAGATTATTTTCTAGGGCAATATATACATTAGCAATCGTTTGCGCTTCTACGCCTTGACTTGCATCTACAACAAGCAAAGCGCCTTCACAGCTAGCAAGAGAGCGAGAGACTTCATAGCTAAAATCCACATGTCCGGGAGTATCAATTAAATTTAAAATATAATTTTCTCCCTTATAGTTGTAGTTTAGTCGCACGCTTTGGGCTTTAATAGTGATTCCACGCTCTTTTTCAATTTCCATTGTGTCCATAACCTGTGCGCTCATTTCTCTTGAGCTAATTGCGCCACAAGCTTGAATAAGACAATCAGCAAGTGTAGATTTGCCATGATCAATGTGGGCAATGATTGAGAAGTTGCGAATCTTTTGCATAGAATCCATTAGCAAGCCTTAATTAAAGATAAAGTATAAGGCGGAATCTTAGCAAAAATAGACTTTAATGTTTTTGAGTGTGCTATAATTTTGACTTTATTTTTGTGAAATTATATGAGGTATTTTGTGCGATTTTTTAATTTTATCATCAAGCCTTTAGAGTTTATTAGAAAACATTTTAAGGCGTTAATTTTTTTGCTGATTGTGGTGTTAATTTTTATGCCAAAACAAGAAGAAGTGATTGAAGAAGCAAATGTTGCTAGGATTGATTTATATGGAGCAATTTTACAGAGTGATACTTTTTTGCAAGAATTAGAATTGTTAGAAAAAAATCCAAATTTAAAAGGAATCTTGCTTGTGATTGATTCACCTGGTGGCGCGATTGCACCAAGCATTGAGATTTCTGAAGCTATTAAGCGTATAAACTCTAAAATACCTGTGGTGGCTTATGCGCAAGGTGCAATGGCAAGCGGAAGTTATTTAGCAGGAGTGTGGGCGGATTCTATTGTAGCAAATCGTGGAGCTTTGCTTGGTTCTATTGGTGTGATTATTAATGGGGTGGATTTAAGTGAGCTTGCTAAAAAAATAGGAATCTCTTCACAAACAATTAAAGCAGGAATCTATAAAGAAGCTGGCACTTTAATGCGCCCTTGGAATAAAGAAGAAGAAACAATGCTACAAGATTTAGTTAAAGAGCAGTATTGGGCGTTTGTAGAAGAAGTAGTTAATGCTAGAAAGTTAGAGATTGCACAAGAGCCAAGTTTTGCACAAGGCAGAATCTTAAGTGCGAAAAATGCACTTGAACTTGGATTGGTAGATAAAGTAGGAAGTATCTATGAAGCACAGATATTGTTGTTTAAAAAAGCAAACATTTTAGAGCCTAAATGGTTTAAAAAAGAAAAAGATAAGATTGAAGTGTATTTAGAAAAAATCTTTGGAGAGCAAATTTCTAATGGAATCCAAAATGGAATCCTCAAAGGCTTAGAGCAGTTTAGCAAAGTGCAGTAGGAGAAAGTAATGCAGATTATTTTAAAAATTCAAACACCAGACAAAAAAGGTTTAATTGCAGAAATTACGCGCGTGATTTTTGATTTTAATTTGAATATTTTAACAAATGATGAGTTTGTAGATGTAGAGAATAATCTCTTTTTTATGCGTTCAGAAATATTGGGAGAATGTGATATTACCACACTTAAGAGTGAAATATTTAAACGGCTTTGCAAAGAAGCTAAAGTGGAAGTTTTTGAAGCAAAACGCAGAAAAATCGTTATTTTATGTACAAAAGAAAATCATTGTTTGGGGGATTTGCTTATTCGCTATGATAGTGGAGAGTTAAACGCGGATATTTTGGCGGTGATTTCAAATTATGATTCTTTAGAGCCTTTGTGTCATAAGTTTGATTTGCCTTTTATTTGTATTTCTAGTGAAAATTTAAATCGCGAAGAACACGAAGAAAGAGTTTTAAAAGAGCTTAGAAAATATCCTTGCGATTATATTGTGTTGGCAAAATATATGCGGATTTTAAGTCCGAAATTTGTAGGAGAATTTGAAGGTAGAATTATTAATATCCATCATAGCTTTTTGCCAGCTTTCATTGGCGCAAATCCTTATAAACAAGCGTATGAAAGGGGTGTTAAGATTATTGGAGCAACAGCGCATTTTGTAAATAATGCTTTAGATGAAGGTCCAATTATTTATCAAGATATTACAAAGGTTAATCACGCAATGAATTGGAGAGATATGCAAAGAAGTGGGCGTGATGTAGAAAAAATCGTGCTTGCTAAGGCATTAAATTTAGCCTTAGAAGAAAAGATTTTTACCTACAATAACAAAACGATAGTGTTTTAAGTCCTTTTTTTTTGGGGGGGGGCTTTTATTTGTTTAAAATTTCTTCAATCTCTTTTATGCGTTTTGCATCGCTTGGGTGAGTAGAAAGAATCTCAAGGTTATTTTTACCATTTGCTGCCATTTTTCTCCAAAAAATTAGTGCAGCTTGAGTGTTATAACCTGCTTTTTGCATTAAAGCGATTCCAACCTTATCGGCTTCTAACTCGTGAGATCTGCTAAATGGGAGCATTACACCAACATTGCTACCTATGCTGTATGCTTGATTAAAAAGAGAGGTGTATTCTGGGGCTTGAGACTGCACGATAAGGCCCAAAATACTGCCACTAATTTGGCGAATATTTTGCATACTCATTCTTTCTGCACCGTGCCTTAAAATAGTATGTGCAATTTCGTGAGAGAGAACCACAGCAAGTTCATCATCACTATTTACTAACTTAAGTAGTCCTGTATAAACAAATACTTTTCCACCCGGCAAACAAAAAGCATTGACTTGTTTGTCTTCTAACACATAAAATTCCCATTTAAAATCCGGGCGATTTGAAACATTGGCAATTCTTTTTCCAACGCGTTTTGTCATTTGTATAAAGGCTTGATTGTGGCTAATTTTGGATTCTTTTAAAATTGCTTCTGCACTGCGATTTCCAAGTGCAATTTCTTCTTTCTCTCCTAGTAACATCAACTGTGATCGGTTTGTGTAATCTGTAGAGGAACAAGAACAAAAGAAAACAGCAATGATTGCAAACAATAAGTAATAACGCATAAGCTATCCTTGAAATTTTCTTGTATTTTATAGTAATTTTGTAAATGGAATCCAAAAAAATTTAATTTAATGAAAATATTAAGATTAAGATAACATAATTATTGAAAAATAAGGAGTTTTTATGGATTTATTTCAGCATAGTGATGTTTTTAAAGAAAAATTAAAACACACAATAGAAGTTAGAAATCCCGCAACACAAGAAATTTTAGCCTATGTTAGAAAGACAGATGAAAATTTATTGCAAGAAATTATTTATCAAGCAAGTAAAGCACAAAGAGAATGGGCAAATACCTTAGCTGAAGATAGAGCAGATAGATTAATGCGTTTTTACGATTTAATTTTAGAGCATAAAAACGCACTTGCAGAAATTATGACAAAAGAACAGGGTAAGCCATTAAATGAAGCGCAAGGAGAGATTGTTTATGCTGCATCTTTTATTAAGTGGTTTGCAGAAGAAGCGCGTCATATTTGTGGGGATATTATGGAATCTAAAACGCAAGGGCAAAAATTAATGACAATTAAACAGCCTATTGGTGTTTGTGCTGCAATTACTCCGTGGAATTTTCCATCAGCAATGATTACGCGTAAGATTGCCCCAGCTTTAGCAAGTGGTTGTGCGATTATTGTAAAATCTGCTTCTTTAACACCGCTTAGTGCTTATGCATTAGAATTATTAGCAAGAGAAGCTGGAATCCCAAAAGAAGTATTTGTAGTGGTAAATGGCGATTCTAGGGCGATTAGTGATGTGTTGTGTAAAAATGATAAAATTCGAAAATTAAGCTTTACGGGATCTACTGAAGTTGGAGCACAATTGTATGCAAAGTGCGCAAAAAGTATTAAAAAGTTAAGTATGGAGCTTGGAGGAAATGCACCTTTTATTGTTTTTAATGACGCAAATTTAAAGGAAGCTGTGGAGGGAATAATGGCTTCAAAGTTTCGTAACAGCGGACAAACTTGTGTATGCGCAAATCGTATTTATGCTCAAAGTGGAATCTATTTTGAATTGTGTGCGGAATTGCAAAAAGCAATGCAAGAATTAAAAGTAGGTAATGGGCTAGAATATGGCGTCAATCAAGGACCTTTGATTAATCAAAACTCTTTAAATAAAGTTAAAGAACATATTGCTGATGCACTTGCAAAAGGGGCAAAACTTCTCAGTGGTGGAAAGGAACATAGGCTCGGTGGAACTTATTTTGAGCCTACATTAATCTGCGATGTGGAATCTAATATGTTAGTGGCAAAAGAAGAAACTTTTGGTCCATTAGCACCTATTTTTAAATTTGAAAGTGAAGAAGAAGTGATTGCTAGGGCAAATGATACAGAATTTGGATTAGCAGCGTATTTTTTCACACAAGATTATAAACGACAATGGCGTGTTGCTGAAGCATTGGAGTATGGTATGGTTGGGATTAATACAGGATTAATTTCTAATGAAGTTGCGCCTTTTGGTGGAGTTAAACATAGCGGACTTGGGAGAGAAGGTTCAAAATATGGATTAGAAGAGTATATGGAGATTAAATATCTATGTTTAAGTCTAAAGTGAGTTTGGCTATAATTGCGCTTTAAATTTTTGGATAAAGGTTTCTTTTGCGAGTATTGTTTGAAAAATTAATGTGGAATGCACGATTATTTATTATTCTGGCAGTGATCCTATCGCTTGTGGGTTCTATTTTGCTATTTGTTGTGGCAAGTGTGGATATTATAAAGGCAGCAAAGCAGACTTATTTGTATTATATTGGAGCGTTAGAGACAGGAGCGGATATTCATAATATTTTACTAAATTCTATTATTATGGCGATTGATTTATATTTGATTGCTGTGGTGCTTTTGATTTTTGCGTTTGGTTTGTATGAGTTATTTATTAGTAAAATTGAAGTTAAAGATGAAAGTCAATCTAAAGTCTTAGAGATTCATACTTTAGATCAACTCAAAGATAAGCTAGCTAAAGTGATTGTTATGGCGTTGATTGTTGCGTTTTTTTCAAAAGTCTTAAATATGGGTATGAAAACGACACAGGATATGCTGTTTTTTGCGATTTCTATTTTATCGCTTGCAGTTGGATTATACTTTTTGCATAAAGATTCCAAACATTAAGGAAGTATGATGAAAATGCTGCAAAATTTGCTAAAAGTTGGAATCCTTTTTTGTTTTTTTAGTGTAATAGCACAATCAAATGAGTTGCAAGTTATTCAAAGTTTTCGTGCTAATTTTGAACAAAAGGTGCAATCTGCTGAAGGGCAGGGGAGTACTCTAAGATACACAGGAGAAATAAAGGCTTTAGCACCAGTTAGCGTGTTGTGGGAATATAAAACGCCCATTCCAAAAGAAATTTATATTGATAATGGCGCAATGATTATATTTGAGCCAAAATTACAACAAGCAATTTTTACACAATTACAAGAAAATTTAGATTTATTTAGCTTGTTAAAAAGAGCAAAGAAAATCAAAGAAAATTATTATGAAGCAATAATTTTAGATCAAAAATATGTCTTATTGTTTGAAAAAGGAATCTTAAAAGAAGTGCGATTTAAAGATCATTTAGGTAACAAAGTAGAGATTAGTTTTTCTAATGTTATTATAAATAGCAAAATGCGTGCAGAGATTTTTGAGTTTAATCCTAGTAGTGATATTGATATTATTTACCATTAAAGAGTGTGTAAAATTGGTAAAAAATTTTGAAGTTCTCATAAAAATTTAAATTTTTTTTGACTTATTTTAAAAAACTGCGTTACAATAGGACTCAGTTCAACTTTATTTAAGGAGTCAAGTATGGGAACAGTTACGCTTATTAACAATGAAACAGGCGAAAAATTCGATTTTGATTTAATTGACTGCACTAGAGGTCCTAAGGCTATTGATTTTAGTAAGTTGTTTGAACGCACAAATATTTTTTCTTATGATCCAGGTTATGGCTCAACAGCAGGTTGTGAGTCTACAATCAGCTTTGTAGATGGTAAAAATGGGCGTTTGCTTTACAAAGGCTTACCAATTGAAGAGATTGTTGAAAAATATCGTTTTACGGATGTTGCAAAGTTGCTAATCACTGGCGAGGTCCCAAAAGATGAAAAAGAATCTAAAGAATTTGATTTAGAGTTGCGCCATAGAAGTTTTTTGCACGAGGGACTTATTAATATTTTTAGTGCTTTTCCAGATGGAGGACATCCAATGGCTAATTTAAGTTCTGCTGTTGCAGCACTTTCTACATTTCACTTTGATCATAATGAAATGGAAGAAGAAAATGATTATCAGACAATGGCTCGTAGAATCATTGCAAAAATTACAACTTTAGTTGCGTTTTCTTATCGTAACTCTATTGGCGCACCTTTTATTTATCCTGATATTAGCAGAAATTATGTAGAAAACTTTTTGTATATGTTGCGCGCATATCCGGGAGGTAGATTAAAATATACATTAAAAGGAGAAGAAGAGATTACTCCTTTAGAAGTTGAGGCGTTGGATAAAATCTTTACACTTCACGCTGATCACGGACAAAATGCTTCTACAACAACAGTGCGCAATGTTGCCTCCACGGGTGTGCATCCTTATGCGGCAATTTCTGCTGGGATTAATGCGCTTTGGGGACCAGCACACGGTGGAGCAAATGAAAAAGTTCTAGTGCAGCTTGCAGAAATTGGAGATGTAAAGAATGTAGAAAAATTTGTAGCACGCGCAAAAGACAAAAGTGATCCTTTTAGACTTATGGGCTTTGGGCATCGCGTATATAAGAGCTATGATCCACGCGCAAAAGCAATTAAAGCATTAAAAGATGAGTTGGACAAAAAAGGCATTAAAATGAATGCGCGTTTAAGTGAGATTGCTGAAAAACTGGAAGAAGTTGCATTAAGTGATGATTATTTCAAAGAAAGAAATTTGTATCCTAACGTGGATTTTTACAGTGGAATTATTTTAACAGCACTTAAGATTCCTGTGTCATTATTTACACCAATTTTTGTTATTGGAAGGATGCCCGGTTGGTGTGCGCAAGTGATGGAGCATATCAAAAATCCACACGCAAGAATTACGCGCCCACGACAAGTTTATTTGGGCAAATAATTGCAAAATGCAAACATTAAAGTAAAGAATGATTTTATTTTTTATGCGATAAAATCCACGCTTATTTTAAAATAGGAAAGTTGATGCAAGCAAAAGAATGGAATCTTAAAAGTTGGCGGAGTAAAGTTGCATTACAGCAGCCCATTTACAAGGATTTAGATGCACTAGAACGCACGCAAGGTATCCTAAGTAAATTCCCACCATTAGTGTTTGCTGGAGAAGCAAGATCGCTAAAGGCACATTTAGCAAAGGTTTCTCGTGGAGAAGCCTTTTTGTTGCAAGGAGGTGATTGTGCGGAAAGTTTTTCGGATTTCAATGCTGTAAGGATTCGGGATTTATTTAAAGTAATTTTGCAAATGGCGGTGGTTTTAACCTATGCAGGAGCTTGTCCTATTGTGAAAGTTGGACGCCTAGCGGGGCAGTTTGCAAAACCCAGAAGTAGTGATACAGAAACAATTGATGGGACTACATTGCCAAGTTATCGCGGAGACATTATTAATGGTATGGAGTTTAGTGTTAAAGCTAGAGAAGCAGATCCAGAAAGAATTTTGCAGGCCTATCATCAATCTGCTGCAACACTAAATTTAATCCGCGCTTTTGCGCAAGGTGGGCTTGCAGATCTTAATCAAGTTCAAAAGTGGAATCTTGATTTTGTGGAAAGTGCGCAAAGCGAGAGATTTTATGAAATGGCAGATAAAATCACTCAAGCTTTGGCGTTTATGGAAGCTTGTGGAATCACTGCAAAAAACACGCCAATATTGCACGAAACAGAGTTTTTTACATCACACGAAGCGTTGCTTTTAAATTATGAAGAAGCATTAACTCGCAAAGATCATTTAACGGGTGATTGGTATGATTGTTCTGCGCATATGCTTTGGATTGGAGAGCGAACACGCAATTTAGATGGAGCGCATTTAGAGTTTTTGCGTGGAGTAGGAAATCCTGTGGGTGTGAAGATTGGACCAAATGCTACTAGAGAAGATATTTTAGGGATTTGCGAGATTTTAAACCCAAGTAATGAAGCAGGACGATTAAATCTTATTGTAAGAATGGGTGCAAATACAATTATGGATAAACTTCCTAAGCTTTTAGAATCTATTAAAAATGAAGGAAGAGAGATTATTTGGAGTATTGATCCAATGCATGGGAATACAACAAAAGCAAGCAGTGGTTATAAAACGCGTTCTTTTGATAGTATTTTAAGTGAAGTGAAAGCGTTTTTTGAAATCCATAGAAGTGTTGGAACTTATGCTGGCGGTGTACATTTGGAGATGACAGGAGAAAATGTAACAGAGTGTGTGGGAGGAATGCAAGCAATTACAGAAGAGAATTTAGGCTGTAATTACAACACACAATGTGATCCACGCTTAAATGCAAGTCAAGCTATTGAACTTTCTTTTTTAATTGCTGATGTTTTAAAGCAAAGACGCCTTTAGAATTTCTATCAAAGATTCCATATTTTAGTGATAAATATGGAATCTAGAATCAAATTTTTTTAAAATATTAAAAAATCCTTATTATTTTTTTAATTTTTTATAAAACTTTGTTTAAAAATAGCTAAAATTATGATATAATTTCATAATTTTTTAATTTTACAAGTAAGGATAGAAGGGATGAGAATCTTAATTATTGAAGATGAGATTAGCCTTAATAAAACCATAACAGAGGGATTAAATGAGTTTAATTACCAAACAGATGTAGCAGAAAACCTAAAGGATGGCGAGTATTATATTAGTATTCGTAACTATGATCTGGTTCTTGCAGATTGGATGTTGCCTGATGGTAGTGGGTTGGAGATTATTAATCAAATCAAAAGTAAATCTCCGCGCACAGCTGTTGTAGTGATTTCTGCTAAAGATGATGCGCAAAGCGAAGTAGAAGCACTAAGAGCTGGGGCGGATGATTTTTTAGCAAAACCTTTTGATTTTAGTGTTTTGGTTGCTAGGATTGAAGCGCGTTTGCGTTTTGGCGGGACAAATCTAATTGAAATTGAGGATCTAGTGATTAATCCTGATGAAGAAAAAATCACATATAAAGGGCAAGAGATTGAACTTAAGGGTAAGCCTTTTGAAGTGCTTACACATCTTGCGCGTCATAGAGATCAAATTGTTTCAAAAGAGCAACTTCTTGATGCAATTTGGGAAGAGCCAGAACTTGTAACGCCAAATGTTATTGAAGTAGCGATTAATCAAATTCGTCAAAAAATGGATAAACCACTAAATATCGCAACAATTGAAACAGTTAGACGCAGAGGTTATAGGTTCTGCTATCCAAAAGGTATTTAGTTTATCTTGCAAAAGTTTTTTTTGCCTGTTTATATCGCCTTTATGGCGGTATTTTCTACTTTTTTTTATGTTGATTTTCATCACACAATTTATCAAAACATAGAATCCAAATTGCAAAAAAAAATAGAGCATTATCCTAATGTGAATTTAAATGAGATTGTAATTTTAGATTCTAAATCTCTTCATACAACTTTTAAAAAATATGTGAGTGCAGAGAGTATAGAGTGTGTCTTATCTGTGCCTTTTGGTGAAAAAACCTTGCAAATTAAGCAAGATATTACACAAGAGATTAAATCTTTAAAGTTTTTAAGCTTAGTTTTGGTGGTTTTTAATGTGGCGTTTTGGATTTTAGCGACATTATTGTGGCAGGAAAAGCGAAGATTAAACAAAGATTATGAAATTCAAAAACAACTTTATAGTGGCATTGCACACGAATTAAAAACTCCTTTAGCAGTTATTAAGGCAAAATGCGAAGTTGCTTTGCTAAAACCTAGAGAAGTTGTAGTTTATGTTGATGTTCTAAAAGAAAATATTGCGAGTGTTAATGGTGCGCAAGCTAGTATTAAGACGCTTTTTGATTTGGCAAACAGCGAACAAATAGAATACAAAAAAAAGACTAATATTCAAAAAGAACTAGAGAGTATTGCTAAAGATTTCTCTGTATTATATAAAGAGAGAAAATTTGATTGTATGCTTGAAACGCAAGGTTTGGAGATCGCAATTAAGCCAACACTTTTAAAGCAAATTATTCAAAATTTTTTACAAAATGCGTTTAAATTTACTCCAAAAGATAAAAATATTTGCCTAAAAAGCTATATAGAAAATGGAATCTTAAGAATAGAAGTTTTGGATGAGAGTTGTGGCATCCCTAATGACCTTGATGTTTTTGCTCCTTTTAAAAAAGGTGGAAAAAAGGAAGGAATGGGACTTGGGTTATTTTTAGCAAAAAGAGCGGCAAAGGCATTAGGAGGGGAAGTTACTTTGGAGAATCGCAAAGAAACTCAAGGGGTAATTGCTGCTTTTGTGCTTAAGATTTGATTTAGGAACAAAAATTGCTGTAACACTTACATAAGGAGTTGCTATGCAAAGGATTGTTTTAGTTTTATTAATGCTACTTGGCGTGTTGTATGCTGCCCCAAAAGTAGAGTTTAAAAATGCTTGTGTGCCTTTATCTCAATTTTCAAAGCCCCAAAAAGAAGTGCTTTTACGCTCCTATCTTGCAGGTGAGGGCGATGGGCTTGGATTAACTCTTGCAGCGATTGCGTGGAAAGAATCTTGTGCAGGAGAATATAAAATGAACTTTCAAGATCCAAGTGCTGGAGTTTTTCATGCCTATATTCCAGGTGTTATCAATCGTTATCCGCAATTAAAACAAAATGGTTTTACGCAAAATATGGTAGGAGCAATGCTTGTAGAGGATGATGAATTTGCCGCAAAAATTGCGATTTTAGAATTAAAATTTTGGCAGAAAGAGCATAAAGGCAATTGGAAAAATATCATTAAATCTTACAATAAAGGTTATAGCTGGAAAAAGAGTGTTAATGCTAACACGCAAGCTGAAAAATACTATCAGGAAATTGCGTGGCGCATTAAAGAATTGAAATCTTATTTTAAAAGTCTAGATGTTCAGCGTGTGGCATTAGATCTTCCAAAAACAAAAAATAAACATAAAACAAAACAACAACAAGAACAGCAAGAGAATTTTTATGCCTATAAAGAAGATGTTGTCTCCAATGATTTTAAATTTTTGCCGATTTATCAAGTTGGCAATGAGTTTGCCGCGCCTTATGTTTCTAAAAAAACAATTATAAAAGAATTTGAATTGTTAGAAATTTATTGATTAAATCTTGTAATTTTAAATATAACAACAATATCACCAAATGGATGGCTATCCCTGATAATGAGAAAAACGATGTAGTCTTAACCCCTCGCTATGTGGTAGATTTGATGGTAGAGCTTGCAGAAGTAAATAAAGATTCTTTTGTATGGGATTATGCCACAGGAAGCGGAGCATTTTTAATTAGTGCGATGAATGCGATGATAAAAGACGCTCAAAACTCCATAAAAAGCCCAAAAGAATTAGAGCTTAAAATCGCCCACATTAAAGCCAATCAACTTTTAGGCATAGAAACACGCCGCGATATTTATCTACTAGCTGTGCTTAATATGATTTTGCTAGATGATGGCTCGGCAAATTTAATTCACAAAGACAGTCTTGAATTTCAAGGCTCTTATGAGCAAGGCGATAAAAAAGGGCAAAAATTCCCAGCCGATGTCTTTTTACTAAATCCGCCTTATTCCGCTAAGGGCAAGGGCTTTATTTTTGTAGAAGAAGCCTTAAAGAAAATGAGCAAAGGCAGGGCAGTTGTGATTATCCAAGAAAATGCAGGTAGTGGTAATGGAATCCCCTATACCGCCGATATTTTAAAGCATAGCACCTTACTAGCTAGTATCAAAATGCCTATTGATTTATTTATCGGTAAATCTAGCGTTCAAACGGCTATTTATGTCTTTGAAGTAGGCAGAGCGCACAATAAAGATAAATTAGTGAAATTCATAGATTTTAGCTTTGATGGCTATAAAAGACAATATAAGAAAAAGGCAAAAGCCTCCGCAAATTTAAAAGATATTGATAACGCCAAAGGTCGCTATGCTGAGATTGTAGCCATAGTTAATGGCACTTTTAAGGAGACACATTATTATGATGATTTTTTCATTGAAGATACGATTAACTTAGAGGGTAGAGACTGGACATATTCGCAGCATAAAAAGATAGACACAACGCCTACTTTAGAAGATTTTAAAAAATGCGTAAGTGAGTATCTAGCGTGGGAAAGCAATGTGCTGAAAAATCTAAGCTTCCACTATGAAAAAGCATTAAAGGCTAACGCTAATCTTTTAGAATCTTACTAGCAAACTCTTTTGCTATTTCCAAGGCTTGCGTGATTTTAGTCATATCCTTACCTCCAGCGGTGGCAAAGTCATCTCTGCCCCCACCATTGCCCCCTAGAATCTGTGCGACTTGCTTCACCCATACACTAGCTTTAAGCTTAGATTCCACTCCCTTTACTCCAGCAGTTAGGGCGATCTTGCCACTAGATTCTGTTAAAAGCAAAATCGCTACTTTTTCATTCTCATTTTTCGCCCTATCTATGATATCTTTTGCCTCTTTTGCCTCCACAGAATCTAGCTTTAAAACGATTAGCTTCACGCCATTTACTTCTTCATAATCTAGGCTTTTGACACTTTGTTTTGCCTTGTTTGCACTCTCTCTTGCCTCTTTTAGCGCATTTTGCAATTTTGCTACACCCTGCAAAACATCTTGAGCTTTTAGCTGCTCTTTTAGACTTTTTATCGCATCTAACGCTTCTTTGCCATAGCTATATGCGGCTTTGCCACACACCGCTTCAATGCGTCTAACACCGCTACTCACACTACTTTCACGCACGATATAAAAGCTCCCAATTTCAGCGGTATTGCGAGCGTGGATCCCCCCGCACAGCTCAATAGAATCCCCAAAGCTTATCACACGCACACTCTCCCCATACTTCTCGCCAAAAAGTGCCATAGCCCCCTTTGCCTTTGCCTGCTCTATGCCCATAGTCTCGCACACTTGTGGGGAAGATTGTGCGATTTTTTCATTCACTAGGGCTTGTATTTGCTCTAGCTCATTTGTGCTTAAGGCTTTAGGGTGGCTAAAGTCAAACCGCAAACGATTTGCTTCTACAAGGCTTCCCGCTTGGGCGATATGAGATCCTAGAATCTGCCTTAGGGCATAGTGGAGCAAATGCGTAGCAGAGTGGTGCTTAGCAATTTCAAAGCGAGTAGAATCTACTTGTGCTAGGATTGTATCGCCTGTTTTTAATGGGCGTAGGGCGTGGATTTTGGAGAGATTTAAGCCGAAGTATTTTTGGGTGTCTAACACTTTAGCGACTATATTAGAATCATTTTTTAATTTACCTTTATCCCCCACTGGTCCCCCTGACTCTGGGTAGAATGGCGTAGATTCTAGCATCACCCAGCCCTCTTGCCCTGCCTGTAAAGATTCCACGCGTTTAAAGCTAGAATCTAAAAGCGCTAGAATCTTAGATTCCGCATTTACGCAATCATAGCCTACAAACTCATTTTCACCAAACTCACTTAAAAGCGCGTTAAAATCGCCCTCTTTGACACTATCGCCGCTGCCTTTCCAATGTGCTTTGCTTCTGTCTTTTTGCTCCTGCATACATCTTTCAAAATTCTGCAAATCCACGCTTAAGTTAAGCTCTCTTAGCATATCTTGCGTTAGATCAAGCGGAAAGCCGTAAGTGTCGTAAAGCTTAAAGGCAATATTACCATTAAAACTTTTTTCATTCTTTTTTTGCATAGAATTTAATTCTGCATTAAACAACGCCATTCCCGATTCTATCGTCTCAAAAAACCTCTCTTCTTCCGCTTTGCACTGCTCTTGCACGGCATTTTTACGCTCTTGTAAATAGCCATAATGTCCGCCCATACAATCACACACAGCTCCCACCACTTCGTATAAAAAGGCTTTTCTTAAACCTAGCAAGTAGCCGTGTCTCACCGCTCGGCGTAAGATTCTACGCAAAACATAGCCCCTGCCTTCTTTGTCAAAATTTACTCCTTGAGCAAGGAGAAAGGCTACTGCGCGCGCGTGGTCGGCAATCACCCTAAAACTTGCGCCACTTTCATAGATATAGGTTTGTCCGCTTAAGGATTCCACCTTGTTAATTAAGGGCATAAACAAGCTAGAATCAAAATTTGAGCGTTTGCCCTCTAAAAGCGCTGTTACTCTCTCTAGCCCCATGCCTGTATCAATGCTAGGCTTAGGCAGTGGCTTCAACGCCCCGCTAGAATCCCGCTCATATTGCATAAACACAAGATTCCATATCTCTAAGAATCTATCTCCATCACCTCCAAAATAGTCTTCTTTTCCATTGAAAAACTGCTCCCCTTGATCTACAAAAATCTCACTGCAAGGTCCGCATGGTCCTGTATCTCCCATTTGCCAGAAGTTATCCTTATCGCCCATTCTCTTAATGCGACTAGGCTCTATATGCTCCTGCCATAGTGCAAAAGCCTCATCATCACTCTCGTGGATTGTTACATACAGCACAGATTTATCAAAGCCTAAAACTTCAGTTACAAACTCCCACGCATACGCAATCGCATCTTTTTTGAAATAATCACCAAAGCTAAAGTTGCCAAGCATT
Organism: uncultured Helicobacter sp.; assembly: GCF_937893305.1. Classification (GTDB taxonomy): domain Bacteria; phylum Campylobacterota; class Campylobacteria; order Campylobacterales; family Helicobacteraceae; genus Helicobacter_D. The sequence continues at coordinate 20,263 of NZ_CALBGN010000012.1, forward strand.
TCAAAAAGCGTGTGATGGCGTGCGGTGTAACCGACATTTTCTAAGTCATTGTGCTTTCCACCTGCGCGGATACAAAGTTGCGCACTTGTGGCGCGTTTTTGACCAGGAGTTGGAATTTGCCCGGTGAAAATATCCTTAAACTGCACCATTCCTGCATTTGTAAAAAGCAAGCTTGCATCATCTGGCACTAAAGGCATAGATTCATAAACCTTATGCCCTTTGTTTTTAAAAAAATCTAAATATAAAGCCCTGATGTCTTTTGTTTTCATTACGATACCTTAAAAAACTAAAATTCCAAAATTCTACTTTTTTTCATTTAAAAACTCGCTTTAGTTTGTGGTTTTTGAAAATGTTTTTAAGGATTGTTTAAAAGGCGTTTTTCCATAAATTCTTTTCTTGCAACAATGTTTGCGCTGTGTTTTGATGCGCTTGGCGCAAGGATAGATTGTGATAGGATTGTAGAAGCTCTAAGACTTTTTGTGTGATTTGTGTTTTAGAAAATGTGTAGGCTTGTGGGAGATTTAAGGTGCAGGTTTGAAAGCTCTTTAGATTTGCATTTTGATTGTTTGCGATTTCTAGTGCAATTGCTGGCACTCCACAACAAAGAATCTCTCTCAAACTTTGTCCGCTAGCGCAAATACAAAGATCCATTGTGCAAATGAGTTGTGCCATTTCTTGTGCGTTTAAGCCAAAATGTGTTGTTATGGGTTTTGGTAGGTTGGAATTTTTTGTAATGCAATGGATTTGTAAGGTTGGAAAAGTGTTTAAAAGCGCGTAAGCTATGGTGGGGATTAATTCTAGAATATCTTCTGCACCTAAGGTGATTAGACAGCGTTTTATTGTGGGATTAAGTGTTTTTGGCACTTGTTGTTTAAAAACGTGTTGAGTTAGGGCGTATTCGCTACCTAAAAATAATGTGTGATTAGGATATTTCTCTTTATAAAATTTAGATTCCGTATTCGCGCTATTTACAAGGATTCCTTGAGGATAGTCTAGACGTAAAGTATCATCAAAAAATAAACATTTTTTTGCGTGTTTAGTTGCTAAAATATAGGAATCTAGCGGTAGAACATAAGAATCAATTGCGATTAAATCATATAAAATTTGAAAATTAAAGGAATCTAAAAAACTAGAATCTAAAACTTTTGCTTGAAAACCCTGTGTTTCTAGTTCTTCTTTTAGTGCGGTGCAACGGCTAATATGCCCCAAACCTACACCAAGTTTTCCATCAGCAAAGATTAATGCAGTTTTTATTGACATTAGAGTGTATAGAGTTTTTGCAGATTTTCAAGCTTGCTTGTCGCATTTAATAGAAGCATATCTGCTAAGATTAATGCAAGCTGGGCTTCACACACAACACTACCGCGCACAGCAATACAAGGATCGTGGCGTCCTTTAATATTGCATTGCGTAGTGTGTCCTTGAAGATTTTGTGTATTTTGGGGCAAGAAAATGCTAGGAGTTGGCTTAAAATGCACTTTGATAATAATCTCTTCTCCTGTGCTAATACCGCCTAGGATTCCACCACAATGGTTGCTTTGAAATCCATTTTCGTCCATTTGATCGTTATTTTCTGAACCTAGTAAAAATGTAGATTCCACACCTTTACCAATCTCTACTGCTTTGACACCATTTAATCCAAGCATTAATGCACCAATGGCACTATCAAGTTTGTAATATAAAGGTTCTCCAAGTCCTGCTGGGACCCCACTTGCGCGAATAAGCGCAACACCGCCTATGCTATTGTGTGTGTTTCTTGCTTGTATTATAGCTTCTTTTTGTTGGGATTCCATTGTTTTGTCTAATGCGAAAATTTCACTTTTTTTTGCGTGGCTAAAATCAATTTCTGTGCCTAAGATTTTACCAACGCTTAAGATTCCGCTTTCTATATTGATTTTAAAATATCTCAAAAGCATTTTAGCAATCGCCCCAGCAGCAACGCGCGCAACACTCTCTCTAGCACTGCTTCTACCACCACCCCTAAAATCGCGAATTTGGTATTTTTGAAAATAAGTAAAATCTGCGTGTCCGGGACGAAATAAGTCTTTAATGGAATCGTAATCTTTGCTTTTATTTGCGGAATTTTGGATAAAAAAACCAAGTGGAGTTCCGGTGGTTTTGCCATCAAATACACCACTTAGGATTTTAACTTCATCAGCTTCTTTGCGTTGAGTAGAGTAGAGGTTTCTACCGCCTGAACGTCTTAGCATTTCTGTTTGTAAAAATTCTTCATCAATGATGATTCCAGCAGGTAATCCATCAATCACTCCACCAATTCCAGCTCCGTGGCTCTCTCCAAAAGTCGTAACCCTAAGAGCAATTCCAAAAGTATTCATTCAAGATTCCTTTAATGCTTTAATGGCAATTTTTGCGCAAGTTTGTTGAGCTTCTTTTTTGCTTTTGCCATTTGCTCTTGCAAACTCTTTGCCTTGTATTTTTACGCTCATTAGAAAATTTTTATTGTGATCTGGTCCGCTAGAATCTAACAAAATATATTCTGGAGTTTCTCCAAATTTCGCTTGTGTGAGTTCTTGAAGAGCAGTTTTGTGGTCATAAAACAGACTGTTTAAATCAATGTTTGGATGCACAGCGTTTAAGAGATTATGCACTAAATTGCGTGCTACATCTAAGCCGCTTTCTAAATAGATAGCACCAATAAGTGCTTCAAAGGCGTTAGATAATATGGAATCTTTTTTTCTGCCATTATTTTGCTCTTCAGAGTTTGAAATAAAAAGATAATCGCCAATATTTAAATGGCGCGCAACTTTAGCAAAGGCTTTTTCATTAACCATTGAAGCCCGCATTTTTGAGAGTTCTCCTTCTCTTGAGTTTGGAAATTTTTTATACAAAAACTCACCAATGATTAAATCTAACACCGCATCTCCTAAAAACTCTAAGCGCTCGTTGTGTGCGCCTTTTTTTGCACTTTTGTGTGTCAGTGCTTCTTTAAGTAAATTTTGCGCCTTAAAGTGATAGCCCAATGTTTTTTCAAAATGTTTTAAATCCACGATAATCCTTAAGTATTTTTGAATTTTAATGCTTCTTCTTTGGCAATCTTATCGCACCGCTCATTTTCGCAATGCCCACTATGCCCTTTGACCCATTCTACTTTGATTTTATGAGGTTTTGCAGCTTTGATGTAGCGTTGCCAAAGTTCAGTGTTTTTGACATTTTTAAAGTTTTTAGCAATCCAGTTTGGAAGCCACTTGCTAAGTCCATCTAAAACATATTTAGAATCACATACCACAAGAACTTCGCAAGGTTCTTTTAAAGCCTCTAAACTCATAATTAATGCGGTTAATTCCATTTGGTTATTTGTCGCTACCTTTGCCCCACCGCTTAGGACTTTTTCAAACTCTCCATAACGCAAGATTCCACACCAACCACCAAAACCCGGATTTCCCAAAGAAGAACCATCACAAAAAAGAGTAACACACTTCATCTTGCTTTTCCTTTAAAAAAACTAGTGTTTTAGAGGTTAATAATCCATTACAATGTGGGCAACGATCAAAGGATAATGGAGAAGTGCCATTGCAATTTGTGCATTGATAGTTAAAACGCAAATCACCTTGATAGTTTTTGTTTGCACGCAATAAACAAAGTGTTTCTAGCTCAAAAGTTGTTTTTTTAGAAATACTTAAAGGCAAAAGTCCTTTGGCTTCAAAAATGTCTTTTAATAGGCTTTGTTTTTCTAGCAAGGTAGAATGCTCTAGTTCTTTTAATAGAGAAGTTGGAATCTCTTTTTGATTCCAAAGTAAATCTATGATTTGTAAGAGTATGTCTTGTGGAATCTTTAAGATAGATTGCCAAAAGAGTGTTGGGTAATAGTCTTTTAAAAAGCTTAAAATTAAACGCGCTAAACGCGGTTCATCTCTAAGTTTTGCAAGAAGTTTTAGTGGGAGCTGATTTTTTTGTGTTTGATTTTTATGGGTTAGGATTAGGATTTTTGTTTTGAGATAGGATTTGTGAAGTTGTGTCCCGCCTTGAATTTCTTCTAGGCAATCTAGTGCATTTAGTGCGTCTTCAAAGTCGCTTAAGTCCTCATAAATTTTAATAAGTGCATTTAAGATTAAAGGATTGCGTGGGTAGTGATGTAGGATTTCAAGATAGATTTCTTTTGCGCGCAAAGGAAAGCCAGCCTTGGTATAGACAAGTCCTAGAGACTCTAAAATTGGAATTTTATCTAGAGGATTTTTAATAGAATCTAAAAGTGTAGCGTAGAGTCTAATCGCTTTTTCATAATTTGCGCCTTTTTGATACATTTTTGCCATAAAAAGCAAAGATGGAATCGGATTTGGACTTAGGGCTAAAAACTCCTTTACTTCTTTATCGAATCCTACATAGTCAAAACTTTCCATAAATTTACTTAAGGATTCTTGCTGTTTTTTGCTCACAATATAATTCCAATAATAACCCAAAAGACTTACAAGACCAATACAAAAAATCAGCACCACAATGCCAAAAAGAGGATCGCGATACTCAATGTTATGAATTGCGTATTCAAAAAAATCCACGCCATTCCTTAAATTTTTAAAATAAGATCTTTCAATTATAGCAAACTTATAGTTTAATTTTGTAAAATACGCACCTTTAAAGTAAGCTTGAAATTTTGGAGTAGGTATTGATACAGCAACAAAGCATAGATACCCTAAAAAATCAATTAGATGTTTTAGAAGTGATCAGCCATTATATTGAAGTAAAAAAAATGGGAAGCAGTTATAAGGCTTGCTGCCCATTTCATCAAGAAAAAACTCCAAGCTTTGTTATTAATGTGAACAAAAACTATTATCACTGCTTTGGTTGTGGTGCTAGTGGAGATCCTATAAAATTTGTAATGGATTATGAAAAGCTAAATTATGTAGAAGCCATTGAAAAACTTGCGCAATTTTACAATGTGTCTTTAGAGTATTCTCAAAAATCACAAAACAACGATAGTTATAAAATAATGGATTTTATGAATAACTATTATCAGGCAGTGTTAAATTCTGAAGTGGAATCTTATTTAAAAGAGCGTGGGATTACAACAGAAATTAAGGCACGTTTTGAATTAGGATTTGCGCCACAAAATTACGAGATTATGGCACATTTGCAACGCAATATGATCAATTTGCAAGATGCTCTTAATCTTGGAATTTTAGGAGCGGATTTAGAAAATGGAGCGAAGCATTACTATGCGCGTTTGACGCAACGCTTAATTTTCCCTATCCGTTCAGCACAAAATAAAATCATTGGTTTTGGAGGACGCACACTTTCAAATCATCCTGCAAAATATATCAACTCCCCTCAAACAAAGCTTTTTAATAAATCACAAGTGCTTTATGGCTATCCTCAGGCTAAAGAATCCATTTATCGTTTAGGTAGCGTGATTATTACAGAAGGTTATTTGGATACGCTAATGTTGCATCAAGCAGGCTTTACAAATGCTGTTGCAACGCTTGGAACAGCATTAACAAAAGAGCATTTGCCTTTACTTGCAAAAGGAGATCCAAAAATCATTTTAGCCTTTGATGGAGATCGTGCAGGAATGCAGGCGGCTTTTAAAGCAGCAAGTTTATTAAGTGTGGCAAAAAAACAAGGTGGAGTTGTGCTTTTTGAGGGAGGTTTAGATCCGGCAGATATGGTAAAAAATGGCGAAATTGAAGCATTAAAAAGCTTGTTTGATTCTCCAATCCCATTAATTGATTATGTTTTGGAGAGTATTATTAAAAACTATGATTTACAAAATGCTGTGCAAAAAGATCAATGTCTAAAAGAATCTTTAGAATATCTTCATAAACTTTCTCCAATTATTCAAGAAGAATATAGAATTTGGCTATCCCAACATTTAGCATTGCCAGTGCATTTAATACAACTTAAAAAACCTCAAAATCAAAATAAAATCCCTACAAAAGGAACATTGCAGTTTAGCCAAGCAAATTTTTATGATTTATCAGAAAAGACTATTATTAAAAGCGTATTAGAAAATATGGATCTTTTAGAATTTGTTTTAGGCTATCTTGATCCGCAAATGTTTCATACGCAAAGAGAAGCTTATCACAAACTTTTAAAAAATGAACTAGAAGACCCACTATTAATTGGAATCTTATTAGATGAGAGGATAAAACCACAAAATAAGGAGCATTTAAGAGAGCAAATTATTATGGTTTTATATCAGCATTACGACCAAAAACGCAAGGCATTGACTTATGATAAAAGTTTGTCCTTGCGTGAGAAGGCTTTTTTGTTAAGAAAGTATCAAAAATATTTAGATGATTTAAAGAAAGGAGAATTATCATTATATGAAAGCATTAGCGTTATTTAGTGGTGGGCTTGATAGCCTGCTTGCAATTAAAGTTATTAAAGATATGGGAGTTGATGTTTTAGCATTACATTTTAATATAGGTTTTGGTGCAAAGCGCGATAAAAGTTCGGTTTTGCGTCAGCGTTTGGATCAAGTAGATGTAGAGTTAAAAATTGTAGATATTAGGAAACAATTTTTTGATGATGTGCTTTTTAAGCCAAAGTTTGGTTATGGAAAATACTTTAATCCTTGTATTGATTGTCACGCAAATATGTTTTCTCACGCACTTGGTATGTTGGAGTCTGAAGGAGCTAGTTTTGTAATTAGCGGAGAAGTTTTAGGACAAAGACCAAAGAGTCAAAGGGCAGAAGCATTAGGGCAGGTAGAGAGACTTTGTGAGGGGGAAGGATTAATTGTTCGTCCGATGTGTGCAAAACTTTTGCCTATTACAATACCAGAACAAAAAGGTTGGATTGAAAGAGAGAAGCTTCTTGATATTCACGGAAGAGGTAGAGAAAGACAATTGCAGCTTGTTAAAGAATACGGATTAGAATATTATGAAAATCCAGGTGGTGGCTGCTTACTTACGGAAACTTCGGTGGCAAACAAAATCAAAGATATTCAAATGCATCGTGAAGTTGTGTTTGAAGATATGGAGCTTGTAAAATTTGGAAGATATATGATTTTGCCAGATGGAGGGCGTTGTGTAATTGCAAGAAATGCAGAAGAAAATGAACGCTTAAGTTTTCATCATCCAAAAATGAGTAAAATTGAGCTTTTAGATTGCATTGGACCTTTAGGGCTTGTAGAAAATAATGCAAGCACGAGCGATAAAAAGCTTGCCATAGAGCTTACATTATTATATGGGAAATCGGAAGAAAATAAAAGCTATCAAGTGCGCTTTGAAGGGCAGGAAATAGAAGCTAGAGCTTTTAAGAGTAAAGAAAAAGCAAAAGAATTTTTAATTGGAGAATAGTATGGATTTTTTAGAGATTGTAAAAGAGCGTTATTCTTGCAGAGCTTTTAAAGAATGTGAAGTGGATGCAAATCATTTAGATTTCATCTTAGAAGCTGGGCGTTTAGCGCCTAGCTCTTTAGGTTTAGAGCCTTGGAGATTTTATGTTGTGCAAGATGCTAAAAAACGGCAAGAAATTGCACAAATTGGAAATAATCAAAGTCATATTGCACATTGTGGGGCGATAATTATTGTTGTGGCGCGTTTAGATTTTGGGGAATATTTTGAGAGTAAATTAAGAGCGCGCAAACTTTCAGAAAAAGAATTGCAAAAGCGTTTAAGAGTGTATAAGCCATTTATTGATGGAATGAGTTTGGAGAAAAAGTTAAGTTATGCAAGAGAACAGGCACATTTAGCAGTAATGAATATGGCAAATGCCGCAACTTCTTGCAATCTTGCTTCTTGTATAATTGGAGGTTTTGATAGTGTAGCACTTGATAAATATTTACACTTAAATCAAAGTGAGAAAAGTGCGGTAATGCTTGTGGTGGGAGAACCAAAAGATTCTGTAATTCCAGAAAAAATACGAAATTCTAAAATAGAAGTCATAAAGTTTTGGTAGAGAAAAAATTTAATAATTTTTTATGATATATTTGAAGTTTAGTTGTATCTAAGATATAATACGCAGGATTTTTGTAAAATTTTGATGAGATTGTAGACTAGATGAAAGGAGATTTTATGTTTGGGAATCCCAAAAAAGAACAAGAATTGGTTGCTGAAAACAAGGCTTTGCGTGCAAAAATTGAGCAACTTCAAAATGCATTGCGTCAACAAAACGAAGAAAATGAAAGAAAAGATGCTTTAATTGCAGAATTTGATGAAAGAAAAGAAAAATCTGCAGTTTCTAGTGGAATCTTTCAAGCAGTAATGGGATCTTGTGCTAAAAATTTACAGGTTTTGCAGGATAATTTCGCTTCATCGGTGGAAATGTTAAAAAACGCCAAAAATGCTTCCACAGATAATGCAAAACAAACAAAGCTTTTAGAACATGCAATTACAGATAGTGTTTCACAGGTTACGGAGCGTTTAAATAGTTTTCAAGGAATGATTCAACAAGTGTATCAGGATTTGGATTCCATCTCTAATGTGATTAATCTCATCACAGATGTTAGTGATCAAACAAATCTTTTAGCGTTAAATGCAGCTATTGAGGCGGCAAGAGCAGGGGAACACGGAAGAGGGTTTGCTGTTGTCGCAGATGAAGTTAGAAAGCTAGCAGAGCGTGCGCAAAAAGCTACAAAAGAAATTGAGATGAATATCCAAGTATTGCGTCAAAATTTCTCAGAGGTTCAAACTTCTACAGAAGAGATTGTGGATAATATGAATGAAGTTAATAATGAAGTGGCAAAACTAGTAGAAGTAGGGGAAGCCTCGATGGATGTCAGACAAGATTCTGCAAATGTTCTTGATACGACATTTATTGGACTTGTGAAATTAGATCATTTACTCTTTAAAATTAGAGGATATAAGGCAATTTTAGAAGAAGATTTAGAAGTGGAACTTGTCTCTCATCACGATTGTCGTTTGGGAAAATGGTATGAACACGGAATTGGAAAAGAAGCATTTGGTCAGTTAGTGGATTATCCAAGCTTAGAAGCTCCACATGCTGGTGTTCATAATAGCTTTAAAGATGCGATTGAGATTTATAAAAATAAAGGTATAGAAGGGAATGCTGAAGAAATTTTGGGATTGTTAAAAGAAGGCGAAATTGCGTCTGATAAGGTTGTAGAAGTGCTTGATAATATGCTTAATGCAAAAATTGCAGAACGCAATGGTCGTTCTTAAATGATAAAATGTTTTGAAGTTTGTAATTTTGCATTAAGCGCAAGAAAATAAAAGGAGTGTCAATGCAAGTTGGTAATGGACTATCTATCCTGCAGGGTCTTTATGCTCTTAAAAGGACAGATGAGTCTTTAGTGGATTCCATTAAGCATCCGTTTTTTGAAGAAGAAATTAAAAAAGTAGAATCCAAAAAGGATTCCACACAAAACATAGATTCCAAGGATTTTGAAAAGTCCGAAGAAACAGATTCTATTACAGATAAAGAATCTCTTAATGGCGAAAAGCTAGACCAAGAAGAATTGCAAGTTGTAAGAGAGCTTGAGAGCATTGATAGAAATGTTCGCGCACACGAAGGAGCGCATATTGCAGCTGGTGCTGGTGTGGTAACAGGTGGCGCATCTTTTACTTACACGCGCGGACCTGATGGAAAAATGTATGCAACTGCAGGTGAAGTTCCTATTGCAATGAAAGAAGGCAGAACACCAGAAGAAACAATTCAAAATGCGCGTCAAATTGTAGCAGCAGCAATGGCTCCATCAGATCCTAGTCCGCAAGATTACAAAGTTGCTGCAAGTGCTGCACAAATGGAGAGTAGAGCTAGAAGCGAGCAAGCACAAGAGAAAGCCAAAGAAGCAGAAGAGACTCTTGAAAAACAAGAAAAATCCAAAGAAAAAGATTCTATTGCACAAAAAGAATCCAATGATACTCAAAGCACGCAAAAATCTCAAAGGGATTTTGATGATTCAAAAAGTAAGGATTTATCGTTGCGTAATTATGCAATTCAAAGCTATAAAGCAAACTCCAAAAGTTCTTCTTTAATGTTTGAAATTGCCTCTTAGATATTGATTTTAGGATAAACAATGCGAATTATTTTTATGGGAACTCCTAATTATGCAGCGGTTATTTTAGATTCCTTATTGCAAGAGCATACTCTTTGTGCTTTGGTGTGTCAAAAAGACAAAAAAGCAGGGCGGGATATGCAGTTAAAAGCTCCAGCTACAAAAGAACTTTTGTTGAAAAAATCGCCTAATACTCCTATTTTTCAACCAGAAAATTTAGATGAAGCATTTGTTGCAGAATTAAAAGCGTTAAAGGCGGATATAATTATTGTTGCAGCGTTTGGGAAAATTTTGCCAAAAGAAGTTTTAGAGATTGCGCCTTGTATGAATTTGCACGCATCAATTTTGCCGAAATTTCGTGGAGCAAGTCCAATACAGCAAAGCATATTAGAGATAGAATCGTATTTTGGTGTGAGCGTCATGCAAATGGAAGAAGGCTTAGATTGTGGAGATATTTTGGGTTTTAAAGCGGTTAAAAACACAGGGCAAAATGCACTTGAATTGTTTGAGTCTTTGGCAAATCTTGCCGCAGAACTTACTCTGGAATATTTAAAGCGTATTGATAGGATTATTCCTATGGAGCAAAATAATGCCGATGCAAGTTATTGCAAAAAGATTAAAAAAGAATTTGGGCTTGTGGAATTTGATTGTGCAAAAACACTAGAAAATAAGGCGTTGGCTTATAGTGGCTGGCCAGAAGTTTATTTGAAAAGCGGTTTGAAATTAAAAGCTTTAAAATTGAATTCCATAAATGGCAGTTATAAAATGGGTGAAATTTTAGAAATTACAAAAGATGGAATCCAAATTGGTTGCAAAAAGGGAAGTGTGTGGATTACAACATTGCAAGCACCTTCAAAAAAAGCAGTAGGGGCATATGAATACGCTCAAGGAAAACATTTGAAAATCGGAGAGATTTTGGAGTAATGGAGATTGTAAGATTTAAATGTTTAGAATCTACGCAATTATATTTAGTGGAGAATTTGCGCAATGGCAGTTTAAAAGCACCTATTATGGTGGTAGCGCAGACGCAAAGCAGTGGGATTGGCAGTCGTGGAAATGTGTGGGAGAGTGTAGAGGATGGATTATATTTTTCTTTTGCGATTCCGCAATTTATGTTGCCTAAAGATTTGCCATTAGCGTCTATTTCTATTTATATGGGATGTATTTTTAAAGAGATTTTAAATCAAAATGGTGCAGAAGTTTGGTTGAAATGGCCCAATGATTTATATGTCGGCAATAAAAAAGCAGGAGGAGTGATCTGTTCAAAATCTTTAGAAAATGTTATTGTAGGGATTGGTATTAATTTAAAGGTGAGTAGTGCTGATTTTGGAGTGGTAAAAGTTGGAATTCAAAAAGAAGAGATTTTAAAAGACCTAATAGAAATTTTAGAATGTGAAGAAAAAAAGTCTAGTTGGAAGCAAATTTTTAGTAAATATGCGTTAGAATTCTCCAAAAATTTCAATTATGGATTTCACTATAAAGGCAGAATTGTAGAGATGCGCGAAGCAGTGCTATGTGATGATGGTGCAATCTTAATTGAAAATGAAAAAATTTATAGTTTAAGATAGCGGAGTTTTAGATTATGTGCGAAGTTATTTGTATTGCTAATCAAAAAGGGGGAGTGGGAAAAACGACAACAGCAGTAAATCTTGCTGCCTCTCTTGCAGTAGAGGAAAAGCGTGTTTTATTAATTGATGCTGATCCGCAAGCAAATGCAACAACAAGTTTAGGGTTTCATCGCAATAGCATAGAATTCAATATTTATCATGTGTTAATTGGGACAAAAAAGCTTTCTCAGATCATTCAAAAAACTGCAATTCCAACTTTGCATTTAGCACCTTCTAATATCGGTTTAGTTGGAATAGAGAAAGAATTTTACAATCATAAGCGCAATGGACGAGAATTAATCTTAAAAAGGAAAATTGAAGAGATTTTGGATTCTTATGATTATGTGATTATTGATTCTCCTCCTGCTCTTGGACCACTTACTATTAATGCGCTTTCAGCTTCAAATTCTGTGATTATTCCAATTCAATGTGAGTTTTTTGCTTTAGAAGGTTTGGCGCAGCTCTTAAATACTATTAAAATTTTACGTAAAGAGATTAATCCAAATTTAGAAATTAAAGGTTTATTGCCAACAATGTTTAGTGCGCAAAATAATCTCTCAAGGCAAGTTTATGCAGATTTGGTACAGCATTTTGATGGGCAACTTATCAAGGAAGTATCTTCTAAAACAACCATTGCAATACCGCGTAATATTAAGCTTGCTGAATCCCCAAGCTTTGGTAAGCCTGTGATTTTATATGATGTGCGTTCTCAAGGGAATATGGCATATCAAAGTCTTGCGCGTGCAATTTTAAAGAGAGCTTAATGGCAAAGGAAAGATTAGGGCGCGGACTTAGTGCAATTTTAAGTGAAGTTGAAGAAGCGTATCAAAATGATTTGCAGGATAATTCTGGTTTAGTTGTGGAGCTTGATATTGATAAAATCAAACCAAATCCACTTCAACCACGCAAAGTTTTTGATGTAGCATCCTTACAAGAGCTTGCTACTTCTATTGAAGAACACGGATTGTTACAACCTATTTTAGTATATGAAGATAGAAGGGATACAGATTTTTATTATTTAATTGCTGGTGAGCGTCGTTTGCGTGCTAGTAAAATTGCCAAAAAAGAAAGCATTAAAGCAATTATTGTAGATGTTCAAGCGGATAAATTGCGAGAATTGGCACTTATTGAAAATATCCAAAGGGAGGATTTAAATCCGATTGATTTAGCGCATTCTTATAAAGAGCTTATTGATGATTATGGAATTACACACGAAGAAATGGCAAAACGCCTTTCAAAATCACGCACTCAAATCACTAATACGCTGCGTTTATTGGACTTGAGCAAAGAAGTTCAGGATTTGGTATTAGAAAATAAAATTTCTCAAGGACACGCAAAGATCTTGGTTGCATTACCAAAAGATGAGCAAAATCTTATTGCAAATTCTATTATTGGACAAAAATTAAGTGTGCATGCTACAGAAAAGATTGTAAAAACTTACAAAGAAACAAAAAAGGCAAATAAGATTCCAACTTTAAAATCTTTTCCGCAAAAACAAAAAAATCTTAATAGAGATTCTCTTACGACTTTAAATGCCGCATGTGCAGAACTAAAAAATAATGGGATTATTGCTTTTGTGCAAAAAAATCGTTTAATTGTAGAGTTTAGTAACGACGAGGAGGTGAAAAAGTTTAGTAAAATTTTACTATTATGAAGTTTTTAAGAAAAACTTAGAAAAAGTCGTGTTAAAATAAGAGCTATTTTAGAAATAGAGAAAGGAGTGCAAATGACTATAACCCCAACTCCTTGGGTAATGGCGTTAGTTTTTGTTATTTTTCTTATATTGGTGTATTTATTAAATCGTATGCTGTATAAGCCATTGCTTGGTTTTATGGATGCGCGTGATGCTTCCATTAAGAAAGATAGTGAAGGAATAGAAGGTAATACTGCAGATATTAAAGCACTAAAAAAAGAGGCTGATAATATTTTGCAAAAGGCTAGAGAAGAAGCCGCTTTAATCAAAAGTAAGGCCCATGATAGTGCAAAACAAATCGCAGAAATAAAAATTTCTGAAAAAAAGAATGAATTGGCACAAAAATATAATGTGTTTATGACGAATTTGGAAGATGAAAAAGAAAAACTCAAAGTTTCTTTGAGTTCTGAAATTCCACTTTTTAAAGAAAGCTTACAAACGAAGCTTGGAAAACTTTAAGGGAGAGTCAATGAAGAATAAAACATTGTATTTTTTATTATTAATGCTTGCTCCAATTACGCTTTTTGCAGCAGATAATGCAAATTATGATATTATTGAAAGAACAATTAATTTTGTTATTTTCTTTTCGCTCGTGTATTATTTTGCTGCAGATGCGATTAAAAATACTTTTAAGGCGCGTAGAGATGATATTGCAAATTCTTTAGCTAAGATTCAAGAAAAATTGCAGGAATCTAAAAAAGCAAAAGAAAAAGCTCGAAACCAACTAGAAGAAGCAAAACAAGTTGCGCGAGATATTATAGAAACTGCACATAAGGAATCCAAGATTATTGCGCAAAAAGTTGAAGAAGCTACAAAGATAGAAATTGAAAATCTTGTGCGTCAATACAATGATCATATTGCATTTGAGCAACGAAAGGCAGAAAAATTGATTGTTGATGAAGTTTTATCTGAATTCTTAAATAAAGACTCTATTGCATTAAGTAAAGATGTTTTAGTTAAATCTTTGTTAAAAAAGGCGGCATAAATGAAAGACTTAATTGCAAAGCGTTACATTAAAGCATTGGCAAATTCTGCGTTACAAAAGGAATTGGAAGAAATTGCTCTTTTTCTTGGGAAACTAGCAGGAGCAAATGCAATTTCAAAGTTTAGAGAAATCATAGAATCTCCTTATGTTACGATAGAGCAAAAAGTAGATTTTATCTTAAAGAATATTTTGGATAATACAGCAAATGTGAAGTTTGTCAATTTTGTTAAGGTTTTAGCAGAACATAAGAGATTGAATTTATTTGAGGAGCTTTATGCGGAGCTATCTTCACATTTAGCGGCTTTAAATAAAGAATATATTGCACAACTTGTTGTAAATGAGAGTTATGAAGACTCAATTTTAAAAGAAATTGAGAGTAGTTTTAGTAAAAAGCTCGGTGTAAATCTTTTGTTGAAACAGCAAGTTGTAGCAAATGCTGGAATTAGATTAGTTGTAGAAGATTTAGGCGTAGAGGTTTCTTTTTCGCAAGAGAAATTTATCAATGATTTAAGAAATCATATTTTAAAAGCATTTTAATTTTTTAGATAAGGAGTTGCAGTGGTGGCAAAGTTACAAGCAGATGAGATTAGCTCTATCATTAAAGAGAGAATTGATAATTTTGAACTTGATTTAGATATTGCACAGACAGGAAAAGTTGTTGCGTATGCTGATGGAGTTGCGAAAGTTTATGGGCTTAAAAACGCAATGAGCTATGAAATGGTTGAGTTTGATACAGGCGATAAGGGTTTGGCGTCAAGCTTGGAAGAAGGCAGTGTAGGTGTTGTTGTTTTAGGTGCTGGCAAGGAGATCAAAGAAGGAACTTCTGTTAAGCGATTAGGAAAGCTTTTGCGTGTGCCAGTTGGAGAGGGTATGATGGGGCGTGTTGTAAATGCACTTGGAGAACCAATTGATGGGAAAGGTGCTGTTGAAGCTAAAGAGTATCGCTTTATGGAAGAAAAAGCACCTGGAATTATGGCTAGAAAGTCTGTTCATGAGCCACTTCAAACAGGATTGAAAGCTATTGATGCGCTTGTTCCAATTGGTAGAGGGCAAAGAGAATTGATTATCGGTGATAGACAGACAGGAAAAACAACTGTTGCCATTGATACAATTATTAATCAAAAAGGGCAAGATGTTGTTTGTATTTATGTTGCTATTGGTCAAAAAGAATCCACAGTAGCACAAGTAGTAAGAAAGCTTGAAGAGCACGGAGCTATGGAATACACAATTATCGTTAATGCTCCCGCTTCAGATTCTGCTGCTATGCAGTATCTTGCACCTTATGCAGGTGTAACAATGGGAGAGTATTTTAGAGATAACGGCAGACATGCTCTAATTGTTTATGATGATTTGAGTAAGCACGCTGTTGCTTATCGTGAAATGTCATTAATTTTAAGACGCCCTCCTGGTCGTGAAGCATTCCCTGGTGATGTTTTCTATTTACACTCAAGATTGCTGGAAAGAGCAGCTAAGGTTAGTGATGAGTTGGGTGCTGGATCTTTAACTGCATTGCCAATTATTGAAACACAAGCTGGAGATGTTGCTGCATATATTCCAACGAATGTTATTTCTATTACAGATGGGCAAATTTTCTTAGAAACAGATTTGTTTAATTCTGGAATCCGTCCAGCTATTAATGTTGGTTTGTCTGTTTCTCGTGTTGGAGGTGCTGCGCAGATTAAAGCAACAAAACAAGTTTCTGGGACTTTAAGACTTGATCTTGCGCAATATAGAGAACTTCAAGCATTTGCACAATTCGCATCTGATCTCGATGAATCTAGTAGAAAACAGCTTGATAGAGGACAAAGAATGGTGGAAGTGCTTAAACAGCCTCCATATTCTCCACTACCAATTGAGCGACAAGTTGTGATTATTTTTGCAGGAGCTAGGGGCTATATGGACGATGTAGCAGTTGCTAACATTACAAAATTTGAGGCAGATTTGTATCCATTCTTAGAAGCGAAATATCCGCAAATTTTTGAAGATATTCGTTCTAAAAAAATGCTAGATAAAGATATTGAAGAGACACTTTGCAAAGCGTTAGAAGAATTTAAATCTAGTTTTGCTGTATAAAAATAGGGAGTTGTTATGGGAAACAACCTGAAGGATATTAGAAAGCAGATTTCAAGTGTTTTAAATACACAAAAAACGACACGCGCAATGAAGCTTGTATCTACTTCTAAATTAAAAAAAGCCGAAGAGATGGCTAGACGATCTAGAATGTATGCAAGAAAAATTGTTGAAGTGCTAGAAGAAATTAAAGTTAAGGTTGCAAACGGTGAAAATGTGCAAGAAAATCCTTATTTTAACGCGGGAAATAAGGATTCTAAACTTGTTGATATTATTTTGGTAACAGCAGATAAAGGACTTTGTGGAGGCTTTAATATCAATACCATCAAGGAAGTTAATCGTATAATTGCTGAGCAAAAAGAAAAGAATTTAAAAATTCGTTTGCGTGTTATTGGTAAAAAAGCCATAGAATATTATAAGTTTAATGAAATTGAAGTTCTTGATAGTGTTATTGGTCTGAGTGCCACGCCTCAATATGCAGATGCAGCGGAATTTGTTAATAAAGCAGTTACAGATTATCTAAATGGTGTAACTTCTAAAATAATTTTAGTCCATAATGGATTTAAGAATATGATAGCTCAAGAGATGAAAGTAGAACAACTTTTGCCTATTGAAAATGCAATGCTTTCTGAAAAATGCACTTCTGTATTGGAAGTAGAACCTAATGATCAAGAGAGTGAAATTCTAAATGAACTTGCTAAAAAATATGTTGAATTTAGTATGTATTATGCTCTTGTGGATTCTTTAGCGGCAGAGCATAGTGCTAGAATGCAGGCAATGGATGCGGCAACAAGCAATGCAGGTGAACTAGCAAAGAGTCTAACGATTGCTTATAATAAAGCACGTCAAGAAGCAATTACAACCGAGCTAGTAGAGATTAATACTGGCGTTGAATCAATGAAATAAGGAGTATAGTAAATGTCAGAAAATATGGTAGGAAAAATCATTCAAGTAATGGGTCCTGTGGTTGATGTTGATTTTGAATCATATCTGCCTGCAATTAATGAGGCGTTGGATATAGATTTTGAAATTGATGGACAGAATCGTAAGTTAGTTTTGGAAGTTGCAGCGCATATTGGCGATAATCGTGTGCGTGCAATTGCTATGGATATGACAGAAGGTCTTACAAGAGGCGAAAAAGTCAGTGCTAGAGGTAATCCTATTACGGTTCCAGTTGGCGAACAAGTTCTGGGTAGAATTTTTAATGTTACAGGCGATGTGATTGATGGCGGAGAAGAACTTAATAATCCAGAAAAATGGTCAATCCACAGAAGTGCGCCAACTTTTGAGAATCAAAGCACTAAAACAGAAATGTTTGAAACGGGAATTAAAGTTGTAGATTTGCTTGCTCCTTATTCTAAAGGCGGTAAAGTTGGTTTATTTGGTGGTGCAGGAGTTGGGAAAACGGTTGTTATTATGGAGCTTATCCATAATGTTGCTTTTAAACACAGTGGTTATTCTGTGTTTGCAGGAGTTGGCGAGAGAACACGTGAAGGAAATGATCTTTATCATGAAATGAAAGAGTCAGGTGTTTTGGATAAAGTTGCTTTATGTTATGGGCAAATGAATGAACCACCGGGTGCTAGAAATAGAATCGCTTTTACGGGTCTTACAATGGCGGAGTATTTCCGTGATGAAAAAGGATTAGATGTATTGATGTTCATTGATAATATCTTTAGATATGCGCAATCTGGAGCAGAGATGTCAGCACTTCTTGGAAGAATTCCATCTGCAGTAGGTTATCAACCAACGCTAGCTAGCGAGATGGGAAAGCTTCAAGAAAGGATCACATCAACCAAAAAAGGTTCAATTACATCTGTTCAAGCAGTATATGTTCCAGCAGATGACTTAACTGACCCAGCACCAGCCTCTGTTTTTGCTCACCTTGATGCAACGACGGTGTTAAATAGAAAAATTGCAGAAAAAGGGATTTATCCAGCAGTGGATCCTCTAGATTCTACTTCAAGAATTTTAGATCCTCAAGTTGTAGGAGAAGAACATTATAAAATTGCAACAAGTGTGCAGCAAGTACTTCAAAAATATAAAGATTTGCAAGATATTATTGCAATTTTGGGAATGGATGAACTCTCTGAAGAAGATAAAAAAGTTGTTGAACGCGCAAGAAAAATTGAAAAGTTCCTTTCTCAACCATTTTTCGTTGCAGAAGTTTTTACGGGAAGTCCAGGTAAATATGTAACATTACAAGAGACGCTAGAAGGTTTTAAAGGAATCTTAGAAGGTAAATATGATCAGATTCCAGAAAACGCTTTCTATATGGTGGGTAATATCAATGAGGTTCTTGAAAAAGCGGAGAAAATGAAAGCTAACGGATAAGGATTTTTATATGGAAACCTTGAAGCTAGATATTGTTACTCCAGAGGGTAAGATTTTTTCTAATTCTGTAAGAAGTGTTACTCTTCCTGGTAGTGAGGGTGAGTTTGGTGTTTTGCCTGGGCATGTTGGTGTCGTAACAACATTGCATACAGGTGTTATTGAAATTGAAAAGATTGATGGCAAAAAAGAAATTGTTGCAATTAATTGGGGATACGCAAAAGTTGATGAAACAAGTGTAGATGTTTTAGCAGAGGGCGCAGTGGATATCAATGGTGATAGTGAAGGAGAAATTGCTCAAGCTATTGCTAGTGCAAAACAATTACTTGAAGAATCAACAGATAACAATATTGCAGTTTCAATGGTGGTTTCACGCATTGAAAATGCTGCAAAGAGTGTGTTGTGAGTTTTCTTTCATTGCTAGAGGGCTACGGAATAACTACCGTGGTCATTCTTTCTTGGTTGTCATTATATTTTATTTTGGTTCTTTGGATTTTTATGTATCGCTATTTTTCAATTACTATGGCTTTGTCAAGCGAAGAGAAATGCTTAGAAACATTGTTAAGTGGTCGCAATACGCTACCTAAAAATTCATTGTTGGGTTCTAATTTGGTTGGAATTGATAAGAAATTAACAGAACATATGTTGCAATTTGCATTAGATAAGGCAATTAAAGACGCGACTCTTGGCTTGACCTTTTTAGCTATTGTTGCTTCCACTGCTCCTTTTATTGGACTATTTGGAACGGTTGTTGAAATTTTAGAGGCTTTTTCAAAGCTTGGAGAAAACTCAAGAGCAACTTTAGATATTATTGCTCCTATTATCTCAAAAGCACTTGTTGCCACTGCAGCTGGAATCTTAACGGCAATTCCCGCTTATTCTTTTAATCTCTTTTTAAAGCGTAAGGTTTTTGAGCTTAATACTTATTTGCAATTACAAATTAATGTTTTAATTTCCCCTAAAGCTACTGTTTAGAGTTGGAGTAATTTTTGAAATCGCATTATAATTGGGACGAAACTCCAGAGCTTAATATTACGCCTTTAGTTGATATTATGTTGGTGTTATTGGCTATTTTAATGGTAACTGCTCCTGTAATTGTTTATCAAGAAGAGATTGCGCTTCCACAAGGTTCAAAAAGTGCAAAAATGCAAGAGGATTCCAAGATAGAGATTCGCGTAGATGTTCAACGCAATATTTATTTAAAAGATGAAGTGTTGAGCTTTGATAGTTTTCCAGATGCTTTTGTTGTTTTTGCAAATGCTTATGATAAAAATACACAAGTATATATTCGTGCGGACAAAAATTTAAAATACGATGATGTCATTTATGTGTTAAAGATTGCAAAACAAAGTGGATTTTCAAGGGTTTCACTCGTTACTGATGGTTAGAGTTGTTTTATTTTTAACAAGTGGAAGTATTTCTCTTTGTTGTTATGCCTTAATGATTGCTCTTTTGTTGTGGCGTCTAAGTGCTGTAAGCGAGCCTCCAAAAGCCTATACAACATATAAGGAGACAACTTTTAGTATTGATTTAATTGAAGAATCTAAGCCTAAAAAAGAGATTAAGGTTACACAAAAAAGATCAGAGAAAAAAGTCAAAGAGATTCCTGTAAAAAAAGAAAGTGCTTCTGTAAGTCCAAATGTTGGAATTGGAATTAATGATCTTTTTAAACAGGTGGAATCTAAAATGCCAGTAAAATCGACAAAGCCACCTAGCCAAAATGATAAAATTGCTAAAAACAAAAAAGCAAAAGAAAGTGCGCAAAGTGAGAATTTAAGTGACGAGTTAGAAAAAATTATGGCAAATTTAGATACACAAAAAACATTAAGTTTTGCTACTCCAAAAGGAGAGTATGATGCTTTTTATGCGAAGGTTCATGAGATTTTAGCGCAAAATTGGAATCCAATGCGCACGGCAACTCAGCATTTTTCAGAAGTTGCAATCACCATTGATGCACAAGGTAAATTCTCTTATGTAATTGTTAAAAAATCGGGAGATTTTGAATTTGATGAAGCTTTAAAAGCCTTTTTGGATATAATGCGTCGTCAAGAATTTCCACCTTATGATGGTGGGAGTAGCACTAAAATTATGGTAACTTTTAAAACTGAGGTGTAAAAATGAAGAAAATTGTTTTTGTGTTGATGTGTGTTTTTGAATTTGCTTGTGCAAATCAAGTTGATGCAACTTTAGAGGTTGTAAAAAAATTTGGGAATCTTCCTAGTATTTTGGTGCAAAATGCAGGTAGTAATTTTTCTGAGCGTGAGTTTAGTCAAAGAATTTTTAAGATGCTTATTGCGGATTTGAAGGTTACAGGGCATTTTGTGGTGCAAGAATCAAAAGAGACAATTTCTAGTGAGATGCTAAATTTTGATGAATATCGCAAAAATAAGATTGACTTAGTTGCGCGTATTAAAGCAGAAAAAGTAGGTAATGGCGTAATGGCAAAACTTCAGCTTTATGATGCAAATTCTGGTTTAGTTGCCTTAAGCAAAGAATATCAAAACACGCAACAAGAAGCCTATCCTTTTTTAGCGCATAAAATGGCAATTGATATTAATAATTACATAAAAGCTCCAAGCGTAGATTGGATGGAGCGTATGGTTATTCTTGCTTATTATACAAAATCTGGTGAGAGTGATATTATAATGAGTGATTACACACTGAGTTATAAAAAGAAAGTGATAAGTGGAGGCTTAAATATTTTTCCTAAATGGGCGAATACAACACAAAGTGCTTTTTATTATACAAAATATCTTGATAAGCCTACACTTTTTAGATTTGATTTAACAACAGGACAAAATAAGAAAATGTTTGATAGCAATGGGATGCTTGTTGCTTCAGATGTCAGTAATGATGGGAATAAAATCTTAGTGACAATGGCTCCAAATGAACAGCCTGATATTTTTATGTATGATGTAACAAATGGTGCATTAAAGCGACTTACAAAGTATAGTGGTATTGATGTGAGTGGAAACTTCATTGACAATGAAGAAAGAGTTATGTTTGTTTCTGATCGCTTAGGGTATCCGAATGTGTTTGCGATTCCAACTAGTGGAGAAGCTTCTGGGAAAGTTGAACAGATGGTTTTTCACGGACGTAATAATAATGCAGCAAATGCACATGGTAATTACATTGTATATTCTAGTCGTGAAAGTAGTGAAGAATTTAGTCGTAATACCTTTAATCTTTATTTGGTTTCTACAAAGAGTGATTTTATTCGCAGATTGAGTGCAAATGGTGTAAATCAGTTGCCACGCTTTGCAAAAGATGGGGAAACAATTATGTATATTAAACACGAAGCAAATCAAAGTGCTCTTGGGATAATTCGTTTAAATTATAATAAAACTTTATTATTTCCATTGCAGGGCGGTGTAATTCAATCAATGGATTGGTAAAATAAATAAATTTTGTAGCAAAATAATTTTTTTTTGGTATAATTTTATGTTTTTTAAAAAAAATTAGGGAGAAAGAAATGAAAAAGTTTCTAGTTTTAGGCTCATTAGCGGCTGTGTTGTTGGTAACTGGTTGTAGTCAAAAAAGCGGAGTAGATTCCAATACAGATGCAACTCAAGGTAAAGGTTATGCAAGTGGTCAAGATAACTTTGCAACAATTGAAGAGAGAATAAATTATGTTGAAAATCAACTTCAAAGTGTATTTTTTGATTTTGATAAGTTTGTTGTGCGCAATGATATGCAGAGTGTAGTTGATGGCGATGCTAATGTTCTAACATCTCCAGCAATGGGACTATTGACAGTAAGAATTGAAGGCAACACTGATGAGTGGGGAACAGATGAATATAACTATGCCCTAGGTTTAAAAAGAGCAGTTGCTGTTAAAGATGCTCTTGTAGCTAAAGGTGTAGAAGAGGGTAAAACTGTTTTAGTGAGTTATGGTGAAAGCAAGCCAACTTGTACAGCAAAAACAAAAGAATGTTGGGCGGAAAATAGAAAAGTAACATTTAAAATGTTACCATAGTTAAAAGAGGGGCTTCTTTTGCGAAGGTTATTTGCTACAAGTTTGGTTGTTGCAAGTTTGGTTGTTGCGCAAGAGCCATCTGCATTTAATGCAGGTGGAACTGCACCTCAAAAGACGGAATCGCAAATTCTTAATGAAAAACTTTTTAATCTTTCTACACAAGTGAGAACTATTGAAGAATCACAAGAAGGTTTAAAAAGTGTTTTTGAAGGACAGCTTCAAAGAGTACAAGATGTCGCAAGTAAGATAGAGCTTTTAAGAGGCGAAAATAATGCAATCATTGCAGAAGTTAGAAAACATACGGATTCTAACTTTGCCTTGCAAAATGAAAATATTGAAAAAATCAAGCAAAGTATTTCTGCGCTTGGGGCTTTAATTAAAAAAACAAATGCTCAAATGCAAAATGAAATCAGTGTGCTAAAAGAAAAAATCGCAACCTTAGAGAATATGCAGACTACCACAACAAGTTCTGCTACAGCTAGCAATGTGGAATCTAAAGTAAATCGTATTGCAGATACTGCAAAAAATGCTCAAGATGTTAAGGCTGTTGGAAATGTAAAAAAGACAGAAGAACAAAATGCTTATTTGGCGGTAGATGCACTTATTGCAAGTGTAGAAAATAATGCAACACAGATTAAAACATTAGAACTTGAAAATCAAGTATTAGATTCACTTAATGCTCAAAGTATAGAAAATTTGCCTATGGATGAAAAGGCGGAAAATACAGATAAAGACACAAAACAAGAAAGCCAAGAGAGTCAAAAATCTAATAAGATGGATTCCAATAATATTAGCAAAGATGGCAAAAAAATTGAAAAAGTTGAACCAAAAGCAACAAAAGACGCACAATCTACTAAGGCTAAAGAAAAGAGTAGCTCCACTGAAGATTTAGGTGTTGAAGATCTTAAGAAAAAGCCTTTAGCAAATGTTTTTAAAGAAGGTGAGCAATTCTATAAAGATAAAAACTATAAAAAAGCTGATGCGTATTTGCAGTTTGCGCTAAAGGGTAATTATAAACCGGCTCGCGGGAATTATCTGCTAGGAGAAGTTGCATTTGAACAAAAGCGTTATGAAGATGCCATTTATTACTATAAGACAAGTGCGACGCGTTATGACAAAGCTGATTATATGCCTCGTTTAATGTTGCATAGCGCAAAATCTTTTATAGCACTTAAAGAAGAAGAAAATGCAAAGCGGTTTTTGGAAACTTTGATTGCTTTATATCCAAAGACTAGTGAAGCAAGAGAAGCAAAAAAACTAATTAAATAAATTTAAATCAGGAGAAAATAATGATTAATAAAAATCAAGTTGTAAGTATTGAATATTCCGTAAAGGAAGAAGGTGCAAGTGAGATTTTGGATTCTAATGTTGGTGGGAAACCTCTTGAGTTTATTATGGGTGCTGGAGAAATTATCAAAGGCTTAGAAGAGGCTGTTGCTGAAATGAAAGTGGGCGATAAAAAAGAAGTGATTATTGCTCCAATTAACGCTTATGGTGAATATCGATCAGATTATGTTCAAGAAGTGCCACGCGATCAATTTGTGGGAATTGATTTGCAACAAGGAATGACGCTTTTTGGACAAGGAGAAAATGGTGAAACTGTGCAAGTGATTGTTAAAGATTTTAATGATGATATGGTTATTGTAGATTATAATCATCCATTAGCTGGTAAAACGCTAAATTTTTCTGTAACTATTCTAGCAACGCGCGAAGCAACAGATAAAGAGTTAAGCTGTGGATTGCATTATCAAGAACATAATCACGGTGGCGGTGGTGGCTGCTGTGGTGGCGGATGTGGTTGTCATTAACATTTGCTTAATGCTATGAATCTTTCTTTTGCTTATACGCATTCTCCAATAGAATTTTATTTTAAACAAAGTCCGCGTGATTTTGTTGTGGAGGAAGTTCCGCTCTATCCCTTTAGTGGCGATGGAGCGCATTTAGTTTTAAAGCTACGCAAAAAAAATTTAACAACTTTTGAGACATTAAAGATTCTCTCTAATCACCTTGGTATTAAGGAAAAGGATATTGGTTATGCTGGATTAAAAGATAAAAATGCTCTTACAATTCAGTATATAAGTTTGCCACATTTTATAAAAGATAAATTAGAAGATTTTACTCACCCTGAAATTAAAATTTTAGATTCCAATTTTCATCATAACAAAATCAAAATTGGGCATTTAAAAGGCAATAAGTTTTTTATTCGTATCAAAAAACTTAGCTCCTTAAATGCCCAAAAAATTGTGCAAGTTGTGGAATCTATTAAGCAGTTTGGAATCCCAAATTATTTTGGTTATCAGAGATTTGGAATAGATGGCAAGAATTATCTGCAAGGCAAGGAGATTATAGAAAGCAAACGGCGTTTGCGCGATAAAAAAATGCAAAATTTTCTAATTAGTGCATATCAAAGTTTTTTATTTAATTTATGGCTTTCTTTGCGCATTGATTTTTCGCATATTATTGCTACACATAGTGGGAAAGAACTTTCAAAAGCATTGGAGATTTATGCTAAGACAAATGCGATTCCAACTTGTTTTAAAGATCAAGGATATTGTAACGCTCTAAAAAAGCAAAAACATCCTTTTAGGTTGCTAGAAGGAGATTTGCTGTGTCATTATCCATTTGGCAAGCATTTTATATTGGAGAATTTAGAAAGAGAGTCTTTGCGTTTTTTACAAAAAGATCTTGCGCCAACAGGATTATTAAGCGGCAAAAAGGTGATGTTTGCGGAAGGTTGTGCAGAATTTTTTGAAAGACAATTTTTGGATTCCAACATTTTAAATGCTGGACAACGCCGTTATGCTTGGGTTTTTCCGCAGAATTTGGAGTTTTATTATAAAACAGAAGAAGCGCAAGGTGAACTTTGTTTTTTTCTGCCCAAGGGAGCATATGCAACAAATTTATTAAGAGAATTGGCTCATAGAGAGATTACAGAAGGGATAGGGGAGAATGTTTGATAGGATTATAAGAGAAAATCAATTTAAGACAAATTGTGTAATTGTGCTGTATGTATTAATCTTTTCACTTATTGGTTTGCTTGTAGATGTTGTTAGAATAAATGCAAGCACGCTTAGTGGTGGGTTTTACAGGCTTTTGACTTTGCAAGAGTTTCCCTTGGTTACTTTGGCTTTATTTGGAATCGCTTTTGTTGTTGTGTTTTTTACAATTAGCAATTTCAAGCAAATTTTGCTTAGTGGAAGTGAATATAAAGAAATTATTGCAGGCTCTGAAGCAAATCTTCAAGAAAAAAATCTTACAAAAATGCTTGATGAATTAGTGGAGATTGCAAATTTACCTTTTCGTCCAAAACTATATTTAATGGACGCGCCTTATATGAACGCATTTGCAAGTGGTTGGAGCTCGGAAAACTCTTTAATTGCACTTACAACTACTTTGGTTAGAAATCTAAACTACAATGAGCAAAAAGCGGTGATGGCACACGAGTTAAGTCATATTAGGCACGGAGATATTCGTTTGACTTTAATGGTCGGAGTGCTAAGTAATATTATGCTTTTGGTTGTCAATTATGGCGTATATATGTTTTTGGGGGGCTCTAGAGAGAAAGGTGCAAATGCAGCAAGAACGATTTTGCTTATTTTGCAGTTTGTTTTGCCGCTTTTAACGCTTGTTTTGCAAATGTTTTTAAGCCGTTCAAGAGAATATATGGCAGATTCTGGAGCTGCTTATTTGCTAGGAGATAGTGCACCTATGATTCAAGCTTTGCAAAAAATTAGTGGAAACTATGCGCAATCAGATTTTTCACAAAGCGATAGAAATCCCACACGTCAAGCTTTATATATTTTTTCAGCTGGAGAAATGTTTAGCACACATCCTAGTATTGAAAATCGTATCAAAGCACTATTGAATTCATAAGGAATCCAAAATGAAGGAAATTACAAAAGAAAATGCACAAGAGCTTATTCGTTCTATTTTTGATTACATTGGAGAGGATCGCAATAGAGAGGGATTGCTAGATACCCCAAAGCGTGTGGTAAAAAGCTGGGAGCATCTTTACAGTGGATATAAGAGTGATCCAAAAGAGATTCTAGGCACAGTTTTTACAGAAGGTGCTTGCGATGAAATGGTGGTGTTAAAAGATATTGAATTTTATTCTGTGTGTGAGCATCATTTGTTGCCTTTTTTTGGTAGGGTGTCTATTGGCTATATCCCTGATTGCAAAGTGGTTGGAATCTCAAAATTGGCACGCCTTGTGGAAGTGTATTCTAGGCGTTTGCAAATCCAAGAAAAAATGACTGCGCAAATCGCAGATACGCTAATGGAAGTTTTGCAGCCAAAGGGCGTAATGGTGGTAGCAGAAGCAAAGCATATGTGTATGGTAATGCGTGGCGTAGAAAAGCAAAACAGTCAAATGCTAACAAGTGCAATTCGTGGGCTTTTTAAAAGTGATCATCGCACAAGAGAAGAGTTTATGGGGCTAATTCGCAATTAATTACAACGATAGGTTGTTTTGCTTTTACAAAGATGACTCAAGAAACATTCTTCACATTTTGGATTAATTGCCTTGCAAGTATAACGCCCAAAAAGAACCATTGCTTGATGAAGTGTGGCGAGATTATCTTTGAAGATTTTTGTTAATTCTGTTTCTGTGGCAAGTGGAGTATTTGCAAAACTTAAACCTAAGCGGTGAGAGACTCTAAAAACATGAGTATCTACGGCGATGAAATTTGCTTCTTTGGATTCTATTAATACAACATTAGCGGTTTTTTGTCCAACTCCTGGCAGTGTTTTTAAAATTTCTCTATCAAGTGGGATTTCTCCATTGTATTTTTCGCAAACTTCTCTTGCCATTGCTTTTAGATTTTTTGCTTTATTATTAAAAAAGCTACAAGTTTTAATGCACGCTTTAATGGTATCTAAATCTGCTAGGCTAAGTGCTTGTGGGGTGGGAAATTTTGTAAAAAGTTCTGGAGTGATGAGATTAACACGCTTATCTGTGCATTGTGCTGAAAGCATTACAGCAATTAAAAGTTCAAAATCATTTGAAAAAATAAGTTCTGTTTTAGCGCCTTTAAAATGTTCTAAAAAAAGCGCTTTGATTTCTTGCGCTTCTTTTTTTGTGGCTTTTTTTGGAGTTTTTGTCATTTTGGATTCCTTAGTTAAAGACTTCAAAAGGTGAAGTAATAGCACGCTTTAAGATATTAAAAGGTAAAAGTAGAAGGTCTTGAGTAGTTTGGGTGTGGATTTGTGGTTGATGAATTGTTCCACTAATTTTAAAGTTTGTAGAGATTTTTCCTTCTTTGCCTAACACAATATAATTCACAAGTGGAATTTTATTAATAATTCCACTTAATGCTTTAGCGGTGATTAATTCTGCGTTAAAATCTATATTTTGAGATTCTAGCTGAATAATACCTTGTCCATTAATATCAATTGAAGAGCCTTTAAAATGCAATTTATCAATAGCTAAAAATGTATCATTTAATCCAAAGTAGATTTTGCCATCTTCTAAATAATAACCTTTATCATTAAAGCCCGGAATCTTGAAACTCAGCAAAGATGGAATCGTATCAATAAAAGCCATAAGGTTTTGCAAGACATTTAATTCATTAAGTGAAGTATTAAGCAGCCGCATTTCTCCAACAATTACACCTTTTTCGTTGGTATTTGCATTGATGAAAAAGCGTCCTTTGCTAACAATATGCTTCTTTGCGATGGTATTTAAAAAATCATCTCCAAATTCTTTAGCATCAAGAGTAATAGATTTGCCACGCTTATAAAAATCGGCATTTCCATTTTTGTGTTTAAGTGTGCCTTGAATTGTGTCATTGTGGAGATTAAAAGAAAAAGAATCGCTTAAAATTGTGTAATCTTTAAAAAGTAAATTTGTGTTTTTACCCTCAACAAGTGTTGGAATATCAGCATCTTTTGGGTTGGTGCTTGTAAGGTTTTTACTATTTAAGTTAAGATTAACATCTTTAAAGCTCACTTTTTGGGTTGCTTTAGTTATTGCATAATGAAAAGTTTGGCTATTTAACAAAAAGCCATCAGAATCATAATGTAAATCTAAATCAAGTGCAGAAATAGGCGTGTTGTCTGTTTTGTGCAAGAGAATATCTTGTGTGCTTTGGAGAGAAATCTTGGCTTTATAAGTGGAGAAGTCTTGTGTGTTTAGAGAGATTTCACCATTTGTGATTTTATAATCTTGTAGGACTTTTGAAAAAGGAATTAAAGGTGTGAGATTATCAATCTTAAAGGTATAGGGCGCATTAAGTTTGGCTTGAAAGAAAAAGGTAGGAAGAGTTAAAAGGATTGCATTATGGTCAGTAAAATTAATATGAAAAGGGAGATTGTGGTTAGAGATTTGTAAAATTTCAGTGTTTAAAAGCATAAGAGAATGTGTTAAAAATTCACCGCTAATTGTTTTATTGGAAGTATCAATAATAAAGTTGGAATCCCCTCTTAATAAATCTTGGTAAGCAATATTTTTGGATTCCACTTTGATAATATGATTATCTAAAGTAACATTTAATGCTTTGAAGTTTAATGGTGTGCCATTTAATAAAGCTATGGAATCTTCTGCTTTGAAGCTCCCTTTTGTTTTTAGTTCGTGGGTTAGCAAATCAAGATGAATAAAAAGATTGGTTGAAATTTTAGCTTTAGGAGCACTAATTGGTAAAGTGATATGATAGGCGTCTAATACTTCTTTAATGTTGGAATCCAAAGGAGCAGTAGTATTTAAAAAGACTTCAAGACTAGGGGTTTTGCTAGTGAGATCTTTTAAAGACACTTTTGTGCCATTAGCGGAGTATTGTTTGTAGGTTGGATTTTCTGGATAAAATTCTAATGCGTTATTTTGAAAAAGTAATTTTAAGGATTTTGCGTGTGCAGCTTGAAGATTTGGGTGAAAAATCACTTCAGCATTTTTAGCGGTGGCTAAAACATACAAAGAATTTATAGAATCTTGCAGAATCTGTTTGCTATTTAGAGGAATTGTAATGGCAAAATCATTGATTTGCATATTTTCTACACTATAATTATCAAAAATCCACGCATCTACAAGCTTGTTTTTAATTTCTGGTAAGAATTGACGCAAAAATTTAATATCATTAAAAATATTACTTGAGCCCTTAATATTAAGAGTTTTTAAATCACTAAAAATATTTAGATCCAAACGCGCATAAGAATAGTAGCTTTCTTGGTTTAAAAAATCCAAGCTCCCTTGCATTGTTGCTTCTTGTCTCCTTAAATCATATACGCCATTACCTTGAAAATAAATTCCATAGGACTTAAGATAGAAATCGTGGATTTGGATTAACACCTTAGAAGCGTCTTCTATAAGATTAAGTTTGGCATAGAGTTCTGGGAGATTTAATGTGAAATTATCGCCATCGTAAAATAAACTTGCTTGATAATCTTTGATGTTAATGCTTTTTATATTAATTTTTTGAAAATATTGCAGGATAAAATGCACATTTTTAGCAATGGTAACTTGTGAAGAGATTGAAAAGTTTTTGTTAGAATCATTGGAATCTAAATGTTTTAAATGTAAAGATTGAATTTCTAAAATAAGTTTTTTATCTAATCTTAGATAGAATCCTTCAATTTGTGAGCCAACTAAATTAAAGCGCTCCAGTCTAATTCCCGTGTGTAAAAAGGTATAAAAAGTGATAAATAAGCCTATAAAAAATGTAAGAAATAAAATAAGCTTCAGTGTTTTAATGGATGGTATTTTTATTGTTTTAATCATTTTGTGTTTTTATTTGCAAACTTCAATGCAATCCAGTCGTGTTGTTTATATCCCAAAAGGTGGAACTAATGCTATTATAGCATATTTGCAAGCAAATAATTTTGATTTAACTGCAGGAGATAAGTATTTAGTGCGATTTTTTGGCTATCCACAAAGTGGTTGGTTAGATATTGCGCAAGAGAAATTAAGCAAGGGTGATTTTCTTTATAGACTCACAACAGCTAAGGCAGTTTTAGAAGAGATTACGCTAATTCCGGGAGAAACTTTATATTTTTTCATTAAAGAAATGAATTTGAAGCTTGACTTAGATGAAAAAGCTTTGCAATTAGCATATAATAAATACGCACCAATGCCAGATGGTGTGATTTTAGCAAACACCTATAAAGTTCCAAAGGGCATTAGCGCATCGCATTTAATGTATTACTTGGTTAATACTTCTTTAAACGAGCATAAAAAGTGGGCGATTAAATTTTTAGGAGAGTATGATGTAAAGCAGTGGTTTAGATATGTTATTATTGCTTCTATTATCCAAAAAGAGTCTGCAAATGAAGAAGAAATGCCACTTGTTTCAGCAGTCATTAGAAATCGCTTAGAGAAGAAGATGCGCTTACAAATGGACGGCTCATTAAATTATGGTAAATATTCACACACAAAAATAACGCCAGAGATGATACGAAATGATACAACAAGTTATAATACTTATCGTAATGATGGAATCCCAGAAGCTCCTGTAGGAAGCGTAAGTTTTAAGGCGATTCAAGCGGCGATATTTCCCGCAAATGTTGATTATCTTTATTTTGTAAGAAACAAAAAAGGGGTGCATTCTTTTAGTAAAACTTATAATGAACATATCAATAATTTCTCAAAATAATAAAAAGAATGGCTAAAAATTTTAAAAATAAGATTAATTTAAGAAAAAATACTTAACAATACCTAGATGAAGTTTAAAACAAAAAGTTAAATAAAATTTTGCTTTTTGCAGTTGAAATCCAAAATTATATTTTAAGGAAAGATGTGATGGAGAGAGTGAAAAAGGTCGGAATTATTGGCGCAGGAAATGTAGGTTCAACCTTGGCTTATATCCTATCTGCAACAACTCCTTATGAAATTGTCTTACAAGATAAAGATAAGGATAGGGCTAGAGGAATGTTGCTTGATATGTTTCAGGCTTCTTGCGTGGGTCCAAAATTCACAAAATTAGGGGTCATTGCATCTTCAAAAGATTTGAATGGTTGTGATGTGATTGTAATTGCAGCAGGTTCTCCAAGATTACCCGGAATGAGTCGTAATGATTTATTGTTGGCAAATGCAAAGGTTATTAGTGAGATTGCAAAGGATATTAAAGAAAATTCTCCAGATGCTATTGTTGTGCTTGTAACGAATCCTTTGGACGCAATGGTCTATACAGCATTAAAAGAAACGGGTTTTAGTCCTAAACAAATTTTAGGAATGGCGGGAGTTTTAGATAGTGCTAGAATGGCAAGTTTTATTTACGAAAAACTTCAATGTGCGCCAGGACAAATTATGTCTCCTGTAATGGGAGGACACGGCGATGATATGGTGCCCTTAGCGCGTTTTTGCATGGTAAATGGTGTGCCTTTAGCAGAGCTTCTTAGCAAAGAAGAAATTGAAGAAGTTATAGCGCGCACAAGAAATGCGGGAGCAGAAATTGTAAATTGTCTCAAAAAAGGCTCTGCATATTTTGCGCCAGCTAGAGCAACTGCAGAAATGGTTGTTGCAATTATGAGTGATAGTCATAAGATTCTCCCTTGTTCTGTGTTATTACAAGGTGAATATGGCTATAATGATGTTGTAGGTGGGGTTCCAGTAGAGCTTGGGATTAACGGTGTTGAGCGTATTGTAGAGTTAAAGCTTAATACAGAAGAAAAAGCTCAATTTGATCGTTCAATTCAATCTGTAAAGGATTTGATTGACACATTAAAGCAAGAATATTTTTAAATCTATTTCAAGGAGGCATAGCGCAAGACAATATTAATGGTTGTAGGAAATTTAGGTGAAATAGATTTAATTTTAGAAAATTAAGGAGTTTAAAATGGGATTATTAAAAGCCCCTGATAACACACCTGTTTGGGTTAATGAAGATCGTTGTAAAGCTTGTGATTTATGTGTATCTGTTTGTCCTTCAGGAACGCTTGCTATGCGACTTGATGAAAACAGAGTTTTAGGTAAAATGGTAGAGATTATTCATCCAGAGAGTTGCATTGGATGTCAAGATTGTGAATTACATTGTCCAGATTTTGCGATTTCAGTTGCAGATAGAAAAGAATTTAAATTTGCAAAAATCACTGATGAAGCAAAACAAAGAGCAGAGGCCATTAAAGCTAATGGCTATATGGCAGTTTAAGGAGTGAATTGTGAGTAGAGAATTAATTTCAAGCGGAAATGAGCTTGTTGCGCACGCTGCAATTGATGCTGGCTGTAAGTTTTTTGGTGGATATCCTATTACACCTTCTAGTGAAGTTGCTCACGAAATGAGTGTAATGTTACCACAAGAAAATGGATCATTTATACAAATGGAAGATGAGATTGGTGGAATTTCTGTGGCTCTTGGTGCTTCAATGAGTGGTGTTAAATCTATGACGGCAACTTCAGGTCCGGGAATTTCTTTAAAGTCTGAGCAAATTGGATTGAGTTTTATGGCAGAAGTCCCTTTGGTAATTGTTAATGTTATGCGTGGTGGTCCTTCAACTGGTCTTCCAACGCGCGTTGCACAAGGTGATATTGCACAAGCAGCAAACCCAACGCACGGAGATTATCAGTCTATTGCACTATGTCCAGGGAGCTTAGAAGAAGCATACACAGAAACGGTGCGTGCCTTTAATTTGGCTGAAAAGTTTATGACTCCAGTCTTTTTACTTTTAGATGAAACACTAGGACATATGCACGGAAAAGCGATTGTTCCAGATCTTAACGAAGTGCAAAAAAACATTATAAAGCGTAAAGAATACACAGGTGATAAAAACTCCTATAAACCTTATGATGTTGCAGATGATGAACCAGCTGTATTGAATCCTTTCTTTAAGGGGTATCGTTATCATATTACAGGGTTACATCACGGACCAACAGGTTTTCCAACAGAAGATGCAGTGCTATCACAAAAGTTAATTGATCGGTTGTTTAATAAAATTTTAAGTAAAGCTGATGAAATTGTTACTTATGAAGAATACAAGTTAGAAGATGCGGACACTTTGCTAATTGCTTATGGTTCAGCTTCAAGAAGCGCAAAAGAAGCGGTAGATAGATTAAGAGAAGAGGGGAAAAAGGTAGGGTTATTTAGACCAATTACACTTTGGCCTTCTCCAAAGGCGGAGCTAGCAAAGCTTGGCAAACGCTTTGATAAAATTTTAGTCGCAGAGTTAAATAAAGGGCAATATGCTAAAGAAGTAGAGCATAGTATGAAAAAAGATGTGGCACTTTTAGCAAAAGCAAATGGTCGCCCATTATCTCCAATTGAGATTATCAATAAAATTAAGGAGTTGTAAAATGGCATTTAATTATGATGAATATTTAAGAGTAGATAAAATGCCGACACTTTGGTGTTGGGGTTGTGGTGATGGTGTCATTTTAAAGGCAATTGTGCGTGCTATTGATAAGCTTGGTTGGAATATGGACGATGTTTGTCTAGTTAGTGGAATTGGCTGTTCTGGGCGCGTAAGTTCTTATGTAAATTGTAATACAGTGCATACCACACACGGAAGAACATTAGCATATGCAACGGGAATTAAACTTGCAAATCCCACAAAAAAAGTTATTGTTGTAGGTGGAGATGGGGATGGTTTGGCAATTGGTGGAAATCACACAATACACGCTTGTAGAAGAAATATTGATATTAATTATGTGTTGATTAATAATTTTATTTATGGACTTACAAATTCACAGACTTCTCCAACAACTCCAAAGGGAATGTGGACTGTAACTGCACAATATGGAAATGTGGATCCAGAATTTGATCCTTGCAGTCTTGCAACAGCAGCAGGAGCAAGTTTTGTAGCGCGTGAATCTGTGCTTGACCCTAAGAAGCTTGAGAAAGTTTTAGTGGAAGGTTTTGCGCACGAGGGATTTGCATTTTTTGATATTTTTAGTAATTGCCATGTCAATTTGGGTAGAAAAAATAAAATGGGAGAGGCAATTGATACGCTAAAATGGATTGACAGCAGGATTATTTCTAAGAAAAAATTTGATGATCTAAACAAAGAAGAGCAGGCTGGAAAATATCCAACAGGAATTTTACATCACGATACAGATAAGGTGGAATATTGTAAGGCTTACAAACAAGTGCAAGAAAAAGCTCAAACAAAAAAAGGAGGTGCAAAATGAGAAGGCAACTCCGCTTTACAGGTGTAGGAGGTCAAGGGGTTTTATTAGCAGGTGAAATTCTAGCTGAAGCGCAAATTCGCACAGGAGGTTATGGGGTGAAAGCAGCAACCTATACTTCGCAAGTGCGTGGAGGTCCAACAAAGGTAGATATTCTTTTGGATAATGAAGAAATTTTATATCCTTATGCTAATGAGGGTGAAGTGGAATATATGTTATCTACTGCACAAGTGAGCTATAATCAATTTAAGGATGGACTAAAAGATGGGGCAATTATTGTTGTTGAGCCAAATCTTGTAACACCAAGTGATGAGGACAAAAAACGCTTTAAGATTTATCCAATTCCAATTATCAGTATTGCAAAAAATGAAGTAGGAAATGTGGTAACACAATCTGTTGTGGCACTTGCTGTAACAGTAACGCTTACAAAATGCGTAGATAGAAATTTGGTATTTGATACAATGATTAGTAAAGTCCCAGCAAAAGTTGTTGAACTAAACAAAAAAGCCTTTGAGCTTGGAGAAAAATATGCAAAAGAAGCCTTAGAAAAAGGTTCAATTTAATGAAATTCCTAGTCTTTTAAGGACTGGGGATCTTGTCTTCTTTAAAAACTCCAAAGATAATTCCAAAGATTAAAAAGAGATTTGCAAAAACTAATCCACTAAAAAAAGCTAGCATATCAAAAAATTGATGATGTATTAAAATTAAGATTCCAACTATTAAGACTCCATAAGTTAAAAGGCGTAAAGGTAAAAAGAAGATCTTAGCCCCAGTTTTTGCATTAAGCACACTAAAGTTATCCCAAAATTTTCGTTTCTTTAGTGGTATTTCTTGTGGATTATGCAAGCAATCAATCTTTTTAGAATCCATATAAGAATTTGATTGAAAAAACTCATCTTGTTCTTCTTTTAGTCTTTCTTGCTTGCTTTTATAAGTTTCCGCTAGAGCTTTTAACTCTTCTTTAGAAGATCCGTTAAGCAGGTTTAAAATTTTTCTTTTTTGTGTAAAAAAAACACTTAAAGTAATTAATAAAAAAGAAAATAGTGCAAAGACAAAATTAAGCGTGAATCTATCTCCTAAAAACAGCCATACACAAAGCACGACAAAACAAAATAATATAAAAATCTTAGTCTTCTTCATCATATTTACAATGGGCATATTTAGGATCGTTTGCAAGAGCGTCTAATTCTTTTTTTTGGCGTTTATAGGCTTTATAAACATTTAAAATTGCTGCACATACTCCCCAAACAACTCCTAGCCAAAATAACCAACGCACACCAAAAAGATATTCTAAACCATATCCAATCCCAACACCAATTAGCACTGCTAGAACCATTGAGATTCCAAGCGTTGCGTTAGAATAAGCAAGTATCGCGTCCTTGTATTTTGGAGAATCTTTTGTATCTTGTGTTGTGTTTTTGGATTCCATATTTAAGACCTATGTGTGCTAATTTTTTTCAAGACCTTTTGAGCTTTTTGTAAGACTTCATCAATAAGAGCAGAATCCATAGGAGTGCAAATAAAGCCAGATTCAAATTGTGAAGGTGCAAAATACACTCCTAGATCCAACATTTCCTGATGAAATTGTGCATACATTTTTGTGTTGCTCTTTAGTGCGTCTTGAAAGTTTTTAATGGGATTTTCATTAAAAAAGAATCCAAACATACTTCCACGCACGCAAGTTTGTAATGGGATTTTAAAAGAAGTGCAAAGATCTTTTAAGCCATTTGTGAGTTGTAAAGCTAGAGATTGTAAATGTTGATAAATTTTGGGATTTGCACGCAAATTTTGTAACGCCACAAGTCCAGCCGCCATTGCCACAGGATTTCCACTAAGTGTGCCCGCTTGATAAACTGCACCATTAGGAGAGAGTAGATCCATAATTTCAGAACTTCCACCAAATGCTCCCACAGGCATTCCGCCACCAATAACTTTTCCAAAAGTGGTAAGATCTCCACGCACTTTGTAAAATTCTTGCGAACCGCTAAGTGAAGCCCTAAATCCACTCATTACCTCATCAATGATTAAAAGGATTCCGTGTTGATCACAAAGTTTTCTTAATCCCTCTAAAAACTCTATCTCACTTGGCACAAGTCCCATATTTCCAGCAATAGGCTCTAAAATCACGCAAGCCACCCCTTGCCCCTTGGAATTACTTAAAGCAATGCAAGATTCCACACTTTGTAAGTCATTATAAATAGCAACTAAAGTATGTTTTGTAAAATCATTTGGAACTCCTGGTGAGCTTGGATTGCCAAAAGTTGCAAGACCACTTCCTGCAGAAACCAAAAGTGCATCACTATGTCCGTGATAGCAACCTTCAAATTTAATAATATCTTCACGCTGTGTGTAGGCTCTTGCAAGACGGATTGCACTCATTGTAGCTTCTGTTCCACTTGAAACAAAGCGGATTTTCTCAATTCCGTCCATTATACTAATAACTTCTTTGGCAAGTTCCGTCTCAAGAGTAGTTGGTGCTCCAAAAGATAAACCATTCTTTACAGAAGCAATCACTGCTTCTTCGATATTCTTATCGCAATGTCCAAAAATCAGGGGTCCCCAACTTTGCACAAAGTCAATGTAATGATTGTGATCTACATCTACAAGATATGCTCCTTTGCCTTTAGTAATAAAAGGTGGTGTGCCACCCACGCTTTTAAATGCCCTAACAGGAGAATTTACACCACCTGCAATTACTTGTTTTGCTGCATTAAAGTCGTTAATGCTGTTTAAATGCTCTAAAGATTCCATAATTTTCCTTATTTGATTTTGTGTGCGACAAATTTTGACATATTATCTAGGATTTCTCCGCCTTTGCGGAATCCTAAAGCGCAAGCTTCATAGGCATAAAAGACATTGGGTTGATAAAATACGCCATTATGGCTATTTTGTAGGGTAAATTCTTGATAGATTTCTGGATAGTTTCCATAATCGCCACTTTGTGTGTGAATAGGGTTACCCTGTGCATCAAGAATGCTTACGCTCTCTCCCTCTCTGCCAAAAGCGTGCTTTTTAACTTGTTTTTTGCTTAAAGGTTGATAGGAGGTCTCAAGCAATAAAGGGTGATTTGGAAATAAATCCCAAAGAATTTTTAATATTCTTTTACTTTGAAATAAAAGCGTGTAAGCAGGGTTTAGAAAAATCGTATTTTTATTTGCAATCATTGCAGTGATAAGCTGTGCTAACTCCGGTTCATCAATGGCTATGCTCTCCCAAGGGATTAATTTAAACCAAAATTCATAATTTTCATTGTTAAAGCTTAATCCATTGTGTTCATCTAAATGCGCTTCGTGTGCATAGCAAAAACCTGTGTTAAACCCCATTTCTTTTGCAATAATTTCTAGGAGTTTTACCGTGCGCTCTTCTTCAAGACTTCCTGCAATGCTTGAAAATAGAATTTTCCAACCTTCATAAATGTTGTCAAATTGTGAAATATCGTCACCTAGCGTAATCATTCTTTTAAAATTATCACCCAATGCTTCATAAAGACTATTAAACTGCATTGTGTCATTAAAACCATTTTTTTTAAGTAACGCCCATTGAATAATAGAGCTTTCATAAACCATTGTTGGTGTATCGGCATTAAATTCTAAAAGCTTAATAGGATTTCCATCTAAGCCACCTGCAAAATCAAATCTTCCATACAAATGCCAATGCACTTCTTCTTCCCAGCTTTGCTTAATTGCTTCTACAAGATTAAAAGGTATCCCTAAATCAAAAAATAAATTCTTATCAATAACATATTGACCTGCTTCTACATACATATCATAAAGTGTGTTTGCAGCATCATAGAATTTTTGCGCCTCTTGTTCGCTAATTTCTACAATTTCATTGCTAATATAGGGAGTTTCATCAGTATCTGTATGCCAAGAAAGACCTAATTCTTCTAAATCTGTATTACTTAAAGGTTGTGCGTTTAAAATTTGCATTTTTATCCTCCAAAATTACTTGTAGCACCACCTATATTGCGGTTTTGTGTGCTTGTGTTATTTGGAGAATAAAATCCACTGCGTCCCGCACTTGAACCTGTATTTTGTCGATTAAAGGAGTTTTGAGAACGCTCATAAGCTTGTGGAGATTTATATGTGGTGCGTTGTTGGCTTTGAAAGTTTTGGTTATTAAAAAGCTTACTTCCAATCCAGCTTCCAAGAATTGCTCCAGCAGCACTTGCTAAAATTGTTTCCCCCAAAGAAAGTCCGCCACCTGTTGGATTTGTAAGTTGTGAAGTGCCACTATCAATCTTTTTGGCTTCTTCTGCAATAATTTTATCAATCTCTTCTTGACTTAAAATTCTTTCACTTCCATCTTTTTGTCGCAAAATTACGCGTGTTTGTGCACTTGGAACTTCATCTAGTATTTTATAGCTTCCATCAGCTTGTTGTTCTATGGTAACTGTTGCGCCTTTTTTGGTGGCTTCTGTGATTCCACTTTGCGCTTGGTTTTGCTCATTTGAATTGCAACCTGTGATGAGCAAAATTGCTGCTAATCCTAAGCCACTTTTACTAAAAACTCCTGCAATCTTAGGATCTGAAATCTTCTTTAAATACTTTTGCATTGTGTTCTCCTATGAAAATTTAGAAAATTATACCTAAATTCTATTAGGTAATTTCTATATAAGGCGTTGCAATGGCAATTAAATCGCTTAAAAATTGTCCTTTAAACTTTAACCAATAGCTTTTATCACAAACAATAATGATCCCTTTCTTTGCGCGTGAGATAGCGACATTTAAAGCAAAAAGTGCGCTTTGATTTGTAGAATCATTAAGATGATAATGTAATATTACGGGTGAAAAGATTACATAATCAAACTCTTGACCTTGTGCGGTGTGAATTGTTAGCACGCATTCTTTGTGGCGAAGGCTTGGCATTGTTTCTAAAATCAATCGCCTTTGATTGACAAAGGGGGTTAGGATTGCAAAGTCTAGGTTTTTTGCTATAAAATCCTTTGCAAGATTACAGCAAAAAGAAGCTTCAAGGGGATTTGTGCGTTCCATTTTGGAATCTATTTTTTTAAAATTTGCAAGATTAAGGCAATATAAATGTGTGTATTTTCCACGCCCTTGCAAGTGATTTTTGTAGATATAAGAATCTAAAAGTTTTGCAAGATTATCTCCATAGCGGTAAGTTTGTGTGAGCATAAAACAATGTGAAATTTGTGGTGTATCGTTTGGGTTTTTAGCATTTAATGTATCTTTGAGTGCAAAAAAAGATTCCAAGAATAATGCAGAAAAACTCCAAAATTTAGAGAGACTCCATTGCTGATCTTTAGAATTTAAAACATTAATGGGCTGAAGTTGTTTATGATCTCCTAATAGTGTAATAGGTTTGTTAAATGCACATAAAGGCAAAACTTTAATTAAAGGTGCAAAGCCGGCTTCATCAACAAAAAAATGCTTAAAATCTATAGTTTGTAAATCTGCGCGATGCAAGAAAGCATCTAGTGTCATTGCAACAATCTGAGCTTTTTGAAGGTTTATTTTTTGAAAATGATTTTGTGTTTCTCCAAAGGTTTGTTCGCAATTTTTAGGGAAACTTTCTAAAAAACTTTGCGTGGGAGTTCCTAAACGCAAGATCCCATCCGTATTGATTTGTATGGCATTTAGACTAGTTAATAAGGTTTTTAAACATTGCTCTAAAGCATTATTAGTAGGAGCTAGGATTGCAACTTTTAGCCCCTTTTTTAAGTAAAAAGCTAAGGAGTGAAGTAGCACAACTTTTGTTTTTCCGCTGCCTGCTGGTCCCCAAATATAGCAAAAAGGTTTAGAAAAGATTCCATAAAGTGCATCTAATTGTTCAGTAGATGGCTGGGTTTTTAATTGTCTTAAAGATGTAATATCTGGGAGAAAACTTGGTGTTTTTGTTGGCAAAGCAAGATGTGGTTCTCCGGTATAAAAATTTATAACATTTTGCACTAAAAAGCGCAAATCTGAAAGAAGTGCAATAGAATTCCTGTTTTCAAAGAGTAAATGGCGCAAATTAGATTCCACATTAAGATATAAAATTTTTGCACGCTCATCATAAGCAGCAATGTTAATTTCACTAGTTTCATTATCTAAAAGATATTCTCCGCAAGATGTTCGCAACACCAATGCTTCAAGGCTTTTGAGTTTGGAATCTAATTTAAGTTGCAAGCCAAAAATATCCATTGTGATATTTTCAATCTTAATAATCTCGTGTCCTTTATCGGTTTGTGTAAGATATTGGAGATAATTTTTAGCGCAATTTGTTAAAAAGGGATACATTAAGAAGCACTAACTCCTTGATATTTATAATATGCCGCACAAGCTCCCTCGCTACTTACCATACAGCTTCCTAATGGATTTTGTGGGTTACAAGCTTTGCCAAAGAGTTTGCAATCATAAGGTTTTTTATTGCCCTTTAGGATTTCGCCACACAGGCAGTTCTTATGATCTTCTTTTGCAATTCCTCCTAAATATTCTTTAAAAATTACGCTAGCATCATAACTTGCAAATTCATCTTTAAGACGCAAAGAAGAATATGGGATTTCTCCTAAGCCACGCCAAAAAAAGTTGGAATCTAAAATAAAGTATTTTTCAATCAACTCTTGAGCCTTACGATTTCCTTCTCTTGTTACTGTGCGTGCGTATTGTGTTTCAACTTTTGGTGTGTTATTTATAACTTGTCTAAGAATGCTTAGTAAGCTTTCTGCTACATCTAAAGGCTCAAAACCACACACAACAATAGGGATTTGATATTGCTCTAAAATGGGTTCATAGATTTTAGAGCCTGTTATAACGCTCACATGTGAAGGAGCTAAAAGTGCGTTAATTTGGCAGTCTTTAGCACTTAAAATTGCGTGAAGTGGAGGTGGGACTAAAATGTGATTAATATGAAAAAAGACATTCTCTAGTTTTTGATAAATCACACGCTCTAAAAGTGCAGCAGTCATTGGCGTTGTTGTTTCAAAACCAATCGCAAAATACACAATGCGTTTATTAGGGTTCTCTTTAGCAATATTTAGCACATCTAATGGAGAATAGACAAAACGCACATCAAGTCCGCTAGCACGAGCATTTTGCAGGCTGCCATAGCTACCTGGGACTTTTATCATATCTCCTAATGTTACTAAAATTACATCTTTAACTTTTGCAATTTTGTAAGCACAATCAATGCGATCTTTTGGCATTACGCACACAGGACAACCCGGTCCATGAACAAATTCAATATTTTCTGGGAGCAAAGAAGGTAGGGCGTATTTCATAATTGTATGTGTGTGCCCGCCACAAACCTCCATAATTTTTAAAGGTTTTTTAAAAGATTTACTAAGTTTTGAAATTGCATTAAAAGTGCGTTTAATGCTTGTGCTATCTCTATAAATATTAATATAAGGATTTTCTTGCATTGTTGCCCTTTAATTAAGACTTTATTAATCTTTCACAAAAGGGAAAAGTTGCAATAGATTAGGATAACTTTGGATAAAAAATGTTAAGATTTCATCTTGTGTTACATTTCTTTGCATTAAATCCCTTTAATTTGAAAAATTAAATTCTAACAAAATTATTAAAGCAAAAAGATTAAGGATGAAAAACTTGGATAGAATTTTTGTCGCAAAAAAACCACTTTTTATAACTTCCAATCAGTATTTAGGGAAAATAAAACGCAAATACAATGTCAAAAAAGCAGGTTTTAGTGGAATCTTAGATCCTTTTGCTTGCGGTGCTTTAATAGTAGCTTTTGGACAATATACAAGACTTTTTCAATTCATAGAAAAATCTCCAAAAGTTTATAAAGCTACGCTTTGGCTGGGGCTTTGTAGTGATTCATTAGATTTAGAAAATGTGCGTAGTGTGCAACAAACTGCTCCTTTAGAGCTAGCTAGGGTTAAGGGAGTTTTGCAAAGCTTTTTAGGACAAGTGCGTTTTACTCCACCAAATTTTAGTGCGAAAAAAATTCAAGGAAAAAAGGCTTATGAACTTGCAAGAAATGGAGAATTAGAAATCTTAAAAAAGGGTTTAAAAGAGCAAACAATGCAGGTGTTTAAGATAGAATTTTTAAACTACACACATCCCTTTATTAGCTTTCAAGTTAGTGTAAGTGAAGGGGCATATATCCGCTCGCTTGGCGCATTAATCGCAAAAAAATTAGATTGCATAGGTGGGCTTAGTTATTTAGAGAGAGTAAGTGAGGGAGGGTTATGTTTTGAAAATGAAAAAGCATTAAATCCATTAGAAATTTTGCCATTTTCAAAAATAGATTTGCGCGGAGATTATGAAATGCAAGAGTTGGTTAAAAATGGTAAAAAATTCAATCCAAAATTGCTTAAAATTTCTGAAAATACAAAATATATAGTGCAATTTGAGAATTTTTTCTCTATAATTTCAAATAAAGATAAAAATATACAATATTTAGCAAATAGGATTCCTTTATGTTGATATTATCCAGAAAAGAAAATGAAAGTATTGCCATTGGCGATTCTATAAAAATTAAAGTGATTGGCATTGATAAGGGTAGCGTAAAATTAGGGTTTGAAGCACCTCCTGAAATGTTGATTTTGCGTGAAGAGTTGAAAATTGCCGTTCAAGAAGAAAATAAAAAATCCTTACAGCATAGCAAAACTGCACTCAATCAACTCTCTTTTATTAAAAAGAAAGTTTAATGCCACTAAATACTGCATTAAAAGATTCTTGTGTTGTGGCTAAGGCGTATGCGAAAATCAATATCTTTTTAAAAATTGTTGGAAAAGCACAGATTAATCACACTTTCTATCATCTTTTACAATCGCGTTTTATGCGTGTTTCTACACTTTTTGATACCTTAGAATTTTCTTTTAATGCAAAAAATTTTAATGTGATAGGGAATTTTGATTGCACTTTGGAGCAAAACACTATATATAAGGCTTTTATGACTCTTTTGCCTTATCTTAACGCTACACAAAAAGAGCAATTAAAACATACGCAAATTCGTGTGCAAAAACAGATCCCAAGTGGTGGTGGATTAGGTGGCGGAAGTTCTAATGCAGCGTGTTTTTTGCAAGTTGTTAATAAAGAGCTAGATTTAGGATTAGAATGCGAAGAGCTTATGGAGATTGGCGCGAGCGTTGGAAGTGATGTACCTTTTTTTTTGAGTGATTTAGAAATTGCAAATGTAGAGGGTAGGGGAGAGATTATAACACCTTGTGAGTTGGAATCTAAATTTGATGTAGAAATCATTTATCCTAGCTTGTATTGTAGTACAAAGGAAGTTTTTAAAAAGTATGCAACAGAATTTTATGATGAAAATATGATTTTAAAAACCAAAGCACAAGCTTGGCTTACAAAAAGTAATGCAGAGATTCTTAAAAATGACGCCTTTAGCAATAATGATTTGTTAAAACCTCTTTTGAAAATGTATCCAGAGTTGGAATCCTATTTACAAAAAGGCGTGTTTTTAAGTGGTAGTGGGAGTTGCTTTTGGTCTTGCAAAGAAACACGAGGCATAGCAAAAGGGAGTGAGCAATGAAAATCATTGCAACAAATAAAAAAGCAACTTTTGATTTTTTTATCTTAGAGAAACTAGAAGCTGGAATTGCCCTAAAAGGTAGTGAAGTTAAGGCAATCCGTGCAGGAAAGGTAAATTTAAAAGACAGCTTTGTAAAAATTGTTAATGGTGAGGCATTTTTGTTTCAAGCACATATTGCAACAATTGCGACAACAAATTTGCACTACAAACCTGATGAAAAGCGTCCCCGTAAGCTTTTATTGCACAGAAGAGAAATTGATAAACTCTTTGGAAAAAGTCAAGTTTCTGGAATGAGTATTGTTGCTTTAAAGCTTTATTTTAATGCGCGCAATAAAGCAAAGCTTGAAATTGCTCTTGCTAAAGGAAAGAATCTTCACGATAAACGCGAGAGTTTAAAAGAAAAAATCCAAAAACGCGAAATTGCACAGAGCTTAAAAGAAATGCAAAAATTAAGATAAGGAATAAAAG
Organism: uncultured Helicobacter sp.; assembly: GCF_937893305.1. Lineage (GTDB taxonomy): Bacteria > Campylobacterota > Campylobacteria > Campylobacterales > Helicobacteraceae > Helicobacter_D. Next base: position 64,811 of record NZ_CALBGN010000012.1, read on the forward strand.
TGCCATTAAAAGAAATTGTTGAATACGGAGTGATTGGAGTCTTGGTGTTGATGAGTATTATTGCGCTTTGGGCTGGTATTGAAAGAATTTTGTTTTATCGCCAAATTGAACTTGAAAAATACACTAACAAAATCGAACTTGAAATTGACTTATCTAAAAATTTAACACTTATTGCCACAATTGGTTCTAATGCGCCTTATGTTGGGCTTTTAGGAACTGTGTTTGGGATTATTTTAACCTTTGTTCAGCTTGGACAATCTGGAATGGTAGATACTGCTAGTATTATGACAGGACTTGCGTTAGCCTTACAAGCAACAGCTGGTGGGCTGCTAGTAGCAATCCCTAGTATTGTTTTTTATAATCTTTTAATGCGTAAAAGTGAAGTGTTAGTTGCACAATGGGAAGTTTTAGAAGAAGATTTAAAAGGTAAAAAATGAAACGCTTTAAGCGTATGGATACTATCAATATTGTCCCTTTTATTGATATTATGCTTGTTTTATTAGTGATTGTGCTAACAAGTGCGACTTTTATCGCACAAGGTAAAATTCCCGTTGCAATCCCTCAAGCACAAGGCTCACAAGAAATTCCAAAACATCAAAAAAGTATTGAAATTTCTATTGATGAGCAAGGGCATTATTACTTTGATGGTAAAGGAATGGGATTGGATGGGATAGAAGAGGCACTTTTAAAGCTACCAAAAGATACTCCTATTCTTTTGCGTGGAGATCAAAAGAGTTATTTTGAGCAGTTTGTAAAATTAGTTGGAATCCTAAATCAAACAGGACATAGCAATGTTGATGTAGAAGTGCAACGCAGTAAATAAGGAGAAAATGTGTTAAGGGAAAGTTATGATTTAGGCACACTAATTTCAGCAGTAATTACTTTTATGGTTATTGTGCTTGCAATTCGCTTTGCATTGTATTTTGCAAACCGCAAAGGTTCACAAATCCAAAAGCCAAATTGGCTAGATGATAACAGATTTGAAACAAAAAAGAACAAGAAAAAATAAAGCATAAGGAAGGCTATGGAAAATTTGCTAATTAATGGAATCTTTACACTATTTATGCTAGCCCTTGCATTTTGGGATTATCGTAGTTATGGTAAGCAAAAGCACAGAGACTTTAAATCTATTATTATGAGTGCTGGGGTTTTAGGGACATTTGTTGGAATCTTTGTAGGATTGCAAGATTTTGATGTAAGCAATGTTGAAAACTCTGTGCCCTCACTTCTGGCGGGCTTGCAAACGGCTTTTTATACTTCTATTTTGGGAATGGCTTTGGCAATCTTGCTTTCTATCTTACAAAAAAGCAAGGCTGTTAAGAGTGATTTTGAAAATATGTTGGATTATTTTTCTTTACAAGCAGGCAAGCTAGATAAATTAGAGGTTTTAAATGAGCTTAAAAATACATTAAAAGAAATTGCAATCCAAAATAAAGAGAAGTTAGAATCACAAAACAATTATCAAAGTGCGCAAATTGAAAATCTAAAAACTTTAGAAAATTCTTTTAATACCACAAATGCCACTTTAAAAGAAGCAATGCACCATTTAGCAAAAGGAGCTAGCAAAGAGCTGATTTCGGCACTTCAAGAAGTCATTAGAGATTTTAATTTACGCATTACAGATCAGTTTGGGGATAACTTTAAGGAATTAAATAATGCTGTTACACAAATGATTGCGTGGCAAAATAGTTATAAAGATTCTATTGCTGGATTAGATAGCAGTTTAAAAAATACCTTAAAGGTTTTTGATTCTACAAAAGAATCTCTAGAGCTTGTTGCAAGTCGCAATAGTGAAGTGCTAGAAGTTTATAATGCCCTAGCAAACAGCATTGAAGCATCTCGCATTGAAAATGAAAAATTATCTAAGCTTTTAAGCGGATTTGAAGAAATGCACGCAAATGCCACATTAGCTCTTAAAGGTGTTGAAGAATTGAGTAAAAATTTAGATTCTACACACGAAAAATCTCTGCATTACACAAAAGAATCCTTGCAGGGTGTGCAAGGGTTTTTAGAGCAAAGCACGCAAGAATATCAACAAAGCGTGCAAAACTCTTTAGAAAATAGCTTAAAAGCACTTGAAGAAGACTCTAGAGAACAAAAAGCATCTTTATTAGCACTTCAAGAAGCATTTAACACCTTTAATAGTGCGTATCTCACACAAAATAAAGAGCAATTAACACATCTATTAAATGCGCTAAAAGAAGAGTTGAGTGCATTTATAGATTCTTTTGTAGAAAGTGATTCTAAATTAAAACATAAAAATTTAGAAATGATTTCACAAATTCAAAGCAGTATTGAAGAGCGATTAAAAGGTGTTGGGGAAAGTTTTGAACAAAACTTAGAAGTATTAGAAAACGCACAAAAGGAATCCTTGCTACTCATAGAAGAACAAGCCAAGCGCAGTGATGATGTGTTAATGCGTCACACGCAAGAAATGGGAAGTGTGGTTGAAAAAGCAAGCCATCACTTACAAGAACTTAGCGATAAAACACAGCAAAGCTTAAGCAAAAACTCCGACACACTAGAGCAGCATATTGCAAATGCGGTGCTAAACTTTGATACATTGCTTGGAAAAACAACAAAAACTTTAGAAGAAAATTTTGAAGATTCTAAAAATACATTAATGGAGTTAAGCAAAGAGATAGAATCACAAATGGTTGTAACAACAAAATCTCTAAATTCTCTGCTAAATGATACCGCACAAATCCTAAGCACAAGCACGCAAAATATTGAAAATTCTCTCACGCAAACAAATACAGCTATAACACAAAGTTTCAAAGAAACAACAGAGTCTATTTCACAAAATTTAGAATCCACAACAAATAATATCGGACAAAGCGTAACAAGTTTATTAGAGCAAAATCAAACTTATACGCAAAACTTAAATGGGTTATTAGAAGATAGCGTTAAAGCCTTTTCTAGTAGCTTAGAACAACTTCAAAAAGATTCTTTGCAACACACACAAGAAATACAAGGACAAATGCGTGCAAACTTTGCAGAATCTTATAAAAATGCACTAGATTCTTTAAGTGCATATCTTAAAAACACTACAAACACTTATCAAAATAGACTCCAAGACTTATCAAAACTTGGATTAGAGTCCAATCAAACACTTAGTCAAAACCTACAAACACAGCTGAATACTATTATAAAAGAATTTGAAAGCAATAGTCATAAAGTTATACAAAGTAGTGCAACTCTAGCGGAAAACTTACTAAAAACTTCTGCAAACTCCCTAGATACGCACGCGCAAAAAATAATGCAAAATTATAATGCGCTGGACAATAATGTCAAAACAACATTGCAAGAAATGGCAAAAAACTACTTAGGAATGCTAGAGCTTCTTACAAAACAAAGCCTTGAAACTCCAAAAAATGCAAGTGTAGAATTGCTTAATGCCTTTAATCTCTTGCAAAAAAATCTAGGAGATGCTCTGATGCAAACTTATCTCTCTTTAGAGAGCAATCGTAAAGAAATTGACGAAATTTTAAAAATCACGCAAACAAATATTACCACTTCATTAAGTCAAACAACAGAATTAAATAGCACGCTTTGTAAGTCTTTAGGAGAATTAGATGGCGCGCTTTCTAATATTACTTTAGGATTTCGTCAAGATTATGAATGGTTTTTGCGCAGAATCCGTGAGTTAATGGGAGCTAGGGGATAATGGCAAATTCTTATAAAGGTAATGAGTGGATTAGCATTTCTGATATGATGGCAGGAGTTATGATGATTTTCTTGCTGATTGCCGTATCTTATATGGTTGTTATTAGCAAAACAGAAAAGCAGCTGGCCTTACAAAATGCAGAGCTTAAAGAACTTAATAAACAAATGAGTGATATTGCAAAAACACACGAAGATTTAAAAATTACATTGCATAAAGATTTGCTTTTGGAATTTTCTAAAAATTTAGAATCTTGGAATGCTGAAATTGACGCTGATAATACGGTGCGCTTTAGGGAACCTGAAATTTTATTTGACTCTGGTAAAAAGGAAGTTAAAACAAGATTTCAAGAAATTTTAGATGATTTTTTTCCGCGTTATATTAAAATCCTAGCACAAGAAAAATATAAAAATGACATTGAAGAAATTAGAATAGAAGGACACACCTCCACAGAATGGCAAAATGCAAAAACGCTAGAGACACGCTATCTAGGAAATGCAGAGCTTTCACAAGCTAGAGCTTTAGAAGTGTTAAAATATTGTTTTTCTAAAATAGAAATCAAGGCGGATAAGCAGTGGCTAATCAAGGTTTTACGCGCAAATGGACTCTCTTTTGCCAAACCTTTAGAAACGCCGGAATTATCAAGGCGTGTAGAGTTTAAAGCGATCACAAAAAGCAATGAAAAAATTATGAACATTTTAGATCTCAATAAAGAAAGAGAACAAATACAAAATAAGGGAGAATAATGTTAGAAAAATTAGCTTTTACAAAACAAAATCCTAGCGTTTTTGGTGGGACGATGATTATTGCGGGAACTGCTATTGGTGCTGGAATGCTAGCTTTGCCAACAATTAGTGCTGGAATGTGGCTTTGGTATTCTTTAGGGTTAATGGTTTTGACTTGGATTTTAATGCTTTTAAGTGCGCAAGCGCTCTTAGAAGTAAATCTTTACTATGCGCCCGGTTCTAGCTTTCATACACTTGTTAGAGATAATCTAGGGAAATTTTGGAATCTTGTTAATGGTTTAAGTGTAGCATTTGTGTTATATATTTTAATTTATGCTTATGTTAGTGGTGGTGGCTCAATGGTAATGCACACTTCAATGGCTGTTTTTGGCTATGAGCCACCAAAAATATTAGCGGGGTTATTTTTTGGAATCCTACTTAGTGGATGTGTATGGTGGAGCACTTATCTTGTAGATAGACTTTCTGTTGTGTTGATTGGAGGTATGGTTTTAACTTTTATTTTTGCGATGAGTGGAATGCTAGGAGAAGTCAAACTTAATCATTTGTTAAATGTTGATAGTGATGGAAGTCCTTATGGGGTTTTTGTTTTTGTTGCTCTTTCTACTTATTTAACTTCTTTTTGTTTTCACGCAAGCGTGCCTAGCCTTGTTAAATATTTTGGCAAAGAGCCTAAACGCATCAATCAATGTTTGGTGTATGGAACACTTATCACGCTTTTTGCGTATTTAGTGTGGATTATTGCCTGTGATGGTAATATTGCGCGTGTAGATTTTAAAGAAGTGATTGCGCAAGGTGGCAATGTAAGTCATTTGATAGCTGCTGCAAGTTCAAATTTAAATGGCGCATTTTTATTGAGAATTCTTGAGGCTTTTGCATTTTTAGCAGTTGTTACTTCATTTTTGGGAGCTGGGCTTGGTCTATTTGATTATATCGCAGATTTATGCGGTTTTGATGATAGTAGGCTTGGACGCACAAAAACACTTTTAGTTGCTTTTGCGCCACCAATTTTGCTTGAAATGCTGTTTCCTGATGGTTTTTTAATTGCTATTGGTTGGGCTGGGCTTGCTGCAACAATTTGGTCTGTGATTATCCCAGCTTTATTGCTTAAAGCAAATAGAAAAAGGCTTGCAAATCTCCCGCAAGAACAAGGCGCATTTCGTGTAAAGGGTGGTAATTTTACTATTTATACCTTGCTTGTTTTTGGGAGTATTGTAGGGGTTTGCCATATTTTATATGTGTTAAATTATCTACCAATGTATAAGTAAGGTTATGAAAGAATTATTGCGCGTTTTTAATTATATTCAAAAATATCACGAAGATAATTTTGATGTGTTATATCTTGTTTTGGAGTTTTTATTTTTTATCAAAAACAAAGAACAGGGAAATGCGCTTTTAATGCAAAAAGACAAAGAAAAAGCATTAGAAGATTTTAAAATCTATTTGGAGCTTAATGGGGTGGAGTATTTTGGATTCCATATTGATTTAAACTATAAAAAGATTTTAAAGGCTTTATGGGGATTTAATATAAAAACACAGACTCTTTGGGAGTTTATTCACGCAATTACAATGCAAAAACCAATCCTTAAGCTCTATGAATATGCAACACCAGCAGAGATTAATTTTTTAGTGAGCAGGATTTTGGATATAAAAAATGGGGAGAGTGTTTATAATCCTTGCTGTGGATTAGGATCTTGGATTTTACATTTAGAGATGTATTCTAAACAATGCACATTTTATGGTTTAGATATTAGTTCTAAGTCAATCCGTATTGCCAAAGCACTTGCTATTCTTTTGGATTTTAAACAATGTTATTTAAGCGTTGGAGATCTTTTTAGTGAGCCTTTTAAGATAGAATCTAAATTTGACAAAGTCTTTTGTTGTCCGCCTTTATTAAGCCATTTAAATCTTAAAGCACCCAAGGAATCCAAGCTTGCTCCTTATAATAAAACAGCATTGGAGATTCCTTTTATAGATTATTCTTTAATGCGTTTTACTAAGAAAGCAGTCTTTATTGTGCGCACTTCACTTTTAATCAGGGGAGCAGGGGAGAGATTGTGTGAATATTTGCTTAAAAAGGGATTGCTTGAGTCTATTATTGAGTTGCCAGATAATATTTTCCCACATCAAGTAGAGTCTTATTCTCTCCTTGTTATTTCTCATACAAATAAACGCTGTCTGTTTATTAATGTTAGAAGTTTTTATGTAAAAAATGGCAAATACAATAAACTTATCAACCTTGAAGAAATTTTAGATTTATATTTTTCTAAGCAAGATACAAAATATTCTAATTTTGTAGAATATTCAAAAATAAAAAACTTAAATTTACGCATACATAAAACTAAAAGTGAAACGCAAATCCACTTAGAAAGTTTTTTAAAATGCGTTTATAGGGGAGCGCGTATCGCTGCTAGAAGCGATAGCGATTTAGTATCTTGCTATGATTTTGGCATTAAAGATTTTAAGCCTTATGGGTTTAGTAATCAATTTTGCGATTCCAGATTAAAAGCAAATAGCAAACAACTTCAAACACTGAAGATTCAACCTTTTGATCTATTGTTTTCAATGCGCGGAGTGATTCCAAAAATTGCAATCATCGGTAAAGATGCAGAAGATAAAATCGCACTTGCAAATGCGGGAATCTTAGTGTTGCGTCCCAAGAATTCCAAAATTGCTAAAGCATTATATTTTTATTTTTTAAGCAAAGATGGGCAAGAGAGATTGAGAAATTTTTATTTAAATCACAACGAACGCGTGAGTGAAAAAGAGATTAAAACATTAGAAATCTCTACAGACTTTTTAGATTCCATAGAGATTTATCAAAATGATTTTAAAAAGTTATGTGAATATGGGGAAATGATTACTAAATATGAAAACGCAATCAAAGAAACGCTGGGCTTTTAAGGTTGGAATCCTTTTAGAGATTCCAACTTATTAGTATTTAGAAACAAAATTAGAAATTCTTTGAATTCCTTCCTCAATGCTTTTTAAATCTGTGGCAAAAGAAAATCTAAAATATCCATCCATTCCAAAGCCAATTCCGGGAACCGTTGCTACACCAACTTGCTCTAACATATCTTTGCAAAATTGCATAGAATCTTTAGTGATGCTACTGCAATTAATAAAAAGATAGAATGCTCCATCGGGTTTAGTTACCTTTAAGCCCTTAATGGCATTAATTTTCTCGCACGCAAAATCACGCCTTTGTTTAAAGGCAACACACATTTGTTCAATATCTTTATCCGCACTTCCATTAAGTCCAACAATTGCTGCTTTTTGTGTGATAGAGTTAATATTTGATAGAGACTGACTTTGGAATCCATTTATGAATTTGCAGAGTTTTTGATCCTTTGTTGCAAGATAGCCCATTCTCCAACCTGTCATCGCAACAGCTTTGCTAAGTCCATTTATTGTGATGGTGCGATCTAGCATATCACTGCTTACACTTCCTGCTGAAGTAAAAGTTCCATCATACACAAGCTTTTCATAAATTTCATCACTTAGTACCCAAATGTTTGTTCCTTTTAGCACTTCTCCTATTGCTTCTAATTCTTCTCTTGAATACACCATTCCTGTTGGATTTGATGGAGTTGTTAGAATTAGCATTTTAGTTTTTGAAGTGATGGCGGACTTTAGCTGTTCAGTGGTGATTTTAAAATGATTTTCTTGTGAAGTTTCAATAAAAACATTCTTACCATTACTAAAAGTTACAAGTTCTGGGTAGGTTACCCAATAAGGATTTGGGACAATTACTTCATCATCTTTATCAATCAGAGCTTGAAAAACATTAAAAAGTGCGTGTTTTGCGCCACTTGTAACAATGATTTCTTTTGCAGAATAATTAAGATTGTTATCTCTTACAAGTTTATCGCTGATTGCACTAAGTAATTCTGGTATCCCAACTGTTGCAGTGTATTTTGTAAAACCTTCGTTAATTGCTTTAATAGCGGCATCTTTTATAACTTGTGGAGTGTCAAAATCTGGTTCTCCTGCTGAAAATGAAAGAATATCCTTTCCCTGTGCTTTTAACTCTCTTGCTAGTGTGCTAATAGCAATTGTAATAGATTCTGAAAGATTTGTAATGCGATTTGCATAATGGGCTTGCATCATAGCTCCTTAAAGCGATTCAATTTCTAAATAGAGAATATAGTTTTTTTCCTTTATAACTACTGAATTTTAGGCAAACATAGGAGCATGTTGGGTGCTAGATTTGTGGGCTTTAATATTTTAAATAAGTGAGATTACATTGAAATATTAGCACTATAAACTAATTAATATTTAGTCAATAAGGCTAAAGTATTATGAATTTTTTAACTAAAAGTATTGACAAGCCAAAAAAAAATCATTATAATTGTGCGTTTTAAAAAAATATTGATTCGGAGGTAATCCTATGAATTTTAAACCACTTGGAGAAAGAGTTTTAGTAGAAAGACTCGAAGAAAATACAACGACAGCATCTGGAATTATTATCCCTGATAATGCAAAAGAGAAGCCATTAGAAGGAATAGTAAAAGCGATTGGTTCAGAAGTTAAAGAAGTTAGTGTTAATGATAAAATCGTGTTTGGTAAATATTCTGGGACAGAAGTAAAACTTGATGGCAAAGAATATTTGATTTTAAAACTTGAAGATGTTTTAGGCGTAATTGCTTAGTAAATAAAAATAAAAGGATAAAAAATGGCAAGTAAAGAAATTAATTTTTCAGATAATGCAAGAAATCGTTTATATGAAGGCGTAAAGCAACTTAGTGATGCAGTTAAAGTAACAATGGGACCACGCGGACGCAATGTTTTGATTCAAAAAAGCTTTGGTGCGCCAAGTATTACAAAAGATGGTGTTTCTGTGGCAAAAGAAATTGAGCTTGCAGATCCTATTGCAAATATGGGCGCACAACTTGTAAAAGAAGTTGCGAGCAAGACAGCAGATGCAGCAGGTGATGGAACAACAACAGCAACTGTTCTTGCATATAGTATTTTTAAAGAAGGCTTAAGAAATATTACGGCAGGGGCAAATCCAGTGCAAGTTAAACGCGGTATGGATAAAGCAGCAGAAGCTATTACAGAAGAACTCAAAAAGATTTCAAGACCAGTAAGTGGCAAAAAAGAAATTGCGCAAGTTGCTACAATCTCTGCAAACTCTGATGCTAAGGTTGGTGAGCTTATTGCTGAAGCTATGGAAAAAGTCGGCAAAGATGGCGTAATCACAGTTGAAGAAGCAAAAGGGATCAATGATGAGTTAAGTGTTGTTGAAGGAATGCAGTTTGATAGAGGTTATTTAAGTCCTTATTTTGTAACAAATAGCGATAAAATGGAAGCAGAATTAGAGAATCCTTATATTCTTCTTACAGATAAAAAAATCACTGCAATGAAAGATATTTTGCCACTTCTTGAAGCAACAATGAAGAGTGGAAAACCTCTATTAATCATTGCTGAAGATATTGAGGGAGAGGCTTTAACGACTTTAGTTGTTAATAAGTTGCGTGGTGTGTTAAATATCGCAGCAGTCAAAGCTCCGGGATTTGGAGATAGAAGAAAAGAAATGCTAAAAGACATTGCAACACTAACAGGTGGTGAAGTGATTAGCGAAGAGCTTGGTAAGACTCTTGAAGCAGCAAGCATTGAAGACTTGGGTCAGGCAGCTAGAGTTGTAATTGATAAAGACAATACAACAATCGTAGATGGTTCAGGCAGTAAAGATGCAGTAACTGCAAGAGTAGGGCAAATCAAAACACAAATTGAAGCAACAACAAGTGATTATGATAGAGAAAAACTTCAAGAAAGGCTTGCTAAACTTAGTGGCGGTGTGGCTGTTATTAAAGTTGGCGCAGCAAGTGAAGTAGAAATGAAAGAAAAAAAAGACAGAGTAGATGACGCATTAAGCGCAACAAAAGCTGCTGTTGAAGAAGGAATTATTATTGGTGGTGGTGCAGCATTAGTGCGTGCAGCAGCTAAAGTCAATTTAAGCCTAGATGGTGATGAGAAAATCGGTTATGAAATCATTAAGCGCGCAATTTCAGCACCTCTTAAGCAAATCGCAAGTAATGCTGGGTTTGATGATGGCGTTGTGGTAAATAATGTAGAAAAAGATTCTAACGCTAACAACGGCTTTGATGCAGCAAGTGGAAACTATGTAGATATGTTTGATGCTGGAATTATTGATCCATTAAAAGTTGCAAGAATTGCGCTACAAAATGCTGTGTCTGTTTCAAGTCTACTTTTAACCACAGAAGCAACAGTGCATGAAATCAAAGAAGACAAACCTGCTATGCCTGATATGAGCGGTATGGGTGGAATGGGTGGCATGGGTGGCATGATGTAATTCTCCCCTTATAAAGTTGGAATCCTTTTTGGGATTCCATTTCTCTAAGTTCTTTTTAGCTTCTAAAATCTCTTTTCAAGCATAAAATCTTTAATTAATCCATAAGGCTTTCTAGTATTTTCAAAATATTTTTTAAGCTCCTCAGTAGATAATCAAAATTAATTGCTTTGCGAGAGAGATTCACTGCCAAACACCTTCATTTCGTGCTTTATTTTTGGCAATTAAGTCAATATTCCCCTCTCTTTCACTAAGCCAAGTCCATTCTTTTACATTAAGAGTGAACCAATCACATTCAAGTAAATTGCAATGGATAAACATTCCCAAACAACCCAAATCATACTTATCTCCCTTGCAATGATAAGTTTCTTTGTTAATTTTTATCATTCCTGATTCTTTCGCATATTCATCTATTGCTTTATACATATCTTCTAAATTATATTGATCTTCCTTTAAAATCTTTTCTTCATCCAAAACTATTCTTGTGCCTAAAAGTGGGTATGCCATTTTAACTCCTTTGTTTGTGTTGATTTTAATAAAAATACTTGATTATATATAACAAAATTTAATTCGTTAATTTAACTAATATTTATAAATAAAAATTAATCATTTATTTATTTGTTTATTTTGTAAATTTTTAAAAATCTCAACAACTAAAGGAAATGTATAAAAACCATCTTGATCCATAAAATGCCCGCCATTTTCTGTGGCAACTAGTTTTGCGTTTAATGCTTTTGCGACCTCTTTGCTTAAAGAATGCGGAACGATTTTATCGTCTTTAGAAGAAATGATAATCGCCGAATGAATATGCTTTTGCAGATTTTTATAGTCTGGTTTTGTCCTTGTAAAATCATCAAGAATTGGTAAAATTTCTAAAGGTTTATCAAAAGGAGAGACTAAGATAACTCCACCTATTTTTGAATGATTTTTGAAATGTTCTTGACTTAAAAATTGTAAAAGTGCGATTCCACCTAAAGAATGTGTAATAAAATAAGTTTCAGAATTTAGCGATGAAATCTGTTCTTTGAGATGTTTTATCCATTGCTCTAGACTTGGTTTATCAGGGGTTGGCATATTAGGGGTTTTAACCATATAACCTAAATTTTGCAATTCTTTTTTTACACTTGGAATCCAAGCATATTGACTTGTGCAATTAAAGCCATGGATAATATAGACTTCTTTTGCAAACAAAGGCAGGACAAGGATTAAACAAACCATTAGTAGCGTTTTTATCATTACAATTCTCCATAAATTTAGTGTGTCCATTATAGCTTAAATTTAAGTGTTTTTATGTAGAATCAAGTTTATTTATTTAAGGAATTTTATGGCAAACACACAAGATATATGGAATCTAAAATCACTTTTTAAAGATAAAGACTCTTTGCAAAAAGCAATGCAAAGTGCTATTCTCAAAGCACAAGACTTTGAGAATAGCTATAAGGGAAATCTTAACACGCTAAATGCGGAATCCTTTTTTCAGGGTTTAAAAGAATATGAAGCACTTTGCGAAGAATTATCACGCATAATGACTTATGCGTTTTTGTGTTTTGCGTCCAACACAAAAGAGGGTGCATTTTATGCAGAATGCGAAATGGAAGTGAATAAGGCACAAGATTTTTTATTATTTTTTGACTTGGAGTTTAACGCATTAGATGAAGCCAAAAAACAAGCATTTATAGAAAGTGCGAAAGGCTATGCGTATTATTTAGAGCTGTTAAATCAACAATCCAAATATCAACTTAGTTTAAAAGAAGAAAAAATCTTACTTAAAACACAGCCTGTGGGTGTGGATAGCTTTAAACGCTTATTTGATGAGCATTTAAGCCATTTGCGTTTCTTAATCACATTAAAAGGCGAAAATAAAGAAGTTAGCGAAGAAGAAGTGCTAAGTTTGCTCTATGATAAAGATAGAGAAGTGCGTAAAATGGCGCAAGAGTCTTTGAGTAAAACACTAGAGAAAAACCTGTCACTTTTGACTTATATTTATAATGTTGTGCGTAAAGATTTGAGAATTACAGCAGAATTGCGTAGTTATGAAAGTCTAGAAGAGTCTAGGCACATTGCAAATCAAACCACGCAAAAGAGTGTAGATGCAATGGTGGACACCATTAATAAAAATGTTGGAATTGTAGAAGAATATTACACGTTAAAAGCACAATTATTAGGCTATGATTGCTTGTATGATTATGATCGCTATGCACCGATTTTTAACGATGAGGCAGATAATTTTAGTTATATGGAATCAAAATCTATTGTGCTAGAAACTTTTGCGGATTTTTCACCAAAATTTTATGAAATCGCAAAGCGCGCTTTTGATGAAGGCTGGATTGACTCACATCCTAGGGAAAATAAGCGTGGTGGAGCTTTTAGTCATAGTGCAGTGCCCAGTGCGCATCCTTATTTAATGCTAAACCATACAAATCGTAGGCGTGATGCCTTTACAATGGCACACGAATTAGGACATACAATCCATCAATATCTTTCTTACTCTGTGGGTTATCTTAACGCTGATACACCTTTGACGACAGCAGAAACGGCATCTGTCTTTGCAGAGATGTTGCTTTTTGAAAGACTACAAAAAAACTTAAGCAATAAAGACAAAATTGCGCTTTATGCAGGCAAGCTTGAAGATGTATTTGCAACACTTTTTCGTCAAAATGTTTTTACAAACTTTGAGCGCTTAGTGCATCAAAAAGACGGAGAATTAAGCGCGGAGATGTTAAACACACTTTGGCAAGAAGAGAATCAAAAAATGTTTGGCAAAAGCGTGAAATTGACAGAAAATTACAAGTTGTGGTGGTCATATATCCCACATTTTATTCATACGCCTTTTTATTGTTATGCGTATAGTTATGGGCAACTTTTGGTTTTTGCTCTTTTTGGAGTATATCGTCATCAAAAAGAAGATTTTGTGGCAAAATATGAAAAATTTTTAAGCCTTGGTGGAAGCAAATCTCCAAAGGATTTGGTGGGGATTTTTGGTTTAGATATTGAAAACCCAGATTTTTGGGAGATTGGAATCCAAGAAGTTAGAATTTTACTAGAAGGTTTAAAAGAGATTTTAAAAGAAAGGTAGTAATGGAAGTTTTATTAAGGGATAAAAAATTTCAAACAATGCAAGAGCGACATTGTTATGAGATTTTAGAATATTTAATCCGCAAGAAAATTAGTTTTTCAATTCTTTGTAGTGTGGAGCGTGTGAAGTTTGAGCCAAGCCTTCCACAAGAGATTCGCAATGCCTTTAGTGAATTAACTTTGTTTATTTTAGCGGGTTATACTTTTGAAAGTTTGGAGCTTGATGGGAAGAATTTATATTTTGAAGCAGGTTTTGGTGAAGAAAATGTGGGTAGTTTTGTAACAGCACCATTAGATAGTATTGTGCAGATTTTACTCCCAAATGATGATGGATTACAATCGGATTTTTGCATTTATGTGAATCTTTTTGCGACTTTTTCTAAGATTGCGCCAAGTCCAGCAGAAGAAGAAGGAGTAAATAGCTCAATGCAAGCTCTTTTAGCTAATCCAAAAAACAAAAGGTTTAAAAAATAATTTGCTATACTGCACGTTTTAGTGTCTTACAAATGGAGAAAAAATGGATAAAAAAATTGATTTAGAGTTGTTTCGTTTTGATGTAAAAACAGATTATCTGCCTTATTTTGCAAAACTTACACTCAAAATTGCACCTGAAAAAACTCTGTTAGATTTGTTAAAAGTTATTCAAGATTCCATAGAAGATTATGGATATGATGCCTATGGATTTAAGATTAATGGAGTGGTGGTTTTTGACTTTGAACTCCCTATTGTGGAATTATTAAAGAAATTTGGTTCTGCGTGGAAAATAGAGCCGCTTAATGCGCATTTAGTGCTAAAAGATTTAGTGATTAATGTCGAACCATTTTTAAACAAACTTGCACCGCTTAGAGAACTCGGATTAGATGAATTGGCAAGTGATGAGGCATTAAGTATTTTTAAAAATGCTAGCAAGAAAGAAATTTGCATTGAAAGATTAGAATCTCAAACACTAAGCAACACTTTTTTGCTTTCTTTTATTCCATTTGCTTATGCAACGCCTCTTAGTGTTGAAAATCCTAATTATCTAGGAGAAGCTTATTTTTTACTTGCTGGAGCATTGTATGCAAAACACAAAACAGACAATATTTTAGAGGCAGTGTGTGATTTAGAAGATGGAATCTTAAATGCAGAATCTCTAAAAACTTATCTTTATCCACAAGATGATCGGTTTGATATTTGTATTAATGAGTTAAAAACATTAATATTTGATCGTTGTGAGAATCCAAAGATTCAAAAGTTTAAAACCAAGATTTTAAAAAGCTTATAGGGGGAAAAATGGAATCTTATATTCTTTTGCAGAACAATTTTTATCCATCTTCTAAACTTCTAACGCATCACATTAAAGCACTCTTAGAAAAACTTCATATTTCTATTGCTAACACACAATCTCTTATGCTTGATGATAAATTTTTGCCCTTTATTGCACCTGTGGATTATTATGCGCCTTTAGTTAGACTTTTGGATAATGCGTATAAGGATGAGAAAAAAGTCTTAGTGTATGATTCTCAAAGCTTATTAGTTATTACAAAACTTTTAAAGAATCTTTATGAAAATGTAGATTTTAGAGAAGAGATTTCTAAGTCTTGTGCGTGCAGTATTGATATTTTGAATCTTGAAAATAGCTTTGTCTTTGCGCCTGAAGTGCTTTTTGATAAAATCAAAAATGCAGAGATTAAACACAGGCGTTGGGAGGGTTTTAAATGTGCTTTTATAATTGACAGAGAGCTTGAAGAGCGTGTTTTGGAGCTACAACTTATTTCGCGCATTGAAAATGTAACCGGACTTAAAATTCTCCCATTTTTCAAAAATAGTTATGCGTATCTATTACAGAGCAATTTGGAGTTAGCTTATAAAATGGGTGCAATGGATTATTATGAAATGGTGGATTGTGGGGTAGATTTTATTTTAAACGCTAATCTTGGCAACTTTGAACTTATGGATCAACACACAAAGGCACTACAAAACGCTTCTGGGCGTGATACAGCAGAAGTCCCATTGTTATTTGTGCCACAAGTAGTATTGGCACTTTTTATGGATGCAAATGCGGAATCTTTAAAATTTAGCACGCATAAAATTCAACCACAAATGCTTTAATATGGTTTCTGTTTTAAAAGTCGTTATTTCACTTGGTATTGCAATGGCTTGGTATCAGTTAACTTCCAATCAAGAAACTGCAATTTTCTTTTTTGTTTTAATGCTTGGAATCTTTTTTATTCGTCCTATTGCTTATCAAAACCAAACTGAACGCCAAGAATTTATAGAAAAATACAAACGCTCAAAAGAACGCCAAAGAAACCTAGAGAGAATGCGTCAAGAAGAAAAGAAAAAGGCATTTGAAGAAAAGAAAAAAAGAATGGGTGGCGAAAAATAATGCGCTTAATGTTGCTTCAAACAACAACAACGGAATCTAATGCAAAACTATTGATTAAAACTGCATTAGAATTACGCTTATGCTCCTGCATTCAGCAAACACAAATCCAAAGTAGCTATGTGTGGAAAAAGGATTCCAACTTTTCACAAATTGTTAGCGAAGAAGAAGTTCTGCTAAATTTTAAGGTGTTTAAAAAAGATTTTAAAACATTAAAGAAAACTCTTTTAAAAAATCATGCTTATGAACTTCCAGAGATTGTTGGAATCAAACTTCACAAAGTTTCTGCAGAATATAAAAAATGGTGTAAAAACGCATTTTTAGATAATTTGGAATAATTTTTGCTTGGATTTTTATGAAACTTTAAAATAAAGGAAAAGTTATGCAAGTTAGCGACAAAAATAGCCAAATGTGGGGCTTGCTAAGTCAAGCTTATGATGAGAGCAAGTCTAACAATCTAACAGGCTTTACAAACAAAAACGATTCTAATTCTGTTTTTTCTACAAAAGAAACACAAAAAACACAAGGCATTGATGCTTTATTTGAAGCACCAAGTTCTAATATTGCCTCTAATGAAGTTCAAGATGTTTTTACACTAAGTTATGATTTCACAAAATTGCGTGATTTTGCAAAAGAATTTGGTAGTAATAATGGGAATTTGAGCGAATTAGGTAATGCAATGGCGCAAAATGGAATCTTAAATCAAGAAGAAAAAATGGGATTTGATGTGATTTATAAATTTAATCCAAATTTAGATTCCACACAAACACAAAATCTCTTACAAAACGCAAATTTAAGCAAAGAAAATATGAACTTATTGAGCAATGTTGAGAGAAAAATTAACGCAGTGCGTTATTTTGGCAATTTCTAGTGCAAAGCCTTAAAAACAGATTCCGCCAGCTTTTTAGTTAGAACTTTTTCTAGCTCTTCTAAACTTGCATTTTCAATGGCTAAAAAACTTCCAAAATAAGCTAGAAGCTTGTTTTGAACCGCTTTGCCTACACCTTTAGCGTCAAGAATTTTGGAGCGTTGCATTGTCTTTTGTTTTTGTTTTTGATGAAAAGTAATAGCAAAGCGATGTGCTTCATCGCGCAATCTTTGTAAAAATTGCAAGCGTTTATCGCTTGTTTCTAGACGATATTCTTTTAGATTTTCATCTCTTAAGATGTCTTTTGCGCCACCTTTAGCGCGATATGCCTTGCTATCAACTTTTTCTTTTGCGATTCCTATGACTTCTAAATTTACTCCGGCACTTTGTAATAATTCTTTTGCAAGATTAATTTGTCCAGCCCCTCCATCAAGCACCCATAAATCCGGTGGAGATTCTTTTTGAAAATCCTGTATGCGCCGTGTCAGCATTTCTCGCATTTGCGTATATTCATCTTTTCCTTCTAGGAGATAGTGGCGATAAGATTCTTTAAGAAATTCCTTGCCACCATATACAATCATCGCCCCAACACATTGTTTGCCTTTGTGATGAGAAGTGTCAAAAACTTCAAAACGATCAGGCGTGATTTGCAAAGAGAAAAGCATTTTTAAAGCACTTAAAACTTCATATTCATCATTTTGTTCTAAGCGTAAAATTTCTTCTCCATTTTGTATTGCAAGTTCACATAAGCGTTTTTTTTCTCCACTTTTTGGGAAGTGGATTTGGATTTTTTTGCCGATTTTTTGCTGCAAAAAGGATTCCAATTCTTGTGTATTTTCCCCTAAATCAAATGGGATAAGGATTTGTTTTGGGATTAATGGGAGAGTGTTAGAATAGTGATTAATAATTGCTTGTTTATAAATACTTAAGGCATCAAAACCTAATTCGTTTTTAAGATTTTGTGTTGTGCTTGAGATAATCTTGCCATTACGCATAAAAAACTTCACAAGAACAGCGCGTGTTTCTTCGCACACAAGCGCAAAAACATCTAAATCCACTAAATTTGCAAAATCCACAGAAGAAAGCGGACTTAGATTTTTGATTTTAATAATTCTATCTCGCAAAATTCCTGCTTCTTCAAAGCGAAGATTTTGTGAGAGTTGAAGCATTTTCTGTTCTAAGGGCGCTAGGATTTTTTTAGGGTTTTCTACGCAATCTAGGGCATTTTGAAGAATTTTTGCATATTCCTTAGTCGTAATCTTACCCTCACAGGGTGCTAAACAACGCTGAATTTGATAAAACAAACAAGCTTTTTTACTTTTTTTGCACGCTTCTTTTTGTGCAAGCGGAAAAATCTCATAAATGGAATCCAAAAGCTCTCTAGCTCCGCTTGAAAAAGGTCCAAAATAGCGCAAACCTTGCTTTTTGAAAACTTTACGCGTGAGTAAAATGCGCGGAAAATCATCTTGCAAATCCACGCATAAATAAGGGTAGGTTTTATCATCACGTAATAAGACATTGTATTTTGGCTTAAGTTGCTTAATGAGAGAATTTTCTAAGATTAGTGCATCGTTTTCATTTTTCACAACAATATAGCGTAATTGTGCAATTTGACTAACCATTTGAAAGATTCTTTGACTTAAATTTGGAGCAGGAGCTAAGTTTGGCGTGAAACGAAAATAGCTTTTAATGCGATTTTTTAGATTCTTTGCTTTACCAACATAAAGAAGTCTCCCTTGTGCGTCAAAATAATGATATACGCCACTAGTATTTGGAATCTTTTTTAAAGTGTCCAATAGAGTTTCAGAAAGCGGCTTAAGAGAAGATTTCATTGTGTATTATTCTTGGTTTTTTAAAATATTATGTCGAATTGATTCAAAGAGTGCGTGAATTTTTGAGTCTTTTGCTAGGTTTTCAAATTCACCATAGCTTAACTCACCATAGGTTAATGGAATTGCAATTTCTTGATTTCTCTCCACTTCTTTTTTGTAAAGATTATGGGTTACAAAAGTTTTTATATCGCTAATTTCTAAAAGACTATTTTTTTCTTGTTGATATTGTTTCAAAAGTTGTTTAACTAAGTGGATTTTATGATAGAATTCTTGTTTAAAACAAGGATGCTTTAATGCGATAAATAAATCTTTATCCATAGTGTAGCTAAAAGCTATCCCATTTTTAAGGCTTAAAGGTAACATTTGGATAAAAGATTCTGATTCCCTAATTTCATGGAATCTTTTATAATTAGGAGAGCTTAAAAGATGCGTCAAAACTTGCGATATATTTTTCATTTTTTGATTATAACACAGATTCTTTTGTTTGGTGCTTTAAGCACAGGCTGTGGATTTAAAGATGATCCTTTTAGAAGCACGCAAACACAACCTTAAAAAGATGAAGAAATGCTACATTTTGATGTAATTATTGTGGGTGCTGGTGTCGCTGGCTTGTATGCTTCTTTAAATTTACCTAAGCATTTAAAAGTCTTAATTTTATGCAAGGATCAACCTTGGGAGTGCAATACTTTTTATGCGCAAGGTGGAATTGCTGTTGCAAAAAATGTAGAAGATATTGCATTACACATTAAAGATACGCTTAATGCTGGAGCTGGAATGTGTGATGAAAGTGCCGTAAAGGCACTAAGTGAAGAAAGCTTATGGGTCTTAGAAGACTTAATAGAGCGTCAAACTCCTTTTGACAAAGATGTCAATGGGAATTTGCTTTTTACCAAAGAGGCAGCACATAGCACCTCACGCATTATTCACGCAGGGGGAGATTCTACAGGGCGTGCGTTGCATTCTCATTTAATGGCGCAAATCTCACACACTTTGTGGAAAAATGCAACAGTTACAGAACTTCTTATTGAAAACAACCATTGCTATGGGGTTAGCGTGCTAACTAAGCGTGGAAACTACAATCTTTATGCGAATCATATTATTTTAGCAAGCGGTGGCGTGGGAGCTCTTTTTGAATACCACACAAATGCACATACAATCTCTAGTGAGTTACACGGAATGATTCTTGAAAATGGATTAAAGCTAAAAGATATGGAGATGTTGCAATTTCATCCAACCGTTTTTGTCAAAACACATCACGCGCGTAAAATGCTACTTAGTGAAGCTTTAAGGGGAGAAGGGGCGAAAGTTGTGGATTTTTGGGGGAATCGTTTTTTGTTTGATTATGACAAGCAAGGGGAATTAGCCTCAAGAGATAAGGTTGCTAGAAGCATTTTTGATTACCAATTAAAATTACAAGAAAAATTTAAAAAACAAGAAGAATTAGAAATCTATTTAGATTTAAGTGAATTTTCTAAAGAATTTTTCTATAATCGTTTTCCTAATATTTCAAGGAATCTTAATGCTTTTGGATACGATTTACCCAAAGATAGGATTCCAATTTCTCCAGCATTTCATTATTGTATGGGCGGTATTGAAACTGATGGTGTAGGTAAGGTTGTAGGAATGGAAAATCTCTATGCGGTGGGTGAATGTGCTTGCACAGGAGTTCATGGTGCAAATCGTCTAGCTTCAAATTCCTTGCTTGAAGGCTTGGTGTTTTCAAGGCGAAGTGCCAGAGATATTCTAGGTTGCTATGGAGCAAGGGGTGAGCAAAAAATTAGGGAATTTTTATTGCATACAGAGGTTTTACAAAATACGCAAGATGAAAATCTTAAAGCGATTTTGCGTCATTTAATGTGGAGCAAAGTTGGCATTATGCGCAAAAAATCTGGTCTTAATGAAGCTTTAGGAGGTGTCGAAGTAATGTTGCAAAGTGGAGTAGGGCGATTACTTCGCTTGCGCTTGCTAACTGCAAAAAACATTATTGAATCAGCACTTAAACGCGATGCATCTGTTGGAGCGCATTATCTTACAGAATAAAGGAGAATCAATGAAAAACAAAATGAGATTACGCAACAAATTTAAAAACAAATTCTTAAAAAAACAAGAGAATGCAAAAATGGATAAGCTTAGAAAAACGCTTTTAAGAGATTTAGAAGATATACAAAAAAAGCCTAGAAAATCTAAAAATGCAGAATCCAAAAACGATTATTCTTTCTTTTAAGAAATTAGAATTAGAACTCAAAAATATTTAAAAACTTTTTGGCGCGCTCACTTTTAGGGTTTGCAAAAAACTCTTTAGGTGTTGCAATTTCTGCAATTTTTCCGTGATCAAAAAATACAATTCTATCTGCTACGAGTTTTGCAAACTTCATTTCGTGAGTTACTAGTATCATTGTCATACCATTTTCTGCAAGCTCCTTGATGACTTCTAAAACTTCTTTTACCATTTCAGGATCCAATGAAGCAGTAACTTCATCAAAAAGCATAATTTCTGGATTCATACACAATGCACGGACAATTGCTACGCGCTGTTTTTGCCCACCGCTTAATTCTTTAGGGTATGCATCTTTTTTGTGTGCTAATCCAACACGCTGTAATAACCTAAGTGCTTCTTTTTTTGCTTCATCTATACTTTTATTTTGCACTTTAATGGGGGCTAAAGTAATGTTTTCTAAAACATTTAAATGCGGAAAGAGTTCATAGTTTTGAAATACCATTCCAATTTTTTGACGCACTTTGCTCCATTTTGTTTTCACACCATCACCATTAATTTGCACACCATCTAAATAAATCTTGCCGCCTTGTATGGATTCTAATCCATTAATACAACGTAAAAAAGTGCTTTTTCCACAGCCACTAGGTCCTAAAATCGCACAAACTTCACCTTTTTTAATTTCTAAACTAACACGATCTAAAATAAGATGATCTGCATACTTTTTTATGATATTTTCTAATTTTAGTAAAACCATCACAATCCTTAAATCAGTTTTTGCTCTAAATGACGACTAAGCAAAGAGAGTGGATAGCAAAGCGCAAAATACATAATAAAGATTCCACCATATACCCAAAAACTAGCCGTAGGATAACTTATGAGATTAACTTCAATAATCTGTTGCCCCACCTTTAGCATATCGCTAACTCCTATAAGTGCTGCTAGAGAAGTTGTTTTTATCATTCTAGTAAAGAGATTAACGAGGCTTGGAAGCAAGCGTTTAAAGCTTTGCGGGAAGATTACAAACACTTGCACCTGCCATTCTTTTAACCCTAATGCTCTAGCACTCTGTTCTTGATGTTTTGGCAAGCTTGAGATTGCTCCACGCACCAAATCCCCCATTTCTGCAATCCCCCAAAGACTAAAAGCTAAAATACAAGCCCCAACACCACTTAGATTAATCACGCTTGAAAAACCAAAATAAACAATAAAAAGCCACGCTAAAATAGGGATAATACGTATAGATTCTAAATACAAACGACAAATACTTCTTAAAAACTTGGATTTTAGGGTCATTAAATATCCCAGAACAAAACCAAAACAACAAGAAAACAAAATTGCAATAAATGCAATTTGTAAAGTAACAAAAACACCCTGTAAAATTCTTAAAAGATTTTGAGGTAAGAATAAGACTTCCATATCCTATCTCAAAGTTTTCTTATAGTGTTTTTCTAACAGAGAAAATCCCACCGATAAAGGTAGCAAAACAATCAAGTAGCAAAGCACTAATAAAAGTAAGGTTTCATTTGTTTTATAATAATTCCCTATTAGGTCTTTTGTTGCAAATAACACATCTGCAAGAGCAATCGCACTAACAACAGAAGTTTCTTTGAGAAGAAAAATCACATTTGCGCCAATATAAGGGAGGCTCACCATTAAACTTTGAGGCAAAACAATAAAAAAGATAAGTTGTTTTTCGTTAAGCCCCAAACTACGTCCCGATTCTATTTGAATTATCCCTACAGATTCTAGTCCTGCACGAAAGGATTCTGCCATATAACTCCCACCTAAAAACACAACACCAATAAGTGCGCAAGTATAACTATCTAGCTTTAACCCAATTTGTGGTAAGCCATAGTATAAGAAGAATAACTGAATCAATAAGGGAGTATTGCGTGAAAGCTCAATATAACCTTGTGCTAGAGTGTTTAAAAAGCGCACCCTATAATACTGCACAAGTGCAATGAAAAATCCAAAAATAAGAGAAAAAACGATTCCAAAAAATGAAAGATGTAATGTGAGCCAAAGAGCTTTTATAAAAGTTGGAATCGCATTTTTCATAAATACTAAATCAAGACTTAAAAACAATTCTGGCAAGACATTTCCTTGTAGAAAATTCTAGGATTATACAAAAAAAATGTTTAATTTTTCTCCGCTTTAAGTCTGTTTTGCTACAATCACAACTTTGAAAATAACTTTAAAGGGAGTTGTTGTGATTTTTTATTATGTGAAAATTTTTCATATCATTTCTTTTGTCTCTTGGATGGCAATGCTCTTTTATCTACCACGCCTTTTTGTTTATCACGCCGAACATATTGAAAATAAAGGTTTTGTGGAAGTTGTAAAAATCCAAGAAGAAAAACTTTACAATTTTATCGGTTATCCTGCTTTAATTGCAACATTTGCTTCTGGGATTTGGCTACTTGTATTAGAGCCTAGTTTTTTGACAGGTGGCGGCTGGATGCACGCTAAGATTTTACTTGTTGTGCTGTTGTTAGCTTATCATTTTAGTTTATATCGCTATATGGTGGCTTTTAGAGAAAATCGTTGCAAAAAAAGTGGAAAATTTTTTCGCGCATACAATGAAGTGCCAACGCTTGCATTAATCCTTATTACAATTTTAGTGATTTTAAAACCATTTTAAAGGTGCATTATGGCAAATCAAAAACTATGGGGCGGACGATTTAGTGCAGGTGTGGCGGAGATTTTAGATAGATTTAATGCTTCTTTGCCTTTTGATAAGAAGCTTTATAAACAGGATATTTTAGGTTCTAAAACACACGCTAAAATGCTAGCAAAAAGTGGAATCTTAACGCAAGATGAAGCAGATTTGATTTGTAAGGGGTTAGAGCAGGTTGAAAATGAAATTAAAAGCGGTGCTTTTCAGTTTGTCTTAAGCGATGAAGATATTCATATGGCAGTAGAGAAGCGTTTAACTGAAATTATTGGCGAAACAGGTAAAAAACTTCACACTGCAAGAAGTCGCAATGATCAAGTGGCACTTGATTTTAGACTTTTTGTTTTGGATTCCAATAAACATTTGCGCAACTTAGTGCTAAATCTCATCTCTACACTTTTAAAGCTTGCAAAAGAACATACACAAACAATGCTCCCGGGAATGACGCATTTACAGCACGCACAGCCTGTTAATTTCGGTTTTTTACTTTGTGCTTATGCGTGTATGTTTATGCGTGACTTTGAAAGGTTGGAATCCTCTTTTAAGCGCAACAATTATTGCCCACTTGGTGCTGCTGCACTTGCTGGCACGCCTTATAGCGCAGATAGGCATTTTGTGGCAAAAGAATTAGGTTTTATTGCTCCAACACTTAATGCAACAGATTCTGTAAGCGATAGAGATTTTGCACTTGATTTTTTATATGATACAAGTGTGCTTGCTATGCATATTTCACGTCTTGCAGAAGAACTTGTGCTGTGGAGCAGTTATGAGTTTAGATTTATCACGCTAAGTGATGCATATTCTACGGGAAGTTCTATTATGCCACAAAAGAAAAACCCAGATGTGCCAGAGCTTTTACGCGGTAAAAGTGGGCGCGTGTATGGGAATTTAATAAGTCTTTTAGTTGTAATGAAAGGCTTACCATTAGCATACAACAAGGACACACAAGAGGATAAAGAAGGGGTTTTTGATAGTTTTGAAACACTTGAGATTTCTTTAAAAATCTTAGACGATTTGTTAAAGACTATGACAATCCATAAAGATTCTATGTTAAAAGCTTGTAGAGTAGGGCATTTAAGTGCAACAGATTTAGCAGATTTTCTTGTTAAAAATTGTGGAATCCCTTTTAGAGAAGCTCATCACATTACCGGAAAAGCCGTTGCAAGTGCAGAGTCTTTACAGAAAGACTTAAGTGAGTTAAGCGTAGAAGAACTTTGTGCAGTGGATTCTAAAATCCCAAAAGAAGCACATAATAGCTTGGATTTAAATGCTTCAATGAATAGTCGTAACTCTTATGGCGGAACTTCTACACAATCTACACTTACACAAATTGAAAGTCTAAATGCGTGGTTAGAGATTGCAAAAGCAAGCATAAAGGACACATGATGTCAAAGCAACAAGAAATTATTGCAATGTTTGATGATATTGCAGGAAGTTACGATTTGACAAATCGCGTAATGAGCTGTGGGATAGATATCGCTTGGCGCAAAATTGCGTGCAAACAAGCTTTTAAAAATCTCTCAAAAAATCAAGGCTTAGAAATCGCTGATATTGCCTGTGGCACAGGGGATATGATAAGCCATTGGCAAAAAAATGCGCAAAAAGAAAGCATAGAGATTCAAAGCATTGTTGGACTTGATCCAAGTGAGGGAATGCTAAGTGTTGCACGCAAAAAAATGCCAGAGATTTGCTTTATGCAATGCGAGGCAACAAAGCTACCATTAGAGAGTGAGAGCAAAGATATTTTAAGTATTGCTTATGGAATTCGTAATGTAGTGGAGCGCGAGAAAGCATTAAACGAATTTGCAAGAGTGCTTAAAAAAGATGGAATCTTAGTGATTTTAGAATTTACAAAATGTGAAAATCCAAGTTTTGCAGAACGCTTAATGGGGTTTTATACAAAAAATATTTTACCCTTTGTTGGTGGAATCTTATCAAGAAATTATCGTGCATATCGTTATTTGCCGGACTCTATTGAAGAGTTTTTAACCACAGATAAATTGAGTTTTGAACTTAGCAAAGCTGGTTTTAAAACTCTTTATACGAAAGCATTTTCTGCAGGTGTTTGCACGTTATTCATTGCAAAAAATTGCAGCTATATCAATAAAACTTGATTTATTGATATAGCTTTGCTATACTTCTTTCAAAATAAAAATTGCTAGGAGTATGTATGCAGATCCCGCAAGTTTTTGTAGATAAATTACTTACAACAGCGTGGATATTTTCTCTCTATTTTATAGAGCTCTCTTTGTTATTTTTGACAATCAGCTGCTGCGTAGCATTATTGCAGCAAAGATTCCAAACTCTACTTCAAAAAACGCTGAAAAATAATATTTTTGGTTATATCAAAGCTATTTTACTTGGTGCATTAACGCCTTTTTGCTCCTGCTCTACAATCCCATTATTCTATGGCTTATTACAAGCAAAGATTCCATTAAGCATTGCTTGTGCATATTTGCTCACTTCACCACTTTTAAATCCTGTGCTTTTAGTGATGATTGTATTTACATTTGGAGGAAAATTAGCAAGTGTGTATGCTTTATTTATTATCTTATTTGTATTTTTTGTCGCTTTGAATCTTACCAAAATCCCCACTCATCTTTTGCTGAAAGACAATGCCATTTTTTCGCCAAAGCCAACACCCCTACTTCTGCAAAAGCCTCAAATGCAAAAACCTTTAATCTTTGTTCAAAAACCCAAAAAAATTTCCATAAAAAAAGCATTTAATGAAGCATTGTTTCAGTATAAAAAAGTTTTTGTGTATTTGGTTGTTGGAATGCTTATTGGTGCAGTGCTAAAGGGATTTGCCCCACAAGATTCTCTGTATTTTATCGCAGAATTTAAAAGCACTGGAATCATACTTGCCGCATTACTTGGGATTTTTCTCTATGTGCGTGTAGAAGCCATAATCCCCATTGGAGTTGCATTGCTTGATGTAGGTGTGCCACTGGAAATTGTGATGAGCTTTTTAATTGCTGGTGGGGGTTGCTCTTTGCCTGAATTGATCTTGCTAAAATCTAAAATGCGTTTTTTATTTTTGGTTATTTTTGTTGGCATTGTATTGAGCAGTGCGATTATATTTGGCTATTTTACGCTATTTTTAACTTATTAAAGGAGATACAATGGAAGATTTTTTACGAGTTATGCAGGCTTTAAATGATAAAAGTCGCCTTGAAATTCTTATGTTCTTAAAAGCGCAAGAAGATATGCTTTGTGTGTGTGATTTGCAACATTCTTTAAATATGATTCAATCAAGGCTTTCAAGGCATTTGAAAATTCTCAAAGATGCAGGATTTTTAGAATTTGTGCGTAAAGGCACTTGGGCATATTATGGAATCAAAAAAGACTTAAGTCCATTATGTGCGATTTTATTACAAGAATTAGAGCATTTGAAAATAACGCTTCCACCATTGGTGCGTGTTTCTTGTAAAATTTCTCAATAAGGCTGAAGGTATGGGTTTTATCATTTTTATACTCACTTTGCTTTGCATTTATATCCGTCCTTTTAATTTGCCTTTGTGGGTGTATAGCTCTCTTGGGGCAGCTCTTTGCTTGGGATTTGGCTTTGTGAGTTTAAGCGATGTGGGATTTGTGTGGGGTATGGTGTGGGATAGCACCTTTAGCCTTGTTGGGCTTATCATTTTTGCATTATCTTTAGAAAAGCTTGGATTTTTTGAAGTTTTAGCCCACTACACGCTAAGGCTTTCTACGCATAAGCAAACTTTACATTTACAAACTTGGAAATTTTTTGTCTTTATAGGTGTGCTTGCAAGTGTGTTGGCGACATTTTTTTCTAATGATGGGGCGATTTTAATCCTAACGCCTCTAATCATCGCGCTTTTAACCCATATCAAAAATGTCAAATTCTCACGCTCTCCGCTTATTGTCTTTTTACTATTTGTGGGGTTTATGAGTGATTTTGCTTCAAATACATTTATCTTTTCAAATCTCACAAACATCATCACCGCAGATTTTTTTACAATCACATTTATAGATTTTGCCTTGGCTATGGCATTGCCGCAGCTTTTTGTGATCCTTGCTACTCTTATGTTATTTTGGATTCTCTTTACACGCAAGCTCCCAAAAACACTAGAATTTAAAGTGCATACACAAGCTTTGCCAAAGCCTAGCATTACGCTATTTTGTTTTGGTTTAACCTTACTTTTGCTCTTTGGTATTATTGGCGGGGAGAAATTTAACATTGCTCTTTGTGTTTTCACACTAGGCGTGGCATTTTTAGGCACGCTGTGTGGAATCCTAACGCACAAAATTGTGCTTAAAGAAATGCTCAAACTTGCCCCTTTAGGCATTGTAACTTTTAGCTTGGGGCTGTTTATCGTGGTATTTGGGCTAAACAATATGGGGCTTGTTGGGCTACTAGCTGAAGGGCTTAGGCATTTTGATACCCTGCCATTATTTGCACAAATCTTTAGCGTAGGTATATCTTCAAGTCTTGGCTCTAGCGTGATAAATAATTTACCTATGGTTATGCTAGGGGATTTAGCACTAAAGGATTCTAGCAACGCACTTATTTTTGCGCATTTGCTAGGCTGCAATGTCGGGGCAAAGCTCACGCCCATTGGCTCACTTGCTACTTTGCTTTGGCTTTTTAGTCTTAAACGCTATGGGATTAGCATTAGCTTTTTGCAATATATGCTAGTAGCTTTGCTTATCGTGCCTTTTGTGCTTTTTTTCGGGCTTTTGGGACTTTGGGTTTATATGATGATATAAGGAGAGATGATGAGTGCTTATTTTGCTCTTGCTTGGCTCAATTTTTTTATCGCTGATGTCAATGATGGGCTTGGTCCTTATCTTGGCGTATTTTTAAAAGAGCATCAATTCACAGAATCACAAATTGGGCTAATTACCACAAGTGCATCATTGTGTGCTTTGATTTTTGG
The DNA here is from genome assembly GCF_937893305.1 of uncultured Helicobacter sp. Lineage (GTDB taxonomy): Bacteria > Campylobacterota > Campylobacteria > Campylobacterales > Helicobacteraceae > Helicobacter_D. The sequence continues at coordinate 93,464 of NZ_CALBGN010000012.1, forward strand.
GATTTTTCTTGGAGTTTTGATTGACAAAACGCATTTTAAACGAGGGATTATCGCCTTATGTATCGTGGGGATTGTCTTAGCAACAGGGGCGAATTATTTTTATCCGCATTTTACTTTTACGCTTGCAGCTCAAATTGCCATCGCCTTATGTGCGGTGTGTCTTGCCCCTGCTTTTAGTGCTATTACGCTTGGGATTGTAGGGCAAAAAGGATTTAGCAAACAAATTAGTCTCAATGAAGCCTACAAGCACGCAGGCACAGCCTTTAGCGCAGGGCTTAGTTTTGTATTTGCGCTTGATTATGGCATTGGAGCGATTTTTATCATCACAGCTCTTATGGGAGTGTGTGCTTTAGTGTTTTTAGCTTTGCTTAAAAGCTCACAAATCAATCACGCAGTAGCTTGTGGCAAGGAAGAAGGAGTGGAGATCCCACTGCGTAAGGCACTAGGCGATGTGAGAGTGCTATTTTTAGGCGTGGTGATGTTTTGCTTTCATCTAAGCAATGCCTATATGCTTCCCTTGCTTAGTCAAAGAGCGCATACTCTTGGCATAGATTCTAGCGGTGCGTATGCGGCAGCGACTATTCTTATCGCACAATGCACGATGATAGGAATCTCTTTATTGTGTATGAGATTATTGCAGACAAAAGAGAATCCGCATTTTTCACATATTTATGTGTATCTTATGGGGGTTGCACTTTTTGGGCTTATCGTGCGTGGGGGTGTGGCGGCACATTTTGATGGGATACTAGCTATGATAATCGTGCAGATTTTAGATGGTGTTGGGGCTGGGATTGTCGGTGTGATTTTACCGCTTTTGGTGGCTATGCTTATGCGTGGAAGTGGGCATATCAATGCTGCTTTTGCTTGTGTGATGACTTTTGGTGGGGTTGGGGCGGCTTTGAGCGGGAGCTTGGGAGGATATATCGCACAATATTTTGGATATTTTTATGCGTATTTGACATTAGCTTTTGTAGCGGCTTTTGGACTTTTGATTTGGGTGTTTTCTTATACAATTTTTCATAGGTAAGGCAAATTTTATATTTATTTTTGCATAATGTTACCTTTTAAATCTAAATGGAAGGAAAATTATGAAGGGTAAAGTTCTAGCTTTAGGCTTAATTAGTGGTGAAGATGGAAATCGTTATACTTTTGAAGTTAATGATATAGTTAATTTAGAAGACAGAAATCCTCAGAATCTCACGGGCTGTGAAGTGGATTTTGAAGTGAGTGAAAAGGCGGCAAAAAATATTTTCATCATAGGTGCGAGTATTAATATAGCAAACATCAAAGGGCAATTAATGTCAAATGATACACAAAGTATTCGCTTTAAGTTCTTGCTTGCTATGGGGCTTTATTTTGGAGCTGGTTTTATTTCATTAATCCCATTTTTAGGTTGGGTGCTTGGACCTATTTTATTGATTTCTGGATTTGTGGTGTATGTATTGACTGTGTTTGGGGCAAGACACGCGAGTGAAAGCAAGACTTTATTAAAAAATTTCATTCTCTCTATGGTGATTTTTGCTGTGGCATTTATTCTGGCTATGATTTTTGGCGGTAGCGCACTAGTTGGTTTTATTTCTGGATATGATTCAGCTGGAGGATTTGGATTTACTATGGCAATGATATTGCTTATCATTGGTGGTATTGCAACATTTGTTTATCAGCTTTTATTCTTTAGAGAATTAGCTTTTATTACTGAACAGAAATTCTTGCTTTGGGGATTTTATGTAAATGTTCTTGGTAGTTTGACAACATTAATTATGATAGGTTGGCTATTGATGTTTGCTGCTTTTGTGTTGTGGGTCATTGGCTTCTATCAAATGAAAAATATCCGCAAACGCACAGATGCTGATATAATGCCTTGGTTTTAAGGTTTAGCAGGGCTTATATAAGCCCTGTTTATTTGAAAATTAAGAATTGCTAACTTCTCTCTAAACTTCATTTTGTTACAATTTGCAAATAATTTTTTATTTACAAAGGTGTCTATATGCTACATTCTCTGCCTACGCATAATGTTGAAATTTTGGTTTTAGATTTTGGTTCACAATATACACAATTAATTGCTAGAAGACTTCGTGAATATGGCGTTTATACGGAGATTGTTCCTTATTTTGAAAAAATAGATTCCATAAAAGTAAAAAATCCTAAAGGAATAATTCTTAGTGGTGGACCTGCAAGCGTGTATGAAGATGGGGCATATAAGCCAGATAATGCTGTGTTTGAGCTTAATATCCCTGTGCTTGGGATTTGCTATGGTATGCAATATATTGCTCATTTTTTTGGCGGAAGCGTGGTGAGAGCAGAAGCGCAAGAGTTTGGTAAAGCAGTGCTTGAGATCTTAAATTTAGAAGAGAGCTTGACCTTTAGTGAGTTTAACCATAAAACAATGCCATTAGAAGCATTGGTAGATTTATGGGAGGATTCCATAAGAGGTAGCCACGAATTTTTAAAAGAAAATGATATTGCCACGCTTAAATCTGAAGTTAGTGAGCTTTTGAGAATATCAGAAAGCACGCTTGTTGCCACAGATGATGAGACTTTTTTAGGATTTCTGGGTATGGAGCATAATCGTATTGAAATGCTTTTTGTGCATCCAAAGTTTTTTAAGCGTGGAGTAGGGACTGCGCTTTTGCATGAAGCGTTTGTGCGTTCATTAAAGCAGTATGATAGTATTGTTGTGGATTGTAATGCAGAAAATACTAGAGGGCTTAAGTTTTATGCGCAATTTGGTTTTAGAGAAATAAGTAGAAGTCAAAAAGACTCTAAGGGTAGGGACTTTCCAATAGTGCATTTAAAAGTAGATAGCAAAAAGTTGGAATCCAAATTACAATCACATAATCTTTTATTTCACAATGTCAAGCAAGATTCTATTGTGTGGATGAGCCACGCAGATAAGGTGGAAGCCTTGCCTAGTGGATTTGTGGAGTTAGCCAAAAGTGGGAATACGCATTATTGTGCGATAGCGGATTTTAAAAGGCAAATTTATGCGTTGCAGTTTCACCCTGAAGTGGTGCATAGTGAGTGCGGCGGGGAGATTTTGAAAAACTTTGCCGTGGGGATTTGCGGGGCAGATACAAGCTGGAATATGCGGAATTTTGCGGAAAGCGAGATTGAGAGATTGAGAGAAAAGGTGCTTGGGAAAACTGATAAAAAGAGAGCAGATTTTATATCTATCTTAGAAACACCCAGAACTTATTTGCGACAATACCATCTTGATGACTTAGATAATTTGCAAAAGATTTTAGATGAGAAAACGATGTATGCGTGGGGACACGGCTTTAGTGAGCAAGAATGTAAAGATTGGATAGAGCAGCAACTGCAACGCTATGAAAAATATGGCTTTGGACTTTGGGCTGTGATAGATAAGGAAAGTGGCGAGATCATCGGTAATGCAGGACTAAACTATGAGAATATCGCACTTGTAAGTGATGAAGCTCAACACAAAGCAGATTCTACTATGGAATCTCGGTGCGAAATTTTAGAACTTGGCTATATCCTTAATCATCGTTTTTGGGGGCAGGGTCTGGGACTTGAAGTGGCAAGTGCGTGTGCAGAATATGCTTTTAATAAACTTGGCACAAAGGAGCTTTACTGTTTAGTTAAAGAAGACAATATGCCCTCACTAAAACTTGCCAAAAAGCTTGGAATGCGTGTCGTGGGGAAAAATATGAAGCATTATAAGGGGCAGGAATTGGCGCATTGTGTAATGAAAACCGATGAGCTAGTGCTATGTGAGAATGCTAATAATTTTAATGCAAAATGTAAGACAAATTTATCATCAAAAGCTGAATGTTCTAAAGTGCTGTGTGCGGTGAGTGGGGGGGTAGATTCTAGTGTTGTAGCCACGCTTCTTTACCGTGCCATAGGGGAGAATCTTATCCCTGTTTTTGTGGATACGGGGCTTTTAAGAAAGGGCGAGAGAGAAGCCGTTGAAGCGATGTTTAGAGAAAATCTTAAAGTGCCTTTGATTGTAAGCGATGCTAGTGAGCTATTTTTAGGACGACTAAAAGGCGTAACAGAGCCTGAGCAAAAGCGTAAAATCATCGGTGAAACTTTCATAGAAGTCTTTGAAAAAGAAGCCAAAAAGCACAACACAAAAGGCGAGATAAAGTTTTTAGCACAAGGCACACTCTATCCTGATGTCATAGAATCTGTAAGCGTAAAAGGACCAAGCAAGACAATAAAAAGCCATCATAATGTCGGCGGACTGCCTGAGTGGATGAAATTTGAGCTAATCGAGCCTTTAAGAGAGCTTTTTAAAGATGAGGTAAGAGCGTTAGGCAGGGAGCTTGGAATGCCTGAATCTATGCTTATGCGACACCCTTTCCCCGGACCCGGACTTGCCATACGCATTATGGGCGAGGTAAATAGCTCGGATTTGGAGCTTTTAAAGGAAGCGGATTCTATTTTCATAGAAGAGCTCCATAAATGGGGCTTGTATGATAGCGTGTGGCAGGCATTTTGCGTGCTTTTAAATGTGCGAAGTGTGGGCGTAATGGGCGATAACCGCACTTATGATAATACCATTTGTGTGAGAGCAGTGGAAGCGATGGATGGAATGACAGCGAGTTTCTCACACTTGCCACACGCATTTTTAGAGGGCGTCTCAAACCGCATAATTAACGAAGTAGCAGGGATTAATCGCGTAGTGTATGACATTACTTCAAAACCACCCGGAACCATTGAGTGGGAGTAGAATTTATATTGTGCATAATTTTTATAATCAAAAAAGGAGACAAAATTGAAAGCGGAAGCCATTAAATTTTTAGATTTTATTGCAAAAGCGCAAGATACGCAGTTTGTGATACCCGTATATCAAAGGATATATAGCTGGGATATAAAGCAATGTTTGCAATTGTGGGAGGATATTCTAAAAATTGGGCAAAGCGGAAAGATAGAGGGGCATTTTATAGGTTCTATTGTATTTGTAGCAAATGATATTTATCAAGTAGGGCATAATGAATTGCTTGTGATTGATGGGCAACAAAGACTTACTACAATTACACTTCTTCTTATTGCATTAAGAAATATATTGCAAGATAAACAAGAAATTTTAGGTAAGTTTTCTGCAATTAAAATAGATAATCGCTACCTCATTAACCGAGATGAAGAAAATGAGAGAAAATATAAACTCATACTTTCTGAAAATGATAAAGATACTCTACTTGCCCTCATTGATAAAGATAGAAGAGAGCCAAATAAGCCATCAAGCAGAATAACAGATAACTTTATATTCTTCGAAAAAGTTGTTTTAGAAAATAAAGATAAATTAGAACAAATCTGCATAGGACTTGAAAAACTTATGATTGTCTCTATTTCATTAGAGAGAGGTAAGGATAATCCGCAATTAATATTTGAAAGTATGAACTCCACAGGAAAAAATCTCACACAAACAAATTTAATTAGAAACTACATTTTAATGGGATTAGAATCTAAAGAACAAAACAGACTATATGAGAAATATTGGCGTGCTATGGAATTAGCGTTTCCACAAGATAAGTTAGAGACATATTTTAACGCTTTTGTACGACATTATCTCACATTAAAGACGCAAGATATTCCAAACATTTCAAGAGTTTATGAAGCGTTTAAAATCTATCAACAAGAAAGCGGAATAGACATAGAAACTTTGTTGCAGGATTTGCAAAAATATTGTGATTATTTTTGTTGTATTGCTTTTCAAAAAGAACAAGACAATAGTTTAAGTAAAGCATTCGGAAGTTTTTTATCTCTAAAAACAGACACAGCATATCCTATGCTTTTAGAGCTTTACAATGATTATGCGGATAATATATTATCTAAACAAGATTTTATTTGTATTTTATCGCTTATAGAAAGTTATATTTTTAGAAGGGCGGTTTGTGGTATTGGCACTAATGGCTTAAATAAAACATTCTCTGCTTTTTTGAAAAATGTTAAAAAGGCAAAATATCTTGAAAGTGTGCAAGCACAATTTTTACTTTTTCAGCACACAAGAATATTTCCAAACGACAATTTATTTAGAGAATCTTTTATAAGAAAAGATTTTTATGGCTTTGCATTAAGAAGTTATGCCTTTTTGAAATTGGAAAACTTTGAAAGAAAAGAGAAAGTTAATATAGATGAATACACCATAGAACATATAATGCCACAAAATGAAAATCTATCATTGGCATGGCAAAAAGATTTAGGTGAAAATTATAAAGATATACATGAGAAATATCTGCATACAATAGGTAATCTTACACTAACAGGGTATAACTCCGAATATGGAGATAAATCCTTTAAAGAAAAGAGAGATATGAAAGGTGGCTTTAAAGAAAGCCCCTTGAGATTAAATGAAAACCTAAGAAATTTAGAAAATTGGAATGAAAGTGAGATTTTAAAAAGAGCAAATGCCTTAGCAGATTTATCTCTAAAAATATGGATTATCCCATCATTAGATGAAACAACATATAATACGTATAAACCAAAAATTAAACAGCAATATGATTTAAGCAACTATCACTTTAGTAAAGATACAAGGGAAATATTTGATATCTTGAGAAAAGGGATTTTAGCATTTGATGAAAACATAACAGAAAATTTTACAAAACAGTATATCGCCTATAAACTTAACACAAATTTTGTAGATGTAGTTGTATTAAAAAGTGAATTAAAACTTTATTTGAATATTGATATATTTACATTGCAAGATGAGAAAAAAATAGCACGAGATGTAACAAATGTTGGCACTTGGGGCAATGGTGATGTTGAGATAAAACTTTCTTCTAAAAGTGAGATTCCATATTGTTTGGGCTTGATACGACAAGCTCTAGAAAGACAATTGGATTAAAAATATACCAAAAAAAGAGTTTGATAGATTGGAATAAACTGGACTAATTGATGTTAAGGCGTATTATTGCGATGTCATCAAATGAAGGTTCTAGAGTTATGGATTGTTTCTTTGGTGGGGGTGGATTTTGCAAGAAGCACTAAATTTAGGGAGAAAGTTTATCGGCATTGATGAGAGTATTGAAGCAATAAAGCTTAATCAAAAATGGATACAAGAAAGAGAAAATGATTCATTTAGTCCCAATGTTGCTTTGATGATATAAATTTAAAATAGATTCCATATTAAAAGGCTCTAGCTAGCTGTTGAAGTTAAGTTTTAATATGAATATAAACTACAAATTTTTATAATTTTAAAAATTATTTTTATATTCAAGGACTTCAAAATGACAATAAACTCTTTAAAGGACAATGAGCAGGGTGTTATTTTGTGTATTGAAGCAGATTTGAAAATGCGTGAGAGATTATTTAGTTTTGGAATTGTTAAATCCAAGCAAATCAAGCGCATTAAAAGCTCCCTTGGAGGTTCCACAATTTTAGTGGAAGTTGATAGAAGTTGTGTTGCATTGCGTGCTGAAGAGGCGGAATCTATTTTGGTAAAAAAGGAAGAATAAATGCAAAAAATCATTAAAATTGCGCTTATTGGACAGCCAAATGTAGGAAAAAGCCTTCTTATTAATGCTTTATGCCACACAAATATGAAGGTGGGTAATTTCACAGGAGTAACGATTGAAAAAGCGCAAGCACAAACAGAGTATCAAGACTACACATTTCAAATCATTGATCTTCCGGGGACTTATTCTCTCTATGGTTATTCTAAAGAAGAGCAAATCACCAAAGAGTTTATAGAAAGTGGCGAATATGATGTGATTGTAAATGTTGTGGATTCTACAAATTTAGAGCGGAATCTTCAACTTAGCACACAGTTGCTTGATACACAAAAAAAGATACTTCTTGCCTTAAATATGAGTGATGAAGCACGCAAAGAAGGGATTTATATCAATGAGCAAATATTAAAAGAACTTCTTGGAATCCCTTGTGTGCAAATTTCTGCACACACAAAAGAGAATTTTACTGCGCTTCTTCAAAATATCATAGAACTCTACAAGAAAGAACAAAGAAATAATAAGCGCATTTATAGTGATGCGATTGAAAATGAAATTCTACATCTTGAAGGGTTTTTGAAGGCAAAAAAAGATAAAAGCGTGAAATCTCTAGGATTAAGCACGCGTCAAATCGCAATTCTACTTCTTAAACAAGATGAAGAAACTTTTAAAATTCTAAGCAAAAAGCCAATTTGGATGGAGCTTTCTAAAGTTTTACAAAATTCATTAAATACATTGTATGCGACATTTGATTCACAAAGCATTCAAGAAATCTTTTTAGATGATTTACGCGCCTTTGTTAGCGGTTTAATTACAGAATCGGTGCGTTATGAAAATATTTCTAAACGCAACCGCACAAGCAGTATTGATGGAATCTTAATTCACAAATATGCTGGGATTCCTATTTTTTTGTTTTTTATGTGGTTGCTTTTTCAGCTAACTTTCACGCTTGGTGCATTACCTATGGATTTAATTGAAAGTTTTTTTGGATGGCTAGGAGAGAGTATTAAAGAAAATATCAACAATACCGACATTGCCTCCTTACTTGCTGATGGAATCATAGGTGGCGTTGGGGCAGTTGTGTTGTTTTTGCCAAACATTGTGATTTTATTCTTTGGAATCGCATTGCTTGAAACAACAGGCTATATGGCGCGCGTTGCATTCTTGTTGGATGGTTTTTTTCATAAATTTGGGCTACACGGAAAAAGCTTTATCCCATTGGTTACAGGTTTTGGTTGTTCTGTCCCTGCATTTATGGCAACACGCACACTAAAGAGTCAAAAAGATAGACTTTTAACACTCTTTATTGTTAATTTTATGAGCTGTGGGGCAAGATTGCCTGTATATGTGCTATTTGTCGGTGCATTTTTCCCAGCAAGTGAAGCAGGAAATTGGCTATTTGGAATCTATATTTTAGGTGCAATGATTGGACTTGTAATGGCAAAAATTTTGCGCTTAACTGCTTTTAAAGGACCTGATGAACCCTTTGTGATGGAAATGCCAAAATATCGTATGCCAAATTGGAATCTTGTATGGTTTTCTATCATCGCAAAGGCAAAAATGTATCTCAAAAAAGCAGGAACCTTTATTCTAGCTGCATCAGTTTTGGTTTGGTTTGCAAGCACTTACCCTAAACAAGAATCTTTTGAAGAATCTTTTCATCAAAAGATTGAAACAGCAATCACAGAAAAAAATAAAGACAATCTTCAGCTAGCACTAGAAGAACAACGGATTGAAAATAGCTACTTAGGAATTGCCGGAAAGGCAATAGAACCTATTTTTGCCCCACTTGGATTTGATTGGAAAATGAGTGTATCTTTACTTAGCGGACTTGCAGCAAAGGAAGTAGTTATCTCTACAATGGGCGTATTATACACGCTTGGTAGTGATGTCGATGAAACAAGCGAAAATCTTATGGAAGCAATTCAAAATGCAATCCCTTTACAAAATGCAGTGGCTTTTATTCTTTTTATAATGATTTATAATCCTTGCCTTGCAGCAACTGTTGTTTTTGGAAAAGAAGCCGGTGGATTTAAATATATTATATATCTATTCTTATTTACTTGCATTGTGGCATATATTGTGGCGTGGATTGGAAGTGTGTCGCTGGGTTTAATTGATGATTTCTGTAGCCTTTTTTAGCTTTTGCTTATCAAAATGCATATAAATGCGCGAAGTATCCAAGCTTGCGTGCCCCAAAGCTTCTTGCACAAGCACCAAATCTTGGCTTTTTTGATAGAGTAGGGTAGCAAAACTATGACGTAACATATGTGCGCCATTTTTTTCTTTTCTAATACCATTTGCCAATAAAACTTGCTCTACAATTCGGCTAATATAAGCTTGAGTTAGCTTTTTACCTTTGTGATTGCAAAATAGTAGATCATCTTCAACTTGCATTGTTTCACGAGTGCTTTTCCAAAGTTCTAAATCCATATCTATATTTTTAGATTTTAGCATTACAACGCGCGGTTTATTACCTTTACCACGCACCTGTATGAGATAAAATTCTTTATCTTGCATAATATCTTTTAGTTTTAATCCCAAAGCTTCACCAACACGGATCCCAGTATAAATAATAATCTTTAAAATTAATCGGTTTCTAGCACCCAAATCCTGATGCTTAAACGCAAAGTTATTAATACCAAAAATAAAGCGATGCACTTCATCTTCATTCATGAAAGATGGGAGCTTTTGCCCACTTTTACCGCGCAAACCACCCCAGTTTTTAAGTGTAATGCGAAAATTATAAGAAGTGCCTTGTGCATCTTCATTTTGTTTATCAATAAAGCTAAAGAAATTCAATAAAGCCATACGATAATTCTTTTTTGTTGCATCAGATAATGCGCTTGTGTGAATTGTCAAAAACTCTTTTAGCAATTCTTCATCTACATTTTTTAAACTCTCTAAACCAATTTGGGTAAGATATTCATATAATTTACTAAGTGGCATAATATAAGTATTAATTCCAATTAAACCAATATTGCGACATTCTTTACATGTATTTTGTAGGGATTCTATAGTATCAAAACCTTTGCGAAACTTTGCAAGATTCTTTAAAATCTCATCTTTATTTTTCACTTGATGATTTGATAGGCTATTAATTTTGCTGTAAATAAAGCGTTCTAACCAAAATAAAAGATTTTTATTGAAATCATCATAATGATCAATTTCATAACGCATTAGATCTCCTTAGATTTACTTGTCGTGTGAGTTTGCACCTATAATATAGGCTTTGATTATATCTAAAAAGTCATTAAATCAAAAAAATAAGTCTTAGATTCTAAATAGAGTAGCTTTTTGTTCCATTTAAAGTCTCCAAAAATGGAAACAAAAAAAGTTTGAAAATTATAGTTTTCAATATAAAAATAATTCAAATATTTTTGTCTTACAAATATATCAAGTACAATTGTAACTGCTGAAATCACTTCTGTTGAGATAATAATCCACAATTTCAGCCTTTACAAAATCCTTAGTTGTAAGTTCATTTTTTAATTTCTCTTTTAACTCTTCTTTAATAACAGGTGCATTTAGGTTTTACAATCTATATTAATGAGAATCTAAAAGAGAAATTGCGTGTTTAGAAGATTCTTCAATATCTTCAAAAGTTTCAATAATAGATTCCACATTTTCTTTAGTTAATGTATGACTTAATTTCTCAAGTGCAGAATTTGTGTCTTTAAGTAATGCAATTTTTGTTTGATTTAACCCTTCAATATCAAGATTCCCAATTTTTAAAAGCATTTTTTCATCGTCTAAGTATTTGGAGATAGGATTAATTGCGTTAAAGTTGCAAGTTTCCTTTCTTAAATTAAAACTCAAATATAAATTAGATTTATACACAATGTGTTCAAGCTTTGAAATGCTATGTAATAAACGCGAAGAAAGCTTATTAAAGACTTCTTGAAGTGTTGCAGTAGTTTGCTCCATTTTTCCAAAAACTTCATTAAAATTTGTAATGTTGCTATGTGTCGAGTTTGCATAATCTGAAATTTGCGCAAAATTATCTTGGATTTCAGCAATTTCTTGTTGCATATTTTGCACAACCATTGAGATTCCATTTGTTGCTTTATGTGTTTTTTCTGCAAGCTGACGCACTTCATCAGCCACAACAGCAAATCCTCTTCCATGCTCCCCTGCTCTAGCAGCTTCAATACTAGCGTTTAATGCTAGCAAGTTTGTTTGATTTGCGATATCAGAAATAATATCTACAACAGAACTAATATCTTTTGATTTTTGTGTGAAGCTATCTACAGTAGCTAGATTATCATTGATAATTGCCATTAATGCATCAATGGATTCCGTGATACCTTCTACATCTTTTTGAGAATCTTTTGCACTTTTTGTGATATTTGTAACATTATCATTTACAATATCAAGTTGTTGTATATCTCCATCTAAATCTGATGAAATTTTTGTTAAATTATCATTTTGACTTCCCAAACTCATATCAAGCAATGATTTTGCAAGCGCATTTTGAATATTTGCCTTTGCATTTTCTTCTATTTTCAATAAAGCTTTATTGATATTATTAATGTTTTGAATAAATGCTCCCTTTAAGCCCTGTGCATATGCCAAACGATAATATTCACCTTTTTGTGAGCTGTGAATTGCTGTGCTAATCTCGCGCATAAAAGCTTCTAAATTATCTGCCACTGTATTTAAGTTATTCGCCATTTCGTATAAATCTGCATCACCTTCAATAATATGCAATACGCGTTGTTCAAATCGTCCTTTTTGATATTCTCTAGTAACCTTTAGCATATTCTGAATAGCACTCTCACGCTTTGTGAATTTTACGATTCCATATCCAAGGATGATAGCAACTAGCACATAAAACACTAAATAAACTTCAATCCCTTGAGCAAACATCTCTGTTGCAAAGCCAATTACACAAAAGAAAATCCCAATCATCAACAAATTTTTCATCGATAACCCCCTACTTCAGCCTGTTTTTGAAGATTGATAATAAATTCATTCCAACTGATTTTATTTTGCTCCAAGTAATCCAGAACAAATTGCACGCTAGCTTCTAAACCCTTTTCTTTTTCTAATAAAAGTAATTGTTTGTAGATTTCTATAATTGTTTCAATTCCAGTTTTGCTGGGTCTTCTACGCACAGAGTAATAGCCAATAACTTTTCCGTTTTCATCATAAGAAGGAGTTACATTAGTAAAAACCCAGTAAGTTTGACGGTTTTTAGAGAGATTGCAAACAAAAGCAAAAAATTCCTGTTTTGCTGTTACTGCATCCCATAAAAGCTTAAAAGCAGCACGCGGCATAAAGAGATGACGCACAAGATTATGTGGCTTCCCTAAAAATTCCTTTTCACTATAAGCACCATATTTAATAAAATCAAGATTTCCATAAATAATCTTGCCCTTTAAATCAGTTTTAGAAGTGATTAGAGTATCATCGTTTAATAAAACTTCGTTCTCTAAGAGTTTTAATGTGGATTCCATTTATCTCCTTGATACAACAAAATATTAAGAATTTAAATAAGGCAATTATTATTTAAATTTTATAAAAAATACATAAAATCAAATGCTTGCCTTTTATTGTTTTACGAAATAATGCAAATTATAAACATTTTTTGTATAATTTTGATCTTTTAAAATAAAAAGCTTTTAAGGTTATCAATGCAGAACTATAATTATTCGGATTTTTTAGATCCAAAAAATGCGTTACAACTCTACTCTTTAGATCTTTTTAGGCTTGGAGAAATCGCTGATTCTTTACGACAAAAATATTTTGACAAAAAAGTCTTTTTTAACTCTAATCGCCACATCAACCCCACTAATCAATGTGCAGATATTTGCAAATTTTGTGGATTTTCCGCACACAGAAAAAATCCTAATGCTTACACGATGAATAAAGAACAAGTTCTAAAAATCACTAGAGATTCCATAAAGGCAGGAGCATTGGAGTTACATATTGTAGGCGCACACAATCCAAAACTTAACCTAGAATGGTATTTGGATCTTTTTAGAACACTTAAAGAAGAATTTCCGCAGGTGCATATCAAAGCATTAACTGCCGCAGAAGTGCATTATCTAAGCACGATTTCAAACAAAAGTCACAAGGAAGTATTGGATTTAATGGCGCAAAATGGCGTAGATTCTATGCCAGGTGGAGGCGCAGAGATTTTTGATGAAAAAGTGCGTGATTATATTTGCAAAGGCAAAGTGGATTCTAAAACTTGGTTAGAAATTCACGAAATCTGGCACTCTTTAGGCAAAAAATCTAACGCAACAATGCTTTTTGGACACATAGAATCACGCGAACATCGCATTGATCATTTATTGCGTCTTTATCATCAACAAGAAAAAAGTGGAGGCTTTAATGCTTTTATCCCTCTAGTCTATCAAAAAGAAAATAATTTTCTAAAAGTCAAAGAATTTCCTAGTGGTCAAGAAATCTTAAAAACCATCGCAATTTCTAGGATTTTATTGCCAAATATTCCACACATTAAAGCATATTGGGCAACTTTGGGATTGAATTTGGCTCTTGTTGCACAAGAATTTGGAGCAGATGATATTGATGGTACAATCCAAAGAGAAGCAATTCAAAGCGCAAGCGGAAGTAAAAGTGCATATGGAATTGCAAAAGATACATTGATTGCTGAAATTAAAGATGCAGGATTTATCCCAGTTGAGAGAGACAGTCTTTATAATATTATTAAAACTTATTAACAAAAGGAGAAGCAATGCAATATTATAGTTATGAAATGTTTAAAGAAGATATGAGACTTCTTGTTAATCAAATTGATTTTAATCCTGATGCGATTGTTGCAATTTCACGTGGAGGGCTGACAATGGCTCATTTTTTAGGGATTGCGTTGGATCTTAGACGCATTTTTACAATTAACGCTTCTTCATTTTTCAATAAAGTGCAACAGGAAATTCAAATCTCAAACATCCCAGAACTTAACGGAAATCAACGCATTTTAATTGTTGATGAAATTGTTGATAGTGGCACAAGCATGGAAAAAGTGCATACAATTTTAAGCACAATTTATTCAAATATGGACTTTAAAACTGCGTGTATTTTTCACAAGCCGACAGCAAGCTTTAAACCAGATTTTGTTCTGCGTGAAGCTAAAGATTGGGTAGAGTTTTTTTGGGAAGTTGATATTGTTAAATCAATGCGTGAAAAACAATAGATAAAAATTAGATTTCATAATTGGAATCTAATTTTTATTTTCTTCGCTTAAGCATTCTTTGCAGACAATATAAAGCATCATATCATGTCCCACAAGTCTTCCTTTATAGGAGTTTGCTACATCAACTTGTAATTTTTCAATTTCATCATTACAAAATTCTTCAATTTTTCCACACTCTACACAAATAATATGATCGTGGTGCAAACCACTTGCGATCTCATAACGCTTGCCACTCTTATCTACTTCAATAGAACTTACAAACCCTTCCTTTTCTAAAAAAGATAAAATTCTATAAATTGATGAAATACTCGTATTTTTACAGGTTTTTCTAATGATTGTAAAAATATCTTCAGGGCTTAGATGCCCTCCATCTTCATAGATAACTTTTAAAATTAACTCTCTTTGTTTGGAATTTTTTAAACTATTTTTTTTGATAGATAAATGCAATCTATCTAAAATTGTCTTTAGGGATTCTTTGTATTTCTTCATTTATAAAATCCTTTCTAAATATGGATTCAATCTTAAAATCTGCTATTGTATCAAAAAGTATACAATAAATCAAAATTAAAATAAGAATTATTTTTATTTTTTATTAAGTTGATATTAATTATTATTTTGTGGTTTTATAAACTTAATACAAGGAGAGAAAATGTCTGTTTTGGTTATCGGTGGAGATGAAATTACACCTATAAAAGCCGTTCTTAAAAATCTTGGTTGTGAAAAAATCACACATTGGAATGGCAGAAAAGAAAGCGTTAATCATAAAGATTTACCACAAAATATTGCGTGCTTAGTGATACTTACAAACTTTTTAAACCATAATACAATGAGAAAATTCCGCAATGCTGCTAAGAGAAAAGAGATTCCAGTCATTTGCACTAAGCGTAGCGTAAGTTGCCTATATTGTGAATTTATAAAAATTTTTGGTTGCGATAAAGCTTGTTTCTGCAAATAAGTCTTAAAGCTTAATTATTTTTTTAATTTTTATAGCATACAATCTAGCTCTAAATCAAAAGTCATAAATTAGGAAATTACAATGACACCAGAATTATTAGAGCCATTAAGCACACTAACTTTACTCATCGTTGAAGACGATCCTATTGCATTAGATTTACTTAGGATTCCACTTGAACGCCGTTGCAAGAAAGTCATTGCAGTAAAAAAAGGCGAAATTGCTCTAAAGCATTTCAAAGACGAAATGATTGATATTGTAATTACAGATGTAAAACTTGGTGGGAAATTAGATGGAATTGCAATGGTGAAAAGTATGCGAAAAATTAATCCCAATATCCCTGTAATCTTTATGACAGCCTATAGTGATGAAGAAAAAGTTGCAGAAATGGTTAAACTTAATGCGACATCACTCATAAAAAAAGCAGTAGATTTAGAAGAGCTTTTTGTGCTTTTATTAAACATTAATAAGAATCTTAATAAAGAAAACATTATTGATCTTGGAGAAGGCGTTGCATATCGTCGCCGCGATAAATCTATTTTAAAGGGATTTGCAGTTTTTGAGCTCACAGATAGAGAGTGCAAAATTCTAGACTTATTGCTAGAAAATAATGGCTATCCTGTTACCTATGAAGAATTTAATCAAAAAGTGTGGAATGGGCAAAAAATGACAATGGATTCTCTACGCATGCACATCAATGGGATTAGGCGCAAAACCTATTATGATTTAATCCGCAATCAATCACGACTTGGCTATAAACTTCAACTCAATAAAAAAGAAGTATAAAAAGTTTAAAAACTTAGCTGCCATTGCGTATGCCCTAATACTCCACCACTGGAGTTTGCATAGCCTTTAAAAGAACACGCGTTGAATATAAAGATTACGCAAATTAATAAAATAAAAGTCTTTACCACTACTCTAACTTCTAGTATTTTTCAAAAATAATTACTTCATAAGAGCTTTGCTTTTTTACCACAGATTTGCTAGGTTGGTTTACTTTTAGCTTCTCTAAATTTAAACGCAATTCTTCAATTTCTCTATCTTGTTCATCTAATTTATCTTTGAGGCGCATAATAATATCTACACCCGCTAAATTTACACCTAAATCTCTAGTTAAACGCAAAATTGTTTTAATCTTATCAATATCTTTTTGAGAGTATAGACGCATTTTACCATCTGTTCTCCCAGGCTCCACAAGCCCTTCACGCTCGTATTGACGTAAGGTTTGTGGATGAATAGATAAAATTTTTGCTACAACACTAATTAAATAAACAGGCTCATCATAACTATACACTTGTTCTCCTTATAAATATTTCTCTAACGCTTCTTTTAACTCTTCTGGAAGTGTTTCGCTATTTGGCAAAACAACATTTGCCTCTAAATACAAATCTCCATAAGTTTTACTTTTGCGATTATACCCCCCAAGCTCTTTAACGCGAAATCTCTGTGCATTTTTAGTATTTTTTGGAACTTTTAAGGTAAGTGTTTTACGCAATGTTTCAATCTCCATTTTGCCTCCAAATAAAGCCATTTTTAATGGCACATCAAAAGACATTGTTAAATCATCCCCATTTTGTGTATATTTCGGATGTGAAGCAACACTAACCTTTAAAAGCAAATCTCCACTCTGTCCTCCTAAATTATTCCCCTTTCCTTTTAATCGGATTGTTTCTCCACTTTTAACGCCTGCTGGGATTTTAATATCATAGCTGTTATTTTGGATATGAACATTATGCACACCCCCTAAAAGTGCTGTTGTAAATGGAATCGTAATTTGCGCATTAACATCAAGATTGGGAGCATTTCTGAAGCCTCCAAAATCCCCAAACCCTGCACCACCAAAACCACCTTGTGCAAAGCCACCAGCAAAAATTTGGCTTAAAATATCATCAAGATTCATTCCACTATGAGATCGGCTAAAATCGTGAAAATTTTGCCCACCAAACATAGAATCTCCAAATTGATCATATTGCTTGCGCTTATCCGCATCACTTAAAATTTCATAAGCGGCATTAATTTCTTTAAACTTATCCTCTGCTCCAGGTTCTTTATTAATATCAGGGTGATATTTGCGTGCAAGGCGACGATAGGATTTTTTAATCTCATCTGCACTTGCATTTTGTGTAACTTCTAGCGTTTCATAAAGACTTTTTGACATTGATTTTCCTTAAAAATTCATAACTTTTAGTATATTATATTATAAAACTTTAGTTTATGTCAATCAACTTTATTTTAACTTTTTAAAATGTTATAATTTATGTTTTTTGGAGAAAACTATGGAATATCCACTATTATCATTAAGCGCAAGTGCAGGCAGTGGAAAAACTTATCAACTTACAAGGCGTTATTTGAAGCTTTTACTGCTGGGCGCAAAACCTTCAAGCATTCTAACCTTAACCTTTACCAAAAAAGCCGCAAAAGAAATGGAAGAACGCATTACACATTGCCTTGAAGAGCTTTATTATAATAAAACTAATAAAGAATATATAAAAAGATTTGAGCTTATCCCTATAAATGATGAAACAAATCCGCAAGAGTGGAAAGCCATAGAGGATAAAATCCAAAGCATCTATCAAGCATTTTTAAGCCAAGATTTAAAGATTACCACTATTGATGCGTTTTTTCAAAAAATTTTAAAAAACTTTTGCTGGTATGTGGGTGTGGAATATGATTTTGAACTTGAAGATGATGATTTAGATTGCATTTGTGAGATTTTTTTAAAAAACTTAAACGATTCTACATTTCAAAATCTCCTAAATCTTTGTTTCAAAGAGCATCAAAATTTAGATTCTATTTTAGAGCTTTGTGTATTTTTAGATGCCTTTAAAGAGAATTTAGAAAACACGCATTTTTTAAAAACAATCCCACAAAATCCTAACCTTGATTATGAAAAAGAATCTTTAAAATATACACAAAAATTACAAGAAGCTTATTATAATTTTTTCGGAAAAATATCAGAATCTCTAAATGTTAATAGCTTTAAAGACTTGCTAGAAAAAGGCAGAACTTGGCTAACAAAAGAAACTTTACAAGAATATAAAGGATTTTCTAAAGTGCCTTTTAATTCTAATGATTTTCAGCAGTTAAAACAATGTGTCACCTATGCCTTACAACAAAGAGAAGCACAATATCTAAGTGCAATTTATGCAATCTTTATAGGTTTTTTAAATGCTAAAGAGCAGTTTTATAGAGAGAATAATACATTAAGTTTTAATGCGATAGCTTCAAAAGTGCATAAACTTTTAAAAGAAAATTCTATTGATAAGGACTTTTTGTATTTTAGGCTTGATAGCACACTTAGTCATATTTTAATTGATGAATTTCAAGATACAAGCATTTTGCAATACAGCATTTTAGAACCCTTAATTGATGAGATAAAAGCAGGAGTTGGGCAAAAAAACTTTACACGCAGTTTTTTTTATGTAGGGGATATTAAGCAGTCTATTTATCGTTTTCGTGGTGGCAATCCAGAACTTTTTAATCTGGCAAGCAAGGGAATGCAAAAAATAAACTTGAAGGATAATTATCGTAGTGCAATTCATATCGTAGAATTTGTCAATCGCACTTTTAAAAAGACGATAAAAAACTTTATTCCACAAACTCCAAAATCTACAAATAAAGGATTTGTTAGAGTAAAAAGTTATGAAAAAGATGCACTTTATCAAGGTGCATTAGACACCATACAAGAACTTAAAAACTTGAATTTTAAAGAAGATTCCATTGCAATTTTAGTGTTTGATAATAAAGCAGTTGTAGAGCTGGCACAATTTTTGGAAGAGCAGGATTATAAGGTTGTCATTGATACAAGTGTAAAACTTGTTAATCACAATGAAGTGCGTGCAATCTTGGAACTTCTAAAACACATTACCACGCAAAACGCTTTATACAAGGAAGCCTTTTTTATGCTTTTAGGCTTAGAAATGGATTCCACATTTGAGATCTTTTTACAAGATATACAACGCTTAAAAACTCCAGCAAAACTGATTTTAAAAATTATGGAGCGATATAATATCGCAAGTCTAAGCGCGAAGAAATTTTTAGAATCCACTCTAGAATATTCCAACATTACAGAACTTTTAGAAAATATTGAGAAAAAATCTTTGGACATTGTTTCTAGTGATTTTTGTGGAATTCGTATTATGACAATTCATAAATCTAAAGGGCTAGAGTTTGAAAATGTAATCATTATAGATAAATCAAATCGTAGCGGCACACAACATTCTAAAGTATTTTTTGAATTTGATAAAGATGGAATCGCAATTCAAAATATTTTTCAATACAGTAAGCCTGTACGTCAAAGTTTGGATTCTAACTATTCTAACGCTCTTGCAAAAGAAAAAGCACAAGAAGCAAAAGATTTACAACATCAGCTCTATGTCGCCTTAACACGCGCCAAAGAAACAATGCACATTATAAAATCAAAGGATAAAGGAGCTTTTGTGGATTTAGAGGATTCCACCTATGGAGTCTTACAAGATAAAAATACTCAAAATCCTTTAACAAAACCGGATACAAGTTTCAATCAAATCTTACAAAAAAAACTTAGCATAGAAGATCAAGGACGCCAAAGAGATATTCAAACTTCTAACTCTACAATAAACTTCACACAAAAAAATCTAAAAAAAATTTATTATGGAATCGCTCTACACTTTGCAATGGAACAAAAATTAAAACTTAATTTAAAAGATACTTTGCTTTTAGAAATTTTAAAGAATAAATTTGGATTTTACTTAGATTTTACAGAATTAGAGACAATTATTTTGCGTAGTAATTTAATCTTAAAAAATCAAAATTTTATTGAAATAATAGCTAAAGGCAAGGTAAAATGCGAAATTCCTTTTTTGTCAAATGGCAGAGAAAAACGCCTTGATCTTTTTGTCGAAGGGGAAGATTCCGTTTGGATTGTGGATTATAAAAGTGGTAAGCAAGATGAATCCCATAAAATACAGGTGCGTGAATATATGGAATCTGTGGGTAAAATGTTGGGTAAAAACACCTATGGTTATGTCTTTTACACACAAGAAGAACAAGAAGGAAAACTTATCGAAATCACATAAAGGAAAAGTATGGAAGCAGAAAATAAAAGCAGTTTTTTAGAAGCACTCAGCAAGCTTACACAAAGTGAATCTTTTGCTGGGATTTTGTTGCTTTGTTGTGCGGTTTTGGCAATGATTGTTGCAAACTCTCCATTAAGCGAAGCGTATGCGGCACTTTGGAAAACACAATTTGGTTTTAGCATTAATGGAACATTTATTGGAATGAGCTTAGAACATTGGATTAATGATGTTTTAATGGCGTTTTTCTTTTTGGTTGTAGGCTTAGAGATTAAACGCGAAGTGCTTTTTGGGGAACTTGCAGGATTTAAAAGAGCAGCACTTCCTATTATTGCGGCACTTGGGGGAATGGTAGGACCGGGCTTGATTTACTTTGCTTTAAATGGCGGAACACCTTCTGAACACGGATTTGGGATTCCAATGGCAACAGATATTGCCTTTGCGCTCGGAGTTTTAGCTACTCTTGGTAAACGTGTTTCGGTTTCCGTTAAGGTCTTTTTGGTTTCTTTAGCAGTTGCAGATGACTTAGGTGCGATTATTGTGATTGCTCTTTTTTATTCCAGTGGAATCTCTTTTGCTTGGCTTGGCGTATCTGCTGGGATTGTAGTTTTACTTGTTGCATTAAATAAACTTGGGGTTAAAGCACTCACTCCTTATATGATTTTAGGAGTGTTTTTATGGATTGCTGTGCATAGTTGTGGCGTGCATGCAACAATTGCTGCTGTTGTGCTTGCCTTTACAATCCCTGTTGCACCAAAGATTGATACAATGCGTTTTATGGAGAAAATTACAAAAATTGTAGATCACTTTAAACAAGCTGAAAAAGAAAAATATGGAATCCTTTTACAAAATGAACAAATCCACGCATTAGGTGAAATTAGCAATCAGAAAAAAGCAGTGCAAAATCCTCTTTTGCGCTTAGAACACGCTCTTGCTCCTTATAGTAGTTTTTTAATTATGCCAATTTTTGCATTTGCTAATGCAGGAGTTACGATTGGATCAAACATTGATTTTAGCGTAGATCATGTCTTTCTTGGAATCTTTTTAGGACTTGTTGTTGGCAAGCCTGTAGGAATTTTCTTATTTACATTTTTAGCAGAAAAACTTGGAATCGCAACTCGCCCAAATGGAGTAACTTGGGTAGAAATTTTTGGTGCTGGCGCATTAGGTGGAATCGGTTTTACAATGTCAATGTTTGTAACAAACCTAGCTTTTTCTGGCGAACACGCATTAATTGCTACCGATGTTGCAAAAATCTCTATCTTAATTGCTTCACTCACTGCTGGAATCTTAGGAAGTATATTTTTTCTTGTGCGCGATAAGATTACACACCATTAAAGAGCTTTTGCTCTTAATGGGAAATTCTCCAAAAGCTGTTTTTGTTTTTCTTTAAGTATTCAACACTCAATAGAATAGTTCTTCTTAATCTCCTTTTGAAGAGATATGCTATCTAGGATTTATCCTTTGTAAATCAAGCTGTAAATGCTGATCTAAATGATAAAGCTGAATAATATAATCTATGAATTTGTAATTTTGCTCTATTCTCATTGTATTTATAGCCAAAATTCTTGTATTTATAATCCCAAAACTATTTGCATTGCACAATTATTTGCAGTGTCTCTAAAACATCTCCACGCACATCTATAAATATCGCATTATTTAACACTTATGTTAAATACTTAAAGATTGACAAATGCACTTCACTATGATGTGAAATAATTCCAAAGCAATATTTTTTCTCTTGTTTTTAAATGAGTTTAGCAGCAAGGATTCTTGGATATTCTAGCGAAACATTTTTAAAACTAACCCTTGTGATATTTTCTAAATATTTTTTATTTTTTATTCTTTTAATACATAAACTTCAATCTTGCACGAAAGCTTATTCTTTCAAAATAAAAGATTCATTAAAATCCCGATCCCCAAACTTTAATAGGTTCTGCAGAATTAACTCTATCTTACCATTGCATATTGTATTTTAAAATTTTAGGCGTGATTAACCATCCTAGCGCGCTTCCAATAAATGTTGCTTCAAATTTTAATAAAGTTTCATAGTTAAGTTCGAAAGGGGGGCAATTTTAATAAAAAAAGACTCTCACAAACATTTTCATTTAATGAATCTCCAAGATTTCTTTCTCCATAATTCTAATACAACGATGAAAGCATTAAAAACTCCTTTTTAAACTTTAATTTTTTTCAGAATCACTCCACATTCTAAATGTTTTGTGTGTGGAAATTGGTCAAAAAATGCAGTATGTTGTATCTGATGTGTTTGCTTTAAAATCTCTAAATCTTGTGCTAGAGTGATTGGATTACAAGAGATATAAATAATCTGCTCAAAACGCTTTAAAAACTCACAGACTTCTTTTCCAATCCCACAACGAGTGGGATCTACAAAAACGCTTTTAAAATTAAATGTGTTTAAGTCAATGTTTTTTAAACGATTAAACTTTCTTGCACCATTTAAAGCTTCTATGCACTCTGCTCCACTAAGTCGCACGCAAGAAATGTTTGAAATTTGATTGGTTTGACAAGCGACCTTTAAGGCATTAAGAGATGTCTTAGAAATTTCGGTAGCTAAAACTCTATTAAAGCTAAAAGACAATGGGATTGTAAAGTTTCCACAACCACAATACATCTCAAGCAAATCTCCACCTGATTTTAAATGCTCTAACACCCAAGTAATCATCTGTTGATTAATCGCAGTATTTGGCTGTGTAAAAACCCCTTCATCATAGCGATAATAAAAGTGCTTGCCTAAAATCTCTAAAGATTGCATTAAATAATCTTTTTCTAAAACTAGCTTCACTCCACGAGAACGCCCAATAATCTCAAAATGGAATCCTAAATGCTCTTTTAGTTTTACCGTTAAAGTCTTTGCGCCTAAAAGCCAAGATTCTTCTAGTTTTCTATGATAAATTAGTGTTAAAAGCAAAGCGTTATTGTTGTTTGCAAGAATTTCTATACTAAATAAACGCTCCTTAAATGCGCTAAACTCTTCTGTATTTAAAATCCCCAAAAGAACAGGCAGTGTTTTTTGGAGATTTGGTAGAAGATTTTGACAATTTGCAATCTTCACAAAGCGTTCTTTTTCTCCGCGCATTGTGTAAAAAATCTCATTATAATCGTGATAGATTCCAAGCTCCACACGCGCTCTAAAATTAGATTCCACACTTTTAAAAACCAAAAAGTTCTGAACCCCCAAAAGAGTAGAAGAAAAATGGATTTTGGATTCTAATGTAAGATTAGAGCAACCACCGCATTTACCTAAATATTCACAAACTAACGCCATTGCTACCGAAAACTCTGCACTAAATTCATTGTTAAGAGATTAAACCCATCTACTAAGATAAAAATCAAAATCTTAAAAGGCAAAGAAATCATTGTCGGCGGCAACATCATCATACCCATTGCCATAAGAATTGAGCTAATAACCATATCAATAACCAAAAAAGGCAAATACAATAAAAATCCAATTTGAAAGGCTGTTTTCATCTCACTAATAATAAAAGCTGGTAAAGCAATACTCAATGGCACATCTTGCGCAGTTTGCGGATTTTCAAGATTACGGATTCTATAAAAAAGAGCCAAATCCTTAGGGCGCGTGTTTCTAATCATAAAATCCTTAAAGGGTTGAGATGTGCGCAAAAAAGCCTCATCATAAGGAATCTCTTTTGCAATATAAGGCTTTATACCCTTTTCATAACCCTCTTTTGCTACAGGCTCCATTATAAACATTGTTAAAATTAGTGCAAAAGATACCAAAAGTTGTGTAGGAGGAGATTGCTGCGTTCCCATTGCAGTGCGCAAAAAAGAAAAAACAATCAAAATCCTAGCAAAACTTGTTGCCATTAAAATTAGTGATGGTGCTAAAACAAGCAGTGTTAAAATAACAACAATGTTTAGCGTTGTAACCAAATCTCCCGGCTCTGTTGGCGCGCGAAGCGTTAAATCCACAGTTGGAATCGTAGGGGCTTCAGGAGCTCCAAAAAGAG
Organism: uncultured Helicobacter sp.; assembly: GCF_937893305.1. Lineage (GTDB taxonomy): Bacteria > Campylobacterota > Campylobacteria > Campylobacterales > Helicobacteraceae > Helicobacter_D. Next base: position 118,036 of record NZ_CALBGN010000012.1, read on the forward strand.
CAAGAAAGCTAACACAAAGAATAAAAACTAAGCGTAACACTTAAGGTATCCTTGTTTCTTCTATTTTGGATTCCATATTTTCTTCCTTGCTTACATTATTCTCAAATTGCTTTTTTTCAATAATTTGTTCTAAAATGCTTTGTGTTTTTTGCAGATGTCTATCATTAGGATAGATTCTAAACTCCACGCGACGATTTTTTTGTCGATTTTCTTCTGTGGTATTTGGTAGGACAAAATTTGTAGCACCATTACCCAATGCCGTCATTTTCTTTGGATCTACACCATTTTCTAATAACACGCGCTGCACCCCTAAAGCCCTAAGTGCGCTTAAACCTATATCATCTTTGTATTTTGGCGTAGGAGTAATTACACGATTATCTGTATAGCCTATCACATCTAAATGAAGTGTGGATGACATTTTTTGTAAAATTAAAGCAAGGCGTTTAAGAAATAGCACTTCATCAGCATCATTTAAGGTAATCTCTCCCTCATCAAACAAAAGCTTACCATTAAAGCGCAAGATAAATCCTTCACTTCCTTCATCTATAATATTTGAAGGACCAAAAGAGGTTTTGATATTTTCTTTAAAATCTAAAATTGCACTTTCAATTAAACGCACTTCCTCAGCACTTTCTGGTTCAACGGTTATATCTGCTTGTTGCTGGATTCTTGTATTATCTGGCTCAATCTTAATTCCACCACTAAGAAGAGACAATGAACCCTTTAAGCTAGATTCTGCTTCTGTGAGCTTTTTTGCATCAAAGGTTACCATTGACAAAAGCAGAATAAAAAAGGTAAGAATCAGCGTAACCATATCACCATAAGTTCCTAGCCAAAGCGGCAGAACATTAGGACAATCACAGGGAGGACAGCGCTTTGCCATTTCTTACTCAAATTGACTAACGCGTTGATTTGGTGGTAAAAATGTTAGCAACTTTGCCTCTAATGCACGCGGATTATCTCCTGCTTGAATAGACATAATCCCCTCAATAATTAAAAGCTTTACAAGAGCTTCATCATTTGCGCGAATAGTTAAAATATTTGCAATAGGTGATCCTACGATATTTCCGATAAAAGAACCATAAAAAGTTGTTAAAAGCGCAACCGCCATCGCAGGACCAATAGAAGCAGGATCAGACATATTTAAAAGCATCGCAACTAGACCAATTAATGTTCCTAACATTCCATAAGCTCCAGCATACGCCGCCCAAGTATCAAAGATACCGGCATTTGCTTTATGTCTATCAAGCGTCCTATCCATATCAGTTTCTAGCAAATCGCGAATACTATCAGGTTCAGCACCATCAATTGCCATATTTAATCCGCGCTTTAAAAACTCATTATCCTCTTGATTGGATTGTTGCTCCAACGATAAGATTCCATCGCGTCTTGCTTGCGTAGAATAATCTACAAGCTTTTTAATAAGACCCGGAACATCAAAGGTTTGCGGTTTAAATGCAATCATAAAAAAAGTAAAAGCTTTTTTCATGCTTTCCATTTTATAACCAATTAGCAAACTTGTGATAGAACCACCCACTGTAATCAAAATGGAAGGAATATCCAAATAAGGACCGATTCCTACTCCCAACATCATCGCTGTTCCTAGCAAAATAAAAGATAGCGACATTCCTACAACTGTGCCTAAATCCATGTCTTCTCTCCAAATGATGTATTCTACCAAAAATATGTTTTGTCAAATTTACTTCAAAAAACTTATAAAAAATGTCCTAATTCTAAACTTTATTGTGTTAAAATCAGATTAAATTAACTTTAAATCATAATGGGATCGTAATGAAAAATCATACTTTATCAATCGTAATTCTAGCTGCAGGCAAGGGGACAAGAATGAAATCTAACACCCCAAAAGTGCTTCATAAAATCTGTGGCAAAGAAATGTTATATTACAGCATTAAAGAATCCTTGCGCTTAAGTGATGATGTGTGCGTGGTTTTGGGTTTTGAAAATGAAAGAATCCAAGAAAAAATGCAAGAATATTTTGGCGATAAAGTCCACTTTTTACTTCAAGATTTGCAAAACTTTCCTGGCACTGGTGGTGCGTTAAAAACTTATCGTCCAAAATATAAAAAAGTTCTTGTTTTAAATGGGGATATGCCTTTAATCCAAGCAGATGAACTTAAGCAGTTCTTGTACAATGATGCAGAAATTGTAATGAGTGTATTAGATTTACCAAATGTTAATGGATACGGGCGTGTTGTTGTTAATAATGGCGAAGTTAAAGAAATTATTGAAGAAAAAGACGCGGATTCTAAAACACTTGCTCTTAGCACTTTAAACGCGGGGATTTATTGCTTTAAAACGCATATTTTGGATTCCTATATCCCTAAACTTCACAACAACAATGCACAAAAAGAATATTATTTGACTGACGTTATTGCACTTGCGCGCAAGGATAATGTAAAAATTGCTCCTTTATTTGTAGAACTTAAAAACTTCAAAGGCGTTAATGATAAGCTAGATTTGGCAAATGCTGAAGAGATTTTAAGTCAGCGCATTAAAGAGTTTTGGCTAAAACAAGGTGTGATTATGCACTTGCCAAACACAATTTATATAGAAGAAGGTGTAGAATTTAGCGGTGAGTGTATTGTAGAAAATGGCGTAAGCATTTATGGAAACTCTAAAATCATAGAATCACACATTAAAGCGCATAGTGTGATAGAATCTAGCTTTATTAAAAAGAGTGATGTTGGACCTTTAGCGCATTTACGCCCACAAAGCGTGCTAGAAAATACGCATATTGGAAATTTTGTAGAAGTCAAAAAATCCACTTTAAATGGTGTAAAAGCTGGACATTTAAGCTATATTGGCGATAGTGAAATTCAAAGTGGCACAAATATTGGGGCTGGCTTTATCACTTGCAATTATGATGGAAAGGGTAAGCATCAAACCAAAATTGGCAAAAATGTGTTTATTGGTAGCGATTCACAGGCAGTTGCGCCTTTAACAATAGAAGATGATTGTATTATAGGGGCTGGAAGCACAATAAGACGGAATCTAAAAAGGGGAGAATTATTTATAACTTGCGGCAAAGAAATTATTAAAGAAGGATTTTTTTATAAATTTTTCAACAAAAAAGCATAAAATAACGGCTTTTTAAAGAGAGAAACAATGCAAATTAAACTTAATGGAAATCCTATAAATACAGAATCCAAAACTATTTTAGATCTTTTATTAGAGTATGCAATAGATCGCAAAAGCATAGCAGTTGCCATTAATATGGAAATTATCAAACAAGAAAAATGGGAATCTTATTTCCTTAAAGAAAACGATGTAATTGAGTGTCTAACCTTTATGGGTGGCGGTTAAAAAATGGAATCCATTTCAATATATAAAGTTATTATTTTTAAGGAATATTATGAGCATAAAAACTTCCATTATTGGAGTTAGTGGCTACACAGGCTTGGAGCTAGTCAAACTCCTACTAATGCACGAACAATTTACACTCTCTAGCATTTATGCAAGTGAGGATTATCAAGATATTGCAAATTTACATCCTAGCTTAAAAGATGTTCTTAAGCTCCCTGTTAAAGAAGTAAATATAGAAAAAATTGCGCAAGAATGTGAGCTAGTATTTCTTGCCTTACCACACCAAAAAGCAATGGAATATGCAAAGACTTTACTAGAAAGAAACCTTAAAGTTGTAGATCTATCTGCTGATTATCGTTTAAGTTTAGAAAAATACGAACAATATTATTGCACACATAATGATAAAGAAAATCTGAAAAATGCAGTTTATGGGCTTATAGAATACAATCGCACAGAGATTTCTCAAGCGAATCTTGTAGCAAATCCAGGTTGCTATCCTACTGCAACTTTACTAGCACTTTTACCCTTTGTTGAATATCTTGATATTTCACAAAGTGTGTATATTGACGCAAAAAGTGGTGTAAGTGGCGCAGGTAAAAAGCTTGCACAAACTTCACATTTTGTAACAATCAATGAAAATCTTTTTGCCTATTCACCCATTAGCCATCGTCATTCTCCAGAGATTAATGAACAACTAAAAAAAATCGGAAAAGTGCAACTTAAAACACTTTTTGTCCCACATTTAATTCCTCTAACGCGAGGTATGTTGATTTCTATTTATGCGCGCTTGAAAGAAGATATTGATCCTCTTGAAATCTTACATGCGCGCTATAAAGATGAACCTTTCATTAGAGTGCGTGAGAATTGTGTTCAGATTAAAAATGTCTCTGGGACGCATTTTTGTGATATTTATGCCAAAAAAGATGGTAAAGATTTATTTATCACTTCTAGTATTGATAATCTCTTGCGAGGTGCAAGCTCACAAGCTCTCGCAAATGCAAATTTAATGTTTGGGTTTGATGAAAATTTAGGACTACCACAAATTGCATATGTGCCATAAACCTATTATCATAGAAGAGGATGCGATTTTTATCGCAGACTCTCATCATAACAGCCTCTATCAAAACACTTTAGATTCCATTTTTACCGAACTTTTGGAATCTAAAAAACGACAGATTTTCTTAATGGGAGACATTTTTGATTTTCTTGTAGGTTTAGTTCCGCAAAGTTTAAAAGACAATCAACACACACTAGAACTTTTAAAACAACTCTCACTAAAACATCAAGTATATTATCTAGAAGGTAATCACGACTTTTTATTAAAGGAGATTCCAACTTTTGAAAACATCTCTTATTTTCCATTAAATGCACAGCCAATTTTATGTCAATTTAACAACAAAAACGCCTACCTTGCACACGGGGACATCCTTTTAAGTTGGCATTATAAAATCTTTTCAAAAATTATTCGCAATAAATTTTTCATTATTTTTTTAAATTTTTTTTCAAACTTTTTATATCCTAAAATCATATATTTTTTACAAAATAAAAATATCAAAAAGAAAAAACAAGAATCATATTTTTATCAAAATTTCATAAATTTTGCACAAATGCGCGTTGAAAAATACCAAAAAAGAATATCCATTCCCAATGACTCTTATGTTATTGAAGGGCATTTTCATCGAGGTAATTGCATTAAATATCAAAACATTAATTACATTTGCTTGCCTTTTTTTGCTTGTAAAAAAAAATATTTTATTGTAAAATGCGACGATAATTGTTTAACCCTAAAGGAGTCTTAAAGTGTCAAGCTTTGAAAAAGATGATGCCCTAAAAGTGGGAACCAATGAAATGGAGTTAGTGGATTTTAGAATTCATAAACTCGAAAAAGGCAAACAATATGAAGGCATTTATGGCATTAATGTTGCCAAAGTTAATGAAATTATACGACTTCCAGAACTCACAGAACTACCTGGTGTTCCAGATTATATAGAAGGAATCTTTGATTTACGTGGAGTTGTTATTCCGGTGATCAACCTTGCAAAATGGATGCATGTAGAAATTCCGAAGAACAAAAAAATAAAACCACGCGTAATCATTGCAGAATTTAATAATATTATGATAGGTTTTATTGTCCATGAAGCGAAGCGTATTCGTCGCATTAATTGGAAAGACATTGAACCAGCACATTTTAGTTCTTCTGCTGATGCAACAATGGATAAAAACAAAATTACCGGTGTAACCAGGATTGAAGGGGATCAAGTTTTGTTAATTTTGGATTTAGAAAGCATTGTTCAAGAATTAGGATTCTATCAACCAGAAATTAGTTCAGAAAGGGCTTATAATAAGTTCAGTGGACTTGTTCTCGTATTAGATGATAGTTCTATTGCTAGAAAAATTATTAAAGAGTTTTTAGAAAAAATGGGCTTTGATGTCGTAGAGGCAAATGACGGGGAATCTGGGCTACAAAAACTTGAAAAGCTTTATGAAACTTATGGAGATAATTTAACAAAAACTTTAAAAATTATCATTTCAGATATTGAAATGCCACAAATGGATGGGTTCCACTTTGCTGCAAAAGCAAAAGAAGATTCAAGATTTTCTAAGATTCCTATAATTTTTAGCTCTTCAATTAGCGATAAATTCAGTGAAGATCGCGGAAAAGAGGCAGGAGCTGAGTCTTATCTTGTTAAATTTGATGGTAATAAGTTTCACGATGAAGTTTCACGAATTATCAACAAATACTATAATGAAAATTAATTAAACTTTTAAAGAAAGGGTATATTATGGACGAAATGCAAGAAATACTAGAGGATTTTCTCATTGAGGCGTTTGAAATGATTGAACAACTCGATCAAGATTTAGTTGAATTAGAAAATAATCCAGATGACCTAGATTTGTTAAATAGAATTTTTAGAGTTGCGCATACAATCAAAGGTTCAGGATCATTTTTAAACTTCTCTGTGCTAACACGCTTAACACACCATATGGAAGATGTTTTAAATAAGGCAAGACACGGTGAATTGACAATCACTCCTGATATTATGGATGTTGTTTTAGAATCCATTGATTATATGAAGAAGCTTCTCAATGCAATCAGGGATACAGGCACAGATGGTAATACAGGACTAGAAGGAGATATCGACAATACAATACAACGCTTAGACTCTATTTCAAAAGGAGAAACTCCAGGCACTACGACTTCAGTAGAAAACACTCCAGAAATAAGTGAATCTGCACGAGAGTCCACAGAAGAAGAACCAGAATTAGATTATGCAAGTATGTCACCAGAAGAAGTTGAAAAAGAAATTGAACGCCTACTTAATAAGCGCCAAGAAGAAGACAAACAAAAGCGCGAGGCAAAACGCGCCAAAGGCGAGCTTAATGACATTCAAGCACCTAGTGAAATTTCTGCTGAAGCTACTCCAAATGTCCCCAAGGCAGCTCCTGTTACATCTGTAACGCCAAAATCTATCTCAAAAGCAGAAAATACAACTCCAAAAACAACCACAAAATCTGGAGGAGATGATAATAAGGCTCCTGCAACAGCGGTTGAACAAACGATTCGTGTAGATGTAAAAAGACTTGATAGCTTAATGAATCTTATTGGTGAATTAGTTTTAGGTAAGAACCGCTTAATTAAAATTTACAATGATGTAGAAGAACGCTATGAAGGTGAAAAATTCTTAGAAGAATTAAACCAAGTTGTTGCTTCTGTATCAATGGTAACCACAGATATTCAACTTGCAGTTATGAAAACAAGAATGTTACCTATTGGAAGAGTATTTAACAAGTTCCCACGAATGGTGCGTGATCTCTCAAGGGAGCTTGGCAAAAACATTGATCTAATTATCACTGGTGAAGAAACAGAACTTGATAAATCTATTGTTGAAGAAATTGGAGATCCACTTGTGCATTTAATTAGAAATGCTTGTGACCACGGAGTTGAACCCAAAGAAGATAGAATTGCAGCAGGGAAAAGCGAACAAGGAACTGTTAATCTTAAAGCTTATAACGAGGGAAATCATATCGTTGTAGAAATTAAAGATGACGGTCACGGTATGGATCCTGAAATTCTTAAGGCAAAAGCTGTAGAAAAGGGAATTATCAGCGAAAGAGAAGCAGATACAATGACAGATAAGGAAGCATATTCTTTGGTTTTTAGAGCAGGATTTTCAACAGCAAAAGTTGTTACAAATGTTAGTGGTCGTGGCGTTGGAATGGATGTTGTTAAAACAAATATTGAAAAACTCAATGGAATCATTGATGTTGATAGCGAGTTAGGAGAAGGCACAACTTTTAAATTAAAAATTCCTTTAACCCTTGCAATTATTCAATCTCTTCTTGTTGGAGTTCAAGAAGAATTTTATGCAATTCCTCTTGCTTCAGTCATTGAAACGGTTAGAATTTCCCAAGATGAAATTTATACTGTAGAAAACAAAAGTGTTCTACGCTTAAGAAATGAAGTCTTGCCGCTTGTGCGTTTGGCAGATATTTTTGGTGTGGATTCCGTCTTTGATAATTCCGAACAAGCCTATGTTGTTGTAATTGGACTTGCAGAAAATAAAATTGGTGTAATTGTAGATTTCTTAATTGGACAAGAAGAGGTTGTTATTAAATCGCTTGGCTCTTATTTGAAAGGAACAGAAGGAATTGCTGGGGCAACAATCCGTGGAGATGGTAGAGTAACTTTAATTGTAGATATTGCAGCAATGATGCAAATGGCAAAAAATGTAAAAGTTAGCATTAACAAGCTAAAACAAGAAAGTGAGGCTAGAAAAGAGAAAAGCTCTCCTAGCGATTATAGAGTCTTAATTGTTGATGATTCTATGACAGATCGTAGTATTATGAAAAAATCATTAAAACCTCTTGGTATCTCAATTACTGAAGCAACAAATGGTGTAGAAGCTCTAGATATTGTTAAAGATGGTGATGGAAATTTTGATGCAATTTTGATTGATATTGAAATGCCAAAAATGGATGGTTATACACTTGCAGGAGAAATTAGAAAATACGCGAAATTCAAAAATTTACCACTTATTGCCGTAACAAGCAGAACAAGTAAAACAGATAGAATGCGCGGTGTAGAATCTGGAATGACAGAATATATCACAAAACCTTATTCACCAGAATATTTAATGAATGTCGTTAAACGCAATATTAATTTAACCGTGGAGGTAACAGAATAATGAGTAATCAACTAAAAGATGTTTTACAAAAACAACAAGAGCAAAAAAAACCTATTGCAGAAACTGAAAATGTTATTCAACTTGTTGCCTTTGTGGTAGGGACTGAAGAATTTGCTGTGCCAATTCTTAGCATTCAAGAGATTATCAAACCTTTAGAATACACAAGAGTTCCGGGGGTTCCTAATTATGTTTTAGGAGTATTTAATATGAGAGGTTGGGTTGTGCCATTAATTAATTTGCGTTTGAAATTTGGACTCCCTTATGAGAAACCAACAGAAGATACACGCTATATTGTTATTAGAAATCAAGAAGAGCGCGCAGGATTTATTATTGACCGTTTAACAGAAGCAGTTAGAATTAAAGAGTCTGATATTGACCCAACACCAGAAACAATTACGCAGCAAGATGAAAACCTCATTTATGGAGTTGGAAAGAGAGATGATAGGCTCATCACAATCTTGCGTCCAGAAGAATTATTAAAACGCACTTTTTAATTTTAATTAATTAAGAGAGCTTTCTTAATCTATAAAAGTTGGAATCCAAAATCAAATGCGATTCCAGCTTTCACTCCATCTCTAAGCGCAGTAGCAACATTTCATTTCCTGCAGAAATCAACACTTCTTCACTTGAACATTTTGGACATTTTGTATAGTTTATCTCGACAGCTTCACTAATCTCTCCACAACTCTTGCAAGTGAGTTTTACTTTTTTAAAGGTAAGATTAAGCTCTGCATTTTCACATTTGCTACCTATCTTAAATTCACTAAAAGCACTTTGCAATAAAGTTGGATTTACACCACTTCTCTCTCCTATTTCTACATATATGGCAATAATTTTATCTGCTTGATTCTCCTTAGCGATTTCTTCACAAGATTCCAAAAGTGAAGAAACAATAGAAAATTCGTGCATTTTAACCCTTTTTTAAAAAATTATTGTATTATACACACTTTGAAATTTTACACAAGGTCTATTAATGCGACATTTTTTAACTTTAGCCGATTTTAGCAAAGATGAAATTTTAGAAATTCTAAAGATTGCTAAAACTTTAAAAGGTGAAGTAAAATCCAAAAAATACAGCACTGCGCTTGCCAACCAAACTCTTGGTATGATTTTTGAAAAAAATTCTACAAGAACACGCGTAAGCTTTGAAACTGGAATCTATCAGTTGGGCGGTCAAGGTATCTTTCTCTCTAGCAACGACACACAGCTTGGGCGTGGTGAGCCTATTAAAGACACCGCTAGAGTGCTTTCATCAATGGTAGATTTAATTATGATGCGGACGCACGAACATAGTCGCCTAGAAGAATTTGCACACTACTCTAGCGTCCCTGTTATCAATGGTTTAAGTGATGATTTTCACCCAATGCAGTTGCTTGCAGATTATCTCACAATGCAAGAGCATAACAAAGATCAAAATCCCATTGTTGCTTATATTGGAGATGGCAATAATATGGCGCACTCTTGGTTAATGCTTGCTGCAAAATTAGGTTTTGAACTACGCATTGCTTCTCCAAAAGAGTATGCGCCCTCCCCTACTATTCTAAAAAGAGCACAAGAGTTTGCAAGGCTTTCTGGTGCTAAAATTGTCGTTAATGAAGACCCAAAAGCAGCAGTAAAAGATGCCGATGTCGTTACGACAGATACGTGGGCTTCTATGGGGCAAGAAAGCGAAAAAGAAGCAAGAAAAAAAGCATTTCAAGGTTATTGCGTGGATCATACTTTAATGCAATTTGCAAAAAATGATGCGATTTTTTTGCACTGCTTACCAGCATATCGAGAACAAGAAGTTAGTGAAGAAGTGCTAGAATCTAAGCAAAGTAAAATTTTCCAAGAAGCAGAAAATCGCCTACACGCACAAAAAGGAGTAATGGTTTGGCTACACCAAAACCGATAGAAGCACAAGAGTGCCACAAGACCATCAAAGAAGTATTAAAACATAAAAATATGGAATCCTTAACTTATGATGCTGCGCTTAAAGATAACGCTATTTATACATTACTAGATAGTAATAAAACAGAATTTTATCTAGTTTCAAAAACAACAATGCAAGCTCTTATGGGCGAGATTAAAAACCTTGAGAATGATAAATATCTCTTTAGACTTGAAAAAGAAATTTATAAAAATATGCCAATTGATTTTGATGATGTTTGGTGCATTGCTCTAAAAGAGATTCAAAATCACAAAAAAGATCCAAAGACTATTGTGAAGTATTTAAAGAAACATTATCCTTATTTATTTCTTAGTTTTTCAGATTAATTTGATGTCAAATAAATTTTAGGATTCCTATGATTGATTTTAAAAAATTTGCTACCTATTCAAAGTCCGGACCGCGCTATACAAGCTATCCTACCGCAATAGAATTTAGCGAAAATTACACTTTGGATTCTTATTTGCAAGATTTAAAATCCGATACAAATCCATTTTCTCTTTATGTGCATTTACCATTTTGTCGCAGTGCTTGCTATTTTTGTGGTTGCAATGTTATTTACACAAGTAAAGAAGAAAATAAGACCCTTTATTTAGAATATTTAACAAAAGAACTTGCTTTACTTAAACAAACAATCGACACCAGCAAACCTGTTTATCAACTTCATTTTGGTGGAGGGACTCCAACTTTTTTTAATGCAAATGAACTTGAAAAACTAATTTCTCTCTTAAAAAATACTTTTCCAAATTTTGCAAAAGATGCAGAAATTGCCTGTGAGATTGATCCACGCTTTTTTACTAATGAACAAATGCAAGCTTTAAAAAATGGTGGTTTTAACCGCTTAAGCTTCGGAATCCAAGATTTTGATGAGAGTGTGCAAAAAGCAATTCATAGGATTCAACCCTTTTCTTTAGTGCAAGATTCCATTAATATCGCACGAAATTTTGAAATTTCTTCTATTAATTTTGATTTAATCTATGGTCTTCCTTTTCAATCCCTAGAAACCTTCAAAAAAACTTTAGAATTAGCCATCAAGCTTAATCCGGATCGCTTTGCTATTTTTAATTATGCACATGTTCCTTGGCTTAAAAAAACAATGCGCAAAATTGATGAAACCACACTTCCGCTCCCTGAAGAGAAATTAAAGATTTTAGAATTTAGCATTCAATTCTTGCAAGATCAAGGCTACAAAATGATCGGGATGGATCATTTTGCAAAGCCAGATGATGAGCTTTTTAAATCTATAAGCAAAGGCCAACTGCGTCGTAATTTTCAAGGCTATAGCACAAAAGGTGGCACACAAACTATTGGTATTGGGCTTACTTCTATTGGAGAAGGGATGGATTATTATGCACAAAACTTTAAGACACTTCCAGAATATCAAAATGCCCTTGATAATGGAATTCTACCTTTTCAAAAAGGAATTAAACTTAGTGCTGATGATCGGTTAAGAAAGGCTGTTATAATGCAATTAATGAGTAATTTTAAACTTGATTTTCACGCCATACAGTCACAATTTAATATTAACTTTGCAGACTATTTTGCAGACGCCCTTAACGCATTAAAACCACTAGAAAATGCGGGATTAATCACTCTTAGCAAAGATGGAATCCAAGTCAGTCAAACAGGTGCTTTGCTAATTCGCAACATTGCAATGCCCTTTGATGCGTATTTAAAGCACACAAACCAAAAAGTTTTTAGCAAAACCATTTAAAGGATACAAATGGCGCATTTTGAAAATTACAACTACTTAAAAACAAGTGATGCTTGCGTAAAATGTGGCAAGTGTCTTCCAGATTGCACGATTTTTAGCATTAATGGAGACGAAGCAACTTCACCTAGAGGCTTTATTGATTTACTTGGAGCTTATCAACGCAAAGAGATTCCATTAGATAAGACTGCGAAAAATATCTTTGAAACTTGCTTTTTATGCACCACTTGCGTAAGTGTTTGTCCAAATTCACTTCCCACAGATACACTCATTGAAAATATCCGCTATGAAATTGCTCAAAAATTTGGAATTGCTTGGTTTAAACGCGTTTTTTTCTATCTTTTAAAACATCGTAAAATTATGGATTTAGGCTTTAAAATCGGAGCATTTTTTGCTCCATTGCTCTTTAAAAAAACGACCGATGGCAATTCTATTGCTCCACGCTTTAAATTGCCTTTTGTGGGCAATAGAGTTTTTGGAGCAATGGCGGATACAAGTTTTTTAAATTCTCATACAGAAGAATTAAATTTCAATAAAGATTCTAAAAATCCTAAAAAAGTTGCGATTTTTATCGGCTGCCTTGGAAATTATAATTACAAAAATATCGGTGAGTCCTTATTATTAATCCTAGAAAAACTTGGAATTAGCGCAAAACTTGCTAAAGGTCAAAAATGCTGTGCTGCTCCTGCGTATTTTACAGGAGATTTTCATAGTGTAGATACATTAATTCGCCACAATGTAGAATACTTTGAAAGCTTTATTGATGAAGTTGATGCAATTTTAATCCCAGAAGCAACTTGTGCAGCAATGGTTTTAGAGGATTGGGAACGCTTTATGCAAAAAGATTCCACAATGCAAGAAAGAATCAAAAAACTGCTCCCAAAAATCTATATGGCAACACAATATTTGGAATCCAAAACAAATCTTACCGAGCTTTTAGCGAACTTGCAAGGAGAAAAGCCTAAGAAAACAAGTATAACCTACCACGATCCATGCCACGCTAGAAAAGTCTTAGGTGTTTATAAAGAACCACGCAAACTCCTAGAGCAAAACTACACACTCATTGAAATGGAAAATTCTAATGCTTGCTGTGGATTTGGTGGTGTAACAATGCAAACAGAACGCTTTGAACTCGCGCAAAAAGCAGGAAGCAAAAAGGCGCGAATGATTGCAGATACTCACGCAAACTTTGTAGCTGCTGAATGCAGTGCCTGCCGTATGCAATTAAGTAATGCACTCTATCAAGAAGAAATAAAGATTCCGTTCTCACACCCTTTAGAACTGATTGCAAAAGCAATACGCGCACAACAAGATTAAGGGATTTTTCAAGTGATGTGTTTTATTATTGTAAATAATAATTTTTATCCTTTTTAATCAAATATTGCTTAAATGCTTTAAGGAGAATCTATGTTAGGTAGAAACTTATCACTAAAATCCCAGCTGTTTTTAGGCTTTGGATTTGTCTTGGCTTTTATCGTTATTATTGCCGTTGTTGGGTACAATAAAATTAATTTTGTTGAGCAAACTGTCTCTGTTATTAGTGATGTTAATGCAGTAAAGCAACGCTATGCGATTAACTTTAGAGGGAGCGTTCATGATCGAGCTATTGCAGTACGTGATGTTGTGATTTTAGAAGATATTCAAGAAATTGAAAAAACCTTAAAACTCATTCAAAACTTAGAAAATTTTTACAAAGATTCCGCTGTTAAAATGGATGAAATTTTTAAAAACCCAGCGATGGTTGATGCAAAAGATAGGGAAATTTTAGCGCGCATTAAAGAAGTAGAATCTAAAACAATGCCCCTAATTATTGCAATTTTAAACAAAAAAGCTCAAGGTAATTTAGCAGAAGCGAACGCATTATTAGTTAATCAAGCACGTGATGCTTTTGTAGAATGGCTGGATATTATTAATGTTTTTATTGACTACCAAGAAGCAAAAAATCAAGCCTTAACAAACGCTGCAAGAAGCGAGATTAAAGCATATTTAGATATAACACTTTGGTTATCTATGATTGCTGTTTTGGCTGCTATTATTGTTGCTTTATACATTACGCGCCTTATTATCTCTTCACTTGGGGGAGAACCAAAAGAAGCTGTTAAAGCAGTCTTAAGTATTGCTAATGGAAATTTAAATACGCCTATTCAAACAAGCTTTAAGGAAAGTATGTTAGCTTCTGTTGCACAAATGCAAGAAAAATTACGCGCCATTGTTCTTGAGGTAATGAAGTCTTCAGAAGAACTTAATACCCGCGCAAATGAAGTTGCTAAAATCTCTGAAGAATCCAAACTTTCTTCTTATCATCAAGCGCAAAGCGCAGAAGAATCTGTAACACATATTCAAGAAATTGTTGAAGCCGTTAATGGTGTTTCTAATATCGCTAAACAAACAGAAGAAAATTCTGGATATACGACAGAACTCTCCACAAAGGGTAGAGAAGCTATGCAAATTACCATTGAAGAGATTGAAAAAATCACACAAACAGTTACTCTATCTTCAGAGCATATTCGTATGCTAGAAAAACACTCACAAGATATTAGTGGTAGTGCTGAACTTATTAAAGAAATCACAGACCAAACAAATCTTCTAGCACTAAATGCTGCTATTGAAGCAGCAAGAGCGGGAGAAGCTGGACGCGGATTTGCTGTTGTTTCTGATGAAATTAGAAAGCTTGCAGAACGCACAGGTGTTGCCACTTCTGAAATCTCAAGAATGATTGAAGTGATTCAAAATGAAACTCAAACTGCCGTTGAAGCGATACAAAATGCTGTTCCACAGGTAGAAAAAGGTATGGAATTAGCAAATGAAGCAAGCAATATTTTAGAACAAATTAACACACAGGCAAAAGATTCCCTTAATAAAGCTAAGGAAGTTACACAGGCTGCCGATAATCAGGTAAAAAGTATGGAAATTCTAGTTGCAGAATTCGACACAATCACAAAAGACTCCAAAACAACAGCAGAGTCAATGACAAATAACACAATAGCCGCACAGTCTCTAAAAGATCTTGCCGATGTTCTAAAGCATCACATTAACTTCTTTAAAATCTAAAATTTTTAGAATCTCTAAAAGGGATTCTAAACTTTAAAAATGTATAATTTCGCAATTTTTTCTTAAGGATAATTTTTGCCCAAAATCGCTCTAATTTTATTAGGTGCTGGGGAAAGCACTCGTTTTAGGGACTTAACACAAGTTCCAACAAAAACTAATGAACAAAAAAATGCTGTTACAAAATTGCCCAAAAAGCAGTGGATTAGGTTAAATGAAATTCCCGTTTGGCTAAAAGTAGCAAAGGAATTGCATTCTATCTATCCTTTCTGTGATTTTGTTTTAAGCGCAATGGAATCTGAAATTTTTTATATGAGAAAGTATTTAGATTTTTATCATTTAAACTTTAAACTAGCTTGCGGTGGAGTAACAAGACAGGATTCCTTAAAAAATGCTATTGCGCTTTTAGATTCCAATGTAGAATTTGTTTTCGTTAGCGATATTGCACGCTGTAATATCTCACAAACACTTTGCCAAAGAATCCTAAAAGAAGTTGGCAAATATGATTGCGTTGTGCCTTTTTTAAAAATTCAAGACACAATTGCCTATGAAGATTTAACCTTGCAATATCTAAAAAGAGAATGTTTAAAAATTATTCAAACACCACAACTTAGCCGACTCTCCAAGCTTAAAGTTGCCTTTAAGAAAGGAAATTTTACCGATGAAAGTAGCGGGATTTGTGCAATTGGTGGAAGTGTTGGTTTTGTAGAAGGAGAACAAACTGCTAGAAAACTAACTTTCTTACAAGATTTAAAATCTCTAAATCTCCCACCTCCTAGCAATCAGACATTAATAGGGATAGGCGGTGATATTCACGCATTAACAAGTGGGGATGGCATAATCTTAGGTGGAATCCCTATTTCTTGTCCTTACCGACTTATCGCACATAGCGATGGTGATGTATGCCTACACGCACTTTGCGATGCAATTTTAGGAGCAATTGGTGCTGGCGATATTGGTGAATGGTTCCCGGATAATAGCTTAACTTACAAAGGAGCAGATTCCAAACAACTTTTAGCTAAGGTTGTAAATTTTGCTTATAGTGTAGGCTATTCTTTTAAACAAGCCGATCTTACAATATTTGCCCAAAAACCAAAAATCTCTCCTTTCAAAAGCGCAATGGAATCACAAATTGCTACATTGCTTGGAATCCCAAATTTCAAGGTTAATGTTAAAGCCACTACAACAGAAAAGCTAGGATTTATAGGTAGAGAAGAAGGAATTTTTGTGCAAGCAAGTGTTGTGCTTGGATATTTTAATTGGAAAAATTTATTTGAAAAAGAGGATTTATGAAAATTTTAATCATTGAAAACGAAATTTATTTAGCACAGAGCATCACAGCAAAACTTAGTCAATTTGGTTTTACTTGTGAAATTATTTCAAGCATAGATGATGCGCTAAAATTTGAAAGTGCCGATATTATTTTGTTATCTACTAATATTCCCGGACAAGATTTTTATCCTGTTATTGAAAAGTTTAAATCTTCTATTATTGTGATGATGATTCCTTATGTTAATGATGATACTGTTACAAATCCTTTAAAAGCAGGTGCTAGTGATTATATTGTAAAACCTTTTATGATCGATGAACTCATTAGAAAAATTGACCATTATATTGAGTTTTATCAACTCCAAAAAGAAATTATTTTTTATCGTGATTATTTTTGCAACTCCCTTTTAGTTCCAGCATACACAATCAATACAAAAGTTTCTTTTCCGCTTATTGTTAAAAGCATTTCACAAAAAGCTATTGATATGTGTGTTGTTAATTATGCTATACAAAAGAAATTTGCAATTCATTTTATTTCTCTTTATAAAAACACTACAAATCATAAAGAAACTTTAAAGAATATTCCAAAAACTCAACTTACTTATGTGATAGGATTTGAAACACTTAACAAAGAAGAGAAAGAAGAATATATGAAAGATTTAAAAAACATTCCTGTGATTTTTTCTTGCTTAAGTGGCGATGTAAGTGATTTTAAAAATGTTTTTGAAATTAATATTAAAGAAGTTACTCACGGATTTCAAGATGATATATTAAGTGTTGATGAATACATTAAGACAATGATTTTAAAATTTGAAGATCGCTATCCAGATACTGAACTTAGCAAACGCTTGGGAATGTCTCGTAAAAGTTTATGGGAAAAGAGAAAAAAATATGGAATCACAAAAAAGAAATAATTCAAAAGAAATCTTTGAGAATGCCTTATTTGTAGATAAGGAAGCCATTTTCGCCCTACTCTTATGTCAAGAAGGACTACTAGCACCTGTTTTTCATCTAATGAACAAAGAAGAAATGCAAGAAGTGGATAATACTGGACTTTATAAAGGACAGAGCTTTCCATTTTCTTTTATCTTAGCACCTTCTGGCAAACGCAATTCCATTGTGCTAAAAAATGCCAAAAAAGGAAGTATAGTTTCTCTAGTTTGTGAAGGAAGCGTATGTGGGGAGCTTATCGTGGATTCCACTTTTAAAATTGATAAACAACAGCGACTTTTTAAAATAATGAGTGGTAATATTTATTCACAAAAAGCTAAAGATATTTATCATCGCTTAGGAGATTATGCGATTTGCGGTCAATACAAATTATTTCTAGAAAGTATTCAATTTGATTTTATACGTCATATTGGCAAACAAACAATTCTTGAGGCAAAAAAGAATATTCAAGCTAAGAACACTACTGCAATGGTTCTTGATGCTTCTCCTGTAACACGCATTCACGAGCGTATTTTTCGCTTTGTTTTAGATGAGAGTGATTTGCTTGTGCTTATGCTTTTGCGCCACCAAGATGAAGGTTTATTGGACTTTC
Source organism: uncultured Helicobacter sp. (assembly GCF_937893305.1). GTDB lineage: Bacteria > Campylobacterota > Campylobacteria > Campylobacterales > Helicobacteraceae > Helicobacter_D. Next base: position 136,044 of record NZ_CALBGN010000012.1, read on the forward strand.
ATATTCGTAAATCCTGCCTACAAAAAATCATTGAAAATTATCTACCAACACATCGCATCTTAATTTTTCCTTTAGATGATATTTATCTTTTTGCCGGAGCACACGGCATTATCCTTGATGCAATTTTGGCACAAAATTTAGGTTGTGATCAAATTGTTATTGGTGAAAATTATCCAAATCTAACTCTCTATTATGACAATCAAAAAATCTATTCTATTTTCGATACCATAAAAGATATTAAGATTAACGTTAAACTTTTACATGAGTTTGTATATTGCAGTCAATGCAATACTATTGTAAGTCTAAAAACCTGCCCACACGGCAATCATCATCATATTCACTATCATTCTGGTTTCCTACAAGAAATCTTGCAAGCTGGGCTCATTCCACCGACAATTCTTATGCGTAAAGAAGTTTCAGCTAAAATTCTAAGTTATCTCTACCCTAAACGTTTTAGCCCTCTTTTAAAACAATTTGGAGCAATGTTTGCAAACAATGGAATGATAGAAAAACAAGATGATGAAGATTTTTATTTAAAACTTATTGATCTTTACCAAACTCACTCTCTAAAGTAGGAATCCAAAATGCAATCTCTTCAATTTTTTAAAACTTTCTATGGCACTAAAGATTTTTTGCAAAAAATGTTTTTAACGGTATTTTTTAGCGGATTATGCCCTATAGCACCTGGAAGCATTGGAACTCTTGTTGCGTTACCTTTAGGCTTTTTAATTAGCTACTATATTGCCTCTAGCACACTATTGCTTAGTGCGCTTTTGATAGCTGCTATTGCAACAAAAATTATCAACTCTTATGAAAAGCAAGGATTATATCACGATTGCAAACATATTGTCATTGATGAGCTAGCAGGAGTTTGGATTAGTATTTCAATGATAGGACACAGTATTTTTGGACTCTTTTTATCTTATATTTTATTTAGAATCTTTGATATTTGGAAGCCTTCTGTTATCGGTAGAATAGATAAAGAAGTTAAAGGAGGCTTAGGAGTAATGGGAGATGACCTACTTGCTGGATTTTTTGCAGGACTCTTAGGTCTTATAATCATTGGAGCAATGCAAAAGATAGAATCCTTAACTCCAATTTTGGAGTTTAGTTTCTAGCTTTCATTCATACAAAACTACTTAATCATAAACTTACGCAATGCTTCTTCTACTTCCACAGGATTAGATTTAGAGATAAATTCATCTGCATTTAATGAACGCGCCATATCTTCATTGCTACTTCCACTCATAGAAGAATTTACAACTACTGGGATCTTAGCTGTTGATGGAGCAGCCTTGATTTGCTTAATCACTTCAAAACCGCTAGCTTCTGGCATTTCTAAATCCGTAATAATAATCCCAATCTTAGAAACATCTGTTTCATCTGAAAAAACATAATCTAGCAATTTTTGTCCATTAACAAAAGTTTTATAATTCACTCCAAGTTTATTCAAAATATTTTGCATGGTCTTAATAACACTTGGAGAATCATCTGCTAAAAGCACTTCATTGTCTGTTACAATTTGTCTAATCTTATTCATCTCCGCATTTTTTTCATCTTCAATCCAAGGGAACACATCAACAAGCATTTTTTCAATATCCACAACTTGCACTAAACGCCCGTCAAAATAACGCGTTCTACTAACAAGCTTGCTATTTGGTCCAGAATTTCCAATCCCTGCACTTTGTTCAATTTCTGTCCATTTTTTATTTAAGATTCTATCAGCTTCATAAATTCTAACCCCGACCGTCCATTTTGAAAATTCGCAAATCATAATCACTTCATCTTCGCCAGGTTCTCTTTTGACTCCATAGCCCTCCAAATCTCTACCTCTATCTTTTGCATCATAGTAAAACCATTTGCGTAAATCAATTAGCGGAATTGTAAGCTCACGGATTGTAATAAGCCCTTCAATCAAAGAGCTGCTTTCGTGAGAGACAACGGTAATTTCCCCTCTATATTTCACAACTTCACGAATTTTAAAAACATTAACAGCGTATAAATCCTTATCTTTTTCAAGCCTAAAGCACAAAAGTTGTAATTCATTATTTCTGTGGAGATTGGTTATTTGATCAACATTAGATAAATTAGACATTTTAAAACCTCAAATCTTAAAAATTTCAGCTGATTATAACATAAAAATTACACAACTTTTTAAATACTTTTATAATATTCCCTAAATGGCGCACATTTCTCAAATAACTCCGCTTGTGTTCCACTTGCTAAAATTTTGCCTTGCGAGAAAAAATAAATCTTATTCGCTAAAGAAACAGTAGAAAACCTATGCGCAATAATAATTACAATCCTATCTTCAAGCAATGCGCTTAAAGCCTCTCTAAATTCTTCTTCTGTTTTGTTATCTAATGCACTTGTTGCTTCATCTAAAATTAAAATTTCAGGGTTCTTGTAAAGTGCGCGAGCAATAGCAATTCTTTGTCTTTGTCCGCCACTTAAATTTGCTCCAAATTCATCAAGAACCGTATGGATTCCATTAGGAAGAGTTTGGATATAATCAAAAATTCTAGCTTGCTTTAATGCAAGCTTCACACGCACTTCATCAATCTCACTACCATAAGCAATATTACGAGCAATAGAATCATTAAAAATAAAAATTCTTTGTGTAACAATTGCTACTTTAGAACGCAAGCTTTTTTGCGTAAAATGCTTAATATTCTTTCCATTTATTAAAATTTCACCATTATTTGCATCATAAAGACGCAAAAGCAAATTTACAAGCGAGCTTTTTCCACCTCCACTACTCCCAACAAGAGCTATGCTCTCTCCTAATTTTATTTCTAAGCTAATCCCACTTAATGCCTGTTTTTGCCCATAATACAAATCCACATTTTTAAAACTTATTGCTCTGATGGGTTCTTTTAGCTCCTTTTCTCCATCTTGAATTTTTGGATTCCTATCTAGCATTTCAAAAATTCTATCCCCTGCTGCAAAAGCAATTTGGATTTTACTATACAAATTGCTTATACGCTTAAAAGGAGTATAAAGCAAAAAAAGTGCTGCGGTAAAAGAAAAAAACTCCCCTGTGGTTAGCTCTGCATTAATCACCTTATATCCACCTACGAAAATCACCACAGCAATAGCGATTGCCCCAAGCGTTTCCATTAAAGGAGAGGTAAGCTCTGAAACTCTAACAGATTTCATTGATAGCTTAAAAAGTTTCTGGTTATGGTTTGCAAACTGTTCGTGCTCCATCTTTTCTCCGGAGCTTGCCTTAATTAACTCCATATTATTAAAAATTTCAATGAGTTTAGAAGATAAATCTGCATTTTTTTCTTGCATCTTTTTAGAAGTTTTACGCATTTTTCTAGCAATCAAAGCAATAGGATAAAGTGCAAGCGGCATCACAACAAGCCCATAAAATGCAAGCTCTGGACTTTGATAAATCACAACAAACACAAGACCAAAAATCGTCAAACTCTCCCTAATGCCCTCTATAAAATAATTTGAAACAGCCCCCTGCACTGCTGCAATATCATTTATCATGCGTGAGATTAATTCACCATTGCGATAGCGATTAAAAAATCCCATTTCAAAAGTTAGCATTTTATCTAACAGAATATTTTTTAAACGCCTAACAATATCTTGCCCTATATAATTCATATAATATGATTGAATATAAACTCCAAGCCCTTTAGAAAAATATGCAAGAACAACCAAAAAAGGCAAAATTTGAAGCATTTTGACATCTTTCGCCAAAAAAATATCATCTAAAACCGGCTTTACAAGATATGCACTTGCTGAAGTTGCAGATGAAACTAAAATCGTCCCTATCACAGCATAAAAAAAATACAACTTATATTCTTTAATGTAAGGAAACAAACGCTTAAAAAACTGCTTCAATTTTACTCCTTATGAAACTAAAAAATAATGGTATCGTGATTAACCTTTGGCACACTTCTAATAGGTGATTCATCTGTATAATAAAATCTCTCTCCATCTACACTTTGAGAATATACGCCTTGTGGAATCCTAAACTTACGCTCTAACCCCGGATCAATTTCTAAAATCTTATTAAAAAAATAAGAAAAAGCAGGTGCTGGAGCAACGCCACCTGTTTCACTATATCCCATTGGTGTATTATCATCTTTTCCATACCAAATAATCGCTTCTATATTTGGAGAAAACCCACAAAACCACGCATCAACATTGTCATTAGTAGTGCCTGTCTTTCCTGCAAGCTCGATTCCATCTACCTTAGCACGCCTTCCTGTTCCAGTATTTACAGCATTGCGCAAAATATCAACAATTAAAAAACTCTGCATTTCCTTAGAAAGCTCATATTCATTTGGGGTAAAATGCGCTACATCTCCCTTAACATCTATAATATGACTAATTAGCATAGGATCAATGACTTTTCCATAATTAGAAAACACCATAAAATTTCTAGCCATCTCAAGTGGAGATGCACCAAAACTTCCTAGAGAAATTGATAAATCCTTAGGCACATTACTAAAACCATATTTTAAAACATCTGCATAAATCCTATCAAATCCTACTTCTTCTACTAGATTAATTGTTGCAAGATTTAGAGATTTTGTTAATGCTGTTTTTAAAGATACAAATCCACTAAGGGAGCTTCCATAATTTTTTGGTTGCCATCTTTTTCTCTCTCCACCAACTCTGTATTCATAAGTTCTAGCAATATCTGGGATTTGATAGTTTTGCGCAATTCCAGAATTTATTGCACTAAGATATAAAAAAGGCTTTACACTGCTCCCTACTTGTCGCTTACTTTGTGTAGCGCGTGAAAAATTACTTTTCCCATAATCCACACCCCCAACAAGTGCTAAAATCTTCCCTGTTTTATTCTCCAAAACAACAAATGCTCCATTTAATTTTTCTTTTAAATCTTCATCATTTTTATGTCTTGATAAAATCTGTTCATAGCCAAAATACAATGCTTCTTGTGCAAGTTCTTGATAATCCAAGTCAAGATTTAAATAAATTTTATATCCAGCAGTTTTTAAATCTTTTAATCCTACAAGCTGTCTTTGCACTTCATCAACAACATAAGGAGCTACATTTTGAGTAAGCGTATCATCATACACCTTTGGTCGCTCATTACTCTGTGTGGTAAATTCTTCTTCTGAAATCCAACCAAGCTCATACATCCTTTGCAAAACATTATTTGCTCTACCTAATGCAAATTCATAATTTTTAGTAGGGTCATAAAAGCTAGGAGCGCGTGGCAAGGACACAAGCATCGCCATTTCTTTTAAAGAGAGTGCTTGCATCTCTTTTTTAAAATACCCAAGAGAAGCTGTTTTTACCCCATAAAATCCGTGTCCAAAATAAGTATGATTTAAATAACGCTCTAAAATCTCTTCTTTGCTAAGAATTGTTTCAAGACGCATTGCAAGTAAGACTTCTTTAATTTTTCTTTCAAGCGTTTTATCGCGTGTTAGGGCGACATTTTTAATGAGTTGTTGCGTAATTGTACTTCCACCTTCTGCATAGCGTGCGTTTTTAATGTTTTTAAGCATTGCACGCATAATTGCATCTACATTAATCCCGGGATGCTCAAAAAATAATGTGTCTTCAATTGCCAATAATGCTTCAATAAGGCGCGGTGGAATCTCTTCAAAAGTTGTATAAAAACGAAATTCCTTATCAAACAAATTTGCCACTAAGCGATTTTGACGATCAAAAATCTGCGTCGCTACTGGTGGTTTATAATGCACAATTTTATCCGTATCATTACGAATCTCCACATACACCTGCACCACAAAGATAACAATCCCTATTATAGCAATTATTCCAATACCGCCAAGTATTCTTAAAAAAGTCTTCAAACATTCCCTTTTATCAATAAAATTTTACGATTCTAACACAGAATCCCTAAATATTATGTCATTTTAGCCTTTTTACTAATAGACAACACAATGCCCACCATAATACTTGTTGCCAAAATTGAACTCCCACCATAACTTAAAAATGGCACAGCAATTCCTTTAATAGGAATTAATCCAGAGATTCCAAACGCATTAATCAAAAATGAAAATCCTAAAATCACCGCAACACCAGAGCAAAAAAGATAATACATATTATTTTTGCAACGATTAGCAATTTTTAAAATCCTAAAAATTAGCGCAACAAAAAGCACGCTTATGCAAAATAATCCCAAAAATCCAATTTCTTCTGTAATGCCGGCTAAAATCACATCTGTATGCACTTCGCTTAAAAATCCAAGTTTAATTAGCCCATTGCCTAAACCCTCTCCTAAGATTCCACCATTAACAATAGCATTTAAAGAATGCTGAATTTGATAAGGTTCAGGGAGATTTTCTACGCGCAAAGAATTTGCAATAGATTGCGGGAAAAAGGATAAAATTAAATCTTGCGCTCCCGCCCACCAAGTTTTAATCCTTGCAATTCTATGTGTGCTTGTAATAATCACAGCAATAAACAAAACAAAAGCCCCACTTAAAAGATATAAAAAAAGCTTAAAAGAAGAACCTGCAAAAATCATCATAATCGCCAAAGTCGTCCCTAAAAGAACGATTTGCCCTAAGTCATTTTGCAAAATAGCAATCAAATACACTGCAATCAAAAACACTGCCACATAGGGCAAAAATGTAATAAACTCTTCTTTTAAGCTTTTTTGCTCTAAAAGTGAAAATTTACGCGAAAAACTCCACGCAAGAAAAGTTACAAATCCAATCTTAAAAAACTCCACAGGCGCAAGAGAAAAAAATGGCAATCTTATCCATCGTTTTGCACCACCTGCACTTGTTGCCAAAGATTCTGGCAAAAAGTGCATAATGAACATAATAAAGATTCCACCAAAAAATAGAATAAACCCAAAGCGTAGCACAAAACGATCTGGGTTACAGCGCGAAATCCCCCACATCAAAAACACGCCCAAAACCCCAGCAGTTATTTGACGCAACGCAAAATGAAATTCCCCATAATCATAATATAAAATCGCAAATGATGAGAGCGAATAAGAAAATAAAATGCTAATTGTAATCAAACTTACGCTAATGAAAAATAAGGGACGATCAACCATAGCTGCTTCTAAAATCCTTTATACAAAGTAATACACAAGCAAGAATCCACCAAAAGTTAGAATCCCAAACAAAATAAACGCCAATACAAACGCTTTTCCACCGCACTCTAAGAATTTTTTAAGATCCACTTGAAGCCCCAAAGCACTCATTGCCATCACCAAAAAAAAGCCGGATAAAAACCTTAGAATATCTACAATCTCGTTTGGTAAATGCACATAAGAATGCAACAATACAACTCCCAAAAACCAAAATGCAAACCAAGGGATATGAAGCTTTCTCTTCTCGCCCTCCTTACTTTGCGTAAAAAGATATGGCACAATCAGTAAAACTGCAACAAGCAAAATTACGCGAATCATTTTAACAATCAATGCAACTTCTTGCGTTTGAGAAGAAATTGCTCCACCTGCGCCCACAACATTTGCAAGCTCGTGAAGAGTTAATCCAATAAAATAACCTTCTTCAATTTCAGAAAAAGGTGGAATCTCTACTGCATAAGCCAAAGGATACAAAAACATTCCCAAAAGCCCAAAAAGCACAACAGTTCCCACAGCAATAACACCTTTATAAGGCTTAGATTTTATAGAAGATTCTAACGCCAAAACCGCTGCTGCTCCACAAATTGCACTCCCACCACTTACTAAAATTGCAATCTCTCTATCAAGCTTTAAAAACTTTACACCGATAAAATATCCAAGCAATAAAATTGCCGCGACAACAACAATGCTTAAAAGGATTCCATTTAAGCCCACAGATGCAATACTGTCAAGCGTAACATTAAAACCAAAAAGAATAATCCCTAGACGCAAAAGCTTCTTAGCACTAAAAATAACAGCCTTTTCACAACTGCTTTGCGCAACTCTAAACAAAGGTGCTGCCAATATCCCAAGAAGCACGCTTAAAATTAAAGGCGATAAATGCAAACTTTTCACCCAAGGCAACGCACTAACGTAATAACTTGCAAGGCTAACTAAAAGCACAAGCACAAAACCATTTATATAATCTTTATAATTTTGTTTTTTTAAAACTTCACTGCCTATTTTTGCTTCTTGCATTATATACTCCACTATTTTGGATTTTAAAGATACAAAGTGTAACAAAGTTTTTATAAATTTTTTCTAGGATTTTAAAATCTGTGTAATAATTTCAGGTTTGTTTGCACTCATTAAATGTAACTTCTGTTGCAAAGCATTTAAACTTTTAAATAACTCTTTGCTTTTTTGCAATCCCACTTGCTTTTCTCTGTCTTGTTTTTCAGCGGTCTCTAATGCATTTAACCATTCTTGCGGCACAAACACGCCCGGAAGTTTATAATGCAAAAATAATGCAGTTTTATAAGAACTTATAGGAAAAAATCCAAATACAACAGCACAATGCGTTCCAAGTTCAAGATTAATCTTATCTCTCCACCTTAAAAGCTCTTCTGCAATACTAACCTCATAAATAGGCTGTGTAAAAATAGCTAAGGCTCCATTGCGGATTTTTTCATACATTTTTTTATATAAACTCTCTTTATTTCTAGCATAAGAATTTAACACACAAAAGGGATAAATCATCTTAGAATCCCCTTGTAAATTTTCTCCATTAATATCTTTGCGACAATTTAATGCCGCAATAATTTGCAACAAAAGCATACTATTCCCTTCAAAAACCCCTTTTGCTTGCGGTTGATTACCAAGTCTCAAGGGATCCCCTGTTAAGGCTAACACAAGACGTAAATCAAGACTATTCATGCCTATTAGCTCACTTTGAAGTGCAAGTGTATTTTTATCGCGCATAGAAATTGTAGCAATACTTGGAATCTGAAATGTATTTTGCAACTTTAAACTTGCTAAAATCGGACTATGTTTTAGTTTGCCTAGTGGAGAATCTGTGCAGATAAAAGCATCTATTTTTTCTAAAAAAGGTTGAGTTTGAAGCGTGTTAAATAAATGCTCCAAGCAAAAACTAGCTGGGGCTGAAAACTCATAAGTATAGCACTTCTTATTCTTTTGAAGTTTATCAATAAAAGATTCTATCTTATTACTCTCAAAACCTTGCATAAAATGAACTCTCTAAAATAATGGACTAAAAGCAAGGATTTTAACAAAAAATTCTAAATACAAGTTGAATTTTAACTTTTAAAATCTTCGTAACAATTCCAAAAAACACTTTTGTAAAGCTTCAACTTCGCTAATCTTCACTCTTTCATTAAGCGAATGGATTCTATCATTACACACACCGCATTCTACGACACCTACTCCAAATTCTGCAAAATAGCGCGCATCACTTGTGCCACCACTTGTGCTTAAAAGTGGCGCAAAACCATTTTTGGACTCCAACACTTCTACCATTGTTTGCACAATTTTATTCTTTGAATCTGTCAAAAAAGGCTTAGAACTCTGTTTTAACTCTAAAAAATGTGGAATCTCTTTTAATGTATTCTTTAAATACTCTTGTAAATCTTGCAAATTTGTAGCCGTAGAATTACGCACATTAAACATTATCTTTAAATCATTTGGTGTTACATTAACAACTTCCATCCCCCCGCGAATATCAGTAATCACTATCTTACTAGGCTCAAACTCTACACTCCCTTCATCTAAATTAAATCCTGCAATCTTGCTTAAAACAGGAGCGATTAACTCCACAGGATTAACGCATTTGCTAGGATATGCCACGTGTCCTTGCTTGCCTTGAATGATTAACTTGCCATTGATAGAACCGCGCCTACCAACTTTTATCATATCGCCAAATTTTTCCACACAAGTAGGCTCTGCAACAACTGCAAAATCAGGCAATAACTTAAGTTTTTGAAGCTCGCTTAATGCGTGCTTTGTGCCAAAAATCGCATCGCCTTCTTCATCACTTGTTAAAAGCACAGATAAAATCCCATTAAAGATATTGTTAGCGTCCAAAAATTCTCTTAGCGCGCACACAAATGCTGCCACCCCACTCTTCATATCCTGTGTCCCACGCCCATAAAGAAATCCATCTTTTTCTAAAGGCACAAAAGGATCGCTCTCCCACCCATCTCCTGGCGGCACAACATCAATATGCCCCGCAAAACACAAGTGTGAAGGTTTTGTGTTTTTGGATTCCAACTTTTTAAACTCTAATTTATCATTTTCTCTAAAATCCTTATACAAAAACATATTTTTTACACCATTTTTGTGAAACTCTAAAACCTTAAATTCTGGCAAAATTTGACAAATCAACTCATAGATTCCACATTCTTGCGGCGTGATACTAGGATATGCAATAAGTTTCTTTAAAATTTCTATTGTTTTTAATTGTGTTTTTTGCATTTTATTCCTCAAAATCTCAATCAAGCATTTGTGCTCTTTTGTGTAACTAACTGAAAAATATTCATCAATTCATTAGCAAAACTAGCAATATGCTTTAACTCTTTTAGATTTAATGTAAGCTTGAGATTGACCTGATTACCCGGATTCATCATCACAAGCTGTTTATCTTTGCCATTGACTTTAATATATTCTTTTCTTAAAGTATGATTGTAATAATAATCTTGCCTTCTATCCACGATGTAATAATGCACACTTTGCGTTGTAATACCCAGCAAAATAATATAATCATAATTGTATTTTGGATTGATTCCATTAAACTGAAAAGTATTGTTGTTTAAACCTTTTCTTGCGGTTTTAATCTCTACCTTTTTACCATTTGATAATAGGTCAAATTCATCGTGGATTGTTTCTTGCGATAATTCATCAAGCGGTAGATTTAAAGCCTTAAACACCTCTTTAACAAATTTTTCACCAATCTGTCCTATGGCATTACCCTCAAAATGCAAAATTTTTTCAAAAATTCCGCTTTTTTGCTTCTTTTGCACTTCCTTATATTTTTGCTCTATAAGCTTTAATAAAAGTTTTTCTAAGTCCATTAAAACCCCGCTTCTTGCAAAAGCTTAAAAATATGTGATTTGCCAATATGCCTACAACCATTTGTAGCAAGTGAGCTATACTTAATCCAATCTGCATTCAAAAACAACTCATTAAGCTTTTCTTTTGGTGCATTGTCGTTATAAATAATCGCCACTCCGCTTTTATATTTGACTTGTGAAAAATCTTTTACCACCGCATTTTCCTTAAAAAATGTGCTTGAGAGATAAAAATCTGCCTTTTTATTAAAAATCCACTCCTTGCCACATTCTCTATTTTTCGCCAAAGATACGGTTACCACTTTTAGAATCTCATTAAAAGGCTCTTGTTTTTCTTTTTGTTTATACCAGCTAAATTCCTGCATTTGACTTTTATAATTTTTACTCCAAATTTGAAAGCAACACTTCACATCTTTTTCCTTACCATTTTCAAGATAAAAAGAATTATGCGGTAGAGCTTCTTCGTGCAGCAAATGAAAATCTTTTACGCGGTAACGCACTGAGCCTTTACCTAAACTTTGAAAAAACATCGGCAATATAAAACACACAAAATCCGCATTTTTAGAATGCTTAATAAATTCTAACGCCAACACCCCACGATGTCCAAAAGGAGGATTTCCTATCACAATAAGGGGTTTTTTAGGCAATTCAAATTGTAAATAATCACCTTGCAAAACATTAAATTTACTTGCATTGATGTCAATACCAATTTTATTTTCAGGCAAAAGAGTATAAAAACACCCATCACCAACACTTGGTTCAAGCCAAGTATATTTGTCTAAGTTTTCATACTTTGCTATAATTTTTTTCGTTGTCTCAAAAAGCATTTTAGCCACTTCTGGTTTTGTGAAATACGCGTCAAAATGATTATTGAAATTCTTTCTCATCACTCCACCATTGACATAGTGCAAGGTCATCATTATTCCTAATTATTAAAATTTTAAGCATAATTCTACCACAAAATATGCCCTTAATCTCTCTTGCATTTTACTCCTTTGTCGCAATCAAAGTTGTAAAATTTACCCAACAAAAAAGCGTTTGAATATGACTAAATCCTGCATTTTTAAGCATTGTTTTATTTTCATTTTCACTATAAGGGATTAGCACATTTTCTAAAGCTTCTCTCTTTTTGCTAATCTCAAACTCACTATAACCACGTTTTTTTTTACTCTCCAAATAATATTGAATCATCTTAAAGTCTAGTGTTTTGTTCTCACAAATCACTTTTTCAGAGCAAATAAACACCCCACCTGCATTTAGGGCATTAAAAATCTTTTGCACAAGCCTTTCACGCTCTAAAGGGCGAATAAATTGCAAGGTGTAATTTGCAATAATCACATCACTTTTAGGAAAATCTTCTTGTAAAATATCTCCACAAATTAACTGCGCTTTTAAGCCATAAGCATCTAATTTCTTTTTTGCATACTCTAGCATACTTGCTGAATTATCTATCCCATAGAGTTGCAATGAGAACCTAGCCCTAGAAGCAATTTCTAAAAGCATAGCTCCAGTAGAAGTCCCAAGATCTAAAATTATGGAATCCTTTTTTGCATATTCTAGGGCAAAATCCGCACTTAAACTCAAAACCTCCTTATAATAAGGGATTGAACGGCATAACATATCATCAAAAACACCTGCCACATTTGCATCAAACTCAAATTGTTTTTGCGGGGCTTGCGTGAAGACTTTATCCATTTTACTCTACCTTTAAGATTTTATATGCTTCTTCAATATCTTTAGAAATTTGTTCTTTTAAAGCATCTAAGTGATCAAATTTATGATTATTTCTAATTTTTTTAGCAAAATAAAATCCCGCTTCACTCTCTTTAACCTCCACACTAACACCTAACAAATGCCCCTCAATAGAAAAAGACTTATCTGTGCTTAAGCGATTTCCTATAAAAATCACGGCTGGATATTTTTTGGATTCCATACTTTGCCCGCCTAACTGAATAAACCCAGCATACACGCCTTCTTGTGGCAACAAGAATCCGTCATTTTTAAGATTAATTGTAGCGTATAACTTTTTTTTACCAAGCCCTTGCCCTTGAATAATATCCCCTCTAATGCCATACAATCGCCCTAAAAGCTTATTTGCTTGCTTCACATTACCATTTAACAAAAGTTCTTTAATCAATCCACTATGCACAGAGAGTTTTTTATACTTCACTTCATTAACTACCACAACTTCACCTTTAAAACTTTTTGACAAATCAAAAGGATAATAGAATCTATCCTTTCCAAACCTAAAATCATACCCCACAACAATGCGCTTTAAATTAGGCAACACGCTTTGTAAAAACTCCACAAACTCCTTATCGTTTTTATCGCGAATAATATCTAATGCAATATGAAACATCGGATACTGCGTATAAAATGCGCGGTATTTTTTAGGCAAAAGCTCTCCATAGTCTTGCTCAATACATAAAATCGCACCCTTTTCATCAAGCTCTTTAAACAACGCCTGATGCCCTAAATGCAAGCCATCAAACTTACCCAAAGCAAGACTTGTAATGCTATTTGCAAGCTTGGAGTTTTTGGCAAGCGATAAAAAACTCAACATTTCCTTCCTTTCCTGCAATTTGTGATTCTGTGCATTTTAAAAGAGTAAATCCACTTTTCTCTAACAATTCTAACGCTCCATCTAATGCTTTTTGCACAGCAATTTTATCTTGCACTACTCCCTTTTTATTGCGTTTAACTTCTCTTCCTACTTCAAATTGCGGCTTAAAAAGTAAAATTAACTGATTGCTTGCTAGCGCGATTATAGAATCTAAAATATCTTTTATCCCTATGAAAGACACATCACATACCACAATTTCAAATTGCTCTTTATTTCTTTTTGCAAACTCCCTAATATCTGTCTTTTCATAGCTTCTAACACGCGGATTTTCTTTTAATGAGCCATGGAGTTGATTCTCTCCTACATCTACACACACCACAGATTCCACACCATTTTCTAATAGCACTTCACAAAACCCTCCCGTGCTTGCTCCTATATCCAATGCGTTTTTGCCTTGAAAATCAAAAATAGGATTTGCCCTTAAAAAGCAGTCTAACTTCTCTCCAGCACGACTCACAAAAATTTTGGATTCCAACTTTGTAATCTCATCTTGCACGCCTAGCATATAAGCACTTTTAATACAAGGGATTTTATTGACAAGAATTACACCTTTTTCTATTAAAGATTGAGCCTTATTGCGCGAAGCTGCAATCCCAAGTTTCACGCAAGCAATATCTAAGCGCAAATTTGCAATCTCTATTTTCTCGCTTTGTGATATCATTAACGCTTATCCTTTAAAGCGTCCTTATTTAAAGGTTTAAAGCCAAAATTTAGACGATTCTCCCCAAAATCTTTATGACGCAAAAGCAACTGCAAAGAGTTTTGAGTGCGTTTATCTTGAGGCAAAAACTCCACAAAATAATATTCTCCCCATGGGGTAGCATTTTTTTGCATCAATCCTTGTAATTGCTCTTTTTTAATAGGTGTAATTTTCACTGGAGTTTCACCATTACCAAGTATTAGGTGGAATCCATTTTCAAAAAACCCTTTAGGATTCTCAACTCCGTGTTGAAAACTCTGATAAACATCTATAAAAAACACTTCACCCTGTTCTTTTGAATATTCTTCTGCTCTAAAAGCATTTAAATGTGTAGCAATTAGCACAACTTGCACTCGCTCTTCTGTGATTAGCTCTGCTTTTCTTGTTGCTTGAATATAAGCTTCTTCTAACTTTTGTGGAACAACCACAGATTTCACACCCTCACAACCTAAAAAAAGCAACAAAATCCCACTAAATATGATTTTTTTCATCTAAACTCCAATTTGATAATAAGTAAAGCCAAGTTCTTTTAAGCGTTTTGCATTGTATTGATTGCGCCCATCAAAAATAATTGCCTCTTTTAATCGCTCCTTAATTTCTAAGAAATCCGGGCTTCTAAACTCTTTCCATTCTGTTACTAAAACCATTGCATCACAAGCATTTAAAGCGTCATATTTGTTTGTTGCATACGCAAGATTTACAAGATCTTTAAGATAATATTTCTTTGCTTCCTCTATAGCTTTTGGATCATACACGCACACTTCTGCTCCGTGTTTTATAAGCTCTTTAATTAACACAATAGAAGTTGCTTCACGCATATCATCAGTTCCGGGCTTAAAACTAAGTCCCCAAACCCCAATGCGCTTTTCTTTTAAATCCCCTTTAAAATGCTTTAAAATCTTTTCTCCTAAGATTTTTTTTTGTATAGTATTGACTTGTTGTGTAGCTTGTAGCATTTTAGCTTCCACTCCATTCTCTTTTGCGAGTTTTTCTAATGCCCTAACATCTTTTGGAAAACAGCTCCCCCCATATCCGCATCCCGGATAAATAAAGCTATATCCAATACGCTTATCACTCCCAATACCAATTCTTACTTGATTAACATCAGCTCCTACAACTTCACAAATCCTTGCAATCTCATTAATAAAACTAATCTTTGTAGCAAGCATTGCATTTGCAGCATATTTTGTCATTTCAGCACTTTTAATATCCATTACAATAAGTCTATCATAACTCCTTAAAAACGGCGCATACACTTCTTTTAAAATCTCTTTTGCCCACTCCTCTTCTATCCCAATTACCACTCTATCAGGTCTTAAAAAATCATTAATTGCATCGCCTTCTTTTAAAAACTCCGGATTACTAGCCACACTAAAGGGGATTTCAACATTGCGCTTTTGTAGCTCTTCTTTAATAGCTTCTTTAACGCGTTGTGCAGTGCCAACTGGGACTGTGGATTTATCCACAATTAGCATTTTAGATTCCATTGTTCTACCAATTTCCCTTGCAGCTTCTAGCACATATTGCAAATCCGCGCTTCCATCTTCCCCCATAGGCGTTCCAACAGCAATAAACACGACTTCTGCTTTTTTTAAAGATTCCTTTAAAGAAGTGGTAAAACATAAATTTCCCTGCTCTTTGTTTCTTACCACTAACTCTTCTAATCCGGGTTCAAAAATAGGAATCTCTCCTGCATTTAAAAGTGTGATTTTAGATTCTACAATATCCACACAAGTTACACAATTTCCCATATCCGCAAAACACGCACCACTAACTAACCCAACATAACCTGTGCCAACAATCACTATATTCATCAAGCAGCCCTAATTTTTTTCGCAATTCTAGCATATTCTTTAGAGAGAAAAAACAAAGCAAACTTAAAGCAAAATAAAAATATAATGTTACTATTTTGTAATTAAGGCTTAAAATGGCGCGCCACTTACTAGAAACTAAGGATTTCAACAAAGAAGAAGTTGAAGGGATTTTAAATTTAGCTCAAAGCTATTTGGATTCCAAAAATGTATTAAACAGCAAAAACACACTTTTAGGGCATATTGTCATCACAATCTTTTTTGAAAACTCCACACGCACACTTTCAAGTTTTGAAGTCGCAACTAAACGCTTAGGGGGAAATGTTGTGCGTTTAGATGTTTCAAGGAGTTCTACAACTAAAGGCGAAACGCTTTTTGATACTGCTGCCAACTTAAATGCAATGCAACCAAGTGCGATTATTGTGCGCCATAAAAACTCTGGCGTGCCTAATATTCTCTCAAAGTATGTAACTTGCTCTATTGTAAATGGGGGAGATGGAGCGCACGCTCATCCAACGCAAGCACTTTTAGATCTACTGACTTTACGCAAACATTTGGGAAATTTAGAAGGCAAGAAAATAGCAATTGTTGGTGATATCCGTAATTCTCGTGTGGCAAATAGCAATATTGAACTTTTGGGGCGTTTTGGAATGGAAGTCATCTTAGTTGGTCCTCCGCATTTTATTCCAAAAACCAAGCTCCGCCATTGCCTATCCTTAAAGGAAGTGATTGATTCTGTAGATGCTGTAATGAGTTTGCGCACACAAACAGAACGCCACGATTATCCCATTTATTCAAGCTTAAAGGATTATGCAAGCGATTATTGCATTACAAAAGAACTCTTTGGCAATCGCAATATTATCTTATTGCACCCAGGACCCGTGCATCGCAATATTGATATTAGTGATTCTATGTTAAAAGATCCGCGTTGCAAGGTTTTAGAGCAAGTTACACACGGAGTTGCCATTAGAATGGCAGTGCTAGAAACACTCATTGCGCATCATCACACAAAGATTCCACAAAACTTCCCTTACTTCTAAGATTTTATTATGGAATCCAAAATTGCATTAGAACTCTTTGCACTCTTTTGTATCGGCTTTCTTGGTGCTTTAACGCCCGGACCTGATGTTTTATTTACACTTAGAAACACACTGAGCTATGGAGCAAAAGCGGGATTTTTAAGCGTATTTGGGATTTTTTTGGGCTGGCTTGTCTTTTTAAGTCTTATATATTTTGGACTCACACATTTTCTTAGCAGTGCTTTTATGCAAGGAGTTTTAAGTGCAATAGGCGGAATCTATTTATGTTATATTGCCTTTTTGCTACTTAGAACAAAGCCTAAACTTCAATTTCAAAACACGCAATTTGCCTCAACAAATCCATCACTTGTTTTACTGATCCCTAAAGGACTTTTTGTAAATCTCTCAAATCCTAAAGCTATTTTGTTTTTTGGAGTTATTATCACACCCTTTATGCAACAGCATCTTCTTTTAAGTTTATCTGTTTTGCTTTCTAGCTTAATAAGTGCTTTTATTCTGATAATTTTACTTGCAGTGTTTTTTAAAAAATTCATCAATGATTCTTTATTTAACAAAATTGATAAAATTTGTGGAATCTTATTTTTATTCTTCGCATTTTTCTTACTTACAGAAAGCTATAATCAACTCATAAATTAATAAGATTTGTAAGAAAATCACATAAAATCTTGACAAGCAAGGGCTTTTAGACTAAAATTTCGCATCTTCATTAAAGATTGACTTGCTAAATCACACAAGGACTCAACTGCATACAACAAACCTCCAATTTTTGTAGTTTCTATCTTGTTTTTGCAAGACATCTCTAAATTTCTCTTAAGGTAAAAAATGAGCGAACAAAACGCAAACAAAAAAGAATACAAAGTGCGCACACACACGCCTGTTGAAGGGCACACTATTGAGGAGTTACGCGCAAAACCTATCAATAAACTTGCAGAAATTGCTATTTCTCTTGGTATTGAAAACCCTCAAGAATTTTTACGCCAAGATTTGATTTTTGAAATCTTAAAAACACAGGTAAGCAAAGGCGGATTTATTCTATTTACAGGGATCTTAGAAATCACAAGTGAGGGATATGGATTTTTAAGAGCTATTGATGAAAACTTTTCTGGCTCACAAAATGATGCTTATGTTAGCAGCACGCAAATCCGCCGTTTTGCACTAAGAAATGGGGATATTGTAACAGGGCAAGTAAGAAGCCCTAAAGATCAAGAGAGATATTATGCGCTTTTGAAAGTTGAAGCAATCAACTATCAATCCCCAGATGAAATGAAAAGTCGTCCTCTTTTTGACAATCTAACTCCACTTTTCCCAACAGAACAAATCAAACTAGAATACAATAGCTTTAAAATCACAGGTAGAATGCTAGATTTATTTGCTCCTATTGGAAAAGGACAGCGCGCACTTATTGTTGCACCACCACGAACCGGTAAAACAGAACTGATGAAAGAGTTAGCTTATGGAATCACTAAAAATCACCCTGAAGTTGAGCTTATTGTTTTACTTGTTGATGAACGCCCAGAAGAAGTTACAGATATGGAGCGCAGCGTTAAAGGTGAAGTGTATAGCTCTACTTTTGATATGCCAGCAAGCAATCACACACGCGTAGCTGAACTTGTTGTTGAAAAAGCAAAAAGAATGGTGGAAATGGGCAAAGATGTTGTAATTTTACTAGATTCCATTACGCGTCTTGCAAGAGCTTATAATACTGCTACTCCAAGTAGTGGTAAGGTCCTAAGTGGTGGGGTTGATGCAAATGCCTTACATAAACCAAAACGCTTTTTTGGAGCAGCAAGAAACATTGAACAGGGGGGCAGTTTAACAATTATCGCAACTGCCCTTATTGAAACAGGCTCAAGAATGGATGAAGTGATTTTTGAAGAATTTAAAGGCACAGGCAATAGTGAAATTGTGCTTGCTAGAAATATTGCAGAGCGTAGAATCTACCCTGCAATGGATATTTTAAAAAGTGGCACACGCAAAGAAGAATTACTTCTAGGACAAGATAAACTTCAAAAAGTTTGGGTATTGCGCAATGCAATCCATCAAATGAACAATGAAATTGACGCCCTTACATTTCTTTACTCACAAATGCAAAAGAGCAAGGATAATGAAGAGTTTTTAAATATGATGAATGATGGCGCAAAAGACTAGAATAATCCCGCAAAAAATCGGTGTTTTTGATAGTGGAGCGGGCGGGATTAGCGTTTTAAAAAATCTAATCTCATCTAAAAATTTTAAAGAAATTATTTATTATGGGGATACGGCGCGTGTGCCTTATGGGGTTAAAAGCAAAGAAACCATCAAACAATATTCCCTAGAAGCCCTTGAATTTTTCGCTCCTTTTCATCTTGATTTGCTCATTGTTGCTTGTAATACTGCTAGTGCTTATGGTTTAAATGCAATGCAAAAAGTTGCCCCTTATCCTGTTGTTGGCGTGATTGAACCCGGAATCCTAGCCTTAGAAAATGCACTTCAAGATAAAAATGCAAAGATTCTAATCCTAGGCACAAAAGCCACAATTTGTAGCAATCTTTATAGTAAGCTCCTTAAAGAAAAGGGATATTTAAACACCTTTGGGCTTGCTACAAGCCTTTTTGTTCCACTTGTTGAAGAGGGGATCTTTAAAGGAGAAATTTTAGATTCCACCATTGCGCATTATTTTAAACAATATCCAAGTATTCCTGATGCAATTATTTTAGGCTGCACACATTTTCCACTTCTTGCAAACTCTATTGCAAACTTCTACCCCAACAAGCCTTTATTGATTCACTCAGGTGAAGCAATTATGCAATATTTACACAATTTCTACACGCTACAAACCTTTAAAGAGATACCAAAAGTCAAATTTTATGCAAGTGATGCAGTAGAAGACTTGGAAAGAATCGCTAACCTTTGGCTTTAAAAAGTAATTTTATATTTAATTCCAGCATTTGTGCTATCATCACCTTCCTTATGATTTTCACGCTCAACATAAGTTGTAAAATTATTAAAAGGAGAATATCCCACGCCATATTTCCAAGTGCGGTCATCAATTAAATCATCATTTTGGACTAAACTCTGCTCAAAATAGAGTTTTTTTAGTGATTCATGTTGAATTTTATGTTTTGCCCCATAGCTTCCACTCCACATTTGTGTTGCTGGATCACGATTGATTCCACCTAACAATTCTAAGGTATTGATTTTATCTTTATGCACACGGTATGCAAGATTTACATCACCCCCTATCTCACTTTTATTTTGAGTTGCCACACCATCAAGATGAATTTCAAGATTGATAATATCACCTTTATCGCTTTTTTTTAGCGTTTCTTTAATATAATCATCAAGCAGTGTTGAAACCTTATTAAATCCAGCACTCACAATATATTCATTAAAAAGATGTTCCGTTTCAAAATCAAAATCTCCACTAGAAGCAGATTGTTTTTTAACTTTAAAATCATTAACAACAACTTCATCGCTACTCAAAGAAGGCAAAGGAACACCAAAACGATCTCCTAATGGCTGAAACTTTTCAAAAGGATTCTTTCTTTTAATATCTAGCTTTAAATATTGTGCAATATCACTTTTAAGCTTTATAGGCGAGGAATCTTTTGCTAAACACAAAGAAAAAGATAAAACAAAAATCCAAAACACTTTCATTTTTTTAGTTTATCAAAAATTTATAAATCATTAGAAAATATCAATATTGCAACTCTTTAATTTGTTGCAAAAATCTTTCCAAATCTTCCGTTTTTGCTTCCACTTCTAAACGCACTCCATCACTTAAAAACTCTTTTTTAACAATTTGGATTCCAATTTTTTTTGCTAAATATTTCACCTGCGTAAAAAGAGTGAAATTTATTAAAATTTCTGCGCTTTTTTTAGGGATATACAATGCAAGCTTCTTTAAATCTCTTGCTGCTAATACAGCATCTTTTGCGCCTTGCGTATAAGCACGCACAAGTCCTCCTGTGCCAAGAAGTGTGCCTCCAAAATAGCGGATTGTCAGCAAGCCACATTCAATTAATCCATACCCTCTTAAAACCTTAAGTGTAGGCATTCCAGAAGTTCCCTTTGGCTCTCCATCATCGCTAAAACTCTCTTCAATTTGCCCTTCACTATTAAAACAGCGCGAAGCTGTTACAAAATGCACTGCCTTTGGATGTTTTTGGCGCATTTTTAGATTCCAATTTTCTCTTTGCATTTTTGGAATCACATAAGAAATAAAGGTTGAGCCTTTTATCTCAAAGATAGATTCTACAATTTCTAAAGGACAATATAAATCTTCCATCAACTCTTACGCTTAAGCTCTCCATTTGCATAAGCAATAATTTTTTTATAAATAAAATCCAACCCCACAATCTCACAAATTGCGCCCTTTGCAATTGCTTGTTTTGGCATACCAAAAACAACACAACTCTCTTCATCTTGTGCGATTGTATAAGCCCCATTATCATAAAGCTCCTTAATACCTATACTTCCATCATCACCCATTCCTGTTAGAATAATTGCTAATGCTGATCTTCCAGCAACATTATTTAAACTTCTAAACATCACATCAACACTTGGGCAATGGCGTGAAATTCGGATTCCATCTTGCGCTCTTGCATAATAATCATTTCCTTGCTTATCTAGTATTAAATGCAAACCACCCGGTGCTAAATACGCACAAGAATTTTGTAAAAGAATTCTATCTTTAACCTCAAAAACATCTATTTCAGAATTTGCATTTAAACGCTTTGCAAAAGAAGTAGAAAAACCGCTAGGAATATGCTGTGTAATAATAATAGGTGGTAAATCGCGCGGAAGTTGCTTTAAAATCTTTGCAATCGCATCTACACCGCCGGTGCTTGCTCCAATTGCGATAATACGCTTGGATTCTCCTTTAAAAGGAGTAGATTTTAGAAGCTTATCTGGATGGTATTTTTCACTTAAATTTACTTTCAACACCCTATTCAGCCACCTTCACAAAGATATTCTGTCCAAGTCTATCTACTTTTGGAGCAAGCCCTAATATGCTTTCACTATGCCCTAAATACAGCGTTCCACCAAGCTTTAAATGCGAAAATAACTTGTGCAAAATTTGCTCTTGATCTTCTACTTTAAAATAAATCAACACATTCCGACAAAAAATCACATCAAATTCTCTAGCTCCAAAGGGATAACTTGGCGCATAAAGATTGTGTTGCTTAAAAGTTAGAATTCTTTTTAAATTCTCTTTTGCTTGCATACTAACTTCACGCTCATTAAGTCTATCAATCTCAAAATACTCTTTTAATTCCAACCAAGTTGGCAAAGGATTTAAACGCGTATCTACAATATATTTCCCATTTCTTGCCACTTCAAGCACGGAAGTATCAATATCTATAGCTTGCACACTAACTTGCGTATGAGATTTATAAATTTCTTTTGCAAATAGCAAAGTTGCGGCAATAGAATAAGGCTCTTCACCCGTTGAACTTGCCGAACAAAATACCTTAAAGGGTTCGTTATCTTGCAAACGTTGGGGCAAAATTCTATCTATCATATCTTTAAAATGAAATCCTTCTCTAAAAAAATCCGTTTTATTTGTCGTAAAAGCATTAATAAAATCTTGTTTGAATTGCCCACGCTTAAGTGCTAAAAAAAATGTTGGATAATCTTCAATATTAAGATCACGTGAAAGTTTATCAAGGCGATTTTTTATTGTAGAATCTTTATTTGCTGGCATATAGATTCCAGCAATTTTATAAATAAGATCTCGCGCTTGATTAATATCATCTTGCTGGATTAGCGGTGGCATATTCCCCCTTTGTTTGTTTATATGTTTCTTGCCAAGATTGTGGCGTTAAACAATCTTGCACTTGTCCAATTTCTTTATATTTTGCGTAATAATCTTCAACGAATGCTAGAATTTTAGAATCCTTTGGCTTGTAATTTCCTTTAGAATCTTTTTGTGCATAATGCCTTAAAAACAAGTCTGCATCTTGCTTGTTTAGATAAATCTCAATCAACTGATTATAGGCTTCTAAATATCTTTTCTCCAAAGCTTTTAGAGTTGTATCATTAAAAGCAACTTCTAAAGCAACACTCTCAAAGTCTCCTTTATAGCGCAAAACTTCAGCGTCAAAAAGTACTTGCAAGTGAATAAGCCCTTCACAATAATATGGCAACACTTCATCTTCTTCCATCCACGCAATCAAGCCCACTGCACGCGCAATTGTATTAAAAATCAATTCCTTTAAAAGTGGCTTATTTTCTCTTGTAAAATAATACGCCAATCCACCCATTGTTGCTTTAAATTCTTCTATATTTTTGAACTGCCCACTAATATTCATCTGCAATT
Source organism: uncultured Helicobacter sp. (assembly GCF_937893305.1). Taxonomy (GTDB): domain Bacteria; phylum Campylobacterota; class Campylobacteria; order Campylobacterales; family Helicobacteraceae; genus Helicobacter_D. The sequence continues at coordinate 159,424 of NZ_CALBGN010000012.1, forward strand.
CACTATCTAAATCCACCCACAAAATATGCCCAAACTCGTGTCCTATAGTAGAAATTTCATAGACTTTATACCAATCTTGCTTTCTAAAAAATAGCAATTCTCTATTAAAATCCAAAAAATCCTTTGAAAAAGTCTTACTAGAAAGCAACATAAAAGGCTTTGACAAAGAAATCTCACGCACTCTATCTGGAAAATAAAAAATCTTTTTGCCGTATTTTGCACTTACTTTTTCATCATTTGGCACAACTTGCGCACTAAAAAGTCCATTTAACTCTGCCCCATAAAACATTAGTGGCATTCCACCATAACTTTGAGTTTTTCTAAGAGCTTCTTGCACGCAACTATCAATAGAATCTTTATAAGAAGTCTTTTTAAATTTTTTGCCATATTGTGCATAAAATTCAAACATTGATTCTTTAGAAATTTTAAAATCCATATTCGCACTAGGCTCTAACAAATCTACTCCATTATAAATTCTAGCTATCCTTAAATCCCACTCTGGTGCAACTGCCTTTCTGAAATGATCTTCATAATATTCTAAAGGATGTCCAATTTGTAAAGGAGTAGAAATTTGCATCCACGCTTTATCTACAAGTCTCCAAGATTCCAATAAAAGTGTAGAATCCTTTTGCATTAGTGCATTTTGCAATGTTTTCAAATACGTAATATGCGCATCTTTTTGCTCTAAAGGCGGATAAATTTCTTCTAGTTTCTCTAAGGATTCCAAACTCTCATTAAATGCTTGATTTAAACCCTTAAATTCTTTTTCAAAAAACTCCGCATACGCCACTGCTTGATAAATAGAATCCTTAAATACAGGCACAGAATAACTCCGATCACTCATCTCGCCTTCTGTGCTAAAACCGCCCTTGCTAGCAAAATCTTTCTTACAACACTCAATGCTAGGCTCTATTGCTTGTAAAATTGCATTATAATCACCTTTAAAACGCGTATTTAATTCCTTATTAATTCCTAAAATCAATTCTTTTTGCCACGCAAAGAAAAAAGCATTAAATGCGATTCCAATTTTATGGATAGATTCTAAAAGCGCACGCCAAAAGGGAGTTAAAAGACTTTTTTCCTTCAAAAACTCTAAAAGATTTTCGTGTTTTTGCATATAAAAATCACGTGTAATCTCTAAAAGTATCGCACGAATTTCTAAAATTTCTTCATCATCTATATTTAATTTTTGCAAAATATTTAACAATGCACCTTCTTTTAATCCAACAATACGCTCTATACAAGCAAAACGCGTTTCTGTATCATCAGAAATCCTTTTAAAAATAGGTTCTAAAAGCCTATTGGCTGCTTTAGATTCCATATTTTCATAAAGCGCATTTATGCTTTTATTTTGAGATTCCAAATAGCAATATAGCACAACAATATCGCTTAAGATTCTCTTTTGCATTGTATTATTTTTCTGCATTTTTATCTGCTTTTATAGCTTCATAAGCGGCATTAATTTCTTGTAATTTCTCTGTATATTTTTCAATAATAGACTCATCCAAGCCTTTATGGTGCAAAATATCTGGATGATATTCTCTAACTAGTTTTTTATAAGCACTTTTAATTTGCTCCATAGAATCTTCCTTGCTAACACCTAAGATCGCATAAGATTCTTGCAGACTTTTTGTCTGTGCGTTGCTTGTATAAAATTTTTCATAAGCATCATAAAGCGCGTTAAAATCGTCATTTTCAATCTCTAAATATGCCGCCACATCTAAAATAATCTCACGCTCATTCTCTCCTAATTCTCCATCAGCATACGCAAGAGATAGCAAATAATCCACAAGTTTTAAACGGCTTTTATACTGCCCTTTTGTGCGTTCAGCGTAACGCATCGTTAATTCTTCTACACTCTGTGTTGTATCCTTAAAAATCTTATGTAAAATCTCTAAAATCTCTTCTTTTTGATACATTGCACTTTGTAACAACAATGCATTGCTAATATCAATGATGGTATTTTCCATAAGTTCAGATTCTAGCTCACACACTTTTCCATCACTTTGTGCAAGCTTTGCAAGCAATCCTACAATAAGTCCATATTCACTATTGCGGATCTTTTCTTCACGACTTAATTCTTCTGGTTGTTGTTGATCTTTGTAAGGGTTTTTGTATTGATCAAACTCTTCAAAGTCGCCTTGAGAATCAATCCGAGGTCGTTTATGCGGGTGATTTAAATAATCTTTAAAATTAATAAATGCAATCGCTATAATAACAATTGTAACAAGCAGTAAAATCTCCATCTATTGCCACCTTATTTGCTAAAAAAGCCCTTGAATTTATTAAAAATCCCACCAGTCGCTAAAAACCCTAGCTCTTGTAGTTTCATCTTAATTGCATTTAACTCATTCTCATTTGCTTTAACTTCTACACTTTGTGTTGCAATATCCACGCGCAAACTTGGATACTTTTCCAAAAGCGCATCATTGATTTTTTTAACACAGCCTTCGCATTTGATATTTTGACATTGAATTCTTTGCATTTTTGGATTCCCATAATTTATCATTAATTAAAGTTGTAAGTGGTGGGCCCTATAGGACTTGAACCTATGACCAATCGGTTATGAGCCGAGTGCTCTAACCAGCTGAGCTAAGGGCCCCTTTTTAAAAAAGAACTGTGATTATACACAAATTTATATCTAAAGGCAAGCAGGTTTTCAAGGATAGCAAATAAAATCACAAAAGTAATAAAACTGCTCCCACCATAACTAAATAAAGGCAATGGAATCCCAACTACAGGAGCTAAACCAATCGTCATTGCAATATTTACACCTGAATAAATAAACACAAGCAATCCAACACAATAAGATACAACCTTCAAAAAATAATCTTTTTCATCTGTTTTACTCATTGAAAAAATATGAAAAATCAATGCACCATAAAGAATAAAAAGTCCAACAACTCCCATAAAACCAAATCTCTCCACAAAATAAGGAAAAATAAAATCACTTGTTGCAATAGGCAAAAACTTATACGCTGCTTGTGTTGCTTCTTCTTTCTCTTTACCATATAGCCCACCAGAGCCAATGGCGATAATAGATTGTTTGACTTGATAATCTGGATCTTTTAACACAAAATCCATAATCCGCTTTTTTTGATAATCATGTAAATTTGCATATAAAATAGGAGATAAAAACATCATTCCCACAAGCAAGGTGAGCCAAATTTTATAATTCACACCAATTAAAAACAGCATCCCAAAACTCATTAACAATAACACTAAAGCTGTCCCTAAATCTGGTTGCTTTAGCACAAGCACAAAGGGCAACAACACAAAAAAAGAAAGCTTTAAAAAATCTAGCAATTTATAACCATTTTTTTTAGGTGGGTTTTTGTTTATTAAATATGCCATCATTAAAATGAGTGCAGGCTTCATCGTCTCTGAAGGCTGAAAAGTAAAATGCACAAAAGGAATTTCAAGCCATCTTTGTGCTCCCAAACGCGTATCCCCAAAGAGCTCTACTGCCACAAGCAACAAAATGTTTATCCAGTAAAACCCGATAATCAACACCGACATTTTACGCACAGGTATTAAAAACACGGTAACAAAAACTAATAATCCCACAAAAACATAAATCAATACTTTATTGCCCAAAAATACATTATTTTCATTGATTAGATACCAAGAAAGCAAAATAATAGGAGCAACTAATAAAGGGAGTGTAAAATCAAAATATGCTAGAATCTTGCGGTTAAAGCCAAACAAAAATAAACCTTAATTTTGAAAATATTTTAGAATTTTAACACAAAGAAACACCTATGCAACAAGATTTTAGTCAAAATCCACAAAATTTAAAAACTTTTACAATCTCAAACAAAGGGGTCCGTGCTGATATTTTTCTCTCTCAAACCTTAAATATCTCACGCTCCAAAGCTCAAAATCTCATAGAAACTCAAAGAATTCTTTTAAACTCCAAGCCTATTAAAAAATACGGAATCCTATTAGACACCAACGACACTCTTACGCTAATTTCTAAATTAGAATCCAAAAAGGATTCCAACTTAGAACATTTTAAAAACCTAAATATCCCTATTTTATACGAAGATTCTGACCTTTTAATCCTAAACAAACCTGCAAATTTAATTGTGCATAGAACCGATGAAAAGGACACACAATTTACTCTTGTAGATTATTTAAAACATAAAGGATTTGCACTCTCAAATCTTGGCGATTCTTATCGTTTAGGTATCGTGCATAGACTTGATAAAAATACAAGTGGCGCAATTGTCATTGCCAAAAACAACGCCACACACGAACACTTAAGCGCGCAAATTAAAACTAGAGAAATGGGGCGCTACTATCTTTGTGTGATAAATCAACCTTTAAAGGAATCTCAAATCACACAAACCCCTATAATGCGACACCCAAAACATCGCTTAAAATATATTACCACATCTGCAAATCACCCCAATGCAAAAACCGCCAAAACAGCCTTTTTTGCTATCCCAACTTTTTTAGATTCCAACTTTTCTAGCAAGAACCCACCAAAAGAGATTCCAACTTTAATAGGAGCGAAGCTTTTTACAGGCAGAACCCACCAAATCCGCGTGCATTTAAACGCAATGAATCGCCAAATTTTAGGTGATGGATTTTATGGTTACAAGGGAAATTACACAGGCAGAATCCTGCTTCACGCACATTTTTTACATCTTTTACATCCAAAAACACAAAAACCTTTGGAGTTTTATGCACCTATCCCACAAGATATGCAAGAATTTCTCCATACACATTTTAATTTATCAATCTATCAAAATCCAAAAAATCCAAACCTTTTTGAAATCCCACTCTCACAAATTTACAAACAAGAATTTCACGCAATTTAATGCAATTTTTTTATATTTTATGCTAAAATTGACACCTTTAAACCCAAAACTCACAGGATTTATGATGCACAAAAGATCTTTTTTAAATGTTTTAAGCGGAATCTTGGGCTTATTGTTTTTGTTTTTTAGCGGTTGTAGTAGCGCGGTTTTTAACACAAACTCAACAATTAATAACAACATTAACCCGCCAAGTGATATTAGAGCTTTAAGTGATGTTAATACTATTGCTTTTGAATGGAAACTCGTGCAAGATCCAAGCGTAATGGGATATTATATTTATCGCAAAGAAGCCAACCAAACAGATTTTAAAAAGATTGCAACACTAGAATCACGCTTTAACACACATTATGCAGATAATGATCTAAAAGCAGGCACAACATACATTTATCACTTTACAACATTTGATAAAGACCACAATGTTTCTTCTTATTCTCCAGCAGTAAGTGCAACAACACTTTCTATTGCAGCAGTAACCTATGCAGAAGCGATTAGCAACTATCCACGCAAAGTAAAAATTATTTGGAGTCCGCACCAAGATCCACGCGTTGTAGGCTATATTGTGCAGCGCAAAGATAAAAATGGAGAATGGAAAGAAGTTGGCAATATAAAAAGTCGCTTACTTGTAGAATTTTTAGACACAAAGCTAGAAGATGAAACAACTTATACTTATCAAGTTTTAGCTTATAATGCAAAAAATTCTTTGTCTATCCCATCTTCTCCTGTTAGTGCCACAACTAAGCCAAAGCCTGTGCCTATCACTGGTTTTCAAGCCACACTTGACAAGCCAAAACAAATCACTCTAAGCTGGGATTTACACCCAAATCAAGAAGTTGTTTCTTATAAGATTTTGCGCTCTTCTTTTATTTCTAGCTTATTTAGCACTATTGCTACAATCCCTAGCAATACAAACATTTACCAAGATGTCATCAATAAAGATGGGGAGCGTTATCAATACAAAATCATCGCTACAGATAAAGATGGGATTGATAGTCTTGAAAGCAGTCCCATTACTGGTGCAACACTTGCAATTCCAAGCGCACCAAGCATTACTTATGCGCGCATTGAAAATGGATCTGTTGTGCTTAGATGGACTCCAACTGATGATCGCGCAAAAGAATACATTGTATATAAAAAGGATTCCTTATTTTTTGGAGAAACCTTGCGCTATAATAAAGTCTTAACTGCAGAATTTATAGATAGAGAAATAAAAGCAGGAGAAAAATATTATTATCGCGTAAGTGCTATTGATGAAAATGGGTTGGAATCCAAACCTTCTGAAGAAGTTACCTTATCCTTACCAAAATAATATGCCACATTTCAAAACGCCAAATTTAACACTTCCAAATCTCCCATGTAAAGTCATACATAACGCTGGGGAGTTTGAGTTTTTAGAATTTTTTACTTCTAAAAATCACCCAAGTTTCTCTCTATTGCAAGTGCGTTTTACACCTAAAAACAACTCCCAAACAAAAGATTTTTTTTTAGAAATCAAAAAAAATAAGCAAGAAACTCTTGTGCGATTTGATAAATACTCACGCATAGCCCCTATTGAGATTATCAAAAACGCACTTGAAATTCTTATGCAAATGCAAGATTCTATTTTAACGCATAATTTAAACCGCCGCACAATCACCCCAGAACACAAACTCCCTTTTATCAAAGAAATCAATGATTTTTTAGACTTTCAAGCACTCTTTGCTAAAACTTGCGAAAAATCCAAACAAAACTTTAAAGAGGTTTGGCTAGAAATAGGTTTTGGAAGTGGGAGACATTTACTTTATAATGCAAAGAAATATCCTAACATCCTGCATATCGGACTTGAAATCCACTACCCGTCATTAGAACAAGTTGCACGCCAAGTTGGAATCCAAAATTTGGATAATCTCCTAATTCTCGCATTTGATGCGCGCATTTTTTTAGAACTGCTCCCCTCAAATACACTTCATAAAATCTTTGTGCATTTCCCAGTCCCTTGGGATAAAAAGCCACATCGTAGAATCTTTAGCCAATCCTTTGTTGCGCAATGCGCTAGAGTCTTAAAGCAAAATGGGCATTTACAATTACGCACCGATAGCTTAGAATACTTCACTTTTGCAGAAGATTTAATGCAAAAATTTAAAGATTCTTTTCAAACAGAATCATTTATCAATACACAAGAAGCTATTGTAAGCAAATATGAAGCAAGATGGCTAAGAGAAGAAAAAGACATTTACAATCTTGAATGTTTTGCGCTTCAGACCTCTAAAGATCAAATGCTAGATTTTAATTTTTCGTTTGATTCTACGCTTTTACCAAGGCATTTTAATGCTAAAAAAATAATCCAAAACAATTACTTTTTACATCTTGAAGACTTATTTTTTGGTAGAAAGAACAGCCTATTGCGCGTTGCTTTTGGAGATTTTAACTACCCAGAAACACGCTATGTTTTACAAGATTCTAATTTATATTATTTTAAAAACAATCCTTTACCAACAACAATCAATCACAAAGCGCACAATCTTTTAAATGCGTGCATTACTGAAAGTTTTAAGGAATCCTTATGAATCCTATTATTCAAGCAAGTAATATCAACCTAGGCTATAAAAATGAAATCATTATCAAAAATGCAAACTTTAGCATTTATCCTAAAGAATTTGTTTTTGTAAGCGGACCTAGCGGAAGTGGCAAAAGCACACTTTTACGCTCAATGTATGGAGATTTATCTTTAAAAAGTGGTTCGCTTGAAGTATGTGGCGTAGAAATGTTTAAGGCAAGCAAAAAAAATATAGAAATCTTGCGCCGTCATTTAGGGATTATCTTTCAAGACTATAAGCTAATTAAAGATTTTAATGTAGAAAAAAATGTAATGCTACCTATGGTTATAGGAGGCTTTACTAAAGAATCCTGCCAAGCTCAAACTGATAGGCTTTTAGCACATATTAAACTCTCTCACAAAGGAAATAAATATCCAATGGAATTAAGCGGTGGAGAGCAACAGCGTGTGGCAATGGCGCGCGCTTTAGCACATAATCCTCTTTTAATTCTAGCAGATGAACCCACAGGGAACTTAGATGATTATTCTTCTGAGGTGATATGGAATCTCTTAAGGGGAGTTAATTTACAATTAGGAATCACCGTAGTTGTTGTAACACACAGAATCCCAGAAACATTAGGGATTAATTATAGACATTTTCATATTGAAGAGGGGATAATTTATGAACTCTCTTAAAAATCACTTAAGTTTAATTATTCCACTTGTTGCTTTACTCTTTGCATTAGAGAGTATTTTATTGGTAAATCGCACATTAAACGACTATGAAAGCAAACTTGGGAAAAATTATGCAATCATTTTAGCCAGCAAAAAAGAATTATCCCTACAAACCTTACGCGACAAAATCACAGAAGCGCAATCCCTAAATCAAATTGACGCACAAATTGTCTTGGAACGCCTAAAAAACAACATCAGTCAAGCAAATCTTATCTTGCTTAAAAAATCCTTACCATATTTTTATTCTTTAACACTAAACACCTATCCTAGCAATTCACGCTTAATTGCTATCCAAAAAACACTAGAAAACTTTGATGAAATCGTGCGAATTGAAACTTTCACTAAAAGCCATAATCAAATCTATCAACTTCTATTAATCATTAATGGTAGCATTATGATTTTCTCAAGCCTAATTGCGTTAATTAGCCTACTTTTAATGTTCAAACAAATTGAAATTTGGAAATTTCAACACCTAGAGCGTATGGAGATTATGACACTCTTTGGCGCGCCTTTATGGATGCGTTCTCAAGTGTTATTTCGCCTAGCCTGCATAGATGCAATCCTAGCAACTCTCATTGTTGCGGGGGGCTTATTTTATATTTCTCAAAATCCCTCTTTGTTAATCTTCTTTCAAGAATTAGGGTTAAATCCAGAGATTTTCTCTCCCATTTTAGATTCTATTGTTTTGCTACTCACCGGACTTACACTCTCTTTAATCTCCGTATGGATTGTAAGCTTACAACAAAAAGACTAGGATATTAAATGCGTGCTTTTGTGTTTTTGTGCTTTTGTTTTTTACTTCTAAACGCTCAAACAGATCTTCGCAAAAAAATCTCACAAAACCAAACCACATTAGAAAACAAAAAGAAAAAAGAAGCGCAAATTAACGCCAAACTCCAAGAACTAGGCGACGCAATCAACAAACAAGAAAAAGAAAGCAAAGATTTAGAACAAATTATTCTCTTAAGTGAAGAAAACATTGCCAAAAATCAAAAAGAGTATGAAAACAAACAAGCACTCATTAAAAGTCTATCAAGCAACCAAGACTCTCTGTTTCAAACACGCAAAAAAATTGAAGCAGAAATTACAAATTTAATCTTAAAAGACATCTCTTTTGTGATTTTGCTAAACGATTTTCAGCCAGAATCTATCCAAGATTTAATTACAGAAGAAAGCTTTAGAACCCTAAGTGATGCTACAAAATCTCATTTAAAAGAACTAAGTATTAAACAAAGCCAAACAATTGCTACACTTCAAAACCTCCAAAATGAAATCACTATACTAAAAAAATTTATTGACACAGAAAACAAAAAGCGCAAAAATTTAAAAGAGCTTCAAAACAAGCAAACAACACTAATTGCAAACTATCAAAAAGAAATTACAAAATACAACAACGAGCTTCAAAAAATTGTCAAAGAGCGTGATGCAGTGCAAGATATTCTAGTCAATCTTAACATCTTAAAAAACCAAGAAGAAGCGAAGCGCAAAAAAGCCCTAGAAGAAGAAAAACGCCTAGCACAAGAACAATCCAAGCAAAAGTTGGAATCCAAAACCGCTCACACAAATGATAAAACCAAAGGCACAATGCCAGCCTCACAACCAAAATCAGCCACCAAGCCATCCACAAAAGAACCCATTAAATCTTCTGATGGCTTTGATGTGCGGCAAGTGGCAAACTCTTATCACGATATTAGCACCACAAAATATAAAGGCACAAAAACTATTGCTCCACTAGATAATTTTGCCATTGAAAAACGCTTTGGACCTTATTTTGATCCTGTCTATAAAATGAAAGTTTTCAATGAGTCTGTAACACTTACTCCAAAAGGTGATGACAAAGTCAAAAGCGTGCTTGATGGCAAAGTTGTGTTTGCTAAAGATACGCCAATTTTAAAGCGCGTTGTCATCATTGAACACAAAAATAATATGCACACCATTTACGCTCAACTTGACAAGATTGCCCCCACAATCAAGCCCGGACGCTCTGTAAAAAAGGGCTACACCATAGGACGCGTAGAAAACGCACTAAAGTTTGAAGTAACTCTTAAAGACAAGCATATTGATCCACTTGAACTTATTAGCACAAAAAATATCTAAAATTTTACAAAAACTCTTATCTTTTAAATAAAATATCCGATATACTACACAGATTAATAATTCTTTGCAAGGAGGCAATATGAATGTAAATGAACTTGGAACGAATATTGCTAGCACTAAGAGCAGTGCTATGTATTCTCAACAGCATAAAAATGAAATGCAAGCTCCTACAAAAACACAGGCAATCCAAAAAGAAATGGAAAGCATAAATGAAGAGCAGAAAATACAAGAGCAAAAAGAAAAGCTAAATGAGCTTGCGCAACAGCTAAATAAAGAATTAAATCCGCTAAATACAAATGTTACATTTGGTTTTAGTGAAGATATTGAAGGACTTTATGTAACTGTAAGTGAGCGTGATACCAATCGCGTCATTAGAAAGATTCCAAGCGATGAAGCAATGGAGTTAATGGCAAAAATGAAAGAAGTTGTTGGGATTATCTTTAACAAACAAGCATAATTTTATAAGGAGATTGTTATGGCTTTAGGTTCTATGGCTGTTTTAGGAATTGGAAGTAACTTAAGCTGGGATGTTATTAACCAAATGAAAGACCAAGAAGTGAAATGGAGAATTGATCCAATCGCTAAAAAAATAGAAGCAAATATGAAGCAACAAACAGAGCTTACTTCGCTTATGACAATGATGACTTCATTAAATTCTAGTTTTAAAAAACTTTCTGATTATAGCACTTATCAGCAACGCAATACTTCTGTGGAAGGAAATGGTGTTAAAGCAACTGCTGGAGAAGGTTTAGCAATCCAAGATATTAAAATTAATGTTAATCAACTTGCCCAAAATGATGTCAATCAACTAGGAATGCAGTTTGCATCAAGAGATGCTGTATTTAGCAACAAAAATACAACAATTGACTTTTATCACGATGGCACAAATTACAGCATTGATGTAAAAGCAGGCGCAACACTTTCTGAAGTTTCTCAAAGTATCACCGACGCAACAGGCGGTAAAGTTTCTGGAATTATTATGAAAACAGGCGGAGATAATCCTTACCGTCTTATGATCCAAAGTAAAGACTCTGGAAAAAACAATAAAATCTACTTTGGAAGCACATTAGAGAGTGCTGCAGCTCCGGGCGGCAAAATCACACAAGGAACACTTGAAGTTGAAATTGGCGGTAAAAAACTTTCTGTAGATTTAAGTCAAATTGGCAGTAAGTTTGGCAATGAGGCAAAAGACAATGCAAAACTAATGTTAGATGCAATCAATAAAGAGTTGGAAAAGCCACAAAATAAAGACTTAAAAGATAAGGTTGATAAAGGTGAAATCACAATTGACTTAAACAATAGCGGAAAAGGCTTGTTATTTAATGACTCAACCGGAAATCCTATCAAAGTGAACGTAGTCAATGCTAAAGTGCAAGCAACAGATGGTGTAAGCGAAACAGACACAGACTTAGGATTTACTAAAAAAGAAACTGGGACAAAAGATTTAATCACCGGAAGTAAAAGTGTAGCGGGCGGTGAGTTAAAAGGAACAATTACTATTAATGGTGAAAAGATTGATTTAAGCACCATTGGTAAAGTAGGCGCAACAAGCGAAGAAAATGCTAAGGCAATAGCAGATGCAATCAATAAAAATTCAAAACTTCAAAACCAAGTTGAAGCTAAAGTAGAAAATGGCAAACTTATCTTAAATAGCAAAGGTGGCAAAGAAGTTAAAATCGGAGCAGAAGGCAAAGACGATAAAGAAAAAGCAGAAATTTTAGATGCTATTGGTCTAAAATCTGGGACATTTACTTCTTCTCAAAGTTTCTTAAGCGAAATGAAAATCACAAATATTCAAAAAGGACAAAATGCTGAATTTACTTACAATGGAATCAAAATTGAACGCGATAAAAACAATATTGATGATGTCGTTTCTGGATTATCCTTAGAGCTTACAGCAGTTACAGAAAAGGATAAAGAAGTTACCGTGCGCGTTTCAAGGAACGATGAAGGAATTTCAGAAGCAATGGAAGCACTTGTAGAAAGTTACAACGAAATGTATAACAAAATCCAAGAGCTTGTTAAATATGATGAAGAAACAGAAATTGCTGGTGTATTTAATGGAAATAGCGAGATTAGAAGCATTGTGCGTCAAATCAATACTCTAATTACTTCTAATGACGCTAATGGGAAAAACCTTGTAGGTTATGGGCTTTATATGAACGAAGATGGCACATTGAAATTTGACAAAAGCAAGTTTGAAACCGCCTATAAGGAAGATCCAGATACAGCAATCTCTTTCTTTAGAAGTTCTACAAGCACTATCAAAGGGGAAAGTGTAGAAATAGATGGAGTCTTTACAAAATTACGCAACACAATGGATGGATTAATCACAGGAGATAAATCCACACTTAAAATTTTAGAATCCAAGCTTATTGATGAACAAAAGACTTTAGATAAGGACAAAACTTCTACTCAAGAAAGCATTGATTTGCGCTATGAAACTATGGCTTCTAAGTGGTCTGCATATGATCAGTTAATCGCAAAAACACAGCAACAATCACAAGTTGTTACACAAATGATTCAACAATCTATGAATTCATAAAGGCTTAAATAATGAAGGGGAATTTAGCTTATAACTCATATCAACAAAACTCTGTTGCAGTGGAATCTCCTGCAAGACTTGTAGAAATGCTGTATGAAGGAATTTTGCGCTTTGCTTCGATGGCGAAGCGTTGCATTGACTCACAAGATATTGAAAAAAAGATTTATTATATTAATCGCACCACAGATATTTTTGTAGAGTTATTAAACTCACTAGATTATGAGAAAGGCGGACAGGTTGCGCATTATTTGACGGGACTTTACACGCACCAAATCAAGCTTTTAACACAAGCAAATATGGAAAATAGTAAAGAAAAAATTGATATTGTAATCAAAGTAACAAAAGGCTTGCTAGAAGCTTGGAAAGAGGTAAATCATGAATTGGCTTAACGAACTAAAAGTAGCGTATCTAAACAAAAACGACAACAAAATGAGTGAATTATTAGATAATCTACCAATCCTAAAAACACGCGATGAAATGTTTGAAGCTCTAGCAATTATGGAGCAAATCACAGAATACGCAAAAGCTCAAAAAGATAGGCTAGGCGTTGAAATGAAAAAACTCAAACAAACCAAAAATTTTCTCCCCAAAGAAGAAAAAGTATCCAAACTTAATTTATCTTTTTAAAGTTTTGAGTTAAAATTTCTCTTTTTTTGGAGGAGTTTTTATGCAATGGAAACCGATTGATATTGAAGATAAGAAATTATTGACAAGTTTTTTTACTTCACATCAAATTTTAGTTTCAGATCTTACTTTCACTAATCTTTACCTTTGGCACTATGCAAGACATATTAGTTATATGATTTTAAACGATTGTCTTGTAATTAAAACACAATATCCAGATCAAAATCCCTTCATCTTCTATCCTATTCATAAAAATAACAATTTAGACTCAAAAAAACAGACGATATTACAAATTATGGAATCCTGCAAGGGCAAGGGATTAAAATTCTCCATTCACTCATTAAGCCAAGCAGATAAAGAAGAGCTAGAAACACTTATGCCAAACACATTTGATTTTTTTTACAGAGAAGATAGAAGCGATTACATCTACTCTATTCCAGAACTTATTGAACTCAAAGGCAAAAAATATCACAAGAAAAAAACACATCTAAATCGTTTTGTGGAACGCTATTCTTTCAGTTATGAAGCACTAAATCCACAAAATGTTAATGAACTTATAAGCACCTATCAGGCTTGGTTTGGAAAAATCAGTGATGATGCAAATGATGGATTGCGCAATGAATATGTTGGAATTATAGAATCCTTAAAAGAGTTTGAAAACCTTGACTTTCAGGGTGGAATCTTGCGTGTCGATGGAAAAATCATCGCATTTAGCTTTGGAGAACCTTTAAACAAAGACACAATTGTTATCCACATTGAAAAAGCAGATATTGAGTTTCAAGGAGCATATCAAGCAATCAATAGAGAGTTTTTGGCAAACGCTTGGAGCAATTATAAGCTTGTTAATCGCGAAGAAGATTTAGGGATTGAAGGCTTAAGAAAAGCGAAGCAATCCTATCAGCCTTTATATCTGCAAGAGAAATTTGACGCATTTTTAAAAGAAAATTAAATTCTAACTTTTAATCTAATTTTTCTTCTTTAACTGCAACAAAAATTACGGAGTGCAAAGCTTTACGTGTGTATTCCGTAAAGATACCTTGTTGACAAATATCACTACAAACAAGATAGTATTTTTGTCCAATTTTTAAAATTTGGCTCATCTTCTTAAGATTTTTAAAATCAACCACATCATTATGTAAAAATTCATCGAAGTTCAAATCACTCTTTGTTGTAGCCAAAACATTTTTATTATCATCAAACACAACACTAAAAATCTCACTATCTTGTGAAAGGATTTTAGAATCATTTGACAAAACCTGATTTAAAGTATCTTGTATCTTAACAAAATCTAGCACAAAAACAAGCCCTCCTACTAAATGATGTGTAGAATCTTTTAAATACCGATACATTAGCATTGTTGGTTTATCATTGTATAAAAATGAAGATTCAAAACCAGAAACAATCACATCACTTGAACTTGTTGTACCACAGAAGTTAATTTTCTTTTGATTGATTGTATTATCATCAAGTCCATTTAACAAAATCGCACCTTCTTTATCAAAAAGCACCACATTATAAAAACTAGAAAAATCTTTCTCCAAAGACGCCAAAGAAGCCTTAACTTCAGTATCCAAAACTCCTTCTTGTCCAACTTTACTAAGATATTCCGCAAACTCTGTATTTTCACTAATTTGATCTACATCTCTAATTGCCTTTGCAAAAAGTCTATCTGTAGTAAAAACAAGAGACTTAGAATAATACTCTACAATATTAAAAAGCGCACTATAAATCCCTTTTTGCAATTCACCTGTAGATTGAAGACATAGTGTATTCATTTCTTCGCTTAAAATTCTAATATTATTAAGAATCGGATTTAAAGCATAAGAATGACTTTTTGAAGCAATAATCTCACCATTAATCACAACATCACCAAGTTCTTCATTAATATTCTCACCTTCAGCAATCACACGATCAAGATCTTCGGTAATCAATAAAGAATCTTCCAATAAAAAATCATCAATTTCTCTTTTTGTTTGGCGTTTTGTATCAAATGCAACATACAAAGGAACGATTCTACAAACACTACAAGTTTTTATTACGCTTTCTAAATGATCTAGCCCATTTATCTCGCTAATTGCTACCATACAAGTTTTAGAACGATTTTCTAAAAATGTATGTTCCTTATGCTTGTTTAATGCTAAAATCTGTCCAATAGGAAATGTGCGCACATTATCTGAAAACACGATATGTTCTTTTGTGTTCATTACAACCAAATTTGCTTGTGGCAAGCGATAGGGGAATTGTCCCAAAATTGCCTTGACTTTTTCTTGGATATTCATAACAAACACTGCTGTCATACAAACTGCAGACTCCTTGTTTGCACGCAATGGAACTACAAAAAACAATTCTAACTTATCATCTTGAATATCTTCTACCACATTATAAAAATCTGTTTTTTGACAATATTCCGCGTAAGATTCCATTTTGCTAGCTTCTAGCACATAAGGAAGCTTTGTTTTTCTGTTATATTCTTGTTCTCCTACATAGTTTAAACCTTTAATTAAAGCCCCATCATTACCAAATAGAAAAATATCTTTATAAGCCTCTTGAGAGTTTTTACCAAAATTTTGTAAAATATTTAAAATTCTTTCTAAAGATTCACTTGCACTTTCCTTCTCTAAAGCATTGACAAAATCTACGGCAAAATTATGCAAACTCTTATCCTTAGAAAGTTCTGAAATGCTTTCATGGCAGCCCCTAATGAAATTCCCAATCGCACTGCCAATTAATCTTGCAGAGGTCAATGCTTCTTCATAGGCATTATAAAAATTCTGCTCCATAATTGTATGAATTAACTCATCTTGAAGATTTTCAAATTTTTCTTGTGTTTTCTCCATATAGTCAAATAAATTTTCAGCAATATCAAGAGAACTGATTTTTCCTGTTAAAGTTGTTTTACTTAATAAAGTGTTTAATGATGAAAATTGTGATTGATAGCGCTGCACCATCGGAACATAATTATTTAAAATATTGGCAACAGATTGTTCCATTGATTATCCTTGCTTGTTAATAAAATTTTGAAATTATAGCAATATAATCTGAAAATAATGCAATTTTTATTAAGACTTTCACAACTTAATTGATAAATTCTTTAAACAACACACAAAAATTATTAAATTTAACAATAAAATAAAAGCGTAAAAAATTGGAATCTAAAAAACACAAAAGCATCAAAAGGATTCCAACAAATGAAATCCTTTTAAAAGAAAACCTTAAAGTTCTGGTTTTGGTGTTTTTTCGGTAGAAGCTGGAAGTTGTGGATATACAATTTTTGGCTTTTCACCTGTTAAAGCATTTAAGAAAGTTGCAATTTGCTTTGCTTCTTTATCAGAAATCTTAATACCCAATTGTATGCTCCCCATTTCTTTAATTGCATCTGTTAAACTCCAAACTGCTCCATTATGAAAATATGGGGCAGTTTCAGCAACATTACGCAATGTTGGAGTTTTTACCATACCATTAACATCCCCCTTAAAGTTTCCAACATTTGCGAATTTATATTTATTAACCACTTCAAATGCTTGCATTGTTCCACCAAGATTTGGACCTGAATGGCAAGTTGTGCAGCCTTTATCCATAAACACTTCTAAACCTTTTTTCTCTTCTTTGCTTAAAGCTTTCTCATCTCCTTTTAAGAAAGCATCATAGCGTGAAGGGGTGATTAAAGTGCGCTCAAAAGTTGCAATTGCATCAGCAATATTATCAAATGTTAAGCCTTTTTTTCCATAAATCTTTTCAAACTCTGCTTTATATTCTGGCATAGAAGAAATTTTTTCTACCGCAAGTTTTGCAGGTGTTGCCATTTCTGGCTCTGCTTCAATTGGACCTTTTGCTTGATCTGCTAATGTTGCAGCGCGTCCGTCCCAAAACTGCACTTGATTTAATACAGAGTTATAAACTGTTGGTGAATTTAAATGACTAGGGTTTGCCGTCCATTTATGTCCAACAGCAGCTGAGATACCGTCTGCTCCACCCATACCTAAGTTATGACAGGTGTTACAGGAGATTAGACCACTTTTAGAGAGACGCGGTTCAAAATACAATTTTTTCCCAAGCTCTACTTTTTCTTCAGAAAAAGGAGTGAATTTTAAATTCATTTCTTTAAAAATTGCTTCAACTTCACTTTGATTACTGGGCAATGGAGCAAGCCCATTATCTTTTGCATTTTGAAGCAAACTAGAACCCGCTGCATTTAGTGTTAATGCAGAGACAACAACAAGCGTAGATAACGATACAAAAAATCGCTTCATAAAAACTCCTTAATACAAAATTTAATCGTCAAATAATCACGCCTGATTTTATAAGCGTCTTACTTGTAAAAATATTAATAAAAGTATGATTTTAGATATTATAATATAAAGAAAAAATAAATTTAACCAAAATGAGAAATTTTGTAACACTTAGCCCAAAAGGGATTCCTTTAAGGCTTTTAAAGTGTATAATCTTGTAAAAGATTAAAATTTAAGTAACGATAGATTTGCGACTCCTTACCTTCAATCTTTTTAGGGATTAACTCTAAATACTCTTGTTTGCTTGGAATTTTTCCCAGCAAAGCACACGCTGCTGCAAGCTCTGCACTTCCAAGATACACTTGCGCTCCTTTACCCATACGATTATCAAAGTTTCTTGTAGAAGTTGAAAATACTACCGCATTATCCCTAACACGCGCTTGATTCCCCATACACAAGCTACAACCCGGAATCTCAATTCTAGCTCCAGCAGCCCCAAAGAGAGAATAATAACCTTCATCTGTAAGTTGTTTTGCGTCCATTTTTGTAGGCGGTGCTACCCAAAGCGTTGTAGGCACCATTCCCTCTCCACGCAAAACCTCACCAAGTGCGCGATAATGCCCAATATTTGTCATACAGCTTCCGACAAACACTTCATCGACTCTATGTGGACGTTTAGAATCACCTAAAATTTCACTAAGCGTTGCCACATCATCAGGGTCATTTGGGCAAGCAAGAATCGGTTCTGTAACTTCATTAAGATCAATCTCAATCACTGCTGCATACTCCGCATTAGAATCTGCTTTTAATAACACAGGATTATCAATCCATTCTTGCATTTTTCGCGCTCTTCTTTGTAAAGTTTTTGCGTCTTGATACCCAGCTTCTATCATTGCATTAATCAATGTAATATTGGATTTTAAATACTCAATAATTGGTTCTTTATTAAGTGCAACACTACAAGCTGCCGCACTTCTCTCTGCGCTCGCATCACTTAGCTCAAACGCTTGTTCCACTTTCAAATCTGGTAAGCCTTCAATCTCTAAAATTCTACCACTAAAAATATTTTTCTTTCCTTTTTTTTCAACCGTTAGCAAGCCTTGTTTAATTGCATAATATGGAATCGCATTAACCAAATCTCTAAGTGTAATACCCGGTTGCAACTTACCGCTAAAACGCACAAGCACAGATTCTGGCATATCAAGTGGCATAGAACCCGTAACTGCAGCAAAAGCTACTAGCCCACTACCTGCTGGAAAGCTAATTCCAATAGGGAATCTTGTATGAGAATCCCCACCTGTGCCAACAGCATCAGGCAAAACCATACGATTTAACCAAGAATGAATCACTCCATCTCCCGGACGCAAGGCAACTCCACCACGACTACTCATAAATTGTGGCAAAGTCGCATGCAATTTAACATCAGCAGGCTTTGGATAAGCAGCAGTATGACAGAAGCTTTGAAGTACAAAATCCGCACTAAAACCAAGAGAAGCTAACTCTTTTACTTCATCTCTCGTCATTGCTCCTGTGGTATCTTGACTTCCAACAGTGCTAACGCGTGGCTCGCAATAAGTTCCGGGCAAAATCCCATCCACTCCACAAGCACGCCCTACCATTTTTTGCGCTAAAGTAAAGCCTTTTGCGCTAGAGTTTGGCTGTGCAGGTTTGGCAAAAATCTCCTCTTTTGGTAAATTTAGCACTTCTCTAGCCTTTGTGGTTAGCCCGCGCCCAATAATCAAATTAATACGACCACCAGCACGGATTTCATCTGCCATTGTGTTAGGTTTTAAATCAAACCTAGAAACGATAGCTCCATTTTTGCAAATCTCTCCCTTAAAAGGATAAATCTCAATTACATCGCCTTCATTTAGTTCGGTAACTGGTGCAACAATCGGCAAACAACCACTATCTTCACAAGTATTAAAGAAAATTGGAGCAATCACGCCACCAATCACTAATCCTCCAGCCTTTTTATTAGGAATATATGGAATCTCACGCCCCATATGCCATACAAGAGAGTTACACGCAGATTTTCTAGAACTACCCGTCCCCACAACATCTCCCACATAAACAAGCGGATAACCTTTTTCTTTAAGTTTCGCAATTCTCTCAAAAGCATTTTGCGTTCTAGCCTTTAGCATTGCTTGAGCGTGAAGCGGAATATCACTTCTTGTAAAAGCATCTCCAGCTGGACTTAAATCATCTGTGTTAGTTTCGCCATCAATCTTAAAAACAACTGCTGTGATTTTCTCTTCTAAAGCAGGCTTACTTAAAAACCACTCCGCATTTGCCCAAGACTCCAAAACTTCTTTAGCATAAACATTACTCTTAGAAATCTCTACAACCTCATTAAACGCATCATACACAAGCAATGTATGCTTTAAGGCTTCAGTGGCAGCTTTTGCAAGTGTGGAATCGCTAGATTTTAAAGCCTTAAGAAGCGGATTAATATTGTAACCCCCAAGCATTGTGCCAAGCAACTTAACAGCTTCTACATTTGAGATTCCATTAATCTTTTCTTTTCCTTCTACTATGGAATCCAAAAACTCTGCCTTGACTTGTGCGGCTTCATCAACTCCTGGACTTACGCGGTTTGATAGCAATTCTATAAGCTCTTGTGTTCTCTCCCCCTTTTTTAAAAGCGTAATCACTTCTAGTGTTTGCTCTCTGGTTAGTGGTAGTGGTGGAATATTTTGTTTTGCGCGTTCTTGCACTTGTTTATCATATTCTTCAAAGAAACTCATTGTCTAACTCCTTGCAAGTATTTTAGTTTTACTTAGAATCATACAAAAAAATCCACCTGTTTGCATAAAATTAGATAAATATTTTTTAATCTTTTTTAAAAAAATGTGTAAAAATGTGCTTTTTTTCTACAATTTATAAAATAATTTAAATTTTTAAATTTATTATAAGTTTCAATATTTTAAAAAAATCATTAAATATCTTTAACAATAAAATTAAAAAGGAGTTCTTTTATGAAAATTATCCATTCTATAACCGAAGCAATCGGCAACACACCACTTCTAAAACTAGAAAAACTCTCCAAAGAGTGTGGAGCAAATATTTTTGCAAAATGTGAGTTTTTCAATCCTACAAGCTCCGTAAAAGACAGAATTGCTCTAGGAATGATTGAAGATGCACTTCAAAGTGGAACAATCACCAAAGAAACGATTCTTATTGAACCAACAAGCGGAAACACAGGTATAGGACTTGCTTCAGTTTGCGCTGCAAAAGGTATTAAACTTATTCTTACAATGCCAGAATCTATGAGTATAGAGCGCAGAAGGCTTATGGTGGCATTTGGAGCAAAACTTGTTCTAACGCCAAAAGAAAAAGGAATGAAAGGCGCAGTAGAAAAAGCTATAGAACTTCAAACAAACACGCCAAATTCTATAATTTTACAGCAATTTCAAAACCTTTCAAACCCTAAAGCACACAGAGAAAATACCGCACTTGAGATTTTAGAAGCACTAGAGAATCAAGTAGATATTTTTATCTCAGCAGTTGGCACAGGTGGGACATTAAGCGGAGTTGGTTCTATCTTAAAACAACGCAATCCTAATGCAAAAGTGATTGCTGTAGAGCCCATAAATTCTGCAGTCTTAAGCGGAGAAGCACCCGGACCTCACAAGATTCAGGGAATAGGAGCAGGGTTTATCCCAGATACATTAGAAAAAAGCCTTATTGATACAATTTTAAAAGTTGATGTAGAATGGGCATATAAAGAAGCTAGAGAAATTGCTAAGACTGCAGGAGTTTTAGTTGGAATCTCAAGTGGAGCAAACCTTTGGGCAGCGCGTGAAATCGCTAAAACTAATCCGGGCAAAAATATTGTAACAATTCTTTGTGATACAGGTGAGCGATATTTAAGCACCGAACTTTATGAAGATTAATTTTATAGAATTAAGATTCTAAGAAATATAGAATCCAAAATTTAAAGATTTAATAAGTAACATTATCACAAAATTTTATGAGAAATTCTCAGTATAATTACAACGCCCATTTGAAAAATATCACCATAAGAGTCTAAGGCTAGCACAATCCTCAAGTGTTAGCTAGATTCTTTCAACGATTAAATCTTTCTAAGTTTTCTTTATTCTTCATTAATAAAATTTTTTAAAAGCACTTAACCTTAAAGAAGTTTGGTTTTTAAAATTTTATGAAATTTCACACAAAGAAAAGCTAAAATTTATTTTTATTTTGTTACCTTATTGCCTTAATATAATCTAAAAAACTATAAAACCAAATTTTGCAAATTAAGGAGTATTTATGCGAAGCAAATGGGTACAATCCCGTCAAAATGACACCATACGCACACAGCTACATTATGCTAAAAAGGGAATCATTACACAAGAAATGGAATATGTTGCAAACATAGAGCATTTAAATCCAGAAATTGTGCGCAAAGAAATCGCCAAAGGACGATTAATTTTACCTGCAAACATTAATCATACAAACTTAGAACCTATGGGTATTGGAGTTGCAACACGCACAAAAATCAACTCTAATATAGGTAGTTCTGCGCTTGCAAGCTCTATTGATGAAGAAGTGCAAAAAACACTTGTTTCTATCAAATATGGAGCAGATACAATTATGGATTTAAGCACAGGTGGCGATTTGGATTCTATTAGAGAGGCAGTCATTAAACACTCTAGCGTGCCAATTGGAACTGTGCCGATTTATCAAATTTTACACGATGTAAAAAACGATATTAATGCCTTAACGATTGATAAAATGCTAGAAGTTATGGAGCGACAAGCAAAGCAAGGGGTGAGCTATTTTACAATCCATTGTGGATTTTTATTAGAACATATGCCACGCCTTGCAAAACGCAAAATGGGCATTGTTAGTCGTGGCGGAAGTTTAATGGCGGCGTGGATGATGCATTATCACAAGCAGAATCCTTTCTATGAAGCTTTTGATGATATTTTAGCAATTTGTCAAAAATACGATGTATCTTTAAGCCTTGGAGACTCTTTGCGTCCGGGCTGTTTGGCTGATTCTAGCGATGAAGCACAGCTTGGCGAACTTAAAGTTTTAGGAGAACTCACACTTAGAGCTTGGGAAAAAGATGTTCAAGTAATGATTGAAGGACCTGGGCATGTGCCATTAAATGAAATTGAGCGCAATGTGGAGCTCCAAAAAGAGCTTTGCCACGAAGCACCTTTTTATGTATTAGGACCACTTGTTACAGATATTGCCGCAGGATATGATCATATCGCTTCTGCTATGGGAGCAGCGATTGCTGCTTGGAAAGGTGTTGCAATGCTTTGTTATGTTACACCAAAAGAACATTTAGGATTGCCAAACGCAAAAGATGTGCGTGAAGGTATTATTGCTTATAAAATCGCTGCACACGCAGCAGATATTGCACGAGGCAGAACAAATGCAAGACTAAGAGATGATGCAATGAGTAATGCACGCTACAATTTTGATTGGAATAAACAATTTGAACTTGCCTTAGATCCAGAAAGGGCACGCGAATACCACGACGAGAGCCTGCCTCAAGAAGTGTTTAAAGACGCAAAGTTTTGCTCAATGTGTGGTCCAAAGTTTTGTAGTTACAAAATCTCACAAGATATTATAGAAAATACTCAAGAAAAGGAAGCCGTATGAATCAAGAACAATTAATTAATCTTTTAAAAGAAGTGATTTATCCAAATTTTGAAAAGGATATTGTAACTTTTGGATTTGTCAAAGAAACTTTAACAGAGGGTGATTCTGTGGCAATTCGCGTAGAGATCCCATCAGCTTCAAGCGAGATTGCAGAGAAATTGCGTGAAAATATCACACAAAAACTTAACACACAAGGAATCACTAGGATTAATTTAGACATCAAACAACCAAAGCCACAAACCCAAACACAAAAACCACAAAGCACAAAAAACCTTGCACCGCAAATCAAAAATTTCGTAATGGTAAGCAGCGGAAAAGGTGGTGTAGGTAAATCCACAACAAGCGTTAATCTAGCAATTGCTCTAGCACAACAAGGCAAAAAGGTTGCTTTACTTGATGCGGATATTTATGGTCCAAATGTGCCAAGAATGTTAGGATTAGAAAAAGATAAACCAGAGGTTGATCAAAAGCTTAAAAAACTTATCCCCTTGCAAGCTTATGGGATTGAGATGATTTCAATGGGTGTGCTTTATGACGAGGGACAAAGTCTAATTTGGCGTGGTCCTATGATTATTCGCGCTATTGAGCAAATGTTAAGTGATGTGTTATGGGGAGAACTTGATGTTATGGTGATTGATATGCCACCAGGAACCGGTGATGCACAACTTACACTTGCTCAAAGTGTCCCTGTAACAGCTGGTATTGCTGTATCTACTCCACAAAAAGTTGCACTTGATGATGGAGCAAGGGCTTTAGATATGTTTGCAAAACTCAAAATCCCACTTGCTGGAATCGTAGAAAATATGAGTGGTTTTATTTGTCCGGGTTGTGGTGAAGAATACGATATCTTTGGCAAAGGCACAACAAGTGAAGTTGCAAACGCATTTAATACACAAGTTCTAGCGCAAATCCCTATTGAACCTGTTGTGCGTGAGGGAGGAGATAGTGGAAAACCTATTGTATATTTTCACCCAGATTCAAAATCTGCTAAAGAATATTTAAAAGCAGCTAAAATGCTTTGGGATTTCATTGAAGAAGTTAATACTAAAAAACTTGCTGATAATGCCGCAATTCAACCTATTAATACAGGAAAATCCGCCTGCTCATCTTAATAAAAGTTGGAATCTAAAAAGATTCCAACTCTACAACTGCAATTTTCCTGTTCTATTTGGCATTTCTAATATCTGCTTGACATCATCCATATTTTTAATGCATAAAGTCTCTCCATACAGATTACAAATGCCATTGAGGGCATTATAGATTCCAATATCATTATTGTTTGCATAGGCAAGTTGATAATCTCTAAATGAAGAATCTATAGCCATTAATCTTTTGCGGTGTGTTTCTTCAATAAGCTGTTCTAGCGTCTCTCTATTTTCCATTAATGCAGGTAGTTTTTCCACAACTAAATTTGCTATTTCTTCTGCCCTTAGCTTTGCCTCATTCCTTGCGGCAAACACACCAAAGAGAGCATCTATTGCCATATCTATACTTCTACTTGTAACAACAACGGCAAATGCACTTGCGACAATAGCCAATACAGGAGCTATAAAAGGGGCAAGTGGTGCTAAAGGCGTAGCACTCAATGCAGTTTGCATTTGTGCCTCTAAACCTACTACCCCAACAACCCAAGATGCTGAAAAAAGAGATTTTAAAATCGTTTTTGTAAGCGTTCTAAAATCCTTAATTTCACCTTCTATATAAGAATATATACCATTATAAATGGACTTTGCAGAAGTTCGTATGGCTGCCCAAAGCTGCTTTAAACTTCCAGCCACACTTTTAAAAACTTGACTTGCAATCCCAACTACTACATCAATCGCACCAAATCCAGCACCCCTTGTAAAATTACTTTGAAAAGTTTCTTTTACCTTTTGCAACAATCGTTTGATTCTAGTCATAATGGAAGTTTCAGAATCCACTTTGCCACTCAACATATCTTTTACTTCCCAAATGATTCCATTTGCAAGTGTTGATAGAGCAACAACAATCGCATCGCTAAGTCCTGCTTGAGCTATATGTCCGCTTGCCGCTATGCTTTGAGTAAGCACTGCGGTTGTGCGTGGATTTTCAGCCATAAGGCGATTGCAAGTGTTGCTTGCATTAAGCTTTTCTAGGGCGATTTTGGCTTGTTCTGCTTTTGCAACAGCTTTTTCATCATTTGGATTTTGTTTTCCTTTTGCAATCATCGCTTCCAAGTTTTCCTTATGTGTCTTATATTCATCAAAAGGCACTTTAAGCGTATCTGGTGCTGTATCACCATTTAAATATCTGTCTTTAAGCAACCCTTCTGTATCTTTAATGACTTTGAGCTGTGAAGATTGCACTACATTGCCATTTTTATCAAGGGTTATTGTATCTGTGGTATTATGATTCTTTGTTGCAAAATCGCCAATCTTGTCAAAATCCATATTTTTCACTTCATCGCTATAATGTGTGAGAATATACTGAATCTTTGCCCTACCTTTCTCATTAAGATTCTCTAGTTTTTTACCGCTTGCAAGCATTTCACGCGTATTTTTAATATCATAGAGCGTATCTGTTGTATAGGTTTTCTTGCCAGTGTTTAAAAGAGAATCTTGTATATTTTGATGACCTACATCAATCTCTTCATAAGTTTGCCCAAAATATCCTGGATTATTCTTGTGTTGATTGTATGCTTTGCTTGTATCAAGCGTCATTTGCACACTTGCCCCATACGACGCATAGGTGTTTAAGCTAAAGATATTTAATCCAAAGCGAGCCAAAGTCTGCGTGCCAATTTCATCAATCACTTCTTCATAGAGTGCTTTTTGTGCCATATTTATCCTTTATAAGCTATAAGAGATTACAAATCCCTTACTTTTTAGAAACTCATTCTCCCCATCTTTCTTGAATCTCACTCATAAGTTCTTTGCATTTTTCCTGATGTTCTCTTAGACGTTTTGTTAATTCATCTTCATCATTCATTATAGGGGCATTGATGGTTGTAACAACTACTCCTGCGAGTTGCATTAAGGTTTTTAACACCCTTTGTTCTATTTTGTTCCAAATGAATATGCTTACACCTTTGTCCCGCATAATGCTTTCTACTTCTCCAATTAACTCCTGTATTTCTTGCCTATTTGTTTCCAAGATTCCTATTTTTTCGCTACTTTTAGCAAGTATTTGCCTATGTGTTAAAGCTTCACCTTTCATAGCCTCACACAATGCTTCCACGCTATCATAATACGCATAAGCATCATATTTTTTCTTTTCAGAACTTGCTGCAAAGACTGAAGCCGCCACAGCGATAACAGGAGCTACTACAATGCCACTAAGCACCAAAGTCCCTCCAGCCATTCCTAACCCACCAGCAGCCAAAGAGCCACCGCCAAACCACGCTAAAGTCGCATTTGTAGCAGCCACACCACTTAGAGCACTAATAGCAGTCCCCGTTGAAGCAGTTGCTAATAACCCAGCCCCACCAAATGCACCAAATCCAGCCAAAGCCCCAGCAACAGCACTCCCAGCAACAGCACCTAGCGTTGTCTCTAACGACACGATAGATTGTCTTATTTCTACGAGTTTATCTATTGTTTCTTTTCCTACAATGTTTGCAAAATCTACATTACTTTTTATATCAAGCTTGTCTATAAGCTCTGCATAGCTTGTTAGCTCATTTTCAACAATATTTGCTTGCAATTGCCCTAATTTTTCAAAAGTATCTTGTGTTGCTTTTCTTGCTTCATTGAGATCAGATTCTGTCTCATCATACAATTCTTTTGCCCTATTGTGCCAATAATCAGCTGTCTTTGTATCCTTATACGCATCATAGCCCTTTTTAGCTCCAAATGCAGCAGTTGTCAATGCTGCTCCTCCAAGTAAAACTGGTATCAATGGTAATGGCATATTGCCTCCTTAAAAATTAGAATATATAAAATAGATTCTATCTATGTAGAATCTATAATCTCAACGCTTTATCTACATTCTCTTTTTCCTGCAAAACTTTGCAAGATTCTATATTGAGTGCATAAAAGTCCTCTTTGCTGTATTGCCCCACATAGACTTTGTCATGCATTGCTTCTATCCTGCATATTAAAGGGCGATTTGCATAGATTTTACATTCATTGCTTTGCGTGTCTAAATGTTTGCATACGCCATTACCTAAATCATAAGATTCTAGCTCTTTAATGTCAGAAATATTTTTGCAGCACGCACCGCATTTTGTGCAAGGAAAGTCCATTTTCTACTTTAGAGATTGATAAGATTTTTGCCCTGATCAGTAAGAATTAGCATAGCCTTTGTCCAATCCGCATACACCATAGCCAATTCATTACTCAAGCCAAACTCCTTAATCATTGTTTCTAATACTTCTTTTTCGCCTTTATGCAGAGCTTCTAAGGTCGTGATATTATCCGCCATTGCCAATGCCATAGTCTCTAGCAAAACAATTTTTTGATGTGTCTTATCCTTAAACTTTGCTAAAGTATTTTTGAGATTAAACTCGCTTTCATCGTAAGAAATATTACTCACTTGCATTTCCAAGCAATAAGTCGCAATAATTTCTTTTTCTGCGTCTGAAAAGTCATTATTGCTCCACGCAAAATGATATGCAATTTCCAAAAATGCTACTTTTTCTTCCTTTTCTAATAAACCTAAAAACATTCTATTCTCCTTGCAATATTTGTATATTTTTTCATTAAATAATTATGAAAAAATATACAATATTTTAGTATAATAAACCTTAAATATTACAATTACAATTACAATTACAATTACAATTAATTTATTATTTTAATTCAAAATAATTACTCTATAAATTTTCAATTTAATTTTTAATGGATTATATTTATAGTTAAAAGATTTGAGGAGATTGCTATAATTTTACTTGCATTTCTTTTGGTGCAAAATCTTATTTTAGATTCCAACTTTAAGCGTTTAAAATTAATGTTCTATAATTACACCTGTTTTTATTTTCTTTAGAAGCTCTGTGATAGCTGTTTCTAGCATTATATAAACTTCTTCAAAACCATCTAAGTCTTTATAATAATAAGGATCAGGTATATCTCTTCCTTGCAAACCAAAATCCCCCATTAGAGCAAGTTTTCTAAACCCTAAACGTTTCAAATCTGTGTAATTTTGCCCATCCATTGCAACAACTAAATCAAATTCCAAATCCTTATAAACATTAACCCTTCTACCGCGCAAAGAAGAAATATCAATTCTGTGCTTCTTACCAACCGCAATGGATCGCTCACAAGGTGGCTCATCAATATGCCAACCACTTGTTCCAGCAGAATCTATCCTTAACTTTAAATCCATTCTACCAGCCAATTCCCTTGCGATACCTTCAGCTAAAGGTGAGCGACAAATATTCCCCAAACACACAAACAAAATGGATTTTATCACTCTTGCATTCCTATCCATTTTTGCGCAATCCTAACGGCATTTGTTGCTGCTCCTACGCGGATTTGATCTGCAACACACCAAAGATGTAAAATGCTTTTATCATAGTTATCAACACGGATTCTGCCCACATAAGTTTCATCAGTATCCGTAGCAATCATTGGCATTGGATATTGTTTTTGGCTAGGATTATCTACAAGCACCACAGATTCCGCATTTTTAAGCACTTCTTGGGCAGCCTCTTTACTGACTTCTTGTTTAAATTTAATCGTAATTGCTTCACTATGACTACGCAAAACAGGCACACGCACACAAGTTGCACTCACTGCAAAATCACTATGCATAATTTTATTTGTTTCATTCACCATTTTCATTTCTTCTTTTGTATAGTCATTATCCATAAACACATCTATTTGCGGAATCAGATTCAATGCAATTCTATGCGGAAACGCCTTTGGCTCACAACTCTCAAGACTAAAATCAAAGAATTTCTGCATTTGCAGGACAAGCTCTTCCATTCCTTTCTTTCCTGCTCCTGATACTGCTTGATAAGTACTAACATCTACGCGCTCAATCCCAAATTTTTCGTGTAGCGGTGCTAGAACTTGCACCATTTG
Organism: uncultured Helicobacter sp.; assembly: GCF_937893305.1. Classification (GTDB taxonomy): domain Bacteria; phylum Campylobacterota; class Campylobacteria; order Campylobacterales; family Helicobacteraceae; genus Helicobacter_D. The sequence continues at coordinate 188,595 of NZ_CALBGN010000012.1, forward strand.
AATTGTGGAGCAGTTCGGATTAGCAATAATACCTGTTTTCTCCCATAAGACAATATCATTAGGATTAACCTCTGGCACAACAAGTGGCACATCTTTTTGCATTCTAAAATGACTTGTGTTATCAATCACTACTGCTCCAGCTTTAGCTGCACTTGAAGCAAACTCCGCGCTCACACTTCCTCCTGCTGAAAAAAAAGCAATTTCAATATTTTCTTCATCAAAAACAGAATGCGTTAGCTCTTTGACTTTATAATTTTCACCTTTGAAACTAATTTCTTTTCCTACACTTCTAGCACTTGCTAATGGCACAAGCTTATTAATCGGTAAATCGCGCTCTTCTAAGATTCTAAAAATCTCTTCACCCACAGCACCTGTTGCACCTACAACAGCAATATTATATGTTCTCATTGTATCTCCTTAAAATTTAATATGATAACGCTCCATTTTACTTAACAACACATCTTTTTTAAGCCCTAACAATTCTGCCGCACTATCTATATCAGAGTCGCAATTCTTTAGAGCCTCATAGATTAACTCTTCTTCTAAGTTTGCAATTTTTTTCTTGCCCCCGCTCTCTCTTGAGCTTAAAAACAAATCTTCTGGCATAATCGTATCTTCTTCACATAAAATTGCTGCTCTCTCTATCACAGATAGCAATTCTCTAATATTTCCGGGCCAACGATAAGACAACAATTGCTCCTTTGCTCCTTCTCCCCATTTTTTAATTCCGATTCCATATTGCAAATCCACTTGTTGTAGCTTCCACTCACAAAGTGGAATAATCTCTTCTACACGCTCACGCAAAGGCGGGATATTAATGGGGATTGTTTGCAATCTAAAAAACAAATCTTCTCTAAATTCTCCCTTTTTAATTTTCTTTTGAATATCTGCATTTGTTGCTGCAATAAAGCGTATATCTATTTTAATAGGCTTACTGCTTCCAAGTCGCACCACTTCTTTTTCTTGTAATACACGCAAAAGCTTTGCTTGAAGCCCCATAGGCATTTCTCCAATTTCGTCTAAAAAAATGCTTCCACCATTTGCAGTTTCAAACTTCCCAGCCCTGCCCTCTGTTGCATCTGTAAAAGCTCCTTTTTCATAACCAAAAAGTTCAGATTCCAACAAATTTTCAGGAATTGCTGCCATATTTAACGCAATAAAAGGCGCATCAGCCCTTAAAGAATTTGTGTGGATAGAATTTGCAAAAAGTTCTTTTCCTACTCCACTTTCTCCCAATAAAAGCACAGAAGCATCTGTTTTAGCTGCTTTATTTGCAAGCTTTAATGCGCTTTGAAGTGCTGGAGAACTTGCAATAAATTGTTTATTTTCTGCTACTTTTACAGGTTTTTGAATTTTTGTAGTTTTTGCTTTTGTTAGCACTTCTTTAGCTTTTTTTGCCCTATGGATTGCTTCAATTAGCGTTTCAATTTCAAAAGGCTTAGTCAAAAAGTCCTTAACGCCAAGTCTAATAGAATCAATAGCCTTATTTAAAGTTGCATTTCCAGTAATGATTAATGCTTCATATTTCCCATTTAGCGTGCGCAAAAATTCGATTCCGTCCATTTGCGGCATATTAATATCAGTAATCACTAAATCAAAAGAATCATCAAGTTTTTTTAGCGCATCTTTCGCACTCTTAAAACTCACCACTTCAAATTCATCATATTCCCCTAATGCGATTTCTAGGGATTTTCGCATATTAATATCATCTTCAACAACGGCTAATTTCATCTTTGCTCCTTTGTTTCCCTAAAGTCTTCTACCCTTTTTCTTTGATGAGTGCATAAATTGTTGCAATTCCATTTTCATAATTAATTTTAATGCGTGAAGGTGGAATCCAAAGCAGTGTCAATGATTTTCCTTGTAAATTCTGCACTTCACTCCGATCTTCTAAACGCACCCCCCAACCAAAAAAACATTCCAAAATTTCTTCTTTGTAATTATTAATAAATTCTTTTTCATTTTTTGCTTCGTGAGAAATTTCACATTTTTTATAAGGATTTCGGACTCTATCTAGCATTTTAGCACTCACCATTGCTGGAGAAAAATTGTATTTTTCATTTAAGATAATTCCATTTTTAATTGCAACTCTATAAGAAAAAAGATACTCTGTGGCATTTAAAATTAATCCGCAAAACACAATTCCCCATAGAATCCTAAACATTACTCAAGCAATCCAGACTCATTTTCAACTTCTTGTTGCTCTTCTTCTTTTGGACATCTAGCAATAGAAACAACTTTGTCATCATCAACGTTAACAATAATCACGCCACTTGTTGCGCGCCCTGCTTTACGGATTGTTTGCATATCTACACGAATCATCTTACCACTACTTGTTAGCACCATTAAATCCATATTTTCATCAACATTAACAATCCCAACAAGCTTCCCTGTTTTTGGCGTAAGCTTCATTGCAATTACACCTTTACCGCCACGATTTGTAATACGATACTCATTAACTTCTGTGCGCTTTCCAATCCCCTTTTCACTCACACTTAAAATCTCTTCATTTTCACTAGCGACAACAGTTGCGCCAATCACATAATCTTTTGGCATTTTAAATTTAATTGCAGTTACGCCTCTTGCAACACGCCCAATCTCACGCACATTATCTACTCCAAAGCGCACACACATTCCTTCATAGGTTACCACTAAAATTTCTTTAATATCAGCACTAATGATTTTTGCAGTAACAAGTGCGTCATTTTCATCTAGGTTAATTGCCCTAACCCCAACGCTTCTAATGTTTTTAAACTCGCTTAAATTTGTGCGCTTAATGATTCCATTTTTTGTAAAAAATGCAAGAGATTTATCAGGGTTAAAATCTTTTGTTGTAATTGTTGCCATAATCTTTTCATCAGGAGAGAGATTAATAAGATTGACAACTGCCTTACCAATTGCTGTTCTACTTGCTTCTGGTATCTTATACACTTTTAACCAATACAACTGCCCTTTATCTGTGATAAATAAAATTGTATCGTGTGTATCCGAAACAAAGAAACTTTCAATAAAGTCATCATCGTGCGTATTTGCTGAAATTTTACCCTTTCCGCCACGATTTTGCTTTTCATAAGTGCGCACAGGCACACGCTTTACATATCCCCTATGGCTCATTGTAACCACCACAGGTTCATTTGGTATCAAATCTTCAACATCAATGCTTTCATAATCTTCTTCAATCGTCGTTAAACGCTTAGTAGAAAACTTCTCTTTAATTTCTAGCAATTCTTCTTTTATGATTCCATTTAATAAGCTTTCGCTTTTTAAGATCGCACTTAAATGCTCAATCTCTTTTAATAATGTTTGATATTCATTTTCAATCTTATCACGCTCCAATCCTGTCAAGCGTTGCAAACGCATATCTAGGATTGCTTGGGCTTGTATTTCACTTAAATTAAACTGTGAGATTAAGCCTTCTTTTGCAACCTTTGGATCACTGCTTGAACGGATTAATGTAACAATAGCATCAATATTTTCTAATGCAACTCTCAAACCTTCTAAAATATGCGCTCTAGCCTTTGCCTTTTCTAGCTCAAAAATCGTGCGACGAATCACTACGCTTTTGCGATGTGATAAGAATAAATCCAACAATTCCAATAGTGTAAAAACTTTGGGTTCTTTATTGTAAATTGCAAGTAAAATAATTCCAAATGTGCTTTCCATAGGTGTAGATTTAAAGAGATGATTTAGCACAATCTCACTCATCGCTTCACGCTTTAACTCAATAACAACTCTAATCCCTTCTCTATCAGACTCATCGCGCACTTCAGAGATTCCATCAATAACTTTTTCTTTTGCAAGCTCTGCAATCTGCTCTACTAAGCGCGCCTTATTGACTTGATAAGGTATCTCATCAATCACAATAATATCTTTTGTCTTTGTTTTTTCAATGTGTGTCTTAGCACGAATCTTAATGCGTCCCCTACCGCTTTCATAGGCTTCTCGGATTCCACTTTTACCATAGATAATTCCCCCTGTTGGGAAATCTGGACCTTCTATGAACTGCAAAATTTCATCTAAACTTGCTTTAGGATTATCAATTAAATGCACAAGCGCATCAATGATCTCATCAGTTCTATGTGGAGGGATATTTGTTGCCATACCAACAGCGATTCCATTAGAGCCATTAATAAGTAAGTTTGGCAAACGACTTGGCAAAATATCTGGCTCTTGCAAAGTATCATCATAATTTGGTAAAAAATCCACCGTATCCTTATCAATATCACGTAACACTTCTTCAGCTGCCTGTGTCATTCTGGCTTCTGTATAACGCATAGCTGCCGCACTATCCCCATCAATACTACCAAAGTTTCCTTGTCCATCAACAAGCTCTAAGCGCATAGAAAAATCTTGTGCCATTCTAACAAGCGCATCATAAACTGCTGTATCTCCGTGTGGATGGTATTTACCGATAACATCACCTACGATTCTAGCACTCTTTTTATATGCTACGCGCGAAGTTACGCCTAATTCATACATTGCATATAAAATCCGTCTATGCACAGGCTTTAACCCATCTCTTGCATCAGGTAATGCACGCCCAATAATAACACTCATTGAATAATCAAGATAACTCTCTTTAATGGATTCTTCAATATTGACATTTTGAATATCTTGATTAAAATTTAGCAAGTCAGACATTAATTCCCTTTTTTTTAAAAAACTATACTAAGGCGCGATTCTACTTAAAATTCGCTTTAATCTTGCTAAGGCGTGTTTTGTAAATCCAAAGGAGTATTACAAAATGCATTAAGATTTGGCTTATCTTTTAACACAGAAGTTTCACGCTCTATTTGACACAAAAACTCTAAGATTTTTCTATGTGTTAAGATTCCAATAGAATCCATTTTAGATTCCATTATTTTTAGTCCTAAAAATTCATTTTCTACAAACAAAGGCATTCCCCTAAGTTTTTCTTTATCTATTTTTGAAAATGCCATAAAGTCCTGAAATGCAGTTTTTTCTCTTAGAAATTGCGACCAATCGTGTTCTTTAAAATACGAAATCTCCAAGCGTTCATCTAGCGGTAAATCAAGTGGTAACAAAAGAATATTAAAATAATTTTCTTTAAAGCTAAGTCTCCTAAAATTTGGCTCTGGCAAAACATTACAATAAATATCTGTAAATCGCTCTGCTTCAAGCACAGCTAGATCTAGATTTGTATCAATAGCTAAAATTCTAGCGTGAGATAAGCAAGCAATAGGTTCTCCTAGCATTTCAGAGTGATAGATCGTAATATCCTTTGCCTTCTTATTTTCAAATACAACACTTGCGCTTGTTAGCACAAGCCCATCATTAATGATTAGTCCATAACCTTCATTATATTGCTGCACGCTTTTATTTGGCACATCAAATTCCGCAATCACTTTCACTCCGTATTGTAACCAATCTGGATATTTCGCATTTGCACAAAGATTTGCACTAAAAAAGACAAAAATTATCCCTAAAATTATCTTTACCATCGCTATCCTTTTTGGATTTTTTAAACCTTAAAATACTACAATAAATGCCTTAATTTTACACAAAGGTTTTAAAATATGGAATTAAAAGCATTTAACTTACCAAAAGAAGAATTAGAGAAACTGCAATACGCGCTCATTCAAACAGAAAAAGGTGATATGAAAATCAAACTTTTTCCTAATGAAGCTCCAAATACCGTGGCAAATTTCGCTCACCTAGCACAAAGCGGCTTTTATAATGGCTTAATTTTTCATCGCGTAATCCCCGGATTTGTTGCACAAGGTGGCTGCCCAGAGGGAAGCGGTAGAGGAGGTCCGGGATATAAAATTGCTTGCGAGCTAGAAAATAATCCCCACAGACACTTAAAAGGCACATTATCAATGGCACACGCCGGGAGAAATACTGGTGGGAGTCAGTTTTTTATCTGTTTTGCACCACAACCGCACCTAGATGGCGAACACACGATATTTGGACAAATTGAAGATGAAGAGAGTTTAAAGGTTTTAGATACCATTAAACAAAACGACAAAATCCTAAAAATTATTGTTTAGGATTGTTATGCAAGAAACAATTGATTTAATTGCAAAATACGGCTATGTCATTTTATTTCTTTACTCACTTGGTGGGGGATTTGTTGCCCTTGTTGGCGCAAGTGTATTAAGCTTTGCAGGGAAGATGGACTTAAGTCTTAGCATTATAGTAGCGGTTATTGCAAACTTTTTAGGGGATTTAATGCTCTTTTATATGGCGCGCTACCAAAAAGTAATGATGCAACCTTACTTTGCAAAACACCGCAGAAAACTTGCATTGGTGCATCTTTTAATGCGTAAATATGGCTCAATAATTATTGTGATTAAAAAATACATTTATGGATTAAAAACACTTGTCCCATTAGCAATCGCCCTAACTCCTTACTCTTTAGCAAAATTTAATCTCTATAACGCCATTGGAGCAGTGATTTGGGGAGTTAGTATAGGACTTTTAGGATATTTTTCAGGTGGAATCCTAATTCAAGGGTTTGAAACATTAGGAGAATATCCGCTTCTTGCGCCACTTTTTATTCTTGTGTTGCTAGGAGGTTTATGGTTTTGGTTAAAACACGCAACTAAAAAATAAGGAATCTAAATGCACTCTATTCAAACATTAATCAAAGAGCGTGTGCTAATCTTAGATGGTGCAATGGGAACAGAAATCCAAAAGCACCCCATACAATCTTGGGGAACTAATGCAAAAGGAGAAAAACTAGATGGCTGCTCAGAAGCCCTTAATCTCTTTGCGCCCGATGTAATTCAAAGCATTCATGCAAGCTACTTGCAAACCGGTGCAAATCTTTTAAAGACAAACACCTTTGGTGTAATGCCCTGGGTGCTTGCAGAATATGATCTACAAGAACAATGCAAAGAACTTGCAAAAGCTGGAATCACATTAGCAAAAGAGTGCATTAAAGCACATCAGCCCTTAGACAATCAAAAAGACGCACTTTTTATCGCTGCTTCTTTAGGTCCGGGGACAAAACTACCAAGCCTAGGGCATATTGATTATGATACAATGTTTCGTGGCTATTGCACCTGCATAGAAGGCTTTAAAGAAGCAGGGACTGATGTGATTTTACTAGAAACCGCACAAGATCCTTTGCAAATTAAAGCCGCTTTACACGCGTGTGAAGCTATTGCGCCAGAGATTCCAATAATGGTATCAGTTACAATTGAAACCACTGGGACAATGTTAATAGGCACAGATATTACGACACTTTTTTATATTTTAGAACCTTTCAATCTCCTTTCTTTAGGAATTAATTGTGGCTTAGGACCAGATTTAGCTCGCAAACATTTATTAGATTTAAGTGCTGTGTGTAAGTTTCCCATTTCTATCCATACAAATGCAGGATTACCAGAAAATAGGGGTGGAATCACATATTATCCTATGGATGCAGAAGAGTTTAGCACGATTGAAAAAAGTTTTTTAGAGATTAATGGAGTGGCATTTTTAGGGGGTTGTTGTGGAACAACACCAGAGCATATTAAACAGCTTGTGCAAAAAACTACACATTGCAAACCATTACCACCTAAGAGTTCTATAACACCTTGTATTACTTCGCTTTTTGACTACAAAGAATTAAGGCAAAATCCAGCTCCTCTTCTTATAGGAGAACGCTCCAACGCCACAGGCTCTAAAGCCTTTAGAGAACTATTATTACAAGAAGATTATGAAGGTGCTTTAAGTGTAGGCAATACACAAGTTAGAAGCGGTGCACATTGCTTGGATCTTAGCGTTGCTTTTGCAGGACGCAATGAAGAAAAAGATATGCAAAATCTAATCCCGCTTTATGCAACAAAAATTGCTCTCCCTTTAATGCCTGATTCCACACAGGTTAATGCGCTAGAAATTGCATTAAAACACATCGGTGGGCGTCCAATTATTAACTCCGCGAATTTAGAAGATGGGATTGAAAAATTTGATAAAGTTGCAAGTTTAGCCAAAAAGTTTGGTGCAGCCCTTGTGTGCTTAACCATTGATGAACAAGGAATGTGTAAAACTTATGAAAGAAAAATTGAATGCGCCAAAAGAATGATGGAACGCGCCAAAACTATACACAATTTAAGAGAGGAAGATATTATCTTTGATCCACTTACCTTTACAATAGGAAGTGGCGATGCAGAATATTTTACTGCTGGAATTGAAACACTAAACGCAATTAAAACTTTAAGTGAGATTTTTCCAAAAGCTGGGACAACACTTGGGCTTTCTAATATTTCTTTTGGATTAAGCAAAGAAGGAAGAATTTGTTTAAACTCTATTTTTCTGCATTACGCAATTAAAAATGGTTTAACTTCAGCGATTGTTAATGTCGCACATATTATCCCTTATGCACGCTTAGAAAAGGAAGACATTAAGGCGTGTGAAGATTTGATTTTTAATCACACACAAACTAGTGATCCTTTATATGCCTTCATCAAACATTTTGAAAACAAAGAAGCAATGGAGCTTCAAAATACCGAAGATGATAACGCACTTCCCATAAAAGACAGAATCCAAAAATATCTAATCAATGGCGATTTAAATGCTATGCAAAATCTCTTGCCCCTAGCAAAAGATTCCATTGATCCTGAAATCATTATTAATGAAATCTTAATTGATGCAATGAAGATCGTAGGAGAACGCTTTGGTAATGGAGAGATGCAACTCCCATTTGTTTTGCAAAGTGCAGAAGTAATGAAAAAAAGTGTGGATTACCTAAATGCCTTTTTACCTAAAAAACAAAGCACACACAAAACAACAATTGTCATCGGCACAGTTAAAGGAGATGTGCATGATGTGGGTAAAAATCTTGTGGATATTATCCTAACCAATAATGGCTTTAATGTTATTAACATAGGGATTAAAGCAGAGTTGGAGAAGTTTTTAGAAGTTCTAGAAAGTCAAAAAGTGGATTGTATCGGTATGAGTGGGCTTTTAGTTAAATCCACTTTGGTGATGAAAGAAAATCTACAAGAACTTAAAAAACGCGGAATTACAATCCCAGTAATGCTAGGTGGAGCAGCACTTAATCGCAATTTTGTTGAAGAGTATTGCCGTCCAAATTATGATGGAATCATTTTTTACTGCAAGGACGCTTTTGATAGTGTTGCTGCAATGCAAATTATTCAAAGTGGAGATTTTAGCGATTTAACACTCCCAAGTGATAAGGCAAGTAAAACACAAGAAAAGCAAGAAAAACAAAAAGAAAGACTCGCTAAAAAACTTGAAAAAAGCTTACAAAAAGATTCCACTCCAAAACCTACCAAATGCGAGCTAGAGTTTGATTACATCTCACATACTCCACCTTTTTTTGGAGCAACTTCACTAGAACTTACTTTAAGTGATTTAGATTCCGTCTTTAACTACATTGATAAAGATTTGCTTTTTAAGCATCGTTGGGGATATAGCAAACTCAAAAAAGAAGAATATTTAACTTTAAAAGAAAAAACACTAGAACCAACTTTTCAAGCTTTAAAACAAGAATTTATTGAAAAAGAGATATTTAAACCCATTGTGCTTTATGGATATTTTCACACACAAACACAGGAACCTAAAAATCTAGAAGATGGACTAATTTTAAATTTAAGTGCAAATACGAATTTTAACAATATGGAATCTTTTTTGTTCCCACGCAGCAGCAAAAAACCCTATTTATGCCTAAGCGATTATTTCAATCCAAAGGGCGACATTTGCGCTTTACATTTAGTTTCTAGCGGACACAACTTTGCACCTTATGAAGAAACCCTTTATAAAAACGGAGAGTATCATAAATACTATTTAGCCCACGCCTTAGGGATGGACCTAGCAGAAGCTTTAGCGGATTTTATCCACGCAAAAGTGCGTAAAGAACTAAGTTTGGATTCTAAATGCGGACAACGCTACTCCTTTGGCTACCCTGCTTGTCCGGATTTATCTCTAAGCAAGGGACTTTTTAATCTTTTAAAGCCAGAGTCTTTTGGTATCACACTTAGTCAAACCTACCAAATGACCCCAGAAGCAACGACTTCAGCACTCATTGTGCCTTATAAAGATGCAAAATATTTTGCAATTTAGCCAAAGATCCCTTTAAGCGAACTAGGATCAAAGTTTTCAAAATCAAAACTTTGTCCATTAGGTGCGCTAAATGGCAGACTTGCTTTTTCAATTAATCCACTAATTTGTCCCATTTTATCACTAATTTCTTGATGTTTATTTGCAAGATTTTCTCCCAAATCGCCTTGCATTTGACTAGGGAGTGGCAAAGATAATGATACACTCTCTCCTGCTAAAGAAATTGTAAGCTCTTTTCCAAAGAGAGCCTCTCCTTTAAACTGTGCCGCTTTTGCGCTTGCATCAAGCGCATTTAAATCACTTCCACTGCTTTTTATTTGATTACTAAGAGCATTTAGTGTAATATCAGCAATCTGCATTGCACCTACCATCTCATTTGCTCCTTTAACACCATCAGTAAATTTACGAATTTCTAAGGCATTTTGAGAAAGATTAGGAAGCTCCTGCGTTTCTTTTAGAGAAACAATCTGCTCTTCTTTTGCTTGAGATTCCACATTTGCAGCTATTTGTGGTTTTTGATAAACATTCCCCAATCCATAGGGATTTATTGTTGAAATCATCATAACTCCTTTAAAGTTTTCTAGGGATTAAGCATTTATTATTCCACTTTTAAACTCTAAAAGAATTCTCTATCAATCTATTTCAAATTTACTTGCACACTTTCTTTACACTACACTTCTCTACTTTCAATCTCATTAATATTTAAACGCACAAACTTATAGCATAAAAAAATTACTAGAGGCCACAATAAAATCAATAGAATTGTATAAATCATAAAATCTCCTTAATAAGAATGATCATCTAAATCATTAGTTGAGAGCTTTTTAGAATCCATAACTCTCCACACATACACAATATATCCAAGTACAAAAGGTACAAGCAAACTCACATAACCCATTACACTAAGCGTGTAATAACTTGAACTTGCATTAGAAATTGTTAAAGAGCTTTGTAAATCTGAAGTTGAAGGATAAAATGCGCTATTTCCCAAACCTACATTTAAAAAAACTGCCATTACTGCTAACACCACACCAACACCTAGCAAAAAGATTCCTTTTGTGCATTTTAAACTTCCATAAATTCCACCAAGCACTAACACAACACCCACAAGTAATAAGACTAATAACACAGAATTATCTAAAAAATTTTGTAAATACACATAAGGTTGCAAGCTCACAATACCACTACTATCTGCAAAAAATCCATCTTTCAAACAAATCCAAACAAGAAATCCCAAAAAGAAAGGTAAAAATAAAAGTGTATTAATCACTATATCTTTTCTTGCTTTTTCCACAATTTGTGCATTGTCAATAGCATTTATAAAATAACTCTCTGCCAAGATTCTACTTAAAAAAACAAGCGCAATTCCTAAAAGATAGTTAAAGGGATTCGCAAGTTGCTCTAATCCTCTAAAAGCACCCTTCCACTCCACAAAACGATTTTCATCTAACACAAACTCTGAACCTGCAAAAAATGTGCTAACTGCCACACCAATTAAAAACACACCTAAGATTCCATTAATCTTTAAAAACATTTCATAGGTTTTACTGCCTAAGAAATTACCCTCTTTTTTTCTGTATTCATAACTCACAGCTTGTAAAATAAAACAAAACAAAATTATAAGCCATACCCAATAAGCCCCACCAAAACTTGTGCTATAAAACAATGGAAATGCTGCAAATGCCGCTCCTCCAAATAGCACAAGCGTTGTGAAACCAAGCTCCCATTTTCGTCCTAAACAATTAATTAAAAGCGTTTTTTCTTCTTCGTTACTTGAGAGTCTATCTATCAACCCTTGACCACCTTGCACAAAAAACATAAACACAAGCAATCCACCAAGTAAGCTTAGGACAATCCACCAATACACTTGCAAACTAGCGTGTTCTAATCCAAAAAACATTAATTCTCCTTTAGTGCAAAAAGCCCTTTTTGATTTGTTTTGCCATAATCCCAAGCTCTGCAATAAGCAAAGCGGTAAAAAGCACAAGAAAGATAAAAAATGAAATCTGCACATCAAGATGTGAAAGTTTCGTTGCTGCAATATGCACAGGCATTAAATCCTGAATCGCCCAAGGCTGCCTACCAACCTCTGCTACAATCCATCCTGCTTCTGCTGCAATATAGCCTAGCGGAATTGCAATCACACAAAGCCAAAGAATCTTTCTAAATTTTTCTATATGATTTGCCATTGCAAGATACAACACTATAATAAATAAGATAAAGAAAAAGCTCCCAAGTGCTACCATTAAATGAAAGCTATAAAAAGTCAAAGCAATAGGTGGCACAGCTTGCTCTTTATCTTTTAAATATCCATATCCAAAATTGTGCATATTTGCTTGTAAAATCTCACGCGATTCTTGCATTAAATCCGTGTTATTTTCTGCCTTAGCAGCCTTATAGTCCTTTAGAGCCTGCACAGCTAATTGCCCACTTTGAATCCTAGCATCCATAGGTGGAATCCCTTTTGCTTCATTGCCAAAAAGCAAATCATCAATCCCTGCAATAAAACCATCACTATCTCTTTGCCCCAAAATTGAAAGTGCGTAAGGAATCGTAAAATCAAACAAAAACACATTCTCTTCATCTCCGGGTTTTTTATTTGGATTTAAGATTCCAAATGCCACAAGTCCTGCTCTGTGCTCCCCTTCATAAATTCCCTCCATTGCTGCTAACTTCATTGGTTGCTTTTGTGCAACTTGATACGCACTCTCATCGCCACTAAAAAACAAGAAAATAGAAGTCAAAAGGCCAAAAGAAGCTCCCACAATTAAACTCTTCTTTGCTGCAATAATATGCCTACCCTTTAGCAAATACCAAGCACTAATTCCCATTACAAAAAGCGAAGAAATCACATATCCACTAGCCACTGTGTGTAAAAACTTAGAAACCGCCACTGGAGAGAGTGCCACATCTAAAAAGCTTGTCATTTCATTTCTAGCGGTATCTGGATTAAACATCGTTCCTACTGGATATTGCATCCAACCATTTGCAACCAAAATCCAAAACGCGCTTAAATTACTTCCAATTGCTACAAGCCAAGTAGAAATCAAGTGAAATCTTTTTGAGACACGATTCCAACCAAAAAACATCACAGCAAAAAAAGTCGCTTCCAAGAAAAAGGCTAAAATCCCTTCAACTGCCAAAGGTGCGCCAAAAATATCACCTACAAACCAACTATAATTTGCCCAATTTGTGCCAAATTCAAACTCCATTATAATGCCTGTTGCCACACCAATGGCAAAGTTGATCCCAAAAAGCGTCAGCCAAAATTTCGTAATTTTTTTCCACTCTTCCTTGCCAGTTTTTACATAAATGCTTTCCATAATCGCAATAATAAAAGACAGCCCAAGCGTTAAAGGCACAAACAAGAAATGATAAATCGCAGTTAGCGCAAACTGCGCCCTGCTCCAATCCACACTTAATTCCATTTTATTCCTTTGTAAGATTTTCTAAAACAAAATTGCTTTTTGCTTCCTGTGTTTTAAAGCCCCTTAATGAAGTGTCATAAACAAAAACCTTAAGCACTGCAAAAATCACAAAAATTTTAATTAAAATTACAAGCCATAAAGTTTTACCAAGCTGCATATTACGAAATCCATTAACATACAACCCTAAAACATTTTTAAACAAATCCATAGCAATCCTTATAATCACCAAAAACTTGGGATTTTAGAGAAAAACAACTTGTTAAATGCTTAAGATAAGAAAAAAATTAGTGATTTATTTTTAAATCTAATTTTTAGTTAAATTTTATTTGACTTTTTTGAAAAAATCTATAAAATTTACCAAAATTAAAATTCCGATTCCAACTCCATAAGTTATAAAAATAAACAAAGCACACTCCGCCATTGTGCCAAACTTAAGCATTGGGATCAAATACCAACCTTCAGCATATAGAGCAATTAACTTCTCTTGTAAAGGCAAGAGTGTTTGGATTCCATTTAACATAGGCGTATCAATCCCACAAAATCCACTAGGCGCAAAAAGTTTCGGCATCCAAACATCAAGTGGGAGATTAAAATCAAATTTTGGATTTAGCGAACAGCCATTTAGTCCAAAGATAAAAGTCTCACTTTTTAAAGCTTTTTGGATTTCAATTAAACTAAATGCTGCTGAACTCCCTCTAATTAGCGCATACACACAAATGCCAATCCCCACATATCTAAGCACAAAAAATCTTGCAATCAAACAACCAAAGCCCAAAATAATAAAAGCATAGCGGATATAAACACATTGCTCACAAGGTTGCAACATCAAATAGTTTTGCAACACAAAATGTGAAAACACCACAAACAAAAATGCCATAACCCCAAGAAAAAACCAAATTTTGCTCTGTGTCATTACTCTTTCTTTTTATTATATTTTCTTTTTAGGCTTATAAAGATTGATTAAATAAGTAGCAAAAATCGCAATTACCCCACCAACAAGCGTTAAAAGACTTGGTATCTCCCCTAAAATAAAATAGCTTGTTAATAACGCAAAAACTGGCACTAAAAGCGGATAAGAGCTTGCTTTCTCTGCACCAACTTGTGCAATCCCCATATAATAAATACTTGTGCCAATAGCAGTGGATAACACAGAAATAGTTAAAAGCATTAACCAAAAACGCAAATCAAAATGAAAAATCTCTAACATTTCAGGCTGTATTAAAAAAATAGGAGAGAACAACGCTACACTAAAAAGCGTAATATAAAAATTAATGGCAATGGGGTGAATTCTAATGCGCTGACACACTAGCGTTAAAATCGCCCAATCTAACGCACACAATACAAAAAAGACATTAAATTTGCTAAAAAGTATTTGTAAATTTCCTAAATCTAGCAAACAAATCCCAGCAACAATCCCTAGTATTAATCCTAAAGCTTCATTGCCTTTTACTCTCTTATTGACGCCATTTTGGATTCTATATAACATAAAGGTCAAAAGATACACAAACACAGGAGTAATTGTCGTTACAAGAACTCCACCCTTGCCTGCACTCCCATAATTTAATCCTACAAAAAACATCAAAGAATATAAGCAATTAAATACCGCTGCAGCAAGTAAAAATTTAAATGCCTTACTATCAATTTTTAGTGGAATTTTAAGAATAATTACAAGAGGGATAGAAGCAAAAAGAGCGATAAAAAACCGCCAAAAAGTAACAACATCAGCACTTGTATAAGTTACAAGCACTTTGCTACTAGGCCAAGAAGCTCCCCAAAAAAACATCGCAACAACAAGCAAAATAGAAAAGACAACACCTTTAGACATTTTTTCTCTTACAAATGCAATTTAAGGGTGTATTATAGCAAATTACTGCGTGAGTGTCATTTGAACAATGCGTTCAATTTGCGCTAAAGATTCCATAATTGCATAAGTATTAATTGCCACATTGCTCCTTGCTTGCGTTAAGGATAATTCTGCATCTAAAAAATCGCTTGTGCTATCAATTCTTTGCGCATAGCGATTTTTTGAAATTCTATAATTCTCTTCTGCTTGTTTGAGTGCAAGCTTAGCAATCTCTAACGCATTTAGTGCAAGATTATAATTCTCTAAAGCACCAAAGAGTTGCAACTCCAAATCTTCAATTAACCCTATGCGTTTAGCTTCAAAGGCAAGTTTATTTGTTTTAGCACTCTCTATGTTGTATTTATCATTAAAACCATTAAAAAGATTAAGATTAAATAAGAGCTGCACGCTTGTTTCGTCCTTATAGATTCCATCTCTTCCACGCAAGGCATAATCATCTCCATAGCGCATATAATTTCCTACAATATCTATTTCTGGCAAAAAATTCCCTTTAGCACTTTGCACCAAATACGCCTTGCTTTGAATAATTTTATCCATAAACAAAAGCTCTGCGCGCCTTTGAAGCATCTCTTGTCTAAGATTTTCAAAATTTAGATTCCATTTTTTTGGCTCTAATTCTTCTAAATCTTTTAGAGCAATTTTAGTGCGCGTGTAACGCTCTAAATCTCTTAATGCATAAATTAAGGTGCTTTGATAATTCAATAAGTTCTGCAATGTATTATTAAGCTCTACTTCAATTTTTAATAAATCGTTTTTTTGGATTAATCCTACACGATAAAACTCTGCATTTGTTCTTCTTTGCTCTTCTAATAACACTTTAGATTGTTCAGCAATCTCTACATTTTTTGCCTGACGCAATACATTAATATAAGCACTCTTTACAAGCAAAATCATATCTTCTCTTGTTGCTTCTAGTTGATAATCTTGCGATTGCAATAATGCCTTTGCACTTTTTAGATTATAAACATCACTAAAGCCATTAAAAAGATTATATTGCACATTTGCGCCTAAATTTCCACTTGTTTTTTTATCTGCCCTTTGGATGCGATTGCTTGTTTTTGTGCCATAAGTTACATTTAAACTTGGATAAAATGGGCTTTGATAAGATTTATAATTTGCTCTACTTTCTTGCAATAAATACTCTTGCTCCTTAATGCTTGGATTATGGCGCAATGTTAAATCAATTGCTTCTTGCAAACTTAAAGCATTTAAAATCCCATAAAGTAGAGATAAAATTCCAAAAATTCTAAACATTTTTTAACCCCCTTGTAATAAAAAAAGACAGCAAGCAAGGGATTAGAAAAATACTAAGGATTGTAGAAAATCCTAATCCTCCTAAAATCACAGCTCCAAGCCCACGATAGATCTCACTCCCAGCACCGGGTGCCACTACAAGTGGGAGCATACCAAAAAGAGAAGTAAGAGTGCTCATATAAATAGGACGGATTCTAACACGCACTGCTTCTAGGATTCCATTTTGCGCATCCATTCCATACAAACGCACATTATGCAAGCTTTGATACACAATTAAAATCGCATTATTTACAACAATTCCAACCAGGATAATAAAACCGAGCATTGTTAGCACATCTAAAGGTTGATACACCAAAAAAACATTGACCAACCAAAGTCCCAAAAATCCACCACCAACAGCAAGTGGGACACTAAAAAGAATAATCAAAGGATATATAAAATCTTCATACAATGCCGCCATTAATAAATAAATAATAAACACTGCTAAAACAAAACCAAGCACTAGAGAGTCTTTAATTTTTGTGAGAGAATCTGCCGTCCCACTTAATGAAATTGTATTTTTACCAAGTGCGCCACTTTGTTTTAAGCGTGTTAAAATCTCTCCGCTAATTAGCTCCATAGATTCTTGGATTGTGATGTTTGCTGGTGGGCTAAGTGTTAGCGTAATTGTTCTATTGCGTTCATAATGACGGATTTGATTTGTCCCATACTCAAGCTTCAAATCCGCTAGCGTGCTAATAGGGATAATACCTGCTGTTGAAGTATAAATGCTTGCATTATAAAGTTCTTCTGGAGAATAAATCGCGCTATTTTGAGATTTCAAAACCAAATCAATCTTCTCTCTCCCTTCTTCTTTAAACTCCCCAATCTTTCTTCCATCTAAAAGCACATCTAAAGCAACACTAAAAGCATTCACATCAAGTCCAACAGCACTTATGCGCTCTAAATTTGGATATAAATTTAACTCCGGATAAAGCATTTCTAAACTTGGACGCGCACGCATTTGCAAAGTTGTAAGATTTTTTGCTCCGTATTTCTCCCTAAAAACTTCTCTAATAATTTTTTCTAGCGCAATTGTGCTAGCAATTAAAGATTCTATATGATCTCCACTAATATCAATATCCACACTGCGACTTGAACCCCTACGCTCAAAAATCCCAGTTTGCAACGCCGTCCCTCTAACTCCGGGTATTTTTTGGATACAAGTTTTTGCAAGTGGGATTAAATCTGCTGCCCTTGTTATATCAAAAGAACGCAATCCAAAGCTAAGATCAGAAGTCCCACCGATATAAAAAAGATTATGAATTGCAGGATATTGCGCATCTCCTTTAAATCCACTGCTTGCAAAATAATCACTAAAACACATAAAAACTTCCTGCCCTATATTCTCTTTTTCTCTATAAGATAGCCCAGGAGGTGGAGTGATTCTCCCAAAGACAAAATTTTGATTTCCCTGTGGTAAATATTCCATTTTTGGGAGCAAAACATAGCTAAAAATTAAACTTAATAATGTCAAACTAAGAATTGTTAAAATCTTATTGCGCTTGCTTTGCATAGATTTTTGCACAAAAAACATTATCCAATCCACACACCATTGCCCAAACTCTCTAATCTTTAAAGAAAATTTAGAACCGCGGCTATAAACCTCTTGTAAAAGCTTATGTTCCACTAAGATACTTGTTTTTGCGCCAAGTAATTTTGCGCTTTGATAACTCAAAGTTGGAATCACAACGATTGATACAAATAAAGAAAAACTAACAGCACTGCTTGCAGCAAGAGCAATATCTCTAAAGAGTTGCCCTGCTTCTTCTTGGATATTTAAAATCGGAATAAAAATCGCCACAGTTGTCAAAACAGAAGCAATCAATCCACCAACAACTTCTTTTGTCCCATCAATCACTGCCTGCATTGCATTTTTTTGTAGTTTCTTATGCCGATCAATATTTTCTAACACAACAATAGCAGAATCCACAAGCATTCCTACCGCAAAAGAGATTCCAGCTAAAGATACAACATTTAGCGTGCGATTTAAGAACGCCATTACAATAAATGTTCCAAACACACTAAGAGGTATAGCCACAGCAATAATTAGCGTTGAAGTTAAAGAGCGCAAAAACACAAAAAGCACTCCACAAGCTAAAAATGCTCCAACAATAATATTTCCCTTAACTAAAGAAATTGCCTGCTCTATATAATCTCTTTGATCATTTGTCCATTCAAGCTTTAAGCCATTTTCTTTTAAGATTCCATTATTTAGGGCATTAAACACGGCTTCCACCGCATTTGTAAGCTCTAATACATTTGCATCAGCAGCTGGTTTAATTGCCACAAACAAAGCTTCTTTGGGTGTTTTCTCATCTCCACGATAATAAGAAACCGTAGTTTTATTTTCAAACCCTTCTCTAACAACAGCTACATCACTAATCTTAACGCGCTTAACACCATCACTCCAAATCACTACATCTAAAATATCTTGTGGATTTTTAAACTCTCCAATTGTGCGTACACGATAAGATTTTCTCCCATAATCCAAGCTACCTGCCGATAAATTGATATTTTGCTTATTTAAAACATTTGCAAGACTTGTTACATCTAATTGATAAATTGCAAGTTTTCTCTCATCAATAATAATATGCATTTCTCTATCATCACCACCGGGAAACAAAACCTCCGCCACTCCATCAATGCGCTCAAAATATTGAATAACATTTTCATTAAAAAATGTCCTTTGCTCTCTTACGCGCACATTAGAATCAAGACTAACTAACATCATTCTAACAACTGGACTTGTATCCTCACCTGTGGCTCTAATCACAGGACGATCAATAGCATCAGGATAACCTTTGACTTCATTGAGTTTATTACTGACATCTAGCATTGCTTTGGTTAAATCCGTACCAATTTTAAACTCTAAAGTTACATTTGCACGCCCACTATTTGCAAAGCCCTCCATTGTTTCAAGATTATCAATCCCTTTTAGCACTTGTTCTTGTCGCTCTAAAATCTCTCTTTCAATCTCATAAGGAGTCGCACCACTCCAAGTAGTATTGACAGAAATCACAGGTCGTGTAACTTGTGGTGTGAGTTGATAGGGCATCGTGCTTAAAGATAAGACCCCGAATAAACTAAGTAGAATCATTCCTACAATCACTACAACAGGGCGGTTAATCAATGTTTTTATCATTGTCTAACCTCAACAACATTTTCTCCACCCTTTAAACGCTCTGCTCCTACAACAATCACTCTATCTCCCTTGCTAAAACTACCATTTAAAGGAGCAATAAACGCTTTTAACCCATCATAACCTTGAACAAGAATTTTTACTTTTTTTGCTTGGCTACCATCAAGAATAAAAATCACATTGCCATCAATTTCTGGCAAAATCGCATCACGTGGGACTAAAAATTTTTCTTTTTGCCCCTTAACATTAAAAGAAGCTCGCACTTCTAAGCCCTCAATTAATTCTCCTTTAGGATCTTCAATGGCAAGCTTTAAGGGAAATGTTCTAGCCTTTGCATCTCCTAATGGGATTAAGGCACTAACTCTTGCTTGATAAGTATGATTTGCAATTTGCACTTCTAAACTCTCTCCAACCTTTAAAGAACGCAAAATCTCAAAAGAAACTTCAAAAGTTGCTTCAAGAGGAGTTAGCTTTGCGATATTAAACACACTTGCTCCAGCATTAACCCACTCTCCTTGTTTTAACATTTTTTGCAATACCACACCATCATAAGGAGCAATAATCGTCTTTTTGCGCTCTTGTGTTTTTAACAACTCTAAAGCATTACTAATGGATTCCATATTTCCTTTTTGTGCTTGCATATCAAATAAAATATCTTCATATTCTTTAAAAGAAATCGACTCACTCTCATACAAGGACTTGTAACGCGCATAGTCTTTTTTAATCTTTTCATATTGCGCCTTTGCTTGCTTTAAGGCTCCCTCTTTAGAAGCAATCTCATCACGTAGTAAATCACTATTTAAAACCGCTAATGCTTGCCCCTTTTTCACGCGTGCTCCATCATCTACAAGCACAGAATCAATAATACCAGAAACTTCAGAAGCAAGCATTCCACGCTCGCTAAAATACAAAGAGCCGACATATTGATAAGTTTGACTTAAAACACCGCTTTCTATTAAGGCAGTTTCTACAAGAATTGCTCTAGTGTCTTTTTTGGATTCCATATTTTTAGATACTTGAATTTTAGATTCCATATTTTGCATTTCTTTGGTTTGAGATTTAATTTGCCAAACATAAAACACACCAATAACTCCAAGCACCACTACACACAATAAAATTAAACTTTTTTTACTAAAATTTCCACGAAAACGCACAAAATTCCTTTTAAAAACTTTGTTTTATTGTAGAATAAAATTGTTAATTTTTTGTGAAATTTTAAAGGATTCTCTCCATAAAAGGATAGTTTTTGCATATTCAAAGAGATATTTTAGCTAGCATTTGCATATATTTAATCTGCGTTGCTTTGCGCTTTTATTATCCTTTTATCTTAGAATCTTTTCCGCAATATTTCTTGGATAATGCGTGGCTCTTAAACACACACGATGCTTACTTTTATGCACAAGGCGCAAAAGATGTTTTAAACGCCCTAGATGGCTTTTTAGATTCCAACTTTTTATTCACTAAATCCACACTAAACTCCCCCACACACGAACCCCTTTCAATCATCACCGCTTGTGTTGCCTTTTTTACGCCTTTATCTTTGGAGCAAGTTTTCTTTTATCTGCCCGGATTTTTCGGCACACTTATTGTTTTTCCTATGTTTTATATTGCGCGCAATTTTGGGATTATTCAAGCAAGCCTAGCTAGTCTTTTAAGTGCGATTAGTGTGAGTTATTTTAATCGCACAATTTTTGGCTATTATGATACAGATATGTTAATTTTGCCCTTAGTGCTTAGTGTTATTGCTTTAATCCTTTCTAACACTTCTCGCACATTTTTATTTGCACTTAGTGTGTTTGCTTTGTTGTATTATCCAAACTTACGCTATGTATTTTTGGGATTTATTGTGATTTTATGCTTCTTTAAAGACAAAAAAGAGGCAATGCTAATACTAATGCTTAGTCTTGTTTGTGTGCTATATATACGCTTTTTTCCACTTTGGATTCTTCTTGCAATTAGCCTTTTTAAGACACAAATTCACACTAAGTTTTTTATTTTCACAACTTGCTCTTGTGCGCTCTTAATCCTTTATGCTTTAATGCCTAATCTCTTAAACTCTCCATTTCTAAATACTCTTTTGCCGTCCTTTATAGAATCCAAACCCGCGCAATCTTTGCCTTTTTTAAATGTTTTAGATTCCATTGCAGAAACTTCTAAAATTTCTTTTTTTGATCTTGCAAAACGCATAAGTGGCACTCTCCCTCTCTTTATTTTAGGACTTATAGGTTATGGATACTTGGTGTATCAAAGACGGATTTTTTTACTATTTTTACCGCTTTTACTCTTAGGGTTTTTCTCTCTCTTACAAGGCTTGCGCTTTAGCTTTTATGCTACTCCTGTTTTAGCACTTGGACTTAGCTACTTGCTCTTTTGCTTAAGAAAAAAGATTCCATCTTTACGCATTTTTGTAGTATTTTTTATTGCGCTTGTTGTTTATCCTCATTTCTTTCATATTGCAAACTACACGCCAAAGCCCATTTTAGATTCCACAGAAGCAAAAACCCTAAAAGAGATTCCAACTAAAAGCGGAGATTATGCTCTTGCCTGGTGGGATTATGGCTATATGATCAATTATTTTAGCAATCTAAATGTCTTTATTGATGGCGGCAAACATTCAGGCAAAGAGAATTATCCTATTAGTCAATTTCTAGCAAGCAGTGATCCTATCTTAAGCTATGATATTGCAAAATCACTTTTAAACAATACACAACAAACCTTATTTATTATTTTGCCTTTAAGTATGCTTGAGATTTTCCCAAGCGTTGTTAGATTTAGTAATTTTAATCCACCAAAATTCTTTGCACTTAGCAAAAAGATAGAATCTAAAATAGCATATTTCAATCACAATATCACACTAGATTTAAAAAACGGAATCCTAAATCCAAATCAACAAAAAATTTCAAAATTTATCAGTCTAAAAACCCAAACAACACTGCATTTTAATCCAAAAAGTACATTAAGCGCATTAGAACTTAAAGACGATAGAATCTTATTATGCGATAATTCTTACCTAAAAAGCTTTTATTTTCAAGGATTATTTTTTGACACATTAGAGAGAAACTTCTTCCAAAAAGTGTTAAAAAATGACAAAATTGCAATTTACAAACTTCTCTAAAAGGACAGCAATGCAACTTACACATTTAGATGATCATCAAAACCCAAAAATGGTAGATGTTTCTTTAAAGGATCCCACACAACGCGAAGCAATCGCTAGTGGCAAAATCACAATGAGCAAAGAAGCTTTTAGTGCAATAAAAGAACAAAGAGTTAAAAAAGGTGCTGTATTACAAACTGCAATTATCGCAGCAATTATGGGAGCAAAACACACTTCAGAACTCATTCCTATGTGTCATCCACTTTTCTTAAGTAGCGTAAAATGCGATATTACAGAACTTGAAAATGAAAACGCTTTTATCTTAAAAGTGCGTGCAAAAACCTTTGGGCAAACAGGTGTAGAAATGGAAGCTCTAATGGGCGTAAATATAGGACTTTTAACCATTTATGATATGGTAAAAGCAATTGATAAGACAATGGTTTTAAGCGAGATTTGCCTACTAGAAAAAAGCGGGGGTAGAAGCGGACACTTCACGCGATAGTGTCTTAAAATAGACAATCAATCGCGTATGCTTTCATAAATTAGTTTGCTTCTTTTATCCTCAAAAAAAGCTTTGGGAAATAAATAATATCCCTTAATAAAGGGAAAGCCAACAAACTCTTTTTTTAACTTAAAATTCTCTATCTTATTAATTGCTTCTTCTAAAAAAGTCGTGCAATAAAATGCATCTTCTTTGGTGCTTAAAACAAACTCTCTCCCTAAATTTTGCATTGCAAAATCAACAATTTTTTCTTTATTTTTTTGAGAAAAATCAGGTCTTTTAACAGCAATCTTAGAGCCTAGTCTCACAAATTCATCAAGAGAGCTTAAAATCACTTGATTTTGCCGATTAGTATCATCATTTGTTGTTGCGTGAATCAACAAAACATCAGGGCTTATTTTTACCACCATAGCAATATGACTATAGGGAGAATTGCTAAATTTTTGTATCAGCAAACTCTCCGCACCAATGCCTTGCCTAAAAACAAAATCGCCAATTTGAAGAGGTGGAAAATCAATATCTTTAGCAACAGCAATACCAAAGAAAAAGCAAAAAATAAATTGAAAAATTTTCACATCAAATTATTTAAGCTCCACAAACCAAGTGTTATCTTTTTTTATTAAACTTGTTCTCCCTGAAAGATCTTCACTGCCATCTTTAAAGATTACTTTAGTTTGTATGATTGCCTTATTTTCTGTAATTTTCTTATCTGCAACAACCACTTCTTTAACTCCACCCTTAGATTCTGATGTTTTCTTTGCTTGAGAAAGAACTAATCCTATTTTACCTTCTGCAAACGCAACTTCTTCTGGTTTTGCACCCTCTAAATCAAAAAACTTCATCACAGCCTTTGTATCTCCTGCATAAACTGCCTTAGTAAAGTCTAAAGCAATCTCTTCTGGCGAAGAACTCCCACAAGCACTCAAAAACACACCTAAAACAAAGGCAAAACATAACTTTTTAAGATTTTTCAAAACATCTCCTTAAATACAAAATAAAGCCGTTATAATAGCTTAAAATTTATTAATTATTCATCTTTGCTTATATTATGATTTTTTTTTGAATTTCTTTTAACACTTTTATGAAAACCAATCTATTTGTAACATTGTGTAACATTATATAGATTTAATCCCTAAAAACACTTTGAAATCCTTAAAAATTTAAATCTTGTTTTGATAAAATATAAAATTCAGATCTTACAAAAGGAGCGAAAATGAAAAAGAATATTATTTTCTTTGAAGCAATTGGCGGAAGCGATAAAGGCGCAGATGGACATAGAAAAGACACAATGCCAATGGTAAATGCCCTAAAAGCTAAGGGTTGGAGTGCGGAAGTTGTGTTTTTTAGTGATGAAATTTTGCGTAATGAAACTGAACGCAATGCGATTTATGAGCGCGTTAAAAACAGCGCAGATGGCTATGTTTCACGCGTAAATCCGGGCAACTTAAAAGAAGAAAAACTCTATTTTGATGTTTTACGCAAACTTTGTGCTGATGGACTTGTAGGCATGCCACATCCTGATGCAATGATTGGATATGGCGCAAAAGACGCCCTAACAAAGCTTGCAGACACTCCTTTAGTGCCTGATGATACTTATGCATATTATGATATTGAAACTTTTAAAAAGACTTTCCCAAAAAGCCTAGCAAAAGGCGAGAGAGTGCTAAAACAAAATCGCGGCTCAACAGGGGAAGGGATTTGGCGCGTAAGATTAGCAGAAAGTGCATACAATACTTGTGATTCTTTACCACTTGATACAAAAATCATCTGCACAGAAGCTAAAGATAATCACAGCGAAGAGAGAAAGCTTGGAGAATTTATGGATTTTTGCGAGCAATACATCATTGGCGATAATGGAATGCTTGTAGATATGACTTTCTTGCCACGCATTAAAGAAGGTGAGATTAGAATCCTAATGCTTTATAAAACTCCTGTTTATGTTGTGCATAAAAAACCAGCTGAAGGCGGAGATGCTTTTTCTGCAACTCTCTTTAGTGGTGCAAAATACCGCTATGATGAACCAAAAGATTGGCAAGAGCTTGTAGATTGGTTCTTAGGACAACTCCCATCTATTAAATCCAAGCTTGGTAACTATGATTTGCCATTAATTTGGACAGCAGATTTTATTTTAGACACCGATGAAAAAGGCGCAGATCGCTATATTTTAGGAGAGATTAATTGTTCTTGTGTTGGCTTTACAAGCCCTGAAGAATATATGGCAAAAATTGCTGTAATGGTTGGCGATAATATCGTTGATATTGTAAGTGAAAAAAAGGCATAACCCTATTTAAGAGTTGGAATCCAAAAAAGATTCCAACTATACACTCTCCCCAAAAAAATCTTAGAACAAATATCTAAATATGCCATAATGAAACCTTACGCAAATATAACCCTTCAAGGAGTCACTGTTATGCAAATTCATCAATTTCAGCCTATTGTTAGTTTTATTTGGAGCGTGGCAGATGATTTACTACGCGATGTATATGTAAAGGGTAAATACCGCGATGTTATCTTGCCAATGACGATTTTAAGGAGGCTAGATGTTATCCTAGAGCCTACAAAAGATGAAGTCCTAGAGACTTACAACAAATACAAAGATATAGCAGATAAAGATACTCTAAATACTTTGCTATGCAAAACAAGTGAAGCTACATTTTATAATCACTCAAAATTCACACTCAAAATGCTTTTAAACGACCCCAAAAATATTAGAGCAAATTTTGAAAACTACCTTGATGGCTTTAGTGAAAATATCGACGACATTATTGCTAAATTTAAATTTCAAAATCAGCTTGACACGCTTGAAGATGCAAAAATCCTTCTTGGCGTTATAGAGCGATTTTGCTCTCCTAAGATCAATCTCTCTATGCACGACATTAAAGACGATAAAGGCGAAATTCTCCATAAGGGCTTAAGTAATCTTGGTATGGGCTATGTCTTTGAAGAGCTTATAAGAAGATTTAATGAAGAAAATAACGAAGAAGCCGGGGAGCATTTCACACCTAGAGAGCTTATAGACCTTATGACTCATCTTGTCTTTTTACCCGTGAAAGATAAAATCCAAAAAGGTGCTTTTAGCATTTATGACAATGCTTGTGGAAGCGGCGGTATGCTTACAGAATCTAAAGAATTTATCATAGATCAAAGCGGACCTATCCACTCTAAAGCTCAAATTATCTTTACGGACAAGAGATAAACCCAGAAACCTACGCCATTTGCAAAGCCGATATGCTGATAAAAGGCGAAAACCCGGATAATATCAAATACGGCTCCACCCTAAGCGATGATAAGCTAAAGGGCGTTAAATTTGACTTTATGCTGACAAATCCCCCTTATGGCAAATCGTGGGAAAAAGACCAAAAAGAATTAGGCATTAGCAAAAATGGCAGTGCTACAACTTGCAACGACCCAAGATTTCAAGTAGGCATTACAAGTAAAAGTGATGGGCAAATGATGTTTTTGCTTAATCAGCTAAGCAAGATGAAAAAACCAAGTGAAAACAAAGGCTTAGGCTCACGCATAGCCTCCGTGCATAATGGCAGCTCACTTTTTAATAGCGATAGTGGTATGGTAGCCATACGCAAGCACATCATAGAAAACGACTTCCTAGAAGCCATCATCGCCCTACCTACAAATATGTTTTATAACACAGGAATCCCTACTTTTATATGGATTCTAAGCAACAACAAAACAAAAGAGAGAAAAGGTAAAGTCCAGCTTATAAACGCCACAAAAGAGGCATATTATACTAAGATGAAAAAGTCCTTAGGGCAAAAGCAAAACGCAATGACAAAAGAACATATTAATAAAATCACGGAGTATTTTTTGCAAAATAAAGAAAATGATGATTGTAAAATTTATGATAATGATGAATTTGGCTATATTAAAATCACCATTGAGAGACCAAAAAGCATAGAAATTTTACTAAACGATGAAAAATTTCAAGCCCTAGAGCAAAAAGATGAGCTTGTATCAAAGCTTAAGGAGCTAGAAGCAAATCCGCAAGATTTCACAAGCAAAGAAGACTTTATAAACTTCCTTGATGTCAAACTCAAAAAAGCCGAAGTCAATCTCATCATCGATAGCGATAAAACAAACAACACAGAAAAAATCCCCCTAAAGCAAGACATACAAAGCTACTATGAAAATGAAGTAAACCCTATGTGCCAAACTCGTGGATAGCGTGGGAGAGCAAAGTGGTAGGCTATGAGATTTTGTTTAACAAATATTTCTATACCTACACACCACCAAGAAGCCTAGAAGAGATCGATAAAGATTTACAAGACTTAGAGCAAGAAACACAGGATTTGTTAAAGGAGATTCTATGCTAGCAAATAGCTTAAAGATAATGTGCTAAAATACAAATAAAAGGAATAAAAATGACTTTGACACTAGAAAATGTAGATACCAACACTTTGCGTGTTATAGAATCCTTACAGGGACTAAACAAGAATTTACATATCAAAATATCCAAAGAAACACCTACAATAGAAAAAGCAGAATCTGATTCTATTATTGAAGAGAGTATCGCAGATTTCTTAAAGCCAGAAAACTATGCCGTTTTTGAAAGGCTTAAAGATAAATGAGATATTTAAGCTTACAAGAAGTTTTAAAATTACACGATATGCTAAAAGGAATTTAATGAAAAAGCATACTCAACCCCCTTATGAAAGCAGCGAAATGTCCTACAAGCCTAGTAATATAGACTATCTCGGGGGGGTAAAATCCCTAAACATTGGGAATATGTCCCACTTCGCTCTTGCTTCACAGAATTTATTCAAAAGTGTAATGATAAGTCTTATCCCTTATTATCCGTAACAATAGCAAATGGTATTGTCTATCAAGATGATATTGAAAATAAAAAAGATATATCAAACGATGATAAATCAAATTATAAAATTGTCCCTTTAAATGCAGTTGCCTACAATAAAATGAGAATGTGGCAGGGAGCTGTTGGAGTTAATACCCTTGCTAAAGGGATAGTAAGTCCTGCTTATATCGTGGCAATTCCAAACGAAAAAATACTTCCATTTTTCACTTTATATTTATTGAAATCAAAAATAATGATAGGCGAATTTGAAAAAAATTCTTATGGACTTTGTTTAGATATGAATAATTTAAGATATGAGGATTTTAGAAATATTAAAGTCCCCCTACCACCACTACAAGAGCAAAAAGAAATAGCGGAATTTTTAGATTCTAAATGTGAGAAGATAGAAAATTTCATCACTAAAAAGCAAAGCTTAATCACACTCTTACAAGAGAAAAAACAAGCTCTAATTAACGAAGCTGTGTGCGGCAGGGTCGTTCGTTGTCATACTGAGCCTTGCGAAGTATCTAAAAATACAGAATCTAAAAGAGATTTTTCGCTATCGCTCAAAATGACAAGCTCCTATAAACCTAGCGGGACAGATTATCTCGGCACTATCCCTAAACATTGGAAAGTAAGGCGTGTCGCAACGCTTGGAAAATTTTTTAAGGGGAGCAATATCTCAAAAAATGATTTACAAGATAGTGGTGTTTCCGTTATTTTATATGGCGATATATACACAAAATATGAGATAAAAACAAGACACTTTCAATCAAAAATAGCAGAAAATTTTGCTAAGGATAAAACGCAAATCTTATGCGGTGATTTGTTATTTTCTGGTTCTGGAGAAACAAAAGAGGATATAGGAAAATGTATTTGTTATTTGGGTAACGAAAAAGCGTATGTTGGCGGTGATGTAATTGTATTAAGGCAAATGGGGCAAGATAGTTTGTTTTTATCTTATGTTTTAAATAGTGATTATACAAAATATCAAAAGGCAGTAATAAGTAAGGGTGAAATTATAATTCACATTTATGCTTCAAATTTAAGAGATTTAAAAATCCCCTTACCACCACTACAAGAGCAAAAAGAAATAGCGGAATTTTTAGATTCTAAAATCGCACAAATTGATTTAGTTATAGAAAAAACAAAAAAGCAAATCACACTCATCAAAGAATACAAAAACACCCTCATAAATGAAGCTGTTTGCGGTAGGATAACTTGCAGCAGAGATTTTTCGCCTACGGCTCAAAATGACAAGAATAGAACAATTCAAAATGGCAAGGAGAATTTTTGTCATACTAAGCCTTGCGAAGTATCTAGGAACTAACAAAAGGAAGTAAAATGCGTGCATATAAAGAAGAAAATTTAGAAAGCTTTATAGAAGCTCATTTATTAAAAAGTGGCTATATCAAAAGAGAAAGTAAAGATTATGATAAAAGCTTGGGTGTAGATAAAGAGTTGCTCAAACACTTTTTACAATCAACTCAAAAGAAAGCCTTGCAAGAGCTAGAGAAAAAGGGTATAAAAGAGCAAGAGCTATTACAACGCATTATCTCACAAATAGAGGAGAAAGGCATCTTAAAAGCCTTACAATCATTTATAGAAATAAGGGGCGTTAGAATCACACTAGCCTACTCTAAGCCAAATTTAAGTGCAAATGAAAAAGCCATAGAAAATTATAATAACAATATCTTTTCTATCACGCGTCAGCTACATTACAGCACGAAAAATAATAATTCTTTAGATATGGTGATATTTTTAAATGGTTTGCCACTTATCACTATGGAGCTAAAAAATCCTTTCACACATCAAAATGTCTATAACGCCATAGAGCAATACAAAAAAGATAGAGATTCTAGAGAGAGGATATTTAAGCAAAGTGTGGTGCATTTTGCCCTTGATAGTGATTTAATTTATATGAGCGCAAAGCTAGAGGGTGGGGACACTCAATTTCTACCTTTTAATAGGGGGCTAAATAATGGCAGTGGGGCAATAGGGCTTGAGTGCGGTGCTGGCAATCCTGCGGTAAAAGACAAGATGAAAACGAGCTATTTTTGGGAAGAGCTTTTACAAAAGGATACTTTAAGCAAACTGCTTTTTGACTATGCAATAAGCAATTCTAAAGGGGTGATTTTCCCTAGATTTCATCAATTTGATGTGGTAAATAAGCTTTTAAGCGACATAAAAGAAAAGGGTGTGGGACAAAGATATCTTGTCCAGCATAGTGCAGGAAGTGGGAAAAGCAACTCCATAGCGTGGCTAGCACATAATCTAGCAAGCTTACATAGAATAGAAAATGATAAAGAGAAAAATATCTTTGATAGCATTTTAGTCGTAACGGATAGAAGAGTGCTTGATAGACAAATCCAAGAAAATGTCAAGTCTTTCACACAAGATAAAAACCTAGTAGAAGCCATAATAGATGGAAGCAGACAATTAAAAAATGCTTTAGAAGAGGGCAAAAAAATCATCATCACAACCATACAAAAATTCCCCTATATCGCTGATGAAATCACGCATTTTGGGAATAAAAATTTTGCCATAATCATCGATGAAGCGCACTCTAGCCAAAGTGGCAAAAACGCACAAGAAATGGGAAAAGCCATAGCAAATAAAAACGATAAAGAAAAAGGCGAAATAGATTTTAATGAAATGGATACAGAAGAAAAGCTACTAAAAATCATCGAAAATAAAAAATTTCAAAAAAATGAAAGCTATTTTGCTTTCACTGCTACACCTAAGCCAAAAACGCTAGAAATGTTTGGCACAGCTTGTGAGATAGACGGGGTGCAAAAATTTATCCCTTTTCATCTTTACTCAATGAAACAAGCCATAGAAGAGGGCTTTATCCTTGATGTATTACAAGGCTATATCACCTATACAAGCTATTATGAAATCGTCTCTAAAAATGATAATAAAGAGTATGATAAGAAAAAAGCAAATGCAAAGCTAAAAGCCTATGTAACAAATCATCCTGAAACCATTGAGAAAAAAGCAAAAATAATGATAGAACACTTTTTTCAAAATACTTATAAAAAAATCGGTGGCAAGGCAAAAGCTATGGTCGTTACAAGCTCTAGGGAAGCGGCGGTTAAATACTATCGTTTCTTTAGACAATATTTGCAAGAAAATCACCCGCAATATAAAGCTTTAGTGGCTTTTTCAGGGGATAAGGAAGTGAAGGGGGAAAGCTATAATGAGGCAAGTTTAAATGGCTTTAGAGAAGATAGGCTAAAAGATGAATTTAAAGAGAAAGATTGCTACCGCTTTTTGATTGTCGCGGAAAAATATCAAACAGGCTTTGATGAGCCGCTTTTACACACAATGTATGTGGATAAACGCTTAGATGGGATAAATGCGGTGCAAACACTCTCACGCCTAAATAGAATCTGTCAAAATAAAGAGGATACTTGTGTGCTAGACTTTGCAAACACACACGAAGAAATTAGGAAATCTTTTAGCACTTTCTATGGGCAAACCTACCTAAAAGAGCCAACAGACATTGATAAGATTTACACACTTAAAGGCAATCTTTTAGATTATGAAATATATACGCAAGATGAGTTAGATGACTTTGCAGACGCTATTTTAAAAGGGCAAAACGAGGATACAATCCACTCTAAACTTGATCATATGATAAGAGCATATAACGCAAAAAGCGATGATGAAAAGACAGAGTTTTACACAAAGGCAAAGGCGTATTTAAGGGAATATTCTTTTCTAGCACAAATTCTACCCTTCAATGATATAGAACTTGAAAAATTATCTATCTTGCTAAAAATGCTTATTACAAAAATCGTCCCACCACGCACGGAGGATTTGGCAAAGGGGATATTAAATAATGTAGATTTACAT
Organism: uncultured Helicobacter sp.; assembly: GCF_937893305.1. Lineage (GTDB taxonomy): Bacteria > Campylobacterota > Campylobacteria > Campylobacterales > Helicobacteraceae > Helicobacter_D. The sequence continues at coordinate 220,615 of NZ_CALBGN010000012.1, forward strand.
AGCATACACATAATGCTTGAAAGCAAAAAGGATATAAAGCCTGAAGAGAATAAGGGCGGAGTGAATCCAGCAGAACCTGATGGCTCTAGCAAGAAAGAAGCAGAGCTTGAACGCCTATCAAACATCGTTAGGGAATTTAACACTAAATTTGGTAGTGTGGATTTTGGGACAAATGAAAAGATAGCAAAAGAACTTATGGAGTTAAAAGACGATATTGCAAAGGAGCAGACTTTTATAGACACTTTAGGAGATGAAGAGAATTTAAAAAATGTTTTTGAAACATTTTTTAATACTAAATATGCGAAGTTTTATTTGACAAACGAATTTTATTTAAGACAGCTTGACAACGCACAAGAATTTAGAAAAAGAGTTTCTAATGTGATATTTGAGATGATTAATGAGAGCGCATAAAGCATTCATATACAAAAAAGCATTTCACTCTCTTTTGAAATTTAATAATGACTTAACCAAATAAACTAGAAAGCCTATCTCTTTGATGGGCTATTTTCTTCAATCCCTTTTAAAAATTCGTGTAATTTATTATATTCTCCTCTTTCTAAAAACCTAACCTTGCCGCTTGGTAAGTTATTCAAATGCACAAACCCATACGCAATGCGTTTTAAATCCAACACTTCTAGTCCAAAATGTGCGAAAAATCTTCTTAATTCTCTGTTTTTACCTTCTGTAATTATCACCTTGATTTTAGAATATTTTGGCGTATTTTTTATGCAAGTATAACCCACAAATGGCGCAAACTCCATTGATTTAATCTTGCTTTTGCTATGTCCTCCACTCCTTGCATCTTCTAGCGTGATTCCACTCTCCATTGCGTCAAAAACACTTTCTTTAATAAACCCTGATAGCTTCAATAGATACACGCGCTCTGACGCACTCTCCATTAAATAACGCACCACTTTTGCACTATCACTAAGCAGCAAAAGCCCCTCACTTGCAAAATCTAATCTCCCAACAGGCATAAAATGTGAAAATCTTTTCGGCAAAGAATCATAAATCACTTTGCGTCCTCTGTCATCGCGTTTGCTGACAAGCTCACCCTTAGGCTTATTATAAACAATCACAGAATATTGCTCTTGCTCTCTTAGACATTTGCCATTAAGATAAACTTTTGTGTTTTGATCCACTTGATAGGCAAAATCACTCACAACTTCTTTATTAATTGTAACCTTGCCTTCTTTAATTAACCTATCCGCTTCACGCCTTGAATACTTTGAATGATGTGCTATGTATTGATTTAATCGCATTTTTACTTCTTAAATTGAAATTTCTGTGCTTTTAAAAGCGTTTTTAATCTCTCCTTATGTTTGCCTTGTAAAACCAACCAAAAACCCCCATTATCCTGCTCTATGCTTCCACCACACGAGAGTTTTTTCTTCATTTCTTTTAGAATTATCTGCATTGCTTGTTTTTCTTCAAAAAAGATTCCACAACGCGTAATATCCTTGCCCCCTGCTCTTTCTTCATTTAGTGCCAGAAAATAACTCGCGCGCGCTTTAACCTCTGCACCTTTTTTGCAAACACAAGCACTCTCTAGCTCTCCGCATTTCTTACACACACAATCTGTGCTATCGCTAAACTTCGCACCGATATTTAAAGCCTCTAATTGCACCATTGCAACTCACTTAATACACTTTTTATTTCACTATGTACTTTAAAGCCGCTAATAAGTTCTAGCTCTTGTGTTTGCGTCCTAAAAAGGATTCTAAGCTCTCGCTTGCCACTATGGATTAATGCAAACTCCCTAAGCTTCTGCAGGCTTTGACTCTGCGTGTTTGAATCTAGCATCACAAGTAAAGGTTCGTTAATATCAGCCTTTTCAATCACAAAATCTACCGCTTCTTTTTTGGCTTCATCTAAAGTTAGAATCTTTTCTGCTTTTAATTTTTTAGTTTCGTTTTGTTCTTGCACTTGACATTTAATTGCTAGTGGGATTTCTTTATTTAGTGTTTCCACCTTTGCTAGCATTTGTTCAAAAATTGTAAGTTCTATGCTACCATAGAGATCTTGAACCTTTAAGATTCCATAGCGTTTTCCGTTTTTAGAAAACTTTACAATCACATCTTCAATAAGCCCTAAAATTAGGATTTTGCTATTTTCTGCCAAGTCTTTAATTTGATTGCTAGGCGTATAATTAATGCTCTTAAAAGATTCTTTGTAAGAATCCAAAGGATGCCCAGAAGCATAAAACCCTAAACTCTCCTTTTCAAACTCTAAAATTTCTTTTTGACTATATTCTCCTAAATCTTTCAAATCCAACCGCACACGTGTTAGTTCTTCATCATTACCAAAAAGTGATCCTGCAGCTTCTTTTTGCGCTGCTTGTGAGAGCTTTGCTGCTTCTGTTAAATCCTCTACTTGTTCTAGCAAGGATTTGCGTGTATAGCCCATTCCATCTAATGCACCACTTTTAATAAAGGCTTCTATGGATTTTTTATTAACCTTTGCAGGCTCAATGCGTGTTAAAAAATCTTCTAAACTCTTAAACTCACCATTTTGCTTGCGTTCTTCTAAAATAACATTAATCGCAACTTCCCCTGCTCCTTTAATTGCTCCAAGACCAAAGAGAATACAAGATTCTCCTTCAACTTCAGCAACACTAAACTCAAGATCAGATTTTTGGAGATTTGGAGGTAGCACTTTAATCCCCATTTGATTTGCTTCTTCAATGTATTCTACAACTTTATCTGTATCGTTCTTTTCTGAAGTGAGAAGAGCTGCCATAAACTCTTTTGGATAATAAGTTTTTAAATACGCTGTTTCAAAGGTAATCATCGCATAGGCAGCAGAATGCGATTTATTAAAGCCGTAACCTGCAAATTTTACAATAAGCTCCCAAAGCTCTTCTGCCTTTTTTCTATCAAAACCTTGTGCAACTGCTCCATCGGCAAATTTGCTTTTATTATCTGCCATAATTTGCGCGTCTTTTTTTCCCATTGCACGACGGATTAAATCTGCTCCGCCCAAAGAAAATCCACCAATTCTTTGCACGATTTGCATAACCTGCTCTTGATACACAATCGTCCCGTAAGTTGGACGCAAAATAGGTTCTAGTTCATCAAACATATACACAATCGGTTCTTTCCCGTGTTTTCTATTGATAAAATCATCAACCATTCCAGACTCTAATGGTCCCGGACGTCCTAAAGCAATCGTTGCAATAATATCTTCAAAGGTGCTTGGACGCATTCTTTTATTAATTCCTTGAAACATACTAGATTCTATTTGAAAAACCCCTAGTGTGTTTCCACTTTGCAAGGTTTCATAAACTTTTTTATCATTGACATCAATATTTAAAAAATCAATGCGATTTCCACTGCGTTTTTCAATTAATTTTAAAGCATCATCAATAACAGTGAGTGTTTTTAAGCCCAAAAAGTCAAATTTAATTAAATCCACATCTTCAAGATATTTCATGGAATATTGCGTAGCAATGATTCCATCGCGTTGTGAGCGATACAAAGGAGCTTTATGCCATAATTCTTGCGTAGAATCAATCACAACAGCAGCTGCGTGAGTTCCGGGATTTCTCTTTGTGCCTTCCAAAATTAATGCGAATTCCCAAACTTTTTTTGCCAAAGAATCCTTTGAAATAAGCTCTGCAATCTTTGGTTCTTTGTTAAACGCATCTTCAAGTGTGATTTCAAGCTCTTTTGGTATGAGTTTTGCAAAAGCATCTGCATCATTATAAGGCATTCCCATAACACGCGCAACATCTCTAATCACTGCCTTTGCTTTCATCATACCAAAGGTAATAACTTGCGCAACATTGTGTCTGCCATATTTTTCTGTTACATAATCTAAAATCTCTCCGCGCCTGCTTTGACAAAAATCCATATCAATATCTGGCATACTTACGCGTTCAGGATTCAAAAAGCGTTCAAAAAGTAAATTATATTTTAAAGGATCAATATTTGTAATCTCCAAGCAAAATGCAACCAAACTTCCAGCAGCACTTCCACGCCCCGGACCTACTGGGATACCGCGTTCTTTTGCTGCACGCACAAAATCCCAAACAATCAACATATAACCCGGAAACTTCATAGAATTAATAATCTCTATTTCTCTTTCTAAGCGTTCTAAATATTGTGTGTGCTGTTCTTGTGGCACATTTAAAAGGCGTTTTTTTAATCCTTCTTTGCATTTATACGCAAAATACTCACTATCTTGCGTGAAATTTAATCCTTCTGCTTTAGCATATTCTTGTGTAAATTTAAAACTAGGCGGCGTTGGATCTCCTAAATGTAGTTCTAAATTGCATTTATTAGCAATTTCTTGTGTATGCTCTAATGCTTCAGGTAAATCTGCATAGAGTTCTGCCATTTGTTCTGGAGTTTTAATATAAAACTCCTGCACAGTGTGGCGCATACGATTTGGATCATTAAAGTCCTTTCCAAACCCAATACAAAAAGCAACTTCTTGCGCCGTAGAGTCGCTTTGTTTTGTGTAGTGCGTATCATTTGTGGCAATGATTTTAATCCCTGTTTCTTTGGATAGCTTTAAGAGTTGATTATCAATAAATTGCTGCTCCTCAATGCCGTGGCGCATAAGCTCTAAATAAAAATCCTCCCCAAAGATTTCTTTGTATTCTAGAGCAACTTCTTTTGCTCTTTCGTAACCCTTGCGCCCTTTATTATCATCTTTTTTTATATTTAAATGCCACTGCACTTCACCATTTAAACACGCACTACTACAAATTAATCCTGTGCTATGCTCTCTTAGCATTTTTTTACTAATGCGCGGCTTCATATGAAATCCATACAAACACGCTTGAGAGCTTAGATACATTAAGTTTTTATAACCCTCTAAATTCTTTGCATACAAGCATAAATGAAATCTTTGATTGCTTTTATCGCTGATTTCTTCTGCATTATGCAAATACGCTTCCATACCCAAAATGGGCTTGATACCTTCTGCTTTCATTGCCTTATAAAACTCAATAGCTCCAAACATATTGCCGTGATCTGTTAGAGCAACACTATCCATTCCATATTCTTTAATCTTTTTAGCAAGCACTTTGATTTTGTTTAAGCCATCAAGCAAAGAATATTCAGTGTGCAAGTGCAAATGTGTAAATTTAGGTGTTTGACTCATCACAAAGCCTTTTAAAAATTTTATGCAATTCTAGCTATTCCTTACTAACAGAATCATAAGAAAATTGTATTTTTAAATTTAAGGGCACAATACTTTTAGTTCTTGTGTGATTTTCTCTAATTTTTCTTGCTGTTCTATTAGTGCATTTTGGTTTGTTTGCAACACTTCTTTTGGCGCATTTGCCACAAATTTTTCATTATTTAGCATTTTTTGCAGTTTGTCAATTTCTATTTGTGCCTTTTGCGCTTGTTTTTCTAAACGCGCAATGATGGGAGATAAATCAACATCTGCAATTGGCAAATACGATTCTAACTTCTCTGTAATATCTACAATACAATTTGGAATCTTTTTTGACACAATTTCTAAAGACTCTACTTTTGCAAGCTTACACACATAGTTAATAAAGAGTGTGTGTAAGGTTTGTGGGATCTCCACATTAATATATGCTTTTGCAATCTTTTGATTTGCTAAATCAATCGTGGCTTTTGCACGGCGCAAAGATACAATAGAATCTACAATTTTTCCAAAAGTTGCAAAATTCTCCGCATTTGTATAGCTAAAATTCGGATAAGGACGCACCATAATAGAACCACTTTGCTCTAACGCTGTGCCATCAAGTCTATGCCATAAATAATCACTAATAAAAGGCATATAAGGGTGCAATAAAAGCAAAGATTCCTTAAACACAGCACCAAGTTCAACAATGGAATCCTTATCTGCTTTGCTAAGCTCAATCCCCCAATCACAAAATTCATTCCACAAAAAGCGATAAAGTGCATTTGCTCCATCATTAAAACGATAGGATTCTAAATGCTCACGCACTTCTTGGATCACCTGACTTAATAATTCAACAAAATATTGCCCAAGCGGAGTTTTTGGCGCACCAAGTTCGCTTAGATTTGGAAATTTTTCAGCATTTAAAAGTAAAAAGTTTGTCGCATTATAAAGCTTATTTGTGAAGTTTTTGGACACTTCCATTTGTTTAGAAGAGAGCTTGACATCACGTCCTTGCGCACAAAGAATTGCTAGAGTAAAGCGCAAAACATCTGCGCTATATTCTTCAATTTTTTCTAAAGGATCTACAACATTACCCTTAGATTTACTCATTTTGTTGCCAAACTCATCACGCACAAGCGCGTGAAGATAAATATCTGGATAAGGCAACTCCTCTAATAAATGCTCTCCCATCATCAGCATTCTAGCCACCCAAAAAAACAAAATATCAAATCCTGTAATCAAAAGTGAGTTTGGATAAAACTCCTGCATATCATCTAGATTCCATAATTCCCCTTTCCCAAACTCTCCATTTGCGTAACCAAGCGTTGAAAAGGGCCACAATGCAGAACTAAACCAAGTATCAAGCACATCAGGATCTTGTGTAATCTTATCACTTTGGCAATGCTTACACGCTTTTGGGGTCTCCACACTTGCAAATTGCCCCCTACAACTCTCACAATAAAACACTGGGATTTGATGTCCCCACCAAAGCTGTCTTGAAATACACCAATCACGCAATTCACGCATCCAAGCATTGTAGTTATTCTTCCATTGTTGTGGATAAAAATTACTCACATTTGCATTAATCTTGTCAATTGCGCCTTGCGCTACTTCTTTTTTCAAAAACCACTGCTTAGAAATATAAGGCTCTACAACATTTCCACAGCGATAGCAATGCCCAACTTGATTCTTATAATCTTCAATCTTCTCTATAAACCCAAGCTTCTCTAGCTTTTCTACAATGCTCTTTCTTGCTTCTAATCGTTCTAATCCAGCAAATTCTCCTGCATTTTCATTTAGGATTCCATATTTATCAAAAATTACAATTTGCTCCAAACTATGATGCTTCCCTACTTCATAGTCATTAACATCGTGCGCTGGCGTTACTTTAACCGCGCCTGTTCCAAACTCCATATCCACTTGCAAATCTGCAATAATAGGAATCTTGCGTCCAAGCAAAGGCAAAATCACGCGTTTCCCAAGATAATGTTTAAAACGTTCATCTTGTGGATTTACCATTACTGCAGTATCACCGAAGTAAGTTTCTGGTCGTGTTGTAGCAACTACAATATAATCCTTGCTATCTTCTAAAAAATAACGGAGATAATAAAGCTTCCCATTGTTTTCTTTGTATTCCACTTCAATATCAGATAGTGCGCCATCGTGCGTGCACCAATTTACTAAATATTCCCCTTGGATAATTAGCCCCTCATCATAAAGTCTTACAAAGGCTTCTTTTACGGCATTTTGCAAGCCTTGATCCATTGTAAAGCGTGTCCTACTCCAAGCAGGAGAACTTCCTAGTTTTCGCATTTGATTTAAAATCATTCCTCCACTTTTCTCTTTCCACTCCCACACCTTTTTTACAAAAGCTTCACGCCCTAAATCTTCTTTTTGGATTCCATCTTTTAAAAGTTGCTTTTCTACAACATTTTGTGTTGCAATCCCTGCGTGATCTAATCCGGGCTGCCATAGCGTCTTATAGCCATCCATTCTTTTAAACCGAGTGATCACATCAATAAGTGTATGATTTAAAGCGTGTCCAATATGCAAACTCCCTGTAACATTTGGTGGCGGAAGCATAATGCAAAAGTTTTTGCCACTCTTTTGGATTGCTTTATTACCATTAATCTCAAAATATCCCGCCTTCTCGCAGAAATCATAATATTGCGATTCTACTTCTTTTGGATTATAGGTGTTTGTTGTTTTTTGCGAAGATTCTATTTTTTGCATAAAAGACCTTTTGTTTAGCAAACTTTTTAGCACATTTTATAAAACTGGAATAGTTTTTGCTGATTTGCCAAGTATGAATTTAATTTCAGAATTCTACCAAAGATTCTTTAAAATCTATTTTTCTTAAGGAAAAGCATAAAATAGGCTTTAAAGTCAAAAATTTTATGGTAGAATTAAATCAAACCAAATTAGGCAAGGAGTGTGTTATGAAAAGCGAAAAGTTTCAAGTAAAATCCCCAATTTTAGGGTTTGACAATGCAAATGAAGTGAGTTTTGCAGAGGTTGATGATGGTGCATTAGCGTTTTTATCAATGGATAATGGAGCAGAATTATTACTGATTAACCCTTACAAAGTGCGCGAATATTCTTTTGAAGTACCAACAGCAGTTCAAACACTACTAGATATGAAATCTAACTCTAATGTAAAGGTTTTTTGTGTGTTTGTGCGTGAAAAAGAAGCAGAAGTGCGCATTAATTTCTTAGCACCAATTATTCTAAACTTTGATAACAACACGCTTGCGCAAGTTGTGTTAAATGCAAAAGATTATCCAAACTTTGGCGTAGCAGAATCCATTAAAAACTACATTAAAGCATAATTTGATTGCCCTTATCCAATCTTAACTCTCAACAAAAAGAAGCCTGTCAAGCTTCAAGCGGACGCAATCTAGTTATCGCTTCAGCTGGCACAGGCAAGACTTCTACAATCGTAGGGCGCATCTCTTTTTTGCTCCAAAATGGAATCTTACCTAATGAGATTCTTCTTTTGACATTTACAAACAAAGCTGCTTCAGAAATGCTCTCACGCCTTAGTGTGAAGTTTGATACAAAAATCGTCAAAGCCATTGAAGCTGGCACCTTTCACGCTGTTGCTTATCGGTATTTAAAGGCAAAGGATTCTGTAATTTTAAAACAACCAAGAGAGCTTAAAGTGCTATTTAAAAGCCTTTATGATAGGCGTGTGTTTTTAAATCGCCAAGAAAACACCCCATACAATGCAAACTATCTATACGACTTGTTTTCTCTTTATTTTAATGCGACAATTTCTGAAGATTTTTCAAAATGGCTAGAGCGCAAAAACCCTCAGCAATTAGAATATGCAGAGATTTACTTAGATGTTTGGGAAGAGTTTAAAGCCCTAAAGCAGGAATATCGTTATGTAGATTACAATGATTTACTATTAAATTACAAAGCAAGTTTGTTAGAAAATATGGAATCTCCTTTCAAAGAAGTGCTAGTTGATGAGTATCAAGATACAAACCCTTTGCAAGACTCTATTTTACAAGCTTTAAATCCCCCTTCTCTATTTTGCGTTGGAGATTATGATCAGAGTATTTATGCCTTTAATGGTGCAGACATCAGCATTATAGGTAGCTTTAAAGAACGCTATGAAGATGGCAAAATTTTTAGCTTAACCAAAAATTATCGCTCCACAGAGCCGATTTTAAACCTTGCAAATCGCGTAATTGAAAAAAATCCGCGCATTTATCCTAAAAAACTTGAAGTTGTCAAAGAAAAAAACTTTGGCAATCCAGAACTTTTAGTTTATGAAGAGCTTTTTTTGCAATATGCTGGCATTGCTAATAAAATCAAACTCTCAAATCGCCCCTATTGTGAAATTGCTGTGATTTTTAGGAACAACTCTAGTGCTGATGGTATTGAAGCTGGCTTGCGTGAAATTGGGATTCCAACTAAACGCAAAGGCGGAGTAAGTTTTTTTGATTCTAAAGAAGTGGTGTATATGCTAAACCTTTGCACATTGCTTTTTAATCCAAAGGATATGATGGCTTTTATCCACACTTTAAGCCACGCAAAAGGAATTGGAAATGCCGTTGCAAAGGATATTTATGAAGCATTATTGCTACTAGGAAATGGGGATTTAAAACAAGGGATTTTACAGCCTGATAAAACCATCAAAGAACCCTTTAAAAAAGGAATCCAAAACACACAATTAGGGCTTTTTGATGATTTTTTAGAGTTTAGCAGCACTGCAAGATTTCATACATTGCCCTTAGAAGAGGACTTTAAAAACAATGCAATTTTAAGCCACCCAAAAATTACTAAAGATGGTGCGGAGTTCTTAAATGCACTATATTGCTTTTTTAAATTTTTTAACGCTTATGAAAAACCCTATGAACTCATTACAAAAATCCAAACACTGCCTATTTTTCAAATTGTTGCACAAAAACTTGCCAAAGAGCGCTCTATCACTAAAGAGGGGATTATTCTAGAAGAAAAACGACTAGAATCTTTAGAAAAAATCCATCGTAAAATGTCCCTATTAAGAGATTTAGCAACACATTATGATGAAATTGGACGCTTTTTAAATGCAATGATTTTAGGCTCTAGCGAGATGAGCGAGGGAGAAGGCGTGCATCTTCTTAGCATTCACGCAAGCAAGGGGCTAGAATTTAGCGAAGTGTATATCGTGGATTTAATGGAAGGAAGATTCCCCAACAAAAAACTTATGCAACAAGGAGGGAGCTTAGAAGAGGAGCGCAGATTATTTTATGTAGCAGTAACCCGCGCCAAAGAAAATCTCTATTTAAGTTATGCTAAAAAAGATCTCTTAAAAAACATCTCTTATGAAGGATCAATTTTTCTCTATGAAGCAGGACTCCTAAAGAATCGTTTAGATTGATTTAGATTTTAAATTTTCTAACAAATCTTGACACAAGAAACTTTACAACTAAACATTACAGAATTCTACATTAATGAAGAGAGATAATTTGCAAGACATAAACATAGAAAAAAAGATTCCAAATGGAATCTTTTTATATTAGAGCCTTGATTCGTAGCGTCTAAGCATATATAAGCGCTTAAGCATTTTCTTGCGTGCGCTGATTTTTTGCTTCTTACGCTTTTCAGTTTTTGGTTCAAAAAATCTTCTTGCGCGACTTTCAGTTACAACAAGGTTTCTATCTGCTTGTTTTTTAAACTTTCTGTATGCATCATCAAAAGATTCGTTTTCCCTAACTTTAATACCGGGCATCTAAATCACCACCTTCGTGTAAAATTTATAGCTTCAAAAATTAAAGCATGTAATTCTAGCATAAACAAATAAAAATGTGAAAAAATCACGCTATAAATGCAAAAATTTTATATTTTTGCTACTTTTTACCCTTATTGCGCTAGTATTGTGGCAAAATTTTGTCTTTTCAAGGAGTTTCGATGGAACAAGTGCGTAATATACAACAATATTTCAAAAAACGCTACATAATGTATTTTTTTACGACAATTATTGTTTTTGCGATTCCATTTATCCAAATCAATGGCAATCAAATTTTTCTCTTATCCTTTGATCATAAGCAGTTGCATTTGTTTGGTGTTGCTTTTGATATGCAAGAGCTGTATTTAATGCCTTTTTTGCTGATTTTAATGTTTCTTTCTATTTTCTTTCTTACAACACTTGCTGGACGCGTGTGGTGTGGTTGGGCTTGCCCACAAACAATTTTTCGCGTGCTGTATAGAGATTTAATAGAAACTAAATTTTTGCATTTACGCAAGCGCATTGAAAATCGCCAATTAGAACCCGATATGAGCTTAAACTCTAATAAAATAAAAAAGGCTATAGCTATTTTTATTTGGTCATTTTTAGCACTTGTTGCTGCATCAAATTTTATGTGGTATTTCGTGCCTCCAGCAGATTTTTTTACCTATATTCAAAATCCATCAGAACATAAATACTTATTAATTTTTCTACTTGGAATTACACTTTTTTTAATAGCTGACGTTGTCTTTATTAAAGAAAATTTCTGCATTTATATGTGTCCTTATAGTCGCGTGCAAAGTGTCTTATATGATAATGATACAATTATGACCGTATATGATTATAAGCGTGGCGGAATTGTGTTTGATCCAAAAGGCATTAAGCTTTGGAAAAAGCCTGAAACTCCAAATGCTGAATGTATAGGTTGTGAAGCCTGTGTGAAAATCTGTCCCACACATATTGATATTAGAAAGGGTATGCAACTAGAGTGTATTAACTGCCTTGAATGTTCTGATGCTTGCACGCGTGTAATGGGAAAACTCGGCAAAGAAACATTAATTTCTTGGACAAGCCCACAAAGCATTGAAGAGCGCAACAAAGTGCGTTATTTCCGCTTCAAAACAATTGCTTATGTTGTTGCTCTAGCCATTGTTTTAGGTGGGCTTTTAACAATGAGTTCCCAAAAAGAAAGCATGCTTTTAAATATCAATCGTGGAGAACTTTCAATCCGTAATAATCACATTGTAGAAAATTCCTATATTTTCCTTTTCCAAAACACAAGCAAAGAAGATTATCAATTCTACTTCACCATTGAGAACAATGACGCAATTAAAATTAAACGCCCTAGCAAACCTTTCTTAATTAAAGCTGGAGAAAAGCAAAAACAACCTGTTACGCTATATACAGACCAAAATCTAGCCCAAGATACAGAAAAAAACACGCACATTCAATTACAAATCAAGGCTTATGCGCTAGAGAGCAAAGAACCTATTGAAGTGCATAGAAAAAGTGTATTTATCTATCCACCTAGCAAAGTGATAAAGCAATAAAATGCAAATGCGTAGTGGCGGAATCTATTTTCTCTTTATAGCTTTTGTGCTAACTTTGTTAGCACTCTTTAAGCTTTATATGCCTTTTTTAATGAATATTTTAATTGCATTTTTGCTATTTATCGCCACACAAGGCATTTATTGCACACTTTTAAAATACCTAAAATCCCATTTCCTTGTTGCAAGCCTAATGGTTTTAATGCTTATTACACTTTGTTTTGCGCCAATTTTTTATATTTTATTAAGCCTAACTAATCTTGCAACAAACTTGGATTTAGGAAATTTTCAAAATTTCTTATTAGACACTCAAACGCGCTTAGTGCTTTTTGGTAAAGATTTACTTTCTTATTTACCAAATGTTGTGCAAAATGAAGTGAATGCTTATTTAGAAAAATTCCACGCAATAAATTGGGGAGATATTGTCAAAGAAGGCTTAAATCTTATTGCAAAAGCTTCTAAAAATAGTATTTCTTTTGTGAGTGATACATTATTTATCCTAGTTTTTTTATTCTTTTTTTATTACTATGGCAATACATTAGGGCATTATTTTTTAGAGCTTATCCCTTTTGATTCCACACAAACTAAATCCTTATACAATGAAGTAAGTGCTGTAATTAGTGTAGTATTCTACTCTTCTATTTTTTCAATGATTTTACAAGGCACGCTTTTTGGAATCTTAATGCTATTTTATGGATATAACTCCTATTTGCTAGCAGTTTTTTACGGATTTGCTTCGTTAATCCCAATTGTTGGGGGCTCTCTTGTGTGGCTTCCTGTTGCAGGATATGAACTTTATCTTGAAAATTACACAAATGCAATCATTATTACACTCTACTCCATTATTATTATCGCAACGCTTGCTGATAATGGTGTAAAGCCCTTTATTATTACATTTATCAATCGTGTTTTAATTAAAACTCCTGTGCAAATTAACGAAATGTTGATTTTCTTTGCGATTATTGCAGGTCTTACTAGTTTTGGATTTTGGGGTATTGTCTTAGGTCCTGCAATCACTGCATTATTTATTGCTCTACTTAGAATCTATAAAACATTGTTAAGCTCTAATAAACATTAAAATCTTATTGTATTTTTAAACCTTAAGAGAATCCTAATACATGCTATGTATAATTCCGCTCTCAATAATGTAATATATATTACATTTTAATTTTACTCTAGGGAGTCATAATGAAAAAAATTGTTTTAGGACTATGCTGCTTTAGCGCTTTTGCGTTTTGCGCAGAAGGTTTTGGTGGCAACATTAGTTTAGGTGGTGGATTTAAAAAACTTCAGAGTAATATTAATCCATCCAATGACAAACACACAATTGCAAACTATAATCAAAGCAATGATGATACAGAAGCGATTCCATTTTTTGGAATCAATTTATACTATAATGGTGTTTTTGATGATGATAAAGTTTTTTTAAAAAACTATAATAGCAGAGAAGTTAGCGGTTTAAGTGCTGGTTATGGCTTCAACTATGGCAAAAACTCCACAGAAATTGCATTTGTTGGGACATTTTTTGAAGAAGCTTATGCAAACCCTTACCTAACAGGAGCAAACAGAGAAGTTGTAGATAGAACTCACTATGGAATCCAAATTGAACAAACTTATGCATTAAGCGAAATTAACCGCATTTATGGTAGCTACACCTTTATAAAAGAATCCTACGACAAAGAAGACTTGGATTATGATTTATTAAGAAAAGGCGATATTCACTCTTTTGAGCTAGGATATGAAATCTATGGTTTAAAACTTGGACTTTATTATGATGTTAAAGATGCCGATAGTGATGCAGAAAGCTACAAAGGCTATGGAGCGTCAATTAGCGGAGAATACGAAGTTATTAACGATACTTTTGTCAATGCTAGCATAGAATATGGAATCAAAGATTTTGATGGAACAAATAAAATCTTTAATCAAACAAGAGAGGCAAATGTGCTAAAACTTGGTGTTGGAGCGAGAAAAGAAAAGATTTTTGGATTCCAAAATGCCTATGCTTTTGCAAATTACCTTTATGGGGACACAAATGACGATATTGCATTTTTTGATGAGACTTACCATATTGGAATTATAGGCGTTGGTTATAAGTTTTAGAATCCTTTTTGGGTTCTAATCTCCATTGGTTTTTTAAGATTCTGCTTAATTTAAACTCCACTTTACTATTTATTTTCTTTTTGATTCACTTTAATTTGCTATAATTTCACTTATTTTAACAAGGAGAGACTATGCAGTGCCCTGTATGTTCTGGAATAGATTTAGTGATGAGCGAGCGTAGCGGTGTTGAGATTGATTATTGTCCAAAATGTCGCGGTGTTTGGTTGGATCGCGGAGAACTAGATAAAATCATTGAGCGTTCTAATATCTCAAAGCAGGACTACCAACAAACTCCACAACAAAACTATTCTAAAGATCATCACTACCATAAAGACTATAAATATAAAAAACGCGAAAATTTCTTTAGCGAATTGTTCGATTTTTAATAATGATTATAATTCCAGCAAGACTCAAATCCACGCGCTTTCCTAATAAAGTTTTAGCGCAAATTCATAACACCCCAATGGTAGTTCGCACAGCAATGCTTGCACAAAAAGTTGATGATGTAGTGGTGGCTTGTGATGACTTTAGTATTGTTGAAACCTGTAAAAAATATAAAATCCCTGCAATTTTAACAAGCAACACACATGAAAGTGGAACAGATAGAATCGCAGAATGTGCGCGTATTTTAAATTTAAAGAGTTCTGAAATTGTGATAAATCTACAAGCTGATGAGCCTTTTTTAGAAATAGAGGTAATCCAAACATTAAAACAATTAATGGAATCTCTTTCTTATCCTTTTATGGGAAGTTGCGCAAAAGTCATCACACAAAGTGATGCACAAGATCCAAATCTTGTCAAAGTTGTCTTAAATGCAAATAATGAAGCAATTTATTTTTCACGCTCAATGATTCCTTACAACAGAGATCATTTAGATTCCATAATCTACTATGGACATCTAGGGATTTACGCCTTCAGCGCAGAAAGTTTGCAAGAGTTCTGTTCTCTTCCAAAATCCACTTTAGAATCTATTGAAAAACTAGAGCAGTTGCGCGCATTAGAAAATGGCAAAACCATTGCAATGGCAAAGGTGGAATCGCAATCTTTTGGAATTGACACAAAAGAAGATTTAGAACGCGCACTAAAGATTTGGAACAATGAATTGTAAATTCTTTAAGAATCTTTTGAATAAAAATTAAAAATATTCTAAGCATTTTTAGAGTAAAAGCTAAACGCAATTTACAATTGACATCACATTAAATAAACACATTATTTATCTTTTTAAGAAAGGACAAACAACAATATGGAGAAGTCTAATAAAAGAGTATATTTAGACAACAATGCTACAACAATGCTAGATCCAAAAGCAAAAGAAAAAATGGAAATGTATTTTTGTGAAAAATATGGAAATCCTAATTCTTTACATAGTTTTGGAACAGAAACTCATCCAGCAATTAGAGAAGCTTTCGAATATCTTTATGAAGGCATTAATGCACGTGATGAAGATGATATTATTATTACTTCTTGTGCGACAGAGAGTAACAATTGGGCGTTAAAAGGTGTATATTTTGATCTTTTGCGCTTTGGAGAAAAAAACCATATCATCACAACAGAAGTGGAGCATCCAGCAATCCTTGCCACCTGTCGCTTTTTGGAAGACTTAGGAGTTAATGTTACATATTTACCCATTGGAGAAAATGGGACATTAAATCTTTCCGATCTTGAAGCGGCAATCACAGATAAAACCGCACTTATTAGTGTAATGTGGGCAAACAACGAAACAGGAATTATTTTTCCCATTGAAGAAATTGGAGCGATTTGCAAAAAATATGGAATCCTTTTTCATACTGATGCTGTGCAAGCAATTGGAAAAATCCCGGTAGATGTGCAAAAATGCAATATTGATTTACTTAGCTTTAGCGCACATAAATTCCACGGACCAAAAGGGATTGGCGGACTTTACATCAAAAAAGGTGTCAAACTCGCTCCCCTATTTCACGGCGGAGAACATATGGGGGGACGCCGCAGTGGAACTTTAAATGTGCCATATATCGTGGCAATGGGAGAAGCAATGCGGCAAGCCACACTTTATCTTGACTTTGAACGCAACAACGTTAAAAGATTGCGAGATAAATTAGAGGACGCTCTTTTAGAGATTAATGATACTTTTGTAGTGGGAAATCGTGCTTTGCGCGTGCCAAATACGATCTTAATTAGTATCCGTGGCGTAGAAGGTGAAGCAATGCTTTGGGATTTAAATAAATATGGAATTGCTTGTTCTACAGGCAGTGCTTGTGCAAGTGAAGACCTAGAAGCAAATCCTGTAATGAGTGCTATTGGGGCAGATAAAGAGCTAGCACACACAGCAGTTAGAATCTCACTAAGTCGTTTCACAAGTGAAGAAGAAATTGACTACACCATTGAAATTTTTAAAAAATCTATTGAACGCTTAAGAGCGATTTCAAGCAGTTACTAAAGGAAAAAATATGGCAAAAAATGAATTATTAGGTGGAGCGTTATGGGACGCATATTCTAAAAAAGTAAGTGAAAGAATGGATAATCCAACACATCTTGGAGTAATCACACAAGAAGAAGCAGATAAAAGAGGTTTGAAATTAATTGTAGCAGACTATGGTGCAGAAGCTTGTGGAGATGCAGTTAGATTGTATTGGCTTGTAGATGGTAACGACACAATTGTAGAAGCAAAATTTAAGAGCTTTGGTTGTGGGACAGCAATTGCAAGCAGCGATATGATGGTAGAGCTTTGTTTGGGAAAAAAAGTGCAAGAAGCTGTAAAAATTACAAATATTGATGTAGAAAAAGCCTTGCGTGATGATCCGGATACTCCAGCTGTTCCCGGACAAAAAATGCACTGCTCTGTTATGGCATATGATGTGATTAAAAAAGCAGCGGCACTTTATTTAGGCAAAAATCCAGAAGATTTTGAAGATGAAATTATTGTTTGCGAATGCGCTAGAGTCAGCCTTGGGACACTAAAAGAAGTGATTAAAATTAACAATTTAAAAAGCATTGAAGAAATCACAGAATACACAAAAGCAGGCGCATTTTGTAAAAGTTGTGTTAAGCCCGGAGGACACGAAGAAAGAGAATATTATTTGGAAGATATTCTAAAAGAAGTGCGTGCTGAAATGGAAGAAGAATCCTTAAAAGAGAAGGCTGACGCACAAAGTCACGGAGATTTAAAATTTACAGAAATGACAATGGTGCAAAAAATCAAAGCTATTGAAAACACTATTGATGAAAAAATCCGTCCAATGCTTATGATGGATGGTGGAAATATGGAAATTATTGATTTAAAAAATGGGAGCGATGGCTACACAGATGTTTATATTCGTTATCTAGGGGCTTGTAGTGGCTGTGCAAGCAGTGCAACAGGAACGCTCTTTGCCATTGAATCTGTTTTACAAGAATCTTTAGACTCTAGCATTCGCGTATTTCCTGTATAAAGTTGGAATCCTAAGTCCGATTCCAACTTTTAGTTGTTAAAATTCTATTCAAAAATTTGCTTTTTTTGAAAGTTTAAAATATAATTTCATCTGCCCTTTTTGAGACTTGTGCAATAGACTTTTTGGATAATGCTTCAGGGTGGGAACACAGCAGAGCCTCTGAAAAGTTTATGTGCCGCAAGTATCTTAAAAAGGGTGTTACCGCTAAAGATTTAAAATGACAAAAAAACTTCCCATAGAACAATTTTTACAAACAGATTTTTCTCATATTATAGATGTGCGTTCTCCTAAAGAATATATACATTCTCATATTCCAAACGCTATAAATTGCCCAGTTTTAAAAGATGATGAGTTTGAACACATTGGCACACTTTATAAACAAAACTCTTTTTATGCAAAAGTTTTAGGTGCAAGCTTCGTTAGCGCAAACATTTCTCAACATCTTTTAAATCTGCAAGATAAAATTAGCCCTAAAAAACCTATTGGAATCCATTGCGCTCGCGGTGGAATGCGTAGTCAAGCTTTTGGCATTGTTCTTAGTCAAATTGGTTATCAAGTTGTCTTATTAGATGGTGGATATAAAGCTTATCGCAAAGAAGTTGCGCAATATCTACAATCCCCTATCCCCCACCGCTTTATCACGCTTGTTGGGCAAACAGGAAGCGGTAAGAGTGAAATTATTACTTCTTTTAAAAATTCTTTGAATCTAGAAGGAATTGCAAAACATTTAGGCTCTAGCTTTGGTAGGATTTGTGGCACACAACCTAATGTCAAAAGCTTCCAAAACGCTCTTTTTTCAAGACTTAGAGAGTTAGAAAATGTGCCTTTTGTATTAGTGGAGGGAGAGAGCAAAAAAATTGGAGATTTAATCTTACCTAGTATGCTTTATAATACTTATCAAAATGCGCCAAAAATTTTTATCCAAACACCACTTGAAGAGCGTATCAAAAGAATCACTAGGCAATATGGTAAAATTTCATCCACATTTTTTGAAAATGCAATGCAAAAAATCGCCCCTTTTATGAAAAAAAGTTTTTGGCAGGACGCTAGAGATTCCTTTAATCGTGGTGATTTAGAAAAAGTGGCTGAGATTTTACTTGTAGAATATTATGATAAAGTTTATAAAAAAGAATCTTACGATTATTTGATTTCTTATCATTCTTTAAGCCAAGCACACGCAGAAATTTGCGACTTTGCAATGCAATATTACAAATAAAGGAAACTTTTGGATACTTATACTTATAGCGAACTTTTAAAAACCCTTACAACAAAATGTGAAAACATTACAAAAATTATGCAACCTGATTCTCTAAAGAAGCGTATTTTAGAGATTTCTGAATTGGAACAAACAAAGAATTTTTGGGAAGATGCAAAAATGGCAGGAGAACTACAAAAAGAAAAAAAGCGTTGTGAACGGCAACTTGAAAAATACAATAATGCAAAATCTGCTCTTGATGATGCAAGTGAGCTTTTTGAACTCTCAAGTGATGATATAGAAAGCCTTGAAGTTTTGTTTGCGGAATCTAAGGATTTGGAATCCTTAATTAAAAATGCTGAAATTGAAGTGATGTTAAGCGATCCACTAGATTGCAATAATGCAATTTTTACCATTACTCCGGGTGCTGGTGGGACAGAATCGCAGGATTGGGCTAGTATGCTTTATAGAATGTATTTGCGCTGGGCAGAACGCAAAGGCTTCAAGGTAGAATTGCTTGACTATCAAGAAGGCGATGAAGCAGGGATTAAAGATGCAAGTTTTATCATCAAAGGAGAAAACGCTTATGGCTATGCAAAAGCTGAAAATGGCGTACATCGTCTTGTTAGAATCTCGCCCTTTGATGCAAATGCTAAACGCCATACAAGCTTTAGTTCTGTGCAGGTTAGCCCTGAAATTGACGATGAAATCAGTATTGAAATTGATGAAAAAGATTTAGAAATTGATACTTATCGCGCTAGTGGTGCAGGTGGGCAACATGTCAATAAAACGGAATCTGCCGTGCGTATCACACATAAGCCTAGCGGGATTGTCGTGCAATGTCAAAATGATAGAAGTCAGCACAAAAATAAAGCAAGTGCATTAAAAATGCTAAAATCTAAGCTCTATGAACTAGAACGCTTAAAACGCGAAGCAGAATCTAACAACACTGATAAGGGCGATAATGGTTGGGGGCATCAAATTAGAAGTTATGTTTTAACTCCCTATCAACAAGTTAAAGATTTGCGCTCAAATCTTGCATACACTAATGTAGATGCGATCTTAGATGGCGATATTGACGCAATTTTAGAAGGAGTGCTTATCCATATTAATACACAAAAGTTGGAATCGTAAATTAAAAATTATCTTCAAACCAACCAGCTATCTCGCTGCGGATTGTTTGATGCAGCACAATTGCGGAGAGAAAGTCGTCTTGCTTGGCTTTTTTTAACAAACTTACAAGTCCGTTACGAAACTTGCTCAAATAAGGGTGATCAATTTGCATAGGATCTCCTAAGAACACAATCCTAGAATCTTCAGCCATTCTTGTGCCAATAAGCTTAATTGTTGCATTTGACGCATTTTGTGCTTCATCAAAAATCACAAACTTTTTTGCAATACTCACTCCCCTAGCGTGCGCAATATCCATCACTTCAATATTATGTTTAGCGATAAAATATTCTGTGGCTTCTTTACTCTCAATACTATTTGCTTCTCCGCGATATTCAATGCGTTTTGCTAAAGACTCTTTTTGCATTTTTGTAATCATAAAATTAATCGCACTAAAAAGTGGATACATAAAATAATTTAATTTTTGATTTTCATCACCTTTGCGAAATCCAAGTTCTGCTTCTTTGTCATTTGCTGTAATAGTATTACGCAAATATACAATCCCATCTACTGCACCCTTTTTCAGCAAATGTAATCCTGCCTGCAATGCAATTAATGTTTTGCCACTGCCTGTTGCCCCACTGCAAATGGTAATTTTGTTTCTAGGATGCATTAAGAGTGCATAAAGAAATTTTTGCTCTAAATTAATAGGCTTAACATAAAACACAAATTCTTCTAAAAGTGCATCAAAATCTAAAGATTCAAATGCACCATCAAGTTTAAAACCATAGTGCTTTTTGCCTGTTTGATACAAACTACTCTCTGTGTTATCTAATTCATCAACAGCAAGCAAACTCCAATTTTTCAAAACCTTAAATTCTTGTTCTTTTTCTAAATTTGCCTTAATATTGCTTTTATGCACTTTAAAGTGTGTTAAAAAATCAATTTCTTGTGGATTTTCAATGCGATCACGCATTAGGGATTGAGAATTAAGACTTAAAGAAAGCGCATAAACCTTCAAAGAAATGTCATTCGTTAAAAGAGTGAGATGATAATCCTTTGCTATCTCTAAAATGCGCGCATCATTTAGTCCATAATCTTGGAATTTTGTTTTATAAATAGGGCGATGGATAATTTGTAAAGGAATCTCTCTAGCATTACTATTAAAATATAGCGTGTGGATTTTATCATTTTCCTTCGCACAAATGCTTGGTATGCTAGCATTATCACTATTGATATTTCTAAAAAATTCCCTTGCAAAAAATCCTGTCTGTGTGTTTAAATCCTTTTTCTTATCTAGCTCACTTAATGTTACATCGCAGATAAAAATCGTATTTTCACCATTTTGGTGGAGAAAAAAGAGATTCTCCACATCATCTAAAATAATAGAAGTGTCAATAAGATAGGACTTTTTCACCTATTGACAACCTTCACATTCAATGCTTCTGTCCATTGTATCTGTTGTGGCTTCTGCTTCTACACTTTGCGAGCGCAAATAATAAGTAGATTTTAATCCAAGCCTCCAAGCTAGCATATAAATTTCATTTAGATATTTACCACTTGCTAAATTAAGTGTCATAAAAATATTTGTGCTTTGCCCTTGATCAATCCACTTTTGACGCACTGCAGCAGCTTTGACAAGCAAGCGTTGATCAATCTCATAAGCAGAAGTGTAATAACTCCAATTCTCTAAACTCAAGTTTGGAGCAACAACCGGGATTAAACCGCTAAGATTTTCTTCAAACCACTTGCGTTTATAAATTGGCTCAATTGTTTGTGTTGTGCCAACTAAAATTGAAATAGAACTTGTTGGAGCAATCGCCATTAAATAGCCATTGCGCATACCTTTGGTTTTGACTTCTTCACGCAATGTATTCCAATCATAATCATATGCAAACAATCCCCCACGATCCACAAGGGCTTTTGCTTCATTATTTGCCTTATCAATAGGGAAAATCCCTTTAGACCATTCAGAGCCTACAAAATCACTATAAACGCCTTTCTCTTGGGCTAACTCACAGCTTGATTTAATGGCATTATAACTCACAGATTCCATAATTGCATCAATTTTTTCTAAATGTGCATCACTTCCCCACTCTATGCGCGCTTCTGCAAGCATTTGTGCTTCTCCCATTACTCCAAGTCCAATGGCGCGATTATCTAAGTTTGTTACTTTAACCTTACGATTTGGATAAAAGTTTAAATCAATCACATTATCAAGCATTCTAATTGCAATTGGCACAACTCTCTCAATATCTTCTTTCGTGTTAATCTTAGACAAATTAATAGACGCTAGATTACATACAGCAGTTTTGCCATCTTTAGATTCTCTTTGAGCAATAAAAACTTTCTTGCCACCAATACTATCTGTGGAAGTGATTTTATTAGAAAGCTTCTCAACACCACAATCTGTAATAATAGGCTGATATTCTGGATAATCTTCAATCGTGCCATCTTCAAATTCCGCACGGATAAAAGAAGTATTTGGTTCTGTATTTTGAAAAATCTCTGTGCAGAGATTTGAGCTCCTAATAATCCCTGCGTGAGCATTTGGATTTGCACGATTTGCATTATCTTTAAAACATAAAAATGGAGAACCTATCTCAAAATAGCTTGTTAGAATCTTTTTCCAAAGATCTTTAGCTTTAATTGTTTCACGCACAATACTTTCATCTTGTTCATACTGAATATAGCGCGCTTCAAATGCTTCTCCATAGAGATTAGTTAAATCTGCACAAGTAAGAGAATCAAACAAACTCCATAAACCATCTTCGCTCACTCTTTTCATAAACAAATCTGGAATCCAAAGCGCTGGAAACAAATCGTGCGTTCTTCTACGCTCTTCTCCACTGTTTTTCTTAATATCTACAAAATCAAAAATATCGCTATGCCAAGGCTCTAAATACACAGAAATTGCACCCTTTCTAGTACCTAACTGATCCACTGCAATAGCAATATCGTTTGTGATTTTTAAAAAAGGAATCACTCCTCCTGCTGCATTTTTATGTCCATCAATAAAACTACCAAGCCCACGGATTTTAGAAAAGTCCCAACCAATTCCGCCACCATATTTACTTAAAAGTGCCATTTCTTTATAAGAATCAAAAATCCCTTCAATACTATCTGGCGTGCTTCCTACATAACAAGAGCTAAGTTGATGGCGTGGAGTTCTTGCGTTTGAAAGCGTTGGAGTTGCTACCATTACTTCAAATTTTGAAAGTAAATCATAAAATTTCTCCGCCCAATAATTTGGATCTTTTTCATTTTGCGCCAAAAACATCGCAATCCCCATAAACATATGCTGGGGCAATTCAATAGGATCACCTTTTTTATCTTTTAGCAAATAGCGATCATAGAGTGTTTTGACACCTAAATAATTAAATTGTAAATCACGTTCTTTAACAATTTTTTTATCCAAACGTCTCAAATCAAACTTTTCTTTTAATCCCCTGATAATACGATTCTCTCTTTCACCCACTTCAAAATATTCTGCAAGGCTTTTATAGCCATTAAAGCCATTAACGCGATGATACAAATCATACAAAAACAAACGCGCTGCTACAAAAGTCCAATTAGGACAATCAATATCAATCTTATCTACCGCTGTTTTAATAAGCGTTTGTTGGATTTCTTGTGTTGTAATTTTGTCTCTAAATTGAAGTTTAGCATCTACTTCTAATTCACTTTGAGAAACGCCTTCTAATCCCAAAACGGAATCTTTTGTGTGCTTTTGGATTTTTGTAACATCTAATGGCTCAATTCTCCCACTTCTTTTGACAACAGTTAGCATTACAGCCTCCCCCTATTTAGATTTTCTTTTTCTTTGTGTTGGATCAAGAACTTTCTTTCTGATTCTAATGTTTTTAGGAGTAACCTCTAAAATCTCATCTTCTTCAATCCACTCTAATGCACGCTCTAAATTTAAATCTCTAGGTGGAGTCAGCTTAATTGCATCATCACTTCCACTTGCACGCATATTTGTTAAATGTTTAGCCTTCACAGGATTAACATCTAAGTCATTCTCTCTGCTATGCTCCCCAATAATCATTCCCACATAAACTTTAGTTTGTGGTGGGATAAATAATACGCCGCGTTCTTGGATATTGCCTAAAGAAAAAGGTGTTGCTTCTCCATTTTCCATAGAGATTAGCGCACCATTGCTTCTAGTCTCCACACTTCCACTAAAGGGGCGAAATTCTAAAAAGCTATTATTCATCACGCCCTCTCCTTTGGTATCTGTCAAAAACTCACTACGATAACCAATAAGTCCCCTAGCTGGAATCTCAAACTCTAACCTTGTATAGCCTTCCCCCATAGGATTCATTGCTTTAAGCTCTGCTTTTCTACGCCCTAATTTTTCAATCACGCTTCCAGAATAATCTTGTGGTGTATCCACAACTAAAGATTCAAAAGGCTCACATTTTTGTCCATCAATCTCTTTTACAATCACTTCAGGACGTGAAATACTAAACTCATAATCTTCTCTTCTTAAATTCTCTGCTAGAATTGTGATTTGTAGCTCTCCCCTACCACTAACCTTAAATTTACCTTCACCTAATTCTTCAACTTTCATAGCAATATTTGTTTGCATTTCTTTTTCAAGGCGTTCTTTAAGTTTATTTGCTGTTACATGCTTACCTTCCAGCCCAGCAAATGGGGAGTCATTAACTGCGAAATTTACACTCATTGTTGGCTCTTCTAAGTGCATAGGATCAAGTGGGATAGGATTGTTAGGATCTACGATAGAGTCCCCAACATTTATAGAGTGAAATCCAGCTAATGCCACAATATCTCCAGCTTGCGCTTCATCAATCTCTGTTCTTGCAAGCCCATAAAATCCAATAAGTTTTGTAATCTTGCCTGTAATCTTCTCGCCATTACTCTTAGCAAGCATTACATTTTCACCCTTTTTAATCTTGCCATTAAAAATTCTAGCAATTCCAATCTTGCCTACATAATTGTCATAATCTAATGTAAAAATCTGCACTTGCAATGGATTTTCTTTGTTCCCACTAGGCAGCGGCACATATTCTAAAATCGCATCAAAAAGTGGTTCTAAATTCTTTTTTTCATCATCTAATTCTTTGATTGCATAACCATCGCGCGCAGCAGCATAAACAATAGGAAAATCTAATTGCTCTTCATTCGCTCCCATTGCAGAGAATAAATCAAACACTTCATCAATCACCCTGTCAGGTTGTGCAGCAGGTTTATCAATCTTATTTACCACAACAATAGGGCGAATTCCAAGACCTAACGCCTTTTTAACGACAAACTTGGTCTGCGGCATTACACCCTCTTGTGCGTCTACAAGCAATAACACGCCATCTACCATTTTTAAAACACGCTCAACCTCTCCTCCAAAATCTGCGTGTCCGGGAGTATCAATAATATTAATCTTAGCACCCTTATAATTAATTGCTGTGTTTTTAGATAAAATTGTAATTCCGCGCTCTTTTTCAATATCATTACTATCCATCACGCGTTCATCAACTTGTTCGTGGCTTGCAAATGTCCCAGACTGACGCAAAAGCCCATCTACAAGTGTTGTTTTTCCGTGATCAACGTGCGCAATAACCGCAATATTTCTAATTTCTTGCATTTGTGTCCTTAAGAATTTTAATCTATAAAATAAATTGCGGATTCTACTCAAAAAATCCTTAACATAAAATGCTATGTTTTTGGAATATTTTTTGCTTTAGATATGGAATCTTATTTTATCAAAAGGCACTGTATGCTTCCTTTTTTAGAAGTTGAATCCATTAATCAAAAGTCTGCTATCCGCACCAAAACCAAAGACTTACAAAGCCCAACTGAGTCAGAAAACTCTCAAGATTTTACGCAGATTTTTAGTGCCCTAACACAACCAACAACCAAAAAAGATTCCACAAAAAACGACCCTACCCCAAAAGCTCCCATTACAAAAAATGATAAATTAACACCCAATAAACAACCTAGCAATTTTCTAAAAATCCTTGATGAAAAATATAATCTTACAAAAGATTTTAAAGAACAAAAAACCACCAATCTAAGAAGTGCTAAGGACTTATTAGAGTTGTCAAAAATTCAAAAACAAGATAAAACACTAAAAGACTTAAGTGAAGTTGCTAAAAATTTGCAACTTCATCTTAAAAAAATTTCTGCACATTCTGAAGAAAGCTTAGAAAATATGGAATCTAAAAATATTTTGGATTCCAAACTTCAATCTCACCAAAAAATCAATCCCAAGAATAACCCAAAAAAACCTATTTTTAATGCAATTTTACAAGATAAAAATTTCACCCCAAAAGATTCTTTAAAAGAACAAGACACCAAAACAACCAAAAACATCAAAAAGGATTCCACATTTTTAGAACTCCAAAAACCAGAATCAAAAACTAAAGAGTTAAAAGAAACTCCAACTCTAGTCAATGATAAAAATGATAAGAAACCAGAACCAAAAACTAAAGAGTTAAAAGAAACTCCAACTCTAGTCAATGATAAAAATGATAAGAAACCAGAACCAAAAACTAAAGAGTTAAAAGAAACTCCAACTCTAGTCAATGATAAAAATGATAAGAAACCAGAACCAAAAACTAAAGAGTTAAAAGAAACTCCAACTCTAGTCAATGATAAAAATGATAAGAAACCAGAACCAAAAACTAAAGAGTTAAAAGAAACTCCAACTCTAGTCAATGATAAAAATGATAAACAGATAGAATCCAAAACCCACACAACTCAAATCAAAGAAAATTTAAATTCTAAATTAGAAGAACCCAAATTAGAAGAAACCAAACCAAAAGAAACAAAAACAAACAACACAAAAATTAACTTGGAATCTAAAATCAATTCTCACTCCAAAAATACACCAAGCACTTCTCAAATGGAGTTTATCCCAAAAAACAATAAAGAATCTCAAGTCAAAAATGATAAACCAAAAGAAGTTAGACAAAATTCACTCAATCCATTTTCAGCAGTCCAAAAAGAAGAGATTATTCAACAATCACTAGAACAAATCTCAAAACAAGAAAACTTTTTAGATAATCTTCTAAAAACCAGCCAAAAACCACAAAATGAAGCAAAAGAACAAATCCAACAACCCATTAAAGAAAAAGAAGTGCGCAAAGAAAGCGAAAAAACACATCAAGAAAACTATCAAAACAGCGTGCAAGCTCAAAGAGAATCACGCTTTAACCCGCAAACTACCTTTGCACATTTTAGCGATCGCTTAAGAGATGCTATTGCAACCTATCGCCCACCTGTTACAAAAATTAGCCTAGAGCTAAATCCACAAAACTTAGGAAGCGTGGAGCTAACTATTGCTAAAAATGGCGATAAACTCTCTGTTCAAATTAGCTCAAACCAAAGTGCATTACAACTCATTATGCAAAACACTCAAGAGTTTAAAAACGCATTGGGAAATTTAGGATTTCAAAATGTGGAAATTGACTTTAAAGATAATCAGGGAAACAGCCTAACCAATGGAAATTTTAATGATTCAAATCAACAAAATTCACAAAATGGATTCCAACAAGGACAACAACAAAATTCACAAAATTTTGAACAAAATACACAACAAAATCAGAAAGAAACTGAAAACTGGAACGAAAATAGCTTGTATATAGACAAAAAAGCAAAGAATCCCTATGAAAAATTAGCCATTGTGGAATTTAGCTTTTCATACTATGCCTAAGGAGCAATTATGTCAACAATCTCAACTTTAAGCGGAAATTATCAATACCCAACAACAAGATCTACTCCGATTTTACCAAGTGGAGTTAGAGAAAAAGAAGAAAACAACACAAGTTCAGGTGGTGGCACAGGCTCTGGTGGTGGAACAAGTTCAGGTGGCGGCACAGGATCTGGAGGTGGAACAAGCTCTGGAGGTGGAACAAGTTCAGGTGGTG
>NZ_CALBGN010000013.1 GCF_937893305.1 uncultured Helicobacter sp.
TAACAAATAGGAGAAAAATTAGAAGAATTTTTTAAATTTCTAAGAAGATTTGGTGGAATCTAAAAAAGGATTTCAATCTTTTAAGAGTGCATAAATTCCACAATATTTTTTAAGATTCCATCTATTAAAATCTCTTTGCTTTCTTCATAGCCCCACGCATTATGCGGTGTTAGCACAAGCTTGTTTGCAATCTCTTTATCAAAAAATGGATGATTTTGTTTCATAGGCTCCTTAGTAAATACATCAAAGCCTGCATAAATTTCACGCTTCTTTAGCTCTGTTGCCAAATCTTCTTCATTGACGATTCCGCCTCTACCGACATTAATCAAAATCGCACCATTTTGCAAAAACCCTAAATTATTAGCATTTAATAAGTTTTGCGTGTTAGGATTAAGCGGAGCGTGAATAGAAATGATTTGAGATTCTTTTAAAAGCGATTCTAATTCTTTTTTGGGGTATTTTGCGTTTGTGTTTTTGCCGCTTGTAGAATAATAACTAACCTTTGCCCCAAATGCACTTGCAAGCTCTGCTACACGCTCTCCTATGCTCCCTAAACCAATGATCCCCCACTGCTTGTTTTGGATAAGATTAAGCGAATAAGAAAGATTTGTAAATAAAGAATTTCTTGCATATTCTCCACTTTTACAATAAGAATCATAAAAAGCTAACTTACCACTTAAGGCTAGAACTAGCATTAGCGTGTGCTGTGCTACACTTTGTGTAGAATATCCTGCGACATTTTTAACTAAGATTCCAAATTCACTAGAAGCTTGTAAATCCACATTATTCATTCCTGTTGCTGTAATACATACAAGTTTTAATGTGTCTTTTAACTCTGCTAAAGTCGCACGATCTAGCACGACTTTATTTGTTAAAATAATCTCTACTCCTTTACATCGTTCTAAAACTTCATTTGGTGCTGTTATGGGATATTCTGTGTAATGAAAATGTGGATTGATTGCCTTTAACTGCTCTTGCAAAGAATGTTTCCCTAGTGTCAAACCATCTAAAAATACAATTTTTGCGTTTTGCATTTGTAAGCCTTTTCGTTATAATTTTAGCCATTTTATCACAAAAGAGGCAAAATGCACAATCACTCTAAAATCGTTTCAATTCTTTTAGATTCTCTTCCTTATATCCGTTTTTTTCGTGGCTCTAAAATCGTGATTAAATATGGAGGAGCAACGCAAATTAATCCAGAGCTAAAAGAGCAATTTGCTATTGATATTGTAATGCTTTATATGTTGGGGATTAAACCTATCATTATTCACGGCGGAGGCAAGCGCATTACTGAACTGCTTGATGCGTTAAACATTTCAAGTGAATTTGTCAATGGACTACGCGTAACAAGTATTGATGCGTTAAAAATTGTTGAAATGGTGCTAAGTGGAGAGATCAACAAAGAAATCACGGCGTTTTTGAACTTTCACGGCGTTAATGCACTGGGTATTAGCGGTAAGGACGCCTCACTCTTTCAAGCAATCCCAAAAGATAATGGTAAATACGGCTACACAGGTGAAATCACCCAAACAAATGGAGAAGTTATTAACAATCTCTTAGCGCAAAATTTAGTGCCTGTTATTGCGCCTATTGCTTGTGGTGATGAGGCTGGACATCCGGGCTTTAATATCAATGCAGATTCTGCTGCAAGTGCTATTGCAATCGCCACAGGCGCAAAACGAGTGATTTTCTTAACAGACACCAAAGGCGTGCTAGATAAAAATGGAGAAATTATAGAATCTCTAAACATCGCTCAAACACAAGATCTTTACGCAAATGGAACAATTAGTGGTGGTATGATTCCAAAGGTTGAAGCGTGTTTAGATTGTGTTAAAAATGGAGTGGAAAAGGCACATATTATTGATGGCAGGATTCCACATTCTTTGCTTTTAGAGCTTTTTACAAGTGCAGGGATTGGCACAGAATTTATGGCAGAATAGCATTGGTGCATTTTGCGATTCCACTTTCAAAACTAATGTTTTTAGGCTTAGATGGGGTATGCAATTTAACGAAGTAAAATTAAAGATTTTATTAGGATTTAAACAATCCAAAAACTGCTGAAAAATATGCAAATGCTCTAAAAGATATGAATACAATAATTACAACGAAACTTAATGAAGATAATAGCATTATGTTAAAGTTTGATTCTAATAGGACATTGGAAGTCAAAGAACTATATAACACAAATAATGAATTTTAACCTTACTGAAAAATGAGAAAGTGGAATCGTTTCTTCAGATTTATATAAAATCAGAAGTGTAGAAAATATACTTGCATTTTAAAATTTAGGAAAAAAGATAAATTACACCCTAGATTTGAAAGAGAAGTATAGTTTTATATTTTTTTAGCCTTCAAATATGCCCTTTTTGGAGCTGGGTAACCCTCAATGGTTTTCTCTCCTGTGAGATCTAAAAAATCTTCTAAGGATTCTTTGCTGCTCCATTCTGTTTTTCTTTGCTCATCAAATGCAGTTTTTAAAGTTGAAATATGGAAAACCTCTTTAAATCCGCAAGATTCTAGCCAATTTTTAAAAGTGCTAAGAGTTGGAATAAAATAGACATTTGGCATTTTTGCATAACGCTCCTTTGGACATAAAGCAATCTCTCTCTCTCCATCAATAATTAGACTATCAAACACTGCTTCACCATTCTTTTTAAGTGCGTTATACACTAGCTTAATAGAATCTAGCGGACTTTTTCTGTGATACAACACTCCAAGACAAAGCATTACATCAAAAGAATTTGCAAAAAATCCCAACTCTTCAATCCCCAAAAGTTCAAAATTTAAACGCTCTTCTTTAGCAAAAAACTGCAAAAATTTGTATTGCAAAAAACATAAAGGCATAGGATCAAAACCTATAATTTGTTTAGGATTTTGCTCTAGCATTCTAAACATATAATAGCCATTATTACAGCCTATATCGCCGATAATCTTGTCCTTTAACTCTAAATGTGGATTTAACAAATTATATTTTATCGCACTATTCCACTCACTAAGAATTTCTAAATCATTGATTTTAAAAGGACCTTTACGCCAAGGAATCAACGCTTTAGCCACTTCACAAATTAACTCAAAGGATTTTGCGCTAATGTGTGGAATCTCTATACAAATGCTATCTTTATAAAAAATCTTAACTCCTGCTAATTCTGATTTTGGAATGGATTTTAAAGATTCTAACTTTTCTTGCAAGGGCAAAATGTGCTTGAAGCTCAAAGCACGATTGCGTGTAATCCTTATTTGTTCTAAAGTCTGCATTACCAAACTTCTTGTTCTTGCTGTTGTTTTAAAACTTCATCTTTATAGATAATATTATCTGGACACACTTCGTGGTATTTACCCTCTGCATCATAATAATAACGCTTTTCGTCCCAATAAGAATTGGAGATTCCACAAGAATTTTGATACAAACAGCCACTAAGATTAAAAGAAATAAAAAGAGAGAAAAGACTGATTTTAATCCACATTATTTTGCCTTGTAATTTTATGTGGAAGTGTATAACGCAATGCAAAAGAAACTGCTTAAAGTTAGAATCCAAAAAGGATTCCAACTTTTATTACATTATAAATATCCTGCAAACATCGCAAAGACATAACCAAACACACAAGACGAGAAAACCCCAATTAAGCCGGGTAAAATAAAGCTATGATTGATTACAAATTTTCCAATATGTGTTGTTCCTGATCGGTCAAATTGAATTGTCGCTAAATCGCTTGGATAGGTTGGCAAAATATAATATCCATAGCAAGCTGGCGCAAAAGCTACGATAATTGCTGGATGCACGCCAATACCTAATGCTAAAGGAACAAATGCCGCAATTGCTGCTGCTTGAGAATTTACAAATTTAGAAATTAACAAAAGCATAATCGCATAAGTCCAAGGATGTTCTTGCACCACACCACCAAGTGCTGATTTCATCATTGGTGTATGCACAGCAAACATTGTATCTGCCATCCAAGAGATCCCAAACACTGCAACAAGCGCGATCATACCAGAGCGGAAAATCTCATTTTTGCCAATTTTGCCCGCATCTACATCTGTAAAAATTAGCAATGCGGCACCTGCTAAGAGCATAAACATTTGAATAGTATCTACCATACTCATAGGCTTTAACACACCTTTTACTTCAAAGGCTGGGCGAAGCTCTGGAAATGCACCAAGAATTGCTACAATGGCAATTGCACCTAAGAAAATCCACATTGCAAGCCAACTTTTAAAAGGTAATTTCACACCCAAAAGCGTTTTTGCATCTCCATAAACATATTTTTTAAATTCTGGATCTTTGATTCTCTCTTGAAATGCTTCATCTTTATCCAAATCTTTGCCTCTAAACCAAGAAAAGATTCCGACTATTAGCACACCACATAGCGTGGATGGAATCGTAATTGCAAGCAAATCTACATAGCCATCAAAACCTGCTAATGGACTTGCTGCATTTAACAAAAACGCTGTTAAAGACACAACTGCAACAGACACTGGGCTTGCAATAATCCCCATTTGTGAAGAAATTGAAGAAGCTGCCATTGGGCGTTCTGGACGGATTCCATTTTTGATTGCAATATCATAGATAATTGGCATCATTGTATAAACAACATGTCCTGTCCCGCACAAGATTGTAAGAAAACAAGTTACAAATGGAGCTAGAATTGTTAAAAATCTAGGATTTTTTCGCAAGATTCTCTCTGCAATTTGTAACATTACATCTAAACCACCACTTGCTTGCAATGTCGCACTTGCAACAACCACAGCCAAAATCGTAAGCATTACAGAAATTGCAGGCTTACCTGGTGCTACATTAAACCCAAATGCTAGGACTAAAAGTCCAATTCCACCTAATAATCCTAATGCGATTCCACCTTTTTTTGCCCCATAAAAAAGACAAATCAAAACAACAAATAGTTGAATGGTAAATTGCCACCCTTCACTAAGATTTATTAAAAAATCCATTGTGAGACTCCTTTTAAAAATTTGAAGTGTGATTTTATCACAAAAAGAATCTAAATTAACCTAAAGAATTTTTTGCTCTTTGTTTTGGAGAAGACGCACAATATTTGGAAAATGCTTATAAAGCACAATAAAAGCGATAAGAACTAAAGGTGTATGCGTGCTAATATGTGGGATTTCTGGGTGGATAATGAAGCTAGAACCTATACCTACAAATAATCCAAGCAAAGAAGCAAGAGAAGAGATTTTTAAAAATTTGCCGACAAAAAACCAAACAATTAAACCCAAAAGTGCTTCAAGTGGCAAAAATACAGCAATCACACCAACTGTCGTTGCCACACCCTTTCCGCCTTCAAGTTTCAAAAATGGGCTAAAACAATGTCCAAGAACAGCTAAAAATGCAAGCATCCATTGCGCTTCATAGCTTAAACCTATAAGTTTTGCAACTAAAATCACCACTATACCTTTTAGTGCATCACTTAACATTGTAAGAATTGCAACTTTTTTAGCAAGCTTTGGATTATTCTGTTTTAACGCACGCAAAACATTTGTAGCTCCTATACTTCCGCTACCTACTTCTCTAATATCTACACCCCCTAAGAGTTTCCCATATAATAACCCAAAAGGGATTCCACCTATTAAATAAGCTAAAATGTAAAAGATTCCATTTAAGCTTGTAAAAAAATCAATGATTCCACCTAATAAATACATAAAAACACCCTAAACATCTAAATGTTTGACATCTTTTGCGTGTGCTTGGATATACTCACGGCGTGGTTCAACCTCATCTCCCATAAAGAGAGAAAACACATCACTTGCTGCATCATCATCTTCAATTTCTACACGGATCAATCGGCGATTTTCTGGTGTCATTGTTGTTTCCCACAATTGCTCTGGATTCATTTCTCCTAAACCTTTATAACGCTGGATATATGCACCTTTTTTACTACTTTCTTCAATCTTTTCTAGCATTGCAATAGGATCTTCACCATTTAAAAAATTTAAATCTCTTTCTTGCATTTTTTCATACACATAACGCGCTTCTTCAAAAAGTGGATGAGAGAAAAGTTCATCATCAATTTTAATATCCACCAATCCAGAATCCGTTTGCACATACAAATGGATTTTTTCTTCATCAATGTAAGAATTTAAGATATTAAAGTTTAATGCAATGATTTTTTCTTTGATAGATTCCGCTAACACCGCATTTTTTTCACCAATTAAATCTGGATTTTCAATCAAAAATTTCACAATTTCAATAAGCGAAAAACGTTTTTTAAGACTTTGTAGCGTTGTGCGATAATGAGCGGTGATTTTAAAAAATTCCATCAAATCTTTATTACCAATTCCACTAAATTCAAAATTTTCGATTCCATTTTCAATTAAGTATTCACTCAAAGCTTTTTCATCTCTTAGATAAATTTCCTTTTTCCCTTTTTTAAAGCGATAAAGTGGTGGCTGGGCAATGTATAAATATCCTGCTTCAATGATACCTTTTAAATAACGGAAGAAAAAAGTCATCAAAAGAGTTTGGATATGACTACCATCAACATCAGCATCTGTCATTATGATGATTTTATTGTATCTTGCTTTTTCTATATCAAACTCTTCTCCAATCCCACAACCAAGAGCGGTAATAAGGTTTTTAATTTCTTCACTTTTTAAAATCTTATCAAGGCGTGATTTTTCTACATTTAAAATCTTTCCACGCAAAGGCAAGATTGCTTGATACACTCTATCGCGCCCTTGTTTTGCAGAACCTCCTGCAGAATCACCCTCTACTAAATAAAGCTCACTAATGCTTGGATCTTTGCTTTGACAATCCGCAAGTTTCCCCGGAAGTGTTCCTACACTAAAAGATTCTTTTTTGCGCGTAAGTTCTCTTGCTTTTTTTGCAGCTTCCCTACCTCTTGCAGCAAGTAAAGCTTTTTGCATAATTGCCTTTGCTTCATTTGGATTTTCTTCAAAATATTTTGAAATTTTGTCATAAGTGAGTTTTTGAACAATAGGTTTTACAAAAGTGCTTCCAAGCTTACCTTTTGTTTGTCCTACAAATTGTGGATCAATCACTCTAACTGAAACAATAGCAACAAGTCCTTCCCTAATATCATCACCTGTGATTTTAGAATCTTTTTCTCTAGCATTTGCATTTGCTTCAATATAATTCATAATTGTTCTTGTAAGTCCAGCTCTAAAACCTGCTTCGTGCGTTCCACCTTCACTTGTATTAATATTATTTACAAAACTTAGCACTTTTTCATCAAAGCCTTCATTATAAGTTAGTGCAACCTCTACTTCTACACCTTCATCTTTGCCTTCAAAGCTTAGAATATTTACAAGTGCTGGCTTTTTATTAATATCTGTAATAAATTGTGATAAACCCCCTTCAAAATGATAGATTTCATTAAATCCATCGCGTTCATCACTAAAGTGAATTGTAATTTGATGATTAAGATATGCAAGTTCTTTGAAGCGTTTTTTTAGAATCTCTTTGTCAAATTCTACCACTTCAAAGATAGTAGGATCTGGGATAAACTCAATAGTTGTTCCATTTTGTTTTGTTTCACCGATGATTTCTAAATCATTTTGTGGAATCCCTTTTGCAAAATCTTGACGATAAACTTTATTATGTTTATAAATTGTCATTTGTAAAGAAGTAGAAAGCGCATTAACAACAGAAACTCCAACTCCGTGCAAGCCTCCTGAAAAAGTTTTTTGATCAAACTTACCCCCTGCATGAAGAATTGTTAGCGCAACAGTTGCCGCTGGGATATTTTCTGTTGGATGAATATCAACAGGGATTCCGCGTCCATTATCTGTAATTTTTGCTCCACCATTTTTTGTTAAAACTACATCAATTTTGGTGCAATACCCAGCCATTGCTTCGTCAATACAATTATCTACAACTTCATAAATTAAGTGATGCAATCCATTTGTATTTGTATCACCAATATACATTCCGGGGCGTTTTCTAACAGCTTCTAAACCCTTTAAAACTTTAATACTTTGACCAGTGTATTCTAAATCTTCCATATCTCCCCTTAAAGTATAATTGGCATAACAACTGTTGAGAAATTCTCACTCTTTAGGATAAATGGAGCATTTTTACCATTTAAAGCCCAAGTGAAAGTTGCTGTATCAATCTGTGTTAAAAAATCTAAAATATGCTTAGAATTAATTCCTATTTCAATTTCTTCAGTAATAGGGAGTTCTATTTCAATTTGTGTTTTTGCTTCAGAATTATCCTGACTTAAAGATTCAAATAAAATTTCGTTAGATTTAAATATAAGTTTTACATCATTTGTTACGGAGTTGATAACTTTTATTCCTTCAATGATACTAGATTTTGGGATATTTAGTTCTATTTGCATTTCTTTTGGTAGGATTTTTTCATAATCTGGAAATTTTCCATTGATAAGATGTGAAAAGAAAATATAATTTTGTGATTTGATGATGACATTTTTTTCATTATAAAATAGCTCTACATTATCAAAAAATAATCTTTGGATTTCTGTGATTGCTTTTCTTGGGAAAATTAAAGATAAGTTTTTACCAGATGGTTTTTCAAATTTAATAATTGCAAGGCGTTTTGTATCTGTGGCAATAAAATTATAAGAATATTCTTTAATATCTAGAAGCGCACCATTTAATTCGCGTTTTTGATTATTCATATCAACAACTGGAAAGATTTTTTTCATTGAAGTAATAAGTTCTAAAGAATTGATTTCTAATTTTGGTAAGGTTTCAAATTCTGGAAAAGTTGGAAATTCTTGAGCATTAAACATTGGGAGTTTAAAGGAGCTTCGATTTTGTTTGATGTGAAGATTTTCGTTGTTTGTGTAGAGATTAACTTCTCCTTCTTTTAGACGTTTGATAATATCTAAGATTTGCTTACCATTAACTGTTGCGATTCCTTCTTCTATGATATTTACAGAATCCGTAAGAGCGCAAAGTCCCATTTCAAAATCTGTTGCTTTTGCAATAAGTT
Organism: uncultured Helicobacter sp.; assembly: GCF_937893305.1. GTDB lineage: Bacteria > Campylobacterota > Campylobacteria > Campylobacterales > Helicobacteraceae > Helicobacter_D. Next base: position 8,931 of record NZ_CALBGN010000013.1, read on the forward strand.
GATGATTTCTAGTTTCTAAGTAAATATGAGAAGTGATCTGACTAGAGTCTTTTTTATCTAAAAAAGGTTGTAAAGATGTGAAGATATTATCTAACACACTATTTGGAATCGTAATGTTCATAAAAGCTCCTTATTTTTAAAAATTTTAGAAGTATTAGTAGGGCAATTGAATTGTTGAATAACTGCTATAAGCTTCTAAAATTAGGGTTTTTTCTTTGGTATAAATGCTGTTTGAAATTTCACATTAATGCACAATTTTAGCAAAAGTTTGTTTGTGTCGTGTTTAAAAAGTTATTTTATTTTGTTTTTTATTTCTTCAATGATGGTTTTAAAGTTTTGATTTTCGTTGATTTCGTTTTGGATACTTTTCATTGCTTTACTTACAGTGCTATGATCTTTCATTCCAAAATAATTTGCAAGAAAAGGCATTGAATTTGGTGTAAGAGTGCGTGCAAGGTAAATTACGATTTTACGGGCTGTTACGATATTTTTAGAGCGACTTTTGCTTTTAATATCAGAAGGTTTTAGATTATAATATTTTGAGACGGTTTCAATAATACAATCTATATCAATGTTTTCTTTGGATTCTTTGATATATTCTTTTAAAATGTCTTTGATAAAATCTAGGCTAATTTCTTGGATATTTGTAACATTCATTGAGAAGCTAAGTTTTACTAAAACGCCTTCAATTTCACGGATATTATCATTAATGTTTGCCGCGATGAAATTAATAATTGTATCGTTTAAATGGATTCCATCTAATTCACATTTTGCGCGGATAATGTTAATTTTTGTTTCTAATTCTGGTGGTTGAATATCCGCAAGCAAACCAGAAGTAAAGCGTGTTTTTAATCTTTCTTCTAAACCTTTCATATCTTTTGGAGGGCGATCAGAAGTTAAAACAATTTGTTTATGGTTTTCTTTAAGTTCATTAAATGTGTGAAAAAATTCTTCTTGGATTTGATCTTTTCCGCTTAAAAACTGAATATCATCAATGAGCAAATAGTCACAAGCGCGGTATTTTTCACGGAATCGTTCCATTGTGTTGTTGCGAATATGGAGTAAAAAATCATTTAAAAATTGCTCACTTGTTGTGTAAATTACATTTTTACCTACATTAACATTTGCATTGCCAATTGCATTTAATAAATGCGTTTTGCCAAGTCCAGTGTTTCCATAAATCACTAAAGGATTATAACTTGTGCTTTGGTTTTGTGCCACGGCTTTTGCGACATTAAAAGCAAAAGTGTTAGAATTACCCACAACAAAGGATGCAAAGGTAAAGGAGGGATTGAGATTTGATGCGGTGTTTTGTTTGCGATGATTTGGTTTGTTATCCTTTTTTTTGTTTGGATTTAGCACTTCAACGACAACTTCTGGTTTAAAACCACTATGGATTTCAAAAAGATGAGCGATTTTATTTGCGTATTTTGTTTTAATCCAGCTTGCTATAAAAACATTAGGAGCATTTAGCACAACTCTATCATCACGAGAGTATTTTTCATTATAAGATAATTGACTAATATAATTATCAAATTCAAAAGGTGTTAGCTCATTTTTTAATTGTAAAAGGACAAAATGCAAAGGACTCTCCAAAGTTATTCACAGAGTGTGAAAAAGATGTGAATAAGTTGTGGAATTTTAGCAAATTTTTTAATTTAATCTATAAAAATAGATAACTTTAGTAGAATCCCAAAATATTTTTTTGATTTAAGGTTATGATGAATATTTTAGGAATTGATCCGGGAAGTAGAAATTGTGGTTATGCAATTATTAAGTTAGAAAATAGCGCAATTTCTTTGATTGAAGCGGGATTAATTAAAATTAAAGAGCGGATTTTACAAGATCAAATTGTAGAATTTGTTGAGGGAATTGATCTTGTTTTAAAACAACATAAAATTGATAGCGTTGCTATTGAAGATATGTTTTATGCGTATAATCCAAAAACTGTGATAAAACTTGCACAATTTAGGGGAGCTTTAAGTCTTAAGATTTTACAAGAATTAGGAAATTTTGCAGAATATACACCTTTGCAAGTCAAAAAGGCACTCACAGGAAATGGAAAAGCGGCAAAAGAACAAGTTGCTTTTATGGTAAAACGCTTGCTTGGGATTAAAGGAGAAATTAAACCACTTGATATCACAGATGCCATTGCTATTGCAATTACACACGCACAACGCTTAAAACTTCAAAAAGGACGATAATGCAAATTGAATTATTAACATATACAGATTTAAACATTTGCTCTCACGCAATTAGAACTTGCTGGCAAAGCTTTGAAAAAGGCGACAATGGTGGAGAAAAGGACAAAGAACTTATTGATAGAGTCGGAAATAAATTTAAACACGCTTCAACACTTGAACACTTACATTATACTTTTTATATTCAAGGGATTAGTCGGGCTTGTTTGCAAGAATTAGCAAGGCATAGAATGGCATCTTTAAGTGTAAAATCAAGCCGTTACACGCTAAAAGAACTTAAAGAGATGGAATCTTTTTTACCATTGTGCGGTGAAAATTATAAAAGAGCAGAACAATTTTTAGTTTTTACAGAAAATCAGGCTGTTAATGAAGCATCCATTTATGCACTAGAGAGTTTGAGAAAATTACTTGTGGCAAATATTAGCAATGATTTAGCAAAGTTTGCAATGCCAGAATCCTATAAGACAGAACTTACTTGGAGTATTAATGCAAGAAGTTTGCAAAATTTTTTAGCTTTAAGGACTTCTAAGGCAGCACTTTGGGAGATTAGAGAATTAGCATTTAATCTTTTTAATACACTCCCTAAAGAACATCAATTTATTTTTAATGATGTATTAAGCGATGCTTGAATTTTTAAACTTACTGAAAAATGGGATTCCACTTGATTTTAAACTTGCGGAATCTTTTTTAAAGATTTTGGAAACTTTGCGTGCTTTTGATGTGTTAGAAGTGCGTAAAAATTGCTATGTGTTAAAAAGGCGATTTTGCATAGGAAAAATTGAGCTTGCAAGAGAAGGCTATGGATTTGTAGTCCCTTTGCCAAAAGGAAATGCGCGCGATTGGCTTGTGGAAAAAAAGTTACTAAAAGGCGCACAAAAAGGAGATATTGTCCTAGCTAAAATGTTAAACAAACAACACAACGGACGCCTTTATGCAAAAGTGCTTCAAATTTTAGAAGCAAAACAAAGCACATTGCTTTGTTATTTAGAAAAATATAAATTAGATTGTATGGCAATCTCTATCCCTAATGAAATCCCTTATAAAATCAAAGCAACACAAAAATCCCTAAAGACACTCCCGCCAAATACACTTTTAAAGCTTAATCCCAAAAATGGAGAAATTTTAGAAATTTTAGGTGCATTAAGTGATCCTAAAATTGATGAAACCATAGCTTTAAGTCTTTATAATAGGCAAGAATCTTTTAGTTTGCAAGCAGAAATTGAAGCAGAGAGTTTTAAACCTGTGTTGATTAAAGATTTTAAAGAAAGAGAAAATTGCTCACATTTAGCTTTTTGCGCAATTGATCCCGTGGGGGCGAAAGATCACGATGATGCGATTTTTTATGATGTAGAAAACTCTACACTTTATGTTGCTATTGCAGATGTGAGCTATTATGTAAAAAAAGATTCCGCACTTGATTTAGAAGCAAAAATGCGCGGATTTAGTGTGTATTTCCCAAATAAATCTATCCCTATGTTACCAAGGGCTTTAAGTGAAAATCTTTGTTCTTTGAGTGAGGGAAATTTGCGGCTTGCAATGGTGTGGAAAATCCGCCTGCATAAACGCACAAAAGCGGTGCTAAATAGTGAGCTTTTTGAAGCAGTGATTAAAGTGCGTCAAAAACTTACTTATGAAGAAGTTGATACATTGCTAGAATCCAAAAAAAGTCCCACTATAAAAGCAAATCTAAAGCCGATGTTATTTGCTCTAAATGATTTAGCACAAAAACTTCGTCAAAAACGCTTAAAAAATGGATTTGATTTTTTAGGTGATGAGAGTGTAATGGAGCTTGATAAGAATTTAGAATTAAAGGATTTGCAGTTAAAATCACAGACACTAAGTCATCAGCTTGTAGAAGAATGTATGCTTCTAGCAAATCTTCAAAGCGCATTGTTGCAAAGTCAGCAAAGCACGCAAACAGATGAGCGATTAAAATTAGGAATCTATCGTGTGCATAATGCGCCAAAAGCAGAAAGCATTGAAGAGCTGTTTGCAGAATTTAGATTGCTTGGAATTTGGCAGAAAAATACAATCCCAAAGAATACTAAAGAATTTCACAAGGCAATTTTAGAGATTCAAATGCTAATAAAAGATTCTAATTTAGCAGCAGAAGTTGATAAACTCATTATCCGTTCTATGCAGCAAGCAACTTATGCTAGCCATAATATCGGGCATTTTGGATTAGGTTTTGAAAGTTATAGCCATTTTACTTCACCAATTCGCCGTTATAGTGATTTGCTTTTACATAGAATTTTAAAGGCTAAAATTCAGTTAAATGTAGAATCTTTAGAATCTCTACCTCAAATTTGTGAAGATTTAAGTCAAAAAGAAAGAGAAGTTGCAAAGATAGAATTAGATTTTAAAGATCGTAAATTTGCACGCTATTTAAACAAAAAAATCGGACAGGCATATTTAGGCGTTATCATTAATGATAAAAGTCCAGAACTAGTTACTCTAACAACTCCACCTTTGCAAGGTGCGCGTATTGTTTGTTTAAAAGGTGTTGGTGTGAAATACCAAAAAGTGCGTGTGCAAATTATTGATGTAAATCTTGCCACAGCAAAAGTGTATGGCAGAATCTTAGAATGCTTTAATGAAGGATTTGGAATTCAAAGTGAGCAAATCTCTAAATATCTTTTTACAAAAACGCGTCAAAAGACACAAAATATGCGTCAAAGAGCAAAATTTAATGCAAAAACAATGCAAAAATATCTTAAAAGATCTAAAAGATCAAAACATACAAAAAGCAGGCTTCGCCATAAAGGGAAATAATGTATAAAAAAGAATTAGACACAAAACTTGCCCAAAATGCACAAATTCGTGCGATTTTTCTTTATGGGGCGGATTTATTTTTAATCGGATATTATGGGGAAAAAATTGCAAACAAATTTTTAGAACAAGGCTTTGAAAAAAACAGTTTTTATTTTGGAGAATTTGATTTTCAAAATGCACTAAGTTGTTTTACACAAGGATCACTTTTTGGTGGAGCAGCACTTGTTTGGATAAAAGTAGAAAAAAAGATTCCAAAAAAACAACTTGATACTTTAATAGAAACTTTGCTTAAAAATGGAGATGGAGCATTAATTGTAGAATTTTATCAAGCAGAAAATAAAACAAGTGCTGAATATGCCGCAGATGCTAAAGCTATGAGTGGGAGTTTTGGGACAAATTTAGCAAAACAAGGTGTATTTGAAGCGCGTTTTTTTGCACCTAATTTTTATGAAGCCATGCCGATTTTAAAAGAATATGCGACAAAACTAAATATTAAGATTTCAGATTTTTTATTACATAAAATCTTTGAGCAGCAAAATTTAGATTTAGGCTTAAGTCTTGCAGAATTGCGCAAATATGGAATTTTTACACAAGAAATCACTGCAGAAATGGTGGATAATTTAGGTTATGGATTAGGGAGTGTTCAAGTTGATGAGATTTTAGAATTATTACTCCTTAAAAAGCCCTATTTTAATAAGCTTTCACATTTTTTAGAGCAAGGCTTTGATGAGAGTCAGCTTATAAAAACAGTGCAAAAGTATTTTTTTAGTCTTTTTTTTCTTACGACGCATATTAAATTAAAAGGCGATTTTAATTACGCAGAAGCATTAGGATATAATCCCCCAAAAGCAGTTTTAGAAAAGAAAAAATCCCTTGCTACAAAAATTAAAGAAACACAATATGAATCTATATTCTTCATATTAAACACTTGGAAAGAAGAGTTTTTTCAAGGAATTAATCGTGGTAATGGATTTTTAAACGCCTTAATAAAAATTCAAGCAATTTTAAGATAAAATCCATCCCTTTACATTTTGTAAAAATTGTAAAAAACCTAATAAATCCTTGCTCTTTTCATAAAGAAAAGGGCAAATCCATAAGGAGAATATATGCGTTTTTATGAGACGATGTTTGTGGTAAAACCCACTTTAACACAAGAAGAAATCATCCAAAAGATTGATTTTTACAAAGCTGCAATTCTTAACAATGGCGGTGAAATTAGTGCGACTTTAGATATGGGAATGCGCAATCTTGCTTATGAAATCAAAAAAAATAAGCGCGGATATTATTTCGTTATTTATTTTAAAGCAGAGCCAAAACTTGTTTTAGAATTAGAGCGTTTATATCGCATTAATGAAGAAATTTTGCGCTTTATTGTGATTAAATATGAGAGCAAAAAAGAGCAAAAAGCTTGGGAAACATTAGTAGATCGCGCAATTCATAATAAAAAATCTGCGCCATTAAAAGAAGTTGAGGATAAGCCACAAGAGGTTTAAATCTAAGGTAAGGATATTATAATGTTTAACAAAGTCATTTTAGTTGGAAACTTAACAAGAGATGTTGAGTTGCGCTATTTGCAAAATGGAAGTGCATTGGCAAAACTAGGGCTTGCTACAAATCGCCGTTATAACAAACAAGATGGTACACAAGGCGAAGAAGTCTGTTTCGTTGATGTGAATCTTTTTGGTCGCACAGCTGAAGTGGCAAATCAATACTTAAGACGCGGTTCTAAGGTGTTGATTGAAGGGCGTTTAGTGCTTGAAAGTTGGACAGATAATACCGGGCAAAAGCGTAGTAAGCATAGTATTACTGCTGAGAGTATGCAAATGCTTGGTGGAAAAGCAGAAGGTGGAATCCAAAATGGTGGATATAGCCAAAATGGTGATTATCAAGAGAATTATGAGCAAGGAAACTATAGTGGAAATAGTAGCAATTCATACAATAGCTATGAGAACCAACATAGTTACAATAGCCAATCAAATTCTCAAAAGCCAAGGGCGCAAAATCCTCAAAAAGAAGATGGGATTCCAACTATTGATATTAATGATGAAGAAATACCATTTTAAAGGAACATTATGGCTGAGAAAAAAAGATATTCAAAAAGATATTGCCGCTACACAGAAGCAAAGATTGAATTTATTGATTACAAAGATGTGGAAATGTTAAAACATTCTCTTTCAGAGCGTTATAAAATTATGCCACGCCGTTTAACTGGAAACTCTAAAAAATGGCAAGAACGCGTAGAAGTTGCGATCAAACGCGCAAGACAAATGGCTCTTATCCCTTATATTGTGGATCGCAAAAGAGTTGTTGAAAATCCTTTTAAAATCTAAAAGCTTATTTTAGATTCTTCTCTCCCCTTTGGGGAACTTTTTAATTTATATTAAACAATACGATAAACTTATTAAGTGATTTAATTTCAAATTTAAAAAATCTTAAATATTTTTTATCTACAATAAGCTCATTTATTTTAAATACAAAGGTAAATGATGTCAGCGCTTATGATTCTTTCAACGCTACTTTGTGTTGGAGTTGTGGCATATTATATTTTGAAAAAATATAATCCCATTTTTGTTTTTTTGTTTTCTGGAATTTTAATTCTTGTTTTTGCATTTTACTTTACAGGTATGCCTATACCAAAATCTCCTGTTAGAGAGAGCGCAAGTTTTTTAGATGTGTTGCTTGATAGCTTTGCCTTTATTACAGCAACTTTTAAAACACAGCTTGCTGGGGTAGGGTTGATTATTATGAGTGTAGCAGGTTTTGCAGCTTATATGAAACATATTAATGCCTCTGCAAAGCTTGCGTTTTTGGCAAACAAACCACTTGGAAAAATTAAAAATAAATATTTAATCTTAAGTGGGACTTTTGTTGTAGGTATGGCTTTAAAAATCGTGATTTCAAGTTATGCAGGATTACTTTTGTTGTTGCTTGCTTGTATTTATCCTGTTTTAATTGCACTTAAAATTCGTCCTATTACTGCTGTTTGTGTATTATCTTTAATTGCTCTTGATTATGGTCCAAAGGATGGAAATTCTATTAATATGGCAGATATGGTAGGACAAAAAGACAATGTTGTAGGGCTTTTCTTAAATTATCAAATTTGGAGCGTTATTGCGTATGTGGCAGTCATTGCAATTTTGATCCCTCTTTATTTTGCTTGGGTGGATAAAAGAGATAAGGCTAAGGGCGTGCTTTGTGATGAGGTAGAAACTCCTGAAATCATAGATCCAAAATGTCCAACACTTTATATTTTATTCCCTTGGTTACCTGTTGTGTTTTTATTTAGTGCTTATTTTTTGGGTATAAAACTTGATGTGGTAACGGCGAATTTTGTGAGTATTGCTCTTGTGTTTATCGTTGAGTTTGCACGTCATAGAGACGGCAAGAAGCTAGGCGAAGATATGGTGGTAATCTTAAAGGCTATGGCGGAGATTTTTGTAAGTGTTGTTAGTATTATCATCGCAGCTTCCGTATTTGCTGAAGGGATTAAAGCGCTTGGCGGAGTTGGAATATTGGCAAATGCAGTGTCTTCACTTGGTAAAGAAGGAGAATTTGCAGCAATTGCTGTGTTTGTAAGTATTGCTTTACTTAGCTTCTTGGTGTATGGATTTGCGGTGATTATGGGAAGTGGAATTGCTGCATTTAATGCTTTTGGACGATTGGCACCTGATATTGCGACAAGACTTGGAGTTGCGCCAATTACTTTAGTTTTGCCTATTGAAATTGCTTCCTGCTTGGGAAGGGCAGCTTCGCCTATTGCTGGAGGGATTTTGGCACTTGCTGGGTTTGCAAAGGTATCTCCCGTGGATATTATTAAACGCACAGCTCCACTTTTGCTTATTGCAATGGTAGTAAATATTTTAGTTGCCTTTTATCTTGCTAAAACAAATCCGCTTCCACCACAAGCGGAGCCTAGTGTGCAAGTGGAGCAACAAGTTCAATAAATCAGATTCTTAGTTTATTGCTGGATTTTTCTTAAAAGTTCAGCAATAGCAGTGGAATCTAAATATTCTAGTTCCTTTTTCTGTATCATTTCCTTTAGGACTTTTTCAAGCTCTAAGCTCTCTTGAAAACTAAGTTCTGGGATTTTGTTTAAAGATTCAAGCGCGGAGTTTTGACTTTGTAAAAACTCTAAAAGTGCGTTCTTGCCTATATCTTGTTGTTCTTGTGGCTTGATAACATTTTGAATTCCTAATTGATTGCCCATGGTGTTTTGTGCGTTAATAAATGCGCCGGGTGTTTTGTATTTATCAATGAGATTTTGACTAGGGTAATTTGGTCTTGTGTGGATTTGTCCGCTGTTGTTGATGGTGGAGTTTGAAGCGGAATCTGGCTTGGGATTAGGCTTTGGTTTTGGTTTTTGTGGAGCACTATTATGCGTTAGTGCTTGCATTTGTGTGTTAAATGTAAATGCCATTGTGAAATCCTTTTAAAATGTTTTTAAAATCGCATAGATGGAATCTAAAATATAAGCCGCTTCATCTTTGGTTAGAATATAAGGGGGCATTAGATAGATTGTATTACCAAGTGGACGAAGTAACAATCCCTTTTTGAGACCTGCTTTAAAGACCTCTAAACCTTTACGCTCCCCTTTAAATCCTATTAAATCAAAAGCAAAAACCATTCCTTGATGGCGTAAATTCCCAACACAACTAAACTTTCTTAAAGCTTGCATTTTTTCCCAAATAAAAGCGGATAATTCTTGGTTTTTCACAAGCACATTATCGCGTTCAAAAATATCTAAAACCGCATTTGCACACGCACAAGCTAGCGCATTTCCTGTGTAAGAATGAGAGTGTAAGAAAGCTTTGTTTTCTGCAAAAGGTGCGTAAAATAAATCATAAATTGCATTGCTTGTAACAACCACAGAAAGCGGTAAATAACCACCTGTAATGCCTTTGCTTAAACAAAGAAAATCTGGCACAACGCCACATTGCTCATAGGCAAATAAACTTCCTGTTCTTCCAAACCCCACTGCAATTTCATCAAAAATTACATACACACCTGCTTCTTTACAAAGTTTTGTTGCTTCTTTTACAAAGGTTGAACTATACATATTCATATTTCCCGCACATTGAATCAGTGGTTCTAAAACTAAGGCGATAATGGAATCTTTTTGTGTGTTTAATAAGATTTTTAAGGCTTCTAAAGATTCTTCAATATTTTCTCCACTTGGCGCTTTGATTTTTAAAGTTTCTAGCAAAATAGGCGCATAAACATCTGTGTAGATTCCAACATCTCCCACACTTAAAGCACCGATTGTTTCTCCGTGATAGGCATTTTCTAAACATAAAAATTTGGTTTTTTTCTCTCCTTTAAGCGCGCTTGCGTGAAATGCCATTTTAAGAGCTACTTCAATAGCGCTTGAGCCATTATCTGCATAAAAACACTTGCCAAAGTTGGAATCTAAAAGCCCTAAAAGCCGCTTAGATAAGTCAATAATAGGCTTATGCGTAAAGCCTGCAAAAATAATATGCTCCAAAGATTCTAATTGCTCTTTGAGTTTTGCATTAATATAAGGGTTGCAATGTCCAAAAAGATTTACCCACCAACTAGAAATGCAATCTAAATACGCTCTATCCTTAAAGTCATAGAGATACACGCCACTAGCGCGTTTAATGGGGATTAGCGGAATGTTGTTTTCGTGGTCGTGCATTTGTGTGCAAGGATGCCAAATGCAAGATAAATCAAGCTCTTTTAGCGTTTTGGATTCCATATTTTACCCTTATGGTGAATTTCTTTTTATTTTACTCCTTAAAAGATAAATTTAAAGCGCAAATGAAAGAAAATGCGCTAAAATCGCATAAAACACTTAAGATACGCAAAACTCAAAGGAAATAAATGCAAAAACTAGCAATCTTTGGTGCAGGCGGACACGGAGCGGTGATAGCTGATATTTTAGAAGCACTTAAAATCTCTTATCTTGTGATTGATGATACACCACAAACAAAACAATTAAATGGTATTAAAGCAATCACTAAAGAAGATTTTTTAGCTCTTAAGAACACAAAAGAATACGGCGTAGTTTTAGCCATTGGAAATAATGCGGTGCGTAAAAATCTTTATGATTTTTTTATACAAAAAGGTTTTTGCTTACCATCTGTTATCCATCCTAGTGCTATAATCTCAAAATCTGCTAAGATTGCTGATGCGGCGGTTGTTTTCCCAAACGCTGTGATTAATGCACGCGCTAATATTGGCATAGGAGCGATTATTAATACTGCAAGTGTTGTAGAACACGATTGCAATGTGGGTGCGTTTGCGCACATTGCTCCTAGATCTACACTTTGTGGGAGTGTTAGTGTTGGTTGTGTAACACATATTGGTGCTGGAAGTGTAGTGATTGAAGGCAAGAGTGTGGGTGAGCATTGTGTAATTGGTGCTGGAAGTGTAGTGATAAATCCGATTCCATCTTTTAAGAGAATCGTTGGCAATCCGGCAAAAAAAGAAATTTAAAAGGAGAAAAAATGGCATTTAAAATCTTTTTATCCCCACCACAAATGGGCGGAAATGAACAACAATATGTGAATGATGTGTTTGCAAGCAATTATATTGCTCCGCTTGGAGAATTTGTTAATCGCTTTGAAGAAGAGATTAAATCCTATACGCACTCTCCAAATGCACTGGCATTAAATGCTGGCACAGCAGCGTTGCATCTTGCCTTAAGGGTGGGTGGAATTACACAAGGTGATATTGTGTTGGCAAGTAGTTTTACCTTTATTGGTTCAATTGATGCGATTTTGTATCAAGGAGCTGAACCTGTGTTTATTGATAGTGATTTGGATTCTTGGAATCTTAATCCAGAGTTACTTGTTAAGGCGATTGAGTCATTGCCTAAAAAACCAAAAGCACTGATTCTAACGCATTTGTATGGACAATGTGCAAAGATTTATGAGATTATGGAGATATGCAAACAATATGGAATCCTGTTTATTGAAGATGCAGCAGAGTCTTTAGGTGCGTTTTATGATGGTAAGCATAGTGGGAGTTTTGGGGAGTTTGGCGCGCTTTCTTTTAATGGGAATAAAATCATTACTTGTGGTGGTGGCGGAATGCTACTTGGCAAGGATAGAGAAAAGATAGAAAAAGCGCGTTTTTACTCCACACAAGCTAGAGAGAATTTGCCTTATTATGAGCATTTAGACTATGGTTATAACTATCGTTTAAGCAATGTTTGTGCGGCTATTGGTGTTGGGCAATTAGAGCAAATTGAACAAAGAGTGGCAAAAAGGAGAGAAATTTTTAAATGGTATAAAGAATCTTTAGAGAAAGTCTCTCAAAAGCTAGAGTTTATGCCAGAGATTCCAAACTCTAGGGGAAATCGTTGGCTAACAACTTTGCGCTTTTTAGATTCCAAAATTAATCCTTTAGCCTTAGTGGATTTTCTTGCAAAAGAAGGGATAGAATCTCGTCCATTGTGGAAGCCTATGCACTTACAGCCACTTTTTAGGGATTCTAAAGCATTTGTCAATGGTGTGAGTCAAAGGTTATTTGAGAGTGGAATTTGTTTGCCAAGTGGCGGCGCATTAGAAAAAAATGATATTGATTGGATTTCTAATTTGATTTTAGATTTTATAAAGAGTTGTTAAGTGTTAAAATCTGCTCTTTTTCGTCCAAGCAATGCCAAGCGCGTTACATTTTTTGTGCTTATTGATATTATTATTTCGTATTTTACGCTAATTTTGTCTTATGATTTGCGCTTTAGTTTTCAAGTGCCTTTAGAGTTTAAGGCAAGCGTTGTTTTGGTTTTTTTGATTTTAATTAGTTTAAAGGTTCTGTCTTTAGCTATGTTTAGGCTCTATTTGGTGCCGTGGCGTTTTTTTGGACTTTTAGAAGCATTAAAATTATTTTATGCACACGCTTTGGCGTATGGAATCTTTTGCGGAATCTCTTTTTTAGGGATTTTTGGAGATTTTCCATTAAGTGTTATTGGGATTGATTTTGTGATTTCTAGTATCATTATTGGGGCAATTAGAATCGCAAAGCGCATTTATTTAGAAAATTCTCCTAAGCACTCACCAAAACCTGCTGTGATTTTTGGAGCAAATACACAAACGCCAACACTCATTAAAGCGGCACTAAATAGCGAGATCCCTTTCTATCCTTTAGCCATTATTGAAGAAGATAAAAAGGCTATTGGAAGTTATATTTCAAATCTTAAGGTATATCCAAAAAACGCATTAAAGGAGTTAATCGTCGAGCATAAAATCAAAAGTGCGATTCTAACACGCGATTATGCTAAACCACCCTTAAAGGATTTGTTTGACGATCTCACAAAGCTTGGCATCGAAGAAATAAAAATCGCCACAATGTTAAAAGATGAGCAAGAAAGCCTAAAAGATATTTCTATTGAAGATTTGTTAAGTCGCCCTATTAAAGACTTAGATAAAGCAACTATTCGAGCATTTTTAAAAGATAAAAAGATTTTAATTACAGGGGCTGGTGGCAGTATTGGTAGTGAGATTGTGCGGCAATGTGCGGACTTTGGAGCCAAACGCTTAGTGCTTGTAGAACATAGTGAGTTTAATTTATATGCGATTTTAGAAGAATTAAATCAAAAATATCCCCAAAAAATAATGGATAATGCAGCACTCTTTCGCCCTTGTTTGCTAAGTATTTTAGAAAAAGAACGATTGTTGGCTCTTATTAAAGAAGAAGCCCCTGATATTATTGTGCATGCAGCAGCTTATAAACATGTGCCATTGTGCGAATATAACCAAAAAAGTGCGATTGAAAATAATGTGATTGGCAGTAAAAATGTCGTAGATTGTGCGATTGAAGCTTGTGTGCCTAAGATTGTGATGATTTCAACTGATAAAGCAGTGCGTCCTACAAATGTAATGGGTGCAACAAAGCGTGTTGTGGAATTGTATGCGCAAAATGTAGAATCCAAAACAAGCGAAATTGTGGCGGTGCGTTTTGGAAATGTGTTAGGGAGCAGCGGTTCTGTTGTGCCAAAGTTTAAAGCACAAATCCAAAGCGGCGGACCAATCACAGTTACACACCCTGATATTACACGCTATTTTATGCTAATCCCAGAAGCTTGTCAGCTTGTTTTGCAAGCAGGAGCGATTGCTAAGGGGGGAGAGATTTTTATTTTGGATATGGGAGAGCCGGTAAAAATTGTGGATTTAGCTAAGAATATGTTGCGCTTGTATGATAAAGAAAATGAAATTGCCATTGAATTTAGTGGATTGCGACCGGGTGAGAAACTTTATGAAGAGTTGTTAATTGGTGAGAGTGAAGGTAAAACAAAATATCCTTCTATTCAAGTAGCGCGACCAACGCATTATGATATAAACAAACTAAATAGAGATATTGCTGAGTTATTAATCACAAAAGACAGAATTGCAAAGCTTAAAGAAATTGTAGTGGAGTTTAATCATAATGCTGGATGAGAGTTTAGGGGCGTGCAAAATGGAATCCAAAAAGATGGAATCCAAATTAGCGCAAAAGTGCATAGTGCTTGTTGTGTCGTCTTTGCGAATGGGCGGAGCGGAGAAAGTAGCAAGTTTCTTGGCAAATGCGTTAGTTAATGAATATAGAATTGTGCTAGCACTTTGGAGTAAAAATGAGCAATTTTATGCTTTGGATTCTAGGGTGCAAGTTAGAGAGATTGCAAGCAAAAGGCGTGGAATCTTAGGAAATTTTGAAAAAATCAAAGCTCTTGCAAAACTCTTTAGAGAAGAACAAGCAAAACTTGTGATTAGTTTTATCCATCAAACCAATGTCTTAGCAATCTTTGCAAGCGCAAAAAGAATTCCAATTATTGCCACAGAACATAGTATTTATACAAGCTTAAGTGGCGTATGGAGCTATTTGCGTAAAATCGTGTATCCCTATGCTTCTTGTGTTACAACACTGACACATAGAGATTTGCGCCATTATGTATTTTTAAACAATGTGCGTGTGATGCCAAACCCCATTTCTGTGGAGCAAAATGATTTGCAAGATTATCGCGCATTTAAGCCTTATGTGTTAAGCGCAGGGAGAATGATAAAGACTAAGCATTTTGATGAGCTTTTAAGTGCGTTTAAAATCTTTTCTAAACAACACAAAGAATTTTCTTTGTTGCTTGCTGGAGATGGCAGTGAGAAAGAAAAATTAGAAAAGCAAGCTAGCGATTTAGGGATAAAAGTTGTGTTTTTAGGACGCTTAGAAAATCTTTATAATGCGTATAGCGATGCGGAGTTTTTTGCACTTGCAAGCCATAAAGAAGGTTTAAGCAATGTGCTAATTGAAGCATTAATGTGTAAAATTCCCGTGGTAAGCTATGATTGCCCTTATGGACCAAGTGAAATTATAGAAGACAATGGCTATCTTGTAGAGCTTGGGAATGTGGAATCCTTAGCAGATCATTTTGAGAAAGTTTTAGAAAATAGAGAGTTTTTAGTTAAAAATACATCTAAAATCAACGCACGCTTTAGTGAAGCAGTGGTGCTTAAAAAATGGCGTGCTTTGATAGAAGAATTTATCGTCTAAGACATAAAAGGATCGATCCAAAGATAATCAAAAATGCTCCAAAATATTGCAAGGCACTTAAGTTATCTCCTAAAATCCAAATGGATAATATCACCGCAACAAGGGGTTCAATCATACCTAAAATTGCAGTTTTTGTGATTCCAATCTTTGGCATCCCTAAATAATATGCAACCATTGCAAAAAGCGTGGAAAATATCGTAAGTGCCAATAAAGCAAAGATTCCAATAGGCGGAATCTCAAAGAGATTTGGAAAATTCTCGTGCGCATTTAGCATACTAAGAAGCATTGCAATGGAAGAAAAAAGGCACACATAAAAACTAGAAACTAAAAAATGGCAATTACGTGTTATGCTTTGACTAAAAATTACATAAAGCCCATAAAATAATGCACCAATTAAAGAAAGCGCAACACCAAGATAATTTAATGTAATGTCTTTTGGAATTTGTAAAATCACCACAAGTCCAATCGTGCAAAGCACAAGCGCAAGAAGTGTTTTGGATTGAATTTTTTCTTTAAAAAACACAAGCGTCACAAGCGTAACAATGACAGGATAGATGTGATAGAGCATTACAGAGAGTGCTGTTTGGATATATTGTAAAGAATCTAAATAAGCAAATGATTGGATAGAATATAAGATCCCACCTAGAAAAATGAACTCCAAAATTTTGCGCTTAGGCAAGAGAATTGAAACTTTTTCAAAGCGCGTAACAATAAGAAGCAAAAAACTTGTGCAAGCAAAACGAAAGAAAAGAATAAAGTCTGTTGTTAGCCCGCTATTTTGTCCAAGAACCGTCCAAATAGGCATAAACCCATATGCAACACTTGCGCTAACCATCCATAGCACGCCAATTTGTTCTTTATTTAACATTGCTGTTATTCGCCTTTGCTTGATTTTGAAGATAGAATCTTAACCCACTTTCATTTAATCTCCCCTTAAGCTTTTCTAGCTATAATTCCACTTCCTTTTTTGC
>NZ_CALBGN010000014.1 GCF_937893305.1 uncultured Helicobacter sp.
TTGGTTCCGCTGTTTTTAATGTCGCCACCTACGCTACCGCCATTGATGGAGATTTGACTAATTGTGCCGGAGTTTTGGATATTACCGCCTAAACTTCCACCATTGACGGCAATACCCTCTTTGATTTCGCCATTATTGCGATTATCAATATTTCCTGTAACATTACCATTTGCACTTATTTCTATACCTTTTCCAATTGTTGTGCCAGTGTTATTGCTACTCACACTTCCATTATTAATACTTCCATTAACTTTCCCATCAACTTCAATTTTTCCATTAATTTTTCCCCCATATCTATTCCAAATATCCCCAGTTATGTTAGCAGTATCTTTAACAAGAATATTTCCGTTGATATCTGAATTCCAATTTAAAACAGCGGTGTTATTAGTCCCATTTAATTTTCCTCCTATTTCAATATTTCCAACTATTGTTCCCCTGCCTGATGTGCTATGATTTACAATCGCTCCATTTAAAGTGGCTTTTTCTCCAACTTTTATATCACCTTGAATTGTCCCGTGATTTCTCATAACGGCTTGAAAATTATAATTACCCCCCGGAGTTCCACCCGTTACAACACCCTCTTTTATATCAATAGAGCCACTAATTGTTCCTTCATTAAATATGGCATAATCGTTATTTCTGCCAACAATAGAAGCACCTTTATCTACTACAATTCCCCCCATACTTGCGTGCGATTGATTAAAAACTTTACCATTTTTTAGCTCTCCCTCAATTACAACATTACCCAAAATTTTACCACTATTTGCATTATTGTTTCTGTTTAACTCATTAAGAATATCACCCGTTACAGAACCACCCTGATTAATAGTGATATTTTGACTAATTGTTCCCTTATTTGTAATTCCACCCTGTGTTACAGAACCATTGATGATAATATTGTCTTTGGTTACTCCAGTGGTATTTGTAACTCCAGTGCTAGCGCTATCAACAACAATATCATCTGCATTGACATTTGTAAGTAAGGTTGTTAAAACTAATGAACCATAGAAGATTGAAGAAGTAAGTCGTTTTAGTGGCTGATAATTAGGATTTGCCCCCCCCCCACAGAGTCAATGGAAGATGATTTTGCATAAATTTCTCCTTTGTTTGCAAAATTAAAAAATTTTTGAATTATACCTTTTTAAATGACTTTTTTAGATTAAATTTTAATAAAAGATTTTAATTTTATTTTTAGTAATTACGCTTACAACTAGATAAATCTCCAACAATCCCTAACTTCTTGTAAAGATTTCTTATTAATTTCTGCAACTAAAAGCTCTTCTCTATCTCCTAAACAATCCATAATTTCACCATTTGGAGAAACAAACAGAGAATCTCCATAAAAATTCCACAAAGTTTGCGTCAAAGAATCTTCATACTGTCCAATACGATTTGCACGCAAAATATAGCAACTATTTAAAAATGCACGCATTTTAATAATACTTCTCCAGCGCAAAGAAGAATCAAAAGTAGAGGCTGTGGGCAAAAGAACGCAATCTACTTTTTCTGCTTTAAGTTTTAACCAAAAATCATCAAAATGTAATTCATATCCAAAAACTGCCGCAAATTTAAATCCACCTACATTAAAAATAGGAGGTGTTTTAGGATGTTTTGGGATTGAATTTGCAAAAAATTCCATTTCATTCCAATGTTCATAAGGCATTAATCTTTGTGCGCGATAGCTTAGTGCTTTGCCTTTGTTTAAAATCAAAATTGTTTTATAAATCTTATCTTTTATCACTTCAAAAACAGGAGCAACCATTACAACATTGTATTTTGTGGATAATTCTAAGATTGCATTTGTTTCTTTTTTGATTTTCTCTAGTGTGTGCGCTCTTCTTCCCTTTTTAATTTCTAAATCTTTAAAAAACGGATTTAACAAATATTCTCCAAACAAAACAACTTTTGCCTTTGCTTCTACTGCTGCTTTGAGATAAGATTCTATCTCGTTTTGTGTGCGTGTGTTTGAAAGCTGTAATGCAGAAATTTTCATTTAAGATTCCTTTGAATATTGTGCTTTTAGAGTCTCGCATTGTAATTGTGCATTTTCTAATAATTTTTGTGCTTTTTGAAGATTTTCCATTCCTTGTTTATAGAATTCTAAGCCTTCATTTAGTCCAATATCTTCATTATCTAGTTGTTTTAAGCATTCTTCTGCTTGTTGCAAATATTCTTCAAAATTTAATGTTTGTTCCATATTGCTCCCTATTGTGTATTTTCTAATAATTTTTTCGCACTAGAACACAGATTTTTCCAAGCAGACTGCGTGTTTATCGCTTCGCATTTTTCATAAGATTCTATCGCTGCTAATTTATCATTTAATTTATCATATAAATAGCCTTGTAAATAATAAATTTGAATCCTCTCTGTGTCTTTGCTCGCACGAGATTGTGCTGTTTTTAACATCTTAAGAGATTCTTTAAAGTTTCCTTCACGATTTAGTGCTTCTACTACTGCAAGTTCAACCCAAGGAGAGTATTCATAGCGTTTATGCAAGGCTTGCAAGTCCATTAAATGTTTCGCATAAACTTTGATTGCAGTGTCATCTTTGCGTTCTAGCGCGTCTTGTAAAACCACACGATACACTTCAATCATTTTATTGCTATCCTTTAGGCTTTCTTCTAAGCGTGGCAACAACTTAAAGGCTTCTTCATTATTTCCTTGTTTAGAGAGTGCCATAAACAAAACCCAAGCACTATCATTGTGCTTTTTATCGCTTAATAAACTTAGTGTATCTCGCGCTGCAAGAGCTGCTTTTGGATAGTTTTGAGAAGAATATTCTACCCAAGCTAGACGATATAGCCATTCTTCTTTTTGTTTTGATGTCGCTGCTTGTGCGGATTTCTCTTTGGCAAGTTGCAATGCTGGGATAAACTGCCTGTTTGCATACATACAATCAAAGAGCTTTAAAAACTCACTCTCTTTTAATGTTAGCGAATATAAGCTCCCATAATATGCTGCTTCTTTGCAATCCCCTATTTTCAATGCTTCTCTTGCCAAAAGGCTTGTTGCTTGAATTAACACAGGAGGATTTTCCCCAAGCACTTGTTTTAAGTCTTCGCGCAGATTAAATACACTTAAATAATCTCCTAAATCATAATAAGTTTGCGCCTTTTTTTCTAAAGCGATTTTTTCTTCTTCTTTACCTTTGTAATTTTCAATTACATAATCATAGTGTTCTAAACGCTTTGTAGCATTGCTTTCATTATCATCTAATAGTAATGTGTCGTCAAGTTTTTTAACCTCTTTGCGATCGCTTTCATTTTCACTCTCTTTTAAAAACATTTGATAATATTGATGTGCTTTTTGCAAATCTCCTGCTTTATCAAACCATATTGCCATATCTTTTAACATCGGCAAATACAAAGGCACAGCTTTATCTTCAAAAGTGCCAAACATCACTTCTAATACTTTTGCTGGGGCTTCATAGATTCCAAACTCTGCCCAAGATTGCATCATCGCATAATACTTTGGCAGATCTTGCAAGAAAAAGTTAGGATTTGCTTGTAAAATATCATTTAAAAACTTCTCTGCTCTCTTCTTCTCTTCAGCTTTACGATAATAATCCCCTAAAAGCACAGAAGCCAAAGAAGCAACTTCTAAATCTTTTGTTTCATTTAACACAGACTCATACATCTCAAGCACGACCTTACGATCTCCACGCGCATATAAATGCTCTCCATAATTAAGCCTTGCTAAAAGCTCGTATTTATCGCCTTTATATTCATTAAATAAACGATTATAATAATACTTTGCTTCTTCAAAAAACTTCATATCCGCATAATTTTTTGCTAAAATAAACAGCACTTCTGGGGCGTGAATATCCGTAGGATAAGCCCCAAGCCAAGCCTTGCCAAGCCCGATGATCTCTTCGTAATTTTCTATATCACGCATTCCGTCAAGGGCAACTAAGCGCAAATACAGCACATCACGCTTAAAAATCGTATCTGGGTAAATCTCAAGCATTTCATCAATAGTATTTAGTGCTTCTGCATAAGAACCACGCTCTACAAAGGATTGCACATTTAAAAAATAATCCTTATCTCTACCGACTTGATTATCCATAGGACGCATTTGTGCATCAAGAACACCAATGCTTGGAACTCCATCAAAACGGATAGGGAAGTTTATCCCATAGCTTGGTTTGTCGTTTAAAAACGGAATCTCTCCTTCATAGCCTAAAATCTGCCAACGCTTAGATTTTGGATTATTTTCCATGGGAATACGCTGATTGCTTGATAGATCAAATTCTGTATTATAAAGCTTCATTTTTTTATTTAGTTTTGGAGTGATTCTTAGGGCAAACCCTTTTGTGTCGTCTTCTACAACTTCAGGCGCAATAGAAAAAAACAAAGTTTCACTACGCTGAAAGCGTGAAAGCAAAGAAGAATCAAAGCTACAAACAATCCCACTGACTTCAGACTCTCTATTAAACTCTTCATAACAAGAAAAGGGCTTTGTATCGCGCAAATTTAACACCGCGAAATTCTCCCCAGCTTCTCTCCCGCTATCTATATAAAACTCAAGCCCAAAAGCTCTAACAAACAGCATTGCTAAACATAATAAAAAATATCTAAAACGCCCTGCCAACTCTCTTCCTAAAATTTAAATCCCGCATTATACTTTGTTTTGTTTAAAACTTCACTTCACGCTCCAATAAACTCAAAATGCGTAATCTCTGCTCTTGATAAAATCCGCATAGGTGGTCCCCAAAAGCCTGTGCCACGATTAACATAAATCTGTGTTTTTGAACTATGTTGATACAAGCCTTTAAGATAAGGTTGCTCAAGTTTTACTAGCAAACTAAAAGGGAAAATCTGCCCTCCGTGCGTATGTCCGCTTAAAATCAAATCCACATTATGCGACTCTTTAACTTCAAAGGCAAACTTTGGCTGATGTGCTAATAAAATTAGCGGATGAGTTGGAATCCTTTTTTGCAATGCTTGCTCCAAATTAGGCTCTAGTGCATTAACACGCCTTCCAAAAAGATCATACACGCCTGCTAAATTGATTTTGGATTCTTCCTTTTGTAAAAGCACACAAGCATTTTCAAGCACAATAATACCTTTACTCTTAAGCACTTCTATTAAGGGGGCAATGCCGTGAAAATACTCATGATTTCCAAGGATAAAATACACTCCAAGCGGTGCTTTAAGTCCTGCTAGTGCGTCAATAGCCTTAGGCACTCTGTGAATCTCTGTATCTACAATATCTCCGGTTAAAACAATAAAATCTGGCTTTAATGCATTAACTTCTTCAACAATCCCTCCTACAACATTTTCTTCAATCAATCCGCCAATATGTAAATCACTAATTTGCACAGCAGTCATTTTGCCCTTAAATCCATTTAATGAAATCTTAACTTTCTCAACAATGGGCGATAATCTCCCCTCTATCAATCCTACTCCAAGATAACCAAGAGCAAAGATTCCACTTGTGAGATTTAAAAAATTTTGAAAAAACCCACGCCTCTCTTTTGAAAACTTTGGAAAAAGGATTCCAACTAAGAGCAACATCAAAGATAACCCCTGATAAAGCAACATAACAACAAACAATACAAAACTCACGCCAATAGATAGCGAAACCAAAAAATACATACTTTGTGAAAAATCCACAAAATAACGCCCCAAAAAATACAGCACAACTCCTAAAAAATTCAACACTAGAAAGTATTTTAAAATTTTTTGTGGAATTTTAGGTTTTACAATGCGTCTAATCAATAAAAAATAGATTCCAATATGAAATCCAAAAAAGACTAAAAGAGCTAAGATAGGAAATAAACTCTTCACGACAAGTCCTTATTTGCGCGCCACATTCCATAGCAATAAAATCACTTGTAAACCACAAATTAATACTCCTAAATATAAAAACCATTCTGTATTATGTTCTTTTTCACGCAACAATGTTTGCCCATAGATTTGCTGACTAAGTGTTGAAAGCTCTAAGTTCATTAATAATCCATTGTCTCCTTCAAGTTGTTGCAAAAGAGATTGATTAATTTGTAAAATATCTTTAAAATTCATAAGATAAAACATTTGATTTGCATTTTCTAAAAATTTTTCAATTTTAAACATTAGCCCACCGCTGCCGAAATACACATCATTAAGCGTAGAATATTCCTTGTTTTCAACGATTGTAGAAACAACAAAGTTTTGCAAAATCTGATGAATAGAAGCAAGCTCATTAATGCAATGCCTAAGCTCCAAAAGTATGTCTTGATTGTTACGCTTTAAAATCAAATTTGTAGAAATAATCTGCGATAAGAATACAATTCTTTGCGCCAGAAAACGCTGTTTACCACTAATATTTACATAATAAAGTGCTGCATTTTGCTTTTGAATCAACTCTTGATTGCTTTTTGCATAACACACAATCCCAATTCCAAAAATTACACACAATAAAATCTCTAAAAGAATAAATTTTTTACCCTGAAAAATACCCAATGACTGCCCTTGTAAAATAATCCGCGTATTGTATTATCTTTAATAAAAATTATCAATAAAATTGTGATAGAATTAGTCCTTAAAATCTTAAAAGTAAGGATAGCTTGTGAAAAAGAACTTTTTAAAAACTACTTGTATTGCTTTAGCTCTTGGTGGGATCCTTAGTAGTTGTGCGCAAAAATACGATTCACTTCCAAACACGCGCGTCAAGCAAACTTGCAATACACCTATTGTCGCCTATGAGCTTGGTTTTTTAAGAGAAGGACAACACAATGACTTGCAAATCTCAAGTGCGCGCATCCAAGAATCTCTCCAAACATCCCTTGCACAAAGTGGCTGTTTCACGCAAATTCAAGAAAACACAAATCTACACAAACACTATCGCTTGGATGTTGTTTATGGAAGCATTCATCAAAAAAATGCACAAGGTGGATTTTTTCACTCACAAACAAGTGATGCACTAATTTTTGAAATTCAATTATCTTTTAATAAGATGAATGAAACAAGAATTTTTCAAGGAAAATCTAGCATGGAAAATGCAAATGAACAATATCTAAAAATCTTTGGAAAATCATCTGCACTAGATAATAATCAAATCCAAATCACACTTCAAAATGCAATAAATTCTGCAATCAACGAAGCAACACGCAATTTCTCTAGAGATAAACAATAGTTGGAATCTTTTTTTGGATTCCAACTTAGCTACAATAAACTACTCCCAACAAGTTCAAACACGCCAAGCAATAAACCATCTACAAAAAATACTGAAAAGCACACATATAACGTTGCGATTCCAACAATGATTTTAAGCGGTAAAGTAGCATTTTGTAAATACACATTACCATCAGCAATTCGTGGCTCTTTTAAGAACATAAACACAACAAGTTTTAGATAATAATATGCTGCAATCGCACTATTTAACACCATTACAATTACCAAAAACAAATAGCCATTATTCATTGCAACGCTCATTAAATACACCTTTCCCCAAAACACAGAAAAAGGTGGAATCCCTGCTAGAGAAAACATAAACAAACCCATAATCACTGCTGCTAGCGGACAAAGCCTAATAAGACCTGAAAACTTTTCATAAGAATGATCATAGCGTTTATCCCACATTTGCTCTTTTGTGCGTGAAATCCAAAGCATAGAAAAAATTCCAAGATTTGTAAAAAGAAATAGAATCCAATACACAAATAACGCACTATATGCTTGTGTATCTCCAATTAAAATCGCACTAAAGGCAAATCCAGCGTGCGAAATAGAACTATAAGCCAGCATTCTTTTTACATCTTTTTGCACTAATGCTACAAGATTTGGCAATGTGATTGTTAGCACAATAAGTAGATAAACAATGTTATGCACCCACACAATATCCATAAAAAAACTAAAAGTTCTCATTGCCACTACAAACACTGCAATCTTTGGCACAATAGACATAAAACCTGCCAGAAAGGAGTTTGACCCCTCATACACATCAGGCGTCCAAGCATGAAACGGCACTAAAGAAGATTTGAATCCAAGCGAAGCGATAAAAAACACAATTCCACCAAGCACCAAATAAGAAGGTTGATAGCTATTTGCCTCTAAAACTTTCTGCATTCCTGCTAAATCTAAATGTCCGCTAGCTGCATACAAAAGCATTGAGCCAAAAGCAAAACAACCTGCAGATAACGCCCCCATTGTAAAATATTTAATTGCAGCTTCAAATGCTGTTGCGCGATTGTGCATTGCAATAAGCGCATAAAGTGCCAAAGATGCCGTTTCAAGTCCTAAAAAGATCACAATTAAATGATCACTACTAACCATAAACTGAAACCCCGCACACATCAGTAAAAATAACGCATAATACTCTGGGTATTGAAACTCGTGAAATTTATTGTAACTTAGCGTTAAAGGCACAAATAAAATCGCAGCCACTAAAATAATCAATTGCCCAAGCAATGACACTCCATCAACTAAAATTAACTCAAAAAATGCTCTTTGTGTTCCCTCAATGCCAAACAACATAATATAGCCCAAATCTAGTCCTAAAAACAAGATTGCAAACATTGTATAGAGTTGCTTATTCACACTCTTAAGACACATATCCACAATCAAAATAATAATCGCTCCACAAATTGCAATTAACATAGGAAAAATACTAAAAATATTCAAACTCTCAAATGATACGCTAAATGCTTCTAACATTTACTTTTCCTCCCCTTGTGTGCCATCCTGTGGAGATTGCGATTCTTGTTCTTGTGCATGTGGAATCTCTACTGCTTGCATAGGTTCTAATCCAAAAAAATCAAAACTTTCCTTACTTACAATCCTTGATTGCATCACTGCGAGCGTATTTTCCACACCCTTATTAATAGGCTCTAAAATAGGCTTTGGATACACACCAAGCCAAATCACAATCACAACTAAAGGCAATAATGCGCTCCACTCACGCGCATTTAAATCACCAAGTTTTAGATTTTCTGTATGAATAATTTTTCCAAAAAAAGCTTTGCGGTATAAATGCAACATATACACCGCACCAACAATAATGCTAATCCCAGCAATTCCTGCCATCACAGGAGAAACTTGAAAAAATCCAAGCAAAGATAAAAACTCTCCTACAAATCCCATTGTCAAAGGAAGTCCAGCAGAAGCCATAGCCATAATTCCAAAAATTGCCGCATAATTTGGCATTACCTTTGCAATCCCTCCAAACTCTGTAATGATTTTTGTATGTCGCCTTTCATAAAGCATTCCTACAAGCATAAATAACGCCCCACTAATGATTCCGTGACTTAGCATAAAAAACACAGAACCTGCAATTCCTTCAGCATTTAGCGCAAACACACCTATCATAATTACGCCCATATGAGAAATAGAGCTATATGCAATCACTTGCTTAATGTCTTCTTGTGCAAAAGCTACAAATGCTCCATAAATCACCATTATAAGCGATAACACAGCCACTGGTATCAAAAACACTATACTAGCATCAGGGAATAAAGGGAGAGAAAAACGCACAAAACCATAAGTTCCCATCTTTAAAAGCACTGCTGCTAAGATAATAGAACCAATTGTTGGCGCTTGTCCGTGCGCATAAGGCAACCAAGTATGAAAGGGAAACATCGGCACTTTTACAGCAAGCCCAGCAAAAAAGGCAAGAAACAACCAAAGCTGCACACCTTTTGGAATCGCACTTAAGCTATACCACTCCAAAAGTGAGAATGTCCAAACACCGCTAACTTCAAAGTAATAATATGCTAGAAATAAGATTCCAACTAGCATTAACATTGAACCTAAAAATGTGTATAAGAAAAACTTCACTGCTGCATAAATTCTGCTTCCACTTCCCCAAGCACCAATAATATAAAGCATAGGCACCAAAGAAAGCTCCCAAAACACATAAAACAAAATCACATCAAGCGCGCAAAACACGCCAATCATAATGCTCTCAAGACACAAAAGCGCGATGATTAGCTTTTTTGTTTCGTGTTTTTCGTTAAGATAGATAAACCCAATTAAGCTAATAAGCGCGCTTAATACAATCAAAAACAAAGAGATTCCATCTACTCCCACAAGATAGCTCACGCCAAAGCTTTCTACTAAAGAAAACGCTGTAACAAACTGAAATCCATCTGCGCTTGTATCAAATCCATACCAAAGCAAAAGCGTTAAACAAAACTCAATTGCACTAATCACAACAGCATAAGTTTTTAAATTTTCTTTAATTCCAATTGCTAAAAGTGATCCAAGTAAAGGAAAAAAAATTAATAAGGTTAAAAGGTAGTCCATACACCCTCCCTATAAATAAATACAAACAATAATAAAGCAACAACACCAAAGAACATAATCTTTAGCATTTTAGAAAGATTGCCACCCTGAATCCAACGCATACTCTCACCACTGCTATTTAGAATTCTAGCAATCATATCCACAATATAATCCACAACTTGTTTATCCACTAACCAAGCAATTTTTGCCAACCTAAAATAATTTTGAATAAAAATCTTATCATATAAAGTAGGGATAAAATACTGATGACTTAAAAGCTTATAAACGAAAGTTTCTTCCCATTTTTTAGAGAAGCCACCGCTTTTATATTTAAAAACAGCAAATACGATTCCACTTAATGCCACACAAGAAGTAATCAAAATCAAAATCCAAATTGTTTTATTATCTAAATTTGCGTGAAAATCCGGGAGAGTTTGCAAGATAAAATGATGAAAGTATCCTTCAAATAATCCTGCAAAAACCGCCAAAACACCTAAAGGCAACATCGCATAAAGCATATAAGGATAGGCTTCATGAGGATGCTCTTTATGTTTTTTCTCTCCAAAAAACACAAGCATAATGAGTCTAAAACTATAAAATGCTGTTAAAAACGCTCCAAGCAATAACGCTCCCCATAGCACATAAGCTCCACTTCCAAAAGCAGCCTCTAGAATTTTATCTTTAGAGAAAAAGCCAGAAAAAGGATAGATTCCGGCAAGTGCCACAGAAGCTAAAATCATTAAAATTGCTGTATATTTAAGAGGCTGATATAATGCGCCCATTTTAGAAATGTCTAATTTATCGTGCATTGCGTGCATTACATTTCCAGCACCTAAAAATAATAAAGATTTAAAAAATGCGTGTGTTGCAAGGTGAAACAATGCAATCCAATAAGCCTCCAATCCTGCTGCAACAAACATATAGCCAAGTTGCGAAAGCGTAGAATAAGCAATAATGCGCTTTAAATCTTTATTAACAAGTGCCATTGTTGCAGCAAACACTGCAACAAAAGCCCCTAAACATGCAATAGCAAATCCCACTTCCGGTATCATAGAATACAAAGGATTTGCACGGATTACTAAATACACACCCGCAGTTACCATTGTTGCTGCGTGAATAAGTGCTGATACAGGCGTTGGTCCTTCCATTGCATCTGCAAGCCAAGTGTGCAAAGGAAACTGCGCGCTTTTTCCCATAGCTCCAACAAACAAAAGCACACCAATAGCAATCAAAAGCTCCTTAGGTGCTTCATAAACATTTCCCAAAATCTCTTCATAATTTAAACTTCCAAAAGTCCAATAGATCAAAAAGATTCCAAGCAACATTCCAAGATCAGCAATACGATTCATAATAAAAGCTTCATTTGCAGCAAAAGAAGCAGAATCTCTCTCATACCAAAATCCAATCAACATCCAAGAACACAGTCCAACACCTTCCCAGCCAATAAACAAGCCAACAAAGTTATCACTCATCACAAGGATTAACATAGAAAATACAAAAGCACTCAAATAAACAAAAAAACGATTAAAGCTTGTATCATGGCTCATATAGCCAATTGCATAAATATGCACACATAAAGACACTAAAGTTACAACAAACATCATTGTAGCACTCACGCTATCCACCAAAAACCCAAATGGAATATAAAGCCCACCAGCTCCAATCCAATCCATTAGCGTAACCTTTAGCGCAACTCCGCCTTGAAAAGTATAAACAAACAACAACAAAGAAGCAAAACAAGACACCCCAAGCATTAAAGAAGCAAACACCCCTACCCCTAAAAATTTTTTCTTAGAGGCAAAAGGAATTCCAAACAAAGAACCAATCAAAGGCGCAAAAAGTGCGCTATATAAAATTACTTCCATTGCTAGCCTTCCATAATTTTAAGTCTATCAAGATCAAGTGTGTGATGCTTTTTATACCAAGCAATCAGCAAACCTACACCAATAGCAACTTCGCTTGCCGCTACTGCTAGAAGAAAAAACGCAAACATCTGTCCATTTAAATCTCCAAGATATTTACCCACTGCAACAAACCCAACACTTACTGCACTCAAAACAATCTCCGTAGAAAAAAAGAGCATTAATAAATTTTTGCGCCTTAGCATTCCAAAAACACCAATAATAAACATAAGGCTTGATAAAATTAAATAATGATTAAGCGTTATCATACTCTTCTCCTTTAGGCACTTGTTCATTTAAAGTTAAAGAATAGCGCATTCTCTTACCTGCCAACACAATTCCTGCAATCATCGCGACAAGCAACATTATTGCTGCAATCTCAAAAGGAATCAAAAATTTAGTAAAAAGCACATAACCAACCATTTGCACATTTCCGATTCCATCTTTTATTGGTGTTGTTGCCTGCAAGCTTGTGAGATTTTCTGCAATCACAGGAGAAACAACAATCAATACAAGCAATAAAGCTCCCATACCACTTAAAAAAAATAAAATCTTAGGATTTTCAATTTTTTCTTTTTCTAGCTTTTGGCTATCAAAAAACATCATCGCAAAAGCATATAGAGCAATGACTGCTCCTGTATAGACAACAATTTGCACCACACCTAAAAACTCTGCCCCAAGTAAAAAGAAAAAAGCCGAAACAAACATCATTCCAGCAGCAAGCGCACTTAAAGCATAAAGAACATTTTTTGTTGTAACAACCACCAAAAACATCGCTAAAGTTAATGCGCAAAAGACATAAAATGCGATTGCCTCAAACATCACTTATCCTCCATTTTTTGAGATTCTACTTCTTTAGATTCCAAATTTTCAATTTTAGATTCCAACTTTTTCTCCAAGTATTTTAGTGGTGTTGCTTTAATACGCTTATCTGCATCTACACTCACACTTCCTACACCATCAAACTCACAATCATTACCGCTTAAAACTTTGTCAATAGGTGTTAGCATATCATTTTTAAGTGCGAAAGATGCGCGTTGCTCACAAGCATTCTCATAGCGATTTCCATGCACAATAGCAAGCTCTGGACACACTTCAGCACACAGCCCACAATAAATGCAACGCCCAAAGTTGATGCTATATTCAAACACAACCTTACGCTTATCTTCTCCATAGCCAGTTTCCATTCTAATGCAATTTGCCACGCAAATTTTCTCGCATAATCCACAGCCAATACAACGCTCATTTCCACTATCCAACAAACGCTTTAACTCATGAACTGCACGATAACGCGGACTTAAAGGCAACTTTTCTAAAGGATATTGCACGGTATGGATTTGCGCCTTGCAAAGCTCCTTAAACACAAGCCAAAGCCCAACAAAAAGCTCTCCTTTTAATGCACGATTCCAAAAACGCACAAACTTTTGCGTCCCACTCAAAGGTGGAGTTTTTTCATAAATCTTTACATATTGACTCAATTTCCACCTCCTAAAACTACAATTCCTGTAATAAAGACATTTAAAAGTGCCAATGGAAACAACACTCTCCAACATAATCCCATTAATTGATCAGGTCTAATGTGCGGATATGCTGCTCTAGCCCACATAAACAAAAAAATAAAAAACATTACTTTTAAAAGAATTGCAACTCCACCCGGGATAAATCCTAATGGATTAAATCCACCAAGAAAAATCAAAGACACTACAAAAGAGAGTGAAATCATGCTTGCATACTCACCAATAAAAAACATTCCCCAACGCATTCCAGCATATTCAGTAGCATATCCTGCGACAATCTCCGCTTCGTGCTCTAGCAAGTCAAAAGGCGTCCTATTAAGCTCTACATATCCCGCAAACAAAAAGAGCAAAAACGCCAAAGGCTGTGAGAAAATCAACCAATCTGTAATGCCGCCATTTTGATAATTATTAATATCTATTAAAGACAACGATCCAACAAGCATTAAAGGGGCAAGCAAAGACAATCCAGAAACCACTTCAAAGCTAAGAAGCTGCACAGCAGTTCTTGCTGCTCCTAAAAGCGACCATTTACTATTTGCGCTAATTCCAGCGAGCAAAGGTCCATAAAGCCCAGCAGCTCCAACACCCAATACAAATAAAATTCCAACATTAATATCAGAAACAATAGGCTGAATCGTGCGACCAAAGAGTTCAAACTCAGGAAAAAAGGGAATAGGAGCCATTGCGATAAATGCCGTTGCAGCAGTAATCGTAGGAGCAATTCTAAAAATCAAGCGATTTGCGCCACTTGGAACAATATCTTCTTTAGTAAAAAGCTTAATCCCATCTGCTAAAATCTGCAAAACCCCAAAAGGACCAACAATAGTAGGTCCTAAACGCCTTTGAAAAAACGCCAAAACCTTGCGTTCTACATAAGTTGTAAATCCAGCAAGTGCTGAAAAAATCAACACCAAAAGCAGAATCTTAATAAGTGTTTCAATCACATAAGCCATCATTTTAAAGCCTTTATAGAAGCATTTGCATAGCGTGCGTTTTGGAATCCATCTTCTATCCCACACACACCAAGTGCGGCAAAATCACCTTGCATACCCTTATCAATACTTACCACTGAAGAGATAATCACCCCATTTAAAAAGTCAATTTCTACCTTATCACCTTGCGCTAATGCAAGCTTGTTTGCATAATCTTGGCTAAGTTGCAAGCCATTTTTAGAATCTAAATGTAAAGCCATCAAAGTATTCTTAGAAAAATGCGCCACACTATTACGCGCATAGAGATTATAATCCCCTAACGATTCTAAGGTTACAGGAGAAATCTCTTCTTGTTTTTTACAACAATTCACATCTAAAAGATAGCCACGAATCTCTGTGCCATCATTTGCATAACCAAAACCTAAATCATCATAAGCAATACTCTTAAATCCTTTAGATATTGGTAGTTCTTGTGTATAATCTATGGTGTTCTCATTTTCTAACCCTAACGCTCTTGCAATATCATTTAACTCATATCCATAATAAGGTGTTGCTGGAGCAATTGGCACAACACGCTTATCTACATTAACAAGCGTGCCTTCTTGCTCATTTAAATATGGCATTAATAAGGCATTGTCCGCTTGTGTTCCAATACTATATTTTCCTTTCACATTGTAGCCTATGCTATACCCCAAGCTTTCTTTATCTAAATCGCAAATTAGAGCAACTCCAAGTGCATTAGTTTGTGGTGGCAGCAACATCACCTTTACTTCACTTAATGCTTCAATGTAGCCTAAAATCTTAGCAATATTACTTGCATTTCTTGCTTCATACACATCAAATCCAACTATCAAAGTAGGATTTTTAGCTCCTTTTAATGCTTCTTTTAAGCTCTCTATTGCTTCTCTTATAGACTCTCCACAATATCCGTATAACTCACTTGTTAAAACTTCAACTTCTTCATCAACCTTTTGGCTGACTTCTTTTTTGATAAAAGTTGGTTCACCTTTTTCATCTAAAATCACATTTCCATTTTCATCTAATGCTTCTTGTTGAATTGTTTTACTAATCTCTTTTGTGAGCGTTTTGGATTCCATCTTTTCATATTTTTCAATCTGCTCTTTTAGAGATTGTGGCATTTTCTCTTTTGCAATACAAGCACTAGCCAACAATAACGCCATTGCTTCTTCGCTATCTGGTTTATAGATTCCATTGATTGCAGTTTTTACAAAGTTTTTCAATACAACATCTTCCATTGTGTGAAAACTTGCAAGATTTGCGCCTTTGTTTTGTTTCATTGCATTATTAATAGAGTGTGTAATTACTGGCATATCATAGCTTAATGCACCACCAAAAGTCATCACAAGAGTGCTTTGGGTAATCTCTTTTTGCGTTGCACTCCCTAAATTTCCACAGATTTTACTAAAGACATCCAAGAAACTCTTAAAAGAATACACGTTTTCACACACAAGTTTATAACCAAATTTCTCTTTAAATTGTTGCAAGATTAGAGCCTCTTCATTGCTAATATCTCCTGCAAATTTAATGGTTTGTGCTTCTTTAAAGGCAGCAATAGTCTTATTAAACGCGTCTATATCTTTTTTAATGTGCTGATTATTAGCATTAAACGCCAAACGACCTGCTGGACAAAGTGTTGAAAAGTTCCAATCGCTTACCACGCGATACACTTCCTTTTCTCCACCGCTAATACCCTTTTGCTTAACTTCATAGGTCAATGCACAGCCATTTGCACAATGCACGCAAGTGCTATCAATCCTTTCTAATTCCCACGCATTAGAACGATATTGAAAATGTCCAATACTAAGTGCGCCAACTGGACACACACTCACACACTCTCCACAATCCCCACAAGCATCAGCATCCACACCATTTAAACCAATAAGAGATTTTTTAAATTTTGTCCAGACACCATAAGCATCTTTTGGCATACTCTCTTTATAGGCTTTATCTGGCATTTCTCCATCATATTTTAATGCCTTAATATGCGATTTTCCAATCTTATCTTTACATAAAGTTACGCAACGCTCACAGACAATACATAAATTTGGATCATAAACTGCCTTACCCCAACTATCAAAGGGCTTATAAGTATCTTTTAGTGCATAATTTTGCTCTCTAACCCCCACATAATGTGTGTAATTTTGCAACTCACACTCCCCACTCTTATCACAAACCCCACACTGCAAAGGATGATTGACATCATAAGCTTGCATAATTGCTACACGCTCTTCTTCAATTTCTGGTGTATGCACTAGCACTTGCATTCCATCTTTAACTTTTGCGTTGCAAGCATACACGCGCTTTCCATCTGCTTCTACCATACACATTTTGCACGCAAGCGTTGGAGATGCACAAGAGAGATAGCAAATTGCTGGAATAAAAATAGAATTTGCACGCGCAACATTTAAAATACTCTCACCTTCACTGCAAATTACTTCACAGCCATCAATTGTTACTTTTATCTTTTCCATTACGCCACCTTGCTTAAACTTACAAGTTGATAACAAAAATCTTTTTGCAAGACTTTTCTTGTCGTCCATAAGATTCCAACCATTCCTTTAATTTCCATATTACACTGCATTTTTACCACAATCTCTTGATAAGATTCTAGCTGAATCTTAACCTTTGTATTGTCCTGCATTTTGCTCACCATACAAAATTGATTAGAAACTTCCAAGACCCCTTCTTTTCTAGCATCTTCTTGCACATACACAACTAAGCCATCATAACTTTTTAAATCCTCTAAAGGCATAATTGCCTTGTGTTCTAATGGAATCGCATTAATCTTAGAATCCAAAAACACAATTTTTAAATCCTTTAGGGTTTTGCTAAGTAAAGCTAGGATTTTTGCTAGATTTTCTGCTTTTTTATGCGTGGCTAAATCTGCTCCAACAAGTAGTGTTAAACCAGATTTTTTATAATTTTGCGCAATAATCTCCAACTCTTCTTCAGCAAAATTGCATTCTGATGCAAGATATCCTACATCAAGAGTTTTTACAAATTCTTGCAATGCTTTATCTTTAATTTTTTCATTGCTAAAAGTGCTTAATCCATAAGCAAGCAACGCAGTAACTGCTTCTTCAGCTCCCACTTCATAAGCAAATTGTGTAAAGCCATAAGGATTAAAATGTAAAGGATTTAGCAAAAAAATATGATGAAATTTGGATTCCATATTTTCCAAATTCTTTTTAAAGTCTTCTACAAATCCACCAAAAAGTAAAATATTTTTTTCACTTTTTAAAAGATTCATTTCGCAAGCAATTCCACCATTTTTCAAAAATGTTTGCACTAGTATATTCATACATTAGCCTTTTGTGCTTCTAAATGTTTAGATTTCATATCTTCTTTTCTTGCAACAATTGTCCAATCCACTTCATTAAAACGCAATGAATTTAAAAGCGTATTTCCACTAGATTCCACAACATCTGCACTTTTTTGCACATTGTCAAAATCAAGTACTTCAAATAAAAAGATTCCAACTTCTCCTACTTCTAATTCTGTATCTAAAATCTCTTTTAAACGCCCACAAAAATCATTTTTTAAATGCCTTAAATCAAAGCGTTTCATCTGTCAATCTCCCCAAAGACTATGTTTGTATTTCCAATAATTGTTACCACATCTGCTAAATAATGTCCGGGCAATAATTCTTGCAAAACCCCTGTATGAAAGAAACTAGGTGTGCGCATTTTCACGCGATAAGGATAAGGCTCTCCTTCAGAACGAATAAAAAATCCAAGCTCTCCCTTTGGCGATTCTGTTGGAACATAAATCTCACCAATAGGCGGTCTCATTCCTTGTGTTACTAGAACAAAATGTTGCATTAAAGAATAATTTTGTGTCATAATTTGTTCTTTTGGTGCAGAAAAATAACGCGTATCTTCACTCATTAATAGCGTATCTGTATTTGCATATTTATCAATTAGTTGATATAAAATTTTAATACTTTGACGCATTTCTTCCATATACAAAAGATAACGCCCATAACTATCACAACTATCACTAACTGGAATATCAAACTCTAACTCATTATAAAGCTCATAAGGTTCTTCTTTTCTAATATCCCAAGCAATTCCACTCCCACGCAAAAGCACACCACTTAATCCCCAGCTTTTTGCCATTTGCGGACTTACAACTCCTACATTTTCTAAACGCATACGCCAAATACGATTCTCGCTCAAAATTCCTTCATATAACTGAATTTGGCTTGGCAATGCTTCTAAAAATGCTTTTAATTTAGCAATCCAATCTTGTGGTAAATCAAGCGGAACTCCACCAATTCTAACACTAGAGTGCGTTAAACGCGCACCACAATAATCCTCTATTAAATCAATAGCAAACTCTCTTTCTCTAAAGCAATACAAAAAAATACTCATAGCTCCCACATCAAGTGCGTGTGTTGCAAGCCAAAAAAGATGAGAAATGATACGATTTAACTCTAAAAGCATTGTGCGAATCACCTTAGCACGCCTTGGAACTTCAACACCCAAAAGCCTCTCCACACTCAAAGCAAAACCATAATTATTAGAACTTGCCGCAATATAATCCATCCTATCTGTTGTTGGCAAAAACTCATTATAGATCATATTTTCTGCCATTTTCTCCATTCCGCGGTGTAAATACCCAACATCAGGAGTTGCCTTAACAACCTTTTCGCCCTCTAACTCTAAAATTAAGCGTAACTGCCCGTGTGCGCTAGGATGCTGAGGACCAAAATTCACCACCATCACATTATCGCTAATGCGATCAAAAGCTACATTTTCATAAAAAGGCATTAACTTATTAGGTTGTTGCATATTATTTCCTTTCTTTTAGCTCTTTTGTGGATTCTAATTTTAGTTTTTTAACAAACAACACACCATCTTCTTCTTGATACATAATAGGACGCGGCTTTTCTTCTTTTAAAACTTCCTCTCCATAACCCACTTCATAACCCAAATGTGAGAAGCGTGTGGAGTCATAACGATCTATGCGCGCAGAATCTCTTTGTTCTTTGCCTATGACATCGCGATATTCTTTGCCAAAAATCGTATCCACTTCATACCACTGTGCTGCTTCATCGCCTTGTAGTGGATAGCTTTTTAAAAGGGGGTGTCCCACCCAATCATCAGGCATTAAAATGCGTTTTGGATAAGGATGATTTAAAGGTAAAATCCCAAACATATCATACATTTCTCTTTCACTCCAATTTGCACTACCAAAAAGAGAACTAACTGATTCTATCTTTTCCCCTTTTTTTAAAAAAGTCTTCACACGCAATCGCTTGGCTTTTTGCATAGATAACATTTGATAAAAAATTTCAAATCCACCCTTATTTTCTAAATAATCTATTGCACTTAGCTCGCTTAACACATCATAACTCATTGCTTTTAGGGTTTCTAATGCTTTAAAGATGGAATCCTTTTCTACCCATACTACAAGCACTTCACGTTCAATATAAGATTCTAGCACCTTAACTTGTGTTTGAAGCTTTTCTACATCACCAAAATACTCACTATCATTTTCTATATTTTCTTGTGGTATCTTGGGAGATACATAAAATCTATCTTTATAATTTACCTGTTTTTGCACATTTTTCTTTGGCTTAAATTCTCGCATACACTTCCTTTACACCAAGCGTTTAGGAGCAGTTGCACGGCTTGCTTTTTGCTTGCGGATTTTTTGTTGTAATACCATAAGCGCATATTGTAAAGTCTCTGGTCTAGGAGAACAACCGGGCAGATAAATATCTACTGGGATAATCCTATCTACTCCTTGCACTGTTGCATAAGTATTAAACATACCCCCTGTATTTGCACAACTTCCCATAGAAATCACCCATTTAGGTTCTGGCATTTGATCATATAATCTACGCACAAATTGCGCGTGTTTTTTGGTTACAGTGCCTGCAATAATCATCACATCACTTTGTCTTGGACTTGCTCTAAAAATCGTGCCAAATCTATCAAAATCATAGCGGCTAGCTCCTGTTGCCATCATTTCAATTGCACAACAAGCAAGCCCATAAGTCATCGCCCACAAAGAATTACTGCGCCCCCAATTTAAAAGTTTATCCACGCTTGTTAGTGCAATAGGTAATCCACCGCTTTTAAAATAATTTACTTCATGCTCTGCCATTGTAACGCTCCTTTTCTCCACGCATATACAAATCCAATAAGTAACAAAAAGATAAATAACAACATCTCAACAAACCCAAACATACCCAAAACTTGAAAATCCACTGCCCAAGGAAACATAAAAATAATCTCTACATCAAACAAAATAAACAATAACGCCATAATATAAAATTGCGAAGAAATCCGATTAGGCTGCTTTGTCGGTGCCAAACCACACTCATAAGGAGCTAATTTTAATTTTTGATTATTTTTATTTGCCAACTTTCTCCCAACAAAACGCGATAAGAAAGTCGTTGCTAAAAACGCCACAAAAGTGAAAATAAAAATCACAAACACGCCAAAATAAGGGTGAGCTACATCTAAATGAGACACTGATTATCCTTAAAAACTTTTAGGGGTATCTTAGCGTAGTTTTCTTAAAAAAATAAAATTTCATTTTAAAAATTAATGTTTTTTAGATTCCATATTGCAAGCCTTTCAA
The DNA here is from genome assembly GCF_937893305.1 of uncultured Helicobacter sp. Classification (GTDB taxonomy): domain Bacteria; phylum Campylobacterota; class Campylobacteria; order Campylobacterales; family Helicobacteraceae; genus Helicobacter_D. The sequence goes on from NZ_CALBGN010000014.1 coordinate 21,165, forward strand.
AAGGATTTGCAAACTCAGAACAAAGATAATAAAGTAAAATTTTTGTTAATCTTTTAAACCTGCACAAATTTTTGCGCAAACAAACCTACAATTTACGCAATTCTAAATCTAAAACCTATTCCTCATAAACACTAAAAGACTGATACAAAAAGAAACATTTACACATAAAAAATAAAAGTTGGAATCCATTTTTAAAAAAGAGTAGATTTGTTACATATAATGAAGATTTTGCGATGTGTTTTAAAAAGTTGGAATCCAAAATAAAAAAAGATTCCAACTCTTATACTATTTTACAAATAGCACAGATTTAAGTTGATCTTCTCCATAAATTGGCGCAAGTGTTTTTGTATAAGCCTCTTGCATAAAACCATTTTCGTTGAGTTTTGCAATCTCAGCATTTACCCACTCCAAAAGTGTTTTATTTCCTTTTTTAACCGCTGGAGCAATCACATCTTCATTTCCAAGCTTACTAATTGCCACTACAAAATCAGGATTTTCCTTAGCCCACGCAAAAAGCAATAAATTATCGTGTGCTAAAGCATCTCCTCTTCCATCTTTAAGTGCTAAAAATGCTTCTGTGTTTTGATCAAACTTCACAAGCTCAATATCAGGGTGATTTTTTGTGAAATAAAAATCCGCTGTTGTGCCTTTATTTACAATCAATTTTTTACCCTTTAAATCCGTAACATCTTTAATGTCCCCACCTTTAGAAACAACGCCCAAAGCAACTTTCATATAAGGTGTTGCAAAATCCACAACTTCTTCTCTTTCAGGAGTTTTTGTGAAGTTTGCCATAATCAAATCTACTTTGCCACTTTTTAAAAATTCTACACGACTTGCAGCTTCAACAAGCTCAAACTTTACTTTACTTGCATCACCTAATAAACTTTTTGCTAACTCTCTTGCAACATATACATCAAAGCCATCATTCTCTCCCTTGTCATTCACAAATCCAAAAGGCGGCTTATCACTAAATACACCAACTGTAATCACGCCCTTTTGTTTAATTTTAGCAAGTTCATCTTCACTAGCACTTTGTGCATTATTCCCACAACCCACAAAGAAACCTACCGAAAAGATTGCCAAAAACATTTTAAAAACTAGGTTTTTCATTAAGTTTTCCTTTATTTTTTTTTACATAAAAACGTGTGATTTTATCACTAAAGTTTTTAAGAAATTTTAAAATTAAGATATTTATATAAAGTTTATGTAAGAAAAACGAAAGATGATTAACACTAAAAGCAAGCAATCCCCAAAACTTAGGGATTTGCAACTATTTTTTTTCTTTAATGTATTCCATTACCATTGCATAAGCTTCATCTTTAAGTTCTAGTTTCTTACGCTTAAGTTCAGATAGTTCCATATCCGTTGCGTGTTCTCTTCCTTCTGCAATGTCTTGAATCCTTTGATCTAAATCATTATGTTCATCAAAAATCTTAGCAAAATGCGCATTCTCTTGCTTTAAAATGCTAATTTCATCTCTATATTCGTGTAACATAAATTCTCCTTACAAAATAAAATAATTCTATGATTATAAAAAATTTTGCCTTAATCCTTGCAATTCTTTTCAAAATTTAAGTGCGATAATCCGCATTAATCTTCACATACTCATATCCTAAATCGCAACCATAAGCAGTAAATGTGCCATCGTCGATTCCAAGATTACAAGTGATCTTAAAGGAATCTTGCTTTAAAACTTCTGCTGCTTTTTGTTCATTTGCTTTATCAAAATAAATCATCCCTTGCTGATACACACACACATCACCAAAATAAATCTCTAAAGTTTTTGGATCGCAAGCAATTCCGCTTGCACCAATAGTTGAAGCAACTCTGCCCCAATTTGGATCACAACCAAAAAGTGCAGTTTTAACCAACAAAGATTGACTAAGTGCTTTAGCGCATTTTTGTGCTTCTTCTTGATTTTTAGCCCCTTTAATCTCAAAAGCTACTAATTTTGTAGCTCCTTCTCCGTCGCGTGTAATATCCATAGCAAGCTTATGCATCACTTTTTGCAAAGCAAACAAAAACGCTTCTTTATTATATGCACCACTTTTTCCATTACTTAAAAGTAAAATCGTATCATTTGTAGAGGTATCTCCATCTACACTAATAGCATTAAAGGTGGAATCTGTCGCTTCTAAAAGCAACTCTTGCATATCGCATTTTGGAATGCTGGCGTCTGTTGTAATAAAACATAGCATTGTTGCAAGACTAGGATTTATCATTCCAGCCCCTTTGCACATCGCACCAATTTTAAAGCTTGTTTTATCTCCTAATACCACTTCAAAAGCAATACTTTTGTTAAATCTATCCGTTGTCAAAATTGCTTTTTCTGCGTTTTTGTGATTTTTTTGAGACAAATTAAATTGAGCAAAGCTTGCAATAATCTTTTCTTTAGGCAACTGCACACCAATAACACCAGTAGAACTCATAATAGGATTTTGGATATCATTAAAACGATGCTGTAATTTCTCTAAAACTTCTTTAACATTTTCCACACCTTCATCACCTGTTAGGGCATTTGCATTTTTAGAATTTACTAACACAAAATTTGTCTTAAAATCCTTTGGATAACTTTGAAAATGCAAAATGGGAGCAGCACAAAATTTATTTTGTGTAAAAACCCCCTCCACTTCACACAAAGAATCTGCATAAATAAAGGCAATATCTAATTCATTATTTTTTTTAAGTCCAGCCCTCACACCATCACAATAAAATCCCTGTGGAGCAACAACACCACCATCAATAGGAAACACACTAAACATATTTTAACTCCTCTGGTTTATCTTTTTTAGAAACTAACTGCTTGGTCAATCGCACTCCGTGTGAAGTTCCAATAACAAGCAATTTACACTCACTTGTTACTAAGGTATCACCATTTGGCATTGAAATAAACTTCCCATCTTTTTGCGTAATCCCTACAATAGAAGTTTGTGTAATTTCACGCACATGCGCTTCTTTTAGCTTTTTTAAAACAAGCCAAGAGTAGCGTGGCACAACGATTTCTTCTAAATCAAGAGGCGTGTCTTTTTGATAAGCAAATCTCTCTAATAAGTTTTCCATATCTGGGCGCGTTGCCATCGCATTAACTCTTTGTGCAAAAAGCTTTGCTGGAAAAACAACACTGTCTGCGCCTAGTTTTTTTAATTTTTCTTCTTCTTCATTTGTATTTGCATTTGCAATAATAAAATAAGGTTTTCTCCCAAGTTCTCGTTCATACAAACGCACAGAAGCAATTTGAGCAATATTGTCTGCAATATTATTTGACAAAGCAATCACCCCTCTAGCACTAGATAAATGACATTTCAACATTGCAATTTCAGTGTGTGGATCCTCATTGATAAAAAAAGGATAACGATGCTTTTGTGCAATATCTTCTAGAGCATCATTATGATCCACTACCACAAATGGGATATGTGCATCTCTAAATTGCTGGGAGAGTTGAATTGTATATTCATTATGATAACAAATGATGAAATGATTTTTCAAACGCGCAATTCTATAAATCATATTGCGTTCCTTAATAATTGGAATAAGCTTACCTCTATTTAAAACATCAATCACACTAATTACACAAAAACTAAGAACTGCCGAACCAGCCATCATTACAACAGCGGTATAAAACACATCCAAGCCATCAAATTCATCTTCTTTTAATGCCCCAAAACCTGTTGTAGTAAATGTATAAGAAGCCTGAAAAAATGCGTCAATTAAACTATAATCTGTAACAACGACATAGCCCAATGTGCTAAGAAGCAAGCCTGCAAAAAGTAGTAAAAAAGGTGCTCGGAAAGGTTTTAGCTGCTCATAGAGCAATCCAGACATATCAATATCCGGCTTTTGTGTTCCTTCCCAATGGAGAAAATTTTTGAGCTTATCAAAAGCCACAGCCCAACCTAGTGTTAGGATTAAGAGCGTTTTTTCATTGTGCGCAATGTAGAAGCAGCGATTCTAACTTTCATTGTTCTGCCATCTTCTAGCTTAATTCTAACTGTTCTTAAGTTCGGTAAAGTTCTCTTTTTTGTTTTATTATTTGCGTGACTTACATTGTTGCCAACCATTGGACCCTTACCTGTAAAAAAACATTTTCTTGCCATTTTCTATCCTTAACAAAATTGCTTTAAAACTTGTGATTCTATCTAAAGCTAAATAATAGAAAGTTTAAATTAATTAAGCTTTTCTTTAATTTTTTGCACAATATGGAATCCGTGATTTAATGCAGCAGCAATAGAACCACCATTTTTATATAAAATATCCCCTGCAACATAGATTCCATCCACAGAACTTAGATGGTTCTCATCAGTTATTGGTACACCATCGCTATCTAATGCAATTCCACATTTTCTTAAAAAATCCACTGGTGCCATTCCACCAATTGCATAAATCACTCTATCAAAAATCAAGCTTGTAGAATCTGTGAAATGGACTTTCACCTTTCCATTTTCATCTTCTAAACTCTGTATATCTACACCTAATTTTGGAGTGATTTTACCATTGTTAAAACATTGCGTGAGATTTTCTTGATTTGCTTCATTAATTCTTGAAAACTCATTTCTGCGATAGTTTAGCGTTACAGGACTATTCTCACTTAACACGCAAGCATACTCCACAGCAGAGTTCCCTCCACCAACAACTAAGATATTCTCACCATCTACACAGCTATTTGCATTAAAATTCACAATACTTCTAAGGCTTGTTGGAATTGGGTAGCTGGGCTTATTAGGTTGCCCCATTTTACCAATGGAAATTACAATAAATTTCGCTTTTACCATAAGATTATTTGTTGTGTGAATCACAAAATAATCGCTCTCTTTATGAATGGATTCCACCTCTGTTTGAAAGCGTGCATCTACACCATTTTCTTGGATAATCTTATCAAAAAGATCTAGCGTACTTTCTTTTGTTCCATCACAAAAATAAATGTTTCCATTTAGCTCAATCTTTTGCCCTTTATAATCCTTATCCACGCGCTTGTTGTCCTTATAAAATTTGCGAATTGTTGTAGAATGCCCTTCACCCTTTTCAAACAAAATCACATCTTTAATTCCAAGAATTAACGATTCCACCGCTGAAGCAATTCCCCCCGGACCTCCACCAATAATTGCAATGTTATAAATCTCTTTCATTTTTATCCTTTATTTCTTGGTTTACCCTGTGACGCAAATCTTCTTCACTATCAAACAAAACACCTTGCATCATTTTTTTCTCATCGTCAAATTGTCCATTTTTCAAACCCCACAAAAATGCAATCAGTCCAATTAGCCCAATTACAATTGAAGTTGCAAGCATTACAGCAACCATTGTGGTATTCACGCTAAATCCTTTAAAAATGGCAATAAAGCCTCAATATGCAAACCCATCGCATTATATGTTGAGCCAATTTGCTCTTTAATAAATGCTTTATGAAATCCTTCTACCATCACAGCCCCAGCCTTTCCTTGCCAAAGTCCGCTTTGCAAATACGCTTCTATCTCATCTTCTCTAAAATACTCTAACACATAATGCGTAACACTTAAATCCACACAATAAAAGGCTTTAGAATGCAAAATTGCACAACTTATCACACTTAAAACTCCTCCACTTTGCGCATTTAAAAACGCAAAAGCCTCTGCGCTATTCCTAGCTTTGCGCTGCAAAACTCCATCACAGCTTACAACACTATCTGCAATTAATAATGGCATATCTAATCCATAACGCTCTAATGCGCTTTGATGCTTGCCAATAGCTGCAGCATAGGCAAAGTTTTTAGGGGATTCTATCTTTAAAGCCATCTCCAACTTCTCTTCATCAAAGCCACTATCGCTAGTAATAAAAGGGATTCTAGCTTGTTTTAAAATCTCTTGACGCACTTTAGAAGTTGAGCATAAGCGCAACATAAATTCCCTTAAACCTAAAATTTAAAGCACACATTATAGCTTGTTTAAAATTATAAAATAATAAGGTTTATCAATTTTGCAAACTCACTACGACAACTGCAATTGCAAATCCCGCATCGTGAGAAATAGAAAGACTTAAATCCTGCACTTTAAAAAAATCGCGCTTCTTTGGAGTTAATTGCAACAAAGGCGCACCTTTATTGCTTTTTGAAAGTAGAATATCGTGGAATCCCAACTCTTTTCCGATTCCACATTTTAAAGCCTTAGCACAAGCTTCCTTAGCTGCCCAAAAGCCTGCAATACTTTGAGAAGTTTTCACAAGAGAAATTTCAAACTCACTTAAAAATCTCTTAAGCCCTTGTGTTTGATATCTTGCTACAAACGCTTCTATACGCGCTATACTAACAATATCAACCCCAACACAAACCATATTACTGCACAACAAATTCTGTAAAAAACATATTTACAACTCTGCCATCTACTAAAAACTCATTAACGCGTTCCATTATTTCTTCTTTAAGTTTTTGCTTGCCTTTAGCAGTTTGCACTTCTTCAAATGTTTTAGAGCTTAGAATCGTAATCACAGTATCGCGCAATACATCGCGCTTTGTATCAAGTTCTGCTTGCATTTCTGGGATACTAAGTTCAAGGGCGATAGAAGTTTTTAAATAACGCTTTCCGCCACCTGAAGCAAGCAAATTAACGATAAATTGATCTAAGGGATACATTGGTCCAACACTTAAAAGACTGCTATTTGGATTTGCCGCACTTCCCCTATTTGCCGCACTTTGTTGTGTTTGTGGTGCCGCTCCTTGTTCTACTGCTGGCTCATCTCCTCCGCTAAAAATTAGGATTCCAACTACAATCAAAATAATCAGCAAAAGCGCAACAACGCCAATGATAATAAATAAAATCATTTTATTCTGTTTTAAACCTTCTAATTTTGAAGGTTTTTTCTCTTCTTCTTCAGCCATACATTCTCCTTTTGTAAATTAAATGCGTATTATACTTAGTTTTTCAAATAACTTCCAAGCCATTTTAAAGCATTTGGATAACGCAAAAAAAGTTCTGCCACATTTGCATCATCAATATGCCCATCAATATCAATAAAAAAGCAATAGCTAAAATCACTCCCAGAAACAGGACGCGACTGGATAGAAGTCATATTAATATTTAAATCCTTAATATCATAAAGCAAATGATATAAAACACCGGGCTTATCGGTGTTTGCAAGGTTTGCATACAGCGAAGTTTTATCCTTTCCACAACGCTGATTTTTAAAATTACTCACAATAATAAAGCGTGTTTTGTTTTGCGAATTATCTTCAATATTACCAAAAAGCACTGGCACATTGTAAAGCTTTGCTGCAATATGCGAACAAATTGCCGCACATTTTGGATTCTCTGCTGCAAGTTGTGCTGCACGCGCGGTAGAATCCACTGGAATCCTTTGAATATGATCCAAAGAATGCTCACTTAAAAAACTAGAACATTGCCCAAATGCAATATCCTTAGAATAAATCACTTCAATCTCTTTGATGCTTTGCGCTGTGCTTGCAAAACAATGATGAATTGGCATATAAATTTCTGCAACAATTTTTAACTCTGTATCTTTAAGTAAATCTAGCGTTTCTCCAACTGCGCCATTTTGGTTATTCTCAATAGGTATGACAGCATAACTTGCGCGGCGGTTTTCTACACTTTTGATTGCTTGCGTGATTGTATTGTGAGAAAAATATTCACACATTGCCCCAAATCTACTCTCTGCTGCTTGATGCGTATAGCTCCCAAGTGGTCCAAGATATGCGACTCTCTCTGGTAGCTCAAGATTGCGACTTACTGCAAAAATTTCTAAATAAATTGCCTCAATGGCAGACTTATCAAGCAACAAAGATTTTTTAGAATTTAGCCTATCAATAATTTCTTTTTCGCGTTCTGGGCGATAAATTGGAGTATTGCTTTGCATTTTTGCCTTTCCAATACGCTTAACAATCTCCATTCTTTTTTCTAAAAGATCTAAAATACTATCATCAATCCCATCAATCTCTTCTCTAAAATGTTGCAAATTCATACTAAGCCCCTATAAAAACTCTTTTTCTAACGCAATTAAATCTTCAAAACTCTCTCTTTTTCGCACTAAACGCATTGCTTCATTTTCAATGACCACTTCTGCACATCTTGGACGCGTATTATAATTACTAGCCATACTAAAGCCATACGCTCCAGCACTTAAAACCGCTAAAATATCACCCCTTTCACAATTTGGCAAAGCAATATTTTTCCCCAAATAATCTCCACTTTCGCAAATTGGTCCCACAACATCTGTTTGAATACTAAGAGATTCCGCATTTTTAAGCGCAAGAATTTGATGATATGCTCCATAAAGACTAGGGCGGATTAAATCATTCATTGCGCCATCTACTACAACAAATCTCTTACCTTGATTTTCTTTTTGATACAACACCTGTGTTAAAAACACTCCACTATTTCCCATTATAAAACGACCCGGTTCACAAACGATTGTTACATCAAGCCCCCGTAACTCCGCTAAAATCACCTGAACATAATCATAAGGAGCGATGGTTTCTTCATCACTATAAGTAATCCCAATCCCACCGCCAATATCAAAAAACTTAAGATCTATTTTTAAAGCTAGCAGGCTTCGTGTAAGCTGTGCGATTTTTTGTGCGGATTCTGCGATAGGCTTTAACTTTGTGAGCTGACTTCCAATATGAAAATGGATTCCAATAGGCTCTAAAAACTCCGCATTGTACGCATATAAATACATTTCCTTTGCCGCTTCAATACTAACACCAAATTTATTTTCTTTTAATCCTGTTGAAATATAAGGATGTGTTTTTGGATCAATATCAGGATTTACACGGATTGAAATCCTGGCGGAAATTCCAAGCTCCCTAGCACAAGCTTCTACACACAACATCTCTTCTTTGCTTTCTACATTAATAAACAAAATCCCAAGTCTAATTGCTTCTTTAATCTCAAAATCCTGCTTCCCCACACCACTATAAATAATCTTATACTTTGGAATCCCAGCTATTATCGCACGCTTAATCTCTCCCAAAGACACACAATCTGCACCACTTTCTAAGCTTGCAAGTTTTTTAATCACACTTAAATTAGAGTTTGCCTTTAGCGCATAGCAAATCAATGCCTTTCTGCCACTAAAAGCCTGTTTAAGTTGATTGAAGTTCTCTGTAACTCTCTCTAAATCATACACATACAAAGGCGTGCCAAATTGCTTTGCCGCATTTTGTAACAGCTCTTTTTTGAAGTTTCCACTAAGACTTGGGACATTAAACGCATTTTCCATAAATTTACTCTTTTAAAAAAATTGAGCCATTGTAATAAAAAATGCCTTAAATCTTATCCTTTGCAAAGTTTTTTAAAAGTTTGATAATGTTTCCAAGATTTTATAATATCAGGACGCGTCTTTCTTAAATGCTTTAATGCAGGCTCTAAAACAGATTCCAAATTCTTTGCTGCTTCTTTATTTTGCTTTAGTTCTTCTAAGATTTATTCTGTTGTGATACGCTCCTTTTGAGCCTTTTTGGATTCTGTATTTAGATAACCTAAAAACTCATTGACATATTCTTTTGTCTCTTCCCATAAAGCAGAATCTTTACGCAAGGCTCTAAACTCACTCTCTGTTATATATACCAATCTCTTTTGTGATTTCACCTTTAAAATATTCTGCAATATCCACCACACCCAGATAACTTTCAGAAGCATAAAATGCAATTCTAAGACTATTTTCTTTAAGAATCTTAATTTCAGAATTCACCACAATATTTTTTGAATTTTTTTTAGAATACCTTTTCTCTATAATCTTTAGATTCTACCCATAAAAAAGGGTGCATTGCTTCATCTCACTAATGTCTAATATGACTTAAAAAATACTGCAACCGCTCACTTTTTGGAGCATCAAAAAACTCTTTTGGTGGAGCATCTTCTAAAATATTTCCACCTTCCATAAACAAAACGCGTGTTGCAACTTCTCTTGCAAAGCCCATTTCGTGCGTTACACAAACCATACTCATTCCCTCACTTGCCACACTTTTCATAAGTTCTAAAACGCCACCTACCATTTCTGGATCTAGCGCACTTGTTGGCTCATCAAAGAGCATCACTTCTGGTTTCATTGCTAAAGCCCTTGCAATCGCGACCCTTTGCTTCTGTCCTCCGCTTAAACGCGCAGGATATTCGTGCGCCTTATCATACAAGCCAACACGCGTTAAAAGTGCTAGAGCTAGCTCCTTTATTTCGCCTTGTGAAGCGCGCTTAAGCTGCATAGGAGCAAGCATAATATTCTCCAAAACGCTTAAATTATTAAACAAATTAAAATGCTGAAACACCATTCCCATTTTTGATCGTGCTAAATTAATATCAATACGATCTTTCTTATCATATTCTTTAATCTTTTTCTCTAATGCTCTTCCCTTAAGCCCACTTAACTCCGGATACAACTCCACACTTAAATGCGAAATCCTTTTATTATCTAGCCATATCTCCCCACCATCTGGCGTTTCTAAGAGATTTAAACAGCGTAAAAATGTGCTTTTACCGCTTCCACTAGGTCCTACAATAACCACTTTTTCGCCGCGCTTAAACTCTACACTTAAGCTCTTAAACACTATCTTTTCTTGTTTGCCTGCCTTTGGTATATTTTCATAATATTTTTTCACAAGATTTCTAACGCTTATCACTTTGTCTTAACTTCCCTTCGTATTTTTTCACAATAAAGCTTGCCACCATTACAAGCACTAAATAACAGACCGCTAAAAAGAAATAAGGAATCATATATTCATAGCTTGCACTTCCAATTGTCTTAAACGCATAGGTTAAATCATGCACAGTTACATAATTTGCCACAGAAGTTTCTTTAAGCAGCGTGATAAACTCATTGCCTAAATTTGGCAACGCATTTTTAAGAGCTTGAGGAAAAACAACAAAACGCATACTCTGCTTAGAATTAAGCCCTAATGCTCTTGCAGCTTCATTTTGCCCATTATCCACACTTAAGATTCCACCACGGATAATCTCACTTACATACGCCCCACTATTTAAGCCAAAAATCACCACAGCAACAAACAACGCACTGCTTCCAGCAAGTCCTAAAAGTGGCAAAATCACAAAATAAATAAAAAGTAGTTGCACAACAATAGGCGTACCCCTAAAAAACCCTACATAAAGATTTCCAACAAAAACCAACACTCTTTCAAATGCACTTTTATCTTCTTTTGTCAGTAAAACTGCTAACAAAGTTCCAATCACAACACCAATTAACAAACCACAAACCGCAAGAATAATCGTTACACCAATCCCTTCTAATACAAGTGCGTAACCACCTTTTGTGATGAATTGATTGTAAAAAACTTCTAATTTATCCATTATTTCGCAAAAACTTTATTGAAAATATTTTTGCATAATAGATTCTAAAGTGCCGTCTTTCTCCATCACTTCTAATGCACTATTAATGGAATCTAAAAGCTCTTTATTGCCCTTTTTAACAGCGATTCCATATTGTTCTTGCGTTAAAGTTGCATTTAACACTTCTGTACCCACATTTGCTTTAGAAATAAGTTTTGCTGGAGCTTCATCTAAAATTACAATATCTACTTGACCATTGACTAAGGCACTAACTGCAAGAGAACCATTAACAAAGCTCTTAATTTCTGCTTTTGGAAACCCTGCAAATCCCCAATCTTTGTCCCCTTTAGCAAAAAATGCTCCTGTCGTGCTTGTTTGCACACCAATTTTAATTCCATCTTGTTTAGAAATCTCTGCAATAAGAGCTTCTGCATCGTTACTAAGGGCTTTAAGTGTAGCATTTTCACTCTTAATAATCACCACTTGATTTGCATTATAATAAGATTTTGTAAAATCAGCTACCTTTAAACGTGCTTCATTAATTGTAAGCCCGCTTGCCGCAAAATCTGCATTTCCGCTACCAACAGCACTCATTACAGAATCAAACTCCATATCTTTAATCTCAAGTTCTTTGCCTAAGCGTTTTGCAATCTCTCGTGATACCTCAATATCTACGCCTTTATACTCTGCGCCCTCTTTGTATTCAAAAGGTGGAAATTCTGCTGCAGTTGCCACAACCAATTTTTCATCACCTTTACAGCCGCTAACCCAAAAACCCACAAAAGCTACTAAAAGACTAGATAAAACTAAACGATACACGCAAATCTCCTTGCAATAAAATAAGGAGGGATTATAGCAAAATTTAGTCGTTTTTTGTAAAAGATGAGATTTAAGAGAGAAAATATGGAATCTTAAAATGAGATTCCATATTTTATTGTTAGATTTTTTTCTTATTTGCATCCTCTAAAATTGCTTTAGCAATTTCAGAAACATTTTGAGAAATATCAGAGCTTGTATTTGCGATACCTACATTTTCTTGCGTTACAGTTTCTAAATTTGAAATTGCCTCATTAATTTGTGTAATACCAGCAGTTTGCTCTCTAATAGATTCTGCCATATCATTGATACTTTGCACCAATAAATTTGCATTTGCCTCAATTTCACCAAGAGATTTCCCTGTGCGTTCAGCTAGTTTTCTCACTTCATCTGCAACAACAGCAAATCCTCTTCCGTGTTCTCCTGCTCTTGCTGCTTCAATAGCTGCATTTAATGCTAGTAAGTTTGTTTGATCGGCAATATCTCTAATAATTCCAATAACACTTTTAATATCTTCAGTTTGCTGAATAACTTCTTGTGTTCTGCCGCTTACATTATGCATTGAACTTGTGATTTCCTCTACGGCTGCTGCTGTTTGCTGTAAAGAAGATGCTTGAGAATTAGAAGAATGAGTTAAAGAATTAACTGCTTCTTCCAATTTACTACTTTGCTCATTAAGAGAATTTGCAAATTCTAAAGAAGTCTTAAGCATTTTACGAATTTCTTCGCCCAAAGTATTTGTTACTACTTCTACTCGTCCCTGCGCATTTGCTACTTGGGTGCTAAAATCAAGTGCTACAAAGCTATCAAAAACACGATTTAATTCTGGTAAATCTTTACCAATTGCGCTAGATAACAAACTTAACAATTCATTAACCACATCACGCAAATGATTTAACTGCGGATTTGAACCATTCAATTCAATAATAGAATCCGCATAACCATCTTTTGCTCTTTGGATAATTCTAACAGATTCTTCAACGAGAGCTTCATCCTTTTGAAGTCCCTTTTTTGTTTGATCAATATTTGCATTAATCGCGTGCGCCATTGTTCCAATTTCATCGTGGCTATTGATTTCTAATGGTTTTGGAGCAACTTTACTTTCGTGATTCAAATATTTAAAGAAATCAATTAATGTAGATTTAATTGTATTTAAAGGATTAGTAAAATAACGAATGATAAACAAAATCACAATCGCACCAATCACAATCATAATCACTGCCAGAATAATTGTTTCAATTAAACTTTTATTAATTGCTGCTGTATAATCACTCTTATCTGCCGTAGCAACAATTGTCCAGCCAAAAGGAAATTGCTTATAATATCCAAGCTTATCAATAACTTGTCCATTTCTTAAGGTTAAGTTATAGTCAATCTCACCCTCTTTTTTTGCATTGGCTTGGAGATCTTGCTTGAGTGCAGTTTCAACATCTTTAGATAAACCACTTTTTACAAATTCCATATCTTCGTGAGAGAAGATTGCACCATTACTATCTGTGATAAATACACTCATAGAAGGAAGTTCTGGATTTTTAAAGGACTCGAAGCGTGCTTGAAACTGATCAACTTGAATATCCATTCCAACAACACCAATGAACTTTCCATTCTTAATAATAGGCATAGTTGCAGTAGCAAAAGAATCTCCTTTATATTTTCCCACTTCGCTAACATACACAGGAGTAATAATCCCGGCATTTGCCTGTTTTGTTTGGATATACCAAGGGCGTTGGCGCAAATCTACATTCCCTACATCATCCCACTCTGAAGAAAAATTTGTCTCCCCCTCACTATTATAATCTTGCAAAATTGCTTTTCCATCTTCTTCATAAACAATAAACATTAAAGGATATTTTACTAAGGCTGAAGCAGTATCTAAAATAATGCGCTGCTGCACAATATTATCTTTATCGATTCTTGAAAGATCTCTTGCAAGCACACGCAAATGTTCTTGTGCCTCTTCACCCATAGTAATATAAATACTCTTATAAGCAGACTCTAGCGTTTGTTTTTGGATTCCACGATAAAGCTCCTGCACATCTCCTGAAGTGTTTTGAAAGTTAAATGCACTAATAACCATAATAATAATGGCAAAGATAGCAACTGCACTTGCAGTTAATTTACCGCCTAATGAACGCAGCATATTTTCTCCTTTTAGATACTTTATATTGAAAGTAAGATTTTATTACTTTAATTATTTATGTTTGATTAATTTTTACAATTACAAATTAAAAGTCTAATTTCTTTCAATGAATATCTGTATGAAAAACACAATTTGAAATTGTAAAACTAAAAATACTCAAAAAAATATAAAAGTAAAAACAAGAATAATCAAAACTTTTCCATAAAGAAAGAGTATAATTAGTAAGTAAATTTATTTTTATATTTTTTAATAAAAAATCAAACTTTTTTATGAAATAATGTAGAGATTTTTATTTAAACTCTATGATTTTAATTTAAGAATCAGCAAGTAACTTCAACATATTTAATATAAAAAGGATCGCTTTAATGAGTTTTCACAAACTAAAATTAGGAACAAAAATAGTTTCAACAATTTTATTTGTTGTTGTAATTTGTCTAGGAATTATGTCTTATGTAGTCATTTCGCGCTCAACAACGATTCAGCTTCAAGAAACACATAAATTGCTTAATAACACAGCGGCTAGATTTTCTAATCTTGTTGGTGGATACCTAAATGAAATGTTTGCTGTTTTAGAGTCGCAGCAAAGTATCATTAGCGGTATGATAGACCGCAATGCAAGAGAAGAAGTGCTTCAAGAAGCCGTTGAAATAATGCTAGATTCTGCAGGAGTTGCAGATTATGGATATTTATATGTAATTGATCCAATGTATTCTGGAGAAAATATCCGCAATGAAAACTTTAAAACCACGAATGGAAAAATGCTAATTTTAATTACAGATTCCGATATTAGAAACCTTGGTGGGGCAAAAGCTTTAAAGGCAGATAATGCGATTATAGAAATTCCAAGCGTCCTTAAAGCACTTCAAAGCGGCGAACCAAATGTTGGAATCCCAGCTCTTAGAAATATTGCTAAACAAGGTGAAAGCGTAGGTGTTGCAATGAACTATCCACTCAAGAATAAAAATGGAAAAATCGTTGCTGTTTTAGGACTGTTTGTAAATCTTAACACTATTTCTAAAGACATTAACACACAAGAACGCTCCGTATTTAAAGGTGATTACAAAGCTATTATGACTTCTGATGGAATTATTGCAGCACATATTAATCCACAAGCTTTAGGAAAAAAATTAAGCGAAATAAATCCTCACGAAAGCACCAAAAAAATGCTAGAAGCTGCTAAAGATGGAAAAGATGGAATCTATGAATATTTCAACGCACAAGGTGATGAAAGTTTAACAGCTATCAGCACTTTTCAAATTGGCAGAGAAAGTATGAACACGCACTGGAGTGCGTTTATAACAGCACCAATTGATTCTATTACAAAACCTGTGCGTTCTCTTACAACAATCATCATTATTTGCACACTTGCAGCTTTAACTATTATCGGCTTAACCTTGTTTTTCTACATCCGCACACAAGTTATTGCAAGAATCAATACACTTTGTAATTTGCTTTTTGGATTCTTTAAATATTTAAATTATGAAACAAAGACTCCACCGGCATTTATCAAGCCACGCGCAGAAGATGAGATAGGTTTAATGGCAGTAGCAATTAATGAGAATATCCAAAAAACACAAAAAGGCTTAGAGCAAGACACGCAGGCAGTTAAAGAATCCATTGAAACAGCAAATAGAATCGAGAGTGGAGATTTAACCGCAAGAATCACAGCACATCCTTATAATCCACAATTAAATGAACTCAAAAAAGTGTTAAATGAAATGTTACAAACCCTACAAGATAAAATAGGAAGTGACACGAATGAAATTGAACGTGTATTCCAAAGTTATACAAATCTAGATTTTACAACAGAAGTCAAAGATGCTAAAGGTGGAGTGGAGATTACCACAAATACTTTAGGACAAGAAATAAAAACAATGTTAACCACATCAGCAAACTTTGCAAGTGCATTAAGCGCAAAATCTAAAAACCTAGAAGAGATGATGGGCAAGCTTGTAGAAGGCTCACATCATCAAGCATCATCTTTAGAGCAAACCGCACAAGCAATAGAACAAATCACAAGTTCTATGCAAAATGTAAGTTCTAAAACACAAGAGGTAATTAATCAAAGTAGTGATATTAAAAATGTTGTTAATGTTATTAGAGATATTGCCGATCAAACAAACTTACTAGCATTAAATGCAGCTATTGAAGCAGCAAGAGCAGGAGAACACGGAAGAGGCTTTGCTGTTGTTGCAGATGAAGTTAGAAAACTAGCAGAACGCACAGGAAAAAGCTTAAGTGAGATTGACGCGAATATTAACATTTTAGCGCAAGGCGTGAATGATATGGGTGAATCTATTAAGGAACAAACTGCAGGAATTGAACAAATTAATGAAGCAGTTGGGCAACTAGAAAAAATTACACAAAATAATTTAAACATCGCCGATAACACTTCAAATATATCTAAAGATGTTGAGCAAATTGCACAAGATATTACAGATGACACCAACAAAAAGAAATTCTAAATCCAAAAAAGATGGAATCTTTTTTGGATTGAAAGTTTAAAGGAGTGGGTTTTTAGCGCAGTATCTCCCCCATTTATCCAATACTTTAACACACTAGAAGCCCACACCTTAAATTTTATAGTTTTTAACTCGGCATTTAACCAATCTGCTATATAATCAAATCATTTCATATTTAAGAGCTTTGTATGGGTCTTTTCAATAAAGTTTTCAATCAAAAATACAGAACTAGCGTGCGTGATCATCGAGTGCGTATCTCATCAGATACTAAAGATTCTATTATTGATAACCAAAAAGAACAATTTGTGCTAAAAGTTTCAATGTTTAGCGCGCTGCTTTTAGCAGTTTTTGGAATCGGGTTTGGAATTTTTGTTCAATCAATGGCAGTAATTTTTGATGGTTTTGTCGCCCTTGTTAGCGTAGGACTAGGCGCACTTAGCGTGATTACTTCACGCTATATTTACAAAGAAGATGATGATATTTTTCAATATGGCTATGTGCGTTTTGAACCTATGGTAAATCTCTTTAAATCCCTCGTGCTAGTCTTTGTGTGTATTTACGCCTTTATTAATGCGCTAAAAAGTATTATCCACGGAGGATATGCAGTAGAATTAGGTGGTGCCGCAATTTATAGTCTATGCGCTTTTATCTTTTGTGCAATCTTATTTGCTTACACACTCCTTTATACAAAATCTTTAGAATCCGACTTAATCCAAGTAGATAATACTGAATGGAAAATTGATTGCGTGCTTTATTTGGGAGCTTTAATTGCCTTTGGGATTATTGCTTTTTTACCACAGACAAACACAACTTTTGCGCTTTATGTTGATCCAATTTTACTTGCAATTCTTTCTTTGTTTCTTTGTATATCTCCAACTCGTATTGCTATTGCAAATTTTAAAGACTTAATAATGGTAGCTCCCATAGAAATTGATGAGAGAATCACGGAAATAATGGAGCGCATTAGTAAAGAATTTAATTTTAAAGACTACGATACACATGTTGCAAAATCTGGGCGTTTCTACATGGTAGAAGTTAATATCCTAACAGAAGAAAATTTTCAACCAAAAAATATACAACAATTTGACATCATTAGAGATCGTATTGCAGAATCTCTAATGATTCCTAGTTATAAAATTTGGCTATCCGTTAGTTTCACCGCAAACCCTAAATGGTTATAATCTCCTCCCCCCCCTATGTCCTAAATCTGTAATATACTCTGCAAGTTGTTTGATTTCTTCTTTG
>NZ_CALBGN010000015.1 GCF_937893305.1 uncultured Helicobacter sp.
GCTTTAGCTGTTTGTGCGGATTGTGCAATTGCTAAAGAATCTTGTTTTAAGCCTTTTTGGATTCCAATAATTGCTTCATTAATTGCCCTTGAAAGCTTAGCAACTTCATCATTTCCAACAACTTCCTTTATTTTTGGAGCGTCTTTTCTAGTGTGATCAATATACGCCAAAAACTCAAAAATCATTTTTGAAACATTATCAAGTTGCTTAATAACAATTCCTTTAATCGCAACCAAAGAAAGGATAATCATACTTGCTAAAAGAACAACGATTGCCGCAATAGAAAGTTTTTCTAAACTACTATTTGCTTTTGTAAAATCTTCTTTAAAAGATTGTGTAATAACATAAATATCCAAAGGTTGATTGTAATTATAGTAAGAGCGATAAATACCTCCATTATGGCTAAACTCCACAATCCCAGATTCTTTTAAATTAGCATAAAAGTCAAAATTATTAATCTGTCCTTCATATCCTAAAACAAACTTATTATATTTTTTATCCAAAATCACAATAGAACCATTTTCTCCAACCTTAATTCCATCCATACTAGAGCGAATAAGATTATACACACGATCAAGTCTATAAGCTACAAATAAGATTCCAATAACTTCATTGTTAGCATTAACAATCGGCTCATACACAGATACATAATCCTTCTCAAACAACTCTACTCTACCATAAAAGCTTTCATTTTTTAAAACTTTACGATGTGCAGGATGTGTTGCATCAATCTTTGTTCCTATTAATCTCTCTCCTTCTTCATTTTTTAAAGAAGTAGAAACCCTGATAAAATCTTCATTATTTGTCTTAACAAAAATTGTAGCTTCCGCATTTGTAAGAGCTGCAAATTCATCAATTGCTAAAAAATTATTTGCCATTTCTGTGCCATTTAACACAAGATTTGGCACAGATATAACTCCACCCTCTTTAAAAAGCGAAGTTTGTCCTTGTATCGCAAAACTCTGCGGCTTAATCTCTCCAAAATGCATAGACAAATCTGCTTTTAAAATATTTGATAAACTGCTTGTATCATCAGCAACTTTTTCCAATAAAAAATTATTAACAATTTTATTATTTTGTGCAATTCTTCTATTGAGTTGTGTATCTGTAAAATCATTCATAATAAAATGAAAAATTGTCAAAAAAAACACCCAACAAAACAACAGAAAGTAAAATTTGAAGACTTGCGAATTTTTTGCCTAAAGAAAAACTTCGCCAACCAAATGATGTAGTAGTATTTTTTGAATTCAACATAAATTACCCTCTTAAATTAGAATTTTAATATTAATGTATCAATTAAAATTAAGCTGGAAAGAATTATAGCTGAAATAGCACAAAAATCAATACATTATGAAATATTTTAATTTATACTTGGATTCTGCCACTATGCGTATAAATATTTGCCACTTCACCTCTAGCAAACCCAACAAGAGTAACCCCTGTCTCTTGTGCGGCTTTAACCCCCATTAGTGTAGTAGCTGCTTTTGAAATTACAATAGGAATATTATGCATAACTGCTTTAATAACCATTTCAAGCGACAATCTCCCACTTACATACAACACGCAATCTTTGGTATTAAGTCCTTGCATACGCGCTTTTCCCATTACTTTGTCAATAGCATTATGTCGTCCTATATCTTCACTAATTAGTGTTTTATCTCCCAAAACTAGCATTGCTTTATGCACACAGCCTGTTTTACTAAACAAAATACTTGGAATCTCAAACGCCCTTAAATGCTCAAAAAGCATTTTTGAACTAAATTTAAAATCAGATTCTACAAATCTCTCTACAATATGTCCTTCTAAATTTCCAGCCACACCCACACAACAACCTGAAGTGAGCGTTTTTTCTCTAAAAAGATTCTGCAAATTTTCTGTGTGAATCCCAGCCTCCATCCACACACTTTTACCATCTTTTGCAATTTCTAAATGCTGAATTTGCTCAACATCGCTAATCACGCCTTCACTTATCAAAAACCCAACAAAATGAAAGTCTTGCTCTCTTGGGATACTCATAACTGAAAGCAGCTTTTTACCATTCAGATAAAATGCAATACGCTCTTCTGAAACAACACAATCTTCAACATTCCCCCCTTCTAAAAAACCAGAAGGGGAGATTTTTTCAATTTGTAATGTTTTAAAAAAAGATTCCATTATGCGTTTGTTAGCTCTTTATAATAATAGCTATGCAAAATCGCAATCTCTTCTTCACCCATATTTCCATCTATAATAGAATGCAATGCACCCTCAATTGCAAAAACAGCCATATAAATATGCGTAATTAGCAATGCAATAATAAGGAATCCTAAAATATTATGCACCAATGCCATTAAACGCAATGTTTCAATATCTGCAAACTGAAAGAACATATATGCACCAGAAATTGCCATTACAAATCCGCCAATGGTGCAAACCCAAAACCACATTTTCTGTCCAGCGTTGAATTTCCCAGCAGGGACTGGCTTTTTCTCTTTACTTAAATATCCGCCTAAAATCATTAGCCATTGAATATCATAAGCCTTTGGAAGAGCATCTTTAACCCACATCAAGAACATTAGCACGCCAAAAATCACAAATAAAATCGTTGCGATTCCGTGCGTATCGCGCGCAAAACGCACAAATGCTCCACCTCCTAATTGATCCCCAAAGACCATTACAAGCCCTGTTAGACAAATTAATACAAATGGAATCGCAGCTGCCCAATGCACAAAAATATTATAGTTAGAGAACACACGAATCTTTTTTCCGTGTGAAAACTTCTTTTGACCTACAATTACAAAATGTCCTAAAAACGCTAAAGGAACAAGCACGATTAAAATTGCAAAAATTGTTGCAAAATAATGTCCTTGCAAGATTGTAAATAATTCTCCAAAACCACTAGCATCTGGGACATTTAAACCCCAACTTTTAATAGCTTCAACTTCTGGACCACCATATAAATAAGGATTAGCAAGATCATCTTTGCTAAAGAGTGCGTTATTGCCTGAAATTACTTCAGCATACTGCTTGCCACCTTCTTGTGGGACACTAGGGTTTGCTGCAAATGCAAGAGTGCTTGCAAAGGCAGCAAACATAAAGATTCTAAAGAATTTCAATAAATTTCTCATAGAATCCCCCTTAGTTTCCATACGCTGTCTTCCACACATTTGGAACGGCATTTGGAATATTTTCTCCGCGCATTGTTGCACGATGCGTGATAATATTAGAAACTTCTTCACTACTTCCTGCCAAAAGTGCTTTTGTAGAACACATACTTGCACACATAGGCACTTTACCTTCTGCGATTCTATTTTGCCCATATAGCATATATTCTTCTTCGCTATTTGTTTCTTCAGGACCACCGGCACAAAATGTGCATTTATCCATTGCTCCACGACTTTCAAAAACACCATTTTTTGGGAATTGTGGTGCACCAAATGGACACGCATATAAACAATACCCACAACCAATGCAAGTTTTTTTATCGTGCAATACAACCCCATCTGCTCGAATATAGAAGCAATCTACTGGGCAAACTTGCGCACAAGGTGCATCCGCACAATGCATACAAGCCACAGAAACAGCACTCTCTTTGCCAACTTGTCCTTCATTTAACACAACAACTCTACGACGATTTACACCCACTGGTAAATGATGTGCTTCTTTACAAGCAACATCACAGCCGTGGCACTCAATACAACGATTAGTATCACAATAGAATTTAATTCTTGAAAAATCTTCAAGATTTGTAGGAATTATATTACTCATTTTCTATCTCCTATTGTGCTTTTTCAATACGGCACAAACCGCATTTTGTCTCTGGACAAGCAGAATTATAATCAAATCCATAACTTGAAATCATATTTGCTGATTCACCAATCACATAAGGCTTTGTGCCTTCTGGATATTGATCTAGTCTTGATTTACCTTGATCTAAACCTGAGAAGTTCTGTGGCAACCAAATACTATTATAATCTACTCTAGTAGAAAGCTTTGCTTTCACTAAAATTTTAGTATCCATTGTGCCATATATCCATACCATATCGCCATTAACAATATTAAGCTCCGCTGCTTTATCAGGGTGAATTTCTACAAACATTTCACCTTCAACTTCAGCCAAATACTTCGCACTTCTTGTTTCAGCACCTGTTCCCATATGCGCAACAAGTCTTCCACTAAGCATATTAACAGGGAATTCATCCACCCAATTTTTATTCTCCCCTAACTCTTTTTGACGACTTCTGTATTTTACATTTGCTCTAAAAAGATTCTTTTTATCAGGGAAACTTGGATACTTATCCACCAAATCTCCTCTTACAGAATGCAAAGGCTCTCTATGCAATGGGATTTGATCATACCAATTCCACACTTTAGCTCTAGCTTTTCCATTTCCATAAGGACAGATTCCAGCCTCTAGTGCTTTCTCCACTAGAATATTGTTACCAATTCCTAGCGCAAATGTAGAACCTGCAACAGCTTCTTTTTCTGCTTCTGTGAGCTTAATCCCTAAAGACTCCGCGTTTGCTGCTGTTACAGCTGCGTGTCCTCCTTGATGCACAGAATCCGGCAAGGTTCTAGAAGTTAGCATAGACTTACCATCAGGGCTTGTTACTCCCCAATTTACACGGAATCCCATACCGCCCTCCATAACTGGAATACTATCATTATACATCACAGGAGTTCCTGGGTGCTTATCACTCCAGCAAGGCCAAGGCAAACCATAATAGTCGTTTTTAAATGGACCAGTTCCTCTTAGTGTTACTTTATCAAACATATGCCAATTTTCTTGATGTGCTTTTAAACGCTCTGGACTCATACCTTGCAAGCCGATACTTCTAATGCTTTGTGTTAATTCTGTAGTTGCATCATCTGGCCAAATAAACTTTTCTCTACCTTTGGATTTTGCAATATCATACAATCTCCATTGTAGCTTATCTAAGAATCCTAAACGATCTGCTAAACCAAATAAGAACTCTTCATCTGGGCGACACTCAAATAATGGCTCCATCACCTTACTACGCCATTGATAACTTCGATTTGTTGCAGCAACTGAACCTGCTGTTTCCATTTGTGAAGCCGCTGGAAGCATAAAGAGATTATCTGTTCTATCGCTATAAATTGCTAAATCATTAACATAAGGATCTACAAAAACAACTAAATCAAGCTTATCCATTGCCTTTTTTTGCAAATCCAGCAAAGAAACAGTTGTCATGCCAGAACCGATTACAATCAATGCTCTAAGCTTCGTTCCACCATTATTTTCAATATTTTCTTCCTCTAAAACACCAAATTTCCAGGTAGAATGTGCAAATCCAATTTTACCCATCATTTCTTTATCTTTGAAACGACTAAGCATCCATTCATAATCCACACCCCAATGCTTACAGAAATGCCTCCAAGCTGGCTCACCTAGTCCATAATAGCCCGGAAGAGAATCCGCTAAATTATTCATATCTGAAGCACCCTGAACATTATCATGTCCGCGTAAGATATTTACACCACCACCATTTTTACCAATATTTCCTAAGAACATTTGTAAAATTGGCATAATTCTGGTATTTCCTGTCCCTACTGTGTGTTGTGTTAAACCTTGATTCCAAATTAAACTTGCCGGCTTTGCTGCTGCCATCTCTTCAGCAATATGGCGAATCATATCTGCTGAAATTCCACACACATCAGCTGCAACTTCGGGTGGAAACTTCTTAGCTTCTTCCATAATCTCTTCATAGCCATACACACGCTCTTTTAAAAATTGCTCATCATAAAGTTTTTTTTCAATAATATGATTTAGCAATCCATAAGCAAACGCGATATCTGTCCCACTTCTAATTCTGTGATATTCATCACATTTTGCCGCAGTTTTTGTAAAACGAGGATCAATACAAACAAGTTTTGCTCCATTTTCTTTAGCGCGCAAAATATGCACCATAGATACTGGGTGATTTACAGCTGGATTAGCTCCAATAACAAGGATATATTTAGAAAACATCATATCGCCAAGATGGTTTGTCATACCACCATACCCAAATGTATTTGCCACACCGGCAACTGTTGGGCTGTGTCAAACTCTAGCACAATGATCTATATTATTTGTTCCAAAAAATGCCGCAAATTTTCTAATATAGTAACTTTGCTCGTTAGAACATTTTGCACTTCCTAAAAACATAACCGCATCAGGACCGCTCTCCTCACGGATTTGCTTAAGCTGCGTTGCAATTTTATCCATTGCTTCATCATATTTTAAACGCGCCCACTTGCCATCTTTTTTCTCTAAAGGATAGCGTAATCTTGTTTCGCTTCTTGCTCTATCAATCAAGTCAGCACCTTTACAGCAATGCCCTCCTTGAGAAACTGGATGATCTTGTGCAACTTCTTGGCGCACCCATACACCATCAACAACTTCTGCCACAATTCCACAACCCACTGAACAATGCGTACAAATGGTTTTGATTTTTTGAGAATTTGGATACCTGTCTTTTAGCTCTTGCGCAGTTGCTTGACGCATAGTCTTTTGGCTATCATTACCTAAAGCTACGCTAGCACCAGCTAGACTTCCAAGAGCTGTCATTTTCAAAAACGCACGTCTAGTTTGGCGTCTTTTGATTGCTTCGCTCATAATTTTGCCTCACTTCTTTTATTTTGCAACAGAATAATACAATTCCCATTGCTTGCTTTTTTGATAAAGAATCTCTGTCTTTGGAGATTTTCCACGGACAAGATTCTCACTTGTGCCTTTTTTGCCGCAACCTGCCAGTGCAATACTCACACCTGCAACAGCGACGGAACTTTTAGCGGTGGTTTTTAAAAACTCACGCCTACTTTTTTCCATATCGGCTCCTTTGTGTTGAGATTTGGGATAATCCCACTAGGACTTTTTCTTTAAAAAACCCTAGTGGGATTACGCATAAAGATTTCTTTCAAACTCCATAAATCCTTCTAGAATATCAGCTAGAGCAAGATAATATTGCGCATCTTCTCTGTCTCTAATCTCACAAATTAATCCACTATACGCATCTTTAATAAAAGCAAAAACCTCTTCTGCAAACTCTGTATTTTCACTCTCAATTAAATGTCGCATAAATCCAAATAAAAATCCTAAATGCTCCTCACTTTCTTTAAATTCCTTAGTTTCCACGCGCACATCACTTTTCTTTAATAAAGCACGCATTTTAAGAAGCGACTCTGCACCAATGCAATTTTCATAATAATGTGATAAATGCATTCCAACTTGTTTTCCTCCAAAAGGCAAGGCGAAAAGGCGGGAGAACTCTTCTTTTAAATTTTGAATTCCATTATTTTGCAATTCTTGTCTTAAGAGCAAAATACTAGCTTCCGACCTTTCGTTCAAAGGAGCATTTTGCAAAATTTCTAATTGTTTTTTGGCTAATTCCACACGCTCATCTAAAAGCTCAAAAACAAATAATCCATAGAAGAAATCATAATACAGCAAACGCGCATTTTTGAGATCTTGCACTTCTTTAGGACTTAGATTCTCAAGCATTTTCTCCCCCTCCAAACATTACTTTAACTTTACAATCTGGGCAACATTGAATTGTTTTTAGCTTTTTAGAATCAGAACTAAATGCAGGACTTAGCATTCCCATTACTTTTTCTATGGATTTTTGTGTTGAAAAAGCCTTGCCGCACTCCACACATAAAAATGGAGTGTCCTTAGCAACTTCTCTACTTTTAAAATATCCAGCATTTAAGGCAATTCCTTCGCAGCTTAACTCCATTACATTTTCTGGGCAAGAAGTGATGCAGTATCCACAGGTCGTGCATAAAGAAGCATTAAAACGCAGAGAAAAATCATCACTTCTTGCAAATAGCGCATTAACATTGCAAGCCCCCACACAGGACAAACAAAGCGTGCATTGAGCGGCATTAATCTTTATATCTCCATAAAACACTGGTGCGCCACTCTCTTTTACTACACTTGCAGCAAGCCCAAAATCATTGTCTTTTATCATATATTGCAAGCGTTGCGCAAAAGACTCTCTAAAAGGCTTGTTATAGCGATTTTTATATAAATACGATTCTATTGATGGCAATTTTTGTGAAATCTCAAAAACAGATTCCATATTTTTTACTAAAAAAACAGAATCTTTTTTGTAAATTTGCTGAGTAATATTATTTAAAAATTCCATAGGTGAACTTAAACTCTCTCCATATACAAGGATTCCATTACCGCTTGTTTGCAACATTGTAAGAAGATCATTCTCATTAAGCATTAAAAGGTTTGGAAGCACCATAGGCGTTAGGGCTTCTGGTAAAATCGCATTTTGTGTGCAAAGTTTTTCATAATCACTAAAAGCACATAAAAAAATCTTTTGCCCCTTATAAAATTCTATAATTTCTTCTAAACCCTCTTTTGGCAACTCTTCATATTCTAAGCAATTTGTAGGACACACTCCAACACAAGCTCCACAACTCACGCAATCCACCATTGAAAAAGCAAGTTCCATTAAAGAATCATTTGCTCCTACACCAAAGGTAGGACACACATCTGTGCATTTTGCGCAGTGCTTTTGTCGTCTATGATGATACTGACACAAATCTTCTTTGTAGCTAATGATATCTTTATAACTATATTCCCCTAAATTCTTACGCAAAACTTCTAAAAGTACATCTGCACTTTCAAAATCAGCAACACTAAACACACCTTTAAAACGCAACAATTCCTCTTCATACACAAACATTGCAGCTTGCGCAAACTCTACCACATTACCACCGCTAAAACGCGCACTAAAGCTTCCAAAACTTCCGCTAAAATTCTCCAAAAGCGCAATATCTAACAAAGAAACCTCAAAAAAATTTTGTGCTAACTCTGCAAACTTTTGCACAAATTGTGGGATTTCGCCATTCTCTTCATCATTTGCATACACAATGGCAAGCTTTGAACCAATAAGACAATGATTTTTAGAATCTAGGATAAAATCATCTAAAACTTCTTGAGCGCGATTTAATAAAGTCAATTTTGTATGGTATTCTTGTGCGTTTTTGTCTAACAAAATATGACCAAGGGGTAACGAGTGTGAAATAGGAGCATTCATAACTTGCATTGTGCCTCACAATAACTTTAATAATAAACTATTATCTTTGGCAGTAATTTTACCCCCTTAAAAATAAAAAAGTCAATAATTTTTAACTTTTTGGTTATACTTATTTTTATATAGATGTAAAATCTCCTTCCTATCAATTGAGGGATTTTTGAAATTCAAAATATCATATTAATTTTGTTTAAAACTTTGCAAATATTTGTAAATTGCTTCAATTTCATCAGCAGTTAAATAATATTTTGGCATCACACGCTTTCCTTTTTGCAATGCCTTTTTAAAAGTATTAAAATCCAAATTATTAATACGCGGAGCGTGAATAGATTTAACTTGCTTTTTATGTGTGTAATTCGCAACCTTATTGCCTTCTCCGTATTGTCCGTGGCACTCTAAACAACTAATCCCACGCGGATTTTCATAGAGCATTTTTCCATACTCTAATGGAGTAATAAAACTCTCCTCAGCTTTTAAAACCATCAATACAAATCCAAAAACAAACACAAAACGCAATTAAAGGTTCCTTAAAATTTTTGCGAAATCATAACAAATTTTCGTTTTAAACACACTTCTAACAAAATCTAACAAAACTTAAAGGTATCAAAAACTTTCTTTTACTATAATTACTCCTTTAAAATTAGTTTTTAAGGGTTTTGCAATGCAAATTTTAGATGGAAAAGCACTCGCACAAGACATTGAAAACACTATTCAACAAGAAGTTCAATCTCTTAATAAAAATGGGATTACTCCCGGTCTTGCAGTGATTTTAGTTGGCAACGATCCTGCTTCACAAAGTTATGTCAATATGAAAGCAAAAGCCTGTAAGCGCACTGGAATCTACTCTATCACACACGAAATGCCAGAAAATATCCAACAAGATTCTCTCTTGCAAACCATTGCAATGCTTAATCAAAACCCAAATATTGATGGAATCTTAGTGCAACTCCCCTTGCCTAAACACATTGACACAACTGCTGTTTTAGAAGCCATTGCTCCACATAAAGATGTTGATGGATTCCACCCTTTTAATATGGGGCGCGTTTTTGCAAATCTTGATGGCTTTGTCCCTGCAACACCAATGGGAGTCATCACTCTTTTAAAACACTATCAAATCCCACTACAAGGCAAAAATGTCGTTATAGTTGGTGCTAGCAATATTGTTGGCAAGCCATTAGGTGCGCTTTTTTTAAACGAAAATGCAACCATTACTCTTTGTCATATCTACACACAAGATTTAATTAAACACACCAAAGCGGCAGATATTTTATGTGTAGCTGTGGGCAAGCCAAATCTCATCACAAAAGAAATGGTAAAAGAAGGCGCAATTATCGTAGATATAGGCATTAGTAAGCTAGATGATGGTAGGATTGTTGGAGATGTGGATTTTCTTAATGTTTCTTCTTGTTGTAGTTTTATCACGCCCGTTCCTGGAGGTGTAGGACCTATGACAATTGCTTCTTTATTGCAAAATACGCTAAAAGCAGCAAAATTTCGCAACACAAAACAAGGTTAGTTAATGAAAAATATTCTTCTTAAACTTTATGCTTTTATTAATAGTTGGGTTGGCACGATTATTATTGTTTTAGGCATTATTTTCTTTTTAGCACAAGCTTTTGTTATCCCAAGCGGAAGTATGCTAAACACACTACTTATTGGGGATAATCTTTTTGTTAAAAAGTTTTCTTATGGAATCCCAACCCCCACAATCCCTTGGCTTGAAATTCAAGTTTTACCAGATTTCAACAAAAATGGACATCTCATTGAAGGAGAGCGTCCAAAACGCGGAGATATTGTAATTTTTCGCGATCCTAATGCACCAAAAATCCATTTTGTTAAACGCAATGTCGCAATTAGCAATGATGAAGTTCTTTATACAAAAGAAGGTTTATGGGTATATTTTAGCAGTGATTCCAACTATAAAGATACAAATGCAAAATCCCTAACATTTGGCGGAAAAACCTTTTACTATGAGCCTTATGCAAAACATCACGCTGGTGTGCAATACACAGATGAAAAACTAAGTGCTTTTGAGCAACTCAAAATTCTCTCTCATAATGGAGAGAAAATCGCAATGGAGCCTGTGCGTTTAGAAAATGGCACTTTAGGGTTTCACGCTATTATAAAGGAAGATGAATATTTTATGATGGGAGATAATCGCAATAATTCTAGCGACTCGCGCTTTTGGGGGGCTGTGCCTTATAGGTTTATTGTTGGCAAACCTTGGTTTATTTACTTTAGCTGGGATGACTCTTTTAATATCCGCTGGGAGCGTATCG
This sequence comes from uncultured Helicobacter sp., assembly GCF_937893305.1. Lineage (GTDB taxonomy): Bacteria > Campylobacterota > Campylobacteria > Campylobacterales > Helicobacteraceae > Helicobacter_D. The sequence goes on from NZ_CALBGN010000015.1 coordinate 11,309, forward strand.
GAAAAAGCGTAGAGAGCCTAGAAAGGCAAGCATTAAAGGCAAAGTTGGAATCATAAATGTTTGAAATCCCACTCACTTATAAAATCCCCATAATGATAATTGCGCTTTTAGTTGCGATTATTGGACATGAGATTATGCACGGATACACTGCATTAAAATTCGGAGATACAACTGCGCGTGATGAAGGACGCCTTAGCTTAAACCCTGTGATTCATATTGACTTGATCGGCTCTATTTTAATCCCTGCAACTTTATTTTTAATCAATGCTCCGTTTTTATTTGGTTGGGCAAAACCTGTGCCTGTGCGGATTGATCGGGTTGTATATAATGGCGGATACTTTGGGGCGTTTAGTGTTTCAGTAGCGGGAGTGGCATATAATTTTGCATTAGCTATTTTTGCAAGCCTTTGTATTTATGGATTAGAAAGTGGAATCCTTAATGAAATTAGCGCGTCAGAAAATGGAAATTTTATCATCTTATTATTATATTTTTTCTTGCAACTACTTATTTACAATGTTGTGTTAGCGGTGTTTAATTTAATTCCAATTCCCCCTTTAGATGGTGCAAATGCGCTAGCATATTTTGGATTAATATTTAAAAACAATTTGTTTGCAAATCTTTTTAATAAAATTCCGCCAATGGCTGGAATGTTGGTGCTTATTATTATTCTAAGCACACCATTATCTAATTTCATCTTTATTCCAGTGCAATTTATTATCAACTTACTTTTATAGGAGGATTTATGCGTTTTTTTATTGCAAGTGATCACGCAGGTTTCACACTAAAAGGTTCTGTTCTTGGGATTTTAGAACAAATGGGACATAAAGTTACTGATTTAGGACCAATAGATGCAGAGCGTGTGGATTATCCGGATTTTGCAAATGCTTTATGTGAAAAAGTGTTAGAAAATGAAGGAAGTTTTGGGGTTTTGATTTGTGGAAGCGGAATTGGAATGAGTATTGCTGCTAATCGCCATAAAGGCATTCGTGCTGCTTTATGTGCAGAACCTTATAGTGCAGTAATGAGTCGCACACATAATGATGCTAATGTGCTATGTCTTGGTGCGCGCGTTGTTGGGATTGGAATGGTAGAAAGTATTTTAAAAAGCTTTTGCGAGGGAGTTTTTGAAGGCGGTCGCCACGCTTGCCGCATAGGAAAATTACAATAAGGAATCTTTATGGCACAATTTACGCAATGGCTTTTTCTAACAGCCTTTATTCTTTTTGTTTTGTTTATGGTTGTCAAAACTTTCTTTTACAAAAGCATTGCCCAAAAGGAAGAAAAAAATAGTGCTGTAATGAAACTCACTTTACAAGAAGCAGAGATTTTAATTCGCAAGCATCAACTCCAACTCCAAAGAGCCTTAGGAAATATTGATATTTTAACCGATGAAATCACTGCATTACGCAATGAAGTTAAAGCTCTAAAACAGCGCAACTCTCAATACCGCGTAGAAAGCGAAAAATACAAAAGCAAAATTAAAGATTTAGAACAAAAAATAGAAGCTCTCTTATAAAAGCTAGAATCTAAAATTTAAGCGTGCCAACTCTTTTTAGATTCCATAAATTTTCCACGCACCGCTTTTGCAAAGGGGATAAAGATATGGCGGTATTTTTTAGCTGTATTTTGCATAATTTTTAACTTTGTTTTAGGGATAGCATAGAGCATTTGATATTCTTCTGGAGAATAAAACCACTCTTTTTTGTGTTTTATAATCTTAAAACTTAAATGATTTAGACGACTTAAGCGTGGGAGCTCCATAAAGATTCCATCTGATATATCCATTCCAGCCCTTGCAATAAGATTTAACCTCAAAAGCATTTTAGGATATAAAATTGGTTTTAAAAAGCGTGTGTTGCCTTGTATTTTTGTGCTTTTATGAGATCTTAATGCTAATTTTAATTCTCTAACATTTCTACCAAAAGCCTGTGTTTTGCAATGTGTTAGCACACTATTTGGACTAATATAACCTAAAATATCCCCTTTTTTAATGCCTGTTCTCGTTAAAATTTTATTGTGCTGCACCTTGCCTAAAAGCGTAAGAGAAAAGTGTAATTTATCCCCAACAATCGTATCTCCACCAACAATTTTAACTCTATGTCTTAAAGCACAATCTCCAATAATCTTAGCAAGCTTGCTGACTTCTTTAAAATCTTTTGGTAAGGCAAGCGTCAAAAGGCAAAAAGTTGGAATCGCATTCATCGCATAAATATCAGAGAGATTAACAACAAAACACTTTTCCACAAGCAATTCCAAATTTCCCCAAGCACGCTTAAAATGCACATCTTCAAAAAATGCATCACTTGCAGTTACAAAGGCGCAAGCATCTGCAATCATAACCCCATCATCGCCAATCCCTTCTGTTGCACCACTTTTTATCAAAGCGCGAATAAACGCTTTTTCTCTATCTTGCATTAATCAATTTTCATACTCAAATCCACCCAAACTGCTTGATGGATAATTGCTCCTGATGAAATTGCATCTACGCCACTTTTTGCATACTCTAAGATATTTTCTAAAGTAATATTTCCACTTGCTTCTAAAAGCACATTTGGTGCTATTGCATTGCGCATTTTAACGACATTTTTAATTGTTTCAATATCCATATTATCGCACATTAGAATATCAATATCAGATTCCAATGCTTCTTTTGCTTGCAAAAGGTTTTCACATTCTACTTCAATCTTTGCAGTAAATGGAATCTTAGAACGAATATCTTTAACAAATTTATTGAGTGCTAAAATCCTTGTTAAATGTGTGTCTTTTAACATTAAACAATCATCTAATCCCAAGCGATGGTTAATAGCGCCACCATTGCGCGTAGAATATTTTTCAAAATCTCTAAGCAAAGGACGCGTTTTTCGCGTATCAAGCAACATACAATTCGTGCCTTCTATCTTTTGTGCATATTTGCGTGTAAGTGTTGCAATCCCGCTAGAATGTTCTAGGAGATTCAAAATTGTGCGTTCTGCACTTAAAATTTCTGACATTTTCCCTTTAAAAGTTGCAAGTTTTTCATTTTTTCTAAAGGGCATTGCATCTTCGAAAGTAAAATCGCATTCAATTCCTAACAGCTCACACAAGCGTTCTACATACATTTTTCCAGATAAGATTCCATCTTCTCTTGCCAAAATATAGGCTTCTATTTCAATATTATTTTGCATACGCATATACAAATCCCCACGCCCAATATCTTCTTTAAGCACTTCTTTTAAAAAATCATCCAATAAAATTTTATGCATTTTTTCTCCTTTTTTAAGATAATTCTAACATTTTATCCAATGCTTTTTTTGCTTTTTTTGCAATATTTTCTTCTAGTAAAATCTCATTAATGGGTTGATTTTCTTTAATAGATTCTAAGCACTTTAATACATCTTCAAGTCCTGTTTCATTCATCGTTGGACATTCTGGTTTTGTAGAACTTAGCACAAAGGTATTTTGGATTCCATTAATAGGTTTTCTTAAACGATTTATTAAGTTAAACTCTGTCCCAACAGCAACTTTTTGCTTAGAGTCTAAGCCTTGCACAAATTGCATGATTTGACTTGTTGAACCTACAAAATCAGCTTTTTCCACAACTTTAGGTTGGCATTCTGGATGCACAGCAATCAAAATATCAGGATACTTAGAGCGATAAAAATCAATATCTTTTGGAGTAAAGAGTTGATGCACAGAACAAAATCCATAATAACAAATCACATCAGCCTCCTTAACTTTCTCTACACTATCCACTCCTAAAATTGCGCTTTTTAAGCCATTTTGGCGCGCAAGATTCTGCCCCAAACAAAAATCCGGCAGGAAGAAAATTTTTTGATTTTGCTTTAAAGCATATTGTAAAATCTTAGAAGCATTTGCACTTGTGCAAACTATTCCGCCAAGCTCTGCTACTTTCGCCTTCACTTCGGCATTAGAATTAATATAAGTAATTGGCAAAATCTCTGTAATACCATATTCTTTAAGTTGCGCAATAGAAGCATCAAAATAACTATCATCAATCATTCTAGCCATAGAACAGCACGCAATTTTAGGCATAAAAACACGCTTTTTAGGGGCCAATATTTTAACACTCTGCCCCATAAACCCAACTCCACAAAAGATAATTTTAGATTTTTGGCTCTCACTTGCCTTGCGTGCAAGCTCCAAACTATCCCCTATTAAATCAGCAATCTCCACTACTTCATCACGCTGATAATAATGCGCCACAAGCAGTGCATCAAGATCTTTTAATAACTCTTTAATACGCATTTTCATCATCAATCTCCTTAGTAGAGTTTTTGGATTCCAACTTTTTTGCCTTTGCAATGCACTGCCCAAAATAAACTTTTTCTTTAATCTTTAAGTCATACTCCCAATTTTTACTTAATAAAACAATTGTTGAACCCATTAAAAAACTCCCAAGTTCTTCGCCCTTTTGCACAACAATAGGAGTGTCAAAATTTAGCGTTTTAGACTCCTTAAACTCTACAACTTCTGGGGCAAAATTCATTTGGATTCTGCCTACATTTAATGCGCCAATAGCAACAAAATACAAACTCTCTCCAAAATCATCTTCACACTCCAACACAACACGCTTATTTTTTGTAAAAACTTCTTCGTGCCTTAAAAGAGCCTTTTCGCTTACACTCAAAAGCACTCCAGAGATAAATTCTAAACGTTTTATTTTTAGATTAAGCGGAGAGTGAAAGCGATGATAATCCCTAGGAGAAAGATAAAAATTGACATAAGTAAAACCTTCTTCTAGTTTTGTCTTTATGAAATCACTTACAAAATAACGCTTACCCTTAATTTGCATTGCAACATTGTCCTTACATTCTCCAAACTCCATAATCACGGAATCACAAGGTGCTATCATATGAGATTCTATCTTATCAAAACTTCTCATTTTTACTAATGATCGCATAAAGAGCGCATTAAGCGTAGGATAACTTGCAAGTGTATCAAACTCATCAAGTTGAATTGCAAAAATTCTAACATAAACACGATTGATGAAATTTTGAATCAATGGTGGAAAGGCATAAGAAGCAAACTTTTCAAACAAGCAAGAAATGAAATTTGTATAGTGCAAAATTACTCCTTAATCCAAAGTGGAATCTCTTCTAAATTTGGGCGATTACATAAAATTTCAAAAGGCTTAAAGCGTTCTTTATAGCCCATTGATGCGTGATTTTGTATCCAATAGCCCGGATAAAGATACTTGATATTATACTCTTTTGCAATTTCTATTTGTTTAAGAATAGAATATGTCCCAATGGAATATTGTGCAAAATCGTGATCATAAAAGCAATACACCGCTGAAATTGCCTGCGCCATTATATCCACATACGCAACTCCAATAAGTTTATCTTCTAAGTAATAATCAAATTCATAGCCAAAGTCCAAAAAACCTTGCACAAAAGTATCATAATAAGCTTCTAGTGTAATTTTGTGATATTCCCAGCCCTTTTTGTTTTGCATTTTTTGATGATATTTGTCATAAAGAGCCAAATGCGCTTCACTCACCCAAGGACGCTTGATTTGCAAAGTTATGGGATTTTTTAAAATGCGTTTATGAGATTTTGAAAACACAAATCTCCCGCAATCTTGTCGAATAGAAATGCAAGCTTCACAACTCTTGCAAATGGGGACAAAAAAATAATTTCCAAAACGCCTCCAACCACGCTCTAGTAAATGCACATAAAAAGGGATCGCACAATCTTTTATATAAAAATAATGAAATCTTGCTTCCAAGTTTGAAAGATAACTGCAAGGACGCGGCTCTTGAACTAATTCATAAACTTCCATTATTTTAAACTAATGCTTAACCCTGCATTTTGCGCAATAGGCGCGCTTTTTTGAAAGTCTTTTTTTGCATTTGTAACTTTATGGAGATAATTTCTAGCTTCCTCATATTTTAAAGAAGTGCGTAACTTTCTATATACTTCTGCTGAAGTCATAGAATTAATGATTTTTACCGCTTTTGTTCTATCCTTATCAAACACACTAAGCACATTTCCGCTGCCTGTATTGTATGCAGCAATCACACAATATTCGTGAGAAAGCGCATTATTTACACCCTTAATATAACGCTTAAAGAGAATATCTAAATATGCTGAACCATATTGAATATTTGTTTTTGGAGTAAAAAGCATTTCTTTAGTTGGGATTCCATCTTTATTGTTTAATGCCCTATAAACATCTCTTCCAGCACTTCCAGGGACAACTTGCATAAGTCCATAAGCTGGGATATGACTAACAGCATAAGGATTAAAACTGCTCTCTGTTTTAATAATTGCAAAAATCAATGCTTGCTCTAAATTATATTCCCTTGCATAAAGCGCAACATACTCACCATACTTATGTTCGCTTTTAATTTCGTGATCTTTAACCATATTAAACTGCACATAATAAACCTTTTTACTCTCTCCTTTTTCCGTGATTTGAGTGGTTTGCAGCTTATTTTCAATTAAATAATCTGCATAGCGATTTGCGCGCCAAGGATACAACACAACTTTATCTTCATTATCCTTAACCAAATCCGCTAAATAAGGCTTACCTTTAAAGGCGATCTCTTTATCAGAATACAAATCCACTTGCTCTGGATCTTCTGGAGTTAACAGTGTTGCTACAATAGCTTTTTTAAGAGATGCTTTTGGATTGTTTGTATCCAAAGTCGCAACAGAAATCACACCTTTAGTAAAATCCACCTGCGCACGTGAAAGATAAGAATCTGTATATTTTACATAGACATCTTGTGAAGCAGTTGGAGTATTATTTTCCCCCCATTTTTTAGAAGCATTTTGCGTTAAAGCCACAACAACTTTTTTAAAATTTACTCGTAAATTTGCAATATCTTTTTCAAGCTGCTCTGGATTTAACGCGTAACTAACCGCCTTTTTAATCACTTGTTCTTTTGAGATTCCATTTGTTAAAACACTAGGATTATAAATTAAATCCTTATATCCCATTAAACAGCCACCTAAAAAAGCGGCACAAGCAACACAAATGCCAAAAACTTTCAGTATTTCAAACTTCAAAGGGCTAACATTTCGTTTTGAATTTCTCTTGTTTTTTGCTCACCTACAAAAACACTTGCTAAATAGAAGGCAAATTCTAAAGCAGTCGCAGGACCTTTTGAAGTAATGAGATTTCCATCTCTAATCACATTAGAATCAGTTTTATAGTTTGAATTTTCAATCATTTTTTCAATACTAGGATAGCAAGTAAATGCTTGTTCTTTTAAGATTCCGTGTTTAAAAAGTGCTAAAGGCGCAGCACAAATCGCTGCAATGATTTTTTCTTTTTCGTTTAAGAAGTCCAAGATTGTTTTTAAATGATTTGAAGCAATGAGATTTTGCGTCCCTTCCCAACCACCGGGAAATACGATTCCATCTAATTGATTACAATCAACTTCATTTAGAATCCTATCTGCAACGATTTTTACACCTTTTTGTGATTCTACAATCAAGCTAGAATCCAAAACATCATTTTTAGATTCCAACTCCGACTCCACTTTAGCTACAACTACATTACAGCCTACGCGTCTTAACACATCAATGACACTGATTGCTTCAAGATCTTCAAATCCTTTTGCTAGCACAACAAGAACATTTACCGTCATAACCGCCCTACTTAACTTTATCTAAATAATCGCCTGTTTCTGTATTTACGCGAATCAAATCACCTTCTAATACATGATAAGGCACTTGCACAACAGCACCTGTTTCAAGTGTGGCTGGCTTTTTGCCTGCACTTGTTGTATCTCCCTTAAAATTTGGTGGAGTTTCTGTAACTTTAAGCTCAACGGTTTGTGGCACACTTACCGTAATTGCCTTACCATTATGAAACATAATACTAACTGCCATTCCATCAATCATCCATTTCGCAACATCACCAACTTGATCATCACTTAGACCAATTTGTTCATAATTTTCATTATCCATAAATTGAAAATGATCGCCATCGTGATACAAAAACTGCATAGAACGCTCTTGTAAATTTGGCTCTTCACACTTATCTCCAGCGTGAAAAGTTTTTTCAAGCACTCTACCGTCTAAAAATGACTTCATTTTTACACGCACAAATGCCGCACCTTTACCCGGTTTTACATGTTGATATTCTGTGATTCTATAAGGAACCCCTTCTAGCTCAACTTTCAAACCTTTTTTTAAATCTCCCATTGCATACGCCATAATTTTCCTTTTTTAAATCTTATTGGAACTACCTAAAATATCCATTCTCTCTGCAATAACTTTTATCATAAATTCTTTTGCAGGGGCGAAAAATTTTCTTAAATCAAATTGCGTTTTATCTTCATTTGCCACACGACGCACTTCAGACATAAATGCAATTCTTAAATCTGTATCCGTATTAATCTTATTAATCCCGCCCTTTACTGCTTCTCTTAGGAAATCAAAAGGCACGCCCTTGCTCCCTTTCAAATCGCCACCACTTGCCAAAAACGCATCACTTACATTTTGCGGAATCGCACTTGCTCCGTGCAAAACAAGTGGAATCTGTGTGCGTTTTTTGACTTCAATTAAGCGTTCAAAATCAAGCTTTGGCTCTCCTTTAAACTTAAATGCGCCGTGGCTTGTGCCAATAGCTGGAGCTAGAAAATCAACTTTAGAGATCTTTACAAATTCTTCTGCTTCTTTTGGATTTACCAAACAAGCATCTTTCTCATCCACAGAGATATTATCTTCAATCCCCATTAAACGCCCAAGTTCCGCTTCTACACTAACTCCTACAATATGTGCTACCTCAACAACTTTTTTTGTTTCTGCTAGATTTTCTTCAAAGGGATGATGACTTGCATCAATCATTACAGAAGTAAAGCCCGCACGGATTGCCTTCACACAAGACTCAAAGCTAGTTCCATGATCTAAATGCAATGCCACTGGGATATGAGAATATCTCTTAGATAGAATCTCCACCATTCCTACAGCCATATCAATTCCCATATACTTAATCGCACCTTCACTAGCTTGAACAATAATGGGAGAATTTTTTAAATTTGCAGCTTCAAAAATTGCACTCAACATCTCATAATTTACGAAGTTGAAAGCCCCAACTCCGTAATTTTCTTTATTTGCCTTATCTAAGATTGTATTTCCACAAACTAGCATAAAATTTCCTTATTTTGATAATTCAATTTTAGCTTTTTTGCGTAGTTCTTCACCTTCTTTTTTAACTTCTTGTTGAAATTTTTGAAGTTTTAGATTTTGTTCAATTTGCCCTTTAATATCTTTTAGAGCAATTGTTCCTGCTGGTTTTTTATCTTCTACTAAGATAATATGATAACCAAATTGTGATTTAACAGGAGTTGTTGTATATGAGCCTTTTTTAAGCTTAAAAGCAGCATTTGCAAATTCAGGGACAACTTGATTTTTTGCAATATAACCTAATTCTCCACCATTTTGCGCAGAAGCATCTTTAGATTTTTCTTTTGCTAGAGCATCAAATTTGCTTACGACATTTTTACCTGCTTTTTTAAGCTCTGCAATTACTGCTTTTGCTTCATTTTCACTGCTAACTAAAATGTGACTTGCTTTAACTGTTTCAGGTTGAACAAACTTGCTTTTATTTTCATTATAAAACTTTTCAATCTCAGAATTAGAAACTTTTACTTTTTCCATTTGTTTGCGCATCCAAACTTCAAGCATTAAGTCTTCTTCAACATTTGCAATTGCTTCTTTATATTCTTTTGAGTTTTGCACTCTTTCTTTTTTAGCTTGATCAATTAAAAGCTTTCTTTCAATAGCTTGATTAATAATTTGTGTTTTTGCTTCTTGTGGAAGTTGATCAAAAGCAACACCTGGCATTGCACGCATTAAAGCTGCAATATCTCTTTCTGTAACCTCAGAACCATTAACTTCTGCATAAGTTTTTGCAAAACTTATGCCTTGCAATAATGCAAATGCAATCACTGAACTTGCTAGAACTTTTTTCATTATTTAACCTTTTTTTGAAATTCTCTGAAATTCTACCTTAAATTTTTAAATGTTTAATTAATGGGTTATATTTTTTAATTCAACATTTTTTAGAATCGGATTCTTTTGATTTTATTACCATTTTATTACTTATTAATAATCTTTACTATATAAGTGTGCTTATATTTTTAAGAATTATAAAATAGATGATTTAAGGATATACAATGCTTCCACTAAAGGATACTTTTTCTCTTACAAATAGTGTTTTAGGAATTAGTGCTGATAAAGAAAGAATTTATGCTGTGGATAATCACTACAATACTTATATATTCTTACGTCAAAATAAAATTTTAGAAAAAACAGCAGCCTTACAAAACTTTCAACCGCTTTTTGAATTTAGTAAAGCAGTGGGGTTTGCCAACAAGAAAAAATGTTTTGCAATAGGTTTCAATGGTTCTAATAAAGGTTCTATCATTAGCTTAGATCAAATCAAAGAACTAGAGCCACTAACTTGGCAAAAAAAAGAAATCACTAAAACAATTTTTTCTCCTAATGATACCTATCTAGCAACAGGTGGAGAATGTGGAAGAGTTATTGTCTATTACGGAGATAATTATAATTTCTTACTAAGTTCTGCTCCTTTTTCTGATACTGTTTCTACAATAGCCTTTAGCGAAGATGAGATTTATGCGCTAGGAGCTAGCTTTAGTGGAGAGCTTGTTGTTGTGGATATACCATATGATAAAATTATTGCTAAAATCACTTTTGATAGCGTAGTTGAAGATGCTCTTTTTGATAAAGATAACACAAGAATCTTTTGTGTTACGCGTGATGGAGAAACAATTCTTTATGATTTAGTAGAAAACAAAATTCTTAGCAAAAATCATTTTAAAAATACTTGGATGACTTTTTGCAAAAGGATTCCAAACACTGATTTTGCTCTTGTTGGCTCTAGGGATAATCTCTTATTTTTAATAAGAATCTCCACGAACAAATTTGTAGAAACCTTAAGACTTAGACATTATGGAATCACAACTTTGCATTTCTATGAAAACTTTTTGTTTATAGGATATAGCAATGGAATAATTGAATCTTATGATACTGCATTTCAAATGGAATCTTTTTTAAAAATTCTAGAAACTGGTAACTTAAATGAAATTACTGCAATGTTTTATGAACACAATATTTTTTTATGCACTCTAAAAACTTACAAAGAAAAACTTGATATACTTTGGAAGGATGCTTTAAAGGAGGCTGTTATTTTATTGTCCAAAAACTCCATCAAAGAAGCAATCAACTTAACTGCTCCTTTTATGCGTGATATAGAAAAAAAGCAGGAGTTTAACACTTGCTTAGAACAAATCCACTTTATTGCAGAATTTATTGATGCTGCCGAAGAAAAAAACTACGTCAAAGCTTATGCAATTACAGAAAAACATTCTTTTGTCAAAAACACCTTCGCCTATGAAAATATGGAAAAATTTTGGCAAAAAGTTTTTCAAACCTGCCAAACTCTTCTTATGGAAGATGCTGCACTAAACATTAAAAAAGCAAAAGATCTTTTAAGAGCCTTTAATAATGTGGATTCCAAAAAAGAAGACATACAATCTTTACTGGATAATGCGAATATTTTTTTAGAAGCAGAAAAAGCTTATAAAGATAAAAATATAGTTGCCTATTTTTCTTTGTGTGAAAAATTTCATTTTTTAAAAGAAACAAACACTTACAAAAAAGCACTTTATGCAAGCAAAAATCTGCTTAAACAAATTAACTTGCTTGAAAAAGAAAACAATATAGATCAGGCATTAAAACTATGTGAATACCTTATTAATATTCCACTTTTTAAGGAAACTTCAAAGATTAAACTCTCTTATTTAAAACTCAAAAAACAATTTCTAACAGCTTGTGAGAGCAACAATATTAAAGAAGCCTTTAACTTAGCAGAAGAAAGCATTGTATTAAAAAATTCCAAAGAATTTAGAATCCTTTATAATCAGTTCTTAGCAATCTTTGAACAAGCATTTAAAGCAGCAACAAAAGGAGAGCCAAAAGTTGTATTAGAACTTTTAAAAGATTACACAACTATTAGTAGCTTAAAAACAAAAATTTCTACAATTCTAAAAGCTGCGTATTTAAGAGAATTTCAATTTAACAATCCTAAAAAAGTCGTCAAAAACATTGACTGGATTAGCAGTTTTAATCAATACATTAAGCGTTATGGGAGAGATGAAGATCTTGCAAAAGTCGCTAAAGAATTAGGCTTAAACGAACTTTTAGAACATATCTTGGAGCATTTTAATGACGGATTGCAATGCTCATTAATAGAACCTATGGCAAAATCCTTGCTGATCTTAAAGGATTAATTATATTCTTTTAATCCTTCCTTTTTCAAGCACCACTTTACCCTGAGTGATTAATTCACTCAAGGCACGCTTAAAAGCCTTTTTGCTCATATTACATTGCTGATAGATTGCACTAGGCTCACTATCATAGTTTAACTCTAACACTTTTTGGTGTTCTAAAAACTCTAAAAGCATTTTAGATTCCAACTTTTTGTCCTTTTTTAAGAAAGGATTTTTAAGACTTAAATCACATTTTCCATTTTTGTAAAGCCTTTTAATATAGGCTTCTTTTTCTTCATAAAGAGTAAATTTTTCAAAAATTTCATTATGATAAAGCAAACCTAAATTCTCTCCATTAATCACACATTCAAAGCCTAATGGAGTCTTTCTAAAGGGTATAATCTTAACCTTATCTCCAACCTTAGCATTTTGTAAATTTGTTTGAAAATTACATAGATATGGTTTGATATTCTCTTTTGCAAGCAAGCGATTTTCTCTATCTAGTGTCAAAAATACCGCAACTTCACTCCCAATAGGATAATTTTGTGGAATCTTTGTTGGCATAAAAATATCTTTTGCAATCCCTAAGTCCAAAAAACAACCCAATGAATTTTTATCCACTACTTTTAAAAGTGCAATTTCTCCTCTTTGCGCTTTTGGTTGAAGTGTTGTTGCCACAGGTCTATCACTAGAATCTGTATATAAAAATACTTCTAATACATCACCAATTTTTGCTTCCTTTGGCACATAAGCATTAGGCAACAACACTTCACTCATCCCTTCAAGCAAATATGCTCCTGGATTTGCAAAACGCACAATTTTTAATGTTTTAATCAATCCTATACCACTCAATCAATTATCTCCATTAATGTTTCAAATAAACTTCTGCCAAGTGGAATTCCATAAAACTCTGAAATTTGAAGAGCAACAAAAAACACCACTACCATAAACACCACAAATCCAACTAGTCCTAGTAATAACAGCATTTTAAAAAGCTTTAAATAAAACTGCTCTTCTAAAGTATTATCAAGGACTTTATGGAATCTAAAACAATCTACAAAGTATCCAAACCACACAATCAAAACTCCACATAGCACAACACACAAAAGCATAAAAATAAGCATTGAAGTATAAGGTGAAAAATACACACTAAATTCATATAAATGTGCTTCCCACATCAATATTGCATATCCAATATGTATTCCAAATCCAACCAATGCCAAAACAATAAACCAAAACACAAAACCCATCGCCACTTCTAACTTAGTGGAATGATTGTGTAATTCTAGACGCATTTTTCGTTTAATTTCTTGATCACTTAAATTTTGATGACGCAATTCCATAATTTCAGATCTTAGATCTTTAAGCCAAATTTTACGCGTTTTAGGTTTATTTTTCATATAAGCCCCTTTTAATAAAATGCTAAAATTCTGCCTTAAATTTGTCAAAATCTTCTTAACAATTATAAGATTTATCAATATGAAATGCTTTATAAAATTTCTTTAAATCTCCAAAATCCTTTAAAAGTCCTTTTACTTCTAAATCTTTTAAGACTTCTAAAGAACAATCCGTTTCTTTAGGCCATTCCCTTAAATACCCATCGCGTTTATCTTTATCTGTCGCATCAATAAAAACAATAGAATCCAAAATCACCACATCGCGTTTTGCATCAATATTATTCACCACGCGCCAAAGTAGCATATATAAATTTTCTAAATCATTTTTTGCACTATCTACAATCACCACAATGCGTGCGTGTTTTTGAAGTTTTTGGATAGCATCAAATGCTAGATTATTGTGAGATTCCAACTTTGTCTCTAAAATCTCTTTAGTTATGGAATCTTTTTTGTGAATCCCTATTAGTGTAATAGGGTTTTTTGTTTGTGTGTAAATCTGTCTGATACATTTTACTTCACTTTGAAAAACATTTGCCAAAATTTCTTGTAATGCTTCATCATCTAAGATATCACACTCTTGTAAATCCTTTGCGTAATCTTGTGTGCAATCCACTCCAAGCTTCCCACCTTGCGCAAATTCAGGCGAAGCGTGATCTAATGCATCACACACTCCATCACTTAGCAAGCAAGCCTTAGGGCTAAAACGATTTAACACATAAGGGATAATTTCTAAATCTTGCAATCTTGGAGCATTTTCATCAACAAAAATCGCGTGCTTAACAAAACTCATTTGTCCAACTCCCCAAAATGCGTGCATACTCTGTTTTGCAATGCTAGGAAAACGCGCTTTAATTTTTGCTAAAATCAAATTATGAAACACTCCATTTTCTGGCATATAATAATCTACTAAATCTGGCGTTGTTGTTTGTAAAAGTGGAAGAAAAATTCTTTCTGTGGGATAACCTAAATATTTATCTTCTAAAGGTGGCTTACCCACAACAGTTGCTAGATACACAGGATTTTTTTTAGAAGTGATTGCGCTAACTTCCATCACAGGATAAGGTTCAATAGGAGTATAAAATCCCGTGTGATCTCCAAATCTCCCTTCATCGCGCATAACTTTAGGATCCACAAATCCTTCAATCACAAAATCCGCATCATAAGGCACACATAATGTATTGCTTATACAACGCACAAGCTTTGGTTTTTGCTTTTTAATAAAACCATAAAGCATTAACTCATAAAGTCCATAAGGCAAAGGTGCAGTTGCACACCAAGTATAAAGCGGATCTCCACCAATAGCAATGCTAACAGGCATTTTTTGCCCTGTTTTTTGGTATTCTTCTAGTAAATGCATACTATCTTTATGGATTTGCCAATGCACACCTAAATGATTTTTATCATACACTTGCAAGCGATACATTCCAAGATTGCGCACACTTCCATCAAGGCTCTGTGTATAACACTGCCCCATTGTAATAAATCTTCCTCCATCTTCACTCCAAGTTTTAAGCACAGGTATTTCACCTAAATCCACTGCACTCCCTTGCTTAATCACTTCTTGGCACAATCCCTTTCCTTTAAAAACTTTAGGGGATAAATAGCGCAAATTTAAAAGATTTGGAAGTAATACTAAAACTTCTTTAAAGCTTCTAGGAGGTTTTAATTTAAGAAGTTTTACAATCTCACTTGCTTGTTTTTCTACATCTCCAACTAGTAATTCTACAAGCTTAAAATTTCCAAATACATTCATTAACACCGGTGTTTCATAATGGATCCCGCGTTTTTTATCCACGGGATTTATAAATAATAAAGCCTTAGAATCTTTACGCTTGACTTCTAAATACGCCAAATGTGGAATCTCTAATTCCACATCTAAAGGCTCACTAATTACTCTTAGGGCATTATTTGCTTTTAGTTTGTCAATAGTCTGTCGCATTTAAACTCCTTATTTTGCAATCAATGTTTTTTTCAAAACTCCATTATCTATTGCCTTTAGCTTGAAGGCTTCCACACACTTTCCGTCTTTAACTTCACACACAATCATTTGAAAAATACTAGGAATTCCAACTTTTTCTGGCACACTTAAGCGATTAGGAACTCCTGTTAAAAAGCGATGAATTGGTTCTTCACATTCCATCCCTATAACACTCTCTCTAGCTCCACTCATTCCTACATCACTTACCCCAAATGTGTCTTCAAAAATCTCCAAATCATCTGTTCCTATATGTGTATGCGTGCCAAATATTGCGGCAATTCTCCCTTTTAACATCATAAACATTGCCCGCTTTTCACTTGTGGCTTCTGCATGAAAATCCACAATAATATTTTTTATCCCTTCATTATGTAGCATCTCTATTGTATCTTTTGCGCAAATAAAGGCATTATCACATTGTGGCATTCCAAAATGCCCCATTAAATTTACCACAGCAAATGTTTCTCCCTCCACATTTCCTCGATAAATCCCACTGCCAACAACTCCCTTAGGATAATTATGCGGACGCAATACATTAGAATTTTCAAGTGCTAAAAATGCAGTAATTTCTCTCTTATCCCAAGTGTGATTTCCGCCCGTAAAAATATCCACCCCTGATACTTGTAACTCTTGTATGCTTTTTGCCCCAAGCCCAAATCCGTGGCTTGCATTTTCTCCATTTGCAATCACTCTATCTAGATGATAAAAACTTTTTGCTTCTTTTACATAGTGCGCAACCTGCGATCTCCCAATCTTCCCTACAATATCACCAATAAATCCAAAGCGCATTATTGCCCTTTTTGTAATTTGCTTAGAAACCCAAAAACAGCCTTTAGCACATCATCTTCATCTTTACTGCTTGCTTTAATATTAATTTTTTCTCCACTTAGTTTTGTGAAAGTAATGTTTTGCTGATAATTCATAATATTAACAATCCCACATTCCCTTGCAATAATTTTAATGCGGATTAAATCTAAAAACTGTCTTGTATAAACATCTAAACGCCCAAATCTTTCTTCAATCTCACTCTCAATCCCAAATGCAGCCTTTTCTTCTTTGCACTTAGATAATCTTCGATAAATCTCTAAACGCAAGCGTTCTGATTCTATCAACTCTGCATTTAAGAATGCTGTGATACCAAGCTTAACCTCTATATTCGCTTCTTTTTGCTGCACATCGCCACTTAGAGTAAAAATTGCATCTTCAAGCATTCTAAGATAAAGTGAATAGCCGATGTTTTTAATATGCCCACTTTGCGCTTCTCCTAATAAATTTCCTCCACCTCTAATTTCTAAATCATGATAGGCTAATGCCCCACCACTACCTAAAAAAGAATTTTTTTCTAAAGCTAATAAACGCTTTTTAGCGTCTTCTGTAATAGAATTAAAATCTTCTACTAATAAATAACAAAACCCTTCTCTACTCCCTCTCCCAACACGCCCACGCAACTGATGTAAATCTGCAATTCCAAAGCAATTTGCGTGATCTACTAAAATGGTGTTTGCATTTGGCAAATGAATACCAGATTCCACAATGCTTGTGCAAAGCAAAATCTCATAAGCTCCCTTAGCAAAATCTAGCACAATATCTTCTGCTTGTTGTGCTGGGACTTGTGAATGCAAGATTGCAATTCTAAGATTAGGCAAAACACGCAAAATCTCTTCTTTTTTTTGACAAATTGTAGCAATATTATTATGAATATAAAACACTTGCCCACCGCGACGCATTTCACGCATAATCACTTCTTTTAAAAGTGTATCATCAAGGCTTTTAATAAAAGTTCGCGTTGCTTGACGCTCACTTGGCGGAGTTTTTAGCTCACTTAACCCTTTAATATGTGAAAGTGCCATATTTAGTGTTCTTGGTATCGGAGTGGCTGACATTGAGAGTAGATGGATATTTTGACTTAAATCCTTAATTTTTTCTTTTTGCTTGACTCCAAATTTATGCTCTTCATCAACAATTATTAACGCAAGATTTTTAAACTCCACCCCTAAAAGTGCGTGTGTGCCAACAACTGCATTTAATGCTCCACTTTTTAAATCGCTTAAAATCTGCTTTTTTTCTTTTGTGCTAACATATCTATCTAAACGCGCAAGTTTAAGCCCAAAAGGTGCAAATCTCTTTTTAAGCGTGTTAAAATGCTGATAGGTTAGCAAAGTTGTTGGTGCAATCATCGCAGATTGAAATCCGCTTAAAAACGCAACAAACATTGCATTCATTGCAATCTCAGTTTTTCCAAATCCCACATCCCCACTAAGCAGTCTATCCATTACACGCCCACTGCTCAAATCTTTAAAAATAGCAGAAACTGCCTGCTGTTGATCCTCTGTATAATGGAATCCACTTTTGTTTTGAAAAACTAATATTTCTTCTTTTTGCACATCAAGCACTGCTCCATCAAGCAATTCACGCTTTGCAGCAAGTGCAACAATAGCATTCGCAATCACAAAAAGCTTTTCTTTGACTTTCTCTTTAAGTTTCGCAAAAGAACCTTTACCTAAACGATCCAATAATGGAATCCCACCACTATCTGCAATATAACGATCTATTCTATCTAAATTTTCTACTGGCAAAAGAAGCTTATCTTCCCCCAAATAGCGCAATGTAATAAAATCGCGTGTTGCTCCAAAAATATTTGTCTGCGTGATTCCACTAAAAATTGCGATTCCATAATCACTATGCACAACATAATCACCTACATTTAATTCATCAAGCAAAATTTTTGCCTTAGTGCGCTTTGTTGATTTTTGTGGAGCATTAAGAGAAAGAATTAAGCTTTCTTTCCCTAAAATATTAATCGCATAATCCACACCAAGCCTAAATGTATAAGGAGCATCCAATGCAATCCCAGCTTGACGTACTTGTGCTTCACTTTTAGCAATGATTGTGATAGCTTTTTGTTTGTGAAATTCTAAGAAATCTTGCAAATGATTAAAATTATAATTAAAATCCTCATATTCTTTTGTGAGTTCTAAAATCTCTCCATTAATCACACATTGTAACTGCTCTGTGTTATACTCTTTAAACTCTAGGATTTCTTGCGCTAATTCCTTAACACTTGGGAGAACAACAAAAGGAAACTCCTTTAAGAAATTTTTTGCAATTCCAACTTTTTCCAAACACCAAAATCCAAGCCCTAAAATCTCTCCACTACCATTTAAGTCCAAAATACTCTGCTTTTGTGGTAACTCTTTAATAGCATTTTCTAATGCTGCGTAAGTTTGCATATCAAGATTTAAAAATGCTGGAGGAATTTCTAAAGATTCCAAAAATTCTTTAGAGCATAATTGTGTTTGGAGATCAAAGCAACGTACACTTTCAACTTCATTGTCAAAAAGCGTAATACGATAGGGTTTTTCACTATTTGGAGTTAATAGGTCAATAATATCCCCACGCATTGAAACTTCTCCGCCAAGCTCAACTAAATCCACAAATTCATAACCAAAGTAAAACAACTTCTCTTTAAAACTTTTAAGATCTAAAACATCTCCCACTTTTAACTGGATTGCACAAAGAGATTGCGCATCTGGCATACAATGCAAAAGTGTGTGTAATGGTGATAATAAAATTTTATTTTCCCTGCACGCATAAAACTCTCTTAAAGCCTGAAATAACACACTCAACTCTTCTTGATAACTACGTAAATCATCGCCAAAAGTTGCCCTAAAATCTGGCAATACAAATGTTTTAAATCCTAAAAATTTCGCTACATCTCCACACGATAGAGATTTTTGCCTATCTTCACAAAGAATAATAAGCCCATCTTTAAAGCGCGCTTTAACCCCCCCCTTGTGCGCTTTTAAAAATGTATAAACACTACTTTGATGCAACGCCTTCCTCTGTTTTTTGGTTTAATGAAATGGATTTTGGTGCTTTTAAATCTGCTTGATTTGTTTTGTATTCATTATTTTTATGCACAACACTTTGTCCCACAAATTCACCACCTTTTTCAATAATTAGTTCTTTTGCGACAATGCTACCATCAATTCTACCTTGTGGCAAAATCTCAACAATACTACAAGTGCAATTTCCCATAAGTTTTCCACTAACAACTAAATGCTCCGCGTCAATGCTGCCATCTATATTTCCTGTTTTACCAATTACAACATTTGTTTTTGCAACAATATTTCCTTCCAAATCCCCATCAATATGTAAGCTACACTCACTATACATATCACCCTTTATTTTTGTTCCCTGCGCGATAATGCTGGTGTTTCCCGAATTTCCACTAGTTGATTTATCATTGTTAGCAAAGATTGCCATTTGACACTTTTCTCCTTTTCAAAAATTTTGGTGTAATCCCGCATTGTCCATTCAATAAATGGGCGTGGATTTAAATCTTGGCTTAAATAGCGGATTTCATAATGCAAATGCGGACCTGTGCTTCTTCCACTATTACCAGAATAAGCAATCAATTGTCCGCGCTTTACAAAATCCCCTTTTTGAACGACAATTTTACTTAAATGCGCATAAAAAGTGCTAAAGCCAAAGGAATGTTCAAGTTTGACCATAATTCCATAACCGCCATTATAGCTATTATTTGCAAAATATGCCACACCATCAGCTGGAGCATAAATAGGAGTTCCAACAGGTATACCAAAATCAATTCCAGTATGTAAGTGCGTGCGACGCAATACAGGATTAACCCTCGTCCCCCATTCAGATGTAATACGATAATTTCCACGTAAAGGCACACCATTTGGAATTAGCTGCATAACAAAGGCTTTTTGCGCTCCTGTAATACTCGCTAAATCCACCCTTTCAATCAAACTTAAATCCTGAGATTCCACAATTTGATCGCTTAATCCTACAATCCCTTCTAAGTCTTCAATTCTATCGGACACCTTAACAAGCTCTTCT
The DNA here is from genome assembly GCF_937893305.1 of uncultured Helicobacter sp. GTDB lineage: Bacteria > Campylobacterota > Campylobacteria > Campylobacterales > Helicobacteraceae > Helicobacter_D. Next base: position 31,794 of record NZ_CALBGN010000015.1, read on the forward strand.
GTTTTTTCATCAATGAGTGCTTGTAATTCTTCATTTTTTTCATTAATTTTTAGATATTCTTCTTGCATTAAATCACGTTTAACTTCAATTTGACGCACTTCTTTTAATAATAACTGAATAGAAATAAAACTAAAGAAAAAAATCACAACAACAAGTAAAATCACATACAACACAATTTGTTTCACATATTGATGAATGTTATACTGCTTAGAACCATTAACATCGGTAATTGTAACTACAAAACGATTTTTCATCTATTTTTCTTTTATTTTTCCCACTTTAAAATCTCTTAAAAATTTCTCCACCACGCTAAAAGAACCACAAACAAGATATTGCGATTCCTTATTTAAACAAGTAAAATCACAATAAGGAATCAAAAGTTCTCGCAAAATCTGTTCTAGTTTGCTCTTTGCAACCACACGCGAATTCCTAACTTCAAAAATCTCCACACGCTGGATTATAGGCTTTAAAAGTGATAAAATCGCTCGAATATCCTTATCAAAATAGGAATTATAAATAAAAATAGTTTTATTCTCACTTACATAATGCTCCAATAATGCCCTTGCACCATCTGCATTATGCAACACATCTAAAGTAATCTTTGGCGTTAGCCGCTGAAATCTTCCTTGTAAATCAATAGGAGGGAGTGCTTGTAAAATGGATTTTAGAGCAAGATTAAAATCTAATGCAATTTTGGATTCTATTTTTTTTAAATTTGGAATCTTTTTTATCGCCACAATCAATCCCTGCCAAGCAAGTGCTAAATTTTGTGCTTGATAGTTTGGATAATCACGCTTTTTAATTATTTTTGCAATTTCTTGTGGGATAGCTTTTACCTGCACCAACTCTGCGCCTTTTTCTTTAGCAATCTGCTCTGCAAACTTTATGACTTCTCCTTCTCTTTGAAGCCCTATCACAGCAAGTTTTGCCATAGCTTTTAGTTTTGTTGTGGCAATTTCTTTAAGATTTGCACCAAGGAACTCTTTATGATCTATTCCAATGCTTGTAAAAAGCGTGAGTTGTGAAACACAACAAGTTGTTGTGGAATCATATTCCCCACCAAGCCCTGCTTCTAAAACTACCACTTCACAATCTTTAAAAATCCTAAATGCTAAAAATGTCAAAATTTCAAAATAACTTGCTTTGTTTAAAATTTCTCTATTTAAACTCATAAAGGCACTTTCTAGCACAGATTCTGCAATATTTTCACCATCAATCCAAAATCTCTCACACAAAGAAAGTAAATGCGGAGAAGTAAAATGTCCAACTTTTACACCTAAAAACTTAAGCATTAAAGCTAAGAATCTGCCTGTGCTACCCTTTCCATTTGTTCCTATAACTTGAATAATTACTTGATTTTTATTAAAATTTAAATTTAATTTTTTTAAAAGTTCTGGAGCGCGACTTGGATCAAAGGCTGCATATTCTGCTCCTTTTTGTTCCAAAAAATCCTTAAGATTCATATTTAATGATTCCTTGTGAATCTTTATGCTTAATAAACTCTTCAATACTCATCTTAAGCATTGTTTCTAAATCTTTTGTTTCCACACGATGTGAAGCCTGTGCGCTTAAAGAAATTGCAATACGCGTTTGCTGAAACATAAATTTGCTATTGCTTACAATTTTATCTAAATTACAAATAAAAGCGATTGCTTCTTTTTTTTCTCTTCCAAGCAAGCAAGCCAAAAACTCTTCATCTCCATAATAAGCAATTAAATCTTTTGTATTGCTATATTGTTTTAATAATCTTCCAAGTGTCGCTAAAATACGTTTTGCGGCTTCTATTCCATAGTGAGATTTGATGTTTTCATAATTTGCAATCCCAAAAACAATCACTGCATAATTGTCTCCTTGATGCACAAACGCATCTTCTGCATAATTCAACACTTCTTGCATTCCTGCCTTAGTCATTAAACTAGTAGCTGCATCAATAGGCAATGCCATTGTATCTTTAAACTCTAATGGCTTTTTAGGGGGATTTACTATTATGGAACCCTTTTTTTCTTGTTTGCTTGGTGGGATTTCTTGTGTAGGTTTTTGTAAAGCTAAAATCTCTAATTCCAAACTTTTTAGTAATTTTACCTGTGCTTCTTTATTGGGTTTTTGTGTTTTAAGTAAATCTCTAACATTATCCTGCCATTTTTGAATTCCAAGATATGGAATCTTAAAATTACTTAAAATCTCTAATACCTTTAAAGAATCTAAAAAATCAAATTCTGGGATTTTTTTAATCTGCTCCATCCAACGCTCACGCCAATTTTGCATTGACTTAGAGTTTAATTTATCAATCTCTATTAAATGTCCTTTTGCAAGTGTGCTGACTTCTTTTTGTGGGTGTGTTGCAAGCAAGCGTAAGAGCAATTTTAATGTTTCCAATGAAGTGCTGAAATTTTTTTTAGAAAAGTTTAAGTGATTGATTGCTTTTGTTAATGCCACAAAAAGCTCATTTTTATGCTTAAATTTTTTGTTAGGCAAATTTTCTTTTGCTTCAGCTTCTAACATTTCAAGAACTTTTTCAGTGCTAAACTCTACTTCCACCTTAACACCCATTTTTTTAGCTGCTGCATAATAAGCTTGCGTATAAGCCTCTGGAGTTGGATCTTTTCCTTCTTTTAATAATTCTCTTAATGCTTCTCTAGCGATATTTTGCGTATTTTGCATTAATACCCATCAATTCCTGCTTGAGAGATAAACCCATCTAATGCTTGCATCGTTGCACGATTAATCGCTTCAAGGCGAATAGAATCTGTGATGATAGAACTCTCATTTAGTGAAAAATTATAAAATCCTTTTTTATTAAACACACGCATTTTTTGATTTAAATTATTAATATATTTAAACTCTACAATCACTTCACAACGATAAAATGTTGCAAAACCTGTGCGATTCTCTGCAAGAGAATTAAAATCTACTGAACGCAGTTGCACTTCTACAATAGAAGTTGCTTCTTCTTTGCTGACAACATTTGCGTGTAGGCGTTCAAAAATACTCTTGGAGAGTTCATCCTTTAGCGTGACACTATTTTGGGGATCTCTAGGATCAATCTTTACTTCTATGTAGATTTTATCGCCAAGTGTTTTTTGTGTGTTGTGCGCCAAAGGCTTATAGCCACAAGCACTAAGACTAAAGATTAAAAAAGCAATTAAAAAAAAATTATACATTATTTCACCACAAAATTTACAAGTTTATTTGGCACAACAATTTCTTTAAGAATTGTCAAATCCGCAATCCACTTTTCAACAGCCACTTTTGCAAGAGCTAAAACTTCTGCATTGTTTGCATTTGTAGCCACTTTAATCTCCCCTCTACGCTTACCATTTATTGTAATTGCCATCGTAATAGAATCTTCTTTTAACGCATTTTCATCTACACAAATTGAAGCAAAATTTGCAAGTTCAAAATACTCTTTACTTAACTCCCAACAAATATGAGGAATAATCGGTTCCAAGATATTTAGCAAAATAAAATAACCCTCACTCCATACTTCTATATTTTCTTGCTCATTAAGCGCATTTAACGCCTCCATACAAGCTGCAATTAATGTGTTAAAAGCATACCCACTCTCGTGAGTAAAGGTTTCATAAGATTTTTTAAGTGCTTCATAGACTTTTTTGCGTGCATATTTTTCCGCTTCACTTAAATTTTCTGCTGTAATTTTTGGCAAGGCTGTAATTTTCTGCGCTTTTTCAATTTTTGCACATAAGCGTTTAATAAAGCGAAAAGAACCTTCCACCGCAGAATCATTCCACTCTAGCTCACGCATAGGCGGAGCAGCAAAGAGAATAAAAAGTCTTGCAGTGTCTGCACCAAATTTCTCAATAATTTCACTAGGATCTACAACATTGCCCTTAGATTTACTCATCTTAGCACCATCTTTTGTAACCATTCCTTGTGTTAGAAGATGAGAAAAAGGTTCATTAGATTCCGTGTAGCCTAGCGTTTTTAGAACTTTTGTAAAAAAGCGTGCATACAATAAATGCAAAATTGCGTGTTCAATCCCGCCAACATATTCATCTACATCCATCCAATATTGCGCTTCTTTTGCACTAATTGCTTCATCATCACGTAAATTTTGTGGAGTCGTATAGCGCAAAAAATACCAGCTAGATTCCATAAAAGTATCTAGGGTATCTGTTTCTCTAAGGGCATTTTTTCCACATTTTGGACAAGCACAATGCTTCCAGCTAGGGTGCTTATCCAATGGATTTCCCTCCCCATTAATACTTACATCTTCAGGCAATGCAACAGGTAATTTATCTAAAGATTCAGGCACAATTCCACAAAACTCACAATGAATCAAAGGAATCGGGGTCCCCCAATATCTCTGTCTTGAGATTCCCCAATCACGAAGTTTGTAATTTACAACAGCCTTGCCTTTTTGATGACGTTCAAAATACGCAATGATTTTTTTCTTTGCCTCTTCATTATCTAAGCCATCATATTCTTCAGAATTCATTAACACTCCATCTTCTGTATAAAGCTCTTGGGGAATAGAATCTTTTGGCTGAATCACAGGAATGATGGGCAAATTATATTTTTTAGCAAAATCAAAATCTCTTTCATCGTGTGCTGGGACGCTCATTACAGCACCACTCCCATATCCCATTAAAACAAAATTTGCTACCCATAATGGAATCTTTTTTTGGCTCAATGGGTGTATTGCATAAATCCCAAGCGGAATCCCAAGTTTTTCTTGTTGAGAGCGTTCTCTTTCGCTTGTGTTTTGCATTGTTTGAATTTGTTTTATTGCATCTTTTGAGATTCCATAAATTTCTGCATTTTCTAACACTGCTTTAACTAATGGATGTTCAGGAGCAAGCGCACAATAACTTACTCCAAAAATCGTATCAGGGCGTGTTGTAAAAACTTCTAAATTAGAAATCTCACCAATATTTTTTTCTAAATCAAAGGCAAAACTCAAACCCTCTGATTTGCCAATCCAATTTTTCTGCATTGTTAAAACTTGATTTGGCCACTTCCCTTCTAATATCTTTAAGTCTTTTAATAGTTCTTCTGCATAATCTGTGATTTTAATATAATATTGATACATTTCTTTTTGCACAACAGGCGTATCACAACGCCAACATTTTCCCTCAATAACCTGTTCATTTGCAAGCACAGTCTGATCGTTTGGACACCAATTTAGCAATCCTTTCTTACGATAAATTAGCCCTTTTTCCCACATTGCAATAAAAAAACTTTGCTCCCATTTAGAATAAACTGCATCACAAGTAGCAAACTCACGCGTTTTTGAAAAAGAAAATCCAAGACTATAAAGCTGGGATTTCATATTTTCAATATTAGAATAAGTCCATTTTTTTGGGTGAGTTTTATGTTTAATTGCTGCATTTTCTGCTGGCATTCCAAAAGCGTCCCAGCCAATAGGATGTAAAACATTATAGCCTTCTTTGCGAAATTTTCTAGCAATTGCATCACTAATACAATAATTTCTAACATGTCCCATATGAATATTTCCACTAGGATAAGGAAACATACTTAAAATGTATTTTTTAAGGAGATTCTTATCTTCTTTTGGCTCATAAGCACCACTTTCTTCCCAAAACTTCTGCCATTTTTTCTCAATAACCTTAGGATTGTATTCCATACCCTACCCCTAATTATAGTTGTTATAGCTCTTAATACTTTCAATAGCAATAAACACAATAGATACAATATTTGCAACCAATGCACCGAGTGCTAATGCTACTGCAACATTTACATTATTAAAAACTTGCATATAAATAAACGAAGGAATCAGATGTAAATCTGCCACTAAAGATGCCGCCATAAGCTCTGCTGACATAAAACTTCTCACTCCAATTTTTAAAATTGTAGAAAGAAGATTAACACCTCCTGCTATAAAAAGCATTATCAAATTTTGTTCATATAAAAAACCAACTGTAGAAGTTAAACTCATTAAAATAAAAAATACAAAAGTTACCTTTCCCCAATCCATTACATTCTCCCTCTCTCGTACATTTCGCGCAATTTTTTCTTTTCTAATGCCTTCCGCTCCGCCTCTACAACCTTTTGATAATATTTTTTCAAATCAAATTTAAATAAAATTACAAGTTTGCTTGCTACAAAAATTGAACTATAACTTCCGACAATAGATCCAACTAACATCGGCAAACTAAAGCCTTTAATGATTTCCCCACCAAAAGCATAAAGTGTAAAAACCGTAAAAAACACGGTAAGAGAAGTTAAAACAGTTCTTGATAAAGTGGCTGATAATGCTTCATTAACGACATTTTCTAAAGTATCATTAACACGGATTCCAATCGTTTCACGAATTCTATCAAAAATGATAATCGTATCATTAATAGAATAACCAATGAGCGTTAAAAGTGCGGCAATCACTTCCAAACTTAAATCAATATCAAATAGAATAACAGCCCCTGTTGCAATCACAATATCATGCAACAAAGCAAGAACCGCCGCAAGTGCAAATCTCCACTCATAACGATAAGAAACATAAATCATAATGCTTATTAAAGCTAAAATTAAAGCTAGAGTGCCTTTTTCTTTAAGTTCATCACCCACTTTTGGACCTACAATATCCACACGACGCACACTAAGGTTTCCGGTATTTTTTAACACATTTGCAACTTCTTGCCCTACATCTTGATTTACACTTGATGAAGCAGTTGGAAGCTTAATCAAAATCTCTTCTGGTGAGCCAAACTCACTCACTTGCACTCCATTATATGTTTGCATTTCCTCTAGTGTTTTTCTAATCAACGCCAAAGGTGCTGGCTTTTCATACTGCACTTGAACAATCGTTCCACCTGCAAAATCCACACCAAGGCTAAAACCGGGCTTGATAAATAAAATCAAAGAACCTATAAATAAAATCAAAGAAAATATGATTCCATAACTAGACATTTTTACAAAATCATAAACTCTATTGTGTTTAAAAAAATCCATCTTAATCCTTATTTGCTTCTATTTTTGTAACCAAACCACAGCGCGTAATTTCCTGATTTTATAATACGATTCTGAAACATTCTAAACACGCCGTGTGTTCCAACAATTGCCGTAATAATAGACGCTAAGATTCCAATACTCATTGTAATTGCAAAACCCTTAATTGCTCCAGTCCCACACATATAAAGCAATACCGCGGCAATCAAAGAAGTCAAGTTAGAATCAAAAATTGCCCTAGAAGCATTTGCATATCCGTTTTCCATTGATTTTATAAAGCTCTCTTTTGCGCGGAATCCTTCGCGAATACGCTCATTTATAATCACATTTGCATCTACTGCCATACCAACAGTTAAGATAATCCCAGCCATACCCGGAAGTGTTAAAGTAGCACCAAAAAGAGCCATTACTGCAATCACTAGCAAGATATTCACAATCATTGCAATATCTGCAATAATACCTGCGATTCCATAGTAAAACACCATAAACACAACAACCAAAATCGCACCTGTAATCAGTGCAATCATTGAAGCTTTAATACTATCAGCACCAAGTGATGGACCAACACTGCGTTTTTCTAGTAAAGTTATAGGAGCTGGCAATGCACCACTTCTTAGAGCAATTGCAATATCACTTGCTTGTTGCACGCTAAAACCACCGCTAATTTGCCCACTGCCACCACCAATTCTCTCTCTAATTACAGGAGCAGAATACACTTTGCCATCTAGCACGATTGCCATACGATTGCCAACATTTTTGCCTGAAAAATCACCAAAAATCTTGCCACCTTGTGCATTAAGCGTGAAATTAATTACTGGCTGTCCATTTTGATCATACGCCGCTCTTGCATCTGTGAGCATTGCACCATCTAAAATCGGGATTGCTTTTAATAAAATCTTTTGCTTTTCATCTTCTACAAAAGGCAAAATCACATCACCATAAGATTCTGCTTCTAATTCTGTCATTGATGAAACTCTAGCATTGCGCGCCTCATCAACTGCCATCATTTGTAAATGCCCACCTTTTGAGATAAGCTCTAAGGCACGCTGCTCATCTTCTTGCGTTTTAATACCGGGCAATTGCACCAAAATTGCGTCTTCTCCTTGCTTAGTTACACTGGGTTCAGATAATCCAAACTGATCCAAGCGATTTCTAATATTTCCAATAGCTTGCTCAATAGCAAAATTCTTAAGATTAATGATTTCAGTCTCTGTAAAAGAAATTGTATAGTGTAAATTATTCTCTGCAACATTTAAACCAACAATTGTTTTTAAATACGCATCCACCTTCGCTTTTTCATTGGAATCTAAAAGCTCAAAATTCACACTATCTTCGCGCGCATTTAATCCATCTAACAAAATTTGTTCATCAAGTGCGTAATAGTTAATCTGCGCTGCAAGAGAGCCATAACGCGTTTTTATTGCATCTTCTGTTTTAACGCCCAACAACAAATTCAACCCACCTTGCAAATCCAATCCTAAAGTAATCTTAGGACCCTGTGTTTGAAAGATTGATGGCACAGATAAAACAATCCCAAAAAGTGTTGCAAAAATAAAAAACAGCAACTTTGTGTTAAAGGTTTTTTTCATAGGAATTATTGTTCAATTTTTTTAGCAACATAATCTTTAGAAAGCTTTACAAGCGTATCATCATTTAAACGCACCATAAAAAACCCTTCTTCTCTTTTGACAATTTCTACGATAAATCCGCCACTTGTTACAACTTTGTCCCCTTTATCAAGGCTAGCAATCATCTCTCTGTGGCGTTTTGCTTGTGTTTGTTGCGGACGAATAATTAAAAAATAAAAAATCGCAATTAATACAATCAATGGAAGCAGTTGCGTAAAGATATTTCCAGCATTTTCCATAGTTAAACCCTTTTGAAGTGAAATAAATTTGCGGATTCTACCACTGCTTTACTAATTAAATGTTTAAATATGGATTCTAAAACTTCAATGAGATTCCATATCTGTCTAAAATATGGAATCCAAACGTATTAACAACTATAAGTTGTAATAAATTCAAAAGGATGTGGGCGCGCTTCCCAAGGCCAAATTTCAGTTTCAAACTTATATGTTTTATAAGCTTGAATAAACTCTTCACTAAACACTCCACCTTCTTTTAAGTAAGCACGATCTAACAACATTTCTTCAATAGCATGACGAAGTGTATGCGGAAGTTGCTTGATACCTTTTTCGCGAATTTCATCTAAATGTAATTCAAAAAGATTAATCTCCATAGGCTCACCTGGTTCAATAGCATTTTTAATCCCATCAATTCCCGCCATAAGAAGCGATGAAAACGCTAAATATGGATTACTTGAGCTGTCTGGAAATCTAAACTCCATTCTTTTTGCCTTTTCTCCACTATTATAAGGAATCCTAATACTAGCACTTCTATTTTGCGCAGAATAAGTTAAAATGCTAGGTGCTTCAAAGCCAGGAATTAAGCGTTTATAAGAATTTGTACTAGGATTTGTAAAAGCTGCTAATGCCCTTGCGTGTTTTAACACCCCTCCTAAAAAATGTAATGCCATTTGACTTAATCCTTGATAGGAATTCCCTGCAAAAAGATTCTTATTATCCTTCCAAATGCTAATATGCACATGCATCCCACTTCCATTATCACCATACAAAGGTTTTGGCATAAAAGTCGCTGTTTTACCATTTAAATGTGCAACCATTTTCACAATATATTTCAATTTTTGCACATTGTCCGCCGCTTCAAGCATATCCCCAAATTTCACACCAATTTCTCCCTGTCCTTGCGCTACCTCGTGATGCACGACAAAAGTTTCTAATCCTACTTGCTTTAGCACCTTAACCATCTCTGCGCGTAAATCCACCATAGAATCTACAGGAGCAACAGGGAAATATCCTCCTTTAGTTCCAGGGCGATGTCCAAAATTTACACCCTCAAATTCTTTATTGCGGTTCCATTCTCCCTCTTCTGTATCAAGCTCATAATATTGACAATTCACAGAATCCTTAATCTTAATAGAATCAAACACGAAAAATTCATTTTCTGGTCCAAAATACGCCACATCTCCGATTCCTGTTTCTTTAAGATAATGCATAGCACGCTTAATAATAGAACGCGGACATTTTTCATAAGGCTCATCTTTATAAATATCCCACACATCACAAAACACAACAATTGTTGTATCTGCTGTAAAAGGATCAATGAAATAACGCACAGGATCTGGGATTAACACCATATCAGATTTATCAACAGGTTGCCACGCAGGAAGCGAACTTCCATCAAAAGGAATCCCCTCAAAGCTACTTTCATCAATCACATTAGCATCAAATGAAAAATGATGCCAAACCCCTTTAATGTCCGTAAAACGAAAATCAACAAATTCTACTTCATTTTCTTTGCAATAGTTAAAAAACCCTTCAACTGCTTTTTTATCTGCCACCGGTCTTTGCATTTTAATTCCTTTTCAAAAATTAATGATTAATATGATAGTTTGGTGCTTCTTTAGTAATCATCACATCATGCACATGAGATTCTCTTAAGCCACTTTGTGTAATTTCAACAAATTCCGCTCTCTCCCAAAGTGCTGGAATATCTTTTGCCCCTAAATATCCCATTGATGAGCGTAATCCACCAAGCATTTGGTGAATCACATCAACAATTCTTCCACGATATGGGACACGTCCCTCAATGCCTTCTGGGACAAGTTTTTCTTGTGCTGTTCCTTCTTGGAAATACCGATCTGCACTTCCGCGATTCATCGCCCCTAAGCTTCCCATTCCACGATAAGTTTTATATTGCCTACCTTGATAAATAATTGTTTCTCCAGGAGATTCTTCTGTCCCTGCTAGCATACTTCCTATCATCACACTAGAAGCACCCACAGCTAAAGCCTTTGCAATATCCCCAGAATATTTAATCCCACCATCAGCAATCACTGGAATCTTAGCTTTTTGGCACACTTTTGCTACGTCATCAATAGCTGTAATTTGAGGCACACCCACACCTGCAACAATTCTTGTTGTGCAAATACTTCCAGGACCAATGCCAACTTTAACACCATCTGCTCCTGCTTCAATAAGTGCTTGCGCTCCTTCTCCTGTTGCAACATTTCCTGCAACAATATCCACGACTAAATCCTTTTTAATTGTTTTAATTGTCTCTAAAATCCCCTTACTATGCCCGTGTGCAGAATCCAAAACCAAAACATCAACTCCAGCATCCACAAGAGCTCTAGCGCGATCATATTGAAACACTCCAATAGCAGCACCCACACGCAAACGCCCAAAATCATCTTTATTAGAGTTTGGATACTCAATGCGTTTTTGAATATCTTTAATTGTAATTAGTCCTTTTAAGATTCCTTTTTCATTAACAATAGGAAGCTTTTCAATTTTATTTTTATTCATAATATTGCGAGCTTCTTCTAAACTCGTTCCAACTTGCCCTGTGATTAATGGAGCTTTTGTCATCACATCTTTAACAGGACGCGTTAAATCTGTTTCAAAACGCATATCGCGATTTGTTAGGATTCCAATTAAACTCCCGTGTTCATCAACAACTGGAACACCTGAAATTTTATAATTATCTGTAATTTCTTTTGCATCGGCAAGAGTGGAATTTGGCGAAATATAAATTGGATCAATGATCACTCCACTTTCACTTTTTTTCACTTTTTTAATGAGTGCCACTTGTGTTTGAATATCCATATTTTTATGGATAATTCCAATCCCTCCAAGTCTCGCCATTGCAATAGCAGTTCTTTCTTCTGTTACTGTATCCATTGCTGCAGAAACAAGAGGGGCATTTAAGGTAATATTACGCGAAAATTTTGTTTGCAAAGAAACTTCTTTAGGTAGAATTTCAGAATATGCAGGGACCAATAAAACATCTTCAAAAGTTAATGCGCGCGCTCTAATTCTCATAAAAACTCCTTATTTTAATGTATTTTCTAAATGCAATGCAATATCCAAAAGTGTCTGCTCATCAAAAGCCTTTCCAATCAATTGCATTCCAATAGGCAAGCCCGCATCACTATCCACAGGCAAAGAGATTGCAGGCAAACCAGCTAAATTTACACCAATGGTATAAATATCTTCTAGATACATTTGCAATGGCGTCTTGCACGCATCAAATCCAAAAGCAACACTTGGCGCAACAGGAGATAAAATCACATCGCAATCTTGTAAAATTGCATTGTATTGTTTAGCAATTAGTGTGCGCACCTTTTGTGCTTTAATGTAATAAGCATCATAATATCCGCTACTTAGCACAAAAGAACCAAGCAAAATTCTGCGCTTAACTTCATCTCCAAAACCTTCTGAGCGCGTTTTAAGATATAATTCTTTAAGATTGCTTAAATCCTTTGCTCTTCTTCCATAACGCACCCCATCAAAACGCGCCAAGTTTGAACTTGCTTCAGCCGTACAAATCACATAATATGCAGCGATCATATAACTAGTATCTAACATTTGTTTTTCAAGGATTGTATGCCCATTTTGACTTAACACGCTAATGGTTTTTTGATAGGTATTTTGAATATTAGAATCTGCATCTTTTAAAAACTCCGGCAAAATTGCAATTTTCAGTTTTCTTTGTGGATTTAAATTCGAAAAAGTTTTTGGAGATTCCAAATTTGCGCTTGTGGAATCCATTTTATCATAACCTGCAATTGCGTCAAAAAGCAATGCGCAATCCGTTACATTTTGTGTGATAGGTCCAATTTGATCTAAACTTGAGCTATATGCAACAAGCCCATAACGACTCACTCTTCCATAAGTTGGCTTTAAACCCACACAACCACAAAAACTAGCAGGCTGTCTAATGCTCCCACCTGTATCACTTCCAAGTGCTGCAAGCGCAATTCCACCTGCGACTGCTGCTGCACTTCCACCACTACTGCCACCTGGAACTTTGTCTTTATTTCTAGGATTTAGCGTTTTGCCATAGCAACTACTAGCTGTTGTGCTACCCATTGCAAATTCGTCCATATTTGTGCGTCCAAAAGGCGCAAAGCCCTTGCACTTTAGATTTTCAACAACTGTGGCATCATAAGGTGCGATGTATCCTTTTAAAATTTTGCTTCCACAAGTGATTTCCCAATCTTTAACATTAATATTATCCTTAATAGCAATAGGTAAAAGACTAGTATCACTATCTTCTAGTGTGCCTACATAAGCGTTTAAATCGCTTGCTTCAATATTTTCTCTTAATGTATTTTTTAATGCTTGAATACCATCTTTATCAAATTTGAGTGCTTCTTGCAATGTTGGAATAGACATAAAAACTCCAAATGTTTAAAAATTTTGAAATTATAAGGAAGTTTTATTAATAGAAGGGTTAAAAAAATTGTATTTTTGTAGTTTTTATAAAATTTAAAGAAACTTTCTAAAAACAACCTAAAAATGGATTCCAACTTTAAGAAAATTTTTAGATTAATTTTAAAAGTTGGAATCGGATTTTAACAAAAGGGCAAAAACCCTTTTGGATTCTACTTTTAAGCTTTTGGTCCAATCATTTTACTAGGATCAATCCACTTATTATAGTCTTCTTCACTAACTAAGCCTAACTCCAATGCACTTTCTTTTAGAGAGATTTTCTTTTTGTGTGCGTTTTTAGCAATTTTTGCAGCATTTTCATAGCCAATATGCGGATTTAAAGCAGTTACAAGCATTAATGAATGATGTAAATTATAATCAATTTTTTCCAACTCTGGCTCAATACCTTCTGCGCAATGGATATTAAAAGAATGCATTGCATCAGCAAGTAAATCTAAACTTTGCAAAAAGTTATAAATAATTACTGGCTTAAAAACATTTAATTCAAAATTTCCTTGACTTGCAGCAATTCCAATTGCTGTATCATTTCCCATAACCTGCACAGCTACCATTGTCAAAGCTTCACATTGCGTAGGATTAACCTTGCCGGGCATAATAGAACTTCCAGGTTCATTTTCTGGAATCCTAAGCTCACCAAGACCACATCTAGGACCACTTGCAAGCCATCTAATATCATTTGCAATTTTCATTAAATTTGCCGCCAAACCTTTCATTGCTCCGTGCGTAAAAGTAATAGCATCGTGGCTTGTTAATGCGTGGAATTTATTAGGACTTGAAACAAATTCAATGCCTAGCATTTTTGTTAATTCTGCACTCACTTTCTCACTAAGTTGCGGATGCGCATTTAAGCCTGTTCCTACCGCTGTTCCACCAATAGCCAACTCCCTTAATGTAGGCAAACTTGCTAAAATTTGCTCTTTGGAATGTTCTAACATAGAATGGTATCCACTAAACTCCTGCCCTAGCGTCAAAGGTGTTGCATCTTGTAAATGTGTGCGTCCAATTTTAATAATTTCTCTAAAGTCTTGTGCTTTTTTACCTAAAGTTGCACTTAATTTTTCAAGTGATGGAATCAACTTATTAACAACCTGCTCTACTGCAACAATACTCATTGCCGTTGGAAATGTATCATTAGAGCTTTGTGACATATTAACATGATCGTTTGGATGAATAAACTTCTCTTTTCTAAAATCATATCCTGCAATCTCTGTGGCGCGATTTGCAATAACTTCGTTCATATTCATATTGCTTTGCGTGCCAGAACCTGTCTGCCAAATTGCAAGAGGGAAATTATCATCAAACTTGCCTGCTACAATCTCATCGCAAGCTTGCACAATTGCATTTTTGCGCGCTTCATCAAGCTTGCCTAGACTATGATTAACGATTGCTAGAGATTTCTTAAGATTTGCAAAAGCATAGATTAAAACTCTTGGCATTTTTTCAATCCCAATCTTAAAATTCTCAAAACTTCGCTCTGTTTGCGCACCCCAATATCTCTCATCAGGGACTTTGACTTCACCCATTGTATCGTGTTCAATCCTAAACTTTTGCTCCATAACTTCATCCTTTCTCTTTGAGATTTGAGAGGTAGAAATTTAACCTAAAAATCTATAATTTTTGCTTATAATAGATCTTGGATTCTGTTTTAATCCACGATCAATTTTTGGATTCTTCAAATTTCCTTTTATCCCATCCTCCGCCAAATGCCTTATATAAACCAATCGTTGCGCTTAGAGATTCCAATCTTGCTCCCTCTTGTTCTAGTTCTGCAGCAAACAACGCACTTTGCGTGCTTAAAACTTCAAGATAATTTGTATAACCTTCCTCATAACGCAAGCTTGCAAGCTCTAGCGTGCGTCTTAATGCTTCAACCTGATCCTTTAAGCTATTTAATCGCTCCCGTGTCATTTGCACATTAAACAAACTTTCCCTAACTTCTCCAAATGCTGTCTGTAAGGTCTTTCCATAAATAAATAACATCTCTTTATATTGTGATTTTGCCAGTTTTACATTTGATCTTGTTCTACCAAAATCCAAAAGATTCCCTATGAAATTCCCACCAAAATTCCAAGTAGAATTTGAAGTTCTTACAAGCTCATTTAATTCTGGGCTTGCATAACCTAGAAGTCCCGTTAAAGAAATCGTTGGGAAATACGCACTACGCGCAACACCAATAGAAAAATTTGCCGCCTTTAGATTCTGCTCTGCTGCTTCAATATCCGGGCGTTTTTGCAAAATACTTGATGGCAAACCTGCTTGTATGCTTGGAGTATCTACTAAAGTTTGCGGTGAAGTTGGAATCGCATTTTCAAACACCCCTTTACCATCGCGTCCTAAAAGGATTAAAAATGCACTTTGTGCAGAATTTTGCTCCATTAAAAGGCTCTGTAATTGCGCTTGAACACTTGCCATTTCAGATTTTGCTTGCTGCATATCAATCTCTGAAATCTTTCCTGCTTCAAATTCTTTTTTGCGGTATTCATAATTTTGCGTGCGACTCTTTAATGTATTTTGAGAAATTTGCACCTGATTATTAAGCGTTAAAACACCAAAATAGCTCTGCATTACATTTGCAATCAAGCTTAAACGCACCATATCTCCATTTGCCTTAATTGCAAGCAATTTCGCCAAAGCACTTCTATCTGCATCTCTAGCTCTTCCCCACAAATCAAGCTCAAAACTAAGCACTGCACTTAAAGAAAAATTATTATAATTTTCTCTTTGTCCTAAATTTAAATTTTTACGATTCCGTGTTGCCTCCCCTTTAACATCTAAACTAGGATAACGATCACTTCTTGCATACCCCCATTGTGCGCGTGCTTGCTCTATACGCTCCATTGCAATAAGTAAATCATAATTATTTACCAACGCTTCTTCTACAAAAGCATTTAACTGCGTATCCCCAAAATCTTCCCACCACTTCTCTTTAATCTCAAAATTTTGAGATTTTTGTAAGGATTCTTTGGAATCTGGGAGATTTGTAATAGGCTGTGAATATTTAGGAGACAGCGAACAACCGCTAAAACCTAACGCTAAAAGTGCAACAAAACTTAAACCAATTTTGTAAATTTTAGGATGCATTTTTTCTCCTTAAATTTGCAATAAATTCACTAAAACGCGCAAAATAAGTATAAAACAAAGGGATAAAGAAAGTTGCAATAAAGGTTGCTGCAAGCATTCCTCCAATCACGCCTGTACCTATGGCGTGGCGACTCGCTGCTCCTGCACCTGTGCTAACAGCGAGCGGTAATACTCCAATGGTAAATGCCAAAGAAGTCATCACAATAGGGCGAAATCTAAGACGCGCCGCTTCAATAGCAGAATCATAAATATCTTTACCCTCCACTTCTCTAGCTTGCATTGCAAATTCAATAATTAAAATTGCATTTTTCGCAGCAAGTGCAATTAGCATTACAAGTCCGATATTAAAATAAATATCTGCACTTAAACCCCTAAGCCAAGTTGCTAAAATCGCTCCAAAAACTGCAAAAGGAACAGCCGTTAAAACAGCCATAGGCATAAGCCATCTCTCATATTGTGCTGCTAAAATCAAAAAGACAAAAATCAAGCCAAAAATAAAGGCAAGAGAACCTGTATTGCTACTTGCTTTTTCTTGATAAGAAGTTCCAGACCAAGCAATCGTATAACCCTCTGGTAAAACTTCTTTTGCCACTTCTTCAATCGCTTTTAAAGCATCTCCTGAAGAATATCCAGGTGCTGCATCTCCCATTAATTTCGCCGCTGGAAAGAGATTAAAACGTTCTAAAATATCTGGGGCAACAATTCTCTTGAAGGTTACAAGCGCACTAATTGGCACCAACTCTCCATTTTCTGAACGCACATAGACATTACGCAAATCCTCTGGACTCTCTCTAAAAGCACCATCAGATTGCACATTAACCTTATAAGTTCTCCCATAAAGATTAAAATCATTAACATAATAAGAACCAAAGGTTGCTTGTAGCGTTGAAAATACATCATTAATATTAACCCCTAAAGACTTAGCTTTTTCTCTATCAAGTTGCACATTATATTGTGGCACATCAGCACTTAGCGTTGTTCTAATACTTGTTAGCTCTTGCCTTTGCGATGCTTTTTGTAAAATCTCTTGCGTATATTTTTGTAAATTTTCAATAGAACCTCCCGTTCTATCTTGCACATACATCTCAAAACCATCTGTTAGGCTAAGCCCCATAATAGGCGGAGGATTAAGGGCAAAAATAATTGCATTAGGATTCCGCATTAATTGCCCTGTTAGCGAATTTGCAATTTCTTGTGAATGTTGATTGTCTTCTTTGCGCAAATCCCAATCTTTTAACTTCACAAAAGCTGCTCCCCCAAATGTTCTAACTGCACTTGAAAGCAAATCATATCCTGCAAGAGCCATAATTGCTTCAGTATCAGGATGATTTCTGACCGTTTGTTCCATAAAAGAAGCAACATCTGTTGTCTTGCTAAGCGCTGTTGCTGGTGGAAGTTTCATAGAAATCAATAAAACTCCCTTATCCTCTGAAGGAACAAGACCAGTTGGAACACGTGTAAATAATCCATAGGTAATTCCAATAAGACCTACAAATAAAATAACATATAATGTCCCACGACGAATTGCGTGTGCAACTTTTTGAGTAAATTGATAAGTTAGCCAATCAAAGAAAACATTAAATTTTTTTACAAGCCAAAATGGCTTAGGTTCTCGTGCTTCAAGCAAAGAAACACACAAAGCCGGAGTAAGCGTTAATGCTACAAAACCAGAAATCACAACGGAAATGACAATCGTAATTGCAAATTGTTTATAAATTTCTCCTGCAAATCCACCAATAAATGCCACAGGAATAAATACTGCTGATAATACCAAAACAATTGCAATTACAGGACTTGCAATCTCTTCCATAGCCTTTGTTGTTGCTTCTTTCACAGAGAGTTTTTCATCGTGAATTAACCGCTCAACATTTTCAATCACAATAATCGCATCATCAACAACAATTCCAATAGCAAGAATCAAACCAAAAAGCGTTAAAAGATTAATAGAAAATCCCAAAAGATACATTCCCGCAAATGCACCAATAATAGATACGGGTACAGCTAACACTGGGATAATTGTCGCCCTAAAATTTTGCAAAAAGAAATAAATTACAATTACAACTAAAACAATGGCTTCAATAAAAGTCTTAATCACTTCTTTTACAGAAACATCAACAAATGCCGTTGTATCATAAGGGATTGCATATTCCAATCCATCAGGGAAGTTTTTAGACAATTCTTCTAGTTTTGCACTCACATTTTCTGCAACATTAAGCGCATTTGCTCCAGGTTGCAAAAACACACCAAAAGCAACTGCTGGCTTGCCATTATAAAAAGCATTGACACTATAATCCTCCGCACCCAAAGATACCTTAGCGACATCCTTTAAGCGCAACGATGAACCATCGGGATTTGTGCGAATTAAAATCTCCCCAAATTCTTCCGCGCTCGTAAAACGTCCTTGTGTTGTTACAGAATAAGTAAAATCCAAATCTTTTCTTGTAGGTTCTTGTCCAAATGCACCCACTGCAAATTGAGAGTTTTGTTCTTGGATTGTAGCAATCACTTCAGCAGGAGTCAAATTATACTTCGTAAGTTTATCAGGAGCAAGCCAAATACGCATAGAATATTCTGAACGACTAAAAAGCGATGCATCACCAACACCTGGGATTCTCTTCAACTCGTCCAAAATATTAATCATTGCATAATTCGCAATAAAGATTGCATCGTGACTTGGAGTATCTGATGAGAGTGAATACACTGCAAGAATTGTGGAAGAACGCTTCTCAACAGTAACTCCCATTCTCTGCACTTCTTGGGGTAACTGACTTAAAACTCCTTGTACTCTGTTATTAACATTAATCGTTGCTTGATCAGGATCTGTTTCGTTTGTAAAATAAATATTAATGGATAATGCACCACTAGAAGTTGCGGTAGATTGCATATACAACATTCCTTCAACTCCATTAATGCTATTCTCTAAAACACTTGCTACACCTGTTGAAATCACCTCTGCGCTAGCTCCGGGATAAGTTGCTTGCACAACAACTTGTGGTGGAGTAACTTGTGGATATTCTTCTACTGCAAGAGAGAAAATTGACAGCGAGCCTGCAATTACAATAATAATAGACATTACCATCGCTAAAACAGGACGATTAATAAAGAATTTTGAAAACATTTACAATTCCTTATTGAACATTTTGCTGCATTGGCGCAACTAATGCACCCGGACGCAATTTAATAAGTTGACTTGTAATTATCACATCATTATCACTTAATCCACTTTTAACCACCACATTATTTCCTATAGTATGTCCAATAGTAATATAAGCTGTCTGCGCTTTACCTTCAACAATTTTAAATACATAACTTCCCTTAGCATCTTGCATTAAAGCATTTTGTGGAATCACAATAGAATCCTCCAAAACAAATCCTTCTAGCTTAATGCGCGAAAACTCTCCGGGGATTAATAAATGATCTGGATTCTCCACTAATGCACGCGCCTTAATTGTAGCAGTTGTAGAGTCGATCACACTATCAATAAAGTCAATTTTGCCTTCTTTTGCATATTTGCTCCCATCAGGTAAAATATAATGCACACTTACATTTTCTTGATTAAGCGTGCGCACAAAATAATAATCATTGCTTGGAATTGAGAATTCCGCGTGAATTGGATCAAGCTGTGTAATAGTTGTTAGCACATTATTACTACCAACCACTCCTACTAAATCCCCAATATCATAGCGTTTCATACTAATTTTTCCACTAGCAGTTGCTAGCACATCTGTGTAGTCTAGATCAATCTTAGCTATATTTAAACTTGCTCTTGCGTTTGCAACTGCTGCATTTGCATTTTCAAATGCAGATTGTGCAGAATCGTATTCTTTGGGGCTAAGTGCTTTTTCTTTAAAGAGTTTTTGCGCACGCTTCCAATCACGACTTGCTGCTCTAAAAGTTGCTTGCGCAGAGAGAAGTTGCGCTTGCGCCATATTATAAGTTGCTTGATACTTAGAAGGATCAATTTTAAAAAGTTTATCTCCCTGCTTCACAATCCCACCTTCTATAAAATGCTGTTCAAGCAATGTCCCTTCTACTCGCGCATAAATATCCACACTTTGCAAACTTTCAAGTTTTGCTGGAAACTCAAAACTTACAGGAATATCAGCAGTTTTAACGTTATAGGTGCTAACTGGAATTACTACATTTTTCTGCATTGCTTGTGCGTTTTCTTCTTTAGAACAAGCTGTTAGAAGCAATGCACCACACATTAAACCTAAAAGTGTTTTAGAAAATATTGCATGTGTTTTTTTCATTGTTTTCCTTATCTAAAAATCAGCTTTTTAATCAATAATTACAAAGTTGTAATTATAATTACACATAAAAGTGTGAAATTCTAACTAACATTAACTTAAAATTAAGCCACATAAGCAAAATTACACAAATATTCAATCAGCACTTAAAAGAATCAAGCTGTGTATTTAATAATTTTGCTTTTTCTGCCATTTCTTTTGAAATTGCACTAATCATATGCACAGCCTCACTATTATCATTTGTAAGTTTATCAACCTCACCGATTTGTTTTAGCACGGTTTGCATTGCATTAAAAAGCGTATTTGTCTTTTCTAAAGCTTCAACAGAAGCTTTTACTGCTGCTTCAAGAGATTGTGTACTAGTTTCTAAAATTTCTGTCCCCTCTATTGAATCATCAGCAACACTAACGATTTTCTGAATATTTGCGCGCATTGCATTATTTGCATCTGTGATAGATTGAATAATCATATTAACCACAGCATTAATTTCTCCTAAACTTTTTTGTGTGCGTTCAGCAAGCTTTCTTACTTCATCAGCCACCACAGCAAAACCACGACCAGCCTCACCTGCACGCGCTGCTTCAATATTTGCATTAAGAGCTAGCAAACTTGTTTGATCGGCAATTTCTGCAATAATAGTTAAAACATCTTTAATTTTATCTGTTTCTTGCGCACTTTGCTCCAAATGTTCTGCAATATTATGCTCAACACTCACATTTTCTTGCACATTATTTGCCACTTTCAATAAAAGCTTTTTCGTCTCAGCAAGTTGTATAGAAGATTCTTGAATATCTTTTGCACTAAGTTGCACTAAATCTTTTGCAGCATTTAGCATTTCTTCTATTTCTTTACCGAGATGTGCACTATCTCTTGCAACTTCAACAGAACGATTAATGCGTAAATCAATCTCATTTGAAGCACTAAAAAGCTGATGAGATTGTGTAATATTTTGATGACTAATATCCTTTGCGCTACACACTGTGCTTCCAATTTTTTGAATAAAGCGATTAATATATGCACTTGCTTTTGCAATTTCATCTTCATTTTTTACAGGCAAACGCTTCGTTAAATCTCCATCTCCTTGCGCTAAATCAAATGCAACTTTTGTTAGATTTGAAATGGGATAAAATACCCAACGATTAAACAATAAAAGTAGCAAAAATAACGCAACAACTCCAACTCCTGCCATTAAAAAAATGATGTTATTACGCACAGTATTAGAATCTTGCATTAACTCCTTTGTTGAAATTTGCATTTCTGATACTCCAAGCACATCACCAACTTGTGAAGTCGCGTGACACATCACACACGCCTCTTCTGCCAAAATCGGCTTTGCCATCAAAAAACCCTCATCATCATTTTTTTTGTAGGTTCTAATGAGCTCCTTTTTGCTTTCAAAAACCTTTAAAATTTCCGTCCTTGTTGTTAATTCTTTTTGTAACCCCATTAATTCAATCACATTTTGTGCTGGAAAAATTTCTAAATTTGCGATTCCATTAACCTTTTTAGAGCCCTGAATAAAATCTCCAATCACAACTGGATCTCCTGTATTCATTGCAACCTTTAGTCCCTCTGTCAGCATTGCATTGAGCTGATGTAATTCCCTTGTAGAGCTACTTTTTGCAATACTACTAAATCCATTTTGTAAATTGTAATAAACCATTGCTAGCAAAACCAACAAAAAACCAACAATCATCACAATAATTTTAGAATGGATAGTCTTTAGCATTATTCTCTCCTGATTTGAAATCTGAAAATTACAATATCGTCTCTAAACAATTATGAGATTGTAAATTAACTCCACTAAAATGCTTGTTAAAAAACATCATTTCTATCGTTTTTGTAAGCTTTATCTTTCTTATTTTTATAATTTAATGGTAGTTCCACCTTAAACTCTGCTCCATCTTTTTCATTAATAAAAGAGATTCTGCCTTGCATAGAATCTAAAAACATTTGCACCATATAAAGTCCAATCCCTGTTCCGCTCTTCTTTGTTGTAAAAAACTTATCAAACACTTTTCTTGCAATATCCGTATGGATTCCACCACCATTATCCTTTATATAAAGCACACAAACCTTTGAACCAGCGATATTTTCTTCCAATGCACAACGGATTGTAATCTTTCCTTCTTTAATCTCTTTTTTCTTTAACCTATCCTTAATTGCTTCAATTGCATTATCTATTAATATAATAATGATATTTTGAAATTCGCTTTTAATAATATTAACCTTTAAATGTTTTTTATCCTTACAGGATAAAAATTTTATAGAAATATTATTATCCAAAATACTATAAAATAAATCTAAAGTATTTTGAATCACAGAACAGACTTCAAACTCTTCTTTCTCTTTAGAAGGAATATAGAAGGAGCGAAATGCATCAATAGTATTTGACATAAATTTGATTTGTTCTATCATAATTTGCAAATACTTCTCAAACTCAACATCATTAAGCATTCCTAAAGAACGCATTTCTTTTAAGTTTTGACACACTAAATAAAGCGCATTTAACGGCTGCTTCCACTGATGAGCAACATTACCTAACATTCTGCCCATTTCTTCATCTTTGGTTTTTTGTGCAAGCATTAAATGTTTATTTTGTAACTCTTCTTCTAATTTTTCTATATCCGAGATGTCAATAAAAGTAAAATACAAAGTTGTCTTTTGCGCAAACTCTAAGAAATTGATTGATATCATCACTGGTATTATCGCATTGATTGTCTGCAAATGCATACGAAAATTTTGACGTCCCTTACTCTGTTTTAATCGATCAATTTTTTCTAAAATAAAACGCTTACATTCTGCTTCTTTAAAAAGCTCTAAAACATTATAATTTAGCATCTCAATCCCAAAAAGATTAGATGCAGAACCATTATATTTAATGATTTTTAAATCTTCATCTTCAGCAATAATGATAGCATTTAAGCTACTCTCAAACAAATAATCATATGTATAATCACTCTTTAAACGCTGTGCTACTTCTTGTTCAATTTGAAATGCAAGTTCTTTACTTAAAATCTCAACCGCTTCTCTTTTACTTTGAAGTTCGCTGACAAGTTTTTGACTTTTATTTAACGCACCTCTTAATTGTCTGTACTGACTTGCAAAATAAATCACCCCCCAAACTAAACAAATCAACACGCCAAAAAACAATACTCCAAGAGAGTAATTCTCATTCCATTGTGTCAGCCACTCCATTGATACCCCCCCCTATTTTCACTTCTTTAAAATTATACAACACCAAATGCAGTTTTTAATCACTTTTAGGGTTTTTTAGCTTTTGTTTTGTTACAATTTTGGAATTTTTTTAGAAGGTAGAAAATGACAACTGCGTTACAGACTTGCCCACTTTTGCTTGAAATTGGCACAGAAGAATTACCAGCAATTCCATTTTTAGCAGAATTGCCAAATATTAAAAATAAATTTCAAAAAATTTTAGAAGCGAACCGCTTAAATTGCGCATTTGAGTTTTATTACACGCCGCGCCGCTTGGTTATTATTGCAAAAGAATTTCCAAATCTTCAAAGTGCTGAAACTTTAGAGTTTTTCGGACCGCCTTTAAGTATTGCTTACAAAGATAATGCACCAACACAAGCTGCATTAGGATTTTTTAAAAAATGTGGGATAGATCCTAAGAATGCACAAATTATACAAAAAGACGGAAAGGAAATTCTTTATTGCCAAAAAAACGCAGAACAACTCTCTTCTAGCGCACTATTAGAAGCAATCGTGAAAGAATTTTTAGAATCGCTAAATTTCGGAAAAACAATGCGATGGGGAAGCCTAAAAGAATCTTTCATTCGCCCTATTTCTTGGATTTTATGTCTTTTAGATTCCAAACTCACCCCCTTAAAACTCTATGGCATAGAAGCAAAAGCACAAACTTATGTGCATCGCAATATAAGCTTTGAACCTTTTGATGTAAGCTCTTTAGAGTCTTATTTACAAACCTTAGAAGACAATGGAGTTATTTTAGATCAAAATGCACGCAAAAATAGAATTTTAAAGGCGATCACAGAAATTGAAAAAACCCAAAATCTCCAAGTAGAAATTGATCAAGATTTACTCAATGAAGTTGTAGCAATTACAGAATATCCTACTGCACTTTTTGGAGAGTTTAGCGCACACTTCTTAGAGCTCCCGGCTCCTTGCATTATCACTTCAATGAAAGTCAATCAACGCTATTTTGCAACCTATAAAAACAACAAGCTTCACCACGGATTTATCCTAGTTTCAAACACTTTGAGCAAAAACCCAAAAGAAATCATCGCAGGCAATATTAAAGTTTTACGCGCACGCTTAGAAGATGCACTATTTTTCTACCACAATGACTTAAAAAATGGTTTTATGCCAGAAAAATTAAAAGAAGTAACTTTTGTAGAGGGCTTAGGCTCAATGTGGGATAAAACTGAGAGAGAACGCTTAATTGTTAGGGTTTTAGGAGATTTATTTAAAGAGAATCTACAAAAAGAAGAGCAAAATCTAGGATTAACTTTTGAGATCTTAGATCAAGCAAGCTTACTTAGCAAAGCCGATTTAATGAGTGAAATGGTCTATGAATTTACAGAATTACAAGGAATTATGGGATATTACTATGCTAAAGCACTGCGCTATGAAGATCGCGTTGCACTTGCAATCAAAGAACAATATCTACCAAACTCTGAAGAAAGTGCTTTGCCATCAAATCTCACAAGTGCCATTATCGCGCTTGCTTATAAGCTTGATAATCTTTTAGGACTCTTTAGCGTTGGCAAAATCCCAAGTGGCTCACGCGATCCTTTTGCTTTGCGCCGTGCCGCAAATGGAATCATTAAAATCGTCTTGCATTTCCGTTTGCCTTTTCACTTAAGAGAAGTTTTACAAACCCTTAAAAAATCTTACAAAGATTTTGATATAGACACGCTAGAAAACTTTATTTTAGAGCGTTTAGATTCCACATTAGAATTCAATCCATCACTCTTGCGTGCTGTTTTAGCCACAAATGAACGCGATTTAGTGCAGATTTTTCAAAAATTAGTAGCTTTAGATTCTGCATTAAAAAATCAAGATAAACAACTTTTAACGCAAACTTTTAAACGCCTAGCCAACATTACAAAAGAAGTTGATTTAACAGGAGAACTCCCCATCAAAGAAGACAAACTTCTAGCTAGTGAAGAAATAGAACTCTACAATAGTTTTAAACTCTGCAAAAGCAATGATTATACAAAACACTTAGAATCTCTTCTAAGCTTAAGTCCAATTTTAGAACGCTTTTTCGATAAAGTGCTTGTAAATGCTCCTGACGAAGATTTTAAAAATAACCGCAAACATCTCATTGCTCGCATTTATAAAGAGTTTTTAAGCATTGCAGATATTAAAGAAATTAGTTTCTAGGATTTTCTTTGCAAGAATTTAAGGGTGTGAAAATTACAAAAATCAAAGAAGCAATTGCAGTAAAAAAACAAAGCTTTGATATGCAATGGCTTGGCAAAAGCCTTGCCTACACTCCCTACCAACCCCGCCCATTGGATTTAAAACGCACAAATGCACTTCATACAATTTATATGCTTATTGATAATGAAGATTTTTTATTGCATGCAAAAGAGCTTGAAAAAGATGTTAAAGCCTTTATTACAGAATCATTAGAACTTACAACTTACCTTAGACGCTATGTCAATACCCCCTTAATTTATGATTTTTTAATTTTGGATTCTTACCAACTTTTAGAAGCCCTTGTTTATGGTGTAGATTGCGTAATGCTTTATCCAAAATATTTAGAGCAAAAAACACTTAAAGAACTTAGTCAATACGCATTAAAACTAGGGCTAGAAAGAATCTTTTGCATAGAATCCAAAGAGGATTTAACAAAAGCAATTTTTGCAAAAGCAGATCTTTTAAATCTTAATGAAACTTTTTCACTTATTTCTCTAGTCCCCAAACAAAAAATCCTAATCTCAAGTCTATCCAAAGAAAATTTTAATTCATCTATTATCAACACGCTTGATGCGCAAATCATCAAAAAATAAATTTTTTAAGCTTAATTTTAGATTATTTTAGTTAAATGCTACATTTCATTTTAACTTGTGGAGTTTTTTATGTCATTAATGATTAATGAAGAATGTATTGCCTGTGATGCTTGTCGCGAAGAATGTCCAAATGAAGCCATAGAAGAAGGGGATCCTTATTACACTATTGATCCTGAGCGTTGCACAGAATGCTTTGGTTTTTATGATGAGCCCGCTTGTCTGTCTGTGTGTCCTGTGGATGCGATTATTCCAGATCCTGATAATGTAGAGACGCTTGAAGAATTAAAATTTAAGCATTCACAAATCCATAAAGAAGACTAAAGGCTATAAGTAATGGCAAAAATCACTGCCATCATTGATATTGGTTCAAATTCTGTAAGAATGGCAATCTTTGAAAAAACTAGCCATTTAGGATTCCATCTCCTTTATGAAACAAAGAGTAAAGTTAGGATTTCAGAATCCACTTATGCGCACAATGGCTACTTACAGCCTATTCCTATGGAGCGTGCAATTTGTGCATTAAAAGACTTTTTGAGCATTGCAAAAACTCATAAAGCGCGCAAGATTCTATGTGTAGCAACCTCAGCAGTGCGTGATGCGCCAAACAAAACAGAGTTTTTAAAACTTGCACGCAACATTGGTTTAAAAATTAAAGTCATAAGTGGAGAACAAGAAGCTTATTTTGGCGCATTAAGCGCGTTAAATCTTTTGCCTTATGCTAGTGGGATCACTATTGATATTGGTGGCGGTAGCACAGAATGCGCACTTATTGAAAACCATAAAATCATTGATAAAATCTCATTGGATATTGGCACAATCCGTTTAAAAGAACTTTTTTTGGATAAAGGAGATTTAAAAGGTGCAAAGGACTTCGTTCAAAATGCACTCCATAATCTCCCAAAACATTTTCTACATAAACGCATTTTTGGAATCGGTGGCACAGCAAGAGCACTTAGCAAAACAATCCAAAAGCGCATTGAATATCCAATTGATACACTGCATGCCTTTGAATATGATTTTTTTAGCCACACAGAGTTTTTCCGCGCAATTTATTCCGCAAAGCCCAGTGATCTTCCAAAACTAGGTATCAAAGAAGATCGCATTGACTCCATACAAGGTGGCGCATTAATCTTTCATCTAGCTCTTTTGCATTTTGGCGCACAAAGCGTTGTAACAAGTGGTGTTGGCGTAAGAGAAGGTGTATTTTTAAATGACTTATTACGCAATGAAAATGGACATTTTCCGCCAAACTTTAATCCTAGTGTGCGCAATTTAAAAGATAGATTCCAAAAAAATCCAACGCAATCTAATGCGCAAAAACTTTTAGCTATGCGTCTTTTTAACGCACAAGAAAATCTAGATCTTATTCCACAAAACTATAAAAAACATCTAAACATAAGCGCAGAACTTTGCAATATTGGGATTGCACTTAACTTTTATGAGAAAGGCTATCATAGTGATTATATCTTATTAAATGCTCTAAATTACGGCTTAACACATCAAGAACGCTTGCTTATTGCTACAATTGTGCGTTATGCAGGCAAAAAGATTCCAGACTCTCTCTCTTATTTAGAGTTACTCCCAAACTTGCAAATCCTAAAAATCCTTAGTTTTTTTGTAGCATTAAGTGAAATTTTAAGCCAAAATGAAAAACCACGCGACTTTCATTTTATGCTCTTTGAAGGATTAAATGGCTACACACTGCAAATCACACACCCAAACGTCTCCTACCTTGTGCAAGAAAAGCTAAAAAAACTCACACTTCCTAGCCCACTTTCACAGCTTGCCCTTACAAGCTCTAAGGGGCAATAATGTCCAAAGCTCTAAATCTTGCAATTGTGCGTTTAAGTGCTATGGGGGATATTATCCATAGCGCTAGCATTTTACCAAGCCTACTTAAAGTTCTTAATGCACACTGCACAATCCGTCTTAGTTGGATTGTAGATTCTGCTTTTAAAGAAATTTTAGAAGATTCCCCATATATTCATCAACTCATCGCACTACCATTAAAAAATGCTATACATTCTAAAGATTTAAAAGCCTTGCTCGCAATCCATAAAGCCCTAAATAAAGAATCCTTTGATATTGTTCTTGATATGCAAGGACTTATAAAATCTGCTCTTGTAGCAAAATCCTTAAAGACAAAATCTCTTTTTGGATTCCAAACTCCTAAAGAATTTCTTGCAAAATTCTTTTATAGCAAAAAGATTCCAATCCCTTATTCTAGCCATATTCTCCTGCGTAATGCCACCTTAGCCTTTGGTGCTTTTAATTTACCCACTCCAAGCCTTGAAACCCTAAAATCCCCAGGGCAATTTTTAGGCGTTAAACCTATGGAGTTCTCATTTCTTTTAAAATTTCAAAAAAAGATTCTTTGCGTGCTTGAAACTTCAAAACCTAATAAAACTTATCCTTTAGAAAATTTTTTAGAACTCACAAAACTACTAAACGCTAAAGGATACACACCAATATTTTTAACAAAAAATCCAATACAGATTCCAAAAAATGCAAATTTTCAACACGCACATAGTCTAAGTTTAACACAAATTAAAAGTCTAGTTGCGCAAATGGATTTAGTAATCGGTGGAGATACAGGGATTACACATTTAGCGTGGGCTTTAAGGCGTCCATCTTTAACACTTTTTGGCGCAACTCCAAGCGAACGTTTTAATCTTAACACACCGCAAAATCTCTCTTTAAGCGCAAATCCTAATGCAAATTATGATAAAAACGATTTTAGCATCAAAACTATCTCTCCAAATGCGATTTTAAAGCTTGTAGAACAGCTTTTAAACCAGGAGATTTAGTGCAAAAAACTCCTTTTATTAAACAAAAATTTCTTTTTTTATTTTTAAATACCTTAGGATATTTCTTTCTATATCTTCCGCATTTTTTGCGTTTAAATTTTGCTAGAGCTATTGCTTTTATTCTTTATCTTTTGGATTCCAAACGCAAACTTGATTTGCTTAAAAATCTTGATTTTGCTTACAATGGATCGCTATCAGAAGAAAAAAAACAGGAAATTTTAAAAACAAACTATTTGAATTTAGTTTATAATAGCATCCATTTTTTTATGCTTGCAGTCAGTAGTAAAAAAAAGGTTTTAGATACCATTAACATTGATAAACCTGAAATCATTGCTGATCTTTTGCAAAATCATCAAAAAATCGTCTTTGTTACCGCACATTTTGGAAACTGGGAATACACAACTCCTGCTTTTACCTGCACTTTTGACCATAAAATAACAGCTGTCGCTAGAATGACACCTAGTGCCTTAGTAAATTCTTATCTCACACGGGTGCGTGAGCGTTTTAATATCACAATTTTAGATAAAAAAGGTGCAGCTACCGGTTTAATTCGTGCTCTTAAAAAATGTGGTGTTGTTGGGATCGTAACTGACCAAAACACCGCTTCAAATGAAGGATTGCTTGTCAAATTTTTTGGTAAAAATGTCCGCCACACACCTATTGCTTCTTTGCTTGCTTTAAAATACGATGCAAAAATCGTTCATTTTATCGCAGAATATTCTAAGGATTATAAAAAAATAAATATCAAAATATTTCCACCTTTAGAATTTGAAAAAACACAAGATTTACAAGCAGATATTCAATCTCTAACGCAATTACAAAGTGATATTTTAGAACAAATTATTAGAGAAAATCCAAAAGAGTGGTTATGGTTTCACAAAAAATTTAAAAATCAATATCCAGAAATTTACAGGCATTGAATAATGAAAATTCTAATCATTAAACTTAATAAAATTGGTGATGTTTTACTCACTAGTCCTCTTTTTGAAAACCTAAAGGCACATTTTGGAGAAAATTGTGAAATTGATATGCTTGTTAATGCAGGCACTGAAGGACTTTTGGATTCCACATTATTAAATACAATCATTTCATTAAAACGCCCTAAAGGGATTTTTTCTAGATTAAAATCTGATCTTTCTTTACTTGTTGCCTTAAGAATGCAAAAATACGATATTGTGCTTGGGCTTACAGGTGGAGAACGCACTGCCTTTAGTGCGTTTTTTACCGGTGCTAAAGTGCGTGTTGGATTCCCACCAAAAAGTTTTTGGGCAAAAAATCTCTACACCCACAAAATAAAACGCTACAAACCACAGCACAATATTGAATCTAATCTCGATGCTTTACGCGCCCTTGAAATTCCAATCCTTAAAAAATATGTATGCCCAAAAATCGCCAAAGATTCCATTAAATTAAAAAATCTACCCAAATATTTTGTGCATTGTCATTTTTTTAGCGACTGGAATTTTAAATGCCTAGAAGATTCTTTTTGTGCAAAAATTGTGGATTTCATCACACAAACCTATCAAATCCCTTGCGTGCTAACAGCTGCGCCAAGCGAAACGCAAAAGATTCAAACCATACAAACTCTAACTGCAAGCAAACCTATAATTTTCGCAGGCAATCTTGCTTTAGATGAAGTTGCTTTGCTTAACTCCAAGTCTAAAGCATTTGTTGGAGTAGATACTTCTATAATGCACTTAAGTGCTGCAAATGAGATTCCAACTTTTGCTTTTTTTGGACCAAGTTTTACACAAGTTTGGGGACCTTGGGATAATTCCTTGCAAGATTTTCCCTATAAAAACCAAAAAGGTGGAATCCAAAAAATAGGAAAACATTGCATTTATCAAGAGCAAATGCCCTGTATTCCGTGTGGTATGGCAGGTTGCAATGACAGCCAAAAAAGCGATTGTCTTACAAGCAAACTTCATCAACAATCCGCTCTGCACGCACTACAAAACTTCTTAGATCCTTTACTTAAAGTGTAATGGCATTCTCCGTTAAAAGCGCATTTAAAGTATCTTGCATATTGCCAACTCTACCAACTCTTAAATTTTCAAGAACATTAAAATATCCCAAACAAGTCTGGCAAGAATAAATCTTCATACCCTTTTCTTCTAAACGCCTTAAAATCTCCACACCCTCATCATCTGTGGTAGCAAGCAAAACCGCACGATTTAATAAATACATTTCTTTGAAAGAAGATTCTCTTGTTAAAAGCGTTCCTAAAAAACTTAACATAAGTTTTTTTCCAAGCTCTCCATCTTCTCCAACAACATTGTCTTTTAATAACAAAATTTTCTCCATCATATCTCCTTTAGAATTGACAACACTGCTTCAAGCTTATCTTTTTTTCTAGCATTTTCTAAAAATCCCCTAAAGCGTTTTGGGATTTTGAGCTTACGATATTTTTCTTTAAACTCTTTTGGGATTATCTCTAAATGCTCCTTAAAAGGAGCGATAAAAACTCTATTTTCTAACTTTTCTATACTCACTTTATGTTGCACGACTATTGAAAAAGATTCCTTTTTAAAAAGCTCTAATAGCAAAATTCTCTGCGCACGCGAAAGTAGAACACCACAATACTTACAAGCCTTATCAGCTTGTTCTACACTTCCATCTTTAAACACACAAAACACTTCTAAAGTTGGAATTCTAAATCTCTCTACCTTTGCATTTTCTTGCCTTAAATGCTCCAAACTAAAAGCAATTCCATTTTTAAATCTCTCAAGCAATGGATTACTAAAATTTTCCCTAAAAGAATTGCGTAAAAACTTAGAACAAAAATTACTAAAATCTTCAAAATAAAAAATTTTTTGCCCTTTTAAATATTCTAAAATCTCTTGCCTTGAAGTCTTTAGCAACGGTCTAACCACCTGATAATCCACAATACCTTGTCTTTTATAGCACCCTTGCATTTTAAGCAAACTTGAACCCTTACAAAACTGCATTAAAAACCACTCAAAAGCATCATTTAATTGATGGGCTAAAATCAAGTTTTGGTAATTTTGCTTTTGTATGATTTCTTCAAAAAACGCATAACGCACCTTGCGTGCTTGATGTTCAAAATCCTTTAAAATCGGCTTTGCTTGCTTAATAAAACATTGCTTGTTGTCCCAAAAGCAAAGCATTTTAGCTCGCTCTACTTCAAGCTTAGATTGCTTTCTTGCCCCATAATCTACAATCGCTACATCAAAAGCAATCCCATACTCACGCAACAAAAAATACAATGCACTAGAATCTACGCCTGCTGAAAAAGCTAAAAGATTCCTCCCCTGCCTTAAGACTTCTAAAAACTCAAGCTTAAGCACGCCCAATCACACACCCAAGAACATTTTCTCCAACAACTTCTGTAATTTTAATCTTATAATATCCTGCTTCTAGCTCTCCTGCAATCAAAGAATCATTAATTAAAATCTCTCCATCAATATTTGGCGCAAAGCGCACATCTCTTGCGCTATAAAAATATTCAGACTCTTCAGATCTTCCCTCAAGGATTACCACAATCTCTTTACCTAAAAGATCTTTTAAATGACGTTTGTATTGTTTTGTAAAAATTGCATTGATTGCTTTTAAGCGCGCATTAATAATCTTTTGTGAAATCTGCTCCATTTCTGCGCTTTTTGTGCCTTCTTCCTTAGAAAAGGCAAAAAGATTCATTCTATCAAAAGAAAAATCTTCAATAAAAGCACAAAGCTCTTCAAAATCACTTTCACTTTCTCCAGGGTGTCCAATGATAAAACTTGTGCGAACAAAGCTATTAGGAGCTTTACGCATAAATCTTAATAGTTCCTTAAAATGATGACTTCTCCCCATTATTTTTAGCACACTAGGGCTTGCGTGCTGTAAGGGCATATCAAAATAATTCACAAAGACTTTAGAATCACAAATGGCTTGAATCAACTCTTTAGATGTGGTAGAGGGATAAAGATATAAAATTCTAGCACTTCTAAGTTTTAATCCATTTTCAACCAACTCATCAATGCCTTTAATTAATGCAACAAGTCCATCTTTAACCCCTAAATCACGCAAATAAGAACTAGAATCTTGAGAAATAAAGCTAAAATCCCTAAAACCTTGTTGAACTAAATTTTGCACTTCCTTTAGAGTGGATTCTAGTGTGCGCGAATGTAGTTTGCCCTTAAAAGATGGAATCGCACAAAAACTGCATTTTTGATTACAGCCTTCTGAAAGCTTAATGTATGCGTGGATTTTTGAACCACTAATCACACGCTTGGTTGTTTCATTTGCTAAAAATACTCCATTATGATTTTGGCAAATTGTTTCTCCTTTTTTACGCTTCTCAATCATCACATCAATCTTGTCATAATCCCCAACACCTGTAATAATATCAATCTCCGGGATCTCCTGTTTTAACTCCTTTGCATATCGCTCACTCAAACAGCCACTTGCTACTAAAATCGCTCCATCTTTTTTAGATTCCAATGCCTTTAGAAGTGTTTGTATGCTTTCTTGTTTTGCCGCTTCAATAAAACCACAAGTATTGACTATCACAACATCAGCTTCACTTACATCTTGCGTATTTTCATAAGTGCTTAAGCGTCCAAGCATCACTTCACTATCCACTAAATTTTTTGTGCAACCTAAAGAAATTAAATGTAATTTTTTACTCAAAAAAGATTCCTTATTATAATGTCTGCAGGCGTTTTAGAGCCTCTTTTACCATTGCGCCCACCTCATCGCCTTGTAGCCCTTTTGTTGCTTTTGTAATTGCGTCATTTTTATAACCTAAAGATTCTAGCGCTAAAATCACTTGTTGTAAGTTAGAATCCTTTGGCAGACTTACACTTTCTCCTTGCATAAGATCTAGCGACCAACCAGAAAGTTCTACTAAAATTCTTCCAGCACTCTTTGGACCAATTCCCGGCACGCGTTGCATTGATTTTATATCATTACTTTCTACAACCTTTGCAAAAGTTTGTGGTGTATAGGTAGAAAGAATTGCCATAGCCACCTTTGGACCTACACCATTAATTTTAATTAAGCGTTCAAATAGGCTTTTTTCTAATAACTCTACAAATCCAAAAAGTATTTGTGCATCTTCACGAATAATTTGTGTAATATGCAAAGTTACCTTTTCTCCTATGCTTGCTTGAATTTGTTGAGAAGCTTGCAAAGATACAAACACTTCATACACTAATCCAGCGCATTTAATTCCAAGTCGTGTAGGTTCTTTTAAAAAAATCTCTCCCTCTAATGCAATAATCATCACTCTCCTTATAACACTAATTCAATTTTATCATCTTTATAAATCACTTTTGAAGGCTCGCCGGGCTTTGGGATACATAAGAAATTCTTGCTTGGCGCATAAAAAGTATAATGCACTTCATTATGCCCCACCCAACCACTATCTACACTAATTGTTGCATCTTTTGTCTGTGCATCTAGCTTTGCAAGTGCATCACGCGCAATTTTAAAAGTTTCACTACGTTGATTAATTGTGTCTCTTTTTTCACGCAACGCCACAACGCGCGCACGATATTCTTCAAACTTTTCCAGCAGATAACTTGGCGGTTTTGTTTTTGTGTTTTTATATTGTGTTAAAATCTTACGCACTTCATCGGCAGTCTCTTTTAACTTTGAGAGTTCTAAGCTCTCTATTTTGAGTTCTTTTGTTAAACGAATCGCTTCCTTAATAGAATTATTTTTTTGCGCTAAAAGCGTGTTATATAACTCTTTGTTAGCAGGGCTGTAATTTGCTGCTAAAAAAAATTTATTTTCTCCTTTTTTCATATGCACAATATGAATATTTTTTGTTGCATACAAAAAGGCATTAGAATGCAAAGTTTGGATAATAATTTCTTCTGCATAAATCTTGCCACCATACATTTTGCTAACTTCTACACGCTTTCCTTCAATAATCCCAGTTTCTAGCATATCAATTTGGATATTTTCACCCTTAATATAACCTTTATGTGTAGCAACTTCTACATTTTCTGCATAGATTTTTGAACTTTGATGCGTCAACCCACCAATATGCACTCTTTTAGAATGCACAATCGCATCAGAACCAACATTGCCCTCAATATTTACCTCTCCCGCTTGGATTTTCATTCCCTGCCCTAAGGCTTCTCTCATTACATCTGTTTCTGTAATATTCACTACCGTGCCACTATCAATAGCACCAATTAATGATCCAGTAGTCTTAAAAGAAACCTCTTTAGCCTCAAGAGTATCCTCAATACTTAATACATCATCTTTATAATCTAAGATTCCACCTATAATGCTTTTGTATTCTATTTTATTTGGATATTCTACAGGCACAATACTCGTCGTATCATATCTTAAAGGACTTGTTTGATGTTCGCTTTTTGGAGCTTGTGGGATAATATAATCTCCCCTAATATTACGCCCAGGCTTTCCTTGCATTGGTTTTTGAAACTCACAAATAATTTCATCGGCTAAAACGGTTTGAAATTGTGCAGTTATATCTTTTTTAAAACTTAGTTTTGCTTCAACGCTAGCGATAAGATTGACTCCGCGCACCAACAAATATCGCACCTCTTTTTTGATAGGATAAGCTAATGTTTTTAGAAACTCTGCTAATGCTTTTTGTTCTTTTTCTTCATCAAAACATAAAATCTTATTCCAAACTTTTTCTTTTTTTATCTGTGTATAAAGATTTTCAAAATCTTCTTCTTTATAAGAAAAACCTGTATGAAAATACAAAAATGCTTCACTAAAACCTTTATCTGCACTTAAATGAAATCGTGTTTCCTTGCGCTCTTTTTCTTTAATCAAAATACAATATCTTTGTGAAATCACCAAATTTGGCTCTAGCATATTATCGCGGTTTTGCAAAAATGTATCCACAAAATCTTGCTGAATTTGCTCCAACTCATAATCATAAAGATTTTTTTTGTAAGTTGTTACTGCTTGAAGTTCAAAATCAAAAGAATCCGCATCACGATTATACTGTGAAGCTATCTGCTTAATAGCAAACTTAATATCTTCACATTCATTAATATAATAAGGTCGAAATGTATGCGAACCTTTCTTTAACATATCTCTAAAACCTTTTATGCAAAAATAAATATTAAATTTTAGCCAATCTTGCTATAAGTTAATTTAAAATTTTTGATTTTATTTTAAAAAAGAGATTTACAATGTTTCTAAAAGGTTTTTTTACCAATTCTAGTGGAATCCTAACTTCAAGAATTTTAGGCTTTTTTAGGGATTTACTCACAGCAAACACACTTGGTGCTGGGATTTATAGTGATATGTTTTTTGTCGCTTTTAAACTCCCTAATCTCTTTCGCCGTGTTTTTGGAGAAGGTGCTTTTAATCAATCCTTCTTGCCCGGATTTTTTAAAGCAAGATTTCGTGGTGGATTTACGCTTAAAATTGGCTTGATTTTCTCTGCAATTCTTTTGCTTCTTTCTTTGTTTGTTTGCTTATTTAGTGAGCCTATTACAAAACTTCTAGCCTTTGGATTCTCTAAAGATCTTATTGCACTTACTGCGCCTTTGGTTGTGATTAATTTTTGGTATTTACTTTTGGTTTTTATTGTTACACTCTTTGGGGCAATGTTGCAATACAAACGCAATTTCACTGCTTGGGCATACTCTCCAGCTTTGCTTAATCTTGCGATGATTATCGCCCTTTTGCTAGCACAAAATCACGAAGCATATCAAGCAGTTTTAATCCTAAGTTATGGGGTGCTAGCAGGTGGAGTTGCACAGATTATCTTACACTTTATCCCAATGCAACGCTTAGGTTTTTTAAAACTCCTAATTTGTGGTGTAAAAGAGCTAAAGGATTCCACAAAACACAATCGCAAAAATAGCATTAATACAAGCGTAAAAGAATTTTTTAAGCAGTTTTTCCCTGCAATGCTTGGAAGCTCCACAGCGCAAATTGCTTCCTTTATTGACACGCTTTTGGCTTCTTTTTTAGCAAGTGGTGCTATCTCTTATCTTTATTATGCAAATCGCATTTTTCAATTACCTTTAGCTGTTTTTGCAATCGCTACTTCCACTGCACTTTTCCCAATGGTAGCTAAATATATCAAAGAATCCAAAGAGCAAGAAGCTCTAAAGTCCCTTACAAAATCTTTTTGGTTACTTTTGATTTTACTTAGTCTTTGCACGATAGGTGGAATCCTTTTAAAAGATGAGATAATTTGGCTGCTTTTTGAGCGCGGTAAATTTACGCGTGAAGATTCTCTAATTTGCGCTAGTGTTTTTGGAGCATACCTTATTGGTTTGCTCCCTTTTGGACTATCTAGGATTTTTTCTTTGTGGCTTTATTCACAAAGCAAACAAGCTCTAGCGGCAAAAATTTCAGCATTTTCTTTACTAGTTGGCACATTTTTTTCTCTCATTTTAATGCAATTCTTAGGCGCAGTTGGATTGGCACTTGCAGGGAGCATTAGCGGTTTTGTGGTCTTTTTTTTGACACTGCATTTTTTTAGCTGGAAAATGTTTTTTAAAATACTATGGAATCCAAAATTTATCGCTTTAACTTGCACAATTTTACTTTTAGAATCTCTCATTCTACTAGCATTTAAAACATATATTTTTAGCCTTCAAACTCTGCCTGCTTAAAAAACTCTAAAATTGCTTCACGCATTAAAAAAGGCTCTGTGATCGCATTAACCTTACTTCTAAACTCACTTGCTCCTTTCAAGCCTTTAGAATATGCATGTAAATTTTTTCTAAACATAATTGCTCCATAATCTCCCCTAAAACCAATGGTGCGATCAAAATGTTCTAAAGCCACACGCTCCCTTAACTCCACACTCTCTTCTATTAAGCCTTCTTTAATTTGCGCAAAAATCCAAGGCTTCTCTACTGCCGCTCTCCCTATCATCACGCCATCTGCACCTGTTAATTCTATAACTTCTTGGCTCTTTTTTGCACTATTTATCTCTCCATTTGCAATAAGTGGCATTTGAAGATTTTGCTTAATCAGCGCAATAGCCTCATAATCAATTTTTTCTTTTTTATAGCCATCAGCTTTTGTTCGCCCATGAACAACAATGTAATCAATAGGAGCGTCTTTTAATGCTTGTGCGATTTCTAAAGGGATCTTTTTATCAAAGCCCAAACGCACTTTAACACTTAAATATGGAATCTCACTGATTTCACGGATCAGTGTTAAAATCTCCACAAGTTTTTTTAAATCCTTAAGCAAAGAACTGCCACTTCCGTGACTTGAAACCTTAGGCGCAGGACAGCCACAATTTAAATCTAAAATTTGGATTCCATCTTTTTGCGTATTTAAAAACTCCACAGCACGCCTAATAATCCCAAAATCATTTCCTGCAATCTGCAAGGCAAAAGGATTCTCAAGGGGAGATTTTTCCACCATTTTAAGTGTTTTTTTGTTTTTAAAGGCTAAAGCATGCACACTAATCATCTCACTTACTGTAATATCCGCTCCAAACTTTTTTGCCACTTCACGCAAAGGCAAATCACTATATCCCGCTAAAGGTGCTAACATTAATGTGTTTTTCTTAATTATAGATTTCAAAATCAACCTTTGTTTATTAAAATTAACAAAATATTAACAAAGTCTTGGTAAAATCTCCCTATCTCAAAACAAAAAGGACATAAAATGTTAAAGCAAATTTTAGCTAGTGCAATTTTAGCATTATCTCTCTCTCCACTTTTTGCGGATTCTGATATTGAAATCCAAGGACAAATTACAAAAATCAATGATGCACAAAAAACCATTTCTCTTTCTAATGCAAATGGTGAAGTTGTGATTCAAGTTTTTCCACATACAGAACTTAAAGGCGATGATTGTGGAACTTTTGGCAATGACACACAAGAGAAATTTACAGCTTTAAAAACAGGGATGTTTGTAGAAGTAGAAGCTCTACCACAAGCAAATGGAGGTTTAGGTGCTAAAAGCATTGAATGGAAATGTGGAGCAAAAGCATATTAAGTTGTTGCTGCTAAGGCAGCAACTTCTTCTTAAATCATCTTAACAAAAAATTAACAATATCTCACTACAATAGCTTCAAATAAATTTTCAATTCAAGGGAAAAGAATGCAAGTTAAAAAATTTTTCATTATTTTAGCTATTTTTAGTGGCTTAAATACTTTTGGAGCTGATCATATAGAACTTTTTGGACAAATTATCAATATTGATAACCATAAAAAGACAATCACAATTCAAGAAGCACAAAGAAATATTACAGTGCAAGTCTTTCCAAATACAAAACTTCACGGAAAAAATTGTGGTATGTTTGGTTCATTTTCTGCAAATGAAAGCTTTTCTTCTTTAAAATCTGGAATGTTTGTAGAAGTTAAGGGCTATTCAAAAGATGAGATTTTTAACGCTTATAGAATCAAATGGCAATGCAACACAGCTTATTAAAGGAGCGGCAATGTTTTTAAAAATTCCTTTAACTTTTCTTTTATTTATTACAGCAAGTCAAGCAAGTAGCTTTAAGCTTCAAGGCACGATTGCAAAGGCAAATATAAAAGACAAAACAATCCTTGTAGATTCCATCTATGGAGATAGTGTTGCTGTAAAAGTTTTACCAAATACTGAAATTGATATGGATAATTGCGGTGTTTTTGGTATTGATAAATACGGAACTTTTAAGGACTTAGTTCCAGGGACTTTTGTTGAAATCAAACTATACTTTCAAGAAAACAATAAAGCAAACCCTATTGCAAGAGAAATTGAAATAGAATGCTACAAAAATAAAGCCTACTAAACTTTATATAAAAATAAGATTCCACTTTTTGAAAGATTTTTATAGATTTCCAAAGTTGGAATCTTTTTTTGTGTTTTTAAAAAAAAATAGATTTTAGTGCCAAAACTTTGAATCTCTCTTAAACTTTCCAAAAGATCTTGCTTACTAATATCTAACTCTAAAAGCACTAAAACTTCTACAAGCTGATTCTCTCTTAGTTGCTTCAATGCAAATTCCACTGCTCTTTGACAATGACTCTCCACGCCAAAAACACTAAAATCTCCATACAAAAATTGTGGAATCTTAAAAAAGGATTCCAACTTTTTATTCTCCCCAAAGATCATCATAAACTCTATGTATTAATAATTACT
Organism: uncultured Helicobacter sp.; assembly: GCF_937893305.1. Taxonomy (GTDB): domain Bacteria; phylum Campylobacterota; class Campylobacteria; order Campylobacterales; family Helicobacteraceae; genus Helicobacter_D. The sequence goes on from NZ_CALBGN010000015.1 coordinate 72,217, forward strand.
CCAACTTCTGCATAATCTAGCTTTTCATTTGTCAAAAGAGCATTTTTAATGGAATCTAAAATCGCACGATAGTTCTTAAAAAACATAAAGCGATCATTTTTACAATTTTCCAAAATTTTTAAAACATCTTCTTGTTGCCCCAAAAGATATTCTCCCATTCCATAAGATTCTGCCATTTTATGCGCAATCGTCTTCGCCTTATCTAAATCTGCTTTTGCGTGCGAATAGCGTTCATCAAAAAGCAACTCTAAAGCTGCAATTCCAGACAAATGGATTTTTATTTGACTTTCCATTTCATTTTTACTTAAAAATTCTTTATCTGCATACTTTAATCCGTCACTCATTAAAGTCGCTTTCTCAAAAGCAACCTCCAAAGAATACGCACTAAAAACCTTTGCAGCTTGGTAATATGCTAAAATTTCACGCTCCTTATCACTAAAACTTAGCTTTTTGCGCACTCCTAGCATCACCTTATCACGCACACTTAAAATATCTTCTTTAGTGATGACTTCTGAATTTCTTTTGATTGCATTTAAAGCCGCTTCATTAACCAAAGATGCAAGCGCAGCACCACTAAAACCCACACAAAGCTTAGAAATCTCTTCATAATCAAAATCACAGCATTTATCACGCGTATGCACTTGTAAAATCTTAATGCGCTCTTGCAAATTTGGTAACTCCACAAAAATGCGCCGATCAAATCTCCCACTACGCAATAATGCTTCATCTAAAGATTCCATAGCATTTGTAGCACCAATAACAATCACGCCAGAACTATCTTCAAACCCGTCCATTTCCGTTAAAAGCTGATTAAGTGTTGCTTCTCTTTCATCATTGCGCATATTTCCGCGCGCCTTACCTACTGCATCAATTTCATCAATAAAAATAATAGAAGGGGCATTAAGCTTTGCTTGCATAAATAAATCACGCACTCTTTTTGCGCCCATACCTACATAAATTTGCACAAAACTTGCCCCACTTTGGTAAAAAAACGGAACTTGTGCTTCTCCAGCAAGAGCCTTTGCAATCAAAGTTTTTCCAACTCCCGGAACCCCTACTAAAAGCACACCTTTTGGAAGTTTTACTCCAAAATCTTGATATTTTTTAGGGAATTTTAAATAATCAATAATTTCTTCAAGCTCGTTTTTTGCTTCACTAATCCCAGCAACATCTGCAAAAGTAACATTTGAAGTGATCGGCTTAATATGTTGCGTTATAAAAGCATCATTTGCTAAGGATTTAGCAAAATTTGAAGAATTAGATGTGGAATCCTTTTTAGGTTTTGGCTTATCTTGCAAAGTTTTACTTTGTTTAAAAGCTAAAAAGAACAAAAGCATAATAAAAACTGCGCCAAAAATTACAATAATCTCCACCGCATTGCGCCACAAACTCCACTCATTTTTAATTTCTAAAGGGACTTTTTGCCCAAAAGATTGTAAATCTACGCTTTCTTTAGCAACCTTATAGTGTTGCTTATCTAGCGCAAAATACAAATACTCTCCCCGAATTGTTGCAATTTTAGGGATATTTTTTTCTATGAGATTTTGAAATTCTATTGCACTAATTAATTTCACATCTTGCTTAAAAAACATCACGCCAAATAAGACCCCTGCTAAAAGTATCGCTAAGATTCCAAGAGTTTTAAATTTCTGCATAATTTTTATCCTCTCTTGGAATAAAACTTTCTAGTCTTATCCAACTATCTTTTAAAATAGGATTTTTAGACTCTATTTGAACCTTATTGTAATAATCATCAAATCCTTGTGAAATATATTTTGAATCCTGTAAGATTGAATTTTCAATCAATACATTTAATGAGATCTTTTTTTTACTCAATATCTCTCTGAAGTTTAAATTATTTTTCTGCACTTTTTCTTCAATTTGTTTTTTTCTTTCCTTTGCAAGATTTCCATTGATTCTATCTTTCAAAAGAGCAGATGGCGTATTATCTCTTGGAGAATAAATAAAACTATGCAAATGTGTTAAAGGCAATTTAGAGAAGTTCAAAAACGCCTCTTCCCACACTTCTTCGCTCTCTCCGGGATGCCCTACAATAAAATCACTTCCCAATGCAAATCCTTTTTGGCTTAATATCTTAAATAATTCTAAATCTTTTTCAAAAGTATTACAACGATTCATAATCTTCAACATTTTTGGAGAAGTGTGTTGTAAAGCAATATGCAAATGGCGTTCAATCTTAGGATTTTCTAGTACATCTAAAAAATGCGTATCAATTTGCGATGGCTCTAAGCTACCAATTCTTAAGCGTTTTAACAATGGGATCGCACATAAAGACTCTACAAGTGTAGCAATACTTAATCCAAAATCTTTTCCCCAACTTCCCATATTTGTGCCAGTAATAATAAACTCACTAAAGCCCTTTTGCGCCAAACTCTCCACTTGTTTTAAAATCTTCTCTTGTGAAAAACTCCTAGCTTTCCCCCTAACACTAGGGATAATACAATACGAACACGCAAAATCACAGCCCTCTTGAATTTTAATAAAGGCGCGACTTTTTCCTACAAAATCACTTAAAATCTCATTTTCTAGGGTTTCTAAATCATCTGCCAAAAAAAAGTTGGAATCTTTTTTTAAAAGTGCATTAATGTTTTCTTTGTGTGAGTGTCCAAACACACCGCTAACAAGCCCCTTATCCAAAAGTGCTTGTCCTTGTGTTTGCACCCCACAACCTGTAAAATAAATCCTTTTTCCTTCATTTTGCAAACGATTAATATAGTTTCTAACACCACTATCTGCACCATTTGTAACCGTGCAAGAATTCACAACAACAATATCGCTATCTTCTTCATAAGAAGTCTGCACAAAATCTTTTAGCGTATTAATCATTACTTGTGTATCAAACAAATTTGTCCGACAACCAAAGGTTTTAAAATATACTTTTTGTTTTGTCATTAGCTCTCTTTGTAAAAAACTTTTTAACTAAAGCTTACAGGTGGAATCCCACCATCACCAACGCGCACTGCTTTAAAGGATTGCTCTACTTTAGAGTCCATTTGGCGTTTGCCCTCATAAATTGTTGTGCTAGGATAAGCAATTTGAATATTTGGCTCTGCTAAAATCTCATCAATAATCTCTGCACTAATACTGCTACGCAAAGCAAGTGTTGCATACGCATTTGTGAGATACCATACAGAAATTCTAATCCCATTTTGTTCTAATAAGCTAAAAACGCGTGGCTCAACATTGGTATTACGCAAAGTAAATCTATCTCTCAATTTTGTAAATTGTTTGCGCGTGGATTCTGTGTAACCTTTAGCATATTTTTTTGCACATTCTCTTGCAATATGACAAGCTCTTGCGTGATCAGAATCAAAGGTAATCGTAAAATCAATCCCATCCCATACAGTTTTCATGCCTCCATGCGTGTAATTTGAAAACATTGTAGTAAAAACAAAATTATTAGGGACAAAAATAATTCTCCCTGCACGGCGATTTTCTGCATAAGTTGTTAGCGTAATATCTTCATAAAGCGTAATTCTAAGCACAGAAATATCTAACACATCGCCCACATACACTGCACCATCTTTAATTACCTTAATCCTATCCCCAGCATGCACCGCACCACCTACAACAATCACAATCCAGCCAAGCACAGACATAAACAAATCTTTCATTGCAATTGCAAGACCAGCAGATGCAAACCCAAGCACAGTTACAAGATAGCCGACATTATCAAGGTAAGAAAATAGCAAAATAATCACAATAAGTGTAATATTTAAAAAATTAATAATTTTATTTGTTGTGTAAATTCTCTCATTATCTTGGATATATTTGCGCACGCCAAGTTTTAAAGAAAACGCGATTCCAATTAACACCAAAATTGTAATCCCAATATAAATCCCTTTAAAAAATTGCGCCTTAACTTGTTCTAATAAACGGGCTTTGTTTTCTTGCGTTTCTTTGGTAAAAATTTCTAAAGTAGTGTGAAACACTTCTTTTGTTGTTTCTAAGACAGTAAGCGCATTTAGATTCTCTCCATACGCTTTTGCAATCTCTTCTTCATTTGCAAATAAACAATAATTTGAACGGCACACATTGCGAAGTTCATTTTGATTTTGTGTTGTTTGATAAATCTCCAATAATCCCTTAAGGGCGGAATCTTTTTGATTTAACCATTTAAGATTTTCTTGCAGACTTTTGTAATTTGCATTTAAAATTTTTAATTCTTCATCGGCTTTTTTAATATAAGAATACGCACGCACAATCAATAATGGATTTGTAACACTTGGCATTTCTTCGATTTCTTTAGCTTCAGTGAGTTCTTTAAAGGGCAAATCTTTGTAAATATCTAGAACTTTTTTTTGCTGTTGCAATGCAATAAGATTCCGTTTTAAAACGCTTAATTCATTTTGAATCGCTATTGTTTTTGGTTTCTCTTCTAATTGCGCAATTGCTTCTTGTGTATGATTGAGATTTGCCAAAATTTGCTGATAAGATTGATAGTTGGAATATCGCTTCATCCAAACATTATTAGTGTCTTCTAAAAAACGATTTGCACTTGTTACTTCTAATTCTAAAGATTTTATTGTCTTTATATCCTGAACAATCTCCCCAAATGCCAAATTACACACAAAAATCAAAGCAAAAATCAAAGCACGCATTAAACAAACTCTCTTAAAACATCGAGCACTAAAGCTTTTGGAATATCATCTTTAAAGCATACTCCACCAATACCTTTTGGTAAAACAAATTTAATACGCGCATTAAGGCTTTTTTTGTCCAAGAAAAAACTTTCATAAAAGGATTCCACATCTTTAATTGCATAAAAAGTTGGAATCTTAAATTTCTCCAAAAGTTCCTTAATCACATCAAATTCTTTTTGCGTAATAAGATTTAATGCAAGAGCAAGCGTATTTGCCATAATCATTCCAATCCCAACTGCCTCTCCATGCAAATATCTACCATATCCGCTTTGTAATTCTATACTATGTCCAAAAGTATGCCCATAATTTAATGCTGCTCTAATCCCTTGCTCTTTTTCATCTTCTCTTACAACTTGCGCTTTAATGCTAACTGCTTGTTTAATCACAGATAAAAGCGCATTTTCATCGTTAATATCAAAGTTTTGCAGAGTTTTAAAAAACTCTTCATCAAAACACACTGCCATTTTTACAATCTCCGCTAATCCTGCACTAAACTCTCTTTGTGAAAGCGTTTGTAAAAATTGTGTGTCAATAAATACAGCACTTGGCTGATGAAAAAGTCCAACAAGATTCTTTCCAAAGGCATTGTTAACCCCAGTCTTCCCGCCAACACTAGAATCCACTTGTGCCAAAAGTGTTGTTGGAATCTGAATAAAATCAATCCCACGCATAAAAATCCCAGCAGCAAATCCCACCATATCCCCAATCACACCGCCGCCAAAAGCAACCATTAAAGATTTTCTATCTAAACGATGATTAAATGCTGCTTGCAAAATACTCTCCACACTCCTAAAATCCTTATAAATCTCCCCATCAGAAATTGTATGGCAATACACTTCTGTTGCTTGCAATTTTTCTAAAAGTGTTTTTAAATGCAATCCCGCAATTTTTGGATTTGTTACAATTAAGATTTTTCTATCAAACATTAATTTAGGCAAATCTCCAAAACAAATAGGATAATGACTCTCTTTGCTTTTTAAAGAAATCTTTAAAGAATTTGTAGAAGACTTTAAAAATCCTAAATTTTCTTCTAAACTTTGATGCACGCAACTTGCCTTTTTCTTAGTAAATTATTCTTAATGCAGTTTATTGCCATTTTAGCAATTTTTTGTTTTATCTATCCTTTTGTGCTATAATTTTTGCCTTTTGTGATTTTTTTAGGGAGAAGGTTATGCTAAAAGCTTGGATTTTTCTAATTCTTGCAATTCTTTGCGAAGTTTTTGGGGTTTCTGTTATGAACTACTCACAAGAAGGAAATCAAATCTTTGTGTATGGCTTTATGTTTGCGATGATAGGTATTGCATATTATTTTATGTCGCTTTCTATCCGCACAATCAGCGTTGGAGTCGCCTATGCAATTTGGGAGATTGTAGGACTTAGCTTAATTACAATCATTGCTGTTTTTATCTTTGGCACTTCATTAAAAACACAAGAATATATTGGCTTAGGGCTTGCAATTCTTGGAATCACACTTGTTAATTTAGGAGAAGATCACAATGTTTAACATTTATCTACTCTATGTTGTTTTAGCTGCACTCTTGGATATTGTTGCAAACCTAGCACTCAATAAATCAGATGGTTTTAGAAATTTTAAGTGGGGAGCAATCTCTGTTTTACTTGTGTGGCTTGCGTTTTATTTGCTTGCACTAAGTTTAGAGGGTATGAAACTAGCAGTGGCTTATACTCTTTGGGGGAGTATTGGGATATTAGGGACAACCATAGGAGGTTGGTATTTTTTTAAACAAAAACTAAAGCCCATTGGCTGGATTGGAATCCTTATTATTATCCTTGCAGTTATTACACTAAAAACAGCGTAACTGCAATGCTATTTACCCAGACAAAAATCATTAAACATTACATCTAGCATTTGAGAGTATTCATAGGGTTTTGTAATAGAAGAAATCGCTCCTAATGCTTCATTAATATGAAAACTAAAAAGCTCTAACTCTCCATTTTCAAGAGGATTAAGTGCACTTTTTAATGCATTAATACACTCTTGCACAGCTTGAAATTGATATTCAGAAACCAACAAAAGCGATTCTAACTTTTCATTATCATTTAAAAGTACTTCTAATCTAAGTTTAAATTGAGCCAACAAAGAATCTTCACTCTGCAAATCCCCCTTTAAACTAAGCTTTAAAGGATTAAACTCATCCAAAACTTTGGAATCTAATTGCATTTTTAAATCTGCTTTATTAATTAACACTAGAATCTTTTTTTGAAGTTTATATTGTTTTAAAATCTGAAGAATTTGTAAATCTTCTTCACCTAAAGGACGAGAACCATCAAAAAGAGCAAGAAGCAAATCGCTTTCTTCTGCCTTCTTTAAACTTCTTTTGATCCCTTCATTCTCAATCACATCTTCACTTTCTCTAATCCCTGCTGTATCAATAAGGCGCAATAAATGTCCGCCTAACATCAAATTCTCTTCAATACTATCACGCGTTGTCCCAGCAACTTCACTCACAATTGCCCGATTATCACGCAAAAGCGCATTTAAAAGTGAGCTTTTCCCTACATTTGGCTTCCCTATAATACAAAGTTTATAGCCTTCAAAAAGTGTTCTTTTGTTTTGAGATTGTTCTAAAAGTGTTTTAAGATTTTTTAACACATTACGAAGTTTTTTTTCTAAATTTTCCAGCAAATCTTGTGGCAATCCTTCATCTGCATAATCAATAAAAACTTCGCTATGCGCTAACAAAGCAATAAGAGTTGCACGCAAATCCTCACAAAAATCTTGCATTTCACCTTTTAAATGGCGCATTAACATTTGATGTGCATTTGCATTTTGAGACTCTATAAGCTTTGCCACAGCTTGAGCTTGCGATAAATCAATACGCCCACCTAAAAATGCACGTTTTGTAAATTCTCCGGGATTTGCAAGCCTTACGCCAAGCTTTAAACATTCTTGCAAAAGACTTTGCGCAATAAAGTTTCCACCATGGCATTGAAATTCTATCACATCTTCTGTTGTATAGCTATTAGGAGCTTTAAAATACAAAAGAATACATTCATCTAAAAGTGCGCCGTTTTCAAAATAAATCTTACTCAAGCGCGCAACACGCGGTTTAATATATTCTTCAATCTTATTAAAATCAAGTCTAGTAAGTTTTGCGGCAATAAAAAGGGAGTTTTTGCCACTTAACTTTAAAACATTTAAAGAAGAACGCCCATAAGTTGTTGCTGGAGCGATAATTGTATCATTGCTTAGCATTAGAAATGGTGAAAAGCATTAATGATAATATAACGCTCTCCCTCGCTATTTAGACGAAAAGAAACATATTTATCTGGAAATTGCTCACGCAGTTGCTTTAAGGCAATATGTGCCAACACGCCATCTAAAGGTTTAGTTTGCGCTTTTCCATTTAATTTTACACTTTCTATTGTTGGCAAAAGGTAATTTGCAATCATTTCTTCTTGATTATGTAAAAACTCGGCAATCTCAAGACGAATCATTAATCCATAAATATGATTTACCCAATTAAAAATCAAATAAGAAATTGCTTTATAACGATAACCTTCTTTTCCAATTAATAACGCAGAATCTTCTCCATCAATTTTTACATACAGCGTATTCTCATCATAAGGCTCTACAAGCACACCATCAAGCTTATAAGGCAGCATTGCTAATAGCTCATCAAGTTCTCTTTGCACGGACCTTGAAATCTCTTGTAATTGATATTGTGTGAATGTCGGTTTTTTATTCTTTTTGTCATACTGATCTTTTTGGGCTTCAATCTCTTTTGTGATTTCACAATTTGTGGATTCTTTTTGGAGATTTTTCATAGAATTATCATTTGTATTTTTAGCTTGTATATTTTTAATTTGCGCACAAATCACAGCTTGCTTTTTACCAAGCCCAAAAAAACCTTTAGATGGATTTTGGATAATTTCATATTCTAAATCCACAACAGAACATTCAAAAGTCTTTGCAGCAGCAATTAATGCTTCTTCTAAAGTTTGAGCTTCTATCTTTTTCATCGTTTATGCTCGGCAATTTCTTTAGCTTTTTTACGCTCTAAGGATTTATTAATTAAAAGTTGCTGCAAAATTGAAAACACATTATTAACAAACCAATAAAGCACAAGCCCTGAAGGGAATGTTACAAAGAAAATCGTAAAAATCAAAGGTAAAAATTTAAAGATTTTTTCTTGCATTGGATCACTAAAGGCAGTTGGCGTTAAATGCTGCTGTAAATACATTGTAGCACCCATTAAAATTGGTAAAACAAAATAAGGATCCATTACTGATAAATCCGTAATCCAAAGCAACCAATCTGCACCTTTTAACTCAATAGCATTAAACAATACACGATAAATTGCAAAGAATACAGGAATTTGCAATAACAATGGTAAACATCCTCCCATAGGATTTGCACCGTGCTTTTTGTAGAGATCCATCATATGCATTTGCAATTTTTGTGGCTCACCCTTGTATTTTTGTTGCAGCTCTTTCATCTTTGGTGCAATCTCTTTTAGTTTTTGCATAGATACCATACCTTTATAAGTTAAAGGATATAGCACGACTCTAACAATTAGAGTCAGCAAAATAATCGCCCATCCCCAATTTCCACAAAAATCATAAAGCTTTTCTAATAGCAAAAACAATGGTTTAGCAAAAAATGTAATCACGCCATATTCTACAACATCAGTTAAAAGAGGATTAATAGATTCCAATAAACGATAATTTTTTGGACCAATATAGCCTTCTAGGACCAACTCGCCATTGCCACTAATAAAAGGCATTGGATCTTCTTTTGCATTACTTAACACCGTTGCGCTTAAACCCTTTGCATTAAATAACAATGTCGTATAGTAGCGATCCACCGCTGCTAGAATTTTTGCATTAGCAAAATTCATTTGCCCTTGTGCATCACCATCTTCAATTGTAGTAATTGTGCCATCTTCTTCTTTAACAATCACACCTTTAAAAACATAAGCATCATTTTCTACGCTTGGGCGCATTCCCGGAGATACAAAATAAACGTGATTTTGTGGGATTTGAATCACTGCTTTATAATAACCATTTGGATAAAAAGTTAAAATCTTTTGCACTTTTAAACCATCTAATTCTTGGATTAGCGTTAGACTCTGTGGAGAATCCGTAAGCATCAAATGACTTAAACTTGCTTTATAAGGAACATTTAAAGCTTGATTATTCAAAACAGAATCCGCAAATCTAATCTCCAAAATTTTTGGATTTAGTTGATTTGCCACATCATCTGGAAACAAAGAAAGCGGAGCAGAATCTTTACGATATTTTTCTTCTTTAAGTTCTACGACTGCAATTCTGCCTAATTTATCAATTTTATAAGTAAAACCATTTGCTTCAATTGTTGCAATTATTGAAACACTTTGATTGCTATGATTTGGCAATGCAGAATTTGCAAGCGTTACATTTTGTGGGCTAGCTTGCACATTGGAATCCGTTTTGGATTCCACCTTTGGCGTATGTGTTGCATTGTTTTCTGCTAATTTAGGTTGATAAAAATAACTATATGGCACAAAAAATGCGAGAGCCAAAACCACTGCAATTAAAATTCTAGCTTGAGAGCTTAATTGATCAATTTTATTAAACACGAGAAACCTTTGGATAGTTTTTAATGATTTGAAATGTTTGGGAATTAATTTTTAAAAAAATACCATTTGGCATATTACAAAAGACATAATGCGGAGTGCTGCTAGGGATTAACCAATATTGAATCAAACAAGGCTTAAAAACATTGATCCGCAAAGACAAAGAAGCACTAGGATAAGCAATGCCACCTTTAAAAAGTTGATTGCAAGAGAAAATTCTTCTTAGAGTTTTAAAAGTAGCGATAATAGGATTTTGAAACAAATACGCTTGTTTGGCATATTCTGAACAACTAGGATAATAACGGCAGTTTGTCCCCAATAATGGAGAAATATAACGCTGATAGCATTTAATTATAAAAAGGCAAGCTATTTTTATCATCTTAAATTAAACCAAGCCTTATCAATGCGTATTTATAGTTGCTTTGCAAAGTTTTATAAGCAATTTTATCTAACCCATTTTTTGCTAACAAAATCATATCTCCGCCTCTTAAATCTAGCATAAATTCTCTATAAACAGAACGCAATCTTCGCTTTATAAGGTTACGACACACTGCATTTCCAACCTTTTTTGATACAGAAAATCCAACCCTTTTTTGTTGAGAATCTTCCCTAAAAAACAAAACAAAATGAGAATTATGCCATCGTTTTTGGCTTTTATAAACACGATCAAAATCTTTCTTTGTGTTTAAGGTTACCAAAACACAATCCTAAAACTTAAATCGCTAATCTTTTTCTGCCTTTTGCGCGTCTAGCATTAATAATCTTACGACCATTTTTAGTTTGCATTCTTACTCTAAAGCCATGTGTGCGCTTGCGTGGCGTATTATGTGGTTGATATGTTCTTTTCATCTTTCAAAACCTTCTTCAAAAAAATAAACGCTGATTTTAATACAATCTTACTTAAAACTAGATTTATTTCACATTTTGTTCTAACGCACAAGTTAGTGCTACTGCGACTGCCACCACTAAGTCACTTTCATCTTTTTTTTCTTGTGGCATTAAACTTTCAACTTTTTGTTCCAAATACGAAGTATCAAAATTTCCTCGTCTAAAATCTTTATCGCTACAAATGTTTATCAAAAAAGGAATCGTAGTTTTTACTCCACGAATTTTAAACTCATTTAATGCGCGCTTTAATTTATTAACCGCTAAATCATAACTTGTCGCACGCACAATGAGCTTTGCAACCATAGAATCATAAAAAGGTGGAATTGTAAAATCCTTATAAATATAACTATCCACACGCACAAAAGGACCTAACGCCGGATAATAAGCTGTGATCGTTCCGGGATTTGGCACAAAATCATTATGCACATCTTCAGCATTAATCCTAGCCTCAATCGCAAAACCTTGAATATGCACATCACTTTGTGCAATATCTAAAATCTCTCCACTTGCAATTCTAATTTGACGTCCAATGAGATCAAATCCTGTAATTTCCTCTGTTACGCCGTGTTCTACCTGAATTCTTGTATTCATTTCCATAAAGTAAAAATTATTATAATCATCTACTAAAAATTCCACGGTTCCAGCATTTGTGTAGTTTGCAGCCTTTGCTGCTCCTACTGCTACACTTCCCATTCTGCGTCTTAAATCTGTGCTCATTGTAGGACAGGGTGCAATTTCAATAAGCTTTTGATGGCGTCTTTGAATAGAGCAATCTCTCTCAAAAAGATGAATCACATTTCCATAATTATCCGCTAAAATTTGAAATTCTATGTGACGTGGATTTTGGATATATTTTTCCATAAACACATCTTCATTTTTAAAAAATGTCAATGCCTCTCTCTTACACGCTTCAAAAGAGCTTTCTAGTTCTCCTTCTTCCCACACAACACGGATTCCACGTCCACCACCTCCACTGCTTGCTTTTAAGATGACAGGATAGCCAATTTTACGCGCAATTTTTTGAATCTCATACAAACTTAGTATATTAAGTGGTTCAGTTCCCGGAACCACTGGAATCCCATTTGCAATCATCAAATTTCTAGCAGCATTTTTATCACCCATTTTTGCAATCACTTCACTATCTGGTCCAATCCATACAAGCCCTGCTTCTTTGACTTTTTTTGCAAACAAAGCATTTTCACTTAAAAATCCATATCCTGGATGAATCGCTTCTGCTTCTGTTTCTTTTGCAGCTTGGATAATTAAATCTGAATCTAAATATCCTTTAATAGGATCTTCACTTATTGCATAAGTGTGCGTTGCCATTTTTACATGCATACTCTCTCTATCAGCGCGAGAGTAGATTGCTACAGATTCTATATTAAGATCGTTACAAGTCCTAATAATACGCACGGCAATTTCACCACGATTTGCAATCAAAATTCTTTTAAACATTGTTGCTCCAAAACACAAGATAGTCTTAGATTTTATAATTTTATTTTTAAGGCGTCGCTAAAGATTCGCAAAATTTTGTAAAAAGTGTGCAAATGTGCTACAATTTGCTCATTTTTACACATTTAGGCAGATTTATGGAAATTATTTATGCAATTATTTTAGGGATTGTAGAGGGCTTAACAGAGTTTTTACCTATCTCATCAACGGGACATTTAATTTTAACTTCAGAACTATTAGGGATTCCACAAGATACATTTCATAAAACTTTTGAAGTTGTTATTCAGCTAGGCTCAATCTTGGCAGTGGTTTTTGTTTTTTTTGAAAGACTTTTTAAAAATAGCTTGCAACTTTGGATAAAACTTGGGATTGGTTTTTTGCCTGCTGGGATTTTAGGATTTCTCTTCTACTCTTATATTAAAGAACTTTTTGCTCCTATTACGGTGTCTATTATGCTAATTATAGGTGGAATCGTTTTTATTGTTTTAGAGATTTTTTATAAAGAAAAGGAACATCATACCACAGATGTCAATGCGATTTCTTACAAGCAGTCTTTGCTTATAGGATTTTTTCAGGCTTTAGCAATGATTCCGGGAACTTCGCGCAGTGGAGCAACGATTGTTGGGGGATTACTTTTAGGGTGTAATCGCAAAGTTGCTACGGAATTTTCCTTTTTACTCGCTCTTCCTACAATGATTTTAGCAAGTGCTTATAGTCTTTATAAAAATTATGAAGTCTTAAATTTAGATAATATTTGGATTCTAATTTCAGGCTTTATTGTTGCTTTTTTTAGTGCTTTGCTTGCTATTAAGCTTTTTTTAAATTTCGTATCACGCTTTAACTTTATCCCTTTTGGGATTTATCGCATTATCTTAGGGATTATATTTTTATACTATCTAGGGATTATTTAAGCACTTCTTTTATTTGCGCTTTTAAAGTTGCGCTTCCATCTTGCAATTCTATAATGGAATCTAATTTTAGTTCTGCAAGATTTTTTATTGTTTTTCCATTGCTTAACACACAAGCATATCCCTTTTTTTGAAAGTTTTTTGGATTTTTGGATTCCATTTGTATTTTTAAAGATTCCATTTTTACATTAAATTTTTCTAATTTCTGTTTCATTTTCAGATGAATTTGAAGACTTGGATTTTGCATTTGCAAATGCAAAAGATTTAATTTGTGTTCAATTTTTTGATTTAAAAACTTCATTTGCTGCTGGCAATAAATTTGAAATTGTTTAATTTTATTGAACAAATTATTTTTATTAAATTCTTCTTTTTTTCTTTGAATCTGCGTGGTTTTTGCCTGCAAAATCCTTGTAAAAGATTTATCAAAACTCTCCTGCAAAATATCTAAATGTCTAAGCCAATCCTCTTGCTGTGGTAAAAGTAGCTCTATTGCACCAGATGGTGTAGGTGCGCGCAAATCTGCTACAAAATCACTTAAAACATAATCAGGTTCGTGTCCAATCGCTGAAATAATAGGTGTTTTAGTCGCATAAATCTCTTCAATCACCACAGGTTCATTAAAAGCCCATAAATCCTCTAAGCTCCCACCACCACGTGCTAAAATAATACAATCTACACTTAGAGTATCTGCAATTTTAAGATTTTTTACAATACTTTCCTTTGCTCCTTCGCCTTGCACAAGTGTATCTAATACCACAAACCTTACAAGATTCCACCTTTTTTTTGCGATACTTTGCATATCTTGCAAAACAGCCCCTGTGATAGAAGTCAGCAATGCGACTTTTTTAGGAAATTTTGGCAAAGGTTTTTTGTTTTTAAAATAACCCTTTTTTTCATACTCTTCTTTAAGTTGCTGATAAGCTAAACTTAAACCTCCAACTCCATCTGCATAAGCCATCGCGCAATTAAGTTGATAATCTCCGCGTGGAGCATATATAGTTATAGAACCTTCTAGTGTTAATTTTAATCCATCTTCAATTTTAAATTTAAGTTTTTGTGCATTACCACGAAACATTACACATTTTAAAGAAGACTTTTCATCTTTTAATGTGAAATACAAATGTCCGCTTGTGTGTTCTGTAAAATTACTCACCTCCCCACTCACACGCACTTGGGTAAAATACGTGTCAAGAAGACTTTTGATTTGATTACTTAATTCTGTAACGCTTAAAGTTTGCATTATTCTACAAGCATAATTGCCAAATTTGCACTAATTTGTTGCCCTTCTTTAGCATAAATTTCCTTGATTTCTCCACCAATTGTTGCTAAAACTTCATTTTCCATTTTCATCGCTTCCACCACCGCTAATACATCTCCTTCTTTAATTTTATCGCCAACTTTTACCTTAAGTTTTGTAAGATTTCCCGGCATTGGAGAGATAATATGTCCGGGCAAATTTGCTTGCGGTAGAGAATCTGTTTTTTTGGAGTTTTCATTGTCTTCATTAGAATCTGATTCCACTAAAACTTCTCTTAAATCCCCATCTATACGCACAAAGAAAGGACGCACACTTGCATTTTTTTCTCCACTTCCTTCAATTTTAATGTGATAAGTTTCTCCGTGGAGATTGATGGTAAATTCTTTTGGCATTGAACATTGCGCACCTTCAAAAGTTGTCAAAGCTTCTGGACTTAGACGATTCTCATTGCGTTCTTCTAAAAATTTCTTAGCAATTGGTCCAAAAATTGCATAAGAAATCACATCTGTTTCACTCTTTGCAAAACCTTGTGATTCTTCTTTGGCTTTTTGCAATTCAGGTGCAATCTCATCAGCTGGACGACTTGTAATTATTTCTTCGCCTTCTTGCTTAATGCGTTCAATTAATGCGGAATCTATTTTTGCAGGAGTCTTTCCATAATAGCCTTTGATGAGATTTTTTGATTCTGTTGTTAAGGTTTTATAGCGTGTTTGCGCTAAAACATTTAATACAGCTTGTGTGCCTACAATTTGACTAGATGGTGTAACCAAAGGAGGATAGCCAAAGTCTTTGCGCACATTTGGAATCTCTTTAAGCACTTCGTCCATCTTATCTAATGCGTTTTGCTCTCTTAGTTGATTTGCCATATTTGAAATCATACCGCCTGGAATCTGACTAACAAGCACGCGTGTGTCAATATGGTTATATTCTGATTCAAATTTTTTGTATTTTTTGCGATTGCGTTTTAAAATCTCTGCTGCTTTTTCCATTAAAGCAATCTCCAAACCGCTATCCCATTGTGTTCCTTGCAATGTCGCTACCATAGACTGCGTGCAAGGATGACTTGTGCCTTCTGCTAATGCAGAATTTGAAAGATCTAAAATATCAACCCCAGCTTCAATAGCTTTTAAATGTGAGCCAAAAGCAAACCCAGCAGTAGAATGTGTATGTAGTGCTAAAGGCAAACCAATCTCTTCTTTTAACGCCTTTACAAGTTCAAAAGTCGCATTTGGCGTGATTAGCCCTGCCATATCTTTAATTGCTAAAGAATCACAACCTCTTTTTGCAAGATCTCTGCCAAACTCTACAAAACTTTGAATCGTATGCACAGGAGAAGTTGTGTAACAAATTGCTCCTTGAGCGTGTTTTCCTTGCTTTTTAACTTCTACAATAGAAACTTCAAGATTACGTATATCATTGAGTGCATCAAAAATTCTAAAAATATCTACTCCATTTTGCGCAGATAATCGCACAAATTCACGCACAACATCATCTGAATAGTGGCGATAGCCGATAAGATTTTGACCCCGCAACAACATTTGAATAGGAGTTTTTTTAAAAATTTCTTTAAAAATCGCAAGACGCTCAAAAGGATCTTCCTTTAAATAGCGCAAACAAGTATCATAAGTGGCTCCACCCCAAACCTCAACACTATGAAATCCAATTTGCTCAAAGATCTGTGCAGCCTCCACTAAATCCTCTGTGCGCATTCTTGTAGCCAATAAAGATTGATGTCCATCTCTTAGACTATTTTCAGTAATCTTAATCATTAAAAACTCCAAAAATTATCATTTTAGTGTTGCATTATAACAATAATTTCAACTAATTAAACACAATGCATAATTTTTGTGAGTGCTTTTTATAAAACTGCTTCTTTTAGTATCAAGCTGATGTTTTTTGGCTTTTTCCTTTAGTGTATAAAATCATCACTCTTTCATTTTCTTTTGTATCGTTTAAATATACTTTATTTTTATCAATTTCTTTATTATTTTTTCGCACTGGAATTTCACTAATATCAAAAAAACTGCAAAAGACTAATCCATCATCTTTTAAAAATTCCATTTTTCCTCCTTATTTTAACAACAAGAAGTTCCAAGCATTTTATATTCCAATTTCTATGGATTTTTAGTAAATAATGTGCCTTTTTCATGAATATTATGTATTAAAAAATCATATAAGACCGATAAATCCTTGCCGCTAGATAGAAACATTTCTTTTTGATGATCTAGTAAAAATTTTGCCGCTTTAAGCTTAGTTACGATTCCACCTGTAGCAAAAGAATTATTTGGTGTAGCCTTTGCACTCAATTCATCATCGGAGATTTCTGTAACGATTTTTCTCATTTTTGCATTTGGATTATCTTTTGGATTTTCATCAAAATACGCATCAATATCACTTAAAATTGCCAATAATTGTGCATCAAAAAAATGTGTAGCGTGCGCTGAGAGTTGATCATTATCGCCAAAACCTAGAATTTTCAGCTCCCCTGTTGCAATCACATCATTTTCATTAATAATGGGTAACACCTGACTTTCTAATAAAGTCTCCATTGCATTGCGTGCATTTTGTGTATGTTTTCTAGAATCAAAATCATACGCTGTTAATAACATTTGTGCAGTTATAATTCCATACTTTCTAAAAGTATCCGCATAAATTTCCATAAGTAAAGGCTGCCCAATAGCAGCTAAAGCTTGCTTATTGCTAAGATTTTCTTTATCCAATTTAACTTCTGTATATCCAGCAGCTACCGCTCCAGAACTCACCAAGATTACTTCATAAACATTTCTAATTTTAGAAATTAATTGCGCTAAAGCTTCAATGCGCGTTAAATTAATCCTTTGATTTTCTACTAAAATTGCACTTCCAACTTTAATAACAATTCTTTTGTTTTTTTGATGTTGCATTTTATTTCCTAAACTCTCTTAAACTCGCATATAGCAAATGCTTTAAGGATTCCACATTTTGACCACTCACACTTGATACACCAAGCACAAAAAGCGGATCTTTAAAGTCAAACTCTATGCTAAAATCATCGGCTTCTTTTTGAATAAAACAATCAGAAATTTGCGTGTGTTTTTTAAGCTTGCAGCTTAAATGCTTCACAAAAGATTCTATAATTTCTTCTGCATTTTCCACTGCATCGCTTTTAGAAAACATTATCCCAAAAGGACGATTTTCTAACTTTTGACTAAATTTACTCACTTCTAAGCGCAATACATTAAACTGCTCTTGTATATCTCTATAATTTGCTAAATCTAGCACAAAAAGCAAGAATTGCGTGCGCTCAATATGGCGCAAAAATTCAATTCCAAGTCCCTTTCCTTCACTAGCACCTCCAATAATTCCGGGAATATCTGCAATCACAAAGGATTGATAATCTCCTGCATTTACAATTCCAAGACTCGGGATTAAAGTTGTAAATTCATAATTTGCAATTTCAGGTTTTGCATTAGACAATACAGAAACAAGCGTGGATTTTCCAACATTTGGAAACCCAACAAGCCCAACATCAGCAATAAGCTTAAGCTCTAAACGGATTGTTTTTTCAATCCCGGGTAAACCCTTTTGCGCATAAGTGGGACGCTGATTTGTGGCACTTTTAAAATGCACATTTCCTAATCCCCCCTTACCCCCTTCTAAAAACAATATTTTTTGTGATTCATCTAATAAATCTAAAAGTAATGTGTTATTTTGAGCATCAAAGATCTGTGTCCCAGGAGGCACAATAATTACCAAATCTTCGCCCTTTTTTCCATATTTATTACGTCCTTCTCCCGGACGCCCATTTTGCGCCTTAAAATGTTTGTGTCCTCTAAAATGTGAAAGTGTATCCGTGTTTCTATCCACTTGAAAATACACATTCCCACCTTTGCCACCATCTCCACCATCTGGACCACCATTAATAACAAATTTTTCACGACGAAAAGAAACTGCTCCCTCTCCACCTTTGCCTGAGGATACAAAGATTTCAACACGATCAACAAACATAAATAACCTTAAATTATATTAGAAAGCCTTTAAGATTCCAACTTGGAATCTTAAAGTATTACTTAGAAAGTCTTACGAAGCGGGAAGAATAGAAACTTTTTTGCGGTTTCTATCTTTTCTCTCAAAAGATACAACTCCATCAATTAATGCAAAAATTGTATGATCTTTACCCATTCCTACATTATTTCCGGGATGCACTTTTGTTCCTCTTTGGCGGATAATGATATTTCCCGCACGAACAAACTGACCACCAAATTTTTTAACACCTAAACGACGCCCTGCGGAATCGCGGTTATTCTGGGTGCTACCCTGACCTTTCTTGTGTGCCATTTCAACTCCTTAAATGCTGCAATCTAGCCTGAGATCTTTACAACACGCACACGCGTAAAATCTCTTCTAAAGCCTCTTTTAGTTTTGCTATCTTTTCTACGGCGTTTCTTAAAAGTAATGACTTTCTTGCCTCTGCCCTCATTAATGACTTCAAGTTCAACTTTTGCACCACTTACACAAGGTGCCCCGAGCTTAATGTCATCGCCATTGCAGATGGCTAGAACTTCAGTTACTTCAACTTTTGACTTTGGCTCAAGGTTCAAGCAATCTAGCAAAATAATATCGCCTTCACTAACCTTGTATTGTTTGCCTCCATTCGCAATGATTGCATACATCATACAATTCCTTAAAATTTGAAGTTATTTTTTATTAAAACTTAATAAAAGATCGGATTCTATCTTAATTTTCATTAATAAAAACTTTAATCTGCAAGCGCAATACACTCAATCTCCACAAGAGCATTTTTAGGTAATGTTTTAACGGCAACTGTGCTTCTAGCTGGCTTATGAGTTCCAAAAAACTCCGCATAAATCTCATTTACGATTCCAAAATCTTCCATATTGCTTAAGAAAATTGTTGTCTTAATTACCTTATTTAAATCACTTCCACCTGTTTTTAACACTTCTTTAAGATTGCTTAAAACTTGTCTTGTTTGCACACTGATATCACCCAATAGTTCTCCTTGTGGCGTTAGTCCAATTTGCCCCGAAGTGTAAAGTATTCCATTTGCTAAAATTGCTTGAGAATAAGGACCAATCGCCTGTGGTGCATTTTGCGTTGCAATGATTTTCATTAGATATTCCTTTGCTTTTTTGTGTTATTTATTATAAAATTATAACTTATTTCATTTTTAAGGATTCCTTATGCGATCATTTTTAAGAATTTTTAGTGCTAGCATTATTGTTTTAAGTCTTAGTGCAAATACTCTGTGTGCAGATACTTTTGTAATTTTAAAATCTCCAAAAAAACATGCGCCTATTTCACCTTTAACGCCTTTTGATGAGGCATTAAAGAGAGAAATGCAAAAATACCCTAAAGATTCCGCTTTTTTTGTTGATGGGAGAACGGGTAAAATTCTCTCTGTTAATAAACTCCCAAAAAGAGTCCAAAAGCCTCTTATAAATTCTTCATATAAGACTGCGCCAAAACCTAAAAAACCAGCACCAAAAATCCCTTATGAAATGCAAGAAGAACGCATTGAACTTCTCCAATAAGGTATTTTATGATAGAAGTTGAATTTCTAGGACCCTTAGGTAACAAAACTTATCAAAGTAATGCAGCAAATCTACACGCTTTAAAAGAAGAATTACAGGCAATTCCCGAGATTAATCCTTGGCTAAAAGATTGTGCAATTGCTATAAACAACACGATTATCTCTTCTTTAGAAACCCCTATTAAAGAAGGCGATAAGATTGCGTTGCTTCCTCCTGTGTGTGGCGGATAATGCAAAATTCTTTGCTGCTTTTTGATGGAGCATTAAACACAACAGAAATTTATGCGCAATGGTATGCCTTTGGAGCTGAAAATAATTTTGGTGCAAATGCAATTTTTACGGGGATTGTGCGTGCAGAAAATGATTGTCAAGGCTTAAGCTTTGACATTTATGCACCACTTTTAGAGCAATGGCTTAAAACTTGGTGCGACAAAGCACAAAAACACAATGCTTATCTTAAAATGGCGCATTCAAAAGGCGATGTATTCAACTATCAAAGCTCTTATATGGCGGGAGTTTTTAGTGCAAAAAGGCGTGCAACTTTAGATATCTTTGAAGATTTTATTGAAGATTTTAAGCATAATGCTCCCATTTGGAAATATGATTTAAAAAATGGGCAACGCATTTATGCAAAAGAACGTAGCCACCATCTTCCACATAGCGGAATCCTAAGCAGCTAAATATGAAATCAAAAAAGGCTTTTTAATGCGTACAGTTGCATTTACTGGAAATTCTAATAGCGGTAAAACAACGCTTATTGAAAAACTCTCCTTGCTTTTACACAATAAACGCGTCGCTATCATTAAGCACGACCCAAAAGATAAGGCAGAAATTGATACAAAAGGCAAGGATTCTGCACGCTTTTTTCAAAGTGGCGCAGATGTTGTGATTCTAGGAAACACACAAACAACCTTGCGTCTTCATAAAGCACTTAGCATAGAATCCCTAAAAGCACAATTTAGCCATTATGATTATCTCTTTGTGGAGGGCTTAAAGGAATTGCCACTCCCTAGGATTTGCGTTGCTAGAGAACATTTTGATGAACGCTTTTTACCATTTATTCGAGCAATTGCGATAGATTCTAGCATTAAAAAAGAATCGCTAACTCCCTATAAACTTGAAATTTTAGATCTAAACAATCCCTTAGAAATTTTAAAATGGATCAACACAAATATAAAGGACAGATTATGACACAAGCAAAAATTGGAATCCTAACTTTATCAGATCGCGCAAGTTCCGGAATTTATGAAGATATTTCAGGAAAAGCGATCTTAGAAACCTTACAAGAATATCTCATTACGCCATTTACTTATAGTTATTGCGTAATTGCCGATGAGTTAGAGCTAATTAAAGAGCAACTCATTACGCTTGCAGATAAAGAACATTGTGATTTAATTGTAACCACAGGTGGAACAGGTCCTGCACCACGTGATGTTACACCAGAAGCCACAGAAGCCGTGTGTGAAAAAATATTACCGGGTTTTGGTGAATTAATGCGTCAAGTAAGCTTAAAATATGTTCCAACAGCAATCTTATCGCGTCAAAGTGCTGGAATCTATCATAAAAGTTTAATTATCAATCTCCCAGGCAAGCCAAAATCTATTAGAGAATGCCTAGATGCAGTTTTTCCCGCTGTGCCTTATTGCCTTGATTTAATCGGTGCAGCTTATCTAGAAACAAATCCAGAAGTCATCAAAGCCTTTCGCCCAAAGTCTTAGTTTGCAATAATGTATGCTTTGATGATTTTTTGTTCTTTAAGTGGCTTATCTGCATGATCTGTTTGCGTATATTCTATTTTGCGCAATGTCTTAAAACTCTCTTCTTGGTTTTGTTTGCTAATTTCTCCAAAAATCGTATGCTTTCCATTTAAATGGGGAGTGCGTGTTGTTGTAATGAAAAACTGACTCCCGTTTGTATTAGCACCAGCATTTGCCATCGCTAAAATCCCCGCTCTATCAAAGGCATACCCTTTTGCAATCTCATCTTCAAAATCTTTTCCCCAAATTGATTCTCCACCACGCCCTGTTCCTGTTGGATCTCCACCTTGAATCATAAATTTACGAATCACACGATGAAAAAGGATTCCATTATAATACCCGTTGTTGATGTGTGTCACAAAGTTTTCAACTGCCTTTGGTGCGACTTCTGGAAATAAATCTAAAGTGATCTTGCCTGAAGTTGTTTCTAAAACTGCTTGAACCTTTTTAGCTTCTTGCGCATTTAAAAACACTGCACTAAAAACACTAAGCAAAAAGAGAATTAACGCTTTCATCATTATTGATCCTTTTAATAACTTCTGCAAAAAGCGGAGCTACACTTAAGATTTTAATCTTTTCACAACTTTGGCGCAATGGAATTGTGTCTGTAACAATCACCTCATCAATCTCACTCTCTAAGATCCTTTGATATGCAGGACCACTAAAAACTGCGTGCGTGCCAAGCGCAATAACACTTGTTGCCCCTTTTTGCTTAAATGCGCTTGCAGCTTTAACCATTGTTCCTGCTGTGTCAATCATATCATCAATTAAAATCACATCCTTGCCTTCTACACTTCCAATCACATTCATCACTTCACTTTCGTTTGCCTTTTCACGCCTTTTATCAACAATAACAATGTCAAGCCCTAAAAGTTTCGCAAAATATCTAGCGCGTCCAACACCACCAATATCAGGACTTGCAACAATAGGATTTTTAAGATTTTTAGCAGCAATATGTTCTTTAAAAACAATAGAACCATAAAGATTATCCACAGGAATATCAAAGAATCCTTGAATTTGTCCTGCGTGTAAATCCATCGTAATCAAACGCGTAATTCCTGCACACTGCAATAAATCTGCAACAAGTTTTGCTGTGATTGGAACACGAGGAGCCGCTTTTCTATCCTGTCTTGCATAACCAAAATAAGGCATAATTGCGTGAATGCTTTTTGCAGAACTACGCTTTAACGCATCAACCATTATTAATAATTCCATCAAATTATCATTTGTTGGCGCACAGGTTGGCTGAATAATAAAAACATCTTTACCGCGCACACTCTCACACAAACGCACGCTAATTTCTCCATCACTAAATCGTGCGACTTCTGCCTTAGATAATTCAATATCCAAAACTCTAGCAACAGCATTAGAAAACTCTCTATGTGCGCTTCCAGTAAAAACTCTGTAATCTTGCATCAACAACCTTTATGTGAAATAAAACGCAAATTATAAACTTTACAAACTTAAATGTTTTGTCTTTTGTAAAAGGTTTTAAAAAATTCTGCTAAAATTTCCAATCTTTAAATCAAAAGGATAAAAATGCGCACAAAACAAAGCATTGTAGAAATACTTCAAAATAGCTCTCCACAAGAAATAGAATCCTTTTGTAATGCACGCTTTCAAAGTAATTTAACTTTTTTCAAAGAAGCAAATTATCCTAATCTTTTTGAAGTTTTGCAAACCCCCGCTAAAGAATATCAACTCTACATCGGACAAGAAGGGGTAAATATCATAAACTTCAAGCAAAATACCTTGATGTATGCCATAACTGAAGGCAAATCTACAATGCTAGAAGTGCATAAAAACTGCGCTTATAATCCACCTATTAATGAAAAGTGGAATCGTATTTTTGGGGGAAAACCTGCCTTTATTGATGATACATTTCCTTATAGTCAAATGCTCATTAATGAAGTTTTAAATTATGCACTCAACAATGGCAGTATCGCACATTACCATTTGCCTAGTGATTTTCTGCCTAGTTTGAATCTTTTTGGTTTAGGAGGTGGAATCTTTTTGCAAATTTTAATTGAAAACTATGCAACAATCCATAATTTTTTCATCTTTGAAGAATCCTTAGATTTATTTAGAATTGCGTGCTTTTTTGTGGATTTTGCTCTACTTTTTAGCAAAACTCAAAATCAAGCAGGCTATATCTTTTTAGAAAGCATTATGAAAAAAGAATATATTCAAAACTTCTTTTTAACACGAAAAATCAGCACTTCTTTAATAAGATTTGAATTAATGCTCTATCAAACTCCAATCACACAAAATGCACGCAATATTGTCTTTGAAGTGCATTCTCAAACAATGCGTGGTTGGGGAACTTTTGAAGATGAAATGCGCGGGATTAAAAACAAACTTTCTCTCCCTATTAAAAAGATGCTTATCAAACCAAAACGCGTCAATGCGCCAATTTGTGTGGTAGCAAATGGACCAAGCCTTGATTTTTTACTCCCTTTCATCAAAAAAAATAAAGACAGAATGATTATTTTTAGTTGTGGGACAGCATTAAAACCTTTGTTAAACTATGGCATTAAACCAGACTTTCAAATTGAAATTGAACGTCACGATTATCTAGGAGATGTTCTAAAATCCGCCCCTTTGGATAATATCCCATTAATTGCTGCGAGTGTGCTTGATGAAAATGCTAAAAAAGTCGCAAAAGAACTCTATGTATTTGAACGCGAGGGAAGTAGTGCTGCAAACTTAAATGCTCCACGCTTTAAAGTGCAATTTACTGCGCCTCTTGTAGGAAATGCAGGCGCAGCACTAGCTAGCTATTTGGGAAGCGATGTGATTTTATGTGGATTAGATTGTGGTTATAAAAAAGGTGCTAGCAAACACGCTAAAAACTCTTATTATGGAGAAGAAGATACAAAAATACCAGAAGATGCATATCCTGTAACTGGAAACTTTAGCGATGATATTTATTCAGATGCGTTATTCTCTCTTTCAAAAGCAACTTTAGAAGAAGCATTTAGATCTTTAAAGCCTTTTCATATTTTAAATTTAAATGACGGCGCAAAAATTAATGGCGCATTACCTACACACCACGAAGAATTTGAACTAAAAACTATTGATAAAAAAACTGTTTTAAAGCAACTTAAATCTCTCTTTAAAGATCCCCATAAAGAAGATTTCTACACCAAAGAAACACAAAAATACATTTTTGAAATCCTAGCGTTTAAAAATAAAATGCACGATGTTTTTAAAGCACAAGTTTTCTCTAAACAAGAACTATTTATAGCTTTAGATAAGGGCTATGGCGTGCTTGCCAAAGAAACGCTTGATAATGCTTTTATTAGCATACTTTTTGGTGGCACTCTAAGCCACTTTTTGTATGCAATCGCTTTTAGTGCCTTGCATCTTCCACACAATAATATGCAAAATCTTTGGGAAAAAAGTGGTGAACTTTATCTTACAGCAATGGACAAAATGCTAGAATCTTTACGCGAAACACTTTTTTCAAAAAGTGGAACACCAATTGCTTAACGTATAAATATCTTAATGTCAAAAAGGATTGAAATGACAAAAACATCAATTTCATTAGTTTTAGCAGGAATGCTTTTAGGAAGTAGTTTATTTGCTGCTCAAGTAAATTCAACAACGAGTAGCACATCTGTAAGTCCTGTTGGTAATGCAGGATTCCAAAGTGCATCACTTGGAAGAAATTCAAACACTCCATCAAACTTGCAAGGAATGGAAGTTGGTGGCGATGATATTGTGATTCCAAATGCACCAATCATCACACCTTCAAGCATTATTGAAATTAGCGCAATTGGTATGGGAGTAGCACCAGAATCAACCGTATCTCCAGCACAAGCTCTAGCACTCGCAAAGCGTGCAGCAATCGTAGATGCTTACCGCCAAATTGGTGAAAAAATGTATGGGATCCGCGTAAATGCACAAGATACAGTGCGTGATATGATGCTAAAGAACTCCACTGTTAAAACAAAAGTTTTAGCAGTGATTCGCAATGCTGAAATTGTAGAAACCGTTTATAAAGATGGTCTTTGCCAAGTTAGTATGGAGCTTAAACTTGATGGAAAAAGATGGTATCGCGTATTAACTGGCGAACAATTCTAAGCGTTTTTGCCATCATGCTTTTTGCATTTGGGTGTGCTAAAGCACCCAGTGCGCTTCAAAACTCCACAACTAAAACGATTTTTTTTTCCACTAAAGATTTTAGATTTTATGATTTAGGTTTTGTGAAATCCTATGCGAACTCCACAAGTTTAGAGATTTTTAATGCAGGAGCTGTGCTGCTTAAAATGGATTGCTATAAAAATAAAATTTGTCTAAATACAAAATGCTATGCTAAAGATTCCATTGTGCGTCATTTTTTCGGCAATGATGGTTTTAGAGAATTAGACTTTCAAGCAGTTTTAAAAGGATGGGAAATTTTTAATGGAGAAAATAAAGTTGGAATCCAAAATGGCTTTTCTCAAAGAATTTTGCGTCAAGGACTAGAATTGAACTACAACTCCACGCAAGATTCCATTTCCTTAGAGATTAAAAACACACAGAAAAAAACAATTTTTTCACTACGAATTCATTAGGATTTCTATGCAA
Source organism: uncultured Helicobacter sp. (assembly GCF_937893305.1). Lineage (GTDB taxonomy): Bacteria > Campylobacterota > Campylobacteria > Campylobacterales > Helicobacteraceae > Helicobacter_D. The sequence goes on from NZ_CALBGN010000015.1 coordinate 98,822, forward strand.
ATTTACCAACCAAAAGATGGATATTGCTACAATAGCGACACTTTGTTTTTACATCACTTTGCAATGCGATTTTTAAGAAAACACCACGTTGTATTAGAAGTTGGTGCAGGATGTGGAATCCTAGGAATGCTATGCGCTAGAGATTTGCCAATACACCTAACAATGATTGAAAAAAATCCAAAAATGGCAGAACTTTGTGCGCAAAATTTACGCATCAATGCAATCAAAGCAGATTTAATCTGTGCAGATTTTTTAGAATTTGATTTTTTAGATTCCAAATCTAGTGAAAAGTTGGAATCCAAAATACAATCCTTTGATATAATCTTAAGCAATCCACCCTTTTATCATAATGGAGTAATAAAGTCCAAAAATCCTAATATCTCTAGTGCGCGCTATGCAGAAAATCTCCCATTTTTTGAACTTGCTAAAAAAGTCAATTCACTTTTAAAACCTGAAGGAGAATTTATTTTTTGCTATGACTCTAAGGCATTTTTTAACCTTTTTAACACATTGCAGCATTTTAAGATTCCACCAATTTGTGTGCGTTTTGTGCATCCAAAGGCAGAAAAAAGTGCAACTTTGGTATTATGCCGCGCTAGAAAAAACTCTAAAAGCTTATGTGAAATAGAGCCACCACTTTTTACGCATTTAAGCAACCAAAAAGAACAACATTTCACACAAGAGGTGCAAGAGATTTATCGCCACGCTAATACTTGGAGTATTAAATGTTAGAACATTCTGATTTTCAATTTCGTTTTGATCCTAGCAAATGCGAGGAATGTGGAGGTAAATGCTGCACAGGTGAAAGTGGCTACATCTTTGTAACCCCTAAAGAAATTGAAGAAATTGCGGAGTTTTTAGGACTAGATTTTGAGAGTTTTTGTAACAACTATGTCAAAAAAGTTGGCTATCGCTATTCTTTGTTAGATGTTACAAAAGATCATATCACTTATTCTTGCGTGTTTTTTAAAGATGGAATCTGTCAAATCTATCCAAAACGCCCAAAACAATGTGTAAGCTTCCCATTTTGGGATTATTATAAAGACCATTTTGAAGAATTACAAAAGGAATGTATCGGTGTGTTTAAATCGTAAAAATCTTATTCTTTTTATCAGTGCTTTTGCGCTATTTGTAGGGCTTGTAGGTTGTTTTAGACAAGATTCTATCACATTTGAAAATTCTCATTTTAAAGAAATAGAAAATCTTGAAGATCTCTTCATTGTACAAGGATTTGCAGCTTTAGATTCTAGAGATTTTACAAGTGCAAAAGAAGCTTTTAATAATGCTTATAAAGCTAATCCAAACCCAAGCTATCTCAAAGAAATTTTAGGAATTCTAGTTGCACAAAACAATCTCCAAGAAGCGCAAAGGGAAGCTTATGTGTTTTTAAAAAAATATCCAAAAGATGAAATGGTGCGTAGCGTGCTAATTGGAATCCTAACAAACACTAAACAATTTGATTTAGCTTTAAAAGAAGCTAAATTGCTTTTACAAGATCACAAAAACGCTGAAAATTATGAACTTATTTCATCTGTGTATTTTTTGCGCCAAGATTATAACAATGCTGCAAAATACTTGCGCCTTGCTTACAACATAAATCCAAGCCCAGTTTTACTAGATAAACTTGCAGCAACTTATCTTTTATTTCTAAAAGATTCCAACACTGCAATATCGCTTTATGAAACACATATCAAAACACAAGAAATCACCAAGCAAATTGGAGATAAACTCGCTGCAATCTACCTAGAATCCAAACGCTACCTTGATGCTGCGCGCATTTATACATTGCTTTTTAAAGAAACAAACACACAAGATTATGCACGCTTTATCTTAGAAATTTATGCTAAAAACAAACGCTTAGATTTAGCGGAATCCTTTCTATTAAAACACCCAAATATAGAAGCGCGTGATGTTTTGCTTTTTGAAATCTATCGCTTACAAAAAAACATTGCAAAAAGCATCAAGCAAGCAGAAATCATCTACCAAAATACACAAGATCTAAACTTCCTAGCTTATAAAGCAATGCTCTCTTATGAACACTCCAAAACCCACACAAAAATCTCTCTTAAAGCCATAGAAGACGATTTAAAGCAAGCTGCATTAAGCACTAATGAACCCATCTATTTGAACTACTTAGGTTATTTAATGATTGATCACGATTTTAACGACAAAAAACGGGTAAAAGAAGGTATAAATTATGTGCAAAAATCCCTAGAAAAAGATCCAAGTAACCCTTATTATTTGGATTCCCTTGCTTGGGGATATTTTAAGCTAAAAGACTGCAAAAACGCTAAAGCCACAATTCAACAAATCCCAAAATCACAAATCCAAAAAGAACAAGAAATTAAAGCACATTTTCAAAAAATCTCACAATGCAAGGAAAATAAATGACAATTTTTATTACAGGAGCTTCTAGTGGCTTTGGTTTTGCCACAGCAAAAAAATTTGGAGAAAATGGACATAAAGTGATCGCACTTGCTAGACGCAAAGAAAGATTGCAAATTTTACAAAAAGAAATTTCAAATTGCGTCATCTTACCTTGTGATATTTGTGATAAAAATGCTTTAAAACAAGCCTTAGAAGAACTTCCAAAAGATTTTAAAGATATTGATGTTTTAGTGAATAATGCAGGACTTGCTTTAGGAATTGAACCTGCGCAAATATGTGATTTTAACGACTGGGAAAAAATGATTAGCGTTAATATTACAGCCCTTAGCTACTTAACACATCTTATATTACCTAAAATGGTGCAACGCAAAAATGGACATATTATCACTTTAGGTTCTATTGCCGGAAAATATCCTTATCCTGGAGGAAATGTTTATGGTGCAACAAAAGCTTTTGTTAGGCAATTTGCATTGGGTTTGCGTGCAGATTTAGCAGGCACAAATATCAGAATAAGTAATATAGAACCTGGACTTGCAGAGAGTGAGTTTTCACTTGTGCGTTTTAAAGGCGATAAAAACCGTGCCAATGCACTCTACAAAGGAAGCAATGCCTTACAGCCCAAAGATATTGCAGAAGCAATTTATTGGATAGCAACTCTACCTAAACACATTAACATCAATTCTTTAGAAATGATGCCGACAAGTCAAAGTTTCAGCGCATTAACTGTGAGCAAAACATAACTCCATAAAATACGCTTGTCCTACACTAATCCCGCCATCATTGCATGGGATTTCTTTATTTAAATACACCATTTTGTTTTTAAGTTTTTCTAAAGTAAATTGCGTTAAAAGAGCATTTTGAAAGCACCCACCGCTTAATACAACACAAGAATAATCTTTTGCCACTTGTGCAATCACACCCGCAAGTGTAATGTGAAATTTTAAGGCAATCTCACTTGCTTCTACACCCTGTTTCAAATCTCTACAAATTTCTTTAATCATCATTGCATAGCTAATCACACCGCCACAAATCTCATAAGAATACGCATTTATTCTTTTAGATTTCAACTTTTTTAAAGCTTTTAAAGCAAAAGATTCTAATACCATTCCTCCCTCTCCTTCATAACTTGTCTGAAAACACGCTCCACACAATGCACTTACACCATCAAAAAGCCTCCCAACACTATTGCAAGATACCTTTGTAGAACTAGATGTCTGCAATGTATAAAAAATCTCTAAATGTTCCCTTGAGAATTCTCTAAATAAGGGCAAATCAAGTGTTTTATACTCTTCTTTAAAACTCTCAAAAACTAAAGATAACCCAAGCCTTTTAATCTCTTTAATTGCCTTCTCGCCCCCTAAAAGAAAAAAATCATCAAAATGCCCTATGCGCTTAAACTCCAAAGGTCTTTTTGGATTCCAACTTAAAAACTCACCCCCCCAAATCCTACCATCTTCCCCATATCCTGTGCCATCAAAAATCACGCCAAGCACAGGTTCTTTAATATGATTTTCTGCAAGATTTGAAAGCAAATGCGCAAAATGATGTTGCACACGTTTTGTTTTGTTTAAATCTGGCACAAACTCTCTTTGTGCATAATTTGGATGCAAATCTAACACAAAATCCTTAAACACACTATGATATTGTCCAACAAATAGATTTTGCACATTTAAAAAATTTTCCACACTTGCAACATTCTCTAAATCCCCTAAATGCGGACTAAGCAAAACTTTATTTTGTGTCTTTAAACAAAAAGTTGCCTTTTGTTGCGCACCTAATGCTAAAAAAGTTTTCTCACTTTTAACTGGTAAATCTATCTCGCATAAAAACCCACGCGCACGGCGCAAAACTTGCATTTGTTCTTGATTGTTATACAAAATTGTTCTAACCAAACTATCATCAATAGGATTTAAGATATCTCTATTATACAGCAACACTCCATCACACACATCACCCAAACTCTCTACAACTTTAGAAAAATCCTTAATAATAGGCTCTCCACTTAAATTAGCACTTGTAAAAATCAGCGGAAAATCAATCGCATCAAAAAGCAAATAATGTAAAGGCGCATAAGGCAAAATTATGCCTAAAGTTGCAAGATTCGGGGCAATAGCAAAAAGCGGTAAAGGAGTATTTTCTCTAGCATCACATAACATAATAGGTGCGATATTTGACTCTAAAATTTCTAAAGAACCTAAATTAGCATAAGTTTTAGCCATTTCTACATCTTTACACATTATAGCAAAGGGTTTTCTAGGGCGGTTTTTACGCGTTCTTAATGCCAAAATTGCATTTACATTTAGCCCATTACAAACAAGCGCGTAACCGCCAACTCCCTTAATTGCTAAAATCTTCCCTTCTTTTAAAAACTCCACTGCCTTTTTTAATGGATTTGGAGTTAATAGACTTGCAAATTTCTCACAGACTAAAAAATCGCTTTGTGGGAGATTCTTAAAGGATTCTAAATTCTCTGCAAAAAACAGCTTTGGACCACATTTTTCACAGCAATTAATTTCAGAATGAAATCGCCTAGAATTAGGATTTTCATATTCACTTTGACATTCTTTACACATTGTAAATTGCGCCATTGCCGTGTTTTTTCTATCATAGGGAAGCGTTTTTATTAAACTATATCTCCCCCCACAATTTGTGCAACTAATAAACGCATAATTAAAGCGGCGATTTTTAGAATCTCTCATCTCTTTTAAACATTCTTTGCATAAGGCAATATCCGCTGGGATTGTAGCTTTTAATTCACTCTCGTGTGTGCTTTGTAAAATTTCAAAATCCACAAAAGATTCCATATTTTGCACTTCTTTTCTAGTAATTTTAGTGATTTTTGCAACCTTAGGTGGAGTTTGCAAAGCCTTTTGAAAATCCTCTAAATCCCTTTTGGTGCCTTGTGCTAAGATTGTTACTCCAGAAGTTGTATTATGCACATAGCCAAAAATCCCGTATTTTTTAGCGATTTTATACACAAAAGGACGGAATCCAACACCTTGCACAACACCTTCTAATGTATAAATTACACACAAATTCTTTGACATTTCAAACTCTCTTTATAGATTAAAGTATAAAATTTTAAAACATTTTCAATTAGGATTTACCAAATGCTTTATGGAATCTACGCAATTAGTGATACAAAGCTAACACCCTATCCCCTACTAAAAGATATGTTAAAACAAGCAATAGCAGGAGGAATCACACTTTTTCAACTTCGCGATAAAAACACTCCAGATTCTGCATTAAAGCCTTTATGTCTATCTTTAATGGAAATCACTCAAACACACAATATCCCTTTTATTCTAAATGATCGCATAGAGCTTGCGATTTCTCTACAAACACAAGGCTTACATATCGGAAAAAAGCAAGATGACACACCTTATAGCCTTAAAGAACTTCAACAAATCCGTGCTGAATTCAATGGAATCTTAGGAGTCTCTTGTTATGGAGATTTAAATTTAGCCAAAAATGCAAAACTTGCTAATGCAGATTACATTGCTTTTGGTGCGTGTTTTAAGTCTCCAACTAAGCCTAATGCTAAAATAATCTCACTTGAGATTTTCACACAGGCTAGAGCATTAAACCTCCCAATGTGTGCCATAGGTGGAATTCAACAAGACAATATTGCCAAATTAAAACAAGCACAAATGGCAGCATGTATTAGTAGCATTTGGCAGGGAGATATTATAAAAAATGCGCAACAACTTCTAAACAACTTCACACAAGGATAACGATGGATTTAGACGCACTAAGACAAGAAATTGCCAAAGGATTGCAAGCACTAGAAAACATAAAAAACATCATCACAATTTTCGGTGGTGCGCGCGTAAATCCCACACACAAAGCCTATCTTAAAGTCCAAGAATTAGCCTACACTTTAGGCACACAGCAATATTCTATTATGACGGGAGGAGGACCTGGAATTATGGAGGCTGCAAACCGCGGCTTAATACAATACAAACAAGAATCTAAAAACGATTCCATATTTTCTATTGGACTAAATATCCAACTCCCTTTTGAGCAAAAGATGAATCCTTATGTTGAAATCCCCTTAGAGTTTCAAAACTTCTTTAGTCGCAAACTCGTCTTTAACTACAACTCCACAGCTTTCATCGTTGCAAGGGGTGGCTATGGCACTCTTGATGAACTAAGCGAAGTTTTAGTGCAAATCTCCACAGGCAAACACGCAAAGATTCCAATAATTCTTTATGGCAAAGATTATTGGAGTGGATTTTTATCTTGGATTAAAACTACACTTTTAAAAGAATCTTCTATTACAGAAGCTGAGCTAAAATTACTTGAAATTGCAGATACTCCAAGTGAAGTTTTAGAAATTCTACAACGATTTAAAAAATCGGATTCCCAACTCCATACATCATAAAAAGCACCATAAATGCAGCAAACAAGCCTAAAAGCAAGGGAATAAACTTTGTCATACTTATCCTTAAAGTGAGAAAAATGAAAGACTTAGCATACAACAAAAGACCTAAAAATTTTCAGCAACTAATCGGTCAAACGCATCTTTTTGGAGAAAATGCGCCCTTTATGCAGCTAATTTTAACAAAAAGGATTCCACATTCTTTTTTCTTTGGACCACCAGGAAGCGGAAAAACAAGTGCCGCAATGCTAATTGCTAAAGCAATGGATTATCCCTTTTATGCGCTAAATGCTACAAATTTTAAATCCGAAGATCTACGCAATATCTTAAAAAATCATCAAAACACCTTGCAAAAACCCTTGATTTTTATTGATGAAGTGCATAGACTTAATAAAGCCCAACAAGAAATGCTGCTACCTATTATGGAAAATCACTCTGCTTTAATCTTAGGAGCTTCTACGGAAAATCCTTATTTTGCACTCACCCAAGCGATCCGTTCGCGCTCTATGGTTTTTGAATTTAAACCTTTAAGCAAACAAGAATTAGAGCAAATCTTAGAGCCTTTTATGCTAGAAAAAGAAGTGCAAGAGTTTCTTATAAACACAAGCGGAGGTGATGCAAGAGCAATGTTAAACCTACTAGATTGCGCACAAAGCACACAATTGTCGCTAAATATAGATTTATTAAAATCCTTGCGTAAAACTTCTCTAAGCGGCACAAGCGAACTAGATGAACATTATAATTTAATTTCTGCAATGATTAAAAGCATTCGTGGAAGTGATGAAAATGCAGCAATTTACTATCTTGCAAGACTAATTCAAGGTGGAGAAAATCCAGAATTTATCGCAAGAAGACTAGTGATTTTAGCAAGTGAAGACATCGGTAATGCAAATCCAAATGCACTAAATCTAGCAAATTCTACAATGCAAAGTGTTGCAAAAATCGGCTACCCAGAAGCTAGGATTATCCTTAGTCAATGCGTCATTTATCTTTGTGCTAGCCCTAAATCAAATTGCGCATATCTAGCAATTAATGCAGCTTTGAATTATGTAGAAAAACACCCCAATGAAGAGATCCCACCCCACATCAAGCACTTTCACAAAGACTATCTCTATCCACACGATTTTGGCGGCTATGTTAAACAATGTTACTTAAGCAAAGAATTAAAATTTGTCAAATGGCTCCCAAAAGGATTTGAAAAAACCCTTAAAGAATGGCTAGATAAAATCAAAGGACTCGCAGAAAAAGAAGAATAAATATTGCAAATTTATATAAACAAACTCTCTATTAAAACTTTTTCTTATTCACTTCACTAACAATCTCACTTACTATTGTTTCAAGTTCCATTGTAATTTGCTGAGAATTTTGTGCTACAGATAAATTTTGTTGTGTTTGTTCATCTACATTTGCGATTGCTTGATTAATTTGATTAATAGCTTGAGTTTGTTTATTGATTCCTTCACTCATTTCATCAATTCCTTGGGAAAGAACATTAACATTTGCTTCAATTTCTGCTAGAGATTTTCCTGTTCTTTCAGCTAGCTTTCTAACTTCATCTGCAACAACAGCAAAGCCTCTTCCGTGTTCTCCTGCTCTTGCTGCTTCAATAGCTGCATTTAATGCTAGTAAGTTTGTTTGATCGGCAATATCTCAAATAATATTGATAATGTTTTTAATATCATCACTTTGCCTAATTACTTCATTTGCTTTCTCATTTATAATACTCATTGAGCTGCTCATATGTTCAACTGCTGCTGCACTTTCTTGGATGGAACTTGCTTGAGAATTTGCGCTTGCATTTAATGTTTGAACATAATTTTTTAGATTATTTGCTTTATCTTGAAGTAAATTAGCCTGTTCTAAGTTATTTTTCAGCATTTTTGTAATTTCATCACCCAATAAATTTGTAATAATCTCTACATCTCCGCTAGCATTTGGTATCCTTGAGGTAAAATCCAATATTTTAAAACTATCAAATGTTTCTTGAATTGTGCGTATATCACTTCCTACTTTTATTTGAAGCACTGAAATCATTTTGTTAAGAGTTTTTCTTAACTGCTCCAAAGCAGGATTTGCTGGAGCTGTATTAATTCTTGCAGTAAGATTTCCATTCTCCACCTCTGTTGCTCTTATCAAAGATTCATCAAGGGCTTTTTTATCTTGTTTTAAGCCTTCTTTGATACTTGCAATGTTTTTATTAATTAAATCTGCCATAATGCCAAATTCATCTTTGGATTTGATAATTATGGCTTTTGGATTGTCATTTTTATGATTAAGAAAATCAAAAAAATCAATCAAGCCAAATTCTATTTTATTAATAGAATTTACAAGATATCTTTTTGAAAACCACAAAATCAAACTAGATAAAACAATAATTCCAGTAATTATAACAATAGAATAGAAAGATAGCACACTAATGGAATTCAAAAAGCTTGCCCTGCTTTGCTCTGAAACTTTTCCTGTAAGTTCCATTTCACTTTGAAAAACATTTTTAACAGCACGCCAAGTTTTTGTTATGTCTTTTATGTCTTGTGCAGTTATTTGAGTGTTGGACTTTATATTCTTCAATAGAGATTCATTTTTTTCTCTAAAAGCCATAATAGCTACTTGAAACTCTTCTCTTTTTCCAACTTCTTCTATATATTTATCTGTGTTGTAAATAAAACCTTTTAATGCCTTCTCAAGATTTTTAATTGCTGTCTCTTCATAACCAAAAATATTTAAATTTCTAACTGCTACGCTTGTTTGAAACCCTTCCATTAGGCCATTATCTAAATAATTATACTTTCTCACAGAATCTGAATATGCGTCAAATGACGAACTAACTTTATTTAAAAAAACAGAAATTGCTACAAACAAGACTATCAACAACGCTGCAATAATAGAAATAATAGTAATAACTTTAGAATTAAGTGATTTCATAGGCTTCCCCTTCCTTTTTTAAAATATTGTCCTTTACCCAAAACTAAATAAAACCCACTTAAACACACAGGATACCCTCTTTAATTATCCTGTGTGAAATACAATTTAACTATTTAATCTCTTTAACAAAAGCATCTTTATTGATTTTTTCTCTAATCTCACTAAGTTTATCTTGTGCTATTTTTTTTGAAGCAAAAGGTCCAATCAATAAACGATTATTATCTCCTGATTTTTGCATGCGATAACTTAACTTACTTGACTCAATTAAACCCATTAACTGCTTATTTGGTGAAAATTTGCTAAAAGATCCAACTTGCACATAAAATCCTTTTGTTGCTTCACTACCCTGTAACTTTGGATCACTTGCTTTGATATCCTTAAAAGTATCAGCAGGATTTTGTTTAGGTGACTCTACCTTTGGTGTTTGCGGCTTTGAAGTTTGAGGCTTTATAGGAGTTGTTGGAATAGCTGAATCCACTACTTCTGGGGCAGGTTTTGACTCGGGAACATTTGGAAGATTTTGTCCGTTTTGTTTTGCTTGTTCAGCTTTGATTTGATCAATAATTCTTTGAAATTGATCGTCAGAACTGCCACTTCCTTGGATTGGTTCTTGACCAAAATCATTTGTTTGTGAATTTGTTGTTTGTGAATTTGTTGTTTGCTGTTCAACGCGTTCTAATGGCATTTGTGATTCCAGATGTTCTTCTTGTTTCTTAGAGTCACCCTGAAACATATACACAATCAAAACCACAACGGCGAACAATAACACACCGATTGCACTTAACAATACGATTTTTTTACTACCACTTTCCTTTAACACTTCATCAGTATCATCACTGCTACTAATTAACAAATCATCTAATTCAAGTTCTTTTTGCTCTTTTTTTGATTCTAACTCTGTCATTTTTTCTCCTTTACATATGTTTTGACCAAGACGCACCACGCTCCTTTTGATAAACCTCATAAGGAATAGCTAAAATATTAAAACTGCGTGGAATATCCAGTGATGGGAACATTTTCCATTCTGTTGGCATTTTTTGCGCAAGCTTCGCGCCTAACATCTTTGCTAACTGACAAGCCTCTTGAAAAGTCGTATGACCTTTATGCACATATAAATGCAAATGACCTGGTGTTTTTGTTGTATAAGCTGTAAAATTAATAAAACCCTCCTCACGTAATAACAACTGCGCACGATGCCAAAAACGCTCTGCATTAAACCCGTTATAATCAAACACAATATTTTCCACTTTATCCTGTGCGTTAATAAGGGAGTGAGCAATGGTAATTTCTTTTCTAAAATGGCTTTGCAAAAGATTTCTACTAATAGGTTCATCTACTTTTTTGAATTTATCATAAAAGATTCTCCCATTATGTTGAATTTTATTTCCCAATCCACGTTCTTTAATCCAATAATGCGAGGTGATCATTTTAATCAATTTTAAGTCCATATCAGTTACCACTGCATCACTCCTTTAGAAAATTGCTCTATTATAAACTGGGAATTGTAACGCAAGTTCCTTTAATTCCATTTTTATTTTTTCTTGTTTTTGTGTATTTTGAATATCATCTAATACATCAGCAATTTTATTTGCCACAATATCAAATTCTTTTTCCTTGAAACCTCTAGCAGTAAGTGCAGGAGATCCAATCCTTACTCCACTTGTTACAAATGGACTTCTTCTCTCTCCCGGAACTGTGTTTTTATTAACCGTGATACCGGCATTTCCTAAAGCTAAATCTGCATCTTTTCCACTAAAGTCTCTATCTAATAAAGATAATAAAACAAGATGGTTATCTGTCCCATCGCTTACGATTTTATAACCTCTTTGCATTAACACACTTGCTAAAATCTTAGCATTTGCCTTAACTTGTTTTGCATATTCCTTCCAAGAAGGTTTCAAATTCTCTCCAAATCCCACCGCTTTGCCTGCAATAACATGCATAAGCGGACCACCTTGCATACCCGGAAAAACCATTTTGTCAATTTTCTTAGCATACTCTTCATTGTTTGTTAAGATTAATCCACCCCTAGGACCTCTTAGTGTCTTATGCGTCGTCGTTGTAACTACATCTGCATAAGGAAATGGATTTGCATATTCATCCGCTACAACAAGCCCAGCAACATGCGCTACATCTGCCATTAAAACCGCGTCCACACTATCAGCAATCTCTCTAAATTTCGCAAAATCAAGCACTCTTGAATATGCACTAAATCCACATACAATTAAATTAGGTCTCACAATCTTTGCAATCTCCGCTACTTTATCATAATTAATGCGCCCATCAAGTTCCACACCATAAAAAAAGCTTTGATACATTTGTCCTGTAATGCTAACCTTTGCGCCGTGCGTTAAATGACCTCCGTGACTTAAATCCATTCCCAAAATCTTATCATAAGGCTTTAAAAAAGCAGAATATACTGCCGTGTTTGCTTGACTTCCAGCGTGTGACTGAACATTTGCAAAAGCACAGCCAAACAGCTCTTTTGCTCTTTCTATGGCAATTTCTTCAATCTTATCAACAAACTCACAGCCCCCATAATAACGCTTATACGGATAACCCTCTGCGTATTTGTTTGTTAAAACACTCCCCATTGCCTCCATTACACTAGGAAAAGTGAAATTCTCACTTGCAATCATCTCTAAATGTGTATTTTGACGCTCTAACTCTTGATTGATTAACTCTAAAATCTTAGAATCCGTTTGCTCTAAAACATAACTCATTTTTCTTCCTTTGTATTAATATCTTTTTTTTGTGGTTTTAAAGCCGGAAATAAAATCACATCTTTAATACTTGTGTTACCTGTTAGCAACATTACAAGCCTATCAATCCCTATTCCTTCTCCAGCAGTTGGTGGCATTCCATAAGAAAGCGCAGTAATATAATCCTCGTCCATATACTGCGCTTCTTCATCACCCGCCTCTTTAGCAGCAACTTGTGCTTTAAAACGCTCTAACTGATCTAATGGATCATTTAATTCGCTAAATCCATTTGCAATCTCACTTCCGCCAATAAACAATTCAAACCTATCTGCAATACAAGGATTAGCATCATTGCGTCTTGCAAGTGGACTAATTACAATAGGAAATTCTGTAATAAATGTAGGATTAATTAACTTTTCTTCCACAAATACATCAAATGCTTCGCTTTGTAACTTGCCTAACTCCATTTTGGATTCCAACTTTACATTATGTTGCAACAAATATTCATAGAGCGCGTTTTCATCTGAGACAATTTCTCTAGGGATTCCACCAATTTCAACAAGAGCATTTATATAAGTAATTTCTTTAAATGCACTAAAGTCAATAGTTTTACCATTAAATTCTAGTTGCTTAGGTAAATTTAGCATTTCTAATAAATAATAAAAAAGCTCTTTAGTTAGCGCAATTAAATCCTTATAATCTTTATATGCCCAATAAAACTCAATCATCGTAAATTCTGGATTATGTGAGTGATCCATCCCCTCATTTCTAAAATTACGATTAATCTCAAAAACCGCCTCAAACCCACCAACAATGAGTCGTTTCAAATAAAGCTCTGGTGCAATTCTAAGATAACGCTCTACATTTAAAGCATTATGATAGGTTACAAAAGGTTTAGCATTTGCTCCACCAGGAATCGGGTGCATCATCGGTGTCTCAACTTCTAAAAACTCTTTAGATTCAAAAAACTTACGCACACAAGACACAATGCGTGAGCGCAAAATAAAACTATCACGCACCTTGCTATTCATAATTAAATCCAAGTATCTTTGACGATAGCGCAATTCAATATCCACTAAGCCGTGAAACTTCTCAGGTAGTGGTGAAATTGCTTTTGTTAGAATCTTAAACTCCAAAGCGTGCAGACTTAATTCTCCTGTTTTCGTTACAAAAGGAAAACCTTTTGCTGTTACAATATCGCCCACTTCAATGTATTTTTTAAACACATCAAAGTTCTCATCTAATTCATTTTTAGAAAGATACATTTGCAACACACCGCTATAATCTTCAATCTTAATAAATGCAGCCTTACCCATTAAACGGATAAACTTAATTCTGCCAGAAACTTGCGCACTCTTACTTGTGTCTTTTCTCTCTTCTAAATCCTGCACACTAGCAAAAGTATGTAAAAACGCTTGCGCACTAATTCCCTTAGCGCTTCCATTTCCATAAGGATTAATGCCTATTTCACGCAATGCATCAGCTTTTGCAATACGTCCTGTTACATACATATCATTTTCAAACATTACTAATTCCTAACTTTATCTAAATTTTCTAATGCAGGTTTTGCTTCTTGCACAAAATCAAGCTTAATAATCGCTTCTCCTGTGCTTCTTAACATAGGATACAAATAACTCTTTTGCGTCTTGCTCTCAATAAAACTTCTAGCAAATTGAATATTTGTGAGTGCTGCAACAATAATTGCAAAAATCATAAAAATTTTTAGTCCGCCAAAAACAAATCCCAACAAACGATTTACTAAACCCAAAGCACTTAAACTCACTAATTTTTGCAACACTTCAGCAATCAATAATGTAGCCACCCAAATCACTATAAGCAACACCAAAAATCCAATGAGCGTAATTGCTGAAGGGTTTTTAAAGGCATACACATTTGCGCTAATCCAAGTCCCAACACTTTCTCCATACACAGAAGCCACATACACCCCACCAACAATTCCAGCTAACCCAAAAAATTCACGAATAAATCCATTAATCACGCCACGAATTGCAAGCAGCAAAATTAAGATTCCAACAACAACATCAAACCAACTAAAGTCCATTGCACACCTTGTAAAAAATAAATAAAGGCTTATTTTACACAATTCTAAATAAAATAAAATTTATGTTACAATGTTTCATAGCAATTTTTAAGATTTTTTGCAAAAAGGATGCAAATGGCAGCAAAAGAGCATAGTTTTGATATTTCAGCAAAGGTTGATCTCCAAGAATTTAAAAACGCATTAGAACAAGCAAAAAAAGAAATTGATAATCGCTTTGATTTCAAAGATGATAAGGCAAAAGAGCTAAACTTCAACGAAAAAGACAAGACTCTAAGCATTCTAGCAACAAGCACAAACAAGGTAAAGGCGATTAAAGATATTTTAGATTCCAAACTTATCAAGCGTAATCTCTCTTTAAAAGTCCTAAAAGAGCTAAAAGAAGAATCTGCAAGTGGTGGAAACACAAAAATCACTTACAAACTCAATGACACCTTAGATGACAAAAACGCAAAAACAATCAATGCGGCTATTAAAAATGAAAAATTTAAAGTCAGCACACAAATTCAAGGCAATGAAATTCGCGTAAAAGCAAAAGATATTGATGAACTTCAAAAGGTTATTGCGCATTTGCGCAAAATGGAGTTAGAAGTTTCATTAAGTTTTGGAAACTTCGCGTGAGTGCAAAACGCATTTTTTTAAACTTCAAACTCAATTTCAAAGCACAAAAAAAGGATTCCAATTCTAAAAAGTTGGAATCCAAAATGCAACAAAACTTTTTAGCAACGCTTTTTAATCAAAAGATTCTAACACATAGGATTTATGGAGTTTTAATCGGAGTGTTATGCGCACTTTTTTTGAGTGCGTTTATCTATTTAGAACATTTTTTAGGCGAAAAAAACTTCCCACTTTACTCCACGATTTTCGCTATTTTTGGATTTTTTTTATTTTTTAAACTCTCGCGTTTAGGGGCATTCATCTGTGGTGGAATTTTAGGGATTTTATGGTTTTACTGGGTGGGGTTTAGCTTTAGATTCTATGATTTATCCTACTTAATTCCACTTGTTTGGGTTGTATTTTTTATCGTTTATGGCACACTTTTTTATCTTTTTTGCTTCTTCTCTAACCCTTTTTATCGTCTTGTTACGCTCACACTCTCAAGCTATATCCATCCTTTTGGTTTTAATTGGCTAATTCTTGAAGCAACTTTAACAAAGAGCTATTTCTTTCCTTCTAAATTCACGCTTTTTTTACTGCTTTGTGCATTAATCATTTTAAGCGCGCTTCTTTCTAAAAAATCTTACAAAACTAGCCTTCTTTGGCTTTGTGTTTTTTCTCTTTTGCTTCCACACAATACAGCAATCAAAACAGATTCCAACATTCTGCCTCTTAAAATCAAAACAACGCGTTTTGAAATCCCTCAAAATGAGCGTTGGCAACCCCATCAAATCCACAATATTTTAACGCAAAATTTTAATGCCATTACAGATGCTAAAAATGCAAAATATGATCTTATTGTTCTGCCAGAAACCGCTTTTCCTCTTAGTTTAAATCTACAGCCACAACTTTTAGAAAAACTTAAAAATGAAAGCAAAGAAATCGCGATTCTAACCGGAGCAATTTATCAAGACTCCACACAAGAAAATACACATTTTTTTAACAGCGCATATTTATTTCAAAATGGCGAAATGCAGGTGTTTCATAAGCTAATTTTAGTGCCTTTTGGTGAAAAAATTCCACTTCCTGCTTTTTTTACAAATTGGATTAATCGTATCTTTTTTGATGGTTCGCAAGATTTTATAGCACAGAATTTTAAAGCACCAAATTTTGCGTGGATTAAAAACCAAAAATTCCAAATTGCCATTTGCTATGAAGCAACAAGAAATGAATTTTATTCAAACTCTCCTAGCAATCTTATTGCCATTAGTAACAATGCGTGGTTTTCTCCAAGCGTTGAACCTACATTGCAAAAACTTCTTATGCTCTATTTTGCTAAAAATCACAACACAAAAATCTATCACTCAAGCAATGCTTCAGAAAATTTCACACTCCCTTAACCGCAATATTTTTGAGAAATCACACGCTTAGTTGGCCACTCTAATGCACTAAGCGTAGCATTTGGAATCTTTTTGTGATACACGCAACCTGTATCAATTCCAACAAAATTCTTAGTCAATAAAACACCTTCTTTTTGCACATCGTGTCCAAAAACATTAAAAATAGGCATTTCCTGCTGCATATAATCTTCCATTTTTTGTTGATGATGTCTAAGCCTGCTCCAACAAATCTTAGAAGAAATTTCTCTCCCATAAAAAGGCAATCCAAATCCGTGTGTAACAAAAAGATTCCGTCCTAGCTCATCTCTATAATCAATCTCTAAGCAATAAGGCAAACTCTCAAAAAACTCTAAATGCTCCTTTAGAAGCTGAACTTTTCCATCATTTGCATAACTTTGTATTGTTTCACGCCCACCATTTTCCATCCAAATTCCTTCTCTTTTTGTTGTCACACAGCCATAATACTCAAGCATTAATTCTTCGTGATTTCCAAGCACGCAAGGATATTTTCCATTTCTTACAAACTCCACAACTAAAAAAGATTCCGCCCCTCTATCTACCAAATCTCCTACAAAAATAATTTGTGAATTTTCCTTTTCTGGCAATTTTTCAACAAGGGCACACAAAGTCTTATAACAACCGTGTATATCACCAATGATATACAACGGACGATTATAATCTAAGTTCTGCATTACATTCCAATAACAACAAGAACAAAATAACACACAGCACCAAATACAGCAGACACAGGAACCGTAATTAACCAAGCAGCCACAATTTTATTAATTGCAGAGCGTTTAACTAACTCTTCTTGATAAACTTTTTTCAGTTGCTTTTGATCCTTTTTCTTTAAATCTGGGATATCTTTATCTCTTAAGTCTTTTTCTTTTTTTTCTTTTTTACGATCAATGCTTTTAATCATTGCAGCTTTTTTGCGCACGGAAGATTTGCGGAATTTTTCCAAAAACAACTTAACTATTTCTGCATTTTCTCCCTTATGGGATTCTAAAATCTTAAGCTCCATTTCTTTGTAACGTTTTTTAAGATATTCTCTTAAAAATCCTACACCAAATACAGCTCCAACAGCGATATGAGTGGAGCTTACAGGCATTCCAAGCTCACTTGCAATAAGTACTGTTAATGCGGCACTCATTGCAATACAAAACGCACGGATTTGATCAAGCTCTGTAATCTCACTCCCTACTGTGCGAATTAACTTTGGTCCATAAAGTGCTAGTCCAATTGAGATTCCAAGCCCACCTAAAAGCATAATCCAAAAGGGCACACTGGCCTTTCCACCTATCACAAAACTCTCTTTAAGTGCATCATTAATTGCAGCTAATGGTCCAATAGCATTTGCAACATCATTTGCTCCATGTGCGAAGCTTAAAAGTGCTGCTGCAAAAATTAATGGAATCGTAAAGAGCTTATTAATCTCTTCTTTTTTATTTTCTAGTTTTTCTAAAGTTCTATCAATGATAGGCTTCACTACAAAAAACACAACGATTGCAATTCCAAGACTAATCCCAAAAGACACAATAGGTTCTAATTTGATAATTTTTTTAAGTCCTTTACCCATCAAATACAAACTAAATGCCCAAGTCATAAATGCAATCAGATAAGGAACTATGCGTTTTGCGGCTGCTTTTTTATCTTGCTTATAGGTGATAGTATTTTTAATAAAGAACAACAATAAAGCAGCAATCACCCCACCACTAATTGGAGAAATCACCCAACTTGCCACAATCCTGCCAAGTTCTACCCAATTTGCTACTCCAAAACCTCCAGCAGCAATTCCAGCCCCTAAAATTCCACCAACAATGGAATGTGTCGTAGAAACAGGTGCGCCAATAGCTGTTGCAGCGTGAAGCCAAATTGCACCTGATAAAAGTGCTGCTAGCATCAGAGTTACAAATGTCTTTGCGTCTCCTATGGAATCCATAGAAATAATGCCAGATCGAACCGTATCCACAACCTCTCCTCCAGCAATTAATGCTCCAGAAATCTCACACACAGCAGCAATAACAATCGCCCCAGTCATTGTAAGAGCCTTGGAACCCACTGCTGGTCCAACATTATTTGCCACATCATTTGCGCCAATGTTTAACGCCATATAACCACCAACAATGGCTGCAAATCCTAATAAAAGCGGTTTTTCTATCTCATCGCTTGCAAGCATTACCATTACAATAATCACTAAGACAAAAGCAATAATAACTCCAATTTTACGCAAATCACCCTTGTTTATTTTGAGCCAACTCTCATCATATTGCAAAAAATCCTTCATCCAACCCCTTTCTTAAATTTTATTTAAATATATTAAACGAAATATATTATTCTAAGGATTATAGATTTTACTTCTTCTTTAATTTAATATCCCTTTAATATTACTAATTGATGAAAGCAAATAATATTCATTGCCACTTAAGGTAACTTTTTTAAAAATCGCATTACAATTTTCAACTTTCTAAAAAAAGGATTTACAATAAAAACAGAACTTTGGGAGAAAGTTTCGCACTTTCACGGACACAAATGCCCCGGACTTGCCATAGGTTATCAAGCTGCCTTACTTGCAAAAGAAGTTCTAGAGATTAGCGAGATAATAGAAGATGAAGATATTGTGTGTTTATCAGAAACAGATGCTTGTGGAGTTGATGCAATTCAGGTGGTTTTAAAAGCAACACTTGGCACAGGTTCTATGCAGATTCATTACTTAGGCAAACACGCGTTTAACATTTATAATAGAAAAAATGGCAAAAAAGCGCGTTTTGTTCTTTGTGATCCCATACAATTTCCAAGCAAAGAAGAAAAGCTTGCCTATTTACTCTCTAAAAATCCTAGAGATTTGTTTGCAATCAAAGAAACCATTAGTGATTTTCCACAAAAAGCTCGCATTTATGATGCGATTCCTTGTGCAATTTGTGGAGAACATACAGCGCAAAATGCACTCATTTTTACAAACGACAAGCAAGTTTGCAAAACTTGTCAAAATTCATAAAAAGGATTCCAAATGCACTTTTTTTTAAAACTCTTTGTTTTTATGCTTCTTAGCATTATTACCCTAAAAGCACATACAATTACAGATATGCGAGGCAAACAAATTGAGATTCCAGAAAACCTAGAACGCGTTGCAACCATTAGCGATGGCTTTGTAGAAGGTGTAATGACACATTTGGGTGTGATTGACAAAGTCAATGCCATAGGTTCTTGGTCAATGAAACGTGATTATAAATACTCTTTTGAAAGCGTTGATGGCAAACCCTACACAGCTAGAGGTTGGCACACAATGAAATATTTACATCCGTGGCTTAATGATTTGCCTTGCTTTAACTCCGCTCAAGGTGATATCATAAACTATGAAACCCTAGCAAAAGCAAATCCACAAATTGTTATTTTAAGAGTGGGAGATTGCACCGTTTCTGGTGGATCATACTTTAGAGGTGGCGATCCAAAGGCACTAGAAAAAACCATTGCAATGATAGAATCTCTTGGGATTCCACTTGTTGTATTATATTCTCCAACTTATTATGGTAAGGCTGAACTTGGCTCAATGCAAGAAGAAATGCGTGTCATTGGAGATGTTTTTAAACAAAGAGAAAAAGCTCTAAAACTCTATGATTACCTGCATTCCACGGAACTTCTTGTGCGTGAAAGAACAAAAAATATTCAAGATAAAGAAAAACCAAGCGTGCTTTACTTTGGGCTAAATTCTGCTGCTAGAAAACAAGGTGGCTCTGGAATGGCTTCTGGAATCACAACGCCTGAATCCTATATTATAGAAAACATCACAAATGCTAAAAATGCATTTCGCGGTAAAGGAAATAATATTATTTTAAGCGGAGAGCAAGTGTATGCTATTGATCCTGATGTGATTTTACTCCCTACACAAAATGGCTACCATCCAGCAAACGAACTTTTAAGCGCACCTTACTATCAAAATCTAAAAGAGCTCAAAGCCATTCAAACTAAACGCGTTTATGCACTGCCTTGGACACCGATGAACTGCTCTAGACGTGTAGAATATCCTTTGGATATTTTAGTGATTGCAAAAGCAGCTTATCCCGAGTTATTTAAAGATATAAAAGTGCATAACTTTGCATTAAAATTCTATCAAGATGTTTATAATGTTGATGAAAATACTGCTAAAGCATTACGCAGCGAACAACTATTAGACTGGACGGAGGAAAATGATTTCTAATTTGCTAGGAGATATTCGCAAGCTCATCATCATTTTTCTGCTTGCCACACTTTTTGTAACGGTGTTTTTTGCGATTACTTCTGGAAATTCTGAACTCTCTTTAAAAGCAGTTATAAATATTATCCTGTTTAAAACCACTAGTTACAATTTAGATTCCATCTCTACACGCGATATGGCAATTGTTTGGAATATGCGCTTACCACGCATTTTAATGGCAATCCTAGCGGGAATTGCACTTGCAACTGCAGGCGCACTCTATCAAGGCTGTTTTAGAAATCCACTTGTTGAGCCTTTTATCTTAGGGGCATCTTCTGGGGCTAGCTTTGGTGCTGCTCTTGCAATTGTCTTTCCTGCTCTTTTTTTGCCCACACAAATTTCTGCTTTTCTTTTCGCACTTCTTGCAGTAATAATTGCCTACACACTTGCACGCCAAAAAGGAGAGATAAACACAGTAGGACTCGTGCTATCAGGCGTGATTATAGGTTCTGTATTTTCCGCACTTGTCTCTATTATCAAATATCTCTCTGAAGATACGCAATTAAGAGAAATTACTTTTTGGATGATGGGTGGGCTTTATCACGCAAGCTGGAGCGATATCCCAATTAATGCCATTGTGATTTTGCTGTGTTTTGTGATTGCTTGGATTTTTGCGTGGAAACTCAATTTACTATCAATTGGCGATGAAGATTCTAAAAGCTTAGGCATTAATCCTGATAAATACAAAACGCTCTTTATTATAACCGCCACTTTAATGACCGCCATTTGTGTTTCAAGCGTAGGGATTATTGCGTGGGTTGGATTAATGATGCCACACGCTGCAAGATTACTTGTAGGACCTGATAATCGCTTTGTAATCCCTATTGCATCACTTTGTGGTGCAATTTATCTATTAATTTGCGACACAATCGCAAGAACACTCACCACCGGCGAAATCCCCATAGGAATCATTACTTCAATCATTGGTGCGCCCTTTTTAATTTGGATTTTACGCGCTAAAAGTGGGCGTTTATTTGCATAAGGACAAGAAAATGTTAAGAGTTGAAAATTTAAGCTTCTATTATGAAAACAACCAAATCTTAAAAAACATTTCTTTTTACGCAAATACAGGAGAACTTTGGGGCTTAATGGGACCAAATGGTAGTGGAAAGACAACTTTCTTTAAATGTGTGCTAGCTTTGCTTAAACCTGCATCCTGTCAAATTTTCATTAATGGTGAAAACTATCACTCCCTAACCACGTCAAAAATGGCAAAACTCATCGCCTATGTCCCACAAGAACACAAACCACCTTTTCCCTTTAGCGTCAAAGAAATCGTGTTAATGGGGAGATCTCCATATATGGGAGGGATTTTTGGTTTAAAGAAAGAAGATTATGACGCTGCTTATGCAGCAATGGAGCTTTTAGAAATCCTAGATATTGCCGAACGCCCTGTAACTTCACTAAGTGGAGGGCAACGCCAACTTACACTTATTGCGCGTGCTTTAGCGCAAAATGCCCCCATAATGATTTTAGACGAACCCACAAGTGCATTAGATTTTCATAATCAAATCTCTATTTGGAAAATCTTAAAAAAAGTTTCAAAACTTGGAAAACTTATTCTTGCTTGCAGTCACGATCCTAATCATCTACTTTGGTTTGCAAGCCACACGCTTGTGTTAAAAAATGGAGAAATCATCGCATCTGGAAAAACAGATTCTATTATTACACCTAGGCTTTTAAAAGAAATTTATAAAAGTGAATACTCCATCTCAAAAGTGAATGACAAAAGCGTTATTCAACCCATTTTGGATTCCAACTTTTCATAAACTTGGAATACTCTTTGCTTAAAGTTTTACAAACTTGCACAAGGAAGTGCTAAAAGGAATCATAAATGGAAAAATTAAAATCTCTAAATGCTCTATCTCTTGCATTTTCAAGTTTAGTAATAGCAACTTGTTTTACCGCTTGCGCTACCACAGAGCCAAAAATCTCTTTTAAGCCACCAGCTTATGTAGAAGAACTACCTCCAAAAGAAGAAGAAGACAATTTTGGAAATCCCGGAAGCATCTTTGGAAGAGGAGATAATTTGTTATTCTCAGATCGTCGCGCTATGCAACTTAATGATTTAGTCACTGTAATTATTAACCAAACAGCTCAAGCAACCTCAACAGCAAATAAAAATCTTAATGAAACTTCAAATGCTACGCTAACTGGTCCAGGAATCACATTTGGCGGACCAAGTCAAAGCATAGGAAATTTTGCAAATAACCTAAACAATATCACAGGTTTTGGAATCACAACTGGGCAAAATACTTCGACCTTTCAAGGGGCGGGTTCTCAAAATCGCCAAGAAGCTTTTACAACAACTATTGCAGCACGCATTATTAAAGTTTTGCAAAATGGAAATTATTTCATTGAAGGAAGTCGAGAAATTTTAATCAATGGAGAAAAACAAATTATCCATTTAAGCGGTGTTGTGCGCCCTAATGATATTGCGCGCGATAATACGATTGAATCACGCTTTATTGCTGATGCAAAGATTATGTATGACACGCAAGGAGAACTAAAGCGCAACACAGAAAAAGGCTGGGGAACAAAACTTATTGAATCAGTTTGGCCTTTTTAAAGGCTTATTTAGGCTAGATTAAGATAAAATACGCAAATTTCTTTTCAACTTCTTACACAAAGGATTTGCGTGCAAACTCAATATTTCACAGGCACTCGTGGCGGAGAAGACTTAGGCATTACTTTTGAAGATGCTGTTCTTAATCCAAATGCTTCTTATGGGGGATTATATACACTAGAAAAATTCCCAAAATTTAGCAATGACGAGATTAAAGAATTTGCAAAACTTAGCTATGAAGAACTAACTCGTATTATATTTAATAAACTTGGCTTAAATCTTTCAAAAGAACTTTTACTTGAAGCTTTAAATCTTTATAAAAACTTTGATGACAAATCTTCTCCAGCTCCGATGTATCCAATGACCCCTTACTTAAATGTTCAAAAGCTCTATTGTGGTCCAACGCGTGCTTTTAAAGATATGGCATTACAACCTTTTGGTGTATTATTTAGCGGATTTTTACACACAAATAAAAACACACATAATTATTTAATTCTAGTTGCCACAAGTGGCGACACAGGTCCTGCTACACTACAAAGTTTTGCAAATCACCCCAATATTAAAGTTGTTTGTATTTACCCAAATGGTGGCACAAGCGATGTCCAACGCTTACAAATGACAACAATTAATGCAGATAATATTGCTGTTTTTGGAATCAATGGAGATTTTGATGACGCACAAAGTTTGCTTAAGAACCTATTAAAAGATCCTAAATTTAATGCGATTTTAAAATCCAAAAATCTTGCATTAAGTGCGGCAAATAGTGTTAATTTTGGCAGAATCGCATTTCAGATTATTTACCACATTTACGCAAGCTTACAAGTGTATAAAATCAATGGAGAAAAGGTGCACACTATCGTTCCTAGTGGAAATTTTGGTAATGCGCTTGGCGCATTTTATGCTAAACTTATGGGATTTCCAATTGAACGCATTTGGATTGCTTCTAATGCAAACAATATTCTAACGGAGTTCATCAACACAGGCGTATATGATATTTCTAATAAATCCTTGAAAAAAACTTGTTCTCCTGCAATGGATATTTTAAAAAGCTCTAATATTGAGCGAATGCTATTTTCACTTTTTAGCTCTTATCGCACACGAGAATTTATGGAATCCTTAGAACAAACTGGTAGATACACTTTAAATAAAGAAGAATTAATTTGGGTGCAAAGCTATTTTAGTGCAACAAGTTGCGATGATAATTTCTGCTTAGAAACCATTAAAAAATACGCTAAACAAGGCTACATCATAGATCCACACACTGCTTGTGGCATCAAAGCCTATGAAACAATCCAATTTAAATATCCTCACGCAAAATGTGTGCTTTGCTCCACAGCAGAATGGACCAAATTTTCTCCAACACTTGCAAAAGCACTTGATTTAGGAGATTTAAGTGACAAAGAAGCACTAGAAAAGATCTCTCAAAATTACAAGATTCCAATTCCTAAACAAATCAATTCTTTATTTAATCAAAAAGAAATCCACAATAAAGTGATTAACAAAGAAGAACTACTAGATAATATCTTACAATGGTTATAAGGATTTACAATGCTTTATTTTTCTGATTTACTCTTAAAATTACAAGAATTTTGGCATAAACAAGGTTGTCTTATCATACAGCCTTATGATATTCCAGCAGGTGCTGGAACATTTCATCCAGCAACACTACTTAGAAGCTTGGATTCTAAACCTTGGAGTGTGGCTTATGTCGCTCCATCACGCCGTCCCACAGATGGAAGATATGGAGAGAATCCAAACCGACTAGGAAGCTATTATCAATTCCAAGTTTTAATCAAACCTAGTCCGAACAATATTCAAGAGCTTTATTTAAAAAGTTTAGAATATTTAGGATTAAATCTTAAAAATCACGATGTGCGCTTTATTGAAGACAACTGGGAATCTCCAACACTAGGAGCTTGGGGCTTGGGTTGGGAGGTATGGCTTAATGGAATGGAAGTTACACAATTTACCTATTTTCAACAAGTTGGTGGAATCCCTTGCGATCCTGTAGCAGTAGAAATCACCTATGGAACAGAGCGTTTGGCAATGTACCTACAAGGAGTAGAAAATGTTTTTGATATTAAATGGAATCCAAATTACACTTATGCAGATGTCCATTTAGAAGGTGAATTTGAATTTTCAAAATATAACTTTGAAGTTGCAGATACTGCTATGCTTTTTGAGTTTTTTGCAAAAATGCAGCAAGAAGGAAATCGTGCATTAGAAGCAGGATTGCCATTGCCTGCGTATGATTGTGCAATGCTCGCAAGCCATTTGTTCAATGTTCTTGATGCAAGAAAAGCAATTTCAGCAACAGAACGCCAAAACTATATTTTAAAAATCCGCGAACTTGCAAAAGCTTGCGCAACACTTTACAAAGAACAAGAACCTTTGCGTCAAGAGCGTTTAGAACAAAGTAAATTATCATGCAAAAACTTTTAGAGATTTTAGATTCCATTAGTCCTTTTGAGTTGCAAGAAAAATGGGACAACTCCGGACTAATCCTAGGCGCATTAGATAGGAGGGTTTCTCAAATCTATCTTAGCCTTGAAGTTACTTTAGAAATCTTAAAGAAAATGGATTCCAATTCTACACTTATCACACATCACCCATTAATTTTTTCACCACTTAAACAATTAAATTTCACCACCTATCCTGCTAAACTCTTAGAGCTTGCAATCCAAAAAAATATTCAACTTGTCGCGATGCACACAAACTTTGATAAAACACACTTTGGAAAATATGTTACACAAAAACTTGAAATCCAAACTTACACGCAAGAAAATTTTGCAACGCACTTTTTATGGGAAGACTCCATAGAATCTCTTCTTAAACACACAAAAGAAAAGCTAGCAATTCCCACTCTTAAATACACACTAGGAAATTTTAAAACCCCACAAAGAGTCGCACTAGTTACAGGAAGCGGTGGAAGTTTTATCAGGGAGTCAAACACCATAGATTGCTTAATTACAGGTGATATCAAATACCACGAAGCGATGGAAGCGCAAGCTTTAGGGATCAATATAATTGATTGTGGGCATTATGAATTAGAGCGTTATTTTGGAGAAATTTTATCTCCAATTTTGACAAATTATGGCTATAAGGCTATAATTTTGACTTCACAAAATCCCTTTAATTTTGTCTAATAAATTTAAACCTTGGAGCTGTTAATGAATAAGCATTTAAGCCAATTAATAGAAATTGCAAATTTAGATAAAGAGATTGATTCTTTTGAACCACGCATTAAAGAAGCCAAAAAAGAATTAAATCTGATAGAAAAAGAAGAAGATAAACTAAATCATCAAATAGAAGAATTCAATATGACTTCTAACGACATTTCTCTCTCTATCCAAAAAAACGAAAATCACCTAGAGGATTTGTCGTTAAAACTTGAAGAAATTGCCAATAAAACAAAATTAATTAAAACCGAAAAAGAAAGTAAAGCTTTAAGTCTTGAAGAAGAGCTAGCAAAGGAGCAAATTACTTTTGCTAATGAAGAAATTGCACGCCTAAATGGAATCTTAGAAAACAAAAAAGAAGCATTAAAAGAGCTAGAGGAAAGCATTAAAGCTTTGCAAAACAACAAAAAGGAAATTGCACAAAAGGTAGAAGCAGAAGTGCAAAAAGTCAAAGATGAACAAAAAGAAATCTTCACACAAAAAGAAGCACTTGTTGGCAAAATGGATCAAAAAATCATCTCCTTTTATGAAAAGATCCGCAAATGGGCAAAAAACACAAGCGTTGTCCCAGTAACACGCCAAGCTTGTGGAGGTTGCTTTATCCGCTTAAATGATAAAATCTACTCTGATGTTATCCGCTCTGATGATATTACTACTTGTCCGCATTGTGGAAGAATTCTTTATAACGAAAATTAATTTTTAATGTATGGTTTATGGCTATTATCTTTTAATGTGTATAGCGCATTTTTGCGCTTTTCCATTCCTTTTTCTTTTAAGCTTTAAACAAAAATACAAAAACTCCCTAAAAAAGCGTTTTTTTGCCCCTGTCTCTTTACCAAAGGGCAAATATCACTGGATTCACGCCTGTTCTTTTGGAGAAGTAAAATCCTTACAAGGTATTATCAACACACTGCAAAACAACCTTGAAAGTCCAACAAAAATTCTACTAACCACCACCACACAAACAGGCTTTACACTCGCTAAAACACTTTATCCAAACTGCATAATTGCCTATCTCCCCTTTGAGAGCTTTATCCCTTTGTGGCTAAAAGGTAAAAAAATCATCACTTTGACTCTAACAGAAGCAGAGCTTTGGCTAATGCCGCTTTTTTGTGCTCATTTTAAAGGAGCAAAAACACTTCTTATTAATGCTAGAATCTCCACTCGATCTTATCCACGCTATTTAAGATTCCGCTTTTTTTATGCACGACTTTTTAAGTATATCCAAAAAATATTCTCCCAAAGCTCAATAGACAAAGAACGCCTAGAATCCTTAGGTGCGAAAAATATAGAAGTTTTTGGAAACTTAAAATTAGCCGAAATCCCACAAATTAGCACACAATACACTGCTCCTAATGCACCTTTGTGGATTATTGCTAGCACACATAGCAAAAACAACAAAAGCGAAGAAGTATTAATCCTGCAGAGTCTTTTGGAATCTTTTTTTAAAAAAGCGATTCCAACTTCACAAAACACACCACATTTTCTCTTTGCCCCACGCCACCCAGAACGCTTTTTAGAAGTTGAACAAACTCTAAATAAAATCTTAAAAAAATATCATCTCCCCTTATTGCAAAAAACATCTACACAAGGGATACAAAACGCACTTAATGCGCCATTTATTTTGCTAGATTCGCTAGGAGAACTTAATAATCTCTATGCAATCGCAGATCTTGTCATTTTAGGGGGGAGTTTTTTGCCAAATATTGGAGGACATAATCCAATTGAACCTGCCTATTTTCACACAAAATTAATCAGTGGTCCTTATATCTTTAATCAAGAATCACTCTTTATGGGTGTAAAAAATTATATAATTTGCCCAATAGAAAAACTTACGGAAGTTTTACAAACTCCGTTAGAAAACTCTTATATTACACAAAAACTTAATCTAACGAAAATAATCCAAACACTAAAGGAATCCTAATGCAAAGATTTTCAAAATCTCAAAAAAAATCACCAACACAAACAAGCCACCAAAAGCTCCCCAAAAATGCTCAAAAGGCTTACAAACTTTTAGCCCTACAAGAAAATATCTCCAACAATGAAGCAAAGAGCCTAATTGATAGAGGATTAGTTAGTGTCAAAGGCAAAAAGATTTTAATTGCAAGAGGGCTTCTTGCGCCAAACACACACTTTAAT
This sequence comes from uncultured Helicobacter sp., assembly GCF_937893305.1. Lineage (GTDB taxonomy): Bacteria > Campylobacterota > Campylobacteria > Campylobacterales > Helicobacteraceae > Helicobacter_D. The sequence goes on from NZ_CALBGN010000015.1 coordinate 127,389, forward strand.
CTTCAACAACTTCCAAGCATTAAAGAAATTTTTTGTGATGAAAATATTTTAGCTCTTGAAAAACCAGCTTTTCTAACAAGCGAAGAAATCGCTAAAAACTATCCACAATGGACACTTTTACATCGCCTTGATAAAGAAACAAGTGGAATCTTGTTGCTTGTGAAAGAAAACAGTCCCTTTCATTTAAAAGCCAAAGATGCCTTTAAGCAACTCCAAGTTCTCAAGCAATACACTGCTATTGTTGAAGGTATCTTAGATGAAGAATGCGAAATAACAGCACCTTTAATTATTAAAAAAGGTAAAACCGCAAAAGTAAGTGTCAGCAAAACAAATGAAGGACAAAGAGCAATTACACACATTACACCCATTGAAATTTCTGGCAAAAAAACAAAGTTAAACATTGAAATAAAAACAGGTAAAACCCATCAAATCCGCGCCCATTTATCCCACATTAAACACCCAATTATTGGAGATACCCTTTATGGAGCAAAGCCTGCAAATCGCATTTTGCTCCACGCACGCCACATTGCTTTATTAGACTACAATTTTACTTCTAATGAGCCTAGCGAATTTATTTTTAAAGATAATCTTTAAGTGTGAAATCTAACATTTGTATTATTTAAACCAACTTTTAATTTTATCCATTAAGCCTTCATGGCAAGCAATAGGCTTAGATTCTTCATAGCCAAAGGATTTATGAAGTTGCGCTAGAAGATCACGCTGATTTTCATCTAATTTTTCTGGATAAACAATATGAACTACAACAATGAAATTTCCTTTTTTGCCACTATTTACACTTTTAACTCCTTCTCCATAAAAGACAAATTGCTGCTTATCTTTAACGCCAACTGGGATTTTTAAATCTAACTCTTTTGTAAGTGCAGGGACTTTGATATTTCCACCAAGCATTACAAGAGTAAAAAACACGGGAACTTCAAGGTAAATATCATTATGGTGACGGATAAAATGCGCATCTTCTTTAGCAAAAATCTCTACATACAAATCCCCACGAGTGCCATTTGGCATTTTGTTTCCACGACCTTGCACGCGGATTTGATTGTTAGTATCCACTCCTTCTGGGATTTTGATTTCAAACTTTTCTTTTTCTTCTTTAAAGCCTTTTCCTAAACATTTTTCACATTTTTCAGCCACCATCTGTCCGCTTCCACGACACTTAGAACAAGTCTGCGCAAAGGTCATAAAACCTTGCGAAAATGTTTCTCTCCCACTTCCTTTACAAGCGTCACAGTTAGTAACTTTACCATCTTTTGCACCACTTCCTTTGCAAGCTAAACACGCATCTTTATAAGTGATTTCAATCTCTTTCTTGCAACCAAAAACAGCTTCTTCAAAGCTAAGTTCAATCTCTATTGCTAAATCACGTGGATATTTTTCATCACTTCTGCGTCTTGAAGCACTTCCAAAACCTCCAAACCCGCCACCAAAGACAGAATTAAAAATATCAAAAATACTTCCTTCCATATCGCTAAAGCCAAACCCACTAGATTCCAAGCCTTTTTTGCCATAAGTATCATAGATTTGGCGTTTTTCTTTATCGCTTAATACCTGATAGGCTTCATTGACTTTTTTGAACATCTCTTCAGCATTTTTATCATCTGGATTTCTATCTGGATGATATTTGAGTGCCATTTTGCGATAAGCCTTTTTCACCTCATCACCACTTGCTGTGCGCTCAACTTCTAAGATTTCATAATAATCAAACTCTTCCAAAAACAACTCCTAAAATGCAAAATAAAATTAGCAATTCTATCGCAATAAAGTTTTTAAAGGGGTTAAACTTTGATTTTTTAAAAGATTTATTACTTAAAAAAGGCAATTTATTATCTCTTAATCCATACTTTTTTATAATCACCGCTATCTTAAATGTTGGCGGAAAACGATGAAATCTTATCCTGAAAGTTTTGCAAAACTCGTGGAATCTTTAGAAAAAATTCCAAGCGTTGGGAGAAAATCTGCAATGCGTTTGGCGTATTTTTTGGCATTTGAAGATAAATTTAGTGCTTTGCAAGTGGCGCATAATATAGAATCTTGTATCCACGAATTGCGCACTTGTGAAAAATGCGGTGGAATCACAAATCAAACAGTTTGTGAAATCTGTTTAGATTCTAATCGCAACAATGGAGAGCTTTGTATTGTGGCAAATCCTAGAGAGATTTTTTTATTAGAAGAAAGTGGAGAATTTTTAGGGAAATATTTCGTGCTTGATAGTCTTGAGAAATTTAATTTAGAACAATTAGAGCAAAATCTTTTAAACTTTGAAATCAGAGAGATTATTTTTGCACTAAGTCCATCACTTGGGAGTGATAGCATAATGTTGTATTTAGAAGATAAATTGCAAAATTTTGGATTATGCTTTACAAAAATCGCACAAGGAGTCCCCACGGGTGTCAGCCTAGAAAATGTGGATCAACTTTCTATTGTGCGCGCTTTACAATCGCGCGTAAAGATTTAAGGAAAGACATGCTAGAAATTATTAATAATTTAAATATTTATATTGTTGTCATTGGTGTGATTTTATTTGTCAGTGCTTATGCAAGTAAAATTTCAGAAAAAATTGGATTGCCATTATTATTAATTTTTCTTATTTTAGGAATGCTTTTAGGCAGTGATGGAATCGTAGGGATTGATTTTGATAATACACTTTTAGCGCAAGCTGTGGGTTCTATTGCCTTGATTTTTATCTTATATAGTGGTGGACTCGATACATATTGGGATCAGATTAAACCTGTGGTGCTTAGTGGTGTGCTGCTAGCAACACTTGGTGTTTTAATCACTGCTGCTGTGCTTGCTGTGTTTTTTTATCTGATGTGGGAAGTTAGCTTTTTAGAAGCATTATTACTTGGTTCTATTGTATCTTCAACAGATGCAGCAGCTGTATTTATGGTTCTACGTTCTCAGAAAATACAATTAAAGAACAACATTAAACCACTTTTAGAATTAGAATCTGGTAGCAATGATCCTATGGCGATTTTTTTAACTATCACAGTGTTGCAGCTTATCGTAATGCAAGGAGAATCAAGCCCATGGGAATGGCTTGTGCAGTTTGTTGGACAATTTGCTATTGGTGGCACACTTGGACTTTTGTGTGGATATGTATTTCCAAAAATTTGCGCAAAGGCTAATATTTCTCAACCAGGTCTATATCCTCTAATTAGCATTGCATGGCTATTTATGGTGTTTGGACTCTCTTCTTTACTTGGTGGAAATGGATATTTAAGCATTTATATTGCTGGGATTATGACAAATCGTTTTGCTTTTCCTTACAAATCACACATCATCGCATTTCACGATGCGATTGCTTGGATGATGCAAATTGTGGTATTTTTGGTGCTTGGACTGCTTGTATTTCCATCACAACTTCCAAGTGTTGCATTACAGGCACTGGCACTAGTTTTTGTGTTAATGTTTATTGCGCGTCCTTTAGGTGTGTTTGCTTCTCTTATAAAAAGTCGCTATAACTCTAAAGAAAAGCTATTCATCTCTTGGGTAGGCTTGCGCGGAGCTGTTCCTATTATATTGGCAACTTATCCTTTTGTATATCACTTAGAGCAGGCACAACTGATTTTTAATGTGGTGTTTTTCATGGTGTTTATTTCTGTGTTAGTTCAAGGAATGAGCTTAGGATTTGCAGCAAAAACTTTGGGAATTATAGATGACAAAAATGTGGAACCTTAGATTGCAAAGTTAAAATTGAATTCCACCTTCTTTTATTGTGGAATCCAATGAGAAAAATTCTAAAGACTAAAACTACAAAATTACGTATTTAATAGAAATGCAAGCTTCTAAACTAGAAAGCTCATCAAGCACGCCTTGAGAAACTGCATCATCAACAATAATTAACGCTAATGCCTCTTTTCCATAACGCCCCAAACGAAAATCTGCAATATTAATATTATGCTTTGCTAAAGTTGTCCCTACAAATCCTATAACTCCGGGCGTATCATTATTTCTAAAGAGAATCATTTTACCTTTTGGCTCAATATCAAGTGCAAAATTATTAATATCGACAATCTTTGGAGTATTTTCATTAAACACTGTTCCACTTACACTAAATGCTCCCTTATGTGTCAATAGTGTAAGTTTTACTTGATTTTTATAAACTCCTTGAGATTCCTTGCCCTCTAACTTGACTTCTATCCCTCTTTCTTGTGCTACATAAGGGGCATTGACATAATTAACCTTATCGCCAACTGTTGCATTTAAAATTCCAACAAGAGCAAAAGTAGAAAGCGATGCAAGATATTCTTTAATTTCTCCTTCTGCTTCTAATGTAATAGAACGCACTTCATCTTTATTGACTTGGATTGCAAAAAATGCCATTTTTTGCACAAGCTCTAAATATGCTTTCATAAAGCTTGGTAATTCATTTTCTTTAATTGGCAAATTCAACGCATTAGGGAAGCTTGAACCACGCGCCGCCTCCAGCGCAGCTTCAGCAGCTTCAATTGCAATTTTTTCTTGCGATTCTAGCGTATTTGCTCCAATGTGTGGTGTTACATAAATATTTTTCAAATCCAAAAGTTTATTGGTAGTTCCAGGTTCTTTTGTAAAAACATCAATCCCAGCCCATCTAACTTTGCCAGATTCTAGTGCTGCATATAAGGCATCTTCATTATATAGCCCACCGCGCGCACAATTAATCAAAATCACACCATCTTTCATTTTTGCAATCTGTGGCGCATCAATCATATTGATTGTTTCTTTGTTTTTAGGAGTATGAATTGTAATAATATCACAACTTAAAATCTCATCAAAATTTCTCGTATAAGCAATTCCAACATCTGTAGCTTTAGCAGGATTAATATAAGGATCATACGCAATAACTTCCATTTCAAAAGCTTTCATACGTTTTCCAACACGACTTCCGATATTTCCAAAACCAATAATCCCTAATTTCTTGCCCTTAAGCTCTGTGCCATACCAATCTTCACGCTTCCATTTGCGTTCTAACTTGAGTTGTGTATTTGCATCTGGAAAGTTACGAATTGCACTTAAAATATGTGCGCAAGTAAGTTCCACAGCAGCAATAGTATTTGCTGTTGGAACATTCATTACAACAACTCCTTTTTTGCTAGAGTTTTCAATATCTACATTATCCACACCAACACCAGCACGCACCACAGCGCGTAATTTAGAAGCAGAATCCAAAAAGCTCACATCTACATCAGTAGAACTTCTAGTAATCGCAACATCTGCTTTATGTAATTCTTTTTTTAACGCATCTTTTGGTAAATCAGCTAAATTTAACATTGTTACTTCAGAATCTTTTGCAAGCAAATCTAATCCGCTTTTATGGATATGATCACAAACAATAATCGTGTATTTTGACATAAATTCCTCCATTTATTAGGTTTTAGACAAAGTGTAATTAATTGCGTAGTGCTTAAGTTTTTCTAAAACACTGCGCAAATAATTCTCATCTTCAGTGGCAACTACAAGCCAAATATTCTCTCCGATTTTATAGTAAGAATATTCAATATTATGCGCTCCAAAAACCTGATTGATACAAAAAAACTGATAGTCATTAATCACGCCAACAGAAACCCTAAAGACTTCTTTTGCATTCTTCTTAGTGTTATTTGCATACAAAAGTCTCACCTGCAATTCAGAGGCAGGATAAATAAACTCACGTTCACCTTGACCAGATAAGCGATCTAGCCAATATGGCGCAGGAGAATATTGTGAATCACTAGGCTTTGCAAGCTCATAAGGGCTGATTTCTGGAAGTTCATAAATATTCATCGCGCCAATATAATTACGGATTAAAACAAACAATAACGCGCAAGTAAAGATTGAAAAAAGGCCAATTAACAATCTTATTTGCATAGCACTAAGCCCCTATTAAGAAATTTGATCCTTGATAATATCCCCTAATGTCATCTTGTCACTTGCACTATCATTAAAGTTTTTAAGATTTGTCTTTTCTTTTTGCCGCTCTAAACGGCGCACAGACACACGAACTCTATTGTTTTGTGCATCAATTAAAGAAATCACTCCATTAATTGTATCTCCAACTTTAATATCTTCTTTTTTAAGCGGTGCTAGATCCTCATTGCGAATCAATGCGTCCATCTCATTATCAATTTTAATAAACACACCAAAATCTTTCACATCCCTAACAACTCCAACAACCGCATCATCTAAAGAATATTTTTTTGCAAACTCATCAACAGGAGAAGCAATCAAACCTTTACGCGTTAAAGAAATACGCTCTTTCTGACGATCAATTTTAGCAATTTTCACCTCAACATTTTCACCAATTTTCATCAAATCTTTGCATTTTTCATTTTTATTCCAATATGCATCTTCATTGTGCAACAATCCATCAATTCCATCTAATTTAATAAATGCTCCAAAATCCGTTAAAGTCGCAACAACACCCTTTAAAACATCTCCTTCTTTATGTTTCTTAGCAAATTGTTCAAAAGGTTTATCCAAAAGCTTTTTCAAAGATACTCTTAAACGACGATCTTTTGGATCAATCTCAATAACTTCTACATCAATTTCTTGCCCAACTTTCAAAAACTCTTCTGGATTTTGAATATTTTTATTCCAAGAAATTTCAGAAATATGCAAGAAACCTTCAATATCATTTCCTAAATCCACAAACACACCATAAGGCTCAATATTGCTTACTGTAACTTTAATCGCATCCCCTACTTCAAGTTCATTTTCAACTTCTCTCCAAGGATCTTCTGTTGTTGCTTTGATAGAAAGTGCTAAACGGCGTTTATCCTTATCATAGTTTAAAACCTTAATAGGCACTATATCTTCTTCTTTATAGAGCTTAGATGGATTAACAGGTCCCTTATAGCTAATTTCTGTGTAATGCACTAAACCTTCTACACCATTAACATCAACAAACATTCCAAAACTTGTGATTTTTTTGACTTTTCCTTCTAGGATTCCTTCTTCTTTTAAGAGATTATCTACTGCATCTTTTTTTACCGTATTTTCAAGCTCAAACAAACGCTTGCGTGAGATCACAATGCTATCTTCTTCTGGTTTTACATTAATAATGCAAGCTTTAATTTTCTTACCATCAACCTTACTGCCTTCTTTAAATGCAGCTGCAAACTTAGGCATAAAAAACTCTACATCTCCATTCTCAACAACATATCCGCCCTTATTGCGTCTAACAACAACACCTTCTACAATTTTATCTTTATAATCATCGCCTAGACTTTGAATATACTCGCGCACTTTTTCTTTGCGAATTGCCTTTTTATAAGAAACAATTGGTTGTTCATTGCGTCTTCCTGTAATCACAATAGGTAAAGTATCTCCAACTTTAAACAACAAATTACCTTGCGCATCTAAAATTTCATCAAGCGCAACAATTCCTTCTTTTTTCTCTCCGGGAACTGCAATAATCACTTGATTATTCTCAATTGCAACGATATTTCCTTCAGAAACACGCGCATTTTCTTTTTTCTCAAATTGCTCGAACATTGAAGCAAAATCTTCATTTTCGTCAATAACAATCTTCTCTAATTCTTGTGTATTAATTCCTACAACAGCCATCTATGCCCTTTTTTAAAAAATAAATTTTGAAATTCTAATCAATCTAGCCTTTTAAAAGTATAAAATTAGTAGTTTTTAATCGTATTTACAACTTTATCAATAATCCAATTAGGAGTAGAAGCACCAGCGGTAACTCCGCACAATTTCTTATCTAAAAACCATTTGGAATCTAATTCTAAAAAATCTTCTATCAAGTAACAATCCTTACAATATTCTTTAGAAATATTATAAAGTTGCTTTGTATTTGATGAATTTTTCCCACCAACAATTACCATTATATCAACTTCTTTTGCTAAGTTTCTTGCAGAATCTTGATTATCAAATGTTGCATTACAGATCGTGTTAAACACCCTGCATTCTGAACAATGGCTAATTAAATAATTTGCAATTTCCAAAAACACATTAATATTTTTTGTTGTTTGTGAAACCAAAGCAACTTTATCGCGCAATTTTGCTTTTTTTAATGCTTCTAAATCTTCCACCACCAAAGGCTCATTACTACAATAACTCATCACTCCTTTAACTTCTGGGTGCTTCATATCTCCAAAAATCACAATTTGATAACCCTTAGCACTCATATTTTCACAAATTTTTTGCGGCTTTGTTACATAAGGGCAAGTTGCATCAGTAATCTTACTAGTTTTTTCTTTGAGTTTTTGCAAATCTTGTTTTGGGATTCCGTGTGTGCGGATAATCACTTCTGCATCTTGTGCAATTGCCTGAATATCTTCATTAACCACAACATTAAACTTCTCTTTTAGGCGATTAATTTCTTTTGCATTATGAATTAAAGGACCCAAAGTTATGCCATTTGGTTTTTTTTCTGCTAGTTCAATAGCACGCTTCACACCAAAACAAAATCCATAATTTTTTGCTAATTTTACTTCCACATTTATCCTTTTTTAAGCAACCTTTGTAATGGATTTAAGAATTTCTAAAAAGTTCGGAAAAGAGATATTAATATATTCTGCATTTTCAATCTCCATTCCACTCTTTAATCCAGCAATCGCAAAACTCATCGCAATCCGATGATCTCCAAAGCTATCCACACAAGCTTCTTTTAGTTCTCCACCTATAATACGGAATCCATCTGTAAGCTCTTGTGCTTCAATCCCGCAAAGTTTAAGATTATTAACAACTGCTTTAATTCTATCTGTCTCTTTCACACGCAATTCCTCTGCATTTCTTACTAGGCTCTCACCCTTAGCGCAAGCCATTGCAATCGCTAATGCTGGAATCTCATCAATCAACCAAGAAATTCTCTCACTTAACTCCACAGCCTTTAATCTCTCTGGTGCTTGCATGCTGATATTACCAATACTTTCATAAATCTTTGAAGTTTCTGTATAAGTAATCTTAACACCCATTTTTTCAAGCACTCTAAAAGCTTCAATGCGTGTTTTATTCAATAAAACATTGCGTAAGATTCCACTTGCATTAGGCGTAATAGCAATTCCAAGCGCAAAGAAAAATGCACTCGATGGATCTGCTGGAATTTCTAAATTTAATGGCTCTAACTTGCCCTTTAAAGGCTGTATTTTTATCTCTACTTCTCCATTATTTTGTATTTTAGATTCTATTTTCGCGCCCATTCCCCTAAGCATTTTTTCACTATGATCACGGCTTAACTCTGGCTCTTTATAAACACTCTCTCCTTTAGCAAAAAGCGCGCTTAGAAGCATTGCAGACTTAACTTGCGCACTTGGAATCTTACTCGTATAAAAAAAGGATTCCAACTTTGGATTTCCCTTAATTACTAAAGGAGCAAAATCCCCATCACTTCTCCCTAAAATCTCTACTCCAATGCTCCTTAAAGGTTCAACAACCCTTTTCATAGGGCGTTTATTAAGATAAGAATCCCCACTTAAAATAAAGATTCCATTTTGCGCACTTAAAAGCCCAAGATACAAACGCATTGCAGTTCCAGCATTCCCGCAATAAAGAATCGTATCTGGCTCTTGAATACTTTCTGGTGGTGTTAGCAATAATCCTCCATCGCGTTTTTCAACACTTAAGCCTAGCTTTTTTGCAATCTCTAGTGTATCTAGCGTATCTTCACCCTCTAAGTAATTTCGCACAAAGCTTGGCTTATCACTAAGAAGTGCAAACATCGCGCAACGATGTGAGATAGACTTGTCTGGAGCGATTTTATCTGTATCTAGCCAAAAACTCTGCGTTTTGCTAATTTTCAGTTTCATCGCAACTCTACTCCAAAGACCGCCTTAAGTTCTTCTAAAACGACTTCTAAAGCTGTGTTAATATCCTTTTCTTCAAGCGTTTTAACATCTGATTGTAAAGTGAAACGAAGCGTTAAGCTTATTTTATCTTTTAATGTGGAATCTTCATAAATATCTAGCGGATAAAATCCTACAATATCAGGCACTTTCAGCTTTTCAATGCACGCTCTAACCTTAAAATATGGAATCGTCTTATCTAGCACCACACTTAAATCTCTCTGTGTTTTTTGAAACTTAGAATACATTTGCACTTGTGGAATTTCTTCACCAAGCAATTCTAGGTCTAAGGTGCATAGATAAGTCTCATCAACCCCAAACTCCTTAGCAACTTGTGGATGTAAAGTTGCAATCACTCCTATTTCTTTGCCTTTTTGAATCACTTTTGCGCATTGTCCGCTATGAAACAGCTTAATTTTAGACTCTAATGGCTCTAAGCTAAACTCTCCTATTACACACGCAATCCTATCACAAAACCCAAAAAAGCTCCCTTTCAAGCCTTTTGCATTTGGATAGCGTTCTTCACAAAGCAAACCGCTTTGTATAAAGGCAAGATTTGTGCCTTGCTCACGCTTTTTATTATACACAGTTCCGATTTCAAAAAGACTCACTGCATTAAAACCATTATTGCAATTTCTTTGTAAAGCTCTCAAAAGACCTAGCAAGAGTGTGCTACGCAAAGTGTTTAAATCCTGCGTGATAGGATTTAGCAAATCCAATGTTTCATCAAGCACTTCAAAGCCATAATTTTGAAGTTTTTCTCTATCTTCAAAAACAAAATGCACCACTTCATCGAACCCGACCCCAATGGCTTTTTGTGCAATTTTTCTTCTAAAATAATATTCTCTTAAAGCATCATCACTTTGATCATTTTGCACAAAAGAAAGCGGAATACTAGGGACATTATCAATCCCATAAAAACGAATAATCTCTTCAGCAATATCCTGTAACCCTGCAATATCGTGGCGGAAAAATGGCTGTTTTGCAATAATGAAATTTTCATCGCTTGTCATCTCCACATTAAATCCAAGCCCTTTTAGAATATTTACTACCTTGAGTTTCTCTAAACGCACACCAATAATACGCCCCATTAACTCCAAGTCAATTGTAATAGGATCTTTTGGTGGCACTTCAATAAAACCTTGCGTATCTGTGTATAAAACTCCATCTTCTCCTAAAAGCAAGTTTGATAGCACACAAAGCCCTGTTTTTAAATCCGGACAACTCCCACGTGATGAGCGCTGAAACACTTTAGGATCAACTTTTGCTTTCGTATCCATTACTTTTTGCGCAATGATTTCTGGGGCAATATAGCTTGCTTCAAGCACGATAAATTCTCTTTCTTTTAATGCACCCTCTTTAGCGCAAAACTCTCCAGCAGTTCGAAGCTCCACACCAATAGTAGATAATTTCTCTTTTTCATTATAAACACTCTCAAGTCCGCATTTATCCTTTTTAAGCGTTAAAACAACCTTTTGTCCATCAATCTGACAAAAACTTTGCGGATACGCATTTAAAATCACTCCACTAAAAAGCGTGCTAAAATTCAAGGCATCTTTTAACCAAGAATTTTCCAAGATTCCATTATGTCCTAAGAATAAATTCACACACAAAGGAAGTGCGCTAGGTTTTGTCTCCATTGCTTGAAAAAGCAAAGAAGAATCGTGCTTATCATTAGAGACAATTTGTAACACACGCCCAATTCCTGGTGCATTTTCAGAAACTTTTGGAGGATTTAAAGGTTTTAGTTCCAGCTCAAATGCTACACTTAAATCCCTTGCAATCCCTAGCAAACTCATACAATCCCCGCGATTTGGTGTGATAGAAATCTCATAAACTTCATCATTAAACAAAGGATATTCACTAAGCTCCTTGCCAATTATTAACTCACCAATGCTAGAATCCAACTCCACAATCCCATCATTAATCTTTGGAAATCCAAGCTCTGTTGTAGAACATAACATTCCACAACTCTCCACACCTCTAAGCGCTGCCTTTTTAATTGTAAGATTAGGAAGTTCTGCACCCTCTAGTGCAACTGCCACATAAATTCCTTCTCTTGCATTTGCCGCACCACACACAATCTGACGCGTTTCATAATTTCCCTCTGTTCCGCTAATTGCTACTTGTGCAACATTGAGTTTTGTTGCGTCTTTGTGTTTTTGACATTCTAAAATTTTTCCTACAACAACTCTCTTTGGTGCAACCATAGCACAAAAGGATTCCACCTCTAATCCAATCTTATTTAAAGTGCTATACATCATTGCGCTAGTAATATTCTCCAGCGGTAAAATATGGCTTAAAATACTGCGTGTAAAAATCATTTAAATTGCTCCAAAATTCTTAAATCACTCTCGAAAAACGCCCTTAAATCCGGCACACTATACGCAAGCATTGCAAAGCGTTCCACACCTAGCCCAAAGGCATATCCACTCACATCTTCATAGCCAACTGCCCTAAAAACATTATCATCTACAACCCCACATCCAAGCACTTCTAGCCAACCTGTGTGCGAACACACACGACAACCTTCTCCTTGACAAAAAATACAACTCATATCCACTTCAGCACTTGGTTCTGTAAAGGGAAAGAAACTAGAACGAAATCTGACTTTCACATCTCCAAACATATATTTCAAAAAATCTTCTAAAATAAATTTCAAATGCGCAAAACTCACAGAATCCTTGCCTTTTTCCACCACAAGCCCTTCTACTTGATGAAACATAGGCGTATGTGTCAAATCATAATCACATCTAAACACATTCCCCGGACAAATCATACGAATAGGAGGTTGTTGTGTTTCCATTGTGCGAATCTGCACAGGCGAAGTATGTGTGCGTAATAATTTCCCATCTTTAAAGTAAAAGGTATCTTGCATATCTCTTGCAGGGTGATATTTAGGAAGATTTAATGCTTCAAAATTGTGAAAATCATCTTCTACTAAAGGTCCCATTTTTAATGCAAAATTCATTCCTATAAAATACTCCACAATTCTATCTAGCATTAACATCACAGGGTGATTTGCACCCTTTAAACTACTTGAACTAAACAACGAAACATCAATCTTTTCTGCATTTAATTTTGCTTCTAGCTCTTTTAAGCTTAAAGCTTCTTTTTTATCGGCTAATGCCTTTTCAAAGCGTATTTTTAGAGAATTCAACTCCTTTGCAAGTATCTTTTTGCTCTCTCCATCACAATTTTTAAGTTCTGCAAACTTCGCCGTTAAACTCCCCTTTTTTCCCATTACTAAAACACGGATTTCTTCTAGTTCTGCTGTGGTTTGCACATTGTCAATCTTAGAAAATATAACTTCCATTGCTTTCCCATTCTTATAAAATAATGATGAGATTGTATTAAAAAATATTTTTACTTTGCTTAATATTTAGGTAAAATTACAGAAATTCAATCAATAAAAAGGTTTAAAAATGAGCGTATTTGAAAAAATTCTTAAAGGAGAAATCCCTTGTAACAAAGTTTTAGAAAATGATGATTTTTTGGCATTTCACGATATTGCGCCAAAGGCTCCCGTACATGTCTTAGCAATCCCTAAAAAGTTTGCAAAAGATTTTCAAGAGCTAAATCCCAAAGAAATGGTAGGATTAACAAGCTTTATTCAAGAAGTTACTAGACTCTTAGGACTTGATAAAAGCGGTTATCGCATTATTAGCAATGTCGGTGTTGATGGCGGACAAGAGATTCCTTATTTACATTTTCATATTTTAGGCGGAGCGAAATTACGCTGGGATAATTTAGCACAAAATATCTCTGAAAAAGAACGCCTAGAAGAAGCCAAAAAAGGAATGTAAATGAAAAACTTATTTGTGATTTTAGTTTCCTATACAAAACCCCTAGAAGTTATTGAGAGCATACTGCAAGAGCATCGCGCTTTTTTAAAAAAAGGTTATGAAAGCGGAAATTTACTAGCTAGCGGACCACAAAGTCCAAAAATAGGTGGAATCGTCATTGGAAAATTTGATTCAAAAGAATCCGCAGAAACATTTTTCAAATATGATCCTTATGCAAAAAATAACGCTGCAACCTACCAAATCTTAGAATTTACACCTGTGCTACACCACGAACTTTTAGAAAAATTTTTAGAAGTTTAGATTCCAACTTTTGAAAATGGAATCTAAATGCCTTGTGATGCTTTTTATATAATTCAAAATGCAAAAATAATATCTATAAGCAATACTTATAACATCTCTTTGACAAAGCGAGTGTAACACAACCTATTACAACGATAAAATTTTATTCCAACAAAATTCTAAACCTTAAAAAACTCCCTATACCATGCAATGAAATTCTTAATCCCTGTCTCTATACTTGTATTTGGCTTATAATCAAGTTCGCTTATTAGATCATCGACATTTGCATAAGTTGCTGGCACATCTCCGGGCTGAAGTGGGAGCATATTTTTTTGTGCTGTGATACCTAATTCTTTTTCAATTGCTTCTATAAAATCCATTAAACGCACGGGATTATTATTGCCAATATTGTAAATTTTATAGGGAGCTTTGGAACTGTGCGGATCTGGAGCTTTGCCACTCCACTCTGCATTTGGCTCTGCATTATGATCAATCACACGCACAACACCTTCTACAATATCATCTACATAAGTAAAATCTCTTAGCATTTCTCCGTGATTAAACACATCAATAGGCTTACCTTCTAAAATTGCTTTTGTAAATAAAAACAACGCCATATCCGGACGCCCCCAAGGACCATAAACAGTAAAGAATCGCAAGCCTGTTGTTGGCAATCCAAAAAGATAAGAATAAGTATGCGCCATTAATTCATTGCTTTTTTTGCTTGCTGCATAAAGACTAATAGGGTGATCTACATTATCGCTTGTGCTAAAAGGCATATTTTCATTAAGCCCATATACAGAAGAACTTGACGCATACGCTAAATGCTTAATACTATGATGTCTGCACGCTTCTAAAATATTGACAAAGCCTACAATATTACTCTCCACATACGCATAAGGATTAACCAAAGAATACCTAACTCCAGCTTGCGCTGCAAGATTACACACTTTATCAAACTTTTCATTTTCAAAAAGCTTAAAAAGATTCTCTCTATCCTCTAAGTTTAGTTGAATAAAACGATAGTTTGGATATTTCTCACTCTGCACTAAAGCATTATATTTAAGTGCATTTTGCGAAATCCCAGCATTTTCTAAACGCCCATATTTAATCCGCACATCATAATAATCATTAATACAATCAAGTCCGACTACTTCATCGCCACGCTCTAGCAATCGCTTTGCAAGAAACGATCCAATAAATCCTGCTGTTCCTGTTACTAAAATCTTCATTTTTACTGCTTTAAAACTTTAAAATATTGTTCTATAAAAATCTGATTTGCCAATCCATTAAACTTATGGATTCCAAGCACATCAAGACTCAACTCCACTGCATTAACCACCCAAGAAATCTCACTAATTGCAATCATTCCCATATGATTAATCCTAAAAATCTTACCCTTTAAATCATCTTGTCCACCAGCAATATTGACATTATAAGTCTCTTTTAACACCTTTCTAATCTTATCACTTTGTTCGTGATAGACACAAGTCATACTTAAGGCGGGAATTGTAGGATAGATTTTCAACCCTATTCCTTCCATCGCCATATCACACGCTAAAGAGCGCGCTTTTGTTTGATGATAAATCGTATCATAGCCAACTTCTTTTGCTTTTTGTAAAAATGCACAAAGTCCTATAATAATCGTTGTTGGAGCAGTCCAAGCTGTCGTGTTTTTAATCTGATTTTTCAGCTCTGTTTTGAGATTAAAATAAAATCCAACATCGCGCCCTTGGATCTTTTCCACAGCTCTTTGACTAAGTCCAATAATACTAAGTCCAGGTGGTAGCATAAATGCCTTTTGTGAGCCACCAATTAGCGCATCAACATAAGTAACATCTAAAGGCTCTACACCCATTGCAGTAATTCCATCAACAATCACCATAATTTCAGGATTATGCTCTTTTACCGCTTTTGCAAGCACTTCATAAGGATGCCTTAAGCCCCCTGCACTCTCACACGCTTGAATGCAAAATGCATCAATATCCGGGTTTGCTTTTAATGCATCTATGACTTGCTCTAGGCTTGCTGGTATATCCCAAGAATTTTTAATCTCCACATTTGGAATCTTAAATGCTTTAGCAATCTTGCCAAATCTCTCTCCAAACTTCCCACTATTAATACTTAAAACCTTTTTTGCACACAAAGAAGTTACGCAAGCTTCCATTGCACCACTACCTGAACTTGCAAGCATTAACACCTCTGGGAGTCCAATCACTTCTTTTAATAATGCACGTGTTTTAGCAAAAATCTCTTCAAACTCTGTTGTGCGATGATGGATTGTAGGCTCACTCATCGCAACACGGACAAACTCTGGAACAGGCGTAGGACCCGGAGTAAAAAGCAACATAAAATCTCCTCCAAAAAAATTTTACACAAATTATATCGCAAGTTTTACTAACTTTTCATTAACAAGATTAACAAAAAGAATTCCAACTTTTGCTATAATCACAGATTTATTTCATCTTTAAAGGCTAATTTTGAACGCTTCAGATTCCCCACTTAACCACATCATCATCACAAACGCTAAAGAAAATAATCTCAAAAACATTAGTCTTAGTATCCCCAAAAACAAGCTTGTTGTGCTAACAGGATTAAGCGGTAGTGGCAAGAGCACGCTAGCCTTTGACACACTCTATGCAGAAGGGCAACGCCGCTATATAGAATCCCTTTCTAGCTATGCAAGGCAGTTTTTAGACAAAATTGGTAAACCAGATGTAGATAAGATTGAAGGGCTAACTCCTGCCATAGCTATTGATCAAAAAACAACAAGTAAAAACCCTCGTTCAACCGTTGGCACAATCACAGAAATCTATGATTATCTTCGCTTACTTTTTGCGCGCATTGGCGTGCAGCATTGCCATTTATGTGGCAAGCCAATTTCTAAAATGCACGCAAGTGATATTATTGCAGAAGTTTTAAAAATCAAAGAAGATTCCAAAATCTTAATCCTATCTCCCATTATCCGCGAGAAAAAAGGGAGCTTTAATGACAAGCTTGAATCCTTACGCCAAAAAGGCTATGTAAGAGCGCAAATTAATGGTGTTTTGGTGCGTTTAGATGAAGAAATTAATCTCACAAAAACAAAAAAACACACCATTAAAGTCGTTGTTGATCGTGTTGTCGTTAAACATGACAATAAAGAGAGAATCGCACAAGCCATAGAAAAAGCCCTAAAAGAATCCTATGGAGAAGTAGAAATTGAAATGCTAAATGATAATGAAAAAAAGCCAGCACTTTTGCATTTTAGCGAACATTTAGCCTGCTTTGATTGCAAAGTTTCTTTCACGCCCTTAGAACCCCTTAGCTTTTCTTTTAACTCTCCAAAAGGTGCTTGTTCAAAATGCGATGGCTTAGGAATCCGCTACACAATTGATACTAAAAAAGTGATTGATAAAAGCCTGCCTTTAGTAGAAGGTGGAATCAAAATTTTTTATGGCTTCAATAAAAGCTATTACAACGAGCTTTTTCGTGCTTTTTGCCTTGCAAATTCTATCAATCCCAAAACAAATTTTGAAGATTTAGAAGAACATCAGCAAAAACTCATTCTCTATGGAAACAACGATGAAGTGGAATTTAAATGGAAAAGCGCAAAGCTTAAACGCCCATTTGCAGGGGTGATTGCCATTGCTTATGATATGTTTAAAGACAATAAAGACTTGGGCGATTATATGAGCGAAAAGACTTGTGAAGCCTGCAATGGGCATCGCTTGTTACCCCAAAGCCTAGCCGTCAAGGTCTCCAACAAAAACATTGGAGATTTGCTAGATTTACCTATTGAAGAATGCTATGGTTTTTTTACAAACACACAAAACTTTTCTCATTTAAATGCACAAGAAACACTCATTGCAGAACCGATTTTAAAGGAAATTTGCGAGCGTTTATACTTTTTATATGATGTAGGATTAGGCTATTTAAGCTTAGGACGCGATGCAAGAAGCATTAGCGGAGGAGAATCCCAGCGCATTAGAATCGCAAGTCAAATAGGAAGCGGATTAACAGGGGTGATGTATGTGCTAGATGAACCTAGCATTGGACTTCACGAAAGAGATACTTTAAAGCTCATTAAAACCCTAAGAAGTTTGCAACAAAAGGGAAATTCTGTCATTGTTGTAGAACACGATAAAGAAACCATTGAACACGCAGATTTTATTGTAGATATTGGACCAGGGGCTGGGAAATTTGGAGGAGAAGTTGTTTTTAGTGGAAATCTTACACAATTATTAAAGAGCAAAACCCAAACCGCACAATATCTAAATGGAGAAAAAAAGATTGAATATTTTATGCAAAGAGCGCAAGAATCTTGGATTGAAATCCGTAATGTAAATATTAATAATATCCACAATCTAAGCGTACAACTCCCTTTAAAAAACTTTGTTTGCATTACAGGTGTTAGTGGAAGTGGCAAAAGCTCCTTAATCCTACAAACACTACTCCCTGTCGCACAAGAACTTCTAAATAATAGCAAAAAGGTTAAAAAAGTTGATGGTGTAGAAATTATAGGCTTAGAAAAACTTGATAAAGTCATTTACCTTGATCAAAGCCCAATTGGACGCACTCCGCGTTCAAACCCAGCAACTTACACAGGCGCAATGGACGAAATTAGAAATCTCTTTGCACAAACCAAAGAAGCGCAAATTAGAAATTATGGAATCGGGCGTTTTAGCTTCAATGTCAAAGGTGGGCGTTGTGAAAAGTGTATGGGAGAGGGAGAAATCAAAATAGAAATGCACTTTTTGCCTGATATTCTAGTCAAATGTGATGCGTGCAATGGAACACGCTACAATGCACAAACCCTAGAAGTTGTTTATAAGGGCAAAAATATTGCTGAAGTGCTAGATTTAAGCGTTGATGAAGCGTGTGAGTTTTTTGCCAAGATTCCAAAAATTTATCAAAAACTCAAAACACTTAAAGATGTAGGGTTAGGCTATATTACACTAGGACAAAATGCTATTACCCTAAGTGGAGGAGAGGCTCAAAGAATTAAGTTAGCAAAAGAGTTAAGCCGCAAAGATACAGGAAAAACGCTCTATGTTTTAGATGAGCCAACCACTGGCTTACATTTTGCAGATGTAGATAGACTCGTGCGCGTGTTACACCACTTAACAGATTTAGGCAATAGTGTAATTGTGATTGAACATAATTTAGATATGATAAAAAACGCTGATTTTATTGTGGATATTGGACCAGAGGGCGGAAGCAATGGGGGATTAATCGTAGATAGTGGATCTCCACAAAGAGTTGCTAAACGATACAAAAAAACAGGTAGCCATACAGGAAGGTTTTTAGCAAAGGAACTAGGACTCTGTTAAAGAAGCTTGACGAATCCCTTCATAAAGCACGATCCCAACGCTTGTGGAGAGATTTAAACTCCTAGCATTATTCTGCATAGGAATTGTGTAGCAATGCGTGTGATTTGCTTTTAAAATCTCTTCAGATAATCCAGCATCTTCTCTACCAAAATGCAAATATGCCCCTTTTTGCATTTGTGCTGCATAATAAGGGGTTTTTGTCTTTGTGGTGAGAAAAAAATGAGGCAAAGCTCTTTTAGAAATATTGGAATCCAAAATTGGATGCGTTCTAAAAAAGGATTCCATATCTGCATATTCATAAACTTCTAAATGTGTCCAATAATCCATACCAGCGCGTTTTAACTCTTTTTGAGAAAGAGAAAATCCAAGTGGGTGAATAAGATGCAAAGCAGTATTGCTCGCATAACAAAGCCTACCGATATTTCCCGTATTTTGTGGAATGCGCGGTTGATGTAAAACAATATGAAACTGCATAGATGTCCTTAAAACTTAATGTGTGCTTTCAAACTTGGAATCCCTGATTTTTGGATTCTAACTTTTCTTTATGATTTTCTTTAGGAACTGAAAAATGTTTAGAACCTTGCAAGAGTGCTTTTAAGATGAGTGCGATTGCTTGTGTGTTACGCTTGCAAAATTGCGCAAATTGGTATTTTATAATATCGTGCTTGATTTGTTCTGTTTGATTGCTTTGCATAATTTTCCTTGTATTTTGGAAAATTATAGCAAATTTACGAGGTTTGTTAGATTTCTTTTTTGGCAAGCTCTATGCGAGCAGCTTTGCGTTTTTTAGCGTTTTCATATCGGCGTTTTTCCACATCTGTTTTTGGTTCTAGGGGTGGAACCTTTGTAGGTTTGCCATCACTATCTACACAAACCATATTAAAATACGCGCTGTTTGTGTGCATTACGGTGCGTTTTTGGATATCTTCAGCAATGACTTTTATGCCAACTTCCAAAGAACTATTACCTGTATAATTCACAGAAGCAAGAAAGGTAACAAGAGAGCCAACTTCAATGGGATATTTAAAATTTACACTATCCACAGAAAGCGTTACACAATAGTTTCCGCAATATCGCGCCGCACAAGCATAAGCAACTTGATCTAAAAACTTTAAAATATCACCACCATGCACACGCCCTTTAAAATTCGCAACTGCTGGGGTCATCAGGATAGACATTGTTAAGGATTTGATGTCAAAGACATTTTCTAGGTTATTCATTTAGAATCCTTTTGTTAAATTTAAGTTTGGTGGTATCTTAGCATTTTTTAACAAGAATTTTGCAAAAAGGGAGAAAAAATTTTACTTTTTTGCTGTGCATGGTGATTTGGTATAATGCGCTGGATTTTTGTGATTTTTATTAAAAGGATTGTTTGTGCGTGTTGTGATTACTGGTGGTGGCACTGGTGGACATTTGAGCGTGGCTAGAGCATTTTTAAGCGTGTTTGTAGCTAGAGGCTTTGAGTGTGTGTTTATTGGTTCTAGTGGCGGACAAGATAAGATGTATTTTGAAAATGAGTTAGGCTTTAAACATAAATGGTTTTTGCAAACGCGTGGAGTTGTCAATCAGCGTGGAGCTGGACTTATAAAATCGCTATGGGAGCAAGGACTTGCAGTCAAAAAAGCGTGTAAAATTTTAAAAGAGTTTCAGCCACATTTCGTCTTATCTGTAGGTGGATATTCTGCCGCTCCTTCAGCTTTTGGGGCGTGTTTGCTTAGAATTCCACTTATTATTCACGAACAAAATGCAGAAATTGGGCGGCTTAATAAGATTTTAAAGCCTTTTGCAAAAGTGTTTTTCTCATCTTACTTAGAGAGTTCTCCAATTAAATTCTATCCCGTGGGTCATCTGTTTTTTCAAAAAGCTAGGGTTAGAAATGCAGTTCAAAATATCTTGTTTATGGGAGGATCACAAGGTGCAAGGGCAATTAATAGCTTTGCTTTGAGTGTGATTTTAGAATTAAAAAAGCACGGGATTAAGATATTTTTACAAAGTGGAAAGGCAGATTTTAAACGCGTGATTGCTGAATGTGAAAAAGAAAATTTGCGCATAGGGGTGCTTGGTTTAGAACCAGAAAAGTTGGAATCTAAGCTTAAAAGCGTAAGTTTGGATTTTATTGATAGCGTTGATGTTGTCGTTTTTGATTTTTATGCTGATATGGCTAGCGTATATGCGCAATGTGATTTTGCTGTATGTAGAGCTGGAGCTAGCTCGTTGTGGGAAATGTGTGCTAATGGCTTGCCCGCACTTTTTGTGCCTTATCCTTATGCAGCAGGAAATCATCAATATTATAATGCGAAGTTTATTGAAGAAAAAGGACTTGGGTTTTTGTGTTTAGAGAAGGATTTGTTTGATGGAGTGCTATGGGAATGTTTAGATCTCCTAAAAGATAGCATCACACACATTAGCAAAAATCTTCAAAAAGAATGCGCCATAAATGCAACAGAGCAGATGCGTGAGATGATAGAAAGCAATTTTGCAATCAAAGATGTTTAAAGGAAATGTATCTTTATAAATCTAGCAAGCTATACACCTTGGTTCGCTCTAGCATTGCTTCTGCACCTTTTAAATCTTGGAGATTAATAATAAAACAAGATTCCACACATTTAGCACCAGCTTGCTTAATGAGATTTGCAGCAGCAAGAGCTGTGCCACCTGTGGCTATTAAATCATCAATTAATAAAACGCTTGGCATTTCTCTCTTTGCTCCCTTAAAGGCATCAATATGGATTTCAATCTCGCTAAAACCATATTCTAGCGTATATTTTTCTGAAATTGTTGTATAAGGGAGTTTGCCTTTTTTTCGGATTGGAACAAAACCTATATTTAACGCATAAGCCAAAGCTGCTCCAAAAATAAATCCACGACTTTCAATCCCAGCAATAAAATCAAGTTCATAGCTTGCATAACGCTCTTTTAAATGGTCTATGGTTACACTAAAAGCTTGTTGATTATTAATCAGTGTAGTGATGTCGCGAAATACGATTCCAGGTTGCGGATAATCGTGGATAACTCGTATGGAGTCTAACAAAAATTTCTTAATCTCTGGCTTTAACATTTGAGTCCTTTGTTTAAAATCTGCGTATTTTACATTATTTGCCACATAAATGCACTTAAAAATCCTAAAAATAAAAATGGCACAAAAGGAACTATTATTTCTTTTTTCTTGCGTAAAATCCGAATAATCACAATAAAAACTAATGCGTAAAAAGCAGAAAGAAAAATCGCCACTGCTCCATAAAATGCACCAAGCGTGCAGCCTATCACCCCAAAAAGAAGCAAATCTCCCTCTCCTAGCGTTTCTTTGCCTGTAAGATAACTCACAAAAAATCTAAGAAGCGTAGCAAAACCAATAAAACTTAAGCAAGTAACACACGCAAGCAAGGGTTCATTAAAATATAAAATTGCAAAAGCTAGACCGCAAGCTAAGGTTAGGAAGTTTAAAGAATCTGGGATTGCTAAAAAATATCTATCAATCACACTTAATGTGTAAAAAAGAAGCACAAAGAAAAAGAGTACTAGCCCACTTAGTGTAGCAAAAAAATAAAAGTAACAAAAAAGTGCTAAAACTGCACCAAAACACTCACTTAGAAAATAAAAAGTTGGAATTCTTTTTTTACAATAGCGACATTTTGCACCTAAAATAAAAAAACTCAATAATGGAATCTTATCACGCCAAAGTAGTGGCGTGTTGCACTCTGGGCAAAAAGAGTTTGGAAGAAAAATGCTAAGATTGCGTGGAATCCTATGAATTAAAACATTAGCAAATGCTCCAAAACTCGCCCCAAAAGCAAGAACAAAAAACCAAATAATAACTTCTATTAACACTTCTATTTCCTATTCTTTTTGCTAGAATTTTAACCAAAAAAGGCAGTGTATGCAAAAGCGTATTGGAATCTTTGGAGGTTCGTTTGATCCACCACACAAAGGGCATTTAGCGATTATTCAAAACGCCATAAAACAGCTTGACTTGGAAATACTTTTTATTGTGCCTAGTTTTTTAAATCCTTTTAAAAGTGCATTTCATTTCTCACCTAATGTGCGTTTATGGTGGCTACAAGAATTAGTTAAAAACATAAAAAGTGAAAAATGTGTGCTTAAAGTGCTAGACTTTGAAGTGCGCCAAAATGCGCCAACTCCTACTTTTAAGACATTAAAATATCTGCTAGATTCTCTAAATTGTGATGTGCGGTGTTTTTTACTTTTAGGGGCGGATAATGTGGAATCCTTGCCAAAGTGGGCGGAGTTTGCGTGGCTAGAAAAAAATGTAGAATTTGTTATAATTCCACGCAATGGCTACACAATCCCTAAAAATTACATAACTTTAGAGTTTAAAGAAATCACAATTAGCTCAACAAAGTTGCGTGAAATGCTAGAACTTAGGGAGTATGCAAAATTAAAAAAATGGATTCCGCAAACCATTGTAGAGTCTGTAATAAAGGAAGCAAATTGCAAGAAAACAGAAAAGCATTAGTGCAAGAAATTTGTCAAATCTTAGAAGACAAAAAGGCTGAAGATATAGAAATTTTTAATCTCAATGGAACAGATTATTTTGTAGATTTCGTGGTGATTGCAACAGCATTGATTGATCGCCACGCATTGGCACTTTTAGACACACTCAAAAAGCCACTTAAAGAAAAAGGTGAGAGTTTTTATCACATTGATGATGAAAATCCGGACTGGATTGTGGCAGATTTGGGCGATATTATCGTGCATATTTTTACAGAAAATCAACGCAAAAAGTTTAATTTAGAAGAGTTTTTACAAAAGCTTCTCAAAGAAAAAGGAATGATTTAATGTATAACGCATTAACAGAAGAAGAACAAAGAGTTCTATTGCACAAAGGCACAGAAGCTCCCTTTAGCGGAGAATATGAAAACTTCTTTGAACAAGGCGTGTATGTCTGCAAGCAATGCAATACACCCTTATACACCTCAAAAAGTAAATTTCATAGTGGTTGTGGATGGCCTAGTTTTGATTCCTGTATTCAAGGTGCAATTAAAGAGCAATTAGATGCAGATGGCAGGCGCACGGAGATTGTTTGTGCAAAATGTGGCGGGCATCTTGGGCATATCTTTTTTGGAGAAGGCTTTACAGAAAAAAACACGCGCCATTGTGTAAATTCTATCTCCTTAATCTTCCAAAAAGAATCTCTTTGATCTTGCAAGCACGCTATTTTTGATTCTCCATTTATATTGATGTATCTTGTTTTCTCCATCCAAAAATTAAACATCGTTTGTTGATTTAACCTGATAAATACTATATAATTTTAATTTTCTAAGGAGAATCCCATCGATCCGCTATTAATAATCATTTGTGTTTTGGCAATGGCTGTTGTATCTGGAATCGTGCTAAATCGCTTAAAAATTCCTGCAATTATCGGATATATTGTTACAGGTATATTAACAACTTATATTTTTGGATTCCGCTTAGAAGATTCCGTGGATTTAAATGAAGCTGCTGAACTTGGAATCGTGTTTTTGATGTTTATGATTGGACTTGATTTTAGCTTTAAGAAAATCACACAAATGAAGCAAGAAGTTCTTCTTTTTGGCGGACTACAGATTGGAATCTCTATTGCTGCATTTTTTGCAATTTGTTATTTTTTATTGCGTTTTGATTTTAATACTTCTATCATTATTGCAAGTGCTGTAAGTCTCTCATCAACGGCAATTGTTTTAAAACATCTTAATGAAGTCAATGAGACTAGAACGCCTTATGGTGCGGCTTCTGTTGGGATTTTAGTCTTTCAAGATATTGCTGTTATCCCTATTTTGCTTATCATTAAACTTCTAAGCGATACAAGTTTAAGTATGGGAGAAATGCTTTTAAGCACTGGAGTATCAGCTGTGACTGTGATTTTACTTTTGATTCTGCCAGGGCGTTTTTTAGCCAAAATCGCACTTAGATCAAGTGCAAAGATGAAAACAGATGAAATCTTCGTAGGAACGGTGTTTTTAATCGTTTTAGGCTCTGCATATTTAAGCAAACATTTTGGATTCTCACTTTCACTTGGAGCATTTTTAGCGGGTATGATTATCTCAAACACGCCGTTTAAATATCAAGTAGCAAGTGTTTTGGTGTATTTTAGGGATTTGTTACTTGGGGTATTTTTCATCACTATTGGTATGCAAGTTGATGTGATTTTTGCAGCAAAATATTTTATTATTGTTTTAATTTTGTGTGCATTAATGATTTTAGTTAAAACCTTAATAATATTTGCTTTTTTAAGTTTATTTAGGGGAGTTAGAATCGGTATGCGCATCGCTCTTTCTCTCTCGCAAATTGGAGAATTTTCTTTTGCGATTTTCTTACTTGCAAGCCAACACAAGATTCTAAATTTACAACTTGATGGCGGGATCTTAAGCTGGATTTTTGGACAAGAGTTTTTAGCGAAACTCACTCCACACGATATTTATCAATTTTTAACACTAATGGTGATTTTCTCAATGATTGCCACACCTTTTATTTTAGAAAGATTAGATTCTTGCACAAATTTTATGCTCCGTCTATTTAAGATTCCAACACGCACAAATCTTAATAGCGAAACCTATAAAATGCAACAAGAAGAAGCTCTTAGCAATATCGTTGTGTGTGGTTATGGGCTTTTAGGGAAGAAAGTTGTGAAGTTTTTAGCAGGTTGCAACATCAATACACTTGTTATAGAATCTAACTATGATCGCGTCAAAGATGCTCAAAGAGATGGAATCAATATTGTCTATGGAAACATTACAGATAAAATGATTTTCAAAGAAATTGAAGTGCAAAACTCTACAGCTGTGATTTTATGTGTAGAATCCACAAATGCAATTTTTCAAGCTTGCCACCATATTATGGATATTTCACATCATATTAGAATTATTGTTCAAACTGACGATGATAGCCTAGAAGAAACATTAAAAGGAATGGGACTTTATGGAGTGGTCAATAATCATCAAGAAAGTGCAGTAATTCTCTCAAATCTTGCTCTAAAAGCCATTGAAGAACAAAAAGCAATTAACGAAGAATATACAAAAGAAGAGCAAGAGAAAGAAGAACAACCTAGCTAAAAAACATTTTATCAAACATTATCCCAAGCACAATAGCATACATAGCAAGCAATGTTATTTTGTGTTTTTTAGCATCAATTTTTGAGAGCATAAAAATTCCAATTCTTACACCAATTAATGAA
Source organism: uncultured Helicobacter sp. (assembly GCF_937893305.1). Lineage (GTDB taxonomy): Bacteria > Campylobacterota > Campylobacteria > Campylobacterales > Helicobacteraceae > Helicobacter_D. The sequence continues at coordinate 153,736 of NZ_CALBGN010000015.1, forward strand.
GCAATCCCTACAATAATCCCTTCTTTAAAGCTTGCATAGCCGTGTAATGCCAAAGAAGTAAAGCCAGAAATAGAAGAAAAAATCACAAAAAATAAAGATAAAGGGATAATTTGCTTACTGTTATATCCTAGATAATAAGCTAAAAGTGGGGCTAACATCATACCTCCACCAATCCCAAGAGAAATTGCAAACACGCCAACAACACAACCACATCCTATCAAAAAAACTTTCGCTAAAATCCCTTCTCCTATACGCTTTTCACCACCATAAGCACTTGTTTTAAACAACTTTATAAAAGAATACACAATAAAGATACTAAAAAGAACTTCTAGTGTTTTTGAACTTACATAATCAATAATAAAACCACTAAATGCTGCTCCTATAAGTCCGCCAATTCCCACATAGATTCCATCTCTTACATCAAGCAACTTGCGCCTATAATTCACATAAGAACCATAAACTGATGAAAAAATCATCTGCATAATAGAAATTCCAATGGCAATTTTAATGTCGTGCCCTAACATCATCACAAGCGGAACTAAAACCGCTCCGCCACCAATCCCAAAAAAACCTGCCAAAATTCCCGTTAGGATTCCAATACTAAAAAGCGCAACACTATAAAATCCATCAAAAAACAAAATTTCCACTGCTCTACTCTATTGATTCAATATTAAATTCAAAGAGTAATTCTACCAAAACAAGCAAGAAATCATTTAAAAAGTGTTAGAATTTCAGAATTTTACATTGATGGATAAAAATGAAAGAAGAAATTAAAATCACAAATTTCGTAAAAGTTGCAGGTTGAGCAGGCAAGGTAGGTCTGGAAGATCTCTCACATATTGCAAGCCACCTTATTAATAATTATGATGATAATGTTTTAATAGATTTTAAAGACAATGAAGACGCTGGAGTTTATCGCTTAAGCCCTACACTTGCTTTGGTGCAAACAGCGGATTTTATCACCCCAGTTGTCAATGATCCTTTTATCTATGGACAAATTGCTGCAGCAAACGCTCTAAGTGATGTCTATGCAATGGGGGGTGTTGTAAAATGCGCATTAAATTTAATGATGTGGGATAAATGTAGAATCCCAGAAGATTATGCAGAGGCAATTTTAGAGGGTGGATTATCTAAAATTAAAGAAGCAGGTGGAGTATTAATAGGCGGACACACCATAGCAGATAATGAACAAAAATATGGATTAAGTGTGAACGGAATTATCAATCCACAAGAAATTTGGCACAATAATGGTGCAAAAGTAGGAGATGCTTTAATTCTTACAAAGCCTATTGGAATGGGGGTTTTAACCACAGCATTAAAAGCAAATTTACTTGATATACAAACACAAAAAGAAATTGCTAAGATTATGGCAACACTTAATCGCACAGCTTGTGAAGTTGCTAAAAAATTTAAAATCAATGCTTGCACAGATATTACAGGATTTGGACTTTTAGGACATTTAAAAGAAATGCTAAATCCAAACATCAATATCTTCTTAGATAGTAACGCAATTCCATTGGTGGAAAAAGCAATTCCTTTTGCGCGTGATGGCATAATCCCGGGTGGAAGTTGCGAAAATGAAAAAGTCATCAAAGATTTATGCGCTTTTAATCTTAAAGAAACTTCAAAATTTAAAGGTGTAGAGATTTTACTCTTTGATGCGCAAACTTCTGGCGGCTTAGTTTTTGCCACACCAAAAAACGATGCAATCTCACTTGTAAAAGCCTTAAGAAATGCCGGTGTAGAATCTGCACAAATCATAGGAATCGTCGAACCTTATGACCCTAATAAAGCCACTAGAATCTCTATTATTTAAGGAATCATTATGCAAATACGCGTTTATTATGAAGATACAGATTGTGGCGGAATCGTTTATCACGCAAATTATTTGAAATATTGCGAAAGGGCGCGCTCTGAAGCGTTTTTTAAAGCTGGGATTCTACCTTTAAAAGATGGAATCGGATTTGTCGTTAAAACAATGCAAATAGAATTTCTATCCTCTGCAAAGCTTGGAGATTTGCTAGAAATTACAACAACGCTTTTAGAACGAAAAAATGCTTCATTAATATTGGCTCAAAGTATTTTTTTAGAAAATAAAGAAATTTTTAAGGCACAATTAACGCTTGTTTGTATAAATTCTAAAACACAAAAAATTACAAAGATTCCACTTTGGGCAAAAAATATATTCAAATCATTTTAAAGGACTTTTATGGAAGAAAATCAAGAAAATCATCAAATAAAATATCCTTGCACTTGGCATTATAGAATCATTGGAACAGATAAAGAAACTTTGTATTTAGCGGCATTAGAAATTCTTAATAAAGAATTTATCCATACGCAAGGAAAAGAAAGTAGTGGTGGAAAATACCATAGTATAAATATTGAATTAGAAGTAGAAAATCAAGAAGAAAGAGATTTGATTTTTCAAGCCTTGCAAAGAGATACTAGAATCAAATATGTTTTATAGATTTGTTTTCTATCTGCTTTTTTGCTTATTTCATAGTGCATTTGCAAACCCAAATCTCGCATTAAATTGCCTAAAAGAAAATTACCCCACACAGACAAATCAAATCATCCCTCTAAAAACACTTACCAAAATCCCAAAACACAACACCATAAAAGACTACGAAAATGCCTTAATTACAGGCACTTTAGCAGATACTTTCGCCTATCCCTATCCTTTAGGATTCCAATCTTCAGAACCCTTTAAAGATAGTTCGCGCATTAGAGATTACACTTTTTTAGCTAGCGTTTATGGAGAGAATCAAAAGATTGTAGAATCACATTTAAAGCCCATAATTTGGCTAGATGGAAATCAAATTTTATTCAATAGCAAAAACGGCGCACACGCGGCACTTAAACGCGTAAAATTACACTTAAAACAAGCCATCAAAAAAGACCCAAAACTTCTAGCATATTTACAAAATATCGGCGGAACTTATAAGTGGCGCAAAATCTCTCAAACAAATCGCTTAAGTGCTCATAGTTTTGGAATTGCTATTGATATTAATGTTGCAAAATCACACTATTGGCTCTGGGATTTAAAACAAAAAACTTTCAGAAACAACCTCCAAGATATTCCACTAGAAATTATTCAAGCTTTTGAAAAAGAAGGATTTATATGGGGTGGAAGATGGTGGCATTATGACACAATGCATTTTGAATATCGCCCAGAAATTCTTTGCTATGCAAAATCTCTAAAAGATAGAATCTAAATATTGGATTCCAACTTTAGTGCAAATTCTAATGTGCTTTTAAATTCTGGCTTAGGAGATTGTAAAATCTTAGCCTCTTCTCCTAAAAGTTCCTTTGCGGCATTACTTGTTGTTTTACCAATACAAAGTGCGCAAAAACTGCAATCCCAAGTAAAATTTAATAAAAATGCTTGAATATGTGATGGTGCCCCAAAAACAACAATGGAATCTTTTTTTAATTTTGGTGGATTTTCTAAAGTATTTAAAAGATTTTCATAGATGATAACTTCTTGAAAAGAGATTCCATTTTGTCTTAAAACTTCTGGAATTTTTGAAGCAATTTTTTTAGCACGCACAAACAATGGCTTTTTTTCTTTTAAAAGTGGGATTAACTCATTTACAAACACTTCTCCATACGCATTTGAAGCAATAAACTCTGCCTTTAACTCTAAGAATTCAAGCGCATTTGCACTTCCTTTTCCTATCACAAAGTTTGGCAAACTCTTCCAAAGGTCTTGTAGATTTTTGGATTTTAAATTTTCATTAAGTGCGTAAATTGCGTTTTTAGAAGTAAAAATTAAAGAATCACAAGCCTGTAATTTCTCTTGTATATTTTCTACAAATTTTGTCTTTAAAGTAATTAAAGGCAGAATTAAAATACGCTCATCAAGCGGCAAATGCGCTAAATTTGGATTTGTTTTTGTGATATAATAGACCATTTTTTATTCTAGCTAATTTTGGCAAATAAAGGCATAAAATGTATGTTAAAAACAAAAGTCTAGCTAAACCTGTTTCTTTAAATACACTGCATAGTGATGATTTTATTGTCATTGATTTACGATCACGCGGATATTTTTTAATTAGCCATATTAAAGGCGCGCTAAATATTGAATCTTTGCAACGCATTACTTATATCGCACAAGAGAATCCTCAAAAAAAGATTCTACTTTATTGCCACAGTGGAGCAACTGCAGCGGATTTTGGCACACAACTCACACAAAAAGGATTTCAAAACATTTACTACATTGATGAAAATTATTTTGCAATCAAAAAATATAATATCCCTCAAGATGGTGAAGGGCTAGAGTAATTAAGAAAATTTTTGCTAGAATTTCGTATTCATCTTAGTTTAGGCGTTGGATTATGGAAGAGTTATTTACGCAGTGGTTACAAGATTATGGCTACATTATTTTGTTTATTTGGAGCACATTAGAGGGTGAGCTTGGACTTATAATGGCGGGGATTATGTGCCATACAGGACATATGACAATCCCTATTGCAATTTTTGTTGCAGGGCTTGGTGGATTTGTAGGCGATCAAGTGTATTTTTACATTGGGCGTTATAATAAGCAGTTTATTTACAAAAAGCTTCAAACACAGCGCAGAAAATTTGCCCTTGCACATTTATTACTTCAACGCTATGGTTGGCCTATTATTTTTGTGCAACGCTATCTTTATGGAATGCGCACTGTAATCCCTATGAGTATTGGCGTAACGCGTTATAGTGCTAAAACCTTTGCGTTTATCAATTTTATTAGCGCATTAATTTGGGCGGCAATCACCATTATTTTATCTTATTACTTTGGTAAAGAACTCTTAGCGATTGTGCATTACGCAAAAGAACACTACTATGTTGCAATCCCTTTTGCAATTATTTTAGGTGGTGGAATCTATTATTACCTACATAAAGTTACTCAAAAAGTTGAAAAAAAGATAATAGGAGAATCAAATGAAAATTCTAGTAAATAATAAAAAAAGTGATTTAGAAATTGTATTAGTTTTTGATAAAAAATTGCCAAAAACTTTAACAAAGACTCAAAAAGATGCACTAGCGCTTAGAGAGTATAAGGGTGAAGGAAATTGCTTTATTGGAGAGCAGTTTTTCATCGGCATAGATAGTTATAATTACCCTTTTCCAAACGCTTTGCGTGATGCAATTGCAAATGCGATTCCAACAATAAAAAAACTAAACATCACCACAGCTAGTATTAATATAGAAACTCTACACAGCGCAAAAGAAGTTTGCGAAGGCTTGTTTCTAGGGGATTACAGCTTTGAAACTTTTAAAAGTAAAAAGTCTAAAAGCAAATTAAAAACTATATATTTACGCAGCAAAAAGTTAGAATCTAAAATCCTAGAATCCATTATCACAGAGACAGAACACATTTGCTCTAGCATAAATTTTGTGCGCGAACTCATCAACACTCCTCCTGCAATTGCCACACCAAAATACATTGCTAATCTTGCACAAAAAAAAGCAAAAGAATTAGAGATAAATTGCACTATCTATGATCAAAAATTTTTAGAAAAAGAAAAAATGGGAGCGTTTTTAGCTGTGGCAAAAGCAAGTGCAAATCCTCCTTATTTAGCGCATTTAACCTACAAACCAAAAACTACTAAAGGTAAAAAATCCCCAAAGATCGTGCTTGTTGGCAAGGGTTTAACCTATGATTCTGGTGGGCTTAGTCTAAAACCGGGTGATTATATGACAACAATGAAAGCTGACAAAAGCGGAGCTTGCGCAGTTCTTGGGATATTAGAAGCGGCAGCAAAACTTCAATTAAATGCTGAAATACACGGGGTTTTAGGATTAGCAGAAAATATGATTAGCGGAAATGCCTATAAGCCTGATGATATTTTAATTGCACGCAATCAAAAAAGTATTGAAGTGCGTAACACAGACGCAGAAGGGCGTTTGGTGTTGGCAGATTGCTTAAGCTATGCAAGCGATTTAAAGCCTGATTTCTTGCTTGATCTTGCCACACTTACAGGAGCTTGTGTGGTGGCACTTGGCGATTACAGCACAGGTGTTATGGGATATAACACAAAACTTGCAGAATCCTTTAATAAAGCTGCTTTTGCTGCAGGAGAACTTAGCGCAACACTCCCTTTTAATCCATATTTACGCAAACTTTTCAACTCTGATGTAGCAGATCTTTGCAATATCCCTTCAAGCCGCTATGGAAGCGCAATAAGCGCAGGAATGTTTTTAGGAGAATTTGTAGAAGAATCCCTACACCAAAAGTGGCTGCATTTAGACATTGCAGGACCTGCTTATGTTGAAAAAGCTTGGGGAGTCAATCCCTTTGGCGCAACAGGAGCTGGAGTGCGCGCTGTTATAGAATTCATCAAACAAAACATAAAGGACTAATATGGGCTTATCCATTGGTATTGTAGGACTTCCAAATGTGGGAAAATCCACAACCTTTAATGCATTAACCAAAACACAAAACGCACAATCTGCGAACTATCCTTTTTGCACTATTGAACCAAACAAAGCCATTGTCCCAGTCCCTGATATACGCCTTGATGCACTAGCAAAAATTGTCAATCCGCAAAAAATTCAACATTCTGTTGTAGAGTTTGTGGATATTGCAGGGCTTGTAAAAGGAGCTAGCAAAGGTGAAGGGCTTGGCAATCAGTTTTTGGCTAACATTAAAGAAACTGAAGTAATTTTACATATTGTGCGTTGTTTTGAAGATTCCAATATTACGCATGTAGAAGGCGATATTAATCCTTTGCGTGATGTGGAAATTATCGAAACAGAACTTTTAATTGCGGATATGCAAACTTTACAAAAACGCGTAGAAAGATTAACAAAAAATACTAGAAGTGGAACAGACAAGGAAGCAAAAGCACAACTTGAAGTTGCACAAGATCTTTTAAAACATATTGAAAATGGTGATGCAGTGCGAACATTTAACAATAAAGACAATGACTATTTTTTACTCTTAGATAAGGAATTGCGCTTTTTAACCAACAAGGATATTATTTATGGAGCAAATGTTGATGAAGATGGCTTAAGCACGGATAATTCTTTTGTTGTAACACTAAAAGAATATGCCACAAAACAAGGTGCAGAAGTGATTAAGCTCTGCTCTAAAATTGAAGAAGAACTTGTAGGCTTAAGCGACGAAGAAGCCATAGAATTTCTAAACGACTTAGGCGTGCAAGAAAGTGGCTTAAACGCTATTATTCGTTTAGGATTCCAAAAACTTGGGCTAATTAGTTACTTTACAGCAGGAGTCAAAGAAGTGCGTGCTTGGACAATTCACAAAGGAGATAAAGCACCTGTCGCTGCTGGAGTGATTCACAAAGATTTTGAAAAAGGGTTTATTCGTGCAGAAGTAATCGGATATGATGATTTTATCAAGTATGGCGGAGAAGCAAAATCTAAAGAAGCCGGCGCAATGCGCGTAGAGGGCAAAGATTACATTGTCCAAGATGGCGATGTGATGCACTTTAGGTTTAATGTTTAATTGGAATCCAAAAAAAGGATTCCAACTTTACTAATGTAAATCCGTGTTTAATTCAATCTTACGATTAGAACGGAATGCGATCATCTCGCCTGTTTTTGCATTTTGCCTAAAATGCACTCCATTTTTCCCTGATAAATCTCTACCTTTATAAAGCCCTGTTGCATTTATTGCAAAATCTGGATTAATCTCTGCTAGTTTTTTTGCTTCATCTTCTGCAATCTTAAAAACAGTCCCTGCAAGCACAGCGATTCCACCATCTACAATACAACCATCACCCAAAGAAATGCCTGTTGAACTATTCACTCCTAAAAGACAATTTTTACCAATACTAATAGGATCACTATTCCCACCACTTAGCACACCTAAAATACTAGCACCACCGCCAACATCACTACCTTCACCTACAATCACACTTGAGCTAATGCGTCCTTCATTCATGCACGCGCCCATTGCTCCTGCGTTAAAATTCACATAGCTAGCTCCGGGCATTTGTGTATAACCACCTGTTCCAAGATATGCTCCAAAGCGTGTTTTTGCGGTATCAAGCAAGCGGATATTATCAAATTGTGGAATCACTTGCATTAAATAACGCGGAAATTTATCCACAAAATCAATTGCTGGAAACTCTCCACGCATTTTTAAAGCAATTTCATTATCTCTTAACCAATCAAGCTCATAAGGGACATTTCCACTCCAAGCAACATTGCTAAGTAAGCCAAAAATTCCATCTAGTTGCAAGCTTCTAAGCGGTGCTTTGCCAAGTGAAAGTGCTAGAAGTTTCATATATGCAGATTCCACACTTCTGCATTGCACATCTTCATAAATCGCACAAAATCTGTAACGAAAATCTCCATTTTCTGTATAAATTCTATCTTCTTGCAAAGCGCGCTGAAGCTCAAGTAAAACTGCAACATTTTTGTGTGCATTTAGATTTGCTTGTGTTTGCGCAATAAAAGGAGCAAAATCTTCTAAAGCCTTAATTACAAACTCTTCTGTAATTCCAAAAACCAATTCGCTTGCGCTATCTTCTAACACTTCACATTCTTCGCGCAATGCGGAAAAAATCGCATAACTGCCAAAATTCTCTCCCCAATTTAGCACAGGATAAGTTGCTTGTAAAACCTTATTGCTAATCACACCAACATCTGCAAAACAAATTCCAAATCCAATGGGTTCTTTATAATTTGGACTATTCTTAATTGTTTCAACTTTTGCGTTAAATTGATTCATAAAATCTCCTTAATGATTAATCTTAGGATTATAACGCATTGTTCATAAAAAACCATAAAATCCGCTATAATTCCCAAAACTTAAAAAGGCTCAATGTGGAAAAATGGATTCTTATTTTAATTGTATTGATATGCGTTATTTTGCTCATTGCATTTGGTTTTGCTCTATGGAGCGGGCAAAAAAAACAAAGTAGTCCAAAAAAAGTTTCAAATAGGATTCCAACTGCAAAAGAACTCTTAGAGCTCTTGCAAGATAACACAAACACTCTAGCAGACCTAAAAGCACATAGCAACACAGCTTGCGCAAATTACGAGCATTATATGCAAGAACAAAGTGATTTTGATTTAGAGTTTGTTGCAATTCTAACCGCGCACAAAAGTGTTAATGCAAAACTAATCTTAGAAGTGGAGCGCAATTTTAAAAGCATTAATCCAGCACGCAAAACACTACTTGATCAAGCCCTAAGCTTAGGGCTTGGAAACCGCTAACTATTGCGATGTTTATAGTCTTCATAACCATAAGATTTTAAAATCTCAAAATTCCCATTTTTTCTAATCACTCCAATACTTGGAAGTGGGACTCCATTAAAGGTATTATTCTTAACAATTGTATAATGCACCATATCTTCAAAAATCAATCTATCCCCAACCTTTAAAGGTGCTTTAAAACTATAATCACCAATCACATCACCTGCTAAACAAGTTGGACCCCCAAAACGATAACTATATGACTTCTCCCCTTTTAAGCGCAATTTATTATTTTTATAATACGCTTTTGCAAAAAAACTATTGCGCACATTTGGACGATAAGGAATTTCAAGGCAATCTGGCATATGTGCCGCAGCACTCACATCTAAAATTGCAAGGTCAATTCCATTTTTCACAATATCCACAACGCTTCCAAGCAAAAACCCACATTGCCAACCCACCGCTTCACCAGGCTCTAAATACACTTCAGTTTTATATTTTTTTCTAAAATCTTTAATGATTTTAACAAGTAAATTCACATCATAATCCTTGCGCGTAATATGATGCCCTCCCCCAAAATTTATCCAACGCATTTGTAAAATCCACTCTCCAAAATGCTTTTCAAAATGCTTCAAGGTGCGCTTTAGAGCATCACTATTTTGCTCACAATGTGTGTGAAAATGCAATCCACTAATCCCATCTAAGCCATATTTCTTTACACCTTTTTTAAATTCTTTTGGCGGAATTCCTAAACGCGAACCCTCCACACAAGGGTTATAGATCTCTGGAGTAACCTCACTATATTTTGGATTCACACGCAAACCCACTTCAATTTTAGCAATCCCTTTGCGTTCTCTTAGAGCATTTTGCGTATCAATTAAATCTTTAAAAGTCTGCCACTGAGCAAAAGAGTTAAAAATAATATGATTAGAGATTTGCACAAGCTCACGCATTTCTTCAACTTTATAAGAAGGGCTAAATACAGCAACTTCTTTGCCAAATTCTTCATAGCCAAGACGCGCTTCGTGAATTCCACTTGCTGTAATGCCGCTTAAATATTGTTTTGCTAAATCAAAGCTTTTCCATAACGCATAACCCTTAAGTGCCAATAAAACCTTTGCTCCACTTCTTTTTTGCACAGAATCTAAAAGTTGTAAATTTTTCTCAAACTTTTCTTCTTCAAGCACATAACAAGGACTTGGTATATCTCTAAAGCATTGCGGATAATGACGCGTTAAATAACTAGATCGCGTCGGCTTTTTTGGATTCCGTGTTTGTTGTTGCATATTTAACCTTTGGAGAATTTTTGGTGAATTCTAACAAATCCTTACTTGTGTAAAGATTTTTTGGAATCTTTTTTAGTGCAATATTAAAAACTTCTAATGCGGTTTTAGAATCCTGTAAGGCACGATGCAAATCTTGATGATTAATCCCTAAAAACTCATTTAAAAATCCCAAAGAATAGCGTGGTGCTTCCAATGTTTTTTGTGCAAGCTTAATTGTGCAAAGGCGCGGATTATACAAATATCCAAATCCACATCTTGCTAAAGATTGACTTAAAAAATTATAGTCAAAATCCACATTATGCGCCACAAAAATACTATCTCCCAAAAAAAGCTTAAATTTCTCCAATACATTAATAAGTTTTGGTGCATTTTCTAGCATTTGCACATTAATCCCAGTAATTTTTGTAATAGATTCTGGAATCTCAGTGTTATACACAAAACTCTCAAAACAATCAACAATCTCCCCTCTACAAATCTTTAATGCACCAATCTCAATAGGAGTATGCACATAAGGATTATGTCCATTTGTTTCAATATCAACAATGCAAAATGTTTCTTTTACAATTGGGGTAATTTTAGGACGAAAATAAACATTATTATGTGCAATTTCAATGGGGATTCCACTATTTTTAAAAATCTCTAATTCACTCTCTACATCACCAAAAAGTCCTGCTATTGGTGTTAGCAAAGTTAAAAGTTCATTTTCACTTAAAGGGCGTTTGTTTAAAATTGCAAGAATTTTATCATAGCGTTTTGGCATAGGGATTCCGCATTAAGAGTTTGAAAGAGAGATTGTAACAAATAAATGCTAAAATTCGTATCCATAAACCTTATGGCTTTGCTTATCAGCACTTATTGCGTCCTGCACCGTATTTTGCTTCCATCGCTTCTTTGAAAAATTCCTTTTGAGTTTTTGGAATCTTATTGGGGTGATTTTTCTTAAAATGCTCCAAATACTTATCATAGCTTGGCATTCCAACAAGCAAATGAAAAAAACGATCGGACTTTTTATAGAGCATTTTTAAATATAAAATAATTCTCCGCATAAAATATCCTTAAGTCAATAATTCTATAAGTTTATAATTAAAAATTTAATAAATTTTGAAGTCTATGTTATAAAAAAGATTAAAAATGTAGCCTAGTAGCATAATCCCAAAAATGGGATTAATTAGCGTTTTGCTTCATTAAGTTTTTTATTTGCTGTATCTTGTGCAGCATCTATTGCTTGATCTTTTGCCTCTTTAACAATCTCATCACCTTTCTTTCCTGATAAGAATCCGCTAATTGCATTAATTCCGATATCAATTGCTTTATTCTTAACATCCTCTACAGCTGCATCTTTACTATCTGCTGCAAATCCAACATTTCCAAGCAAAGCAACCAAACTTACCGCAATTAAAACTTTCTTCATTTTCACTCCTTATTTATCCTATAGGATATAGATAATGGGATTCTAACCATATAGAGTTTAAACAATACTTAACTCTATAGGATAAATATATGACAAAAAATATTTTTTGTAATGTCTCAAAAGAAGAAGTTGTTTTGTTTTATGCTAATATTTCTAAATCTGTTCGAGAAATCAGAGAAAAAAAGGGAATATCACAACTAGATCTAGCATTAGAAATTGGGATTAAATCTGTTGCATTTTATTCAAATTGCGAATGTTGCAGATATGGAAAACACTTTAATTTAGAGCATTTATATAAGATTTCTAAAGCATTAGAAGTAGATATATGCAGTTTCTTTAAGGACTCATAAACTTAAGAGAAAGATCTCTCTTAAGTTTATGCTAATGCACAACAACCTGTCCTTCATAATCACTAGTCTTCAAATAAGGGGATTCTGAAAGTGGAATCGCATTTTCTCCTTTTGTGCATTGCAGACAAATTTTAATAGTTTGGATCAAAATCAAGCAAGTTACAAACATAAAAAACGCACATAAACTTGCATTGATTAAATTATTTGTAGCAATAGTTGCAAATTTTTCTGCTAAAGCTGGATCAGTTGCTGCTGCGGCTTTTGCACTATTAATTTGCCAAAGTGCAATATGGCTTACAGCATCGTGGATTTTCTCTCCATTTGCAGGGAGTAATTTTAAAATTCCTGCATAAAGTGTTGAGATTAAGACCCAAGCAGCAGGTAAAATCACAACCCAAGCTTGCTTTGCGCGTCCCATTTTAAAGAGCACAGTAACCACAAGCAACAATGCCATTCCTGCTAGCATTTGATTAGAAACGCCAAAAAGCGTCCAAAGTGATTTAACTCCACCTTGTGGATCTGTTATACCTTGATACAAAATATATCCCCAACCAATAACACAAATCAAAGTTGCAATCACACCCCAAAAAATAGAATGGATATTCCCAATAGGTTTATACACATTCCCTAACACATCTTGCACCATAAAACGCCCAGCTCTAGTCCCCGCATCAACTGCCGTTAGAATAAATAATGCTTCAAACAAGATTGCAAAATGATACCAAAACGCCATAGAACCTTGATTAAAAAGTGGAATCTCAGAAATAATCATAGCAAGCCCAATAGCAAAAGTAGGCGCACCACCTGTCCTACTTAGAATACTATTTTCTCCGATATTATTTGCCATCCCCAAAATCTCTTCTGGTGTAATCACAAAACCAAAATTACTAATTGTTTGCGCCGCCACTGCTGCTGCTTGCGCCGCATCACTAATCCCAGCTGTTCCTAATCCAGCAGGTGCAACATTGATAGAAAAATACAAACCCGGAGTTAAAATACAAGCAGCAATTAATGCCATTATTGCAACAGCTGATTCCATAACCATTGAGCCATATCCTACCATTCTAGCGTGCGATTCTCTCTCTAACATTTTTGGCGTTGTCCCACTTGAAATTAATGCGTGGAATCCACTAATTGCCCCGCAGGCAATGGTGATAAACAAAAATGGAAAAAGTTGCCCACTAAACACAGGACCGCTTCCATCTATGAATTTTGTTGTTGCTGGGAATTGAATATCAGGTGCTACAAACAAGATTCCAGCTGCCATCAATACAATCACACCGATTTTTAAAAAGGTGCTTAAATAATCCCTAGGAGCAAGCAAAAACCAAACCGGCAAAATCGCTGCAATAAAACCATATCCAATCATAATATAAGTCAGCGTTACAGGGCTTAGTGTGAAGATTTCTGCAAGTGCTGGATTCTCTGCAACTACCTGCCCATAATATAACGACAAAATAAGCAAAACGAAACCAATAATACTAGCTTCTCCAATTTTTCCCGGACGCAAAAAACGCATATGAATCCCCATATAAATCGCAATAGGAATCGTCATAGCAATGGTAAATAACCCCCAAGGCGATTCTGCTAGCGCATTAACAACAACTAGAGCTAAAATTGCAATAATTAGCATCATAATGCCTAAGATTCCAATCATAGCAATACTTCCAACACCTTTGCCAAGCTCTAGTTTAATAATTTCCCCTAAAGACTTTCCATTTCTACGCATAGACACAAACAACACAGTAAAGTCATGCACAGCCCCCGCTAAAACAACTCCCACAACAATCCAAATCATACTTGGCAAATATCCCATTTGTGCTGCTAGAATAGGACCCACAAGAGGACCTGCCCCAGCAATAGCTGCAAAATGATGCCCAAAAAGAACAATCTTATTTGTTGGCACAAAATCACGCCCATCATTTTGAGTTAAAGCAGGAGTTGCACGATTATCATCTAATCCCAGCACTTTTTCTGCAATATATTTTGAGTAAAAACGATAACCAATCGCATAAATACAAACTGCTGCAACAACAATCCAAACTGCTGAGATTTGCTCTCCTTTATGCAGGGCAAGCACACCAAAACCCCACGCACCAATAAAGGCAACAATAGCCCATATTACTAAACTTAAAATTTTATTCATCAAAACTCCCTTGAAATTACTTAAAAACCAAGTGCGGCTATTATATATTTTTATTTTACAATCACAATGCAAAGAACAAAATTTAAGCAATATTATGTTTCTTTTTGAAAAAATTACTTAAAAATGTTTATTTTTTACCCAAATTTTACATAAGATTTTGTTTTAAAGTATTCTAAAAACATCCAAAAAGCCTTAGGAATATTTATAATTATGAATAAACTCCACAAGAGAAATGGCGTTTTGACGCGGTAAATCCGGAAGCATTCCGTGTCCTAGATTAAAAATGTGCGCATTTCCTTGCATTAAATCTAAAATCTCTTTTGCGCCCTTTAACATAGAATCTTTTGCATAAATTCTACACGGTTCTAAGTTTCCTTGCAAGGTATATTTTGAGCCTAACTTTTCTTTAGCTAAACTTAAAGGTGTGCTCCAATCCACACCAAAAACATCAAAATTTCCATCAATTTTATCTAAAAAACCAGAAATTCCTTTAGGAAACAAAATTACAGGAATATGTGGATATTTGTTTTTAATAAAATCTGCAATTTCTTTGCAATATTTCCAACCAAACTCTAAATATGAGTCTTGCTCTAATGCGCTTGCCCAAGAGTCAAAAACCATCACAGCATTTACACCTGATTTAATTTGAGATTCCAAATAATGTTTTAAATTATGCGTAACTTTTTGTAAAATATCTTGTAAAAATTCAGGATTTTTATAAAGAAGTTTTTTTGATTTTGCATAAGTTTTACTTCCCTCTCCTTCAATCATATAAGTAGCAAGTGTCCAAGGCGCGCCACAAAAACCGATTAATGCCTTATCCTTTGCTAAATTTTGGCGCGTTAGGGCAATGGTTTCATAAACATACTCCAGTCTTTCATAGGCATTTTCGCTGAGTGCTGCTAAATCTTTCGCACTTTCAATAGGATTTGCAAACTTTGGTCCCTCTCCTACAAAAAATCCCAAATCCATTCCCATTTCTAGTGGAACCACCAAAATATCACTAAACAAAATTGCCGCATCTACATTTAAAATCTCTACAGGTTGCAAGGTTACTTCTGAAGCAAGTTTTGGATTCTTACAAAGAGAGAGAAAATCTCCTGCTTGTTTGCGCACTTCTCTATATTCATCCAAATATCTTCCTGCTTGACGCATAAACCAAACAGGCGTATAAGGCGTGTGTTTTTTAAAGCAAGCATCCACAAAAACCATTATTTTCCTTTATTTACATAAAATTTTTGCGTATTTTATCTAAGCAACATAGCATTTATGCTAAAATCAAACCTTTATTTCATTCAAAAATTTAAAATTCTGCTAAATTTTTGTTCAAAAAGGTTAAATTATGATTTTAGAACTTGCAAAGAAAGTTTTTAGCAATAAAAATGACCGCTTAATAGGACATTATCGCAAAGAAATTCGCAAGATTAACGCCCTTGAAGAAAATTATCAAAACTTAAGCGATACAGAGCTTCAAACTGCTTTTCAAACATTAAAAGAGCAAGTTCAAAATGCCGATAATCCACAATCAATGCTCAATAAAGTCCTTTATGATTCCTTTGCAATTACAAGAGAAGCAAGCAGAAGAGTTTTAAATATGCGCCATTTTGATGTGCAGCTCATCGGTGGTATGGTGCTACACGAAGGCAAGATTGCCGAAATGAAAACAGGGGAAGGAAAAACGCTTGTTGCAACACTGCCTGTGTGTTTAAATGCAATGATTGGCAAAAGTGTGCATATCGTAACAGTTAATGATTATCTTGCACAAAGAGATGCAGAGCTTATGCGTCCATTGTATGAATTTTTAGGATATTCTGTTGGAGTTGTTCTTAGCGGAAACTACGATGAAGCAAACCGCCTAACGCAGTATTCTTGCGATATTGTTTATGGCACAAACAATGAGTTTGGTTTTGACTATTTGCGTGATAATATGAAATACGATTACAATCAAAAAGTGCAAAAACACCATCATTTTGCCATTGTTGATGAAGTAGATTCCATCTTAATTGATGAAGCACGCACACCTTTAATCATTTCAGGTCCCGCAAATCGCACGCTTGATAACTACAAACTTGCAAATGAAGTTGCTTTAAAACTTAAAGTTGAAACGCATTACACCATTGATGAAAAAAACCGCACAATAATGCTTACTGAAGAAGGGATTAACCAAGCAGAAAAACTCTTTAAAATTGATAATCTTTATAGTATTGAAAATGCAATTTTAGCCCATCATTTAGATCAGGCTTTAAAGGCAAACAAACTCTTTAAGATTGACAAAGACTATGTGTTGCGTGATGGTGAAGTTGTGATTGTTGATGAATTTACAGGGCGTTTAAGCGAGGGACGGAGATTTAGCGAGGGACTACACCAAGCCTTAGAAGCAAAAGAGGGAGTCAAAATTAAAGAAGAATCTCAAACACTAGCAGATATTACTTATCAGAACTATTTTAGATTCTATGAAAAACTAGCGGGGATGACAGGGACAGCACAAACTGAAGCAAGCGAGTTTCTACAAATTTACAATCTTGATGTGATTTCTATCCCTACAAATATCCCTGTTCAACGCAAAGATTTAAATGATTTAATCTACAAAACAGAAGCAGAAAAATTTAAAGCCTTAACACAAAAAATCATAGAATTACACAAAAATGGACAACCTATTCTTGTTGGTACAGCTTCTATTGAAAAAAGTGAGAAAATCCACGAACTTCTCCAAAAAGAACGGATTCCACATTCTGTTTTAAATGCAAAACAACACGCAAAAGAAGCAGAAATCATTAAAGATGCAGGCAAGAAAGGTGCAGTAACCATTGCGACAAATATGGCAGGACGCGGTGTGGATATTAAAATCGATGATGAAGTACGCGCACTAGGAGGGCTTTATATCATTGGAACAGAACGCCACGAATCAAGAAGAATTGACAATCAATTAAGAGGAAGAAGTGGCAGACAAGGAGATCCCGGCACAAGTCAGTTCTATCTAAGCTTAGAAGATTCCTTATTGCGAATTTTTGGAAGCGATAAAATTAAAAACATTATGGATAAACTAGGACTTGATGAAGGGGAACATATAGAGTCCAAACTTGTAACGCGTTCTGTGGAGAATGCGCAAAAAAAAGTAGAATCTATGCACTTTGAAGCAAGAAAGCATTTGCTAGAATATGATGATGTGGCAAATGAACAAAGAAAGGCGATTTACCGCGTGCGCAACGAGCTTTTAGATCCAGAATATAACATTACACATAAGATTATTGAAAACCGCCAAGAATCTATTGCTATGCTCCTTGAAAAATGCGAAGTTTTTAGCAATGATGATAATTTAGAGCTTCTTTGCGCTCAAGCTAGAGAAGACTTCAATACACTTTTAGATGAAAATGCACTGAAAGATCATTATAAAACAAACAATAGCTTTGAAGGTTATATTGAAGACATTTTGATGCGTGATTATGAAGCAAAAATGCAAAACATTAATGCAAAAACACGCAGTGAAATTGAAAAACTAGTATACCTCCAAACACTAGATAATTTGTGGCGCGAACATTTATATGTAATGGATAATCTAAAAACCGGAATCGGATTGCGTGGTTACAATCAAAAAGATCCTTTAGTAGAATACAAAAAAGAAAGCTACAATCTCTTTATTGATCTTGCAGCACAAATTAAATACACCGCCATTAAAATGCTTCAAAAGATTCAATTAAGAGCAGCAAATAACACGGATCAAACTCAAGCCGCACGCCAAAAACTTGCTGATTCTACAAAAGGCGCGCAAGCAACACAGCCAAAAGCACCGATTTTCAAAGGCAGACCTGTGCGCAATGAACCTTGCCCTTGCGGGAGCGGCAAGAAATATAAAGATTGCTGTGGCAAAAGCGGGCCAAAAAGCGGTGAACTTGCAAGAAAAGCATAAAATGTCAAAACAGCATTTGGTTTTTTATCTTGTGCGTCGTTATTTACGCTTCAATAAAACACAGCCTTTTATTTCTATTACTGCAATTCTTGCATTTTTAGGAGTCAGTATTGGCGTAATGGTGCTAATTGTTGCAATGGCATTAATGAATGGTTTCGATAAAGAGTTTGAGCGTAAATTGTTCATTATGAATTACCCTATCACTCTAGTTGGAGGAGGTTTTGATCGTCCAAATGCAGAACTTTTAGCGGATTTAGAAAACAATTTTAAACATCTAAGGTTTAGTCCCTTTATCCAAACACAAGCCTTATCAAAATCCAATGATAGCATTGAAGGAGCTGCTGTTTTTGGAGTAGATTTTGAGCGCGAGAGTGCCATTAATCCAGTCTTTAATGAAGCTTTGCTCTCCACAAAACGCACCTTTAAAGAAAGACTTGGAGAAACTTATAACCCGAACACTTTTGAAATCATCATAGGAAAAACACTAAAAGAACAATTTGATTTGCAGTTTCACTCTAATTTGCTTTTGATTTTTACACAATTTAGCCCAACAGCTATCAGCCTAACTCCTACAATGAAACGCTTTAATGTAGTAGGAGTGTTTAATTCTGGGTTGATTGCTTATGATAAAAGCTATCTTTACACAACCCTAGAAGCTTTGCGCATTATCAAGGAAATGCCACAAGGTGTGTATGATGGAATCCATATTTACTCACAAAACCCGCAAAAAGACATTATCTCTCTAAAAGAAAAATATCCTTATATGCGTTTTGTAGGTTGGTGGGAGCAAAATGGTAATTTCTTTGCTGCTTTAGAGTTAGAAAAAAGAGCCTTATTTATTGTGCTTATGCTAATTATCTTAGTTGCTTCTTTGAACATTATCAGCTCACTTTTAATGACAGTAATGAATCGCAGAAAAGAGATTGCTCTACTTTTGACAATGGGAGCAAGCACGCAAGAGATCAAAAAAACATTTTTATATTTAGGTAATGTCATAGGTATTAGTGGAATCCTAGTGGGAGCGATTTTAGCAGCAATGATTTTGTTTGTGCTTGCAAACTTCCCAATCATCTCTTTGCCTGCTGATGTTTATGGTAGCGATAAACTTCCACTAGATTTATCTTTAATTGACTTGATTTCTATTCTTGTAGGCTCTTTTATTATTGTATTTTTCTCCTCTTATTATCCTGCAAAAAAAGCAACACAAATTGATCCACTACAAGTTTTACGCAATGAGTAAGACTCGCAAAGACTTTGAAAAAATCTTTATAGAAATTACAAATTTTTGTGGTTTAGATTGTAGTTTTTGCACCCCCAAAAAAGAACCAAAAACCACAATGTCGTTAGAACTTTTTAACAAAATCACAAAAGAAATCTCTCCTTACACAAAACGTTGTGCCTTGCATATTTTAGGAGATCCCTTAAGTATAGATTATCTTAAAGATTATTTGGATTTAGCACAAAATTTAAGCATTGATATTACCACAAGTGGTTTTTTTTTAAACACACAAAACACTGCACTCTTGCTAGAGCATAAAAATATCCATCAAATCAATATTTCTCTTGCTAGCGCACTTTATCAAACAAACCCCATATCCCTTGAATCTTATTTAAAAAAAGTTTTAGAACTCTGCAAGAATCATCAACAAAGGCAAAGTCAAAAGTTTATCAATTTAAGATTATGGAATCTAAACCAAAACTTCACTGCCCCAAAATGCAATTTAGAAATCTACAAAATCTTGCAAAATCATTTCAATCTTTTTTCCATCTCTCCACTCAAAACACGCCTTGCTTATAAAATCCACTTAGTTGGAGCACCTTTTTTTCAGTGGGCAAATCCAAACAGCAAAGATCGACAAGCTCAAGGATTTTGCTATGGAGCTAGCAAACAATTAGGAATCCTTTGTGATGGCAGAGTTGTGCCTTGCTGTTTTGATACGCAAGGAAATATTACATTAGGAAACCTACAAACACAAAGTTTTATAGAAATTCTAAATTCCAAACGCAGAATCTATTTAATTAATGGCTTTAAAGAAAACAAGCTTGTTGAGACCCTTTGCCAAACTTGTAAATATCCAGAATATTTAAAAAAATTAAAATTTAAAATGTGATTTCATATTAAAAATAGAGCTTTTAATTAATCTAGTTTTTTAACTCTAATTTTTTAACTCTAATTTTTACTTGTTGCTTTAAGATAATTTAAAAGAAAGCTCCCCTACAAAAAAGGGGAGAAGTTTTTAGAATAACGCAGTCGCTACAAAACCTAAAGCAACACTAAATACGATTGCTAAAACACCTGGCAATAAGAATGCGTGATTAAACACATATTTACCAAGTCTTGTAGAGCCTGTATCATCCATTTGAACTGCACCTAAGAGTGTAGGATAAGTTGGAAGAACAAAAAGTGCTGAAACAGCTGCAAATGAAGCTACAAGCATATAAGAATCTCCCGGATTTGCCGCTGTAATTCCAAGTGCCGCAATAACAACTGGAGTGATAGCTTTTGCAGTTGCTGCTTGAGAATAGAGAAGCATTGCCGCAAAAAAGAAAATAACAGCCAATAATGAAGGAACAGCTTTTACCCAATCTCCAGCCAAAGTTTTAATTTCTTCTGTATAACCGCCTACAAATGTATTTCCAAGCCAAGCAACACCAAGAACACACACGCAAGCTACCATACCAGATTTAAACACGCTAGTATCAGCAATTTTACCAGTTTCTACTTTGCAAAAAATTACAATAAATGTTGCAACTGCAAGCATAAAACTCATAATTGCCGCATCTCTAGGAACAATAACATTTTCAATTAAAACGGGCTTACCACCAATTTTTGAAATCGCTGTTGCATAAAAAACAACCAATAAAACTCCAATTAAGAAAATTCCAACAGAAAGCTTTGCGCCTTCTTTAAGTTCCATATTTTGAGCACCAACTGCAGGCTTAACTAAACCTTGAGCCAATCTTTCTTGATACACCGGATCTTTACTTAAATCAAGATTTAAGAACATTGTTATCACAAATGCTGTTAGCATACAACCAATAAATGTAGTTGGAATCCAAATTCCAAGCAACAGTGGATAACTCCAACCAAGTGGCTCTAATACACCCGTCATATAAACAACAGCTGCACTAACAGGGCTTGCAGTAATTGCAATTTGACTAGAAACAACCGCAATAGAAAGTGGAGCTGACGGTTTAATATTTTGCTCTTTTGCAACTTCTACAATAACAGGAATCATTGAAAACGCAGTATGCCCTGTCCCAGCAAGCAAAGTTAGAACATAAGTAACTGTTGGAGCAAGATAGTTAATATATTTTGGATTAGAACGCAAAATTCTCTCTGCAATCTGCACTAAATAATCCAATCCACCAGCAAGTTGCATTGCTGAAATCGCAGCAATAACTGACATAATAATCAAAATAACATCCCAAGGAATACTACCAGGTTTCATTCCTAGTGCTAAACCTAAAATTACAACACCAATTCCCCCAGCATAACCAACTCCGATTCCGCCCAAGCGGATACCAACAAAAATCGCTCCAAGCAAAACGATAATTTGAAGTATTAATAGAATATCCATTTATTTACCCTTACTTTTTATTTTTAAGACTTAAGCGTCTCTTTTCTTTTTCATTTGTGGATTCAGCATATTTTTAGGATCTAAGATTTTATCAATCTCTTCTTTTGGCAAATATCCTCTCTCCAAACAAATATCTCCTACAGCTTTACCAGTTTGCAATGCTTCTTTTGCAATGCTTGCAGACTTTTCATAACCAAGCACTGGGTTAAATGCAGTTACAATTCCAATAGAATTTAACACAGATTGCTTGCAAGCTTCAGCATTTGCTGTTAGGTGTTTCACTGCTTTTTGCGCTAGTGTTTTCATTGCATTTTCTAAAATCACTAAAGAATTGAAGAGTGCATAAGCGATTCCTGGCTCTACTGCATTGAGTTCAAATTCCCCTCTTTCACTGCAAAGCATTATCGTTGTATCATTTCCAATAACTTCATAACAAGCTTCTTGCACAACTTCGCAAATTACAGGATTTACTTTTCCCGGCATAATAGAACTTCCCGGTTGCATTTTTGGTAAATTAATTTCACCCAAACCACATCTAGGACCAGAATTCATTAAACGCATATCATTTGCGATTTTATTTAATCTCACCGCTGCTGTTTTTAACGCACCACTTACAAAAACAAAATCTGCTGTATCTTGTGTTGCTGCGATTAAATCCATTGCTGGCTTATACTCTACTCCAGTAATTTCTTTTAATTTTTTTTCTACAAGATTCTTATAATCTGGGTGGCAGTTAATCCCTGTTCCAATCGCTGTTGCACCCATATTTAGAGTTTCCATTACGCTTCTTGCATAAGTTAATCTCTCAATATCAGTCTTAATATAAGTAGCAAAAGCATTGAATGTGTTTCCTAAAGTTGTAGGCACAGCATCTTCAAGCTCTGTTCTACCCATTTTAATCATATCTTTAAAATCTTTTGCTTTGATTTCAAGTTCATTTTTCAACTCTTCCATAGCTTTTAGCAAATCACCTAATTTCGCGTGTGTCGCCACTTTAATAGAACTTGGATAAGTATCGTTTGTGGATTGTCCCAGATTTGTATGATCATTTGGATGAAGATATTGATACTCACCCTTTTTATGCCCCATACTCTCTAATGCGATATTTGTAAGAACTTCATTGACATTCATATTTGTAGAAGTCCCAGCACCACCTTGGATCATATCCACAACAAACTGATCAATAAACTCACCAGCAATCAGCCTATCGCACGCTTTTATAATTGCATCTGCTTTCTCTGCGTCTAAAACGCCTACCTCTTTATTTGCAAGTGCTGCTGCTTTTTTAATTTGCGCAAATGCTTTAACAAAGAAAGGGTAATCCTTCAATTTTCTTCCACTCATATGGAAATTTTCCACAGCCCTAAAAGTTTGCACTCCATAATAGACATCATCAGAGATTTCTAATTCACCAATAAAATCGTGCTCTTTCCTAGTTCCCATGATAGACCTTTCTAAAGAATCTGAATTTAAAGATTAATCTATGTAATCTTTATGAAAAGGATATTACTCTTATAAAACTTATTACTTTTTGATATATAAAATTTAATTTATTATTTTAAGTTATACATTATATATTTTTTAAGATTCCTTTTTTGCGCTCATACAATACAATTGCACTTGTAACAAAAGTCGCACATAAAATTCCCAAAGGATATGCAATCATTACTCCAATAAAGCCATAAAAATTTGGTAAAACTAGCACAAAGAACAACGCAAATACAAGCGTATAAGAAAATGTGATCATAAAAGAACTAAGTGTTCTTTGAATAGATTGAAAAAATATTGCACTCACAATATTTACACCCAAAAGTGCGTAACCTAAAAAATATAACCGCATAGAATCTTGTGTATCTTTTAGTAAATTTATATCACGCATTGCAATATCATTTGGCAAAAACCAGCTCACCAAATACGGAGAACACATATAAAACAATCCATACAATACAATTCCACCTATTAAACTAAACAGCAAACCAAATTTAAAAATCCCCATCACACGCCCCATTAATTTTGCTCCATAGTTGAAGCTAGCAATAGGCTGCACACCTTGCGCCATTGATAAAAGAATCGTAAAAGGTATAATTCCAATATACATAATCATACTATAAATTGCTAATCCCCTATCCCCTGCAATACTTGAAATTGTGTGATTAAAAATTGACATCATTACACTAACACTCACTTCAGAACTGCTTTGTGGAATTCCATTTTTTGTCGCATTTAAAAGTGCATAAATATTAAAAGAACGCACTAAAAATAAATCGCCTTTTTTGCGCAAAAAATGCTGCAACAAAATACACATTCCAATGCCGTGCCCTAAAAGCGTAGCTAATGCACTGCTTGCAATCCCAAGCTCTAAAATAAATAAAAAAATATAATTTAATACAATATTAGAAAGTGCCCCCACCACCATTGCTACCATTGCTAAAACCGGTTGTTTATCATTAATAGCAAAAATATCAAGCATAGGGTGCAGCACAATAATAAAAGCTCCTAGATAAATCACTTCAGTATAATCTTCAACAAAAGGCAAGAGCCGCTCACTGCTTCCTAACTTTAAGGCAATAACATCGCTAAATAAAAATAAAAGAATTCCGCCTATTACACTTGTAACAAGCGCAAAATAAAACACAGAACTAAATACAACCCTTGCATGCAAGGCTTTATTTCTCCCTAAAAAGTATGAAGCCATTGTCGCACCACCAATGCTAAAAAGCAACTCAAAGGCAATAAGCACAGGAAAAATAGGCCATGCAATTCCAATTGCAGCAAGCGCATTTTCACCTAATTTTTTACCCACAAAAATACCATCAATCGTAGAATAGCTTGAAACTGCTAGCATAGCAATGAGCGCAGGCACAAAATACGAAAAAAATAATTTTGGAATTCCAAGCGTTTTTAGCTCTTCTTTAGATTTTTGTGATTTTTGCACAGACTGCTCCATTATCTCTCCTAAAAACATCTCACAAATTTACATAAATAAATGCAAAATTGTAGCACAACTAAAATTAACCCAAATCAGTAAGTGTACTTTATTCGTATAGATAAAGAATATTTGCATTTTTGAAACATTTTTTATTTTTTTGTAAAAAATTTGCTTACTTTTTAAAAAATAAAGTTTCATTTTGCTAAAATTCATAGTTTTTAAACGCTTTATTTTAAAGATTTATACTTTTAGGAGGAAATGATGGCAGAAAATGTCAATCGTAGAGATTTCCTTGGTATGACTCTTGGAGCTGTTGCGGCTGTTGGTGTAGGCGCATCACTTGTTGCAATGAAGTCTTCTTGGGATCCATTACCAAGTGTAGTTTCAGCTGGGTTTACGACTGTTGATTTAAGCAGTATGCAAGATGGAGAATACCGCCAAGTTGAGTATAGAGGGACTCCTGTATATGTGATTAAAAAAACTGAAGCAATGCAAAAATGCGAACAAAGAGATGTGGTTGTTGGAGAATCAAGCTTTAGTGTTGGAATCCAAATTTGCACACACTTAGGCTGTATCCCTTCTTATGATTCCAACTCCACAGAATTTCATTGTGCTTGCCACGGAGGTCGCTTTGATGCTTGTGGAAGACAAGTTTTTGGTCCTCCTCCAACCCCTATGGTGATTCCACCTTTTAAAATTGATGGGACAAAATTGGTGCTAGGCGAAGAAGGTCCAGAGTATTTAAAGCTCATCGGAAAAGCATAAGGAGTAGTTTATGGCACAAATTCAAAAAGCAAATGGCATTATTGATTGGCTAGATCAAAGACTAGCAGTTAAGCCTTTAATGAAAGTCTTAATGACAGAATATTGGATTCCAAAAAATATCAATTTTCTATGGGCAATGGGTGTTGTTTTGGTTGTTTTATTTACGCTTTTAGTGGTTTCTGGTTTATTTCTTTTAATGTATTATAAGCCTGATACAAAACTTGCTTTTGATAGTGTAAATTACACTATTATGCAAGAAGTGGCTTATGGTTGGCTTTGGAGACATTTACACGCAGTGAGTGCTTCTATTTGCTTCTTAATCATCTATATCCATATGTTTGTCGCAATTTATTATGGCTCTTATAAGCAGGGGCGTGAGATGATTTGGATTACTGGAATGGTTCTTTTTGGATTATTTTCTGCTGAAGCATTTAGCGGTTATATGCTACCTTGGGGGCAAATGAGCTATTGGGCAGCAGCAGTTATTACAAATCTCTTTGGCGGAATCCCTGTGATTGGACCAGATTTAGTTGTATGGATTCGTGGAAACTTCATTGTTGCTGATGCAACACTTACAAGATTCTTTATGTTACATGTTGTTTTGCTTCCTGTTGTAATTATGCTTGTCATTGCTGTGCATTTCTATTCTTTAAGAATCCCACATGTCAATAATATGTATGGTGAAGAAATTGATTTTGAAAAAGAAGCAGAAAAATTTAAAACAGGAAATAAAAAAGAATCCAAAGTCATTCCATTTTGGCCTATGTTCTTATCTAAAGATTTCTTTGTAGCAAGCTTCTTTTTAGCAATTTTATTTTATCTAACTTGCTACCATTATAGTTTCGCTTTAGATCCAATCAACTTTGATCCAGCCGATCATTTAAAAACACCTCCGCACATTTACCCAGAGTGGTATTTCTTATGGAGTTATGAAATTTTACGTGGATTTTTCTTTAGTGCAGATTTAGGACTTATCGCATTTGGAATCGCAAATGTTGTTTTTATCTTACTTCCTTGGCTAGATCGCAGTAAAGTTGTTGCACCGGCACATAAGCGTCCGGGCTTTATGATTTTCTTTTGGCTATTGGTTGCTGATATGATTATTTTAACAATTTGGGGCAAACTCCCTCCAACAGGAATTAATGCCTACATCGGTTTTGTGGCAACAATTGTATTTTTAGTGCTGCTATTTGTATTCTTGCCAATCATCACTAAAATTGAAGATAAAAAGCAAGCATAAGGAGTAGGTATGAAAGAGTTCTTAGCATTAATCATTGTTGCGGTTATTACAGGAATTATTTATTGGGGAGTTGAACCTTTTGCACACGGACAAATGTATCCAGAAGTCACCCCTGCAGACTATACTTTTGCAGATTTAAAGCCCCTTGAAACAAGTGAAGGCAATATCGCAAATGGTAAAGAGTTAGTGAGCGCAAACTGCACCGCTTGCCACTCTATTAAAACTGAAGGATTAGAATCTCCATTCAGCCCTGAAGACGCTGTTGCAGCATATGGAGTATTGCCACCAGATTTGTCCTCTGCTGGACTAATTTATGAAAAAAACTTCTTATCTAATGTCATTAAGGATTCCGCAGTCGCTACAAAACAAACACATAAATACAATGGCACACATCCAATGCCAGCGTATAATTGGATGAGCGATCAAGAAATTGCAGATATGGTTGCATATCTTCAAAGTATTGCGCCAAAAGAATTAAGCGATAAAGAAGTCTTTATTGATGCTTGTGGGCGTTGCCATAATGTGCGCTACGATAATTGGCAAGCAAACGGAGGTGTTGTAACTTATTTGGGAGCAAAAGTCCCTGATTTATCTATGATGATTCGCAGTCGCAATATGGAATATCTCCATAATTTTATCAACGATCCACAAAAAATTCTTCCCGGAACTGCAATGCCACGCGTTGGTTTAACACAAAATGCAGAAAATCAAGTGATTTCTTATATGGAATCTGTGGGAGATAGCAAAAAAGAAGAGAGAGAATCTCTAGGTTACAAACTTGTTATCTTTATGGTCTTTATGGGTATCATCGCATATCTATGGAAGCGCAAAATCTGGAAAGATGTGCATTAAGGACTTAGCAAGGGTTCCCCTTGCATGAATCCTAAATTAATCATACAAACCTTTCAATTTAGGGTTTACTCTTATCTTATGTTCTATGTCAATCTTAACAATCTTTTCTATAAAATCCAAATCTATTTGTGGTAAATCTTTTGTTTTTGTTAAAATCACAGAATCACGCACATTTTTTTGCACTACTTTAAAAGCATTAAATCCTGCAAGATAAGCAGAATACAACATACAAGAGTTTTGGCTATAAGTTGTTATAATCACGCTATCACTGCTTAACATATAAAGCATTTTGAAATATTCATAAGTCCATAAATGATGATTTTTCAGAGGACTAAAAGGATCTTGAAAAACCACATTAAATTTCTCTCTTTTGCCTTCTTTAATCTCTTGTAAAAAGACTCTTAAAATCTCTCTTGCATCACCTAAATGCAATCTAATTTTAAAATTCTTATCTTTAAATTCACACTCATTTTCTAAAGCATTAATCATCTCTTTAGCACTTTCTAATTCTTTAGGATAAGGATGTTTTTTTAAGTCTTTTAAAAATTCTAATTCAGGAGAATCCACACACACTTCTCCACTAAACCCGTATTTTTTAATCACATAGTGCAAACCTATCACATTAAATCCAAGCCCAAAGCAAATATCAAGCACATTTAATGTTTTGGATTCCAACTTTTTAAAATCTAACCCCAAAGAAATCGCTGGCAAAATATGTTTGCAAAGCGTTTCTTGTAATGCACCATCATTTGTGTTATGATAAGATTCTTTAAAGCGCGAATTATAGAGTGTTACACTTGTATCTTTTGTGAAAATCTGCATTTCTTATCTTTTTTAGTGAAAATTAACACATAATTCTATACAATTTCACCTATTTTTATCCAAAAGTGTTGCATAAATAGCCACTAACACGAGGAAACACAATGGGTTTTGCAGATTTTTTTAAAAACTTTACCAAAGAAGAAAAAGAAAGAGCTTTACCAAAAGAAGCTCCAAGCCACTGGGTAAAATGCCCAAGCTGCAATGCTTTAATGTATTATAAAGAAGTGATTGCACAGCATTACACTTGTCCAAAATGCAATTTCCATATGCGCATAGGACTACAAGATAGAATCGCTTTAATGTGCGACGAAGGTAGCTTTAAAGAATTTGATAAAGATTTAAGCCCAAATGATCCACTGGATTTTGTAGATAAAAAAAGCTATAAAAAACGCGTTGAAGAATACGCAACTAAATGCGGACGCCCTAGCTCCATTATCAGTGGAGAATGCACAATTAATGGAATAGGAGCACAAATCGCTCTTTTTGATTTTAATTTTATGGGAGGATCATTTGCTTCGGTGGAAGGAGAAAAGATTGTGCGTGCTATTGCAAGATCCATAGAAAAAAAGCAAGGACTTATTATTGTCAGTGCTAGTGGTGGTGCTAGAATGCAAGAATCCACCTATTCTCTTATGCAAATGGCAAAAACTTCTGCTGCTCTAAATGCACTAAGTCAGGCAGAACTTCCTTTTATTTCTGTGTTAAGCGACCCTACAATGGGGGGAGTAAGTGCCTCTTTTGCTTTTTTAGGTGATGTTATTATGGCAGAACCGGGCGCAATGATAGGCTTTGCTGGAGCTAGAGTTATTAAACAAACTATCGGTACAGACTTGCCACAAGGCTTTCAAACAGCGGAATTTTTACTATATCACGGACTTATTGATATGATTGTGCAACGCAAAGATATGAAAAAAACCATTGCTCAAATCTTGGAGTATTTCACAAGCGCAAAATCCTATGATAAAAATTAATATTTATTATATTGCCAAAAACAATAAGGATATAAGTGATTCGCTTTGTGAAGAATTTGCCACTCTTTGCCTAGGATTTGGGACCAAAGTGGAGTTTATCAATTTATTTTCTAAACAAATAAAAGATTCTCAAAAACACGAAGCTCTTGAAGCGCAAAAATCCTACACACAGGCTTTTTTAAAAGTTACAAAACCAAATGTTTACAAAATCGCTCTTACACCAAATGCTAAAACTTTGGATTCCTTTGCTTTTGCAAAAACACTTAAAGATAAAGGTGAAATTGCGTTCTTTATCGGCGGTGCTTATGGGCTTGAAGAAGATTTTATCCAAAACTGCAATACAAAAATTTCACTCTCTCCGCTAACTTTTAGTCATAAAATCGCTAAAGCTGTGCTGAGTGAACAAATTTATCGTGCGTTTTGCTTAATCAATAATCATCCATATCATAAATAAGGGGAAGTTAATGCGACAAGAGGAATTGGATCACTTTAAACAAGTTCTACTACAAAAACGTCAAGCAATTTTAGATAATAACTTAGAACACCGAAAATCAATGGAAAATATGCGTGATTTATCCTTTGATGAAGCTGATCAAGTTGCAATGCATATGAAAAATACATTAGATGGCTCTATTTTTACACGCCACAACACAGATCTTCAATACATTGAATCTGCTCTTGATAAAATTGAACAAGGATCTTATGGAATTTGTGAAATGTGTGATGAACCCATCGCAAAAGAGAGATTAAAAGCAAAACCACATGCAAAATATTGTATAGTATGTCGCGAAATTGTGGAAAAAAGCTCAAAGGATTAATATGAAATTTAAATATTACATCGGTGCATTATTTGTATTTATCGTTCTTTTAGGTCTTTATGTGTATAGCATAAGTGGAGAAAGCTACACCTTTATGATTCCATTTAGCACAAGAAGTATTACTTTGCCCGTGGCGGTTTGGTATATTTTGCCTGTTGTTGCATTTTTTATTGTTGTCGTATTTTTGGAAGTGGGCGGTGCTTATAGAATGTGGCGCAAACGCACAAAATACAAAAATGACTATAAAATTTTACTTGAACAATTAGAAAACCAACTTCTAGAAAAGGATTCCACACTCAAGCAACCCACAATGAATCGCTACAAATCGCTCTCTATTTTGCTAAATAACTTGACGCTTGATATTAAAGAAGGTGTTGCCTTGAAAAGTGGAGAAACTAGAATTGATGAACTTATTGAGTTATTAGGCGATTTAAAGCGTGGAGAATATGTGAATTTAAAAAAATTTAATCCTAACGAAAAATCCCATTTTGTGCATCAAAACACTCTCAATCAAATCCAACACGACGAAAAATTCGCCACAGAAGTGCTAAAGCGTTCAAGCTTTGATGAAACATACAAGCGTGCCGCCTTTAAAAAATTACTTCAAAGTGATAACCTAAAAGACATTAAACGCTTTGTTGGTGAAGTGAAATTTAACAAAGATTTAGCAAACGCTGTGCTTGGAATGTGTTATGCTAAAAAAATGGATTTTAGTAACGAAGAAGTCGCTAAACTTTGCGCTGAAGTTGGATACAGCAAACAAGACTATTTAATGCTTGCTCAAAAAATGAAAGAATGCTATGATCCTTCAAGTTGGGTAAGTTTATTTGAAGAATTAGCAAACAAAGATGAAAATGCCGAAATTGCATATTTTTATGTTCTCTTAGAGCTTGAAATGATAGAAGAAGCAAAGGAACGCCTAAAAGCACACCCAGATAATGAATTGCTAAAAGTGCGTGCATATTTAGACCTAAAAAGTCTAGGTAAAAAATATCCCCTTGAATTATTTTTACTAGATTAAAAGTTGGAATCTAAAATAGATTCCAACTTTTTACTATTCACCATATCCATATTTTTCTACGATAAAGTCAATATCCTTATCTCCTCTACCGCTAAGATTTACTAAGATTTTTTTACCCTTTAATTCTGGAGCAATCTTTAGTGCGTAAGCAACAGCGTGGCTAGACTCAATAGCTGGAATAATTCCTTCATTTTTGCTTAACTCAAAAAATGCGTTAATGGCTTCTTTATCTAAAATTGTCGCAACCTTTGTTCTTTGGATAGTGTTTAAATAAGCGTGTTCTGGTCCAACGCTTGGATAATCAAGCCCACTTGCTACACTATACACAGGTGCTGGGTTGCCATTAGAATCTGCTAGCATTATTGAATTAAATCCGTGCATTATACCTTCACTCCCATAACTCAAACTTGCAGCGTGTTGTCCCAATTTACTACCTATCCCTAAAGGCTCAACTCCTACTAACTCCACACAATCATCAATAAAACCACTAAAAATCCCCATTGCATTACTGCCGCCACCCACACAAGCAGTTACAATATCTGGCAATTCTCCTGTCATTTCTAAAAACTGATCTCTAGATTCCACACCAATAACAGCTTGAAAATCACGCACCATTTTAGGAAAAGGGTGTGGTCCTACTACAGAACCAATTGCATAAATAGAATGTTCTAAATCTTTTAAATATGCTTCAAAAGCAGAATCCACCGCTTCTTTTAATGTTTTTGCCCCAAAACTAACAGGGACAACCTTTGCTCCTAGAATTTTCATTCTCACAACATTTGGATGTTCTTTTGCAATATCAATTTCTCCCATATGAATTTCACATTCTAATCCAAAATATGCAGCCGCAGTTGCCAATGCCACACCGTGTTGTCCTGCTCCTGTTTCAGCAATTAGCTTTTTTTTGCCCATAAATTTTGCAAGCAATGCTTCTCCCATACAATGATTTAACTTATGCGCTCCTGTATGATTTAAGTCTTCTCTTTTTAAATAAATCCCAGCACCACCATATTTTTTTGTCAAATTATGCGCAAAATAAATCGGTGTTGGACGTCCTTGAAAATGCTTTCTAATCTTTCGTAATTCTGCAATAAAATCACTATTTTGCGCAATTAAATCATAAGCAATATTGATTTCTTCCATTGCCTTTTTAATCGCATCTGGCACAAAACTTCCACCAAAACGACCAAAAAAACCATCTGCGTTTGGAAACTCCTTTAGATATGGCTTTTGTTGCATATTTTCTCCTTATATTTTTCTCTTTGTTGTTAGCTTCATCATCCAATTATTACTCCAACCAAATAACACCAAGATATAAAACACTTTACGCACTTCAAAATACGATTCTCCATTAACAAATCTAAACTCCCCAAAAAACATCACAAAACATACTACAAGCAATAAAAAAATATTAAAATATTCATAAGAGTCCATATTGCTATAACGCTTAAAACAATAATATCCAACGAAACAAAGCCCTAAGATAAACAACACCAAATCTAAATAGCCATAAACCCCACTTTTAAAAAAAGGTGTAACAACAAATCCAAAAAGCGTGCAAACAATCACATTAAAGCTTGGCTGCGTAAGTTGCAACACTTTACCAATAGTGCTTTTATCAAAACTTAAATTTGCTAAATAAATCACAGATGGAAAAAATACAAAAAAACAATAAAAAATATAATCTGTAATTATTTGATACAGATTTTTATAAAAGGCACTTTCTCCACTTAATGCAATAGAATCTTTTAATGAAAAAATATCCAAAAACACGCGATTTAACAAAAACATCTCACTATAAAGCAAAAATAAAAATACACACAACACAATTCCAATAACAACACTATACATTTTTGGTAAATGGCTAATATAAATACGCACAATATTAAAGACTGCCACAATCACGCTACAAACTAGCAAAACGATTCCAATATTAAAATACACTCCAAAAGGCTGTGTTGTTAAGCGAAACATTTGCCCAAACTCATCAAAAGAATTCGTTAAAACCAACATTAAAATCGTAAAAAGTGCCAACACAAAATACAAAGAAGCGAACACCAAATACGGAACAGTAATTTTACGCATTTTTTAACCTTTATGGATTTTTTTGAAAATACCCATCTACACCATCAGCAATTCCTAGTGCAAGGGCTTTTTGATAGGGGCTTTGATTGATACGCTTACCTTCTTTTGGGTGCGTAGTATAGCCAACCTCTAAAAGAACAGAAGGCATTATCGCACCCACAAGCACCCAAAATGGACCTTCTCTAACACCTCCATCAACAACTTGTTGAAATTTCCCGCGCAAAGATTGCAACATTCCATATTGAATATCAATGGCAAGCTTGTTAGAAGCTATAATGCGCTGAGTATTTAAAGTATTTAAAAATGATTGTTTAGAAAAATAATTCATCACTTCTGTATCGTCCTTATTTTCTAAAGCGGCGACTTTTTTAGCACGCTCACTTCTAGCAGTAGAAAGAAAATAACTCTCCACTCCTTCAAATTTCACTTTATTTTCAGCAATAGCATTTGCATGAATAGAAATAAATAAATCTGCATTTTTATTATTTGCAAAACTTGTTCTTTGGCGCAATCCAATAAATACATCTTTTTGGCGTGTCATAAAGACTTTATAGCCACGCTTTTTAAGCTCATCATTTAAATATTTTCCAATCTTTAGCACAATGGTTTTTTCACAAACTTTCTCAACTCCCATAGCTCCACAATCTTTGCCTCCGTGTCCGGGATCTATAACAACAACTTTATTTCTATTAGTAGAAGTTTTTTTAGGAGAAGTATTGATTTTAGATTCCGTCTTTTGTGTGTTTTTTCTTTCAAAGAGAGCGGCAATAGAAATATTATCTGCTTGCATTTTTAAATTTGGAATCTTAAAGCTTGCGCGCTTCTTATCCACATCTA
Organism: uncultured Helicobacter sp.; assembly: GCF_937893305.1. Taxonomy (GTDB): domain Bacteria; phylum Campylobacterota; class Campylobacteria; order Campylobacterales; family Helicobacteraceae; genus Helicobacter_D. The sequence goes on from NZ_CALBGN010000015.1 coordinate 187,907, forward strand.
AATCAATTTTTGCACTCTTAGGCAATGTAATTACAAGACGCACTTTTTCTTTAGAGTTTTGCGCAATTTTAATATTCACATCATCTTGAAAATCAAACACTCTTGCAGAACCTAATAATTCCGCATTAATATCATACACATAACGCACAATACCCTTGTTTTCTAATACAAAACGTTTAAAAGCGTTTTCTTTAAGATTTACATTAAAATCTAGCGAAACTCCATTTTGCAGTTGTTTAACCGCTATGATTTTTAAATCTGCAAAAAGCAGAGTTGAAAAAAAACAAAACGCAAAAATTAGGCGCATCATTGACTTAATTCATTAATGATTTCTTGAACACTTTGGATTTTTTCTATTTTATATCCATTTGCTCCGGTAAAATACAAGCCATTTTCTGGATCACCTAAATACCCATCCCCTAATCCATCTGCAATACAGTATCCTACCTTTTTAGCTTCTTCACCTCTGTGGCAAGGAGCAACACAATTACTAATACAAGCAATCTTAGATTCTCTTCCTTCTCTTAAACCTTTAATCACACCTGTAACAACTGCGCGTGCTGGATAACCAACAGGAGATTTAATGAGTTCTATATCTTCTTTAGTAACCTTTGGCATTAGTGTATTATAGTAGCTTGCATCACATTCTTTAGCCCCTAAAAATCTTGTCCCCATTTGCACACCATTTGCCCCAAGATGCATAATATTATCAATATCTTTTCTATCCCAAATTCCACCAGCAGCAACAAGTGGAATCTCTCCCCATTTTTTGCTTTCTTCTAAGACTTCTGGCACAATGGCTTCAAGTTGATGTTCTGGCTTAAAACAATCCTCATAACTCACTCCTTGATGTCCGCCACTTAAAGGACCTTCCACAATCACAGCATCAGGAATTCTTTTATATCTACCCTCCCATCGCTTACACAAAATCTTTAATGCCTTAGCTGAAGATACAATCGGTATTAAAGCAACATTTGGAAAATTGCTTGTAAATTCTGGCATATTTGTAGGCAATCCAGCCCCTGTGATAATCATATTTGCTCCCGCTTCACAAGCATCTCTTACCACTCTTCCATATTCATTAATTGCATAAAGGATATTTGCCCCCAAAGGTTTTTCACCACAAATTTTTCTTGCGTTTTTAAAAATCTCAAACAAAGATTCCTTAGAATAAAAATTTAGCGTATCAAAAGGGCGATTTTTGATTGCTTTTTGGATAAATGCGCTTTTTTGATAATATCCCGTCCCAACACACGATATAATTCCCATCGCACCAGTCTTTGACACACTTCCAGCAAGTCTATCCCAGCTTATCCCAACTCCCATTCCACCTTGAAAAATAGGAATCTCTATTGTATATTTACCGATTTTTAAGGGTTTTAGCGTTGTCTTTGACATAAATTTCCTTTATTTTATAATCACTTTTGCAAATTTGCGCTTTCCAATTTGCAAGATATACTCACCCTCTTGCAAATTCAGCTTAGAATCTTCCACCTTCTTGCTATTAAGCTTCAATGCGCCTTGTTTAATAGCGCGTAATGCTTCAGAGTTAGAATCGCAAAGTCCGCATTCTTGAGCTAATTGTGCAATCCAAATCCCTTTTTCTTTAGTGAATACTTTTAAATCACTTGGCAATTCATCCTTGCTAAAAATTCTTGTAAATTCTTCTTTTGCGGCATTTGCAGCATTGATATCATAATAACGCGCAATAATTTCTAAGGCTAAATCTTCTTTTACTGCTTTTGGATGCAATTCTCCACTCTCAACGCCTTGCTTTAATGCAACAATCTCTTGCAGACTCTTTGCGCTTAAAAGCTCATAATATCTCCACATCAAAGAATCTGAAATACTTAAAAGCCTTCCAAACATCTCTTTTGGTTCTTGTGTAATCCCAACATAATTCCCCAAACTCTTACTCATTTTATTCACACCATCTAAACCCTCTAGCAAAGGCACCATCACCACAGATTGTTCTTTGTCTAATCCATAAGCACGCTGCAAATGTCTCCCCATAAGCAAATTAAACTTTTGATCTGTGCCGCCAAATTCAATATCACAATTTAATGCCACAGAATCATAACCTTGTAGAAGTGGATAAAAAAACTCTACAATGCTAATGGGATTTTGACTCTTAAAGCGTTTTTCAAAATCATCACGCTCTAGCATTCTTGCCACGGAGAATTTCGCTGCAAGCTCAATCATTCCACGCGTCCCTAAGGAGTCTAACCATTTAGAATTAAACACAATCTCCATTTTTGACGCGTCAAGCACTTTATAAACTTGCTCTTCATAAGTCTTTGCATTTTGCAAAACCTGATCTTTGCTTAAAGGCTTTCTTGTCTCACTTTTACCTGATGGATCTCCAATCATTCCCGTAAAATCACCAATGAGAAAAAATACTTTTGCGCCGTATTTTTGAAAAGTCGCTAACTTTTGCAAAAGCACAGTGTGCCCTAAATGCAAATCTGGTGCTGTGGGATCAAATCCTGCTTTAATTGTATAAGTTTTGCCTTCTTTAAAATATTTTGTTACAAGTTCTTTAATATAATCAAAACCTATAATCTCCTGCACTCCGCGTTCAATCTCTGCTAATGCTTCTTTGATTTTAAATTCCACATTCATCACTTCTCCTTAGTTTGCATACGCATCTTTTAGTGCATACACATCAATAATTTTATAATTGCTACCAAGTAAATTTTTAATTGCTTTTACATCTGTAATACTACTCTCAAAACGCACTTCACAATGCGTTGCATAAGTGCTTTTTTGCGATCCTAGCTCCACGCCTAATACATTAATATCTTGTTTAGCAAGAAAAGTTAAAAAGCTTGCAAGCACACCTTTTTGATTTTCTAATGCTACAATAAGCTTGTAAGTTTGTAATTTATCTTCTAACCAACCCACATAGAGCATTTTTACACCTTTTTGTATTTCTAAATACGCTCTATCGCAAAGTTTGTGATGCACAAACGCTTTAGAACCACTCTTAAAAGCAATAATAGAATCTCCAAATTTTGGATGGCAACAATAATCAAATACCGCTTGATTAATAGTGTGATTGGTTTGAATCACAAGATTATCAAAATGCAATTCTTTTAACTTTAAGATTCTAATTTTAATCTGTTCTAAAAACCCTGCATTTTGACGATAATCATTTTTAATACGATTTTTAATATCTTTTAAATAACTAATCTCTGTTGTTGCTCGATACACTATATCTTCTAAATTATTTTGCACAATATAGTTTTCAATTTCTTCTGCGCCTTTGCCAAAAATTGTAGCAAGAATATTAATCGCGCTTTTGCGTTCAATTTCTTTGATTCTACTAGCACAATTCATTTTTAATTGACTTTTTGCCCGCGAAGTTTTTACAGCATCTATCCAAGAACAGCGCAAAATTGTATCTTTTGCGGTAATAATTTTTACAATATCTCCGCTCTTAAGCGTTGTAAGAAGTGAAGTTTTTTGATTATTCACATAGGCTTCTTTAGCGCGATTTCCAATTTCTGTATGCACAGCATAAGCAAAATCAAGCACCACAGCACCAATGGGTAAAGAATAATTATCACCATCAGGAGAAAACACTACAATATCTTCTCTGTATAAATCGTTTTTCACAAGTTCATAAAATTCTTCAACAGAATTATTTTGAAATTGCAATTTATTTAGCCAATCCAAACTAGGACCACTATTTCCCCCTGTTTTATATTTCCAATGTGCTGCGATTCCATATTCTGCACTTTTATGCATATCTTCTGTGCGAATTTGCACTTCAAAAATTGCAGAATCATCAAAAAGTGTGCTGTGAATTGTTTGATAACCGTTTTCTTTAGGTAATGCGATGTAATCTTTAAAACGCGACATAATAGGCTTAAAGCGCAAATGTAAAATTCCAAGCGCACGATAGCATTCAAGAGGAGTTTTTACAATCACACGAATTGCCAATAAATCTAGCACCTCATCAATAGAAATTCCTTTGCGTTGCATTTTTAGATAAATAGAATAATGCCGCTTCACGCGACTAGAAATTGTAAAATCACCTTCTGGGATTCCACCTTGAATAAGACTTTTTTTGACCTTTTGAATAAAAGCATTAAGTTTTAATTGAATAGTTTGCTTATGGTTTTGAAAATATGTATCAATCTTTCTATAATCTTCTGGAAAAATATAATAAAAGCTTCTATCTTCAAGTTCATTTTTCAATGAAGAAATCCCAAGCCTATGTGCAATAGGAGCATAAACCACAAGCGTTTCTTCTGAAATTCTTCTTTGCTTATTTGGAGCAAGTGCAGAAAGTGTTAGCATATTATGCATTCTATCACAAAGCTTAACAACAAGCACACGAACATCTTTTACAGAAGTAATTAACATTTTTCTAAAACTTAATGCTGCAACAACTAGTTTTTCATTAGAATGAGAAGCAGGGAACTCTTCTGCGCGAATTGCAACAATTTTTGTAAGCCCATCAACTAAAGATGCCACATCTTCGCCATAATCACGCTTTACATCTTCTAGTGTATAATCTGTATCTTCTACGACATCGTGCAAAAGTGCAGCACACACCATCACTTCATCGCCACCAAAATAAGAAACAATACACGCTACAAGAAGTGGATGCACAATATAAGGCTCTCCACTTTTGCGCTTTTGTGTTTTGTGAGCTTCTGTGGCAAAAGTAATCGCATTTTGAATATTTGGTGTTATTTCCACCATAGAATACAATAACTCCAATGCCGTTTTTGGACTAGAAATTTCTGCAATCTGTTCTAAAAACTTCAAACTTTGCCTTAAAAAACTTTAAAAATCTTTAATCTGCACTTCTTCAATCTTATCTAAGCTAATTTTTCCTTCTGCAACCTCAAGAAGGGCAATATCAGAAAGTTTATTAACTTTTACATCTTTATTAACAAGTGGTTTTGCACCACGACTAAGCTCATCAATTCTTGCAAATAAAATATTTGATAGCAAATATCTATCTCCATTTACTCTATCTAACGCTACTGAAGCGATTTGTTCAATTCTCATTTTTTTCCTTTATAAATTAATTTAAAACTTTTGAGCAGATTGCACCAGATTCTCCTTGAATCACCTTTAGCAAATTTCCCTCACGCAACATATTACAAACAACAATTGGCAAATTATTGTCCTTTGCAAGTGCAATAGAAGTATCGTCCATTACTTTAATCTCGTCTTTTAAAGCCTGCTCATAGCTAATTCTCTCTAGCATTACTGCATCACTAAATTTCGCAGGATCTTTATCATACACGCCATCAACCTTTGTAGCCTTAATAATCATCTCCGCTTCAATTTCAATTGCACGCAATGTCGCTGCTGTATCTGTTGTAAAAAACGGATTCCCCGTTCCTGCTACAAAAATCACAACACGCCCTTTTTCTAAATGTCTAATTGCACGACGATTAATATAACTCTCGCACACTTCTTTAATCTCTAAAGCACTTTGCACACGCACATCAATACCATAATATTCCAATGCTTCTTGCATTGCTACACCATTAATCACCGTTGCTAACATTCCCATATGATCACCACTTGTGCGACGAATCAATCCACCTTTTGACGCACTTACGCCACGCACGAAGTTACCACCACCAATTACGATTCCAACTTCAATCTTATTTTCCACAAGCGTTTTAATCTCGCTTGCTAGATAATCTAAAATTTTACTTTCAATCCCAAAGCCACTCTCACCAGCCAACGCCTCTCCTGAATACTTAACCAAAACGCGCTTTGCCATTTGCTTTGCCTTTACTTTAATAATTACTTAAAATCCGCAATTTTAATCAAAACTTACTTAATAATCGTGTAAATTTCTAAAATCACTTGCCAATTTCATCATTTTTTTGGCGCAATTTTTGAATTTGTGTTTCTTGTAGAATATATGCTTTTTGTAAATGCAAGCTAGGACTATCCTTATCGGAATCCTTTTGTAAATCTCCTTTTAAATTGTCCTTACTTAAGCTTTCAAATTGTTCAAAATGCTCTTTTGCTCCTGTGTTTTCAAAGCGCAAATCCCCTAAATTCTTAGAATGCAACTCTTTACTTAAAGAATCCAAATGGCTTTTTAGATTCTTTTTTAGCTCTTTTTGCAAGGGAGTTTCTAACGCTTCTATATCTTCTGTTTTCTTTGTTTTTTCAAGCTCTAAGGTCTTATTGGATTCCATTTTCTCATCTTTAGATTCCTTATCTAGCTCCGCAGAACACGCCCCAAATAAAACAACAAAACACGCAATTAATAACCGCAAAACAAAGCCTTAAAAAACAAATTTTTATTAAAATTCTATCCATTATCTGCTTTATTTTTGTTACTTCTTGTTGCTTTCAAGTTTTTTAGGTTATATTTATCCATTTACAAAAAGGACTCCAATGTATCCCCTAAACCTCCTAGAAGAAGAGCTAAAGCACAAAGTCGCCGCTGACTTTTTCAGCCCAAACCCACAAAGTGAGCTTATAAAGCTTGATAAAGATTCTAAAGCATTACTAAAAAGCCTAGATTCTACGCAGATTCTAGGGCGGATTGATTTTTGTATAAGCTACAACGCAAAGACACTTTTCCAGCCTATAAACTTTTTGTGGGCAGAAGCCAAAAAAGGCAATAAGGCAGATATTATAGAATCTTTTATCCAGCTAATCCTAACCATAGGCAAGGAAAAAACCTATGAAAACAACCTCCCGCCCATTTTCTTAGGAGCTTTTGATTGTGAGAAAATAGCCTTTATCCCATACCACGAGCTAGATTCTATCTTCACGCAAAACGACTTTAATTGGCTCGTAACCCCAAGCAACCACGACACAAAAGAGTTTAAAACACTCCACACCAAAACAAAAGAACTTTTAGAATCTAAAAAGCTACAATTTAGCTTCAAAAGCGACTATAAAGAATTACAAAATTTCATACACCTAAACTTCACGCTAAATAATGAAAACATCGCCAAAATCCCCATAACCAAAAACAACTTCACCACCATTTATCAAAAATGGCTTTTAAGCGTAGCCCCTAGCATTAGCATAGACTTTGAAGCAGAAAAGCCAGATATCCTAAGCAGTGATTTCTACCTAGCTGATTTGCTTAGTGAAAACAACAACACAAAGGCGATTTTAGACTCTCTTAGAGTCTTGCTACAAAGCGACTTTTATAAAGTCAAGCTTGAAAAACGCGCAAATAGCACAAGCTTTAATTTCACAGAATTTGGCTTTAGTGATAATCAAAAAGCCCACACAGCCTTTTGGAATCTCTATGAGAGACCGCCCAAAGAAGAGTATTGGAGCCATATCATAGAGCGGAGAGACTTACTAGTGCCTAGTGATATTAGAGAGCGAAAGGGGGCGTTTTTCACTCCGCAAATTTGGGTTAGCAAAGCCCAAAGCTACCTAGAAAAAGCACTAGGTGAAAACTATCAAAGTGAGTATTATATATGGGATTGTGCCGCAGGGACAGGCAATCTACTCACAAACCTTACAGAATCTCACAGGCTCTATGCCTCTACCTTAGATAAAGCCGATGTAGAGATTATGCAAGAATTATCAAGTGAAAATGCTCTGCACCTACTGCCAAAGCATATTTTTCAGTTTGACTTTTTAAATGATGAGTTTTTTGACAAGCCTTGTGATAAACATACTAAAAATGGGGTAGATTCTAAATGTCCTAATTGCATAGAATCTAAACTGCCAAAATCCCTGCAAGAGATTCTAAAAAATGATGAAAAACGCAAAAAGCTTATTATCTTTATCAATCCGCCCTATGCGGAAGCCACTTCAGGCACGACACCAGCAGGCACAGGCAAAAATAAAGATGGTGTAGCCTTAGGTAATGCCACCTATGAACGCTACAAAGATTCTATGGGGAAGGCGAGTAATGAGCTTTTCGCACAATTTTTCTTTAGAATCTACAAAGAGATTCCACACTGCCACCTAGCTGCCTTTTCAACGCTTAAATATGTCAATTCTAGCAATTTCATAAAATTTAGAGAGACTTTTAAGGCAAAATTTCTAAAAGGCTTTATCGCTCCAGCCTACACCTTTGATAATGTCAAGGGCAACTTCCCCATAGGCTTTTTAGTGTGGGATTTAAGCAAGGCGGAATAAGGCTTAAAGAATTTTTGCTAAAATTCAAGCAAAAAAAGGAGCAAAAATGACTTTGATATTAGAAAATGTAGATTCTAAACTTTTGCAAGTGATTGAAAGCCTAAAAGGCTTAAAAAGTGATTTAAAGATTACAAAAGAGCCAGAATCTAAAAGCGATTTTGAAAGTGTAAGAGAGCAGTTAAAAAACAAGTTACAAGACCCAGAGATTCGCTCAGTATTTGAAAGGCTAAAAGACAAATGAGATATTTAAGCTTACAAGAAGTGCAAAAAATCCACGATGATATGCTAGATGAAATAGGCGGACTAAAAGGGGCAAATCCTAAGCAAATCGCTCTTTTAGATTCTGCCCTGACACAAATCCAAAATGATGATTATTACCCAAGCTTTATAGATAAGCTTACGCATATAATGTTTGCCTGTGTGAAGTTCCACCCCTTTGCAGACGGAAATAAACGCACCACATTGCTTATCGGCGATGCGTTTATAATGCTCAACCACAAAGCCACGCCAAGGGACTTTTACCAAAAGCTAGAAGATGTAATTGTAAGCGTAGCAAGTGATGAGATAAGCAAAGATGAGCTAAAACAGATTCTAAGTGATATGCTAAAAGGCATTCAATGAAAAAGAGCATTGCCCTAGATATTTTTGATGAAAATGGGGCGAGTTTAGGGAAAAAGCGATTTTATACAACGCTAGACAATAAAGAAAGCATTAACAAGTGGATTAAGCGATATGATGATAAGGCAATTACAGAAATATCATATATGTGTAATCCATCTCCTGATTTTCAGCATAATAGCCAACTCTATATTTCACAAAAGAAAGGAATTGAACATTTTAATTTTTTCAAACTCTTTAAAAATAATCTTATCGTTGGAGCAGTCTATTTCTCCGTCCGCCATTGTATCCCACATACTTGGATAAATCACAACGACCAATTCCTAAACCCAAATAAAAAATGGGAAAAGGACACAGAGTTTCATAGCGACTGCCTTATTTTTATGCTTTTTCACGGAAAAAATAGAATCACAAGTAAAGTTGATATAAATCACTTTATCCCCTTTAGTGAAAAAGATATAGACGCAGCCGAAGCCTTTGAATCTCACTTTATGCACGACTTTTTGCAAGGCAAAATAAAACTAGATTCTAAAAACACCAATAGTAAAAGTCTCTTTAACGATGAGCTAGAATCCTCGTTTATCCCCACAAAACCACTAGAGTTTAGCGATGAAGCAAAAGAAGTATTGCAGGCAGGAAAAGAGCTTTTCAAGCACTACCACAAACAAACACGAGATTCTAAAGACTATAATCCAAACGCCGCACTCTATGATATTAAAGCCCATTTTCAAGGCTTTAATGATAAAGGCAAAATGAATCCACCCCAAAAAGCTAAAGATGAAGCCTACAAGCAAAAGCTAGGAGAGCTTAACTACGCCCTAAAAAACTTAGCCAAAAGAATAGAATCTAAAGTCTATGAATATGAATTTTTACTCTCATAAGGATTGCTATGAAAAATCTCTTTTTAGACACACGCACACTTGATAAACGCGCAAACACAGAGTTTAAACTCTCTAGTGAAATTTTAATGGAAAACGCCGCAAGAGGAATGCTAGAGTTTTTACGCCCAAAACTTAATGCCAAAAGCAGAATCTTACTCGTTTGTGGAAATGGCGATAATGGCGCAGATTGCCTAGCACTTGCTAGAATGCTTTATGGAGCTTGCCATTTAAGCGTGCTTTTGCCACTTGGCGCAAAAAGCCCTTTATGTAAGCTTCAACTACAACGCCTAGAAGCCATTGCAACAAGCAATTTGCAACTTAACTTTTTAAAACAACTTGAAGGGGAGTTTGACATTATCTTTGATGGACTCTTTGGCGCAGGATTTAAGGGTGCGCTAAACTTAGAGCTTTGCGCCCTTTTAGAAAAACTTAATCAAACAAACGCCCTAAAAATTGCTTGTGATATTCCAAGCGGAATCCAAAATGATGGAGCAATCCCAAATCTAGCTTTCAAGGCAGATTACACGCTTACAATGGGTGCGCTAAAGTCTGCTTTATATCTTGATAACACAAAAGACTTTGTCGGGGAAGTGCAGTTGCTTTCTTTAGGGGTTACAGAGAGTGTTTTTATTAAAGAATCCCCGATAAAGCTTTTAGAAAGAAGCGATTTAAAACTCCCTTTTAGAGAGAAGCAAAACACTAATAAAGGAGATTTTGGACATTTATGTGTGTTTTTAGGAGAAAAACAAGGTGCTGGAGTTCTGTGTGCCTTAAGTGCGCTTAGAAGTGGCTGTGGGCTTGTAAGCGTGCTAAATAATACACCAATACTATGCAATCTCCCCTTTACTCTAATGCACACAAAAAAGATTCCATCTAATACCACCGCTATTGCGCTTGGAATGGGTCTAGGCAGAGATTTTGAGTTAGTAAATTTTCTCCCACATCTCAAAAACACATCTTTAGTCTTAGACGCAGATATTTTCTACAATACCGCCTTTAAAGACTTGCTACAATCTAATCCAAACTGCATTTTAACCCCACATCCAAAGGAATTTACGCAAATTTTAAATGCCTTAAATCTCTGTGAAATCTCTACACAAGACTTACAACAAGACAGAATCCATTTTGCCTTAGAGTTTTCACGCGCATACCCTAGTGCAACTCTTGTTTTAAAAGGCGCGAACACAATCATCGCTCATAAAGAAAACATTTATATCAATCCCTTTGGTAACAATGCTCTAGCAAAAGGCGGAAGTGGTGATGTGCTTTGTGGAATCATTAGCGGACTTATAGCACAAGGTTACAATCCGCTAGATGCCGCAATCAATGGCGTTTTGATACAGAGTTTTTGCGCGGAATCTTTTATGAAAAATTCACAAAATTTTTCATTAACTCCCCTTGATTTAATTGAACAAATCCGCTACATTTAAGGCTTTAAAACTCAAAAAGGATTCTTATGCAAACCCTAAATAACCCCCTAAAAATAGGAAACAAAACTTTTCAAAGTCGCTTAATTGTAGGCAGTGGTAAATACAAAGATTTCAAAACCACTTATAACGCCACAATTGCTTCAGAAGCAGAGATGATAACAGTTGCTGTGCGTCGTGTAAATATCACAAATCCTAATGAAGAAAATTTGCTAGACTATTTCAAAGATAGCGCGATACAATTTCTCCCAAATTCTGCAGGCTGCACAAAAGCAGAAGAAGCTATCACGCTTTTTAGACTAACTAGAGAAGCCACTGGGATTAATTTCATTAAACTAGAAATCATTGGTGATACGCAAAAAACACTTTATCCCGATGTGATTGAAACACTAAAGGCTTGTGAAGTGCTATCAAAAGATGGTTTTTGCGTCCTTGCATACACAAGCGATGATCCCATTGTTGCAAAGGCACTTGAAAGTGCAGGTGCTAGCGCAGTTATGCCACTTGCAGCACCTATAGGTAGCGGACTTGGAATCCAAAATCGCTACAATATCGCTTTTATTAAAGATGCTATAAAAGTGCCTGTGATTGTAGATGCAGGTGTAGGTTGTGCGTCAGATGCAGCTATTGCAATGGAACTAGGAGCTGATGGAGTGCTAACAAACACCGCCATAGCACAAGCTAAAGATCCCATTTTAATGGCTCAAGCAATGCGTGATGCAGTAAGAGCCGGTAGAGCAAGCTATCTTGCAGGCAGAATCTCTAAAAAACCCTATGCAACCGCAAGCTCTCCTACAATTGGTATGGTGGAGTTTTAAACACGTGCAATGCAAGGCTATATTTTAAGCACAACGCGTGTGCGTGATGAAGATTTACTTGTTAAGATTCTCACTCAAACACAAATCCACACGCTTTATCGCTTTTATGGAGCGCGCCATAGTATCGTGCATTTAGGGCATAAGATTGATTTTGCTATTGAAAAAGATTTAAGAGAAATTGGCAAACTAAGAGAGCCTTTGCACTTGGCATTTTCTTGGGAAAAAGAAGCGCAAATTCGCTATTTTTGGCAACAATATTTACACTTGCTAAACTCACACTTAAGAGATATTACAACGCTTGATAGCTTTTATTTTAAACACTTAGAAGAAGGAGCAAAACGCCTAGAAATTGAGAATCCAAAACGCTGTATTTTAAACCTTTATGCAAAACTTCTAAACTTTGAAGGGCGTAAAAACACCTTACAAAACTGCTTAATTTGCGAAAAACCCTTAGGGGATAGCATTGTCTTAGGGCGTAGCTTAGTGTGCGGACATAAAGGCTGCTTAGAGGGTGCGTTATTTTGCAGAGAACAAATTCTAGCGTGGCTAGATTTACAAGGAGAATTTTTGGATTCTAAAAGCGTAGATAATCTTTGGAATCTCCTAACACAAGGACTCTAACTCTATTCTCTTTCTTGTTCATCAAAGTCGTTTTTGCCTCTAGCGATAAAAATCACGCGTGTTCCACTAAAATCAAAGCGTTCGCGTAAAAAATTTACCAAATATCGCTTATAACTAAAATGCAAAGATTTCGGACGATTCATAATTAAAGCAATTTGTGGTGGCTTAGTTTCAAATTGTGTCGCATAATAAATTTTCACAATCTTTCCGTGATCACTTGGTAATGGATGGCGCATTGCAGCTTCTTTAATTGTAGCATTAAGTTTTGCAGTTGGAATCCTAAAACTAAAATTTGCATACACTTTTAAAATTTCTTCTTCAAGTTTTTGGATATGGCGTCCATTTTTAGCAGAAATTGTCAAAATCGGCGCATACTCTAAAAACTTAAAGCGTAATTTAAAATCTTCCATAATTCCTTTAAAATCCTTATGTGCAATATCCCACTTATTAAACACCACAATCACGCCAAGTTTAAATTCATCAATTAATCCAGCAATTTTTTCGTCAAGCTCCACAAAAGGAACAGATGCATCAAGAACCAAAATCGCAATATCTGTGCGCTCTAAAATACTGCGTGTGCGATTTAAGGCAAACTTCTCTAGCCCTTCAATCTTCCCTCGTCTTCTAATCCCAGCCGTATCAACAAAATTTACCCTTTGTCCATTAATCTCACCAATTTCATCAACAGGATCAATGGTAGTCCCAGCTACATTAGACACTACAGATCGTTCTTCTTTTAATAAAGCATTCAATAAAGAGCTTTTCCCTACATTAACACGCCCTATGATTCCAATATTAATGATTTCTTCAGATTCTTGCATATCATTTTCTAAAAAATCCTCCAAAGACTCTTCATCAAATTCTGCACTCATTAAACTTTGCATTGCTTCAGTTTTTAAAGCTTTTAAAATCGCTCTTTCTAGTTCTAAGATTCCACGATTATGCGCCACAGAGATATAAAAAACATTTTTTGCCCCAAACTCCATAAACTCCCACGCATTTTGTTTTTCTTTATCATTATCTATTTTGTTAATCACCAAAAAAATATTTGGATTCTTTTTTTCTAGCGCATAAAAGATTTCTTTATCTTCTTGTTCTGGCGGAGTTTTGCCATCTACAAGATATAAAATCAAATCCGCACTCTCCCCTGCTTTTTGTGAATGCCTTGAAACACTTTGAAACAATGCGTCTTTATCATCTAATCCGCCTGTATCAAGAAGTAAAAAGGGTGAGTCTTGCAGTAAGATTCTAGCTTTTTTTACATCACGCGTTGTTCCTGCAATCTCTGAAGTAATTGCAATGCGTTGCTTGCAAAATCGGTTAAACAAGGAGCTTTTTCCAGCATTTGGACGACCTACAATCGCAATACTTCCATACACTTTATCCATTCTTTACCTTTTATTATAATGCGCGCATTTTACTTTATTCTTTGTCAATTCCTTATAAAATTAACCACACTTTTAAACATAAAGTTCTAAGATTTCAAAAATATTTTAAGGCTAAAAAATGGATTCAAACAAACAAGCAATCCTTGCAATTCTCTTTGCAGCTGTATTATTTACTGCTATGGGAATGTTTGTAAAAATCCTAACACCAAATTTGCCCGCTATGGAAGTTGTGTTTGCTAGGAATCTTTTTGGACTTGTATGGATTTTAGGCTCACTACTTTTAACCCCTCCTAAGCAAATAGGTGGTAAGCCATTTGTGCTGGCATTACGAGGATTTGCTGGAGGCAGTGCAATGCTTGCAAATTTTTATAATATGTCTGTTATGCCACTTGGAACTGCTTATGCTTTTTCCTACACTTCGCCAATTTTTTTAGCACTCTTTAGTGTGCTTTTTATTCACGATAAAGTTTCCTTGAAAACTTGGATTGCAATTTTGCTTGGCTTTAGCGGGATCTTGCTAATTTCTAACCCCAAAGGCACAGATCTAACTTTTTTTGGTATTTGTATTGGATTATATAGTGGAATTGGAGCAGCACTTGCTTATCTTTCTATTACAAAACTTGCAAAGCTTTATGATGCGCGTATAATTATTCTCTCTTTAATGCTTGCTGGTTCATTTTTACCACTTTTAACACAAATCACACCCCATACAAGCGATTCTATTGCAATTTTTGAACCCTTTGTAACGCCAAATGTTAAAGAATTTTTACTGATTTTAGCATTGGGGTTTGTTTCTACCTATGCGCAAATTTATTTAACAAAAGCCTACACTTTAGGAAATCCTCCTATTATTGGAGCAATTTCTTATAGCACAATTCTTTTTGCGACTTTGGCTGGAATCTTTCTTGGAGATAAAATCCCAAACACATTTGTGGTTTTAGGAATGTTTTTAATTATTCTTGGTGGTATTTTAGCAGTAATCCACAAACACACTTAATCTTCTACAATGAAATCTGATTTTTCATAATCAAGATCAAGTGCTGGTATGTTTGAGATGGCATTACCTGCAATTCCTTGCAATGCACCATACATATTAATAGAACCATCTAATACTTTTTGGATTTGTTTTTCACGCTGTTTCCAAAGTCTTTGCATTGCATTTTTTTCTTTGTCTAAATCTTTTTGCATTTGTGTAAATCCCTCTACAATAGCTTCAATTTGTAATTTAAACTCCGAACTCGTTAAATAACTATAAAGCATTTGCATTTTTTCTTGTTTATTTTCTGTCGTTTTTTTTGCCAAAGAAATCTTAATCAAGCTATCTCTAAGCACTAAAGATAAGGCTTTAAATTCAGAAAAAGTGCAAATCCAAACCCCATCCATTATTCCCATCTGTTCAAATTCTTTTGGAAGTGCTTCAGTTACCAAAACGCCGATATCTGAACCATTTGAACGCATATCGCTTTTAAGTTTTTCAATCCAATCCTTTTGAAAATTTTTTGTGCGCTTACTTTCATAATAAATTTTTCCGCAATTTTGCCCTTCTTTAGTATGCACAATCTGCACACAATCTCCGCCACTTTGCCCCTTTTTAATTTCTAAAATAGAATCTAGGGGAAAATTTCTTTGCAAATACTCTTCAATCGCAAGTTCTTGGACTTCTCCTTGTAGTTGTTGCGATCCCAAATCGGCTTTTCTTTGCGCTTCTTGGAGTTGTTTTTGTAAGTCTTGGAGTTGTTTGTCTTTTTCTTTGATTTTTAAAGAAAATTCATCTTTATAATTTTGTATTTTTATGTTAATATCTTGCTCTGCTTGAGCTTTGATTTTAGATTCCATCTCGTTATTTTCGCGTTTTAAACGCTCAATTTCACTTTGTGCTGTATATAGCTCTTTAACTTTATTTGATTTTTCTTGCAATTCCTTCTGCATTGCTTCAATTGCGCTTTCGTGTTCTTTTAGCACTTCTTTTTTTAGAGATTCTTGCATTGCAATACGCTCTTGCTGCAAGCCCCTTTGGATTCCATCGTTAATAGTTTTTTGTAGAGATTGCTGTTGCTCCTTCAAATCATTAAAAGCGTTTTGATATTCTTTTCTTTTTTCTTGCACTTCTTTATCAAATTCTTCTTTTTTTTCTTGCTGTTCTTGCTGAAGCTGTGCATAAATTTGCTGATACACCACAGATTGCACGTTGATTTCTGTTTTACAATTTGGACATTTAATTGCTTTTTCTTGCATTTTATTCTCCCTTAATTTAACACGAAAATTTTAGCTATAATTCTTTAAACTTAACAAAAGGACAATAATGCAAAATTTATTCAAAATTCAACCCTATTTTTTTGTATTTTATCTCTTGCTTGTTGGAGTCTCTCTTGGTGCTGTGCTTGCTAGCGGAGCATTTAGCGCACCTACAATATTTCGCGCATCAAGCCTTGTGCCAGAACTCAATATTAGTGTTTTTCAATCTGGAATCCTAATGACAAATATTTTTACAAAACTCAATGTTTTGTTAAATATTCTAGCTGTTTTTATTCTTGTTTATGAAATTTTAGCCTTCCGCGTAAGCGGGGCAAAAGTTGCTCCATTACTAGGATTTATTAGTGTGATTTTAATTTTTCTTTTCACACTATATTACACGCCTTATATTTTAGAAGCGCAAAAATTAGGTGAAAACGGGATTGCAAATGCAGCTTTTGACGCAATGCACACACAATCTGTTTATGTGTTTAAGGCATTAATGGCAAGTCTTTGCTTACTCTTTATTGTGCGTCTTAGTAGCGATTACAAAGGTAAATAAAATCACAATATTTACACACATCACGCTTGTTAGTTAGGGAAAATTCCACTTCACTAGCTTCTTGCTTGATTGCTTCTAACTTCCCTTCTAGTGCTTTAATCTTTGCTTCTAAATCTTTTTCTTTTTTAATCTCTGCTTCATACAAATCATAAAATCCTACTTCTACATTGCAACTTGGTTTTTGCTTTTTAATAGCTAGATAATAAATAGGGAGTTGAAAATCGGTAGATTTTTCATAGCTTTTTTCAGAATCTATCTTCAAAGAACGCTTATATTTATAGTCTAAAATCAATATTTCATTATTTTTTTCGTCAATCCTATCAATGCGTCCTTTAAATATAAATTCACAAAAAGTAAATTCAAAATCACTTTCAAATGAAATAGGATTCCAACCATCTTGCAATCTTTCTTGTTCTAAATCAAATACACCTTTTAAATATTTCTTAGCCAACTCACTCTCAAATCTTTCTCTTTGACTATCACTTTGTTCTAAACGCAAACAAACTTCTTTATACAAATCTTTTCTAAATCCTTGCGCATACACTTCTTGTAGGATTTTATGGATTTTACTCCCCATATTGATATGCTCTTGCGTTTGCGCTTTTAATCCTAAAATATAGCGATAATAAAACTTGCGCTTACATTGCAAAAAACACTCCAAACTTGTAGCACTCCAAGATTTCACATTTAAAGGAGCAATAATCTGCTTTTCTTCATAGATTAAAGGCTTACCACTTAAGAAATACTCGCTATAAGCTAGGCTTGTTTTTTGTGGTTTTTTTGAACCAAATATGGAATCTTCTAACAAAAAGCGTGAGGGTTTTTGTGTTGTATTATTTAAACATAAGATTCTAGTTTCTTTTGCATTGCTTAAAATCTCTGCATAATAATGTTTTTGCAAATTCTCTCTATTTTTACGCGTTGGAAGCCCAACACTTTCTCTAATTTTTGTATTCAAAAAAAGATCTTTATTGCTAAGAGATGGCACATTATCTGCGTTAAACTCTGGGATAATTACATATTCTAAATCCACTCCGCGCGTTTCTAAAATCCCCATAACACGGATACGCCCACCTCCTACATCATCTAAAGTCTTTTCTTTTAGAATCTCTAAAAACATCAAAATTTGCTCACGCACTTCAAGTTCTTTTAAATAAGGCAAAGAGAATTTAAACTCATTCAACACTTCTTGTGTAATTTGATAAACACTAACATTTTGGTTCTCTAATGATTTCATTACAATCTCTTCAAATCCTTCAAAATCTTGAAGTTCTTCTTCAGGTATGGAATCTATAAGTGCTTGCAAAGCTCTAAATACATTTAATTTCTGCCCCATTGCAAAGTTAAAATTTCTTGCTTTATCAAAAAGCTTTAAATACTCCGCAAAACTCTCATCAGGCAAAATTACATTAATTCGCTCTGGCAACACACCCTGTTTTAGCCAAATATCAATTTGAGAAAAAACCCCGCCAACTTCTGCAATTCTATCTTGGAATTCCAAAATTTCTAAATTTTTCTCACCCTTGCAGGTTTCTTTAAAATCTGCAATACTAAACTTTTCTTGTTCTAATTTAATTATATATGCACCACAATCCAAGCTTAATGCAAATACCTTTTTATAATAATCTTGATTGAAAATATCAATTTTAATAGAAAAATAAAATGGAATATTTTTTGAAATTTCTCTAAAAATATTTACTTCAAAGCGAGATAAAAAACCATCTACTTGCATTTGAATTTCTGAAAACTCTTTTAAAAGCTCAAAAGTGATTGCATAATCCTGCAAAAAATAATGATCAAAAAAATTATGTTTTTCTAATAGTTCTTTGTAGGTATCAAAAACAGATTCCAATACCTGCAAATGATCGTCATATAGCGCATAAACATCAAGTTCTTTAAGATCTTCTATTAATACACATTCTGCACACAATTCATCATAAAACTTTAAAAAAAAACTAGAATTTTGCAAAAACTGCGTGAAATTTTTCGCAAATTCCCCAAGTTTTTGTGTTTTTGTTGATTGGATTGCTAAATAGAGATAATATTGCCTTAAATGCTTAGGAATCTTACGCTTATTATCCACGCGTAAAATAAACTCTAAAAACTCTCCAATACTCTTTGCAGTAGGCAAAAAACTCTCTGCATAATTTTGCGCATAAAATCGTTTTATAGAGCGCGCGCTAGAGAATAAATATAAAATTTCCATCTCTTAAGATTTTAATAAGTCTTTAGCAACTTTTACGATATTTTCTACACTAAATCCAAAATGTTTAAAGAGTGCATCGTCTTTACCACTTGCACCAAATTCTTCCATTGTAACAACGCTATTTGCAAAAGCATACCACTCTAATCCTCTACTTGCTTCAATAGCCAATACTTTTCCTTGCAATAAAGAATCCTTGTAATCTTTATCTTGTTGTAAAAATAAATCATAGCACGGCACACTAACTACGCGCGTTTGGATTCCATCTTTTTCTAATACTTCCGCACTTCTTAATGCAAGCTCCACTTCACTACCTGTGGCAAGCAAAGTAATTTGCGCTTCTTTGGAGTTGGAATCTTTTTTAAGATAAGCACCCCTTAAGACATCTTCTTTGCTAACTTCTTGCAAAAGTGGTAGATTTTGACGACTTAATACAAATGCACTTGGTGCTTCTAACTCTAATGCCACCTGCCAACAAGCAATATTTTCATAACCATCACAAGGACGAAAAACATTTAAATTCGGCATTGCTCGAAAATGGCTTAATTGCTCAATTGGTTCGTGTGTCGCTCCATCTTCGCCTACACCAATACTATCGTGTGTCCAAATATAAAAAACTTTAGAACGCATTAAACTTGCCACACGCACACTAGGAGACATATAATCACTAAAAACAAAAAAGGTTGCGCAAAATGGCAAAAATAATCCATAATTTGCTAGCGCATTACTAATTGCCCCCATTGAATGCTCACGGATTCCAAAATGTAAATTTCTCCCATTTGGAAAATCTCCAAAACCCTTTAATTCTGTATTGTTTGATGGAGCTAAATCTGCACTCCCCCCAATAAATCCGGGCAACGCCTTAGCAATAGCGTTTAAAATCATACCATTGCTAACACGCGTAGCCATTGCTTCTTGTGTAAAATTAGGATAAACAATTTTAGAAAAATCCGGTTTTAACATTTGCTCTAAAAGTTCTTTTTTATTGCTCTGCTCTAGTGTTTTTTGCCAAGCATGATTTGCTAATGCGCCAAGTTCAGCAGTATTTTTAAAGCGCAATGCAGAAGTATTTGGGATAAAAAACTTCGCTTCTGGATTAAAGCCTAATCTCTCTTTAGAAATTGTAATTTCTTCTTCTCCCAAAGGTGCTCCATGTGCTTTATGTGATCCACAAAGACTTTGCGCACCTTTTGCAATTTGAGTTTTTGCTAAAATTAACACAGGCTTGCTTGCATTTTTTGCTTGTTCTAATGCAGCATCAATCTCTAAAAAATTATGTCCATCAATACTTAAAACTTCCCAATTTTGCGCTTCAAAACGCTTCTTTATATTCTCGCTCCAAGCAAGATTGCATTCTCCCTCAATGGTAATATTATTAGAATCATAAATCACAATAAGATTATCCAAATGATGATGACCAGCAAGCGAACAAGCCTCATAAGAGATACCCTCTTGTAAATCTCCATCACCACATAAACAATACACCTTATGATTAATTAAATCTTTACTTAAAACATTGCTAGCAAGCTTACTAGCCATTGCAAAACCAACAGCATTTGCTACGCCCTGTCCTAGCGGACCTGTGGTAATTTCAATGCCCGGAGTATGCTTATACTCCGGATGTCCGGGAGTTTTAGAACCTAGTTTTCTAAAGTTTTTTAAATCCTCCAAACTTACATCAAATCCCCACAAATGCAGCAAAGAATATACAAGCGCACTTGCGTGCCCACCACTAAAGACTAATCTATCGCGATTAATCCATTGTGGATTGTTTGGATTTATCTGAATATGAAATCCTAAAACCACCGCAATATCTGCCAAGCCCATAGGAGCACCCGGATGCCCACTATTTGCATTTTGCACCATATCTGCGCATAAGAATCGCAAGGAATTTGCCATTAACTCATATTCACCAAGCTCTTTTTTATCTAACATTTTATTCCTTTTATTTGCGATTTTATAATGTGTATCGTATTAAATAAAAATAGGGATTCTACTATAAAATCTCTTATAAA
This sequence comes from uncultured Helicobacter sp., assembly GCF_937893305.1. Taxonomy (GTDB): domain Bacteria; phylum Campylobacterota; class Campylobacteria; order Campylobacterales; family Helicobacteraceae; genus Helicobacter_D. The sequence goes on from NZ_CALBGN010000015.1 coordinate 208,775, forward strand.
ATCTTTTGCACTTTTACACATCTAATATCTTGCTTGCAAGTTTTACAACGAAACTTCTCTCCCTTTTCAATTCTTCTATGAATATCAGGTGGAACATCATGAAGCTTGCCAGAACAAGCACAACCATAGTAATACACCTCTGTTGCTGCTTCAATCCCACTTTCCGTAATTTCAGCGCTTTGTCCTGTTAGCATACTGCGACGGAATCTTTCAATCTTCATATCTTCTTTTAAAATATGCTCTAAAAGCCATTTTTTAGCGATAACATGCAACTTTTCTTTCATATCATTGACATTTTTAACATTTTTAATGAGTGTTACTAAGCTCTTTGTAAGCTCATTATGAATTTTTTTGTGATTAGAAATATCTGGATAACCAATCTTTTCCATATATTGTTCTTCATCGCTAAAATGCTCTTTAATATAGTTACAAAATTCTGCTAAAATCTCACGGATTTCCTCTGGTGTTACTTGATGATTTAACATAATATAAGCTTGTTTAGCTAACTCAAAAAGTTTTTTATGTTGTGCGTCAATATGTGCATTATGCACGCTATAAGAATCACTCCACTCAATCATCATCACTCCTTTTTTTAGATCACTACCCAATTATTAGTTTTTAACTTTTAAAAATTCACCATATAAATCTTCTAATCTTTTCAATGCTGTTGCATATTCTCCATCCTTTTGCGTTTGAGATTCTAGCAAATCTAATCTCTTTTTTAAATAAGTAAAGAGCTGATAAGAAACATCTGGAATCTTGTTTAAATCATCGCTCATTCCTTTTACGATATTTCTTGCTGGAATCCCAACAGCTGTTGAATTTGGCGGAACGGGACGAATCACCACAGAATTTGCGCCAATTTTAGAATGTGCCCCCACAACAATATTCCCAAGCACTTTTGCCCCAGCACCAATAATCACAAAATCCTCAATAGTAGGATGTCTTTTAACGCGCTCTAAACTCACTCCACCCAAGCTTACTCCTTGATAAATTGTTACTTCATTACCCACCTCTGCAGTCTCGCCAATAACAACACCTACACCATGATCAATAAACACACGATGCCCAATTTTGCAAGCTGGATGAATATCAATATTTGTGAGCCACTGCATAATCCCCATAATAACCCTTGCTAAAAGACGAAATCCATTAGTATAAAGCCTATGTGCGATTCTGTAATGCACAAGTGCGATAAGTCCTGGGTAATTAAAAAACAATTCCATTTTAGAATTAATTGCAGGATCTTTTTCTAAAATCACCGCAAAATCTTCTCTAATAGTCCCTAAAAGCGTTGTAGCATAGCTCAAGGCATTTCTCCTTCACTTTTAAAGACTGTTCGTAAATATCCATTTTCACTAAGCATCACATAAAGCTGTCCTAAAACCTCCTTTTTTGCATCTTCTGGGATTTCTTCACTTTCATCTAAGCGTTGCTTTAAGCAGCGTTCAATTTCTTTTGTATCATAATCCAAATCATCAAGCACATCTAAAATTGTTTGCGCTTCCAAAAGGTTTTCAATACTATAATCTCCATCTTCTTCATCAAATACAACGCTAAATTCCGTAGGATGCGTGAAAAGATTATGGCGCATTCCAAGCACTTCTTGATAAGCTCCAACTAAAAAGAATCCCAAAAAATACTCTTCTTTATTTACATCAATATCGTGCAAAAATAAAGGTGCATTTTTATCAAAAGTTACTTCTCCATCGCTATCACAAGTAATATCCCAAAGACTAGCACTTCTTGTTGGACGCTTATTTAATCTATCCAATGGAATCACAGGGAAGTTTTGAGAAAGCCCCCAATAATCTGGCAAACTCTGAAAAAAGCTGCAATTTAATAAATAGCGTTCTTGCACTTGCTCTTGGATTCTAATAATATCACTATGATTTTTATGTTTTAAAATCTTAATCACTTTTTTAATAATTAAATGCACCAATACTTCCGTATTGCTTCTATCTTGCAAATCAATATAACCCAAATCAAAAAGCGTCAAAAGCGATTCCATATGTTCCAAACTATCGTGCAAATATTCAATAGCATAACGTTCATTGATAGTATTATATAAATCTAGTAATTCCTCCACTAAAGGAGGATTTTCCTCTTTTAAGTACAATGCTTTTTCATCGTATTCTTGTGAAAAAAGCTCTAACACAGGAGAAATAAGCACCGCGTGACTCGCTGATACATAACGCCCTGATTCTATAAAAATATCTGGTTCTGGCTCTTTTTTATTCTTTGCAATCTCTTTAAGGGTAAAAACAACATTTCCACTAAATTCTGTTAATGTGTAGTTGCGATTTTGCGTGTTTTCGTGTTGTGCGTATTCTACGGCTAATCCACCACCAATATTGACATTATTAAGATTTTTTGCCCCCATTTTACGCAATTCTGCGTAAATATTCCCCGCTTCTCTTAAGGCTTTTTTTAATGGAGAAATATCGCTAATTTGACTGCCAATATGAAAATGAATCATTGTAAATTTATCTAACAACTTATTTTTTTGCAACAAAGAAATTGCCTCTACAAGCTCTGTTGCAGTTAATCCAAACTTAGAATTTATTCCACCACTTTTTGCCCAGATTCCAACTCCTGTGCTATGTAGACGAATTCTAAGCCCAATATTTGGATAAGGCTTTCCGAGTGTCTCTGCCACTTCAATAATTGTTTCAAGTTCATTTAATCCTTCAATGGTCAAGGTAATATCGTGTCCCATTTTTGCTGCAATGAATCCTAAAGAAATCATCTCTTTGTCTTTAAAGCCATTAACAGTAATAGGCGCATTATCATTTGTATAAGCCATCGCAATGATTAACTCTGACTTACTCCCAGCCTCTAAGCCATAACAGCGTTTAATATTTTGCTCCATTAAAGGCAAAATAAAATTAGGATAATGATTGACTTTAATGGGGAATACAGCCTTAAAACGCCCTTTATAATGATGTTCTTTAATGGAGGATTCAAAATTTGTAAAAATCTTTTCGACTTGTTTTTTCATCAAATGTGGAAATCGCACAAGCAAAGGTCCGCGATACCCATCTTCGCGCACTTTTTTAACAATATCAATCAAAGCTGGCTTGCTTTTATAATTAACCTTAACCTGCCCATCTTCAATGATGAAATCATCTTTGCCCCAATAATTAATCCCATAATCCATCATAAAAGACCTTTAAGCTTCAATATCAAGTAAAGTTTGTAACATAGAATCAGCTGTTTTTATGGTTTGCGCATTTGCCTCTACGCCATTTTGTCCTGCAATTTGTTCTGATATTTGCGTTGTTAAATCCACATTAGGAGTTTCCAGTGTCGCTTGCTGCGCATTTGCATTTATTCCGCTTTGAGCAACAGAAAATGCATCATATCCAATGTTTGCACCAATAGTCATAGCTAATCCTTATTAAAGTGAATTTACAATTAAAAATATCAATACTATAACCAAAAAATGCTAAAAAAAACTAAAAAATGCAGTAATTCTATAGAATCATAAAAATTTCTAAAAATTAGATGAAATTTTAGATTCCAACTTTTTATATTTAAGCAAAGCTGATTTAACATTATTAATTTTTAATAATACTTTTAATTTTACTCTTTATGTTAAACTGCATTAAATTTCTTATAAGATGTGCAAAATCACTACATAATAGCACTTGAAAATCTAAAAATTTATATTTAAATTATGTTATGGTTTTGCTCGCTGGCAGAGAGGAAGGGATTCGAACCCTCGAAGGCTTGCACCTTACACGCGTTCCAGGCGTGCTCCTTCAACCACTCGGACACCTCTCTAAAAGGATAGAATTGTAGCTAAAAAAGATAAATCTTACCTTGAATCCCAAAAAAAAGGGATTCTTTAAGATTTATTTTACAACTGCCATCTTACGACGCAAATAAGCAATTTTGCTTTGTAATGGCAAGTTTTTTGGGCAAACATCATGGCAAGCAAGCAAACTCATACAGCCAAATACGCCATTATCATCACCCACTAATTCATAATAATCCGCATCGCTTCTCTCATCGTGTGGATCTAGCATAAATCTAACAACGCGATTAAGTCCAGCAGCTCCTACAAAATCTTCACGCATAAGCTTTGTCCCACAAGAAGCAATACAACAACCACATTCAATACAACGATCTAGCTCGAACACTTCTTGCGCAACTTCAGGCTCTACACGCTCTTCTAATTGACACATATGCTCTTCACTCTTTTCTTGTGCATGAATCCAGCTTTCTACACGCTTACTCATTCCATTAAACCAATTTCCAGTATCTACTGACAAATCTTTAATTAATTTAAATGCAGGCAATGGCATTAGTGTAATTACACCATCTGGAAAGTCTTTTGTAAGTGTTCTACAAGCAAGTCTTGGACGCCCATTAATCATCATTCCACAACTTCCACAAATTCCAGCACGACACACAAAGTCAAAGCTCAAATCTGGATCATACTGCTCTTTAATCATATTTAACACAATGAAAATTGTCATAGAATGCGCTTCTTTTAGCTTATATTCCACAAAGTGTGGTTTTGAAATCGCACTATTTGGATCAAACTTCAATACTCTAATTGTTAGTTCTCTATTGCTGTTTTGCACTGCTCCACTCATTGTTTATCTCCTATTCTTTCATTGCGCGCTTTATAGTACGCTTGTAGTTCAAATGGCATTAATGCCTCTTGGATTTCATAACGATCTTTGCCCTGTGCTTCCATATCTGCACGGATTTTATCAATTTGCTCTTGGCGTTTTAGGCTCTCTGGATTTTCAATAATCATTCCCTTTGCGCCATATCCACGGAATCCCGGAGCGATTTCCATTGTAGAAATCTCAATATCTTCATAAGTTAGCGTTGGCATTGTCTGATTTGGATCTTCCCAGCTTGCCAATGTGCGTTTTAACCACTTTACATCATCACGTTTTGGATAGTCCTCACGACTATGAGCACCACGAGATTCTGTTCTATCAAGCGCACCTTTTGCAACACATAGCGCAAGTTTTAGCATTTTTGGCACACGATAAGCTTCTTCTAATTCTGGATTTGCTGATAAACGCTTCGTTTTAATTCCAATGTTTTTGCTTCTAATATAAAGTTGCTCTAGCTCCTTAACAGCAGAATCTAAATGTTCTCCATCTCTAAAGATTCCAACTTTATCTCCCATAATTTGACGCATTCTATCTTTAATCTCAAATACATTTTCCGTGCCTGTATTTTCAAGAATACTTTCAAGATATTTTTGCTCTCTATCAATAAAGTTTTCTACAATTTTTGTATCAATTTCTGCATAAGTACCCATACAATTTTCTGCAAAATAATCTCCAATAATCATACCGCTAACAACTGCTTCGCTAACAGAATTTCCACCTAAGCGATTAAAGCCATGTAAATCCCAGCACGCTGCTTCTCCTGCTGAAAATAAACCTTTCAATGCAGTTTCTCCTTTAGCATTTGTGCGGATTCCACCCATACAATAATGTTGCATAGGTTTAACTGGTGCCCATTTTTCCGCTGGATCAATTCCTGCAAAACATTCACAAATCTCTTGCACATCACGCAAGTTTGTCTCAATATGCTTGCGTCCTAAAATTGAAATATCAAGCCATAAATGCTCACCATAAGGAGAACTCACGCCTTTACCTTCACGAATTCTTTGAATCATTCTTCGTGAAACAACATCGCGACTTGCAAGTTCCTTTTTCTCTGGTTCATAATCTGGCATAAAACGATAACCATCAACATCACGCAACACCCCACCATCACCACGGCAACCCTCTGTCAATAAGATTCCACTTGGGAAAAGTCCTGTTGGGTGAAACTGCACTGCTTCCATATTTCCAAGCTTTGCAATTCCTGTTTCTAATGCGATTGCAGTTCCTGTTCCTTCACAAATTACAGCATTTGTTGTGTCTTTGTAGATTCTACCATAACCACCTGTTGCAATAAGCGTCCCCTTGGCAACATAACCAACAAGTTCACCATTAATCAAATCTCTAACAACAGCACCATAGCATCTTCCATTTTTATGGATTAATGCAATTGCTTCTTTTCTATCGTGAATATCCACGCCATGCTTCAACGCTTCATTAGCCACAGCAAAAAGCATTGTATGCCCTGTTGCATCTGCAGTATAACAAGTTCTCCATTTTTTTGTTCCACCAAAATCCCTTGAGTGAATTAATCCGTGGCGGAAATCTTCTTCTGTGATTGTTGTTTTTTGCGCATTAATAACCGCTGTTCTATCACCCTTTTTAATTCTTGTCCAAGGCACCCCCCAAGCAGCAAGCTGACGAATTGCTTTTGGAGCAGTTGTAACAAACATTCTTGCAACTTTTTGATCACAGCCCCAATCGCTCCCCTTAACTGTATCCATAAAGTGCAAATCCTCATTATCGCCATCACTCATTTTTGAGTTTCCAAGGCTCGCTTGCATTCCACCTTGAGCTGCTGCCGAGTGGCTACGCTTCACTGGAATCAGACTCAAAACGATCGTGCTTAATCCTTTCTCTTTACAGGCTACTGCTGAACGCAATCCTGCTAAACCTCCACCAATTACTAATGCATCGCAATATACTATTTTCATCTAAACTCTCCTTATTATAAGCTTTTACCCAAAGCAATCCAAGTAAAGTCTGCAATAAATGCAATTACCCCTAAAACAATAAAAATCGTAAACACAGCAATTTTTACATTGCGTCTTTTGACATTACTTTGTGCAGTTGTTGGAGCTTCTAACGGAATCCATTTGACAATAACGCGATATAAACCAATACTTGCGTGCAACACCATTACAACCAAAAGAACTAAATAAAACTCTGCTAAATTACCATCTACAAAGCGAGCCGCTGAAGTTAAAGCGTTAATTTCAGTAGAAACTGAAAGAATCGTAACAAGATGCGCCCCACCTAAAAAGAATAGTGCAAAACCTGTTAAAAATTGTAACCACCAAAGTGTTGTATCGCAATGCTTCATTAAAGACTTATGTGTTTTAAAAAGCATAAGTTGTTGAAAGTTTGCAGGAAACTTACGCATTGCCAAAAATGCGTGTGCGACAAAAAATACACTAATCACAACTACTACTAATGTTGTTAATAATGGAATCCCATGTCCTCCAAAAATAAACGAACCTTCACTAAAAGCAACCACCGCATCAAATGCATCTGGTCCAAATAAAATAGAAGATGTAAAACACATATGAAACAAAATAAACACTGCAAGAACAACACCTGTAATGCTTTGCCACAAATCCCAACGCGCAGGATTTCTTCTCTTTTTGCGTTCTGAAGTTATTTTCAAATAACTCTCAATTACTACTTCATCGTTTTGCATAAATTCCTCCTAAAGCAGATAATCAGTGCTTCCGCACACAGCATAAAACCTAAAAACGCGCAATTATAAACAATTTTTAGATAAAATTAGATTAAAGTTCTTTAAGTTACTTTTTATATCAACTTAAGCAAAGTTCAGTAATATCTCACACCATAAAATAAAGAATCTAAAATTTTTAACTTAAAGGATTACCTGTGTTTCCCTTTAGTGATACAGAATTATTAAAGCCCGTAGAAGCAAGTATAGACAAAGTCCGTCCAATGTTGATTAAAGATGGTGGCAATGTTACACTCATTAAAATTGAAAATGGAAAAGTCTATGTGCGTTTAGAGGGAGCCTGTAAAGGCTGTCCTAGTAGCACTCAAACTCTAAAATTTGGTATTGAACGCACTTTAAAAAATGATATTCACCCAGATATTGAAATCATTAGTATTTCTTAAAAGATTCCATAAAATTTAAGGAACAATTTGACAACACAACAATTAAAACTCTATACAAATCTCAAAACAAAAGCCAAACGCGCATTTATTAAGCGTGATTATTTTCAAGCATTAGAGCTACTCTCTTTTGCATCTTCTTTGCATTTAGATTCCAATCTTGAAAAGTTAGAATCCAAAAATACAAACCCCACAACTCCCAATTTTTTTTTAGAATTAAAAACTCTTTGCATACTAGCAGATATGGCACTAGAACACGAAGAAGAAGCACGCGCACTTTTTGAATACTATCAAGTTATTGATAAAAAAAACAAAAAAGATTCTACAGATCAAAGTGCTGAAGAAATTATTCTTGATATGGTGCAAAATTTTGATCAAAACATTTACGCACTAAATCTTGCAATCTCTCATTTAGAAGATCTTGAAGTAGAAAAAAATGATGGAATTTTATACAAAGATTTTGAAAAATTAGAAAAACAAATTGGTTTTAAAGAAGCATTTGTAGATTTAATGTTTAGCACAAAAATTATTTTCACAAATAAAAATGAATTTTTATTTTTTATGAAAAATCTTGTCAAACACGGATTTAAAGATGTTGCAATCCATTATTTTGAAAATATTGGAAATGCACTTTATTTTGATAAGGATTTCATTAAACTTTATCAAAAAATCCTACAAACTCCATAAACTTTAAGGGATTATTATGCGATACATTTTAGATTCCAACCCTTCAAACTCTTCTATACACTTTATTAGCGATGATTCAAGAGAAAATTTAAGCGGTGAGTGCAATGCTCAAAATTGCGCTTTCTTAATCACCAAAAACAATCAAATTTACCAAGAAAACGCTAGACAAAACGGCTTTAAAACCTTTATTACTCCGCAGGATTTAACGCAATTTTTAGATTTAAATCTAAACATCATCGCAATCACTGGCACAAATGGCAAGACCACAACTGCTGCAATGATCTATTCTATCTTACTTGATTTAGGACATAAAGTCGCACTTCTTGGTACAAGGGGTTTTTTTATCAATGGAGTCCAAAAGCGTAAAAAAGGACTTACCACACCTTCTTTATTGGAAATTTATAGCGCAATTGCTGAAGCAAGAAAAGAAAATTGTACGGATTTTGTAATGGAAGTTAGTTCTCACGCAATCGTGCAAGAACGCATTGAAGGACTTAAATTCGCACTTAGGATTTTAACTAACATCACAAGCGATCATCTAGATTATCACAAAACACTAGAAAATTATATCTCTACAAAAAATTCTTTTTTTTCAAATCCGTTAGATTTAAAACTCATCAACAAAGATGAACCAAACGCAAAATATGCCCCTCAAAAAGCAATCACCTATGGAATAGAATCCCAAGCAACCTTACAAGTAAGGGCTTATAGCTTAAAAGATGGGATCACTGCTCAAATTGCTTATGGCAAAGAAGAAGCGACCTTGCAATGCTCTCTTTTTGGTAAGCACAATCTTTATAATGCTCTAGCTGCAATTAGTGCAGTAAAACTCCTAGAAAATGAATCTTTACAGAGCATTTGTGAGAAGCTAGAAAATTTTGGAGGTGTTTTAGGGCGCATGCAAGTTGTTTCACAAAACCCTTTAATCATCGTAGATTTTGCACACACCGAAGATGGAATGGAAAAGATCTTTCAATCCTTTCCTCATAGAAACATTGCTGTTGTGTTTGGTGCAGGAGGAGATAGAGATAAGACAAAACGCCCAAAAATGGGATTATGTGCAGCAAAATATGCACAAAGGATTTATATCACAAGCGATAATCCACGCAGTGAAACTCCAAGTGTGATTATGCAAGAGATTCTTAATGGAATCCCAGAACATTTCCAAGAAAAAAGAGAGATTTTCTTAGAAGAAAACCGCTCTAAAGCTATACAAATGGCAATTTCTACATTACAAAGTGATGCAGTGTTGCTTATTCTTGGAAAAGGCGATGAGACTTATCAAATCCTAGGCGATTCTACTATACATTTTGATGATGTAGAAGAAGCACAAAAAGCACTTACTTTAAAGATTTAGATTCCAATTAATCGGAGTTTTTCCCACACTTTGCAAATAAGCATTTGTTTTAGAAAAGTGCCTACAACCCAAAAAACCACTGCGTGCTAAAGGAGAAGGGTGTGCTGCTTCTAAAACACAATGTTTATCCACATCAATCAAAGGCTTTTTGGACTTTGCATAATTTCCCCAAAGTAAAAACACAATTCCATTACGCTTCTTACTTAAAGTTGCAATCACAGAATCTGTAAATTTCTGCCAACCAAAATGCTGATGAGAAGCAGGCTTATGTGCCTCCACACTTAAAATACTATTCAAAAGCAACACGCCCTCCCTAGCCCAAGCACTCAAATCTCCACTTTTGCTTTGTAAAATTCCCAAATCTGCTTCAAGTTCTTTGTAGATGTTGCGCAAAGATGGTGGAATCCTAACACCATGTGGTACAGAAAAAGATAATCCCATAGCTTCTTTAGGATTATGATAGGGATCTTGTCCTAAAAGCACAACTTTAACTTTTTCAAAAGGCGTGGAGTTAAACGCATTAAAAGTTAAATTTGCCGGCGGATAAATCACTGCCCCTTTAGATTTTGCGCTAATATAATGTTGTTTAATCTCTAAAAAATAGAGGGATAAAAACTCTTTTTCTAAAGCCCTTTTCCAACTTTCTTCAATTTTAATAGAATCCAATCTTATCATTGTTTAACTACTTTGGACGATTATCACGCATAATAATATTGAAGCGTTGCAAAATTAAAGGATTGCTTGAAATATCAAAATGCTCCACAATATATTGCACATCGCGTTCGTCTAAAACCTTTAAAGCTTCTTTAATTATCTCTCCAAACATTAATTCGTCTTCTTGTGTGATTGCTTCGCCAACTTTTTTAATATACTGTTTAATAAGTGCTTTTTCTTCTTTTTCGCGCTCTTTATCTTGTAACAACACTCGCTCAATATGTTTTAAAATCTGAAACTTCTTAGTCTTTAATTGCGAACGTTTATAAGCCCCAGTTAAAGCCATAATTCTCTCAATAATTGCATCTTTTTCTTCATCGTTTTCATAAAATTCTTCATAACTCTCATACATCATATCTGGATAATAATCGTGAATAATAGAAAACTTTTGCTGTGCAATTCTACTTAGGCTCTCTTGATTATTTTGAAAACGCATTGTTTGAATACTCTTGCGTAAAAACGCGACATCACTACGCCTAGAGCTATAAAATTTCATTTGTTCAAATCTTTCTTGCGATGGATAAAACTCACATAATCGCTCAATCTCTGCTAACAATGTTTCTTGGTATGCCCGATATGCAATCTCTACAATTTGTGTCATCTGTCTATACCGCTTATCGCTAGATTGCGACAACACAAGTTCAATAGTTTCATTTAAACCATATTGATCAAAAATCTTTTCAATAGCATCATAAAGAGCAGTAAAGTTGATTAACTCCCCAGAAATTGCATAATAAATTTTTCCAACTTCACGCTCAATATAGCTTACATCATCTTCAGCGGCAATTTCTACAGCTTCACTTTTTTTAAGAGATTCTAAATAATCTACAATTCTTGTTTTGCTATTTTGCTTAAAAAGATGTTCTAATTCTTTTGTTTGCATTTTATCTAACGCGTCTCTAGAGTATTCATATTGCATTAAACGCACAATTAACTCACTACGACTTAACACATACTCTCCTTATGAAATCTCTTGTAAATTTACATTTTGGATTGCCTGCCACACCTTTAAAGCCTGCAAATGTTCAAAAGTATCGTGGCAACGAATAATGCTTGCTCCGTGATTTAAAGATTCTAAATGAATTGCCAAAGTTCCCGCTAAACGATCTTCTACTTTAGCAGGAGTGATGTGATCAATAAGACTTTTGCGACTTGCTCCAACTAACAAAGGATAACCAAAATGCAAAAAATGCCCTAAATGCTGAATTAACGCGCAATTATGCTCTAGCGTTTTCCCAAATCCGATTCCAACATCGAGGATAATTTTTTGATGATTTTGCTCTAATAATGCTGCAATTTGTTTAGCAAAAAACATCTCCATTTCTAAAAACAAATCCTTATAACTAGGGTTTTTTTGCATTTCTTTTGGACTTCCTTGCATATGCATAATTACACATTGACAATCATAGCCCTGAATTGCCTCTAACATCTTTACATTACTAAAACCTGTAATATCATTAACCATCATAAAGCCATAATCCAAACATTTTCTAGCCACACTTGGTGTGTAAGTATCAATGCTTAAGGTTACTTTTTCATAGATTTTTTGGCGTTTAATAAACTCTAAAATTTCTTTCAAGCGCGCTTGTTCTTCTTCTTCGCTCACCCAAGCACTCCCAGGTCGTGTACTTGCTGCTCCAATATCTAAAATCTCCACCCCCTGTTCTAGCATTTTAAAAATCTCTTCTTCAGCACATTTAGAACTTTTGCGCGAAGTTGCATAAAAACTATCTGGCGTGAGATTAATTACCCCCATAATCTTTGGTGTAATTTTATGAAATCTTAAATGCGATTCCAATTCTTGTGCGACCTTCTTTAATCCAAAAGGTTGCATTTTAAGTTTTTTCAAGAGTACCTTTGCTTGCGCACGCGTTAGCATTAAAATCCCATTATAAAACTCTCTTGCATAAAGAATTGCATCTTTTGGTAAAGCAAAATCCGCCCCAACTGCTAATGCTTCTTGTTTTAAAATCTGCGCAGCTGGAACTTTTAAATCTTTAATTAAAAAATTAAAAACTCTGTCTTTATTGCATAAGATTTCATAACCTACGCAATCACAATTTAACTGCTCTAAAGCAAGCCTGGAATCTTCTAAGTATTGCACAAACGCCATTTTTTCTCCTAACCCTTAAGTGCTGCATTTAATTGCTGCTTTTTTTTGCGCAAAACAAGCAATAAAAGCACAACAAAAATATTATTTGTGCTTTCATATCGATGCTCCCAATATAAAGCTTTCTCAAAAAGCTGTGTCTCTTTGCTAGAAAAAGTTAAGCCATATTTAATGGAATCCAAATACAAACTTTGTATTTCTTCTTTTAAAAGCGGATTATTAAACTCTTTTTCTCTCTCCTTTAAAAACTGATATACACTTTCTAAATTTAGCGTTTTAAGAGAGATTGGAAAATGTGGTAAGCGTTTTTGTGTTGTGTTATTAATTATAGGGAGTCTTGAACGGATAGTTGGCAAGAGCAACGCTTTCATCTTTGCATAAATAATAAAAATCGTGCCACTTGGTGGCTCTTCAAGAACCTTTAAAAGTGCATTTTGTGCATAAGCATTATAACTAGAAGCGGCAATTAAAATCTGTTTTGTCCCATCACTTGCAAGATAACTTTCATCAATAATTGCGCGCGCCCTATCAATCTCTAATTCATCAGAACAAAATAAACGCGTATTTTGTGGATCTTGCGTATTAAAATATGCAGTTGCACTTTCTATAGGGTCATTTACTAATTCAATATGCCCAATTTTTATCATTTCTACACCTAATCTAACCGCACATTGCCAAACATTACCGCTTCAAGTGCTAAGTTAAAAATTCTATACATTTGCATAAGTTTAATATCCACTAACGCATCTGTGGATTGCAAGGTAAAACTATTTTGCAAGTTTGTATCAAACATCCACAAAAAACCATCTTCTTGACTTAATGCAAGTTTCGCTCGCAAAGCATCATTGCGTCCTACATACCAAAAAAAATATTTTTGTGAAAAAATATTACTCAAATAATCGTGGATTAATGCCACCTCCATTTCATCTTTATGCGAGATTTTATCAATTCTTGGAAATAGCGCATTAATAGAAATAATCGGCACATAAGGACGATTGCTAGAGCGGTTAATTACTTGAACCACATAGTGCATAAACCATTCTCTTTCATAATCTGTTACAAGGATTAAGCTATCTCCACTAAAAATTCTTTGCAATGCACGCTTTAAAAGCGGAATCCATTCAAACTTTCTCTCTTCAAGCCAAGTAGGATGACTTGCATCTTGGCGCAAAGATTGCAAAACCCAACTAGATAAATCTTGCATTATTTCTCAAGTGCATACACGCTGTGTAGCGTGCGGATTGCAAGCTCTGAATATTTAAGTGCAATAATCATTGAGATTTTAATCTCACTTGTGCTAATCATCATAATATTAATATTATCTTCTGCTAATGCTTGAAATGCCTTTGCAGCGACACCACTATGAGACTTCATTCCCACACCCACAATAGAAACCTTAGCAATATCAGAATCATAATCAATACTTTCAACATTACCTTCAAACGCCTTTAGCACGCGCTTTGTGTTTTCTAATTCTACTTCAGGGATTGTAAAATCTACATCTGTTTTACCATCGCGCCCAATTGTTTGAACAATCATATCTACATTAATATTCGCCTCTGATAATGCACCAAAAATCTCTGCTGCAATTCCCGGTCTATCTTCTACATTACAAATACTCACTCTTGCCTGATTTTTATCTAATGCGATTCCACTTACAATTGGATGTTCCATAATTTCTTCTTCCTTTGTGATTAATGTTCCTTCATTGTGATTAAAACTATTTCTTGTAACCAAATTTACATTGAGCTTCTTTGCCATTTCAACAGAACGATTCAATAAGACTTTCGCCCCCATTGAAGCAAGCTCTAACATCTCATCATAGCTAATTTTATTGATCTTTTTTGCCTTGGGTTCAATTCTAGGATCTGTAGTATAAACACCATCAACATCTGTATAAATTTCACACAAATCCGCCTGCAATGCTCCAGCTAATGCAACCGCAGAAAGATCACTTCCGCCACGCCCTAGCGTTGTAACATCTCCATTGCGTGTTACACCTTGAAATCCAGCAACAACAACAATATAGTCTTTTGCAAGCAAATCATTTAAGCGTGTCGTATCAATAGATTCAATTCTTGCCTTTGTATGCGAAGAATCCGTAACCATCCCTGCCCCTCTTCCACTAAGAGAAATCGCTTTATACCCTAATTCTTCTAGCGCAATAGCCAAAAGCGCACTAGTTACACGCTCTCCAGCACTAAGCACCATATCCACTTCACGCGTATTAGGGAGACGCGAGAAAAACTGCGTATAGCTTAAAAGTTTATCCGTCTCTCCACTCATTGCAGAAACCACAACAACAACGCTATTTCCAGCCCTTTTTGCTTCAATAACGCGTTGTGCAACATTTTGGATTCTTTCACAATCCCCAACACTTGTTCCACCATATTTTTGAACAATCAACATTACAAATAACCCTTTCTTTTAAAATATTCTAAAACCTGCTTATACACAGGACGCTTAAAGTATGTGATATGATTAAACAAATCCTCTACTTCAACAAATTTATACGCATCAAATTCTGGCTCCTCTGTATTAATATTAATCTCACTTTGTTCTTGCAAACGCACTAAAAAATACTTTTGAATCTGTCCATCATAAGGATACATTTTTTTCACAACTTGACTTGGAAAATCATAGCTAATCCATTCTGGATATTCTGCAACAATATCAATCTTATCTGTCCCTATCTCTTCTTTTAGCTCGCGAAACAAAGCTTCCCTTGGAGTTTCTGATTTATCAATCCCACCTTGTGGAAACTGCCAAGCATTTTTAATATCTGTGCGACTTGCAATAAATAACTCACACACTAAAGGATATTTAGAAGAAAGGATAATGGCTGCAACATTTGGGCGATATGTTTTGGTTTCTTTTTTCACTTGCCATTCCTTATATAAAATATTTTGGTAATGATAAATTAAAAGTTTTTAAATGCAGTTGATATTAAGTTCTTTTTTTATAGAATTGCGCGCAAATTACATTTCGTATCACAAGGGGCAAGGGTGAATAAGGAATCCAAAAACGACTTAATCCCTACAAAAAAGCGTGCCTTAGGCAAAACAAGCAAAATCAAAAACAGAGAAAAAAAAGAAAAAATCCTAAAAGTTGCTTGGAAGCTTTTTTTGCAATATGGTTATGAAAAAACAAGCTTACAAATGATTGTCAAAGAAGCAGGAGGTTCCTTAGCAACAATTTATAAGATTTTTAATGACAAAAAAACGCTTTTTTCTGAAACAATTCAAGCAAATGGACAAGATTTTATTGATTCTTTAGATAAAGACTTTACTGAAGTTATGGCTTCACATTCTAATTTAGAAGAATATTTTTATCGCATTAGCGTTCGCCTTATTCGTCAGCTTTTCAGTAAAGAAAATATTGCCTTTAACCGCCTTATTATTATTGAAGGTTATGAGAATCCAGAAATTCTTGAAATCTTTCATCATATTGCAGTAGATCGCACACGCCACTTTTTTCTAAAGGCGCTAGAAGATTACAATACAATTCATCATTTAGAAATTGAAGACATTGATGCAAGCTTACGTGTTTTTACAAATCTCATCATTGAACCTTATTTAATGGACGCAATTATGATTCCAAACCATTCTTGCCCAAGTGATGATGAAATTCATCGCACTGTAAAACGTGCAATTAAAATTTTTATGCTTTATCTTAAACATTACAAGGAGATTAAATGACAATTAATACAGAACTTTTAAACAAGCTAACAAGACTTGGTGGAATCACACTAGAAGAAGACAAGCTAGAGATGACAAAAAACCACTTAAGTGAAATTGTAAATTTCGTGGAAAACATTAACACGTTAGATTTAGAAGATATTCCTGCTTCTTTTAATCCGCTAGATTCCAAACTTCCTATGCGCGAAGATCTTGTAGAATCTAAACCGCAAATCGCAAAAAGCGTGCTAGAACATGCACCAAGTGTTGAAGAGAATTTCTTTATTGTTCCAAAGATTATTGAATAAGTTTTACAATTTTTTTATAAAGTTGAACCCAATCTGAATTTCAATATAGAAGAAGCAAAAGATTCCACAGTGGAATCTTTTAAAGTTAAACAAGCTCAATAATTGCCATTTGAGCAGCATCACCTACACGCAATCTTGTTTTGATAATTCGTGTGTAACCACCATTTCTGCTTGTATACTTTGGAGCAATCTCTGTTACAAGTTTTTTAACAGATTCTTTATGTTGCAAATGAGAGAAAACTAAGCGATGAGCCATAGAATCTCCCACTCTTGCTTTTGTAATTAATTTTTCAAAATAGCTTTGCAACTCTTTTGCTTTTTGTAAAGTTGTTTCAATCTTCCCACTAGCAATCAAAGCCAAAGAGAGATTTTTCAATAAAGCTTTTCTATGGGAACTTGTGCGTCCTAGCTTTCTATATCCGTGTCCGTGTCTCATTTTTTTATCCTTTAGTTAGAAAATTTTTTCTTAAGGAGAGTGGCTAAATCTTCTGCAATTGCTTTACCAATAGGATAACCCAACTCTTCTAGTTTTGCTGTGATTTCATCTAGTGATTTTTTCCCTAGATTTTTAATATTTTTAATTTGATCTTCACTTAATAGAACAAGTTCACCCAAATATTTAATGCCAGATCGATCTAAACAATTAAAGCATCTTGCACTAAAGTTCAAGCTATCAATGCTTTGAGAAAGTGCTTTAATTTCAGGGCAATCATCTTCCCCTAAACCAAGATCTGGAACTTCAATATTTAATTCAGAATTAAAAATAGCCATTTGCTTATGCATTACACTTAAAGCATTTTTAAATGCAGTTAAAGGCTCAATTTGTCCATCTGTTTGGATATTAAACACTACTTTTTCATAGTTTGGATCATCTTCTACGAGCACATTTTCTGTTTCATAAGTTACATTTGTAACAGGCGTAAAATACGCATCTAATGGCATATATCCATCTGCAATAACACTTCTAATATCTTCACTTGGAACATAGCCGATTCCCTTACGCACAATAATTGAGAAGTTTAATACCGCATCTTCATTAATGGTTGCTAAATGAATATTAGGAGTTACAACATCAACTAAATCATTTGCCAAATCCTCTCCTGTAATTACTTTTGGACCTGTAAATTTATAATCAATGCTAACACTCTCGCTATCATCTCTAACCTTAAAGCGAATTGTTTTAAGATTAACAATGAAATGCGAGACATCTTCAACAACGCCACGCACAGAATCAAACTCGTGCGCCACTCCTTCAATTTTCAATGCAACAGGAGCAAATCCCACTGAACTTCCAAGCAACAAACGGCGTAAAGGATGCGCTAGAGTGATTGCATACCCTGCTTCAAAAGGATATGCAGTAATCTCTATTTTATTAACACCTACTTCTTTAACTTCAATCTTAGTTGGAATATGTGGAGAAGTTTTAATACTTTTCATACTAATCCTTTCCTACAAATTATTTAGAATACAACTCAACAATGAGCCTTTCTTCAATTGGAATAGCCACTTCTTCACGCTCTGGAAGGCGTGTAAAGATTCCAAAAACTTTATCTTGATCAACATCAACCCAAGGTACAATCCCTGTTTGTTTTGTTAGCTCAATTGCTCTTTGCACTTGTGGATTTTTCTTGGTTTTTTCACAAATTTCAACTTTTTGTCCAACTCCAACTAAAGCTGAAGGAATATCAAGCTTTTTGCCATCCACTAAAATATGACCATGCACAACAAGCTGTCTAGCAAATCTTCTCGTTGTTGCAAATCCCATTCTATATACAACATTGTCCAATCGTCTTTCTATTAATTTTACTAGGTTTTCTCCAGCATTTCCATCTAATCTATTTGCTTCCACAAAGATCGCTCGGAATTGTTTTTCAGAAACACCATACATCATTCTTGCTTTTTGTTTTTCACGCAATTGAATTCCGTATTCTGAAATCTTTCCACGTCTTTGTCCGTGTTGTCCTGGACCATAAGGACGCTTATCTAGAGCACTTTTACCTGCTAATCTGCGCTCCCCTTTTAATGCAAGGCTAACACCAAATCTTCTTTCAATCTTTTCAACAGGACCTCTATATCTTGCCATTATCTCTCCTTACACTCTTCTTCTTTTTGGCGCACGGCAACCATTATGTGGCAATGGTGTTACATCTTTAAACCACAAAACCTTGATTCCCTCAATACTTCCTAAGCTTTTCACTGCAGTTTCACGACCGCTTCCTGGACCTTGAATTTTTACTCCAAGCTCTTTAATTCCGTGTTCTTTTGCCTTAGAAACTGCATCTTCAACCGCTTGTTGCGCCGCATAAGGAGTTGATTTCTTGCTTCCTTTAAACCCTAATGCACCTGCTGTACTCCAGCAAATCACATTGCCCATTTCATCAGTGATGGTTACGCTTGTATTGTTAAAAGCAGCAGAGATATGAATAATACCTCTTGCAATATTCTTTTTAACTACTCTTTTTTTATTTACATTTCTTTTAGCCATTATTTACTCCTATTTTGATGCACTACCAACTGTTTTTCTCTTACCTTTTCGTGTTCTTGCATTATTTTTTGTTGTCTGACCACGAACAGGAAGTCCTTTACGATGTCTTAAACCGCGATAGTTCCCCAAGTCCATAAGAGCTTTAATGTCCATTGTAACTTTTTTGCGCAAATCACCCTCTACGATATGATGAGCTTGAATTTCTTTTGCAATTGAAGAAACTTCATCCTCACTAAGGTCTTGAACCCTTTTGTCATAAGAGATACTTACTGCATTTAAAATATCTCTTGAAGTCTTTAAACCTACACCATAAATGTAAGTCAAAGCATATTCAATTCTCTTTTTTTTGGGTAAATCAACACCAGCAATTCTCGCCATTATTTTTCCTTTTAACCTTGTCTTTGTTTATGTTTTGGATTCTCGCAAATTACTCGAATCACGCCTTTTCTTTTGATAACCTTGCATTTGTCACACATTTTTTTGACAGAAGGTCTAACTTTCATAGCTTACTCCTACTTTTAAAGGCTACGCCTTATAAAATACTACGTTTATAGGGAGATTCCCTACACATCACTCTTGGAATGCTCTAAATCAAATTTATTACTTCCTAAATAGGCATTGAGTTTATAGTCCTCAAAGGCACTTCCAAATACCTAAACGACTATGCAAATATGCAAAACAAGAAATTTTTGCAATGAAGCGCGGATTATACTTAAAGAGTTATTAAAAACTACTTATACCTAAAAGTAATCCTGCCTTTATCCAAACTATAAGGAGTAAGTTCAATTTTTACCTTATCCCCTTGCAAAATCTTAATATAATGCATACGCATACGCCCTGCAATATGACATAAAATAATATGCCCATTTTCAAGCTCTACACGAAAAGTTGCATTAGGCAATGCCTCTTTTACGATTCCATCTACTTCAATTACATCATCTTTTGCCACTGTATTCCTTTATTATTCACTCTGCGGATAAAATTTCCGCTTTTCCATTAATAATTGCAACTGTATGTTCATAATGGCTACCCCTTAAACCATCCACTGAAACAACACTCCAATCATCCTCTAAAATCCTTGGTTCTCCATCTTTTTGGCAAATCATAGGTTCAATGCAAAACACCATTCCCTCTTTGATTTTGTCGCCTTGCTTGGCTTTCTTTCCTTCTAAATAATTTGGTATCTCTGGTTCTTCGTGCGGTTTTCTACCAATTCCGTGCCCACAAAAACCACGCAAGGGGACATATCCATACTCCAAAATAAACTGTTCCAACAAAGCACTCAACTCTTTAAAGTGCATTCCTGCTTTAATTTGAGAAATTGCAAAATACAAAGCATCTTTAGAACAAGCAATCAAACGCTCATCTGCTTGTGAAATTTTACCTACACCACAAGTGATCGCACCATCACCATACCATCCATCAAGTTGCGTTCCAATATCAAGCCCCACAATATCGCCAACTTGCAACTTATAATCTGTGGGGATTCCATGAATAATTACTTCATTAACAGAAGTACAAACAGATCCTGTAAATCCATACAAACCCTTAAAAGATGGAATCGCACCGCAAGAATGAATCATATCTTCGCAGATTTGATCCAATTCTTTTAGTGTAACCCCTGGCTTTACGTGCGCCTTAAGATGATTGAGAGTTTTTCCAACAATTCTATTTGCAGCTCTAAGTGCTTTAATTTCATTGGGCTTTCTAAGTGCTATTGCCATTATAAACCTACTGCACTAAGCGTTTTGTATTTATTCATATAAATTTGTGCTTCAATCTTACGCATCGTATCTACAGCAACTTGCACAACAATCAACACTGCTGTTCCACCAAAATAAAAAGGAACACCAGAAGCTTTAACCAAAACCCAAGGCAATGTCGCAATTAACGCCAAATATAAAGCCCCCCATAGCGTGAGCTTATTTGCAATATCTGTTAAACAATTTGCCGTTCCTTCACCTGGGCGGATTCCAGGTATAAAACCACCTTGTCGCTTAAGATTTTCTGAAATATCCTTTGGATTAAACACGATAGAAGCATAAAAATACGCAAAAAACATCACAAAGAAAAACATTAAAATGTTATAGATATAGCCATTAGGATTTAAAAAATCTGCAATTTGCATCATAACGCTATTTGATGAACTTTGCAAAACCGTGCTAGGAAACATCAAGAGTGCAGATGCAAAAATAGGAGGAATAACACCACTTAGATTCATTTTGATAGGAATATAATTCATAATACGTTTATCTTGATTTTGCATCACAACTTTGCGCGAATAAGAAACAGGAATTCTTCTTTCGCCAAGCTCTACATAAATAATGCAAGCTACCGTAATAATGATAATTGCAGCAATAAAAAGCAATACAATCCAACTAATTTGATTTGTATTAACAAGATTAAATGTGCCCGCAATCGCACTTGGAATCCCAGATACAATTCCACCAAAAATGATTAAGCTAATCCCATTTCCAATCCCTCTTTGTGTGATTTGCTCACCAATCCACATCAAAAGCATTGTTCCACAAAGCATTGAAAGCGCAGAAATGGTAATAAACACATTCATATCAATCATTATCGCACCATTTGCTCCTGTTCCCAAGCTTTTCAAACCAATAGACACACCAATTGCTTGAATAATTGTAATAACAATCGTTGCATAACGGATAATTTGCATATATTTTTGCATTCCATCACGCTCTTTTTTCATTTTGCCAAGATTTGGAAAAGTGGAAGCTAAAAGTTCCATAATGATAGATGCAGTAATGTAAGGCATAATCCCTAGAGAAATAATACTAAGACGCTCCACAGCATTACCACTAAACATATTAAATAAACCAAGTGCATTAGAAGCGTTATTGTCAAAAAATGATTTAATCACCATTGTATCAACACCCGGTACTGGAACATACGCCAACACGCGGTAGGCTAGAAGAAAGCCCAGCGTAATAAGAATCTTATTGACAATTGTCTTATTCATTATTTTTGTCCGCTTGTTGTGATTCTCTCATCTTTAATTTTTGATGCAAGATTTTTAGCATCTACACCAATAAGTTTGATTTTTGTTGTGTAAGATGGGAATTTATGCACACCTTTAATACTATCAAAAGTGATTTCTGCCAAACCTGCTACAACCTTAATAATATCTACATTGATCACATAAGGCTTTTCAACACGACTATTAAATCCTATTTTTGGAAGACGGCGTTGCAAAGGCTGTTGTCCTCCCTCAAAACCTCTTTTTTGCTTAGATCCTGTTCTTGCGGTCTGTCCTTTTCCACCTCTTGTAGAAGTTTTTCCCATACCACTACCTTGACCGCGTCCTACTCTTTTAATTTTTTTTACACTACCTTTAGCAGGTGCTAAATTTTCTAATGCCATACAATTCTCCTTATGCTTTTACCTTAGAAAGGGCTTCAATTGTTGCACGCACAACATTGTAAGGATTGTTTGAGCCTAAAGACTTTGTTAAAATATCCTTAATTCCCGCCTTTTCTAACACTGGACGCACTGAACCACCGGCAATAACACCTGTTCCTTCGCTTGCTGGCTTTAGCAACACGATGCTTGAATTATATTTTTCTTGCACATCATGCGCAATTGTAGTTCCTTTAATATTAACCTTAATAATGTTTTTAAATGCATCATCAATGGCTTTTTTAATCGCATCTGGAACTTCCTTTGCTTTCCCTAAACCAAAACCTACTAAACCAGCTTTATTGCCGACAACAACCAAAGCATTAAAGCGGAATCTTCGCCCGCCTTTAACAACTTTTGTAACACGTCCAATATTTACAACATACTCTTCAAATTCTTCTCTATTAATTTCCATAATTACCCCTACAGATTAATTCCGTTTTCACGGAGAGAATCAGCAAAACTTGCAACAACGCCGTGATACAAATAACCATTTCTATCAAAAAGAACTTCAGAAATTTTTGCCTTTTTAAGACTATCTGCAAACACAGTGGCGATTTTTTTCACATCTTCTTTATTGTTTTTTAAACCCATTTTTTTACCATCAACACTTGCTAGAGTTACACCCTTTGCATCATCAATTACTTGAGCATAAAAATATCTGTTTGAGCGAAAAATACTTAATCTTGGAGTTGTAGCATTTCCAAAAACTTTTGCGCGAATTCTAAGCTTTCTTTTAAGTCTTAAACTTCTCTTTCTTCTAATAATTTTACTTGTCATACTCTATCCTTATTTTTTAGAAGTTTTACCAGCTTTGCGAATTATGCGTTCATCGGAATATTTCACGCCTTTGCCTTTGTATGGCTCTGGTGGTCTAAACTCTCTAATTTCAGCTGCAATTTGTCCAATTTGTTGTTTATCAGAACCTTTGATAATAATAATATTTTTATCAACGCTGATTTCAACACCTTCTGGAATATCATAATTAATTGGATGAGAAAATCCAAGTGCAAGTTCTAAAACCTTACCTTTTACCGCTGCTTTATAACCTACACCATTGATTTCTAATTGCTTACTAAAACCTTCTGTTAAGCCAACTACAATATTGTTTGCTAATGCCCTATAAGTTCCCCAATATGCTCTAGCTTGCGCACTATCACCACTTAAAGAAAAACATAACTCTCCGTCTTTAAGTGTAATACCAACGCGTCCATAAGTTTCCAATTCTTTTGTAAGCTTACCGCCTTTAAAAACTATTTTGCTTCCTTCAATGCTAACTTGAACACTACTTGGAATGCTAATAGGTTTTTTTCCTACTCTTGACATTACATTCTCCTACCAAATACTGCAAAGGGCTTCACCACCCACATTTGCTTTATAAGCATCTTCATTGGCAATCACGCCTTTACTTGTGCTTACAACAATCGTTCCATAGCCATTCTTAAAGCGTTTTAGCTCATTTCTACTTTTATAAACGCGTCTTCCTGGCTTTGAAATTCTAGTGATTTCATTAATCACAGAATGCCCTTTTTCATCATATTTTAAAACAACATTGATAGATTGTTTTTTGTCTTGTTCGACAACCTTAAATCCCTCAATAAAGCCTTTTGCCTGAAAAACCTCTAGAATAGATACAACAATCTTTGCATAATACAAGTTTGTTGTATCCAAACGGCGCATACTTGCATTTCTAATTCTAGTTAATGAATCTGCGATAATATCATTTACCATTTTTACCCCTTACCAACTTGCTTTTCTAAGTCCAGGTATTAAACCTTCATTTCCCATTTTACGAAGGCAAACACGGCAAATACCAAAATCTCTATAAACAGAATGCGGTCTTCCACAAATTGAACATCTTGTATATGCTCTAACTTTAAACTTAGGCTTTCTTGCTGCCTTTGCAATCATAGATTTCTTAGCCATTGTTTCTTCCTTTTGCAAAAGGCAAGCCAAAGAGCTCAAGCAATTTAAACGCATCTTTATCATTTGTAGCAGATGTTACAAATGTAATATTCATTCCGTGGCTTACCATAATATCATCATACACTACTTCTGGGAAAATTAATTGTTCATTCACACCAAAGCTATAATTTCCTCTTCCATCAAATCCATTACGCGGAATCCCACGGAAGTCTTTTACTCTTGGAAGCGCAATAACAATTAACTTTTCTAGAAAGTTATACATTTGATTACCTCTTAGTGTAACCTTCACTCCCATAGGCATTCCCTCGCGCATTTTAAACCCTGCAACAGACTTTTTAGCAATTGTGATCACTGCTTTTTGTCCGGCAATTAGTGAAATTGTATCTGCAATATTTTGCATAATTTTTGTGTCTTTTGCATGCATACCAGCACCAACACTAATGACAATTTTTTCAAGTTTTGGCAAAAGCATAGGATTCTTAATTCCTAACTCCTCTGCCAACTTCGTTTTCATTTCATTTTTATAAGCAGCTTTTAATGCGAACATCGATTAATCCTCCGCTTTCTTGACATTTGAAATATGTATTGGCATTTCTTTATCCACAAAACCGCCTTTTGGATTTTTATCATTTGGTTTTACGGCTTTCTTTGCCACTTTACAACCCTCCACAATCACTTGTGAAGTCTTAGGCAACACGCGCAAGATTTTTGCCTTCTTGCCTTTATCATCTCCAGTGATTACTTCTACTAAATCACCTTTTTTAATTTTAAATTTTGCCATTATAATACCTCCGGTGCTAATGATACGATTTTCATAAAATTAGCATAACGAATCTCTCTACCAACTGGTCCAAAAATACGCGTTCCAATAGGCTCTTTTTTGCTATCTAAAATCACAGCTGCATTATCATCAAAACGAATCAACGCACCATCTTCACGATGCAATTCTTTTTTTGTTCTTACTACAACCGCTTTAACAACTTGACCTTTTTTAACTTTACCGCTTGGTAGAGCCTTTTTAACAGAAGCAACAATAACATCTCCAACTGTTGCATAGCGTCTTTTGCTTCCACCTAAGACTTTAATACACATAACTTCTTTTGCGCCACTATTATCAGCAACATTTAATCTTGTAAAACTTTGAATCATAGTTCAACTCCTACAGATACAACTTTATGAAGTGTAAAAGATTTTCTTTTTGAAAGCGGCTTGCACTCAATAGCTTCAATCACATCACCAACTTTTACACTATTCTTCTCATCATGCACAATATAGCGTTTAAATCTTTTTACGATCTTTCTATATTTTAAATGCATAACACGTCTTTCAACAAGAATTGTTACACTCTTATCGCCTGTTTTAGTTACGACTTTTCCAGCAATAACTCTTTTGTGCGGTTGTGCGCTACTCATTTACGCCCTCCTTTTTTCATTAAGAGCTGTCTTGATTCTAGCAATATCTTTTTTTGCAACTCTGATTTCACTAGAATTTGTAAGCTGCATTGTTCTTAGTTTCAAGTTCAACTCAAATAAAAGTGTTTCTTTTTCTTTTAATAAAGTATTTAACTCTTCGATTGTTTTGGTGTTAATCTCAGTATATTTCATTTTCACCCTCTCTTGTTACAATTTTTGTTTTAAAAGGGAGTTTGCTTTGTGCAAGAGCTAACGCACTTCTTGCAAGTGTTTCATCAACACTTCCCATTTCATAAATGATTCTACCAGGCTTAATATTCATCACCCATTTATCAACAGCACCTTTACCTTTACCCATTCTTGTCTCAAGCGGTTTTGCAGTAAGAGGCTTATCTGGGAAAACACGAATCCACACCATTCCCGTTCTTTTTGTAGCACGCGTCATAGCAATACGCGCAGCTTCAATTTGGCGAGAATCAATCCTTCCGTGTTCAATCGCTTTAATTCCAAATTCACCAAATGCTAACGAAGTTCCACGAAATGCTTTACCGCGATTTCTACCCTTCATTTGCTTTCTATATTTTGTTCTTTTTGGCATTAACATAATTTATTGCCCCCTTCTTTTTCTAGCTGGACGGCTTGATTTCTCTTCGCCCTCTTCACTTTGCTTTTCAGCCTGGATTCCTTTTTGCAAAACTTCACCTTTAAAAATCCAAACTTTTACGCCAATATTTCCATAAGTCGTTAAAGCTTCTGCAAACCCATAATCAATTTTAGCTCTTAGCGTATGTAAAGGGATTCTACCTTCCATATACCATTCTGTTCTTGCCATTTCAGCACCTGCTAAACGACCAGAAACACGAACTTTAATACCCTTTGCACCTGATTTAATTGCGCCTTGCATAACCTTTTTCATTGCGCGCCTAAATGCAATACGGCGTTCAAGCTGCGTTGCAACACTTTCTGCTGCAAGTTGTGCATTGCTTTGGGGCTTTTTAACTTCTTTAATGTTAATGAAAATATCTTTATTAACAATCTTCTTCAAAGCTTCTTTTAGCTTTTCAACATCTGCACCTTTTTTACCAATAATAATTCCCGGACGCGCAGCAACAACGGTAACACGCACCTTTTTAGCAGTGCGTTCAATTAAAATATCGCTAACACTTGCATAATAAAGTTCTTTTTTTAAGAACTTTCTAATCTTATAATCTTCAGCAATATTTTGCGGAGCACTGTTAAACGCAGGAAACCATCTTGATTCCCAATTTCTATTGATTCCAAGTCTTAGACCAATCGGATTAACTTTTTGACCCATTACTTATCCTTACTTTGTTGTGATACTTCCACAAGAATATGTGAAGTTGGTTTTCTAACTGGAGTTGCTCTACCTCTTGCTCTTGGCGTAAAGCGTCTAAGCACAGGTCCAGCATCTACCCTACAAGAAGAAACAATAACATTTTCAGCCTCATAACCACCATTAGCAACAGCAGAAGCAATAACTTTTGAAATAATTCTTGCTGCTTTATTTGGCATAAACTCTAAAGAAGCAATCGCAAGTTCTGCATTCATTCCTTGCACTTCTCTAGCAATCAATCTAGCTTTAGTTGGAGATAAACGAATATATCTTAATAATGCTTTACTCATTAATCACCCCTTACTTACCAATTTTCTTTTGGACACTACCTTTGTGTCCTTTGAAAGTTCTTGTAGGTGCAAATTCGCCCAACTTATAACCAACATGATTTTCTGTTACATAAACAGGCACGAAAGCTCTACCATTATGCACATTAAAAGTTAAACCAATCATATCAGGAATAACTGTGCTTCTACGCGACCATGTTTTAATAGGTTTGTTGTCTTTTGTCTCTTTTGCCTTGATGACTTTTTTCATCAAATGTTCATCGACAAAAGGACCTTTTTTTATTGATCTAGCCATTACTATTCCTTATTTTTTTCTTCTTGAAATAATCAGCTTATCGCTTGCTTTCTTTCTGCGTGTTTTATAGCCTTTAGCTGGCATACCCCACGGAGAAACAGGATGCCCACTTGAACCAGTTTTACCTTCACCACCACCATGTGGGTGATCTACTGGGTTCATCGCAGAACCTCTCGTCTGCGGACGCACACCTAAATGACGATTACGCCCTGCTTTACCAATCGAGATGTTCGCAAAATCTTCATTGCCAACTGTTCCAATAGTTGCCATACATTCACCTAAAATGTAACGCATTTCACCACTTGGCATTCTAAGAATTGAATATTTGCCCTCTCTACCCATAAGTTGTGCGCTAGCACCTGCACTTCTAGCAAGCTGTCCACCACGACCCGGATACATTTCAATATTATGAATCACAGTTCCAATAGGAATATTCTTAAGCTTCATCGCATAACCTAAACGAATATCCAAGCCACCTTCAGCTGCAATCACTTTATCGCCAACACCCAATCCACTAGGCTGGATAATATAGCGTTTATCGCCATCTGTATAAGTAATTAATGCAATCCTACAATTTCTATATGGATCATACTCAACTGCACTCACTTTTCCTTCTACATTAAACTTATTGCGTTTAAAGTCAATAATTCTATAAAGCTTTTTTGCTCCACCCTCTTTATGACGACTTGTGATTCTACCATTATTATTGCGCCCCGCATGAACTGGAAGCTTTACCAAAAGTTTTCTTACACTTGCTTTAGCAGTAATATTCTCTGAGCTAAGATTGCTCATAAATCTTCTACTAGGAGTGTATGGTTTATAAGTTTTAATTGCCATTTCTTACTCCTTATACCGCTAGTGATTCAATTTTCGCGCCTTCTGGAAGCTTAACATAAAACTTCTTGAAGTCGTTTCTTTTACCAATAACACCGCGGAATCTTTTAACCTTTCCTTCTTGTCTTAAAGAATTAATGGACAATGGCGTTACACCAAAATACTCTTTAAACACTTCTTTAAGTTGTGTTTTACTTAATTTTGGAGAAGTCTGCACTACAAGAACACTTTGCTCTTGAAGTTTTAAAGACTTCTCTGTATACATAATAGATTTAATATCTGTAATACTTGCCATTATTAACCCTCTTTAGTGATAGATTCAAAAAGCGATTTTTCAATCACCACAGATCTAAAAGTTGCCGCTAAGTAAGCATTTAACTCAACACCATCAATCAAATAGCAATCTCTAATGTTTCTAAATGCTAAAAATGTTTTTTCATCAAAGAGCTCAGAAACAAACAAAGTATTTCTTTGATTCAATGCCTTAAACATTGCATAAGCATCTTTTGTTTTACCGCTTTCCACTTGGATTTTATCCACAATAAACAAACTGCCACTATTTGCTTTTTCCAGTAAAGCATACTGTAATGCAAGTTTTTTTTGCTTTTTATTAACTTTTAGATTGTAATTTCTATTATTGCTAGGACCATGCGCAACACCACCACCTACAAACACAGGAGAAGTAATGCTACCCGCTCTTGCTCTACCGCCACCTTTTTGACTCCAAGGCTTTTTGCCACCACCGCTAACTCTTCCGCGTGTTTTTGCTGCTGCATTATTTGCACGCATTGAAGCCAAAAACGACTTGATATAAAGATAAAGATTGTGTGAATTGATATCTTTATAGCTTTCTGGTAATTGTGCCTCACCAGATTTCTTTAAATTTTTATCTAAAATAATTGCTGCACTCATTTCACAACCTTTTAACCTACGATTTTCAACTTACCAAATGCGCCATTAAAGCCCGGAACAGAACCTTTCAAAACCAAAACACCGTGTTCTTTATCAAAAGAAACAATCTCATTTTGAACAGTAACTTTCTCATTACCATAATGTCCTGCCATTTTTTTACCCGGCTGAACGCGACCTGGCCACTCACGATTTCCGATAGAACCCGGTGCCCTATGAAATCTACTTCCGTGCGCTCCTGGACCACCTTGGAAGTTCCAGCGTTTCATAACACCGCTGAATCCACGTCCTTTTGTATTAAAAGAAACTTTTGCTCTTTTTGCGCTCTCTAGTGAAGACAAATCTAAATCCCCAACTTCCGTATTACTAACTTCAAGCGTTGCAAATTTATTATATTCTTTATCAAGATTATATTTTTTTTGCTGTCCTACGATAGATTTATTTGTGTTTTTACCTTGATGGTATGCAACCAAAGCTTTACCACCTTCTAACACCTCACAAACCTTTGCAGTTTTTACCTTTAGTAAAGTTACAGGAATACTTGGCTTGCCAACAGTTCGGCTCATTCCGATTTTTTCTACTAAAAATTCCATTTACACCCCTTATTTACCCATTGAGCGGACTTCTACATCCACTTCAGGTGCCATATCTAATTTTGTCAAGCTATCCACTGTTTCAGGAGTCGCTGAGACAATATCAATGATTCTTGTATGCACTCTAATTTCAAACTGCTCTCTTGAATCTTTATTGATATGGGGAGATTTTAAGACTGTGTATCGTCTTTTTTTTGTTGGAAGTGGAATAGGACCACGAATCTCTGCACCGGTTCTTTTCACAGCTTCCACAATTGAAACGACTGAACGATCAAGAACACGATGATCATACGCTTTTAACTTAAGTCTAATTTTTTCCATTTATTTTTCCTTCAAAGAACTCACTAACATTGCTGTCAATGTAAATTTGGAAGTTGGGATTATACAGTTAATTGTTTGTTTTCGCAATACTTTTGTGCAATTTTTAATATGTTTTTTGCAATTTATTTCCTTAATAAAAGGAAATAATGCATTTTATTCTATTTTCAAGGAAATTAAAATCGTTTTTAGTCTCCTAAAAATTCTTGAAAAGATTGTTTTATCATTTTAGATTCCATATTTTCTAAATCTGGATTTTTAAAAAACCCTAAAGCCTTTTGGAATTTTTCTTTTGGCATAAACCCGGGATAAATAAACAATTCTTTACCGCTTGCACTTAAAAACACAAGTGTAGGTGTTGGGATAATCCTATATCTCTTAACCAAATCTGAAGTCTGCACACTTTTGTCTAAAAATTCCACAAAATGCATCTTAAAATAACTAACATTAATGTAATAAGGCTCGTAATTTGTTGTCAAAAAACCTTTAATATCTGCATTCTCTTTAACAATCTCCTTCAAACGATCACAATACACACAGCCATTTGCTCCAAAAACTATAAAATAAGGCTTTCCATCGCTTTTAATTGTGCCTGTTTCTTTAAACACATCAGCAACTTCTACATAAGAATTAATATCTACACTTTCCATTTCTGCTTGTTGTTCTTTAGTATGATTTGTGCCACTTGTTACCACATTTCCATTTACTTCATCTTGACAACCATACAAAACAAAGAACATTACAACTATCAAAAACACTCTTAACATTTCTTACCTTTTCTTCTTTTTATCTTGAATTCTCTTTTTAGCCTTAAGATATCAAATAATAACTTGATATAGCCCCCCCCCCGCCAATAAAGGAAGTATTATTTGCTTTTATTAATGCTTCTCCAAGTTTATAAGTGAAACATTCCTTTTCTTTTAAAGCTTCTTTATAATCAGGATAAGATTCCAA
Source organism: uncultured Helicobacter sp. (assembly GCF_937893305.1). Classification (GTDB taxonomy): domain Bacteria; phylum Campylobacterota; class Campylobacteria; order Campylobacterales; family Helicobacteraceae; genus Helicobacter_D. The sequence goes on from NZ_CALBGN010000015.1 coordinate 240,172, forward strand.
TTGAGGAAGTTTGACTTTTGGATTCTTTTTGATTTTTTCTCGGTATTGCTTTTGTTCTTTATTATGTTGTTCTGTAATATATGAAAGAACATAAGGCATTCTAATGTATCCAAGAAAAGATTTAGAATTTTCTATCATTGCTCGACCTAATTTATAGGATAAATGGCTATGAATTCTAGATTTTGCTGTATTACTACCAATCACTAAGGTCCCTGCATTTAGATTATTGAGCTGTCTTTTTTCATTTATCAAAGTAGCAATATTTCCTTTGAGCTGATTAATTTGATCTTGCAAAGGTTTTAATTTTCTTGGATCCATTATCGAACAATATTCTTCAACAATTTCCTTATATGTTTCTATAGGAGGAATAATAAAATTATGATAATATTCCTGTGGAATCACAATAACCTCATCTCTCAAAGCCTCGAAATCTACAGATTCTTCATAGTAATTTCCATCTGGAGAAGCCAAGAAAAAAGCAATTAAATTACAAAATGGAAGTTTATTAGCATCTTCCCTCCAAGAATGCACAATATAATGAAATTCCCTGCCTTTATTTTCATAATGATCAATATTTACGAATGTCTCATCACATATCGAAAAAATCTTCTGCATTTCCAAAAAACAATTAAATGTATGTAATTCCTTTATCAATACCTGTCTTTGATTAAAAATTTTCAGACTTGAATAATTTAAAATCGACTCGCTTCTTTTGGGAATATCATTATTTGAAACACGATTCCAAGTGTGAACTCCTATCAAAACAAGACCTTTAAATCCCCTTTTAAACCTCAATAATGTTTCTCCTTCTTTCAAGCAATAAACAACTTCACTATACAAACTGTTTTGCTCTTGCTTTTCTTTCAATGTTCCACTAATTATCTCCATATCTTTAGGGGTACTTATAGTAAATTTAGGATTGCTATATTCAACAGATAAATTTGATAGCTTAAAAGATTCTAAATTAGAAATGATACTTTTACCAAATTCACACATAATTCTGGGCATCATATGCAACCGATCTACATTCTTAAAAAAATCACTTAATTTATGATTATCCACATATTCCTGCATATCAATACAATTAAATCCAAATTTTAATGCTGTTTTTTTGTGAATTGCGTTAATAATTTTACTATTTCCATAATGGTGAGTTGGGAGTATAATTACCAATATTTTCTTTTTCAAGCTATACAATTCTCCATAATACCAATTTAAATTTCTATAAATAAGACTCAAGCTAAGTTTTTCTCTGCTTCCAAAAGATCTAGCATTTGAATTTGTATCATTAATATTTGATTCTGTAATAATTAATTCTGCATTTTTAAAAATCTCTTGATTTCTCTCTCTTTTTAATTCGTAAAAATTTTGGATATGCGTTGTAGTTCCCAATGCAAAATTATAAAACTCTAATTTCTCATCTTCCATTCTATGCTTATTTAATTTTTCAATTCCTTCTCTAATTCCTTTTTGCAATCCAGTAGTTATTACAGAATTACTACCACCCAATAAAATAATATTATTTCCCATTTTCCATTCTCCTAACTATTTTTAAAATACATTTTGCAAAATCTTCATTTGCATTTAGACATTTTGCTACACGATAGTCCTTGATTCCAACTTTATGTGCAACTTCCATATATTGTAAAGAAAGTTCAAAATCTGTTTCAGAATTATCCAGCGTAAAAGAAATAGGATAAATCAACAGCTTTTTACCCTTATATTTTAATAACACATCTTGTAAGTTTGGCTCTAGCCATTTAATCGGACCAATTTTAGATTGATATGCAACCTTTATGCTTGCAAATTCTAATCCAAATTCCATAAAAATGGATTCCAAGATTTCCACATTTTCTAAAATCTCTTTTTGATAAGGATCTCCATTTTCTATGTTTTTTTTAGGTAAAGAATGTGCAGAAAATATCAAATGAAAATCCCTAGAATCCTCTCCGTTTAATCTCTCTTTAATGCGTTCTAAAACTGCTAAATTATACTCCCTATCTCTATAATAACGCTCTACCTGCATAATCTTTGGCGTAAAACCACACGCCTTAAATGCCCTTAAAATATCCTCCATTGAAGATGCTGTTGTTGTGTAGCTAAAATGCGGATACATACTAAAAAGCACCACTTCTTTAATCCCACGCGCCTTTAAATCATGCACCACCGCATCAGCAAAAGGCGGAGTATAGCGCATAGCATAAGTGAAATAATATTCAGATTTTAGCGTATTTAGGGTTTCACACAACGCAAGAGTATGTCCAACTAATGGTGATTTGCCACCAATTTTTTGATAATTACTCTGTGCTTCTTCTAAGCGTTTATTGACAATAAATCCACCTACCATCGCACGCAAAAAAGAGTTTTTAATCGGTAGAATATAAGGATCATTAAACATATTTTTCAAAAAAGTCTTCACTTCAAAAAGAGAATTTGGACCACCCATATTTAAAAGCACAACAGCTTTGAAGTTTGATATTTTAGATTCCAACTTTTGCTCTAATTTCACTCTCTTATTCCTTAACACATAAATTTAACATTCCACAAAAATTTTTCCCCTCATACAATTCCACACGAAACGCTTTGCCGCGCTTATCTAATGTATAATTTTTATCAATCATATTTTGACCAAGCCTTAAATTATGCTCACTAACAACGCCTTTTTTAGAATAACCAATCACATTTACACGCACTCCTTCTTGCTCACGCACCAAAAAATCCTTATGAAACTCCAAAACATCACCAACCTTTACTACAACTTCTTTGCCATCAAGTTCAACTTTTAACGACTCTAATTTGCATTGCATAGGAAAAATATCTTGCTTTAAATGTGTGATTTTCTTATGTCCAATATAAAGCTCAAAACCATCTTTAACTCTTTTAACTCCTCCAATGGGATGTGTAAAAACAAAGCGATTTTCATCAGCAAGTAACGGTATAAAATTCAAATAAGGCTTTATATCGCTTAGATTTAAAGTGATATTTTCATTGATTTTTACACTTCCAAATGTATTGATTTTTGACTCAATACTATTTAAATCCAAAGCAAAATTACGCTCAAATTCAATCCCTAAAATCCCCATTAATGCTTCAATAGAGCTTAATTGATAAAGTGTCTTTAATGGAAGTTCTTTAATGTTTTTGCTAGTTTCAATCGCTAATGCTGGCTTTAAATGTGTAACAGCAAAAAATGTTAAAGAGTTTTGTTGCTCTTCATCTTTAAATTTCGTCTCTGTATTGCGCACACCAAAGGTATGAAAATCATAATGTAAAGTCTGATTTAAACGTGCTTCAATCTCTTTTGCAATGGAATCTAAATTACCAAAAGGGACATTATCTAGCGTTTTTTGATCAATTACATAAGTTTGCCCCCACGCTCTAGGATTAAAAATAGAATTTTCCCATTTTTCTCTATAAAATCCGTGTCCATCGTGTAGATTAATAATAAAATCTACTCTAGAATCTTTAATAATCTTCTTAATGCGTTCTACATTTTTAAAATCCGGATCATTTTTTGCAATTTTTGCAAACTTACGATTCATATCCTTATAGATTCCACGCCTAAAAGCCACAATGCTATTTGGGTTTAAATTTGGCACAACTAGCACATTTCCTTTTTTTATTGTGTAATAATCTACTAAAAGTGCTGGAGCGAAGTATCCGCCGGGTTCATCTCCGTGGATTCCACCAATAACTAACAAGGTCGCTCCATCTTCACTGCCCTTTAACGCATAAAAATTAAAAGGTATATTTTCTTTAGAATCTTCTACTTTCACAACAATTTCTTGTGCTTGTTTGTTTTCTTGTGCAAGCACAGAGCTTATTACAAACACACATACAATAATGAATTGGACAAATTTTCTCAAATGATTTCCTTGCAAGCATAAAGTGCCATTTCTAAAATCCTATGTGAATATCCCCATTCATTATCATACCAAGTCATAATCTTTGCCATATTTTCTCCTAAAACAAAGGTTAAATCAAGTGCCACAACTCCACTTAAAGGACAATCTAGAAAATCCTGTGAAACTCCATATTCTCTATCTACTCCCAAAATCCCCTTAAGCCTACTTTCAGCGGCTTCACAAAACACTGCATTAATTGCTTCTTTTGTCGCATTACTTTTAAGATTAATATTTAAATCCACCATTGAAACATCAGGCACTGGCACACGCACACTATGTCCGTGTAGCTTGCCTTTTATCTGTGGCAATACTAAATGCAAAGCCTTTGCCGCACCTGTTGTAGTTGGAATCATATTAACTGCTGCTGCTCTGGAGCGACGAAAATCTCCCTTATGATGTGCAGCATCAATGAGATTTTGATCATTTGTGTAACTATGAATTGTCGTTAAAATGCCTTTTTCTATACCAAAAGATTCTTCTAAAAGCAAAATTACAGGAGCTAGTGCATTTGTTGTACAACTTGCATTTGAGAAAATTTTCTCCCCTTGATACTCGGTATGATTAACTCCTAGCACAAAAGTTTTTGTATTATCTTTTGCTGGAGCAGAGAAAATTACACGCTTTGCTCCTTTTTGTAAATGCGATTCCACATCATTCTGCGTTAAAAACAATCCGCTTGCCTCAATGACAACATCTGCTCCACAAATATCAATTTCTTTTGGAGTTTTATGCTGAAAAAATGGAATCTCACAGCCATTAAAAATTGTTTGATTGGGACTTTGTGTGATTTTACTACATTGATGCACAGAATCGTGCGTTAAAAGATAGCTTAAAATCTCTGGATTTGCCAAATCATTAATTCCTACAATCTCAATGCTATCTTGCATTTCACATAATGCTACACGCGCAATAGATCGTCCAATTCTACCAAAACCATTGATAAAAACTTTAATTTTTCGCATTGCAATCTCTTTTGTTGTTATATACTGAAATTGTAACATATTTAATAATATTCAAGTATTTTTAGGATATAATACCAACTTTAATTTTATTGTTAAGGATTGTCAATGTCTTTATATGATAGAAAACCTATAAATAGAGAGTATGGTTACAATGAGCAAACAACTTTTTCAAAAGGCGATGTTGCTCTTATTAGCTTTGTTAAACAAACTTATCAGCTTTTTGCAGGTTCTCTGCTTGCAGCGTCTGTGGGTGCTTATGTTGGAATCACAACATTTGGAAGTGTTGTAGCGCAATACTATATCGGATTTGTTATTTTAGAATTTGCTTTACTTTTTGGATTAATGTTTGCAAAATCTAAGCCCGGGTTAAATCTTTTAATGCTCTTTGCATTTACTTTTGTTACAGGTTTAACACTCACTCCAATTTTAAGCAAAGTTCTAGGAATGCCTGGAGGTGCAAATATCGTTGCTCAAGCCTTTTTGCTAACGACAGCAATTTTTGGTGTAATGAGTATTTTTGCGCTTCGCACAAAAAAAGATTTAGCAAGTATGAGTAAAATGCTCTTTATTGCTTTAATTGTTGTTGTTATTGGTTCTTTAATTAACCTTTTCTTAGGAAGTCCGATTCTACAAGTAATTCTTGCAGGTGTTGGTGCAATTTTATTCAGTATTTTTATCGCTTATGATACACAAAATATTGTTCGTGGCTTGTATGATAGCCCTGTGATGGCGGCTGTTAGCCTATACCTTGATTTCTTAAATCTTTTTATCTCATTACTACAAATTCTTGGAATCTTTAACTCAAAAGAATAATATAAACAATACGCAAAGCTCTCAAGCATTGCGTATTATTGATGCAAACCTTAACCGCTTGCGTGAAGGAATCCGTGTTGTAGAAGATATTTTGCGCTATGGATTTAACCAAAAGGATTTTGCGCTTTCTTTAAAGAATCTTCGCCATCAATGCAAACTCACAGATACTATTGTAAATCATTTAGACCTTCTAAATACACGCGATTCACAAAAAGATGTGTTAAAAATCTCCACAAAACAAGAACAAAAACGCGAAAATTTAGAAGATATTTTTCTAGCAAATTTCAAGCGCGCTGAAGAATCAGCCCGTGTCCTAGAAGAGATTTTAAAACTCGCAAACACACAAGAGAGCGAACATTTTAAAAGGATTCGCTACACACTCTATACGCTAGAAAAAGAAATCTTAATTACCATTTTTTCTCATTAAGGATTTTTATGCAAGATTCTATTATTCTCTTTGACTTAGATGGCACACTTATTGATTCTACTGAAGCTGTGTATGAAGGCTTTTGTGTGGCTTTTAAACATTTTCAAAAAACGATTCCAACTTTTGAATCCGTAACATCACAAATCGGGCATACACTAAATACAATGTTTGGGACACTTGGAATTACAGATGATGAAATCCCACAATTTATTAATGTCTATAAAGAACATTATCGCAAAATTTGTAATGCCAAAACCACACTTTTACCAAATGCTAAGGAAGCAATTTTGCAAGCCCATAGTTTTGCCAAGCTTGGAGTTGTTACAACAAAAACCGGACAATATTCTAAAATGCTGTTAGAAAATATGGGTGTTGCAAAGTATTTTACTTGTATTATTGGTCGCGAAAATGTGATCAACCCAAAGCCTAGCGCAGAGCCTATTTTAAAAGCCTTAGAATCCTTTGCTCCTATAAGCAAAACCCACATTTATATGATAGGTGATACACCCTTAGATATTCAAGCAGCAAATAATGCTGGGATTCAAAGTATTGCTGTTACCACAGGTTATGCAAGTTTAAAAACCCTAAAACAATACACATCAAACATTAAAGATAATGCTCTAAAAGCAGTGCTTTCTATTAAATCCAATCTTTAAATACGCAAATTTAGCCTACTTTTTGCCAAACTCTGCTACAATCTTAAAAGGTGTAGCAAGTGGTTGCTTATTTTAAGAGGAAAGTCCGAGCTGCTTTGGGATAGGATTCCATTTAAAGAATGGCTAGAGTAATCTAAGGGAAAGCGCAACAGAAAATAAACCGCCAATGGCAAGGGTGAAAAGGTAAGGTAAGAGCTTACCGGAAGCATTGCAAAATGCTTCGCATTGCAAGCCCAATCCGCAGCAAAATGGGCATGGTTAATATCCCAAGTTTTAGCCCATTGCTAGAATTTTACTGCAAGGTAAAATATAGATAAATAACCACATAAACAGAACTCGGCTTATAGCTACACCTAAAGGGAACACGATGAAGAAAAATTTAGATTCCATATTGCTAAGCCACGGAAGTGGTGGAGTAGAATCACAAAATCTTATTACAGAACTTTTTTATCCTTTTTTAGAAGGTTGTGTAATAGGCAGAGGAGAAGATGCTGGAGTTGTGAAAATAGATTCCAACATTTACGCAATAAGCACCGATGGTTATGTGGTATCACCAATCTTCTTTGCAGGTGGAGACATTGGCAAACTTAGTGTGTGTGGTAGTTGCAATGATATTGCGATGATGGGGGCAAAAGCAAAATATTTAAGTGCAAGTTTTATGTTAGAAGAAGGTTTAAAAATGAGTGATTTATCACGAATTGTGGAATCCTTTTCTGTAACCTTAAAAGAAAGTGGCGCAAAACTCATTTCAGCAGACACCAAAGTCCTCCCAAAAGGTGCATTAGATAAGATTTTCATCACCACGACAGCAATGGGTGAGCTTATGTATCCACATTTGCACTTGAGTGCTTTTAGGATTCCAATAAATTCTGCAATTCTTGTGAGTGGAAATATCGGCACACACGGAGCTGTGATTTATTCTAGCAGAGAAGGCATTAATCTAAATAGTACTTTACAAAGCGATTGCGCCTTGCTTTATCCGATTTTAGAACCACTCTTTTCTGCAAATCTCAATCTTTATGCATTAAGAGATGCTACGCGCGGTGGAATCGCAAGTGTCCTAAACGAATGGGCGCAAGCTTCAAATATTGGTATTACCATCTTGGATTCCAACTTACCGATATTGCCACAAGTGAATGGAATTTGTGAGTTGCTAGGATTTGAAGCTTATAATCTTGCAAATGAGGGAATGTGCGTGCTAAGTATTGCACAAAATGAAGCACAGCAAGCCTTAGAGATTCTCCATAAAAATGGCGCACCAAATGCGGCAATTATTGGCTATACCACAAATAAAAATCCAAAACGCGTCGTTTTAGAGACTTCTTTTGGTGCAAAACGCTTTTTAGACTATCCAAGCGGAGAGCTATTACCTAGAATTTGTTAGGAACTTCATTGGACTTAAGGCTTTAGTAAATCTTGGAGTTCTTGTGCGTTTAGAATCTTAACGCCTAGTTCTTTAGCTTTTATAAGCTTTGAGCCAGCATCCTCTCCACAAAGTAAAAAATCAGTTTTTTTAGATACACTTGCGCTAACTTTTGCCCCTAGAGATTCTAGTAATTCTTGGTAATCTTCTCGTTTTTTGGGAAGTGTGCCAGTAATCACAAAGGTTTTACCAGAAATTTTAGAATCTACCACTTGATTTTGACAAATTGGCGCAATAGATTCTAACAAGCGCAAAAGCCTTGTTTGATTGACATTGCAAAACTCTACCAAAGATTCCGCCATTTCACTTCCAAAGCCATCAAGTGCAATAAAATCTTCATAAGTTTTTGTGTGAAACTCCAAACCATAGGCATTTGCTAGTTTTTTGCTAGCACCTTCTCCAATATGTTCAATCCCAAGCGCATTGATAAATCTCCATAAATCCACACCCCTAACATTAGCAATGGCTTCTATTAGGTTGTTAATTTTCTTTTCTTTAAAGCCTTCTAAGCCTTCTAAATCACTAGCTTTTAGCTTGAAAATATCTTCAATGCTTTGAATCTTTTTATGTTCAAACAAAAGCTCTACGATTTTTTCTCCTAAGCCATCAATGTTTAATGCCTTTTTGCTAGCAAAATGCGTAATGGAGTTTTTGATTCTTGCGTGGCAATTTAGATTTTGGCATTTAATAAGTTTTTCTTCTATTAAAAGTGCGCTATTGCAAATTGGACATTGTGTTGGAATCGCACAAGGATATTGTGTGCCATCGCGTAGGGAAGGCAGGGATTTGATGATTTTTGGAATCACATCGCCACTTCTAATTAGCACAACAAAATCATTGATTTGAATATCTTTTTTGCGCATTTCATCAAAGTTATGCAAAGTTGCGCGACTAATTTTTGCTCCCTCTAATAACACAGGTTCAAGTTCCGCTACAGGAGTAATCACGCCTGTTCTACCTACTTGAAGCGTAATGCCTAAAATTTTTGCACGCTTTTCTAGGGCTGGAAATTTATAAGCACATGCAAAGCGCGGGGATTTGATTGTGAAGCCTAGTTGTTCTTGTAGATGAAAGTCATCAACGCAAAGCACCATTCCATCAAGCATAATCTCATAATTCTCACGCGCTTGTAGAAGTGTTTGGTAGGCTGTATTGATGGAATCATAATTGGAGCAGAGTTCTGTAAATGGTGGTTTTTGGAATCCTAAAGCATAAATCCCTTCCATTAGAGCAAAAAAGCCATTTTGTGTTGTTGAATTTGTGCTAATAAAATCCATAAAATCCCTAGTATCGCACGCTCCAACACCCCAAGGGATAAATTGTAATTTTCTACTTGCTGTGATTTTTGGATCAAGTTGGCGCAAACTCCCTGCTGCACAATTTCTAGGATTTGCAAAAAGACTCTCTCCATTGCTTTGCCGTTTTGCGTTTAATGCTTCAAAATCATTTTTACTAATCACGCATTCTCCACGAATTTCAATGCGTCCTTTATATGCAATGCTTAAGGGAATACTAGGGATTGTGCGTGCATTTTGTGTAACATCTTCTCCTATAAAAGCATCACCTCTTGTAGCAGCGCATTTTAGGATTCCATCTTCATAGAGCAGATTTAGACTTGCTCCATCAAACTTGGGACTTACACTAAAGAGTATTGGCGCATTAGAATCAAGTCCTAAAGCGCGCTTTGAGCGTGCAATCCACTCTTGTGCTTCTACTGCATTAAACACATCTTCTAAGCTCCACATTCTTTTAATGTGTTCGGATTTGCTAAAGGATTCTAACACTTTATCGCCAACGCGTTGCGTTGGAGAATCTTTGGCGATAGATTTTGGATTTTGCGCTTCATAATCTAGCACTTGATGATATAAAAGATCGTATTCTTCATCACTTGCAATAGGATCATCTAAAACATAATAATGCCTAGCCCACAAATTGAGTGTTTTTATGGCGCTTAAATAAGAATCTTGTGTCATTATAAATCAAGCTTTAACGCTTCATTATCCATAATCCCTATGCCCTTATTTAGCATATTTTGTGCGATTTCTTTTGCTTCATCAAGAGAGTGCATTGCATAAGTGCCACATTGTAGTGGGTTTGCTTCTGGGATTTGCGTTGTTTTTAAAATATCTTGCATACTATTTTCCCAAGCATTCTTTACAGATTCCGCACTTGGCGCACCAATTAAGCTCATATAAAAACCTGTGCGACAACCCATAGGAGAGATGTCGATAATTTCTACTGCACTGCTGTTTAAATGTTCGCGCATAAAGCCGGCAAAAAGGTGTTCTAGTGTATGGATTCCTTTTTCGCTTAGGATTTCAACATTAGGTTTGCAAAAACGCAAATCAAATACACTAATTGTATCTCCCTTTGGTGTGTGCATTGTCTTTGCAAGGCGCACTGCTGGAGCTGGCATTAACTTGTGATCAACTTTAAAACTATCTAATAATGGCATAAGATTCCTTTTTTAAAAATGTAGCGCAATGCTAACACAATAACTTAAAATTTAGTGTTAAATAAGAGCGAGGTTTATAAAATTATGAAATCTTTTTAAGCTTTAAAAAGTTTTTCAAAATCCTTTTCCCGCTCTCTTGCAAAATAGATTCTGGGTGAAATTGCACTCCATAAGTGTTGTAACGCTTATGCTTTAGTAACATTGGAATTTTTTGTCCTTGCAGTATGCTATATCCCAACATTTCACAATCACCTAATTTACTCACATACAAAGAATGATACAAAGCCACTTTAAAAGGATTCTTAATCCCTTGTGTGAGTGCGTTTGGATAATGATAACACAAGGTGCGTTTTGCATGCATTGGTTCTTGCATTTTTTCTACTTTTCCACCAAAAACTTGCGCAATACACTGATGCCCCAAACAAATCCCTAAAATATTTTTACTAGGGGCAAAGACTTTAAGCAACTCCAAACTTATCCCAGAATCCAAAGGACTTCCAAAACCCGGTGAAATCATTAAGCAATCAAAATCTTCTGCAAATACGACAGCTTTAGAAATTGGCGCAAAATCATTTTTCACCACACACACCTTTACTCCAAGCTCTTTTAAATAGTAATCTAAATTATAAGTGAAAGAATCATAATTATCCACAAGTAGCACACGCATTACACTAGCTCCACAGGCACAACGCCTCTTAAAGAATTAATGCAAAATATTTTCGCACCATTTAAATCTTCTTTTAATAACACTTGCTCCTTTAAGATTCCACATTGCAATAAAACTTCACGTAAAGTCCCTCCAAGCATTCCACATTTTAAAGACGGAGTGAGAAATTGCCCATCTTTTAAAAGCACAAGATTACTTCTAGATCCTTCACATAACGCATTGTTTTGATTAAAATACAACACATCAAAGCAATTTTTAGGCAACTTAGCCCTTAAAGTTGTTTTGTGATAAAGCAAGTCGTTTTGAGAGTTTAAAGGCGCATTTGCGATTTTAACTTGATTTGTTGTTATAGAGTCTAAGAGGCTTGCCTTAAGTGAAAAATCTCCATTTTTTTGCAAAATTAAATGCACTTTATAACATTGTTCATCACCTTGTAAATCTTGAAAATATGGAATCTTTTTTATTTCTGTAAAAAGCGATTCTAATTTTTTTGACTTTAACGTTAAAAAATCATCTAAACTTAAATTCTTTGGCATTTCAATCTCTTCAATTTCTTCTAAAAATCCAAGTTTATGTGTTCTAAATCCAAGCTTTTTTGCACTATTTATCAATCGTTTTTTGTGATGATATAATAAAAAAATTTTATCTTCATACATTAGCATTGTTTCAAAAAGCATAAAATCTAGTTTTGGAGTTAAAAACTGCGCTTTAAGTTGCAATTCTTTAAATTCTTCTTCACAATTAGAATCCCACACAATCCCACTTCCTACACCATAGTGATAAAAACTCTCTTTAGAGTCTTTACTCAAAGTTCGAATCGGCACGCTAAAAGTTGCTCTCTCATCCTTAATAACACCCAAAGCACCACAATACACGCCTCGTTCTCTTTGTTCCAACTCTGCAATCACACGCATTGTTGAGAGCTTTGGAGCACCTGTGATTGATCCACAAGGAAACACTGCTGAAAAAATTTCTCCTAAATCCTTTGTTTTTAGACGTGCTTTTAGAATAGAAATCATTTGAAAGAGTGTTTTAAATTTTAAAACTTTTAAAAAATATGGAATCTTAAGCGAACCAAGTTTGATAATTTTACTCATATCATTACGCAATAAATCAACAATCATTAAATTTTCACTTTGACTTTTAGAATCGCTTTTTAAAAGTTTCTTTAATTGCTTGTCTTGCTTGCTATTTTGACCACGCTTAATTGTTCCTTTCATTGGTGCAAAGGTGATTTTCTCTTTTCTTTTTTTAAAAAATAGCTCTGGAGATAGCGAAATAATTTCTACAAACTCACTTTTAAAATAACAACAATAAGGAGTTTTTTGTCTTTGATGAAGTGCCTTAAAAATCTCAAACCCATCACAATGACTTGTTAAATGCAGATCTTGAGTGAAATTAACTTGGTAAGTATTTCCAGCACTCAACTCATCTTTAATGCGTGAAAAAGCCTGCGCATAAGAACCTTTATTTAAATCTTTTAACACGCTTGGATAAAATAAAGGTTGAGAAAAAATAAAATCGCTTTTTATATAATTTTGCTTCCATTTTTTGCGCTCACTAAATAAAACAAACTCTAATAATGGGGTTTTGGATTCTGTTTTACTTAGTGCTTCATAACATATATATCCCACCCAAAAGCCACGCTTATCATTCTGGATTTTTAAAAAAGATTCCATAACATCCGCGCTCTTAAAACACACAACAGAAGACAAAGGCTTTTCATATTGGTATTTTCCATAGATACAAAACATAAGATTCCTAAAATCTAGCAAGCGTTAAAAGAAGTTTAGAAGTGGTACGCCCGGAGGAATTCGAATCCCCGACCTACAGGACCGCAACCTGTTGCTCTATCCAGCTGAGCTACGGACGCACAAGTGGTGGAGTGTAGGAGGATCGAACTCCTGACCTCAACGCTGCCAGCGTTGCGCTCTCCCAGCTGAGCTAACACCCCTACACTCTAAATAAAAACAAAAATTATAACAAATAAAGCTAAATTAAATTTTAAAATTTGGACTTTGCAGATAATTCTCCAACTCTTGCTGTAAAGACTCCAAACTCCCACAATTTTCAATCACATAACTTGCCATAACACGCTTTTGTTCTAATGGCATTTGTGCATTTATACGGCTAAGAGCTTCTTCTTTGCTGAAACCATTGCGTTCTTTTAAACGCGCAATCTGTAATTCTTGTGTGGTAAAAATCAATAAAGAATTTTTAATTGGATAATCACCACGCTCAAAAAATAAAGGAATATCTATAAAATAAGGAGTTTTTTTTTGCTCTTGTTTCTGCGCCTGCTGTAAAATCTCTGCTTTAACTTTTGGGTGTAAGATTGCTTCTAATTCTCTACGCAAATTTGCATTAGCAAACACGATTTTACCTAGCTTTTTGCGATCAATCTTGCCTTCAGCATTTAAAATTTCATCTCCAAATATCCTAAGCACAGAATCCTTGCTCTCTTCTAATACTTGATGTGCAATAGAATCTGCACAAATCACATAATAGCCATAAAGTTTAAGCAAAGAAGCAACTGTGCTTTTTCCGCTTCCTATACCGCCACTAAGCGCAATGGCATATTTTAGATTCAATTTTTTGCCACTCCAAGTAATGCCAATTTCACAGATTTTGGCAACACAAATGCACTTAAATGTAAGTTCGCATGATAATATTCTAAGTCTTCAAGCATATCTGCTCTTTGAAGTTGAATATCTGCTGTTGGATGATAAAGTTTGGAGGCAAAAATGTAACAATCCTGCAAAATTGATAAGGGCGCAAAAAATGGCATTTTAATTGCAAAATCCCCTAAGGATTCCAACTGCGTCTTAACTTTTTTAACATCTAACAAAATCTGTGCAGTGCGCGTTACCAAGATTCCATCATTTTGCAAAAGCTTGTTGTAAGCATTAGCATTTTCATCAAAAGATAAGATAATATCGTATTTCGCACTTCCTTCTTGCGAGTTTTGCTCTAAAAATTCTTGGCTAAGTTGTGGAATAAGTTGGAATCTCTCTGCTTCCATCACTTCCTTATAATGCGGCAGGAAACTAATTAAAGATTCTAATACTTTCAAATCAAACTGCAAAAAATCCACTTGTAATGCACTATGACGCAAAAACTCAAAAGCAATCTCAAGATTAAAACTTCCAGTAATCAACACACGCTTTGGATTCTTATGAGAACAAGCACTTAAATGCGCTAAAAGCTCACTTTGCACACATAATAGATTCTTTAATAATAGCCCCTCATTAAGCAAAGCAATTTCACCAAAGGCTTCAGAGTTAAACAACTCCAAAGTATGTTTTGCCCCCTTAGCCTCTAAAAGTTTGCGCTCTATTTTGTATTCTTGCTGAAATTTATCATCATAGGATTTTGTAACCCACATATATAGCCTTTATAATTCTTTAAGCCTTTATAGCTTTTTAGAAGCCTATTGTAACTTTGATAAATCTTTCTTTAAACTTTACTAACTAGTCTAATACTAGATAAAAATCCTTACCTAAAAAGAAAATTTTACCCATTTTATTCTCTTCTTTAACAACTAAAATCTTTGTTTGTGCGTTTAAGAAATTCTCTGTCATCATTGTTTCGTGTGTCATTGCTTCTTTATCACACATTTTACGTGTCATTCCTGCATTATCCACTTTTAAGATTCCATCTTTTAAGCTATATGCGCCAAAGAAGTTATTGCAACCAAAACTTCCATTAATCATTCCTTTTTCAAAACGCACATTATAATTATGTTCTGCATCGCTTTTTAGAGGAGTTACAGCGTGTTTATAACTATATGCACTAATCTTCCACTCGTTTTTAGATTCTAAAACCTTATTATAATCCGTATCATCACAATTTCTAGCAGTATTTGTGCCTTCATTGTAGCATTTTACAGATTGTGGATTGTTTGGAACAATATTGTATTTCTCTTGCGAGTTTGCACATCCATTTATCATCAAAGCCCCCATTACCACAAAAAAGATTCCAAGTTTTGTTAAGTTTTTCATTTTATCTCCTAAATTTTAGTTTAAACGCACAATATTAACTTTTGCATTTGAGCGTAGTTTTTCAAAATACTCATAAATCACATAATTTTCTTTGTGTTGCATAATTTTTTGTAATGCAATGTTTTTAGCACTTTCATAAGGCAAAAGCACAGGATTATGCTTTTCTTTAATTAGAAATGCTACATAATCGTCTCCAATAGGAAAAATTGGAGTGAATCCACCTACTTTCCCTTGCGCAAAAGACAGCACAATTTGTGGATTAAGTGCTGAAGTTTGCAGTACCTCATTCTCTTTTTTTACATTTGGTGCAACAGATTTTCCACCACTTTGCACAACGCGCTCAATTGCTGCACTATCTTTGCTATAAAACTTTACAACATCAATGCTTTGTGGAATTAAAAACTCTCTTTGATTTGCATTGTAATATTCACGCACTTCCTTATCATCTACCATTCTTAAACTCTCTTGCGTAATGCTTTGATAAAGCTTGCGTTTTAAAACTTCTTTTTCAATATCTTCTTTATAAGCCTGCCAACTTCCGCCATTTCCTTCTATATATTTACGCACTTTTTCAGGGGTCGTCTTGTTTTGCTTGGCGATTCTTTGGATTTCATCTTCAATTTCTAAATCATTAACAATAAGCTTGCGCTTTTTAATCTCTTCTTCGTGCAAACGCTCATTAATTAATCGATCTACTGCAGCATCTTGTGAGATTTTCTCTCTTTGCTGCATTTTGTAAAGCTCAATCAAAGTAACAGGATCTCCATTAACAAAAAAAGCAATTCCACTTACCAATGAAGGTGCTGCGAATCCAACAGACACGCTAAAAGCCACACTAGCAATTAAAATTTTCCATTTATGTTGAAACATTAATAAAGTCCTAAAAATCAAAATTTAGCGCCATTGTATCAAAAACTCTTTTGCATTTTTCTAAATTGCTTCAAATCTTTTTAGAATTTCTTTTAAATAACACTCAAAAGCCTTAAAACTCTCTATATCTAACCTTTCTTTTATAGAGTGCGGATTAAGGATAGTTGGACCAATAGAAACAAAGCTGATTTTAGGGTATTTTTGTTTTAAGATTCCACATTCTAGCCCTGCGTGAATCTCCTTTAGTTTCACATTTGCACCAAATTTTTTATAAATCTCCCACACTTTTTGTATAAAAGCATTATCTTCTCTCTCCCAAGGAGCATAATACTCTTGCACTTCTACGCTAAAGCCAAGTTTTTCTAGTTTTTCTTTTTCTTTTTGTAAATGCTCTTGCATTAAAGATTCCACATTTCCCCTACCCATAGCAATCAAACTAAAAATGGCGAAATGTTGCTTTATATTTTGTCTTAAGATTCCAATATTACTTGATAAAATTGGCATATTCTCACGCATTACAAGCGCACCATTTTCTATTTCCAAAATCGCATCAAGCAAAGGCTTTATCTCACAATAATGCGTTTTAGATTCCGACTTTTCCACATAAAAATCTTTCAAACTCTCAAAGATTTTCTCACATTTTTGCAAATTCTCTTTTGGAATTGCCACGCAAAGTTCTGCTCCAACTGGAATTGAATTGCGTTTTTCTCCACCATTAAGTTCTATAATAAACGCTCCATTATCCATCAAAGTTTTTGCAAGTTTTGCACACTCAAGAATCGCATTTGGGATCTTTTTATGAATCATAATCCCACTATGCCCACCACTAAAGCCTTGAGATTTTAAAGTGTAAAACTCACAATTTTGTGGGAGTTTTAAAAGCGGGATTTCAATTTTAGATTCCAAATCATAACCCCCAGCACAGCCACAAACCACTTCATTAATCTCTTCGCTATCGCAATTTAACATAAATTCCGCTTGTAAATTTAAAGCAATATGGTTTGCTCCTATCATTCCAATTTCTTCATCATTTGTAAAAAGACATTCAAGGTTCTCACAATCCCTTAAAGCAATCAAAGCACAAGCCACAGCAATCCCATTATCTGCCCCAAGAGAAGAATCCTTTGCTTGTAAATACAGCTTTTCATCTTCTTTAATAAACTCTGGTTCCACACTAAAATGCGCATTTTTTGATACATACACCATATCATAATGCCCTTGCAAGCATAGTTTTGGCTTACCTTTAATACAGTGAATATTTCCACTTGTATCACATTGCACACTTGCTCCACATTGATGCGCGTATTGAACAATCCACTCTTTTAACAATTTAGTATCACTACTAGCGTGTGGGATTTTACAAATTTGTAAAAACAACTCTAGACTTTCTGAAATTTGCATTTTAGATTCCATTATTTTTCCTTTTTAGAATACTCTACAATTTTTCCGTGAAAACGTGCATAAAGCAAACTAAGCGGGATCTCAAATCCATACATTTTACACACTTTATCATAATTTTCTACCAAACCTTGCATTAGCCACTCTTGCATTGCTTCATAAGAGTCCAACTCATAATCAAATCCTTTAAGCAAGCGATAAGTATAAGTATCCGCTACCATCACTTCACGCCCTAAAGCATAGTTTAAAATCGCATCAGCACTTTCAAATCCGATTCCTTTTTGATTTAATAACCACTCCCTATCCACATTTTCACAAAAGTTATAATAATCTCCAAAATCCTCTAAAAGATTCCAACATAGCATTTGCAAACGCGCTGCTTTTTGACGAAAGAACCCGACATTTTTAAGCATTTCCTCTAAATGTTTCAAAGGTAATTTTGCTAGAATCTCCGCACTTAAAACTTCTTTACTCTTTAAAATATTTAGTGCAATTTCCACTTGCTCCCAACGCGTATTTTGTACCAAAATCGCACCTACAATTACTTCAAAACTTAACGCATTGGGCCACCACCAATATTTTGGATTCTTACAATCCAAATCTAATTCTAACTTCAATTCTAGCTTAGGCAACAATTCCTTACTTTTTAAAAATTCCAAAAGCGTGAAACTATCCACAATCACTCTTACAAGCCTTTAACTTAAAAATTATCCATAATTTTAGCAACTTTTTAAAGGATTAAAGCATATAATTTCAAATCTCAAATTCAAAGGATTTCTATGCAGGATTTTAAAACTATTCCTTTAGGACAAAGGATTCCAGCAGTTGGCTATGCAGTGAAAAATAAAGATTCTAAATTTGAAAAATTTTCTTTCACGCGCCATTGTATGGGAGAAAAGGATATTGTAATTGAAATTTTATTTGCAGGGATCTGTCATAGTGATATTCATTCAGCCCGCAGTGAGTGGCATGCAGGGATTTACCCAATGGTTCCAGGACACGAAATTGCAGGAAGAGTTGTTGCAGTAGGTAGCGAGGTGAGTAAATTTAAAGTCGGCGATTATGCTGGTGTTGGCTGTATGGTAAATAGCTGTGGAGAGTGTGAAGCGTGCAAAAGAAGTCAAGAGCAGTTTTGTCAAAAGTGCATCTTTACTTATAATTGTCAAGATTGCTTTCACAATAATGAGCCAACTTATGGAGGATATTCTAATAATATTGTAGTTAATGAACATTTTGCAGTGTGCGTGCCGCAAAATGCCCCTTTGGATAAGGTAGCACCCTTACTTTGTGCTGGGATTACAACTTATTCTCCCCTTAAGTTTAGTGGCGTAAAAAAAGGAGATAAAGTTGCTGTTGCAGGGTTTGGAGGACTTGGAGTAATGGCGGTAAAATATGCTTTAACAATGGGTGCTGAAGTTTATGTTTTTGCACGCAATAAAAACAAAGAAAAAGAAGCATTAGAATTAGGTGTAACGCAACTTTTTGATTGCACACACAATATAAAAGAACGCTTTAATCTTATTATTTCTACGATTCCAACTTCTTATGATCCTATGGATTATATTAATCTCTTAAAATTTGGTGGAGAGCTTGCTATTGTAGGTCTTCCACCAAGTGAAGTTAGTCCCAAGATTGATATTACAAACCTAGTTCTTAGTGCAGGACGCAAAGTCTATGGCTCTCTTATTGGCGGCATACAAGAAACACAAGAAATGCTAGATTATTCTTTAAAGCATAAAATCTATCCAGAAACTGAAATCATTTGCGCTAATGAAATTGATAAAGCCTATGCAAACTTAACAAGCGGTAAGGCAAAATTCCGTTATGTCATTGATATGCAAACATTATAAGAGAGGGCAAGTTATGAAAAGCGGTATTTTTGATCTTATTGAAAATTGGGAAAATAACGAAACTCTAGCAATTGCTAATGCACTAGAATTAGTAGAATATGCAGATTCTCTAGGTTTTGATGAAGCTTGGCTTGGAGAACATCACTTTAATAGTTTCACACTTTGTTCAGCACCCATTGCATTAATTAGTCACGCACTAGCACGCACAAAACACATTAGAGTTGGATCTGCGGCAATTTTATTACCACATTATCATCCCATTAAACTTGCAGAAGAGATTGCCACACTAGATTTACTTAGCAAAGGACGATTTTTGTTTGGATTTGCGCGTGGGGCTTTTCCAATTTTTGATATTGCTATGGGGCATAATGCAGCAAATAATCGCAAAATTATGCTAGAAAATGCAGAAATTATTCATAATTTACTCTTTAAAGATCAAGTGAATTTTGAAGGTGAGTTTTTTGAGATTAATAATGTTTCAATCCGCCCACACCCTAAGGGATTAATCCCATTTTTTGTAGCAAGCTTAGATGAACAAACACTAAAAGATTCCGCAAAACGTGGCTATAATCTCTTAGGCGCTTTCACACTTGAAGTAAAAAAAGCAAAAGAATTTTACGAACTCTTTATGCAAAATGGTGCAACAAAATCTTTTGAGTTTGCTCTAACGCGCGCGATTTACATAGATGAAGACAGAAGCAAGGCACAAGAACAAGCGCAAATTGGAGCAGATATTTTTTCTCAATGTATGTTGCGCGCCAATGAGTCAAATCCAACCTTTGAAGCCATCATTAAAACAACAGATTATGAAGAATTTAGAGCAGAATTTTTCAGCAAAGATAAAATCTTAGAAAATATGATTATTGGCACTCCACAAGATTGTTTAGAGCAAATTTTAGAACTTAAAAAACAAGTGCCAATCACAACACTTTTACTAAAACTTCTTTCATCTAAACTTGAAGACTCTAAAAAGATTCTTAGACTTTACAAAGAACATATTATTCCATATCTTTAATGCAAAAATTACAAGACGCTCTTCTTAATTGGTATCAAAAAAATGGACGCCACTCTCTCCCGTGGCGCAATAAAGAGATTCCAAACCGTGCTTATGCGGTGCTAATTAGCGAGATAATGCTTCAACAAACACGAGTGAAAGTTGTATTAGAAAACTACTTTTTCCCATTTTTAGAAAAATTCCCCACATTAAAAGCTCTAAGCACAGCTAAAGAAGAGGAGATTTTACGTGCTTGGCAGGGATTAGGCTACTATACGCGCGCTAGAAATTTACAAAAACTCTCACAACTTTGTGCTAACACAGGACTTCCAAAAGAAGTTAAAGATCTCATCAAACTCCCGGGGATTGGACCTTACACTGCTGGAGCTGTGGCTTGCTTTGGTTATGATTTAAATGTGAGTTTTGTAGATTCCAACATCAAACGCATTTTAACACGCATTTTTGCTCTAAAATCCCCAACGCAAAAACAACTAGAACAACAAGCAAAAGCTATTTTAAATCCACAAGATGCCTTTAATCATAATCAAGCTTTATTGGATTTAGGCGCATTAATCTGTAAAGCAAAAGCACCAAAATGTGAAATTTGTCCCTTGCAAATGTTTTGCAAAGGCAAAGATGTGCTAGAACAACTCACAAAAAACATATCTAGACGCAACTTAAAAAAAACTCTTTTTTATGCAATTCTTCTTAAAGACTCTAAAATCGCACTTGTTAAAAGCACACAAAAACTCTATTTTGGACTCTACAACTTCCCAGAAATCTCCAAAAAAGATTCCACAAATCTCCAAAATATTGGAATCTTAAAACATTCTTACACTAAATACAATCTAAGTATTCATTGCTATCTAGCCACACAATATTGTGCTAAAAACTTAGAATTTTTCACCCCACAAGAACTCACTACTATCCCCCTATCCGCACTTGCATTAAAAATTCTAGCACTTTTAAAAGCAAAAGGTTTTTTTAGATATCAACTTTCAAAAGTAACTACACAATCATAAAATCAATATTACTTGGGATTTTTGGAAGCAAAAGAAGTGTTTTGTAGAAGCGCAAGCTCTTCTTTAGTGAAGCCAGCTTGTAATCTTGCGTGTGTGTTAAGTTCTGCATTTGCTTTAGGAAAGGAGAAATGATAGCGCTTTAAAATTTCTATATAAGTGCTAGGGCGCGCATTTATCGGAATCTTTTGAATTGCACAAACATAATTAAACCATACATTGCCTTTGCTAACATGGCTAATTTCATCGTGCAAAATCATTTCTAAAACTTCTAAAAGCACATTTTTAATTTTATGTGTGCTACTGCTAACTTTTGCACATAAAAAAGGATTTACATCTAAGCCAACAGCCTCCATTCCACGCGGAATCAAAGCAATTCTATCTAACAAAACATTGCAAGTTTTCATTGCATCAAAAAGCAAGCTATGCACACCAAAATCTCCATACTTAAAGCCTAGGGTTTGCAAAAGATTTTCTAAGGCTAAAAAATGTTTCACTTCTTCGCTTGCAACTTCTAACCAGTCTTTATAGTATTCTTTAGGTAGCCCCCTAAAACGATAGGCGCAATCTAGTGCTAAGTCAATGGCGGAAAATTCAATATGTGCAATAGAGTGTAACAAATGGGCAGCGTTTAAATCTGTTTTTAGGTATTTTCCTTGAGGGACTTTTTTAGGAGGGAGAATTTGACAAAAATTGGCAAAAGTTGGAATCCCTAAAGAAATAGTTGCAGAATAATCCAAGTTGAAATGTGTAAAATTCTCCCAGATTTCTTGCACAAGAGTGCATTTTTCTTGCGCAGTTTTAGCATTTAGTGCCAAGAAAATGTTATCAAATAAATTTTTAGATTCCATATTTTAGCCTTTTAGATTCTACATTTTGATAATTGTAATAGAATCTGTTTTAAGAGTCAAAAGTTTTATTTGTTACTAAAAGAAACATAAATAAACTTGTATTTAGTTGTTAATAAAATGCGTTAAAACAGGATTTTTCAAGGTTTGTTGAGTGATTTTTACACAATTTTATAAGTTTTGCTAAAAAATTTTTAGCGTTTCTTATTGCAAAAGAGATTTTTTAGTGTGGATTTTTTAGAATTTATATGAAATAAATTATTTAGGAGGCAGTATGCTTGAGATTAGATGGCATAGCCGTGCAGGGCAAGGCGCAGTAACCGGAGCAAAAGGTTTAGCGGATGTGATTGCTGGCACAGGCAAAGAAGTGCAAGCATTTGCATTTTATGGTTCAGCAAAAAGAGGTGCAGCGATGACTGCATATAATAGAATTGATGATAATCCAATCTTAAATCACGAAAAGTTTATGAATCCGGATTATATTTTGGTGATTGATCCAGGCTTAGTGTATATTACAGATATTTGTGCAAATGCAAAAGAAACAACGAAATATATTATTACAACACATTTAAGCAAAAAAGAGTTTTTAGAAAGTAAGCCTGAACTTAAAGATAAAGAAGTTTATATCCTAGACTGTATTGGATTGTCTTTAGAAGCTTTTGGTAAGTCAATCCCAAATGCACCGATGCTTGGGGCTTTTTTGAAAATTTCAGGTGCATTAGAGCTAGATTTTTTCTTGGAATCTTTTAAGAAAGTATTAGGGAAAAAACTTCCACAAAAAATCATTGACGCAAATATGGAAGTCATTAAAAAAGCCTATAACGCAGTAAAATAAAAGGAGTAATACAATGGAATATAAGGGATGGAATGAATTTGAAGCAGGATCAGTGTTGTTTCCTTTTAACAAAAAAGGAAATGAAATGGTAGAACAACACGCGGATTCTAGGGAGTATAGAGAGGATAGCTCTTACACCGCAAGCGTAGCGCATTGGCGTGTTGAAAAACCTGTATTTAATCAAGATCATTGTATTAATTGCTATTTTTGTTGGGTGTATTGTCCAGATTCTTCAATTTTAGTTAGAGAAGAAAAAATGAGTGGTGTAGATTATGTGCATTGTAAGGGCTGTGGTGTGTGTGTTGAAGTTTGTCCTACAAATCCAAAATCCTTGTTAATGTTTAATGATTATGAAACAAATGAAGTGGCTCTTGCAAAATGGCCTGCAAAAGAAAGTAAAAAAAAGGATTGATAATGGCAGAAGTTTATGAATTACAAGAAGTAGAAGTTTGGGATGGAAATATGGCGGCAAGCCACGCAATGCGTCAAGCTCAAATTGATGTGGTTTCTGCCTATCCCATTACACCATCAACGCCAATTGTGCAAAATTATGCAACCTTTCTTGCTAATGGTTATATTGATGGCGAGTTTGTAATGGTGGAATCTGAACACGCCGCAATGAGTGGCTGTGTCGGAGCTGCAGCAGCAGGAGGGCGTGTAGCAACTGCAACAAGCTCACAAGGATTTGCATTAATGGTAGAAGTGCTTTATCAAGCATCTGGAATGCGCTTGCCTATCGTGTTAAATGTTGTAAATCGCGCACTTGCGAGTCCATTAAATGTTAATGGAGATCACTCTGATATGTATTTAGGGCGTGATGCAGGTTGGGTTAATCTCTGCACTTATAATCCACAAGAAGCGTATGATTTTAATCTAATGGCTTTTAAAATCGCAGAAGATTATGAAGTGAGATTGCCTGTAATGGTGCATCAAGATGGTTTTATTTGTTCGCATACCGCACAAAGCGTGCGTCCATTAAGTGATGAAGTGGCTTATAAATTTATTGGAGATTATAAACCAAAAAATGCAATGTTAGATTTTGAGCGTCCAGCAACTTATGGTTCTCAAACTGAAGAAGATTGGCATTTTGAGCATAAAGCACAACTTCATCACGCAATTATGCAATCAATGCCAGTGATTGAACGCACATTTGAAGAGTTTGAAAAATTGACAGGACGTAAATATAATGTTGTGGAAACTTACGATTTAGAAGATGCAGAAGTTGCGATCGTAGCTCTTGGAACAACTGTGGAATCAGCGCGTGTGGCAGTAAAAGAAGCAAGAAAAAATGGAATCAAGGCTGGTGTTGTAAGTATTCGTGTGCTTAGACCTTTTCCTTACAAGGAGTTTTGTGCTGTTTTGCAAGGCGTGAAAGCTGTTGCGTTTTTGGATAGAAGTTTGCCAGCAGGCGCTATGGGAATGCTCTTTAATGAAGGTGTTGCGGCACTTTATGGCGGAGTAAATAAACCGGTAGTGAGCAATTATATTTACGGGCTTGGTGGAAGAGATTTGACGCAAAATCATTTGCAAGAAATCATTAAAGAATTACAAGATAATGCAAAGGCTGGGAAGCTAACACATCAAGCACAGCAGTTTATTGGGCTTAGAGGTCCAAAACTTGGATTTAATTAAGGAGTGCTAAATGAGTGAAATTAAAAATTTAAAACAATATTCAAGAGCAAGTGAGCGTTTTGAAGGAGCGCATCTTTTGTGTCCGGGCTGTGCGCATGGAATGATTGTGCGTGAAGTGCTAAATGCAACAGATCATCCTTTGTTAGTAGCAACTTCTACGGGTTGTTTAGAAGTTAGCACGGCTGTGTATCCTTATACCTCTTGGGATGTGCCTTGGATTCATATTGGATTTGAAAATAGCTCTACAGCAATTGCTGGAGCAGAGGCAATGTATAAGGCACTCAAAAGAAAAAATAAGCTTTATAGCGACAAAGAACCCAAGTTTGTGGCTTTTGGTGGCGATGGTTCTACTTATGATATTGGATTTCAATTTATTAGTGGTTGTTTTGAGAGAGGACACGATTTTACTTATGTGTGTTTAGATAATGAAGTGTATGCGAATACAGGAGGACAAAGAAGTGGTTCAACTCCACTTGGTGCTTCTACAACAACTACACCTGCTGGACGCGTGAGTTATGGAAAAAAAGATAGAAAAAAAGATTTGCTCTTTATTATGGCAGCACACGGCGCACCTTATGTTGCGCAAGTTGCTCCTAATAAATGGAAAGATATGAGCAAAAAAATTAGAACTGCTATTGAAACAGAAGGTCCTACATTTATTAATGCCTTAAGTGCCTGCACGACAGAGTGGAGATTTCCTGCAAATGAAACTGTTGAAATGAGTGATTTAGCGGTGGATTCCTTAGTGTTTCCACTTTTTGAAATCATTAATGGTAGAGAGTTAAGAATTACTTATCGCCCTAAAAATGTTGTTCCTGTAAGAGATTATTTAGGGGCTCAAGCTAGATTTAAGCATTTATTTAAACCAGAAAATGAATATTTAATTGCAGAGTGGCAAAAGCGTGTTGATGAATATTGGGAGTATTTACAAAGACGCGAAGAGGCAAAAGTTTAAGAATAAACCACAATAAACCCTGAAGTTTATAGCTTTAGGGTTTATATATTGTAAAATTCTTTCTAATTGTAAGTGGTTGTTTTGCTTTATCTTTCATATTTTAAATGTGTAAATTCTCTTTTTATTCTTTACCTTCGATGAAATCATACAAATCCATTCAGCTTATCACATCACTAAATTTTGCGATTCTAACCTTGTCATCTCCTTTATTCACGCGGATTTTAAGCTTAGAAAAAAGCTTATCTTCGTGGTTTAAAACCCATCGCCATTGCTATCAAAGTTAAAGAAATTTCCAAGTTTGCCCACTTCTCCAAGCCCTAAAGAATTGTTATTGTTAAATATATCCAAAAAATCTCCCCATCCCCAATAGCAGTTTTTAATTTGATTGATTTGCCTAATGCGTTGATTTGGATAGGATTTGATAGAGTAATTCCTCATTGTTACTTTGAGATTTAACAAAGAGATATTGATTTTACATGCTATACAATACATTATAAAGTTTTACAAATTTTTGCATTTTTAGGTAAATTCACCTCATCTGCACCACATTAATCAAATCCAAAAAAGCGCAAAAATGCCATAAAAAACTTTTCTAAATATTCTTCACTTTTAAGATTCTTTGATTGTAGCATTAAATCGGAATTTTGAAAAAAACTTAAAAATTAGTAAAAGATTCCATATAAGGAATCCTTTTAAAAGTTAAACTTAAAATGTGAAAATCTATCATTTAAGGCTTCACAAATTAATTCTTTTGCATTTTTTAATATTCTACGCATTATCTAGTCGTTTTATCAGTGATTGCACATTTAAATGATTCCATTGTTCTCCACTTTCCATATCTTTTAGAGAATAAGTTTGTTTCTCTTGCTCCTCACTTCCAAGCACAATTACATATTTATATCCTTTTGCATTTGCATAGGCGAAAGATTTTTTGGGTTTAACAATCTCAGGATAAACTTCAATCTTTAACCCTAAAGTGCGCAGATTTTGTGCAGCAGTGTAGCCATATTCTAAAGAATCTAGCGCGATTAATAGTGCATTTGCAACATTAGTGTTACCTTTGATTAAATGCAGTTCTTCTAGTCCTGCTAATAATCTATCCAATCCTATGCTTGCTCCAACACCACTTAAAGAATCTTTAGAGAAATTTTGCGTAAGATTGTCATAACGCCCACCAGAGCAGACAGAGCCAAGTTTAGGCAATTTATCAAGGGTAGTTTCATAAACAATGCCTGTATAATAGCCAAGTCCGCGTGCAATTGAGAGATTGATTTTATAAAATTTTGCCGGAATTAGTGGTTCTAAAATTTTACAAAGCGCATTTAATTCATCAATTCCGCTTTTTAATGTGAGATTTAATGCTTTAAAGGATTCTAATTCTTCTAAGAGTTCTAACGCACTTCCTTTTTGAGTTTTTGCAATAAAATCTAAAAGCATATTAATAGAATCTAAACTAAGCGGAGTTTTGTCTTTAAGCTCTTGACAAACGCTTTCTTTGCCAATTTTGTCAATTTTATCAATGATTCTTAAAGCTTCAATAGTGTGTTCTTCTGCATTTAGAAATTCCATTAAGCCATTGAAGATTTTGCGATGATTGATGTGGATTGTAAAATCGTTAATTCCTAAATCAAAAAGACTTTGATAAATCACTTGTAAGATTTCAACATCTGCGCCAATGCTATCTGTGCCAATAAAATCAAAATCGCATTGTGTAAATTCTCTATAACGCCCTTTTTGCGCACGCTCTCCACGAAAAACATTACCAATACAATAGCGTTTAAAGGGAAGTCCAACTTCATTTTTATATTGCGCAATAAAGCGTGCTAATGGCACAGTCAAATCAAAACGCAACGCAACTTCTCTTTCTCCGTGATCAAAAAAATGATACATTTCTTTTTGAATTTCATCACTCCCTTGTTTTTTTAGGATTTCAGCATATTCTAAATGTGGCGTTTCAATTGGGGCAAATCCGAACTTTTCAAAGGATTCTACAATGCATTTTAGCATTTTTGATTTTGCATAAGCTTCTTTTGGAAGTCTATCTTTAAAACCACTTAAGGTGCGCGGTGTGATCATATTTACTCCATTGCGTTATTTGTTTAGGTTAAAAGAAAAAATCTTAACAAAAATATTCTAAATCTTTGTAGAATTTATACTTAATTTAGTATTTTTTAGGTAAAATCACAACTTTTATATTTACTTTATACAAAGGCAAAACAATGAGAAAAGGAATCCATCCTGAATATGTTCCCTGCAAGGTAACTTGCGTTACAAGTGGCAAAGAGATTGAAGTGATGAGTGTAAAGCCAGAGCTTAGAATTGATATTTCATCATTCTGCCACCCATTTTACACAGGTTCAGATAAAGTTGTTGATACAGCAGGAAGAGTTGAGAAGTTTAAACAAAGATATAATCTCAAATAATTAAACTTCAAATAAGCTTGTATGGTTACATTTTTACCCACTCCTATTGGTAACCTACAAGATATCACTCTTCATACTTTAGAAGTGCTTAAGCAATGTGATGTTTTGCTTTGTGAAGACACGAGGATTAGCAAAAAACTCATTACATTGCTAATGGAACGCAATTTACTACCTGATAAAAGCTATATCTACTACTCCTTTCACACACATAATCAAAGAGAATTTTTAGCGCGAAATTCACTAGAATTTTTCTCACAAAATATTGGATTTTTAAGTGATGCTGGAATGCCTTGCATTAGTGATCCGGGAGTGGAACTTGTGCGATATTTACAGGAGAATATGATCCCCTTTGAAGTTTTAGGTGGGATTAGTGCAGTAACGCTTATAGCTGCATTTAGCGGAATTGTAGAAAAAGAATTTACTTTTTTGGGATTCCCCCCACACAAACCAAAAGACAAAAGAGAATTTTTTGCCTCTGTTTTTAAAAATCCTTATCCTATTATTTTGTATGAATCGCCACATCGTTTGCTTGAGAGCTTAGAAGCAATGGAATGTGTTGATAAAAATCGGCAAGTGTTTTTAGCAAAAGAGCTGACAAAAAAACATCAAAATACCTTTAAGGGAAGTTTGGAATCCGTTTTAGACATGCTAAAAGCTTCTAATAACGCAGCACTGTTAAAGGGTGAATGGGCAATGGTTGTGGATAAAGCAGAGAGCATAGAGAATCACACACTTAGCGAAGAGATGTTGCTATCTTTGGAGATTCCACCTAAAATTAAGGCAAAAATTCTAGCAAAAATAAAAGGCGGAAGTGCAAGTGATTATTATCAAAGCTTAGTGAAATAGGCAAAAAATTTAAGAAAAAATAGGATAGAATCAGTGGTTGTTTATGGTAAGCGTATTGCAGAATATATTCTCACAAAACATAAAGATAAAATTTTACAAGTCTATCTTGCAAAAGAAATTGATAAGAAGCAATTTAACGCATTTGCAAGACTTAATGTGCCTTTGGTGCGCGTGGATTCTAAAAAGGCTCAAAGCTTGGCAAGAGGTGGAAATCATCAGGGTTATTTGCTAGAAATTGCACCTTTGATACCATTAGAGTTTAGCGCGTTAAAGGTTATGAATTTTGTGCTAGTTCTTTGTGGGATTAGTGATGTAGGCAACATTGGCGCGCTCTTTCGCACAGCTTTTGTGTTAGGAGTAGATGGGATCGTAATTTGCGGATTAAAAGAATTTAAGCAAGAGGGGGCTTTGCGTGCAAGTTCTGGGGCAATGCTAGATATGCCTTTTTGTCTTGTAAATAATCCATTAGATGTTGCAAATGAATTAAAATTTGCAGGCTTTGAGCTTCTTGGTGCAAGTTTAGAGGGCAAAGAATCTAGTGTGGTTATGCAGGGCAAAAAAGCTTTATTTCTAGGTGCTGAAGATAAAGGGCTAAATGCAAAGATTTTAAAGAAAATGAATCAAAATTTAAAAATTGCGCAAAAAAGAGAGTTTGATTCTTTAAATGTAAGCATAGCAGGTGCAATCTTAATAGATAGGATAATAAATGGAAGATTTTGAAAAATTACAAAGTATTGGGGCAAAGGAAATTTCAAAAAGCACGCATATTGCGTTAAATAAGGTTCAATATATTTTAGATCGTAATTTCAAAGAGCTAAAAGATCGTGCAACCACACACGGATTATTGCAGATTTTAGAGCGTGAATATCGCATTAGTTTAAAGGAGTGGGAGGAAGAATATAAGGCGTTTTGGGAGAATTATGATGGCTCAAATGATGAGATGGGTCCTATGGTAAATTTCAAGGTTACTCACGAAACAACCACTCAAAATGATTCTAAAAAAAACATAATTTTGGGAGCTTTGCTTGTTGTAATTTTGGGTGTTGGATTCTTTGCTTTTGTGAATTTTTATGAAAATCCTGTTGCGCAAGAAGAAAAGTTAGAACCCAAAATAGAAGATAATAATGCAACAAAGGAAGATAATGCTACAAATCAAATTGAAGTAACAAATCATTTAGATGCTTCTGCTTCAACACCGATAAATATACTCCCACAAGATTCTAAAAACACAAAAGAGACTGAAGAGTTGGAATCTAAAAATACAAATTCTGAAGATTTAAACACACAAGTCATATCCAAAGAACAAGAGCTTATGCTATCTAAAAAGACTTCTATTGTGCCAGTGCGTAATGTTTGGGTTGGAATTGTGTATTTAGATAGCAAAAAGCGCACATCTTTTATGACGGAAAAAGCATTTGAGGTGGATTTATCACGCCCTCAAACGATTGTTACAGGACATGGGATGTTAGAAATTGATACACAAGGAGAGAAATCTGCGTTTAATTCTGCAAATAAAATGTTTTTCATTGTAGATCAAAATGGAAATCTCACGCAAGCTACACAAGGGCAATATGAAGCAGCAACTAAGGGGCTAGGGTGGTAAATAAATATCTTTTTATTTTGCTGATGTTTTTTGCAACTTTTCTTTGTGCGCAAGATTCTATGCAAAATCCTGTGGATTACAGAGTAATGCAACTTTTAGGGGTAGAAGATTATAGGATTAATCAAAAGTTTATTCAGCGTCTTTTTGATAATCAAAGTTATTTCTTAGACGCAAAAGGACAGCCTGATTTATATAAGATTTCTAAAACTCTTAAGCAAAATGGGCTTTTAAAACTAACTTTTAAACGTCCTATGGAACTTGAAATTGCTTTTGTTGTTAAAGATAATCCTCAGACTTTTGTTAGCGCACTTTATGATGTTTTGGATGCGATGGGATATTATTATTTTTTAGTCAAACAAAGCTTGCTTGATGAAAAACAATTTAAATTTGTGCTTTCAATGAATACAGAATATGCTATTGATCCTACGTTGTTGCAGGAAAAATTAAAAGAGTTTGGATATAGTGTGCAAAGTATTGAAAGAACAAATCTCTCTCAGTGGAATTATCATATTGCACTTTTAGAATTTAAATATCCAAAAGCTAGTGTTTTAGTGCTTAATGAATCAAATAATACAGCAAATTTAAAGGGTGAGTATTGGTATAGCATTGAAAATGGTAAAGAATTGGAAATTAAGTCTAGTAATAATGTAGCTTGGTATCCAAAAATCGTATTTTATGATGAAGAATTAAATATTTTAGAAATCTTAAGCAGTTCAAAGCTACTGCGCCAAATCCAAAAAACGATTCCAAAAAATACGAAATTTATAAAGATTACAGATGCTTATTTGCCTATTACAATTAAAAACGGATTAAATGTTAAATTGCAATAGTTCATCTTAAAAAGGATAAAAAATGTTTAAAGAAATAGAGTTTGAACGCATAAAAAGATTGCCAAAATATGTGTTTGCTGCAATTAATGAAATTAAATTAAAAATGCGTCAAGATGGTGAAGATGTAATTGATTTTAGTATGGGAAATCCTGATGGTCCAACACCTAATCACATTATAGATAAGCTCTGTGAAGCTGCACAAAAGCCAAAAAATCACGGATATTCTGCAAGTAAAGGGATTTATAAATTGCGTCTTGCTGTTGCAGATACTTATGCAAGAAAATATGGGATAAGATTAGATCCAGATTCTCAAGTATGTATTGCAATGGGTTCAAAAGAAGGCTATGTGCATTTAATTCAAGCTATTACAAATCCCGGGGATACTGCAATTGTTGCAGAACCTGCTTATCCTATTCATTATTATGCTTTTATTTTATCAGGGGCTAATGTTGCAACTTTTGGCTTAAAATGGAATGCTGAATATGAACTTGATGAAGAAGCGTATTTTTCAGAACTTGAAAAAGCATTGTGCAACACAATACCAAAACCAAAATTTGTTGTAACAAACTTCCCACATAATCCCACAACAGTTGTAGTTTATAAAAGTTTTTATGAACGCTTAGTAGCACTTGCTAAAAAAGAGCGTTTTTATATCATTAATGATATTGCTTATGCAGATTTGAGTTTTGATGGCTATGTTGCACCTTCAATTTTTGAAGTTGATGGTGCATTAGATGTTGCAGTGGAATCTTACACGCTTTCAAAGAGCTATAATATGGCAGGTTGGCGTGTGGGTTGTATTGTTGGCAATGAACGCTTAGTTGGTGCATTGCAAAAAATTAAATCGTGGCTAGATTATGGGATTTATACACCTATTCAAATCGCTTCTACAATTGCATTAAACGGCGAGCAAGAATGTGTGCAAGAGATTGCTAAAAAATATGAAAAAAGAATGGAAGTGTTAATTGAGAGCTTTAGTGCATCTGGCTGGAAAATGACAAAACCTAAAGCGAGTATGTTTATTTGGGCGGAGATTCCAGAATGTGCCAAACATTTAGGAAGTATGGAATTTTCTAAGCGACTTTTACAAGAAGCAAAGATTGCAGTAAGTCCGGGGATTGGTTTTGGAAATCACGGAGATTCTTATGTGCGCATTGCTTTAATAGAAAATGAAAATAGAATCCGACAAGCTGCAAGGAATCTCAAGAAATTTCTAAAGCAATTTGAAACAGAAAAGTAGCCAAAATAATGCAACAAAAGGAATCGCAAAATTCAAAAGAGGGATTTATAGAACGATATTTTAAGCTTAAAAGTAAGCAAAGTGATATCAAAACAGAGCTTATGGCAGGCTTTACAATTTTCTTATCCATGCTTTATGTGATTCCTGTTTCTTCTGAAATTCTCTCGCATGCAGGTATGCCAAAGGACGCTCTAATTACAGCTATCACAATTGTTACGATTCTCTCTACACTTGCATGCGGATTGTATGCAAATACGCCCGTAGCAATGAGTGTGGGAATGGGCTTAAATGCGTATTTTGCTTATGGAATCGTGCAAGGTCTTGGAGTCTCGTGGCAACAAGCTTTAGGGATTGTCTTTATTTCTGGTGTTATTTTTATTATCGTTTCTTTTAGTAATTTTAGGATATGGATTCTTAAATCTATCCCCAAAAACTTGCGCTTTGCATTCTGTGTTGGGCTTGGAACATTTCTTGCAACTATTGGGCTTAAAGGCTTGGGATTTTTTGTGTTACAAAATGGCAATTTGTTGTTAGGAAATTTGAGTGAAATCTCCACACTTTTAGGCACTCTTGGTATTTTGTTAATCCTTATTTTGTATCTCTTAAAAGTTCAAGGTGCGTTTATCTTAGGAATCATCATTCTTAGTCTTTTAGGGTTTTTCTTTGGAATTTCTCCTTTGCCTACACAAATCTTTTCTTCTCCCGCTTCTCTTGCGCCACTTGTTTTTGAACTAGAAATTCTAAGTGTTTTAAAATTTGCGTTTATTCCGATTATTTTAACTCTTATGGTTACAGATTTATTTGATTCTTTAGGCACACTTTCAGGAATCGGAACTAAGGCAAATCTATTTGTTGCACTAGAAAATAGTGACACAAAAAAAGATAAAGCATTGGAAAAAACCTTGCAAGTTGATGCTGTTGCAACCACAATGGGAAGCTTGTTTGGAGTTTCGACTACAACAAGTTTTTTAGAATCCGCAAGTGGTGTAGCAATGGGTGGAAAAAGCGGGCTTAGTGCTATTTTTACCGCACTCTTCTTTTGTCTTACGCTTTTTATGCTACCGCTATTTTTAAGCATTCCTTCTTTTGCGATTTATCCTATTTTAGTTGTCGTAGGAGTGGCAATGTTTTTAGAAATTGCACGAATTAATTTTAGCGACTCTGCTTCAGCGGTTGCTAGTTTTTTTGTTATCTTGCTTATGCCTTTGACGACTTCTATTACCATTGGGCTAAGTGCTGGATTTTTGGTGTATTTGTTGATTTTAATTCTTCAGCGACAATGGCAAAAAATTAATTTTGGCTTGATTTTTATCGCATTCCTTAGTTTGTTACCTTTTATACTTTAGGGATTTTATGAAACATATTTGCGACCATTGCCATTTAGAATTTGATGAAAAAGTGCTAATCCATTCAACAATTAATGGAGAGAAAAAGTATTTTTGCTGCAAAGGTTGTGAGGGTGTTTATAAGCTTTTAAATAGTGAAGGGTTGGGGGATTTTTATAGCAAATTAGGTAATAATACCCTAGAACCTGCGCAAGAAATTTTAGAATTTGAAAGTTTGGAATCTTTTGATTCTGTGCCATTTTTTGAACATTTTGTAACCCAAAAAGAATCCTTGTGTGAAGTTTCTTTGATTTTAGAAAAAATCCATTGCATTGCTTGTGTTTGGTTAAATGAAAAGATTTTAGAAAAAACAAAAGGAGTGATAAAAGTTAATATTAATTACACAAACAATAAAGCAACACTTCTTTATGATCCAAAATCCATAAAAATTTCTGAAATCATTCAAGTTATCCGTAGTATTGGCTACAATGCACACGCTTATGATTCGCGCTTACAAGAGACTTACGCACAAAAAGAAAAGCGCGATTATTATATTAAAATGGTTGTTGGAATCTTTTGCGTAATGAATATTATGTGGATTGCCGTGGCGCAGTATGCCGGATATTTTAGTGGAATCTCAAAGGATATGCGCAATATCCTAAACTTCGCAGGATTCGCTCTTGCTACACCTGTAATGTTTTTTAGTGGGATTGTGTTTTGGCGTGGGGCATTAAGTGCGCTTAAATTTAAAACTCCAAATATGGATTTATTAGTGATTAGTGGGGCAAGTTTAGCTTATATTTATTCCATTTATGCAAGTTTTAAAGGGCAAGAAACTTATTTTGAATCTGTAGCAATGATTATCACCTTTGTATTAATCGGTAAATTTTTAGAAGTTCGTGGCAAAAAAAGTGCCGTAGATAGCTTAGATAAACTTAATGCTCAAATGCCTTTAAGCGTGCGTGTAGTTTCAGAAGAAAGCACAAAGGAAGTGAGCGTAGAAGCTGTAAAGACAGGTGATGTCGTGCAGGTTTTAGCAGGAGAGAGAGTAGCATTAGATGGAATCCTTTTGAGTCAAAATGCGCTTTGTGATGAGAGTGCGATTAATGGAGAGTCTCTCCCGCGTCAAAAAAATGTGAAAGATTCCATTTATTCTGGTTCTTTAGCACTTGAAATGCCGTTTTTGTATCGTGTTAGCAAAACTTATAAAGAATCTTTAATGATGCAAATTGTTTCTTTGGTAGAAGATGCTTTAAATGCACGACCTAAGATTCAAGAAATGGCAAATTTTATCACGCGTTATTTTTCTGCTGTGATTTTATCACTTGCGTTTGGGACATTTTTATATTGGAAGTTTGCATTAAATGCGCCTTTTGATAAGGCTTTAATGGTGATGATTTCTGTGATTATCATTGCTTGTCCTTGTGCGCTTGCACTTGCAACACCTATTGCATCTTTGGTAGGCTTAACACAAGCTTTAAAACATAAAATCCTTTTTAAAGAAGCACGATTTTTAGAAACAATCGCAAAGGCAAATACTTTAGTTCTTGATAAAACAGGAACATTAACACAAGGCAAGCTAAAAGTGCAAAATATGCGTTTATTTAAAGAGCTAGAATCTAGTGTGCTTATGGCAATGTTAGAGCAAAGCACACATCCTGTAAGTTGTGGAGTTCTAGAGTTTATGAGAGAAAATCACAAAAACATACATAAAATTACACCAGATAAAATCACACAAAAAAGCGCGCGTGGAATCCTAGCGCAATACAATGGAAGCGTGTATCTTGGAGGAAATTTAGAGCTTTTAAAAGAACAGGGAGTTAAGATTCCACAAGGGCTAGATAGTGGAGATTATAGCGTGTTTTATTTCGCAAAAGATACAGATTTAATTGCAGAGTTTTTTTTGCAAGATTCTCTCAAACAAAACGCAAAATCTGTGATTTCTAAACTTAAAGCACAAGGAATCCATTGTGTGCTTTTAAGTGGCGATCATTTAAAAGCGTGTGAGAGTGTGGCAAAGGAGCTTGGAATCACAGAATTTTATAGCAATCAAAGCCCGATAGATAAGGCAGAATTTATTGATAAGCTACACAAACAAGGCAGGATTGTTGTAATGGCGGGTGATGGGATTAATGATTCTGTGGCATTAAGCAAAAGTGATATTGCAATTGCAATGGGGGGTGGCATTGATTTAGCAATTAGCGTGAGTGATATCGTTGTGCTTGATGATAGTATGCAAGGGATATTAGAATCTTTTAGACTTGGTAAGCGCACTTATAGCTTTATCTTGCAAAATTTAGGATTATCTTTGGTGTATAATGCGCTAACCATTCCACTTGCAATGGCAGGATTTGTAATCCCACTTATTGCAGCACTTTCAATGTCGCTTAGTTCGTTGCTTGTGGTTGGAAATAGTTTGAGAATTAAAGGAGAATAGATGGCAAAAGACGCAAATGGAACAGAGTTAAATGCGGGAGATAGTGTAAGTGTGATTAAGGATTTAAAAGTTAAGGGTGCTAATGCAACTTTGAAGCGTGGAACAACGATTAAAAATATCCGCTTAACAAGCAAGGACACAGAGATTGAAGCAAAAGTAGATAAGTTTGGCACAATTGTTTTAAAAACAGAGTTCTTAAAAAAGATATAAAAAAATTTGTAAAGTTAGAATCTAAACAAGATTCTAACAAATCCACTTAAGCCAAAATGGCTTAAGCTTTAGATTTATCTTGAGCCTTTGAAGTCGTGGATTACTGCAACATTTCCTGCAATATCACTTAAAATCGCGCAAGCAGTTTCTGTGGCACTACCCATAGCGCAAGCTACCATTGTTGTAACACCAGATACAATTCCAGCAGCATAGATTCCATCTCTTACCACATTACGCCCAGAAACTTCTAAGCAAACCTTTCCGGGCTTTGGCATAAGCTTGTGTGGCTTCACAAAAAATTCCAATCCCTTAATCTCACAAGCACTAGCTCCTGTGGCAACAATCACATAATCTGCTTTTTTTACAAACCCTTCTCCACTGACTTCAAAATTCCCTTTTTCGCCGCGGATTTCTGTAGCCTCACCTTCTATGAACTCCACTTTTGCAAGCTTGTTTAACTGCTCCTTTGTAGAAGTAATGATTTCTTCTCCGTCAATTCCAGATTTAAATAAAGGCACATTATACACGCAAGCCTTGTGTAAATCCGCTTCTTTTCCGCCCTTCTCAATCACACTTAGCTCAAAATCAAGCTCTCCTTTAATCGCACTTGCAAGCACCAATGCTGCACTTAGCCCAGCGATAGACCCACCAATAATTACAACTCTTTTTTTCATGATTTTCCTTATTTAATAAACTCCACCCACCCCACCATCTTCAAGGTTAATACCCTTTTTTATTTAAGATTCTATATGCTTCACAACTTGTTGCAAGCATCCATCGCAAACCCTTTTAAACTCTGTAATATCAGTTGCAAACAGCACTCCACATAATGCTAATAAAACTACAAAAACTTTCATAAATCCTCTTATTTTAAATTTTCTAAAATCGCTTCTACAACTTTTTTTGGATTTTCTGCTTTATAAATGGGGCGACCCACTACGATAAAATCACTTTTGGCTTCTTTTGCGTCTTGCAATGTTGCCACGCGTTTTTGATCTGCACTACTCTCTCCAAAAGGACGGATTGCTGGAGTTAATGTTAAAAACTCATCGCCGCATTGTGTTTTGATTACTAAGGATTCCGCACAAGAACAAACCACACCATTTACACCACATTCTTTAGCCATTTTGGCAAACTCTAACACCTGTGTTTCAAGTCCTGTGTGATAAATCTCAAAAAAACTTTCTTTATCAAAGCTTGTAAGTGCTGTTACTGCCATTACAAGTGGTGGATTTGGGAATGTTTTTAGACGCTTCATTACTTCTAGCATTGCTTCTTTGCCACTGCTTGCGTGGATTGTTAGCATATCTACATTAAGCATTGCGATAGATTCCACACTATCACCCATTGTGTTTGGGATATCATAGAGCTTTAAGTCTAAGAAAATCTTAAATTGCGGATTAAGTGCTTTAATCTCCTTTAAAAATTCCGCACCATCACGGATAAAACTCCTTAATCCTACCTTTAGCCAAATTTGATCGCTATTGTT
The DNA here is from genome assembly GCF_937893305.1 of uncultured Helicobacter sp. Lineage (GTDB taxonomy): Bacteria > Campylobacterota > Campylobacteria > Campylobacterales > Helicobacteraceae > Helicobacter_D. The sequence continues at coordinate 278,285 of NZ_CALBGN010000015.1, forward strand.
TAGGGAGTTTAAAAGGGCTAAATTTCCTTCCTTGCTTGGTAAATCTAGTGCAATACAGAGCTTCATTTCTCTGCCTTTTTAAATGTGGAATCCTTTTTTTTAAGTTTTTTATCTTTGTTTTGAAAACCTTTGGATTCTAAACTTTTAGACTTTTTAGAGTTTAAAGTCTCCTTTTTGATTACTTCTTTAGTGCTTTGTGTAGCTTGGCTTTGCAATGTTTGCTTGATGAAATCTAGTTTTAGTGTTGCGTTTTTTGCGATTCCATCTAGGATTCCATTAATGAATTTTGTAGAAGTTTCATTGCTAAAGTTTTTAGTAATCTCTAAGGCTTCATTAATCAAAATTGCCTTATCTATTCCGCTAAAAAGAATCTCATACGCACTTAAACGCAAAATTGCGCGTTCCATATCACCAATGCGTTCAAAATCCCAATTTTTTACTTGGTGCTTAATGCGTAAATCTACTTCTTCTAAATGTTCTAAAACTCCATTAAATAACGCTTTTGCAAACTCATTTTGAGCGTTTTTAATCTTGTGTTCTTGCAAAATTTCTTCCATAAAATTTGCAATCCCATCATTACCGCTTCCATAAGCATACAAAAGCTGTGCTACAACTTCTCTTGCGTGCGTGCGTGTTGCCATTTAAACACCAAGCTTTCTATAAAGGTTAATCAACTCAACAAGCCCAGCCATTGCTTCAAAGCCCTTATTTCCTGCCTTTGTCCCTGCACGCTCAATGGCTTGTTCTATGCTATCTGTTGTTAGCACTCCAAAAGTTACCGCCGCTCCATAACGCACAGTTACATTTGCAATCCCCTTTGTGGCTTCTGCGCTTACATAATCAAAATGTGGTGTAGAACCGCGAATAATCGCCCCTAAACAGCACACACCATCAAAATCACCTTGTGAAAGCACTTTTTCTAACACAAAAGGGATTTCAAAAGCACCCGGCACTAAAATATGTGAGAGATTCTCATCTCTTCCGCCGTGGCGCAAAAAACAATCTCTTGCACCTTCTACTAATCTATCTGTAATTAGATGATTAAAACGACTTGAAATAATGGCGATTTTCTCATCACCCATTAATGATAAATTTCCTTCAATCACTTGCATAGCTATCCTTTCTTCGCAATAAAATCAATCTCCAAAATCCTATCTACCAATCCTAAAAGTTCCTTTGGAGTTAGCATATTTGGACCATCGCTTAAGGCATTTTTGGGGTTTGTATGTACTTCACTAAAGAGTCCATCTATCCCAACAGCTGCTGCCGCACGCGCTAAAAGTGGCGCAAAAGAACTATCTCCACCACTTTTTCCCTTTAAGCCACCGGGCATTTGCACGGCGTGTGTCGCATCAAAAATCACTGGCGCAAAAGCACGCATAATCGCTAAAGAGCGCATATCTACAACTAAATTTCCATAACCAAAGCTATTTCCACGCTCTGTTAAACAAATCCTATGCTCTTTTGCACTCTCAAAATCTACGCCTTGTGCGTTTGGATTCCGTGTTTTTAAGGCTTTTAGCACAGAGTATTGCATATCTTGTGGGCTCATAAACTGCCCTTTTTTGATATTAATCATTGCCTTTGTTTTTGCTGCTTCTACAATCAAATCTGTTTGTCTGCACAAAAATGCTGGAATTTGCATAATATCTACAACTTCTGCTACAGGTTTTGCTTGGTAGCTTTCGTGGATATCTGTAAGAAGTTTATAATTAAATTTCTTTTTAATCTGCGCTAAAGATTCCAACCCACTCTCTAAGCCCGGTCCGCGATAGGATTCCAAACTTGTGCGATTTGCCTTATCAAAACTTGCTTTAAAATAAAAGTCAATTTTTGGATTTTTTGCTAAAGGTTGCAAAGCTTCTGCAATCTCTTCTAAAATCTCTTGATTTTCAATCACACAAGGTCCTGCAATAATAATCATTCATCTAGCCTTTTAGTAAATTAAATTCGTGTCTTTTAAAGTCATAATTATACACTTCTCCACTCTCAATAATGTAATGCCAACCATAAATCTTAAGCGTCCTTGCAAGATACTTTTCTTTCACTTTTGGATAAGTGAAGAGATTCATAATTTGCCTTTCTATATTGATTTGCTCTGTTAAATACGCACGCATAGCGTGATTTTTAGGCTTTAATGCTAAAACTTTTTCTTTTACAGGTGCGATAAGTCGCAACCAATTTTTTACATTTGGCATTCTCTCAAAATGCCCTTCTTCATACAAAGCCGCACAGCCCCCGCAATGAGAATGCCCACAAATAATGATATTTTCTACCTTTAATTCTTCAAGTGCATATTCAATAGCTGAAGTTGTCGCTAAATATTCTTGTGCTTCTCTATATGGTGGCACGATATTTGCGATATTTCTCACTACAAAGAGTTCTCCAGGTAGCGTGTTTGTAATAAGATTTGGCACAACTCTAGAATCTGCACAGCCCACAAAAAGTGTGTGTGGATTTTGCCCTTCTTTTAAATTCTCAAAGAGTTCTTTATAGGCTAAAAAATTTTCTTCTTTAAACTTTATTGCTCCCTCAAAGAGTAAATCCATTGTATTTGGCACATTACTTAGGTTTTGTGTGTCTTTTTGGGAGGTTTTGGATTCCAACTTTTCTTGCATTATTTACCTTAAGGCTTGATTTTGGCAATATCGCCAATCGCGCTTGGTAAATCTTCTCCAATGCTATATACATATAAATCCACACGACGATTTTTAGAACGCAAGGCGGGAATATCGTTGTTAGCAATTGGCGAAAACTCCCCCTCTCCACCACCTAAAACGCGATTTTTCTCTAAGCCTTGTTGCAAGAGTAAATCCGCCACATTAACTCCACGCGCAACAGAAAGTTCTAAATTATCCGCAAAGACTGCATTAGCACGCATAGGGACATTATCGGTATGTCCGATTGCCTTAACTAGCACTGCTTTTGGCATTTTTAAAAGCTCTAAAGATAGGCGTTTTAAAAATGCGATTCCACTAGGATTTGTTAGCTCTGCACTCCCAGTTTGAAAAAGTAATTCTTCTGGCACGCGTATAATCACTCCCCTTTCAGCTTCTTCAAGCTCTACGCTAGGACCATTTGAAATGCGATTAACTTCATTATAATCTGTAATCAAACTTCCAAAAATATTCACAACATTATCCATTTCAACTTGTGTTTCAATAGGAGTTGCTTTAATGGGAGCTGGTGGGTTTATTTGGCTTTGTGAGCCTTTTTCAAGCACCGCAAGAGAACCTTCTAAAGAGCCTACGGCTTGTGCGATTCTTTGTGTATCAAAAGTCGCCATTGATAGCAAGAGAATAAAAAATGTCAAAATTAGCGTAACCATATCTCCATAAGTCCCAAGCCACAACGGAACACCTTGAGGACAATCACAAGCTGGACATTTCTTTTCTTTTGCCACTGCTTTAACCTTTTTCAAAAATTTTGTGATTATAGCCTATCTTTAGTTATAATGCTATTTAATTTTAAATTTTGTGAGGAAATTTTGCACGCAATTATTGATTTTATTGTAGAGTCTGTAAGTGCCTTTGGCTATTTTGGAATCTTTTTTATGATGTTTTTAGAGAGTAGTTTTATCCCATTTCCTAGTGAAGTTGTGATGATTCCAGCAGGTTTTTTAGCTCATCAAGGAGAGATGAATTTTTTTCTTGCTATTTTTTGTGGGATTTTAGGATCACTTAGTGGCGCACTTTTAAACTACTATTTAGCCTTATATTTTGGGCGTGAGCTACTGATAAAATGGGGAAAATATTTCTTTTTTGATGAAAAAACAATGGTAAAAATGGAAGATTTCTTCGCTAAACACGGACATATCTCAACCTTTAGTGGGCGTTTAATACCAGTGATTAGACAATATATTTCACTCCCAGCAGGGCTTGGTAAAATGCCTCTAGCACTTTTTTGCTTTTATACAAGCTTAGGGGCTGGGATTTGGGTAATTATCCTAACTGCGCTTGGCTATTTTCTAGGACAAAATGAAGCAATTTTAAAAGAATATCTTCATCTTATAACATTGACTTTAGTCGCACTTGTATGTATTGGAATCGCAATCTACATCTACTTCCAGCGCAAAACAAAAAAACAATCTCACTAGGGATGATCATCCCTAGTAGCAAAATAAAAATTAATCTTTTATAAGAAAAACCAGAACTCCTAGAACAGGATTCTAATCTCACCTCTTACTCCAAGATTTAAATTAGAAGAGAAGTTGGAGAGAATATAACGATTACCTTCTAAAGATAACTCTACATCTTTAATACGATGTTTCACGCCAACAATTGCATTTCCAAAATAAAAATCATATTTTGGATTTCTAAAGTTAAAGCGCATATTTCTATTAGTATCACGGATTGTTGTGTATTTGTCTGCATCGCTAAAGTAATATCCAGCATCAATCTTGCCATAAGCAATTGTTTTGCCATCATTCATATATTCTCCAAGCAAAGCAGAAGCTACAAATCCTAAACTTTGATAGAAGTTTTGTTTAACATACAATCCATTTGAAGTTGTATAATCATCATTAAAGAATGCTGTGTAATCCATCTTTGTATTAATATCAAACAAAGAATTTTCACTTAAATAAAATTTTTTACCTAAAGCCAAAGAAGCGTTTAAAGCGCGTGTGCTATAATCTGTATCAACGCGTTCTTTTCTTCCTTCAATAGAAGTATCAAGGCTAGATTTATAAAAGCTCACCCCTAAATCTGTTTCTGCATAAAATCCATTATGCCAGGCAATAGCTCCATAAGCATTAAAGTTTGTATTTTTAATCTTAGAATGTCCAACATCACCTCCATATTGTGTATTCATAAAACCATAACTTCCATAAACACCTTTCATGACATCAAACTTATCATAATGTGAAACTTCATCAATTCCCATTGTATTTAATGTAAGATTTGTTTTTGCCATTAAATCATTATAGATATTGGTATTAAAATCTGTATTTGTAAAATAAGATTGATACCAAAAGCCTGATTGCGCTTGTGTAGTTCCATCATTTTTTAAGATTCTAAATCTTTCAGAGAGTTGAGAATCTGCTAAAAAAGACATTCTATTAATCAAAAATGCATTATCTAAGATTCCTATAACAGTATTAGAAGGATTAGGATTAGGATTAGGATTAGGATTAGGATTCGGGTTTGGATTAGGTTTGCTAGAGTTAGAGATAATAATACCCTCTAAATTAATATTTCCAGTTGCTTGATCTTGTGTAACTTGAGCTTGTAATGTGTATTTTAAAGCACCATTATCTTCTTTCCATTGTTGGCTATGTAATTTATTTCCTAAGATTTTATTTCCATTATTAACCTTTGACATATCAACAAGTGTATGTTGTCCTTTAATTGTTTGTTCTCCAATAATATTTGGGTTAAAGAAGTCATCTCCTGTGATTTGAATATTAAGCTCTGTAAGATTTGTAAAATCTACAGAGTCAGTGATTGTGATTTTATCTCCTTTATTATTTTTTAAATCTGTGTAAAAGTTTAAGTTATTTTTCCCTTGTGCTTCTAGTCTGTCTGTAGTAATAGTATAGTAAGTTGTCGTTGCTCTTGTTGTTGGAGCGTGTTTAAAGTTTAGTGTTGAATCATTAAGATAAAATCCACTATTTGCATACACTCTATCACCTTGATTACCAGCATTATTTGTTAAAACTTCATTTTTTGCAGTGAGATTTACATCTGCACCTACATTAAGTGTTGAAGCATCTGCATAAAGAGAATAACTTTTTAGATTTGTTGTATCTATAGTATCTCCTGCATTTTCTTTTTTAAGTTGTGCTTGTGTCTCAATGGTAAGTTTATCTTTAATATCAAGTGTCCCATTATCTAGCTTTAAACCAATTGCTTGGGAAGTAGCTTTTTGGTTTGTTTTAGTAATTTCTGAAGCAATAGCTTTTGTAGCAATTTTAAGGGCAGAAGTTAGAGTAATGTTTGAATGTGTTGCTTGAATAGCTTGAGCTTTTTTTTCAACAGCATTATCAGCTTCTATGTCAATGCTTAGTGTTCCTTTATCATTAGTATGTCCTAATGATAGATTTGTGTGTTTAACATCAAAAACATTTGCTGTTGCCTTATCTGCAATTTGTTGATCTGGGGTTTTGCCTGCACCACCAGCGGTTCCTTGTCCGCCCGGTGTGGCACCACCTCCACCTACTGCCTGACAATTATTTATCCCATTATTGCAAGCAGCTGCACTCCCATTTCCACCTCCATTTCCACCATTACCAGTGTTTCCACCTTGCCCAGCAGTTCCAGCATTTCCCCCTTTGGATTTTACAGAAATATTAGTGATTTTAATGGCGGCATTGATTGTTCTTCCTGCATTATCGCCTATATCAAAAAGAGTGATTTCAGAACTACCACCCTTTCCACCATTACCTCCATCACCGCCTTTTCCACCAGAACCACCAGAACCACCATTGCCTGCATTAGCATTCCCTTGCATAGGCATACCACCAACAAATGTTACTTTTGTCGCAGCATCTCCCCCATCACCGCCTCTTCCACCAGAACCACCATTACCGCCTCTTCCACCAGAACCACCATTACCACCTGTTAGAGTTGCTTCAATGCCTTGTTGAAGAGTAAGGTTATAACCATCAGTTTTACCCTGAAATAAAGTAGCCTTAATATTTCCTCCTTCACTACCATTACCACCAGTTCCACCATTACCACCATTACCACCAGTTCCACCAATAACTTGATTTATACCACTTGCATCATCTTTATCGCGAATAGATTCTCCTCTCCCTCCATCACCTCCATTTCCGCCATCACCTCCTTTTCCTCCATTTCCGCCATTACCTGCTGTGTATGTAATTGTTAATTTATTAGCAATTGTCCCAGTAGCATTTGAGGCAGAAACATCAATATTTGCATTTTGGCTTTGTCCATCAGATCCTCCATTTCCTGTTACTCCATTCGTTCCACTTCCTCCATTATTACCTTGAGCAAATTTAGTGCCTCCTCCTCCTTGTTGTTGTCTATCCCAAGCATTTGTCGCATTGTTAAATTTGCTACCAAAACCTCCTGATGAAGTATAATCTTGAGCTGCCTTATTTCCACTTTGCCCAGTGTTTCCATCTTGCCCATTAGTAACTTGAGATTGTTGATTGATAGTGTGAGAACTTTGATTTGGATCAAAGGAGATTGCATAAGTTTGTGTTTGAAAGATAAAAGTAGAAAGTGAAGTTGCAAGAACGCTATAACGAAATGCCTTTTTAGTAAATGGGGCTAATAAGTGTTTTCTAAATGCCCCCCCCCCCGCAGGAATATTAGAATAATTGTCTAATGTTTTTTCCATGATTTTCTCCTTTTTTATTTAAAGTGTAATTTTAATTTCAAATCCTGCAATTTTTACATATAATTATTAAAAAATAAAAGTAACATTATCACATTTACTTTAGATGAAATAAAAATCATTTTTATAATATAAAAAATAATTTAAAAATTAATTCCATATTATAGGAATTTATTAGTATTTATAATAAATCTTAAATTTATAAAAAATTATTTTTTTAAGTTACATTTAGTAACAAATGATAGAAAATTTAATGGATTTTTAAAAAAGTGTTTGCTGATTCATTGAAAGTTCAAAAATTTAATGAAATGAATATAATTCTAAAAGCAGATTTGAAAGTATGGGGTGGGCGATGGGAATCGAACCCACGACCCTCAGGACCACAATCTGATGCTCTAACCGACTGAGCTACGCCCACCATACAGCTACAAAAATAAACAAGGAAATGGTCGGGGCGAAAGGATTCGAACCTTCGACCCCTTGGTCCCAAACCAAGTGCGCTAACCAGACTGCGCTACGCCCCGACTTCAAAAAAAGAAAATGAATTATACTTTTAAAATTCTTCTTTGTCAAGAAAACAAAAACAAAGCCACACTTAAAAATTACATATAGCTTAAATCTTTCATTTTCTTAGCTTTTGTGATTAATATTACTATCATTGCAAAAATCAAATTTTTCATTAAAAAACAAGGTGCTTGATTTCAAATCAAAAATTAAGTTACTTATTTTGTGTCCCCTAAGCAATATCTCAAACCTAAAAAAGTCTTTTAATGAAGAGAATCCCATTTAAAAGAATGCTTTTATAACTAATTTTGCGAAAAATAACCTTTTTGTAATTTTTTAATTCTTAATTTTCTTCTTTAAACAAGATGCTTTAAACTTTATAATTTGACTTAAAATCAAAATCTCTAATTCTCTAAATTTTATACCCTAAATTAAAAACACTTAATCTGTATGGTGTTCACATAAGTTTCTATAAAATTCTAATAACAAAGAATCCATCCAATCTTCAAACTTGTAATTATTCTTTTCCATATCTTTCTTATTTGCCACTTCTGCATCTTTTTTATTTCAAATTTTTCGCAATTCTATTTCTTTGCAATGAAATTCATATTGTTACCATTGTTTAAAGAATCTTCAATTCTAAAAGAACTCTTAAAATTATTTGCAAATTTATTTAAATTATTTTTATTATTTTTGCACTTTAATATCTCAATATAAATCATCAAAACTAAAATCAAATTTTGCATTTAACAAATTTAAATTTTCTTTTAAATATAGATTAAAAAAAATTGGCTCTTCTCTAAAATTTATGATCATAAAAGGATGAAGATTCCATAAAATCTCATTCATCAAAATAAACTTCTTTTTCGAAAATGTAAGTTCCAAATGTAATTTTTTAATTTTGCTTTCACTAAAAATCAAATTCTTTATGAAAATGTAATTTTTAAATTTCTCCTTTATGTTTGTAAAGAAGTTATTTTGGACTGTAATTTTACCAAACCTAAAATCTCTAAAACACAAGAAATGAGAACTGAAATTACCAAAAGCCCCACTAAATCAAAAATCTTTTTCATATTTAATTTTAATAATTTCTCTCATTTATTGCCATTTTCATCTACTTCTTCACTATTATCCACAAATACATTTTCATTGTCTTGTATTTGTGTTACATTCACTTTTTAATTCAAATCTGTTTTTAATATTTTCTGCAATTTTACTTCATAAATAAATCTGTTTTTATGAGAGATTTTCAAATAGCCCACAAGCCCTTGAGGCAATGTGTCCTGTAAAATCCTTTGGCACATTGGAATCTTTATTATAATAATACAAAGCTACTGCTATATCTAAACCTTCAAAATCTAACTTTTTATCAAATGTTTCTTTAAAGCCTTGCAATTTATCCCTTGCGTTTGCCTCAAAGCTTAAGCCCTTAGGATCTACAAAGATGATTCTATAATTCCCGCTTTGCTTATGCTTTAACCAAAAGATAAAATCTGGGTAAAACTTCCTTTGCTCTTGGCTTTGCGTATCAAAATAGGGGATAAAGATAGAATCTAGCTTTTCTACAATCTTGCTAAAGCACCACTCATAATCTTTAAATGCGTTCTTAGAATCTTGTAAATATTTCTGCAAATCCTCTAAAAATTCTATCTCACTTCTTTCACTAATAGCATAGTTAATATGGATTGTAGAATCTTTATATGATTCTAAAACCATAGGGCTGTAATAGTGCTTTGCTAACTCTGCTGTGATAACATAGCTATGTTTTTCTATGCTTTGTGTTGGTTTAGCTTGGATTTGCTCGGTGTATTCATCTAGTGAGATTTTGCCTTTTTCAAAATCTTTTTTAAGTTCATCTATGCTTTTAGCTTGTTTGCTCTGCGCCAATGCTTTAACCACCTCATTCATCTCTTTTATAATCGTATCGTTTAGCCCATCACCACTTAGCATAAATTCATTATAATGTGTAATTTTATCTTCACAAGGCACAAACTTTTCTAACTCCAGCAAAGGTGTGTGGAAAAATCTATCCATACTATGCAGGGCATTTTGTGGTTTAAGCTTTGGCATATTGCCCTTTATCTCTAAGCTTGCACTTGCTTCATCACGCATTTTTTGCTGTATCTTTTGCAAAGTGCTAAAGCCTAAATCCGCTCTATTTATCCCGCTTGATACAAGCAAAATATCTTCATCATAAGATTCTATATATTTGCTTAATCTCTCAAAATCATAATGTGAGATAACAAAAGTTTCGCTTCTTTTATGAGAGTCTTTATAGCTTGGCACAAGCAGTGGCTCTAGCGTTTTATTTCTCTTAAAGCCTGTAATCTTACTTTGGAATCTAAAGCCCTCAAGCCCCTTTAAAATCCACTCAATCGCTTCATTTTCTGTCGCCATAATAAATACACTCTCAATGCCCAAACTCCCATCACCTAAAGAATCTTTTTTGTTATACTCTAGCTTATTACTTGCTTTTAGTCGTTTGCGGACATCTTTAAAAGGCTCAATTCTCACCCCTCGCCCTATGGTTTGTAGGACATATTTTTTTGCCTTTTTGCTACCGATATTGATAAAGTTAATGAAATTCACACGATTGCTATCCCACCCCTCGCTAAACACCTTGCTTCCCATCATAATTTGTATGGGCGATTCTTTGTGATTTAGCTCTTCAAAATACCCCTTTGCCATATCCTCCCCACTCTCAATGCCTAGCCCATCAAGATAGCTTTTCTCCCACTCTTTAATACTACCGATATTTAAAAGCAAAAAGGGTTTTGTCGCATTTTTACTTTTAAAGGCAAGTTCTTTATTATTCCCCTTAATCTTACAGCACTCTAGGCTTGAAGTCTCTTTAGCATAAAAGATTTGCTCTCTTAAGTCTTTAGAATCCACTTTTGCAAGTCGCTCTAAAAAGTCTTTATTCATCTCTTTTTCAGCAAAATATATTTTGCTAGATTCTAGCTTTTTTGCTAAGTTTTTTGCAATCTCGCTTATATCTTTAGAATCTTGTAAGATTTTCATAATCGCTTCAAAATACAGCTTAATCCCCGCATCTTTGGTATTGACTTTATCCGCCACAGCGATGATTAAAGGATTATGATAATGCAAGTTTTCAAACCTTGCTTTTAAGCTTTCTAATTCCTGCTTTATCCCCACAAAAAGGATAAAACTCTCTAGTATTCGCTCTAGCTTTTCATCGCTAAAATCCACTTTAGAATCTTTAAAGGCTTTGAGATTACTATCTAGCACCACGATATTTTTCCCATAGCCATCATTATTAAACTTCTCTAAATTGTAGTTAAAAGCACAAGTAAAAAGCTCTATATCATTATCAAAAGTCGCAGAAAAGTTAAAGATAAATCCGTGCGGATACTCCTGCCTTTTTCGCCCTTTTGCTAAGTCTCTTATATAGCTTTTTCTTATAGAATCTTTGCTATCGCCCTTATGTGCTTCATCAAGTAAGATATACCAGCCTTTTTCACGCATTAAATCATCATAATTTAGTCTCTTAGCCTTAGAATCTTTGCCGACATTTTCCTTTATATCTAGCAAATCACTTCTACCAAGAAACACGACATTTTCAAAGCCTAGCAAACTTTGATTATCATAAGCTTTTATCTCTTTGCAAGTGATTTGTATCGGCTGATACGCATTAAAGCTTTGTATATGCGTTTTAAACTGATCTAAAATCTTATCATTTGGCACAAGTAGCATTATGGGCTTAGATTCTATCTCGCCATTTTTCATAAGTTTTTGCATAAGGCTTATAAGCTTTATCATCACAATACTTTTGCCACTGCCTGTCGCCATCCAAAAGCTTGCCATATTGCAAAACTCTTTTATATCTAAGCCTTTTTTAGAATCTAATCCATTGTATTTAAAAGCCTGTTTGTATTCATAGCATAGCTCTTTTGCATTATCCCTATACAGCTTTAAACTGCATAATGCCTTTTGCAATGCCGCCACTTGATACTCCTGCAGGCTAATACTGCCATTAAAGCTTACTAAATCAAGGCTTTCAAAAAGATCGCTGAAAGAGTGAAGCTTTTTGTCTGTAATATCTTTTAAAATCAGTGATTGTTTTTTGGTCATTTTCCTGCTCTCGTGTTAAGTGTTTTATAGGTAGATTCTAATATCTCTTCATCTTCTTGTTCTGCCTTTAGCAATGCTTCCTTTTTGCGCTGTGTAGCAAATAGCTCATATTGTTTATAAGCGGTTTGCTCCATTTGTGCGTTAGAGATACTGCCATTATCTTTTAAAATTTGCATTCCTTGAAATGTAAGCAAAGAATCCACATTTTGTCTCCAAAAGTCCATGGTCAAAGTTTGCTTATCTTTCACTCTAAGTTCTGCGGATTCTAAAAACACATTAACCAAACGATTTAAACTATCTAGCTCCTCTTTTTTTAGATAATTTTTCGCCACAATCACATCGCCTTTACGCACAACACTACCTTTCCAACTTGTAAGCCCCATATTCAGCTTTTTTGCATTTGCTCTCTCGCAAATCAGCTCTGCGGCAGTTTTGTGCGTGATAGCATATAAAAGCTTGTTTTGCGTCTGTGCGAAAAACATTTGCGTTGCCTTATCGCTAGAATCATAATCTACACTCAAAGCAAAAAGCTCTCGCACTTTTTGATAAAACCTTTTTTCACTCGCCCTTATATCCCTAATCTGCTCTAACAGCTCATCAAAGTAATCGCTTCTGCCATTTGGATTCTTAAGTCTATCGCTATCTATTAAAAAGCCCTTTTGTAAATAGGTTTTTAAATGCTCATTTGCCCAGATTCTAAACTGCACTCCCCTTTTACTGCGGACACGAAAACCCACAGCCAAAATCATCTCTAAGGAATAAAATTTCACTTTGTATGATTTGCCATCACTAGCAGTTGTTCGGATTTCCCGAATAACTGAATTTGCCTGCAATTCCCCATCTTTTAGGATATTTGTGATATGTTCGCTTATACTAGATTTTGAGATGTCAAAAAGTTTTGCCATAGAATCTTGGGCTAAAAATACACTCTCTCCAAGCTCATAAAGTTCAACCTTTATCTTTTTATCTTTCGTGGTGTAGAGAAGGAGGTTTGGCATATTAGTCATCATAAATATTTTCCTCTTAAAATATCCAAAAATAGCTGATTTCTATTCTCCGCATCACAAATCAAAGAGCTATAATCCATAAAATGTATTATTATATTGTTTGCTTGATTGTATTTATAACAAATTGGAAAATTACTATTTGTATATATTTGATTATAATCGTCTCTAATGATACTTTGCAAAACCTCATCATTAAATTTTAAAAATCCATAAGCCCAAATTCTTACTTTTTTTTGAGAATAAACTTCATTGATCATTGCAGCATAGCTAAGAATTTGTTGGTGTGCTAATGCAAAATATTCTTTCTTTGCTTCAGGTTTTTTAAATTCTATAAGCAAAATATCAGTTATCTTATCTTTTTCATAAGTATTAGAAATAATGCTTAACAAATCAGGTCTTTCTATATTCTTGTGTAACTCTGGAAAAATATCCTTAATCTGCATATCGCTAAAAATTTTATCATAGCACATAAACCTATCATCGAATAGCCAAACATTATTGCTCCTATAATCTTGCTTATCATCGGATGTTTTCTTAGGCATAAACAAATTATGGATTTCAGCTTCTACACTCCCTTTATCAACAGAGTTTTTTAATTTTTGGATTAATTTATCCCTATCAAACACATATTCAGCCAATTCCGTTTGTGTTACTTTAGCTAATTTAGCTTCATAATTTGTTTTTGCCTTATTATTATCATCTCTTAAAAAATCCTTATCATCATTAAATTCTTTTTTTGCATTTTCTAACATATCATTTACATTTAATTCATTCCTATTTTCAAAATATACTCCGAGATAAGGTGATTCTTTAATTGATTTTTTTCTATTTTCTTTAATTGTATTTTCTACATCAAAATTATGTTCCACATAAATTGCTTTGAGCTGATTTTCTAATTCATCGTGTATATCATTCCAACTCAAATCCTCAAATTCAAGCGAATTTTTTCGTTTGGGATAAATTTGCAATTCATTTCTTTCATCATTAACATTTTTATCAAAAAAATCGGATTCTAAAATATAAAATATTCTTAAATCTTTTTCTTTTGGCAAATTATATTTACTTTCTTGGTTTAAATCTGAATTTTTTATAACAACCCTATTATTTGCAACATAAAATCCTTCATTTCTAAAATCACTTTCCCCAAAAATATATGATATGCTAAAAGAATAATTTTTAATTTTAAATTCTTTCTTTTCAAAATCTGGTATTTCAATACTCTTAACACTATCTACACATTCATCGTTTCTATAAATATCTATTTTAATATCCTTGTTTTCTATCTTAAAATAAGCCAGAAAATGCTCTTTGATTTGTTTTTTAATCTTAGAAAAATCAACCGAAAAATTATCTTTTGGATTTGATAAAATCACTTTAGTTTTATCAAAAAAATCTTGCTCCTTAGGCTCTGTCATACCATTATAGGTAAAATCAAATTCTTTATTTTTACTTACAACCTTTACGCTTTTAAAAAGTTTAAGATATATAAATCTTCCTATACCCTTACAGCCTAATGATTTTTTATAATTACTACGATATTCTCCAAAAGACTTCAAATTGTCCTCATTAAAGCCATCACCATTATCAATCACTTCAATTTTATCTACATAGGGAGTTATGTTTTTATTGTCTAAGCTGGAGGCTATAATTTTAAGCTCAATATATGTGGCATTTGCTTGCATTGCATTTACTATTAATTCAAATATCACATTCTCAAGCTTGACATTTTTTAATTGATCTACAACCTCTGGTATATTTATTTTCATCACAATTTCTCCCACCACAAAAGATTTTTAAGTTTTGGGTATGTGTGTAAGTCAATTTGCTCTAATGATACAATATCGCCATTGTCAAACTCACAAGATTCTATACCTTTAGAATCTAAAAATAATCGCTTGATTTTTAGCCCTTGCAAATTTGCCAAAGTGTGAAACAAATCAAATTCCTTTCTATATCCACTCATATCTAGCGTGATTGTTTCACCTTTATTCAGCTTTTTAATGAGTTTGCGGGATTTTCTGTAATCAATGATTTTTTGTGCTTTTTGATAATCTTTAGCAGGGTAAATCACTTCAGCATTATTGCCTATTTCTTTACCTGTCTTATTCTCACATTGAAAATCTATAAGCACATATTCACATTCTTTTAATGCTTCTTCATAGGATTCTAACTCGTAGTATCTAAATGCTCCGCCACCTTGATAGTCGCACTCTTTGCTAATCCCACTTTGGAATCCTGCGATAACTTTTTTAAGGCGTGGGATAATGACTTTATAAAAATGCTCTCCCATTTCAATGCCAAGCCATTTACGCCCTAGCTTTTGTGCTGCAGCTACACTTGTCCCACTTCCTGCAAAAAAATCTAAAATTATAGAATCTTGATTGCTACTTGCTTTAATAATTCTTTGCAATAAGGCTTCGGGTTTTTGGGTGAGATTGAAATCGGATTTTATAATTTCACTCAAATGTGCTTGGGAATCTTTATAAGCTCTAGGGTCAGCATAAACCTGTTTAACATCACTCCACACACTTGATAATGGAATGCCTTTGCTTTCATCTAAAAATTGTTTTTCCCAAATTATGTTTCCATTTTCATCTTTACCACGCATTCTACGCCGATAGAGTCGCCCATCATCATCTTTAAATTTAAACCAATCCCTGATATATTTCTCGCTATACGGAATGTAAATTTTATTTTGCAATCTTTGCTCATAAACTTTTGCATAATGAAAAATCATATCGTGTATTCCAACAGGTTTAGCCCCTGCGGCTCTTCCACCACTTGGAGAACCATAAGCCCATATCAATTCACTTGCAAAATTCTCTTCCCCAAAAATTGCATTTAAAAGCTCACGCCCACGATAATTTGCATTATGGTCTAAATGTAAATAAAAGCTTCCTTTATCGCTTAAAAGATTTTTAGCAAGTTCAATGCGATTTTCCATAAGACTTAGCCAAGTAGAATCTTGAAATTTATCTCTGTATTCAAAATCACTTCCTGTATTAAAAGGCGGATCAATATAGATTAAATCCACTTTGTTTTGATATTTTGGCATTAGGGAATGTAGGGCTTGAAAATTATCTGCCTTTATTAGCTCACCATTAAGAATGGATTCTATATCATCAAACACGCTTAGAATCTTGTATTTTGTCTCTTTGCTAAAATGCTTTGTATCAAGGGGTAGGAATTTATATTTGTCATCACTCAATATTTTTTCGCTTATATTTTGTGCTTGAAAACTCTCATCAATAAGCTTTAAATCCTGCCATTCTTTGATTTGCTTTTCAAAGCCTTTGTCTTTGCATATAGAATCTAAAAGGGCTGTATTTTGTGCTTTATCGCTCAATACTGAATGCCTTAAAATTAAATCAAGACTAAAGACATAATTTACTTTTTTCGCAAATTTGGGCTTTAACCATATCGCCTTTAGCTCATCTTCAAAATCACCTATAAGCCTTATTATTTCTAAGGCGATATTGCGAATCCTTTGTAAATGTGAAATGGATTTTACACTCCATTCTTGAAACTCGCTGTCTTTATAGAGATAGTGATAAAACCACAAGTCAAACTGCTCTTGTAAAAACGCCCTTGCATTTTTGTGGATAAAAAAATCTACTTCATTTTGCTTTTTATAGCTTGCAAAAAGCTTTTTTATGTGTGCTTCATCTAGGGGGATTTTATGTGCTTTTAGAGATTTTATAAAATCTTCGCTCAACTCGTTGCTATTTTCTTTAAACACAGCATTAAGATCGGGGAATAAATCCTTTTGACTTAAAACCTTGATATAAATGGTGGGTATAGAATCTTGTGTATCTGTGCTTGTTTGCTCGATTTTATCAAGTTTGAATATAAGCTTTCGCTTGGTATTATCAGCATTTTGCGTATATTCACTTGTATCAAAGTAGATTTGGGCTAGCTCGTTTTCATCGCTTAAAGTAAGGCTAGTATAAAGCGTATCACTTTTGACATAGTATAAGTCTTTTGTTTTATAAAAAAGGCTTGTATCTTTGGAATTAGTATAGACTTTTGCATAAATGTTTTTATACAGCGGTGTATCGTGGAAAAATGGCGTGCCTGTATCATTAAGATAGCTATCAAAGAAAGTGTAAAGCTTGTTGTAAATATCGTGTGAGTTAAAATCATCATTTGGGATAGCAGAATCTAAATAAGCCTTTATGTGGGAAAAATACTGCTCTTTTAGCTTTAAGAGATTGCTAAAACCGCTTTGTGCGTTGCTTGTGCTGCTTTGCGTATTTTGTGGTGTATTAGCCTTTTCATAGGCTTTTATCTTTGCACCGAGATAACATTCCTCTAATTTGCTATAAAATGCTTTTTTGTAGTCCATTGTTCACTCATTCACATAAAAATGTTTTCAACGATTCTAACGCTTTTGATTCAAAATCAAGGCATTTTTGTAATTTTTCTTGATTGTTTTGTAAATCTTCTGCATTATGTTTGATACCAAAACAATAAAAATAAGCATAGAATTTTTCTTCCTTGCCGGGCAATGTAAAATTCTCGTTTATAGCTTGTATTTTCTCTCTATATTCATCAAAACATTTTAAAATTTTTTGTTGTGTGGCAATTTTCTCAAAAAGGCTTTCTAAAGTCCCTATATCCTTATTATTTGGAAATAGAAAAATTTCATACTCAATTTTATACCCATTTGTTCTTCCAAGTTTTTCTAATTGGGTCTTTATATTATCTCTTGCTTTTAATGCATCTTCATCTGCATCAAAAATAATTTTAATTTTATTTTTTTTATTCACAGCTTTTTCAATGTCTGTCTTACAGCTTTGTAAGTTATCTTTACCATCACAAACAGATACTTTTCCATCTTTCCCTAAACATTTTAAATACATCTCTATAAAGATTCTGTCCCCTTCACCCTCAACAAAAATTATCATTGCTAATCCCTTATTTCATTATTATTTTTCATATTGGATATAAAATCCTCTTGCGAATAAAAGCCGACCTTGATTTTTTGACAATCATCTTCATATATATTAAAACCACATAATATTTCTTTATCTTTTTGTGATAATAAACGACTTAATCGTTTTAGTATTTCTTTATTGTGCGTAGTGATGAAAAATTGCACCTCTTTAAATGCTAAAATAGATTCAAATAATAAATCAATATGCTCAAAATGCAATCCATTTTCTATCTCATCAATCAAAATATATTTTTTGCCTGTCAATACAGATAGAATAATGGCGATAATCTTTTGGAATCCAGCACCCATTAGCTTAGAATTTATCATCCCATCTAAAGATTTTTTCTGCACGACAATCCTATTTTCTATAATCAAAATTTCCTGTATGTCTGGGAAAAATTTTTGCACCATATCATATAGCTCCTTTTTTTGCTTTACACTAGAAAGGATTATTTTAAGATTATTTCTTAGGTTTTTATGATATTGATTATCCCCACATATAAATTCTGTTTTCTTATAAATATTATGTTGTGTTCTATTTTCTTTTAATTTGAGTTTGTTTTCAAATTGTATTTGAAGAGGATTGACTTGTTTTTTTGAAATTTTTATTTGTTCTAAGATGTCATTATTTGAATAATCTAAAAACATCGTATGGATACCCTTTATTCTCATATCATTGAACATTATTTCTATATCATTTTGCTCTTGGTGCTTTTGTTGAGACACATCTACAATAACATTAGTAAACACATTATCATAGGAATGTATTTTTATCTCTCTTTCGTCCTCATTTAAAATAATCATCTCTTGTAAATTATAGTCATAAAAAAACCCTGAAAACAATCTTCATCAGAGACTATGCCTCTAAATTCTATAATATCAGTTATGGATTCTGGGTGGTCTGATAAATACAGATATAAAGCCTCTAGCATTGATGTTTTTCCTACATTTGCTTTGCCAAAAAAAACATTGAGTTGTGAAAAACACTCTAAGGTCGTCTCTTCTATACCTCTAAAATTTTTAATTCTAAGCTTGTTTATCATACAATCTCCTTTTTCATTATTTAATGCTAATTGGTTTGTCTCCCATCTTCTAGCACTTTTAAGCTACCATTAGATTCTATCTCGCAGACGATATAAGGGAGTCCTTGCTCGTTTAGCTCACTCATAAATGGGTCGGGGTCGTTTTGCTCCATATTAAACACACCACTACCATTATGTGAATCAATCCCCTGATACTCCCCACCTTTTGGCATATCGGCATTTAGCTTTAGTCGCTCTGCATTGTAGGATTCTAGGCTAGATACTTCACTGCTATGACAAGGGGTAGAATCCACTTTTTTAGATTCTGTATTGTTAGAATCTAGAGAATGTAGATTTTGCTTAAGATTTGTGGGTTGTGCAGAAAATTCTGCGGAGACTAGCCTGTCTTGGCTGTCGCACAAAGAATTTTCAAACTCCCGCAAAGATTGAGTGAAAGCTACATTCTTAGGTGCATTCAGCCCCCATTTATCCTCACATATAAGCTTTGCTCCAATCATCGCCGGCACACCCGTAGTATAGCTCACGCCTTGCGCATTGACTTCCTTATAGCAAACTTCGTGATCGCAAATATTATAAATATAAATCGTGCGTTCCTTGCCGTCTTTCACGCCCTTCATATAGCAGCCAATATGCGTTTGCCCCTTGGTGCGAGAAGCAAGGCTTGCAGGATCTGGCAAAAGTGTCTTTAGCACTTCAATAGGCACGATTTTACCGCCTTTGTGAGAGACTTCATCAATGCGTAAAAAGCCGATGTTTTCTAAGACTTTCATATGCGTGAGATAGCTCTCGCCAAAGGTCATAAAAAAGCGGATTCTCTTTAGCCCCTTAATGTTGCGGATAAGTGATTCTAGCTCCTCGTGATAAAGCAAATAGCTATTTTTCACGCCAACTTCTGGGTAGTCCCATTCTTTCATTAAAGCCAAAGGCGCAATATCTCGCCACTGCCCGTTAAAGTAAGATTCCACTTTCAAATCCTGCGTATTAGAATCTAGCTCAAAATGCTTCTCCTCTCTCTCAAACTTGCGATAAATGGTGTCTTGTTTTAGGTCTGGGTTTAGGGCTAAATCTGTCTGCGAAACAATGCCAGAATCTTGGCATTCTAAGGATTGAGATGAGAAATTAGGGTTGTGCGAGTCTTGCGAATGAGACGCACTAGGCGTGCGTTGAGACGAGCAAGGCGAAGCACTCCCTGATTTATCGCTCAATACTGAATGCCCCTTTACCCAATAGCGTGCTTTCGAGCTAACCTCTCTTAGATTAATCTCCGGATTAAAGTTTGTCGCAAACGCATAGCCGTGATCCCCTGCATTGCAATCCAAAATAT
>NZ_CALBGN010000016.1 GCF_937893305.1 uncultured Helicobacter sp.
TCTAAAGATGAAACCTATCTTAGTGGTAATGTAGGGATTAAGTATAAATTCTAAAATTTTAATTTCTGCAAAGATTTAATTAATTTAATCTTAGAGCTTCGTGATCTTCTTAAACCTTTGAGTATTTCAAATGCTTCCATTTGGAGGTGTTTGAAAGTTGCAATGGAAAAATCTTATTTTGAAATATTTATATGAATATTATTATAAAATACAATATGTATTAGTTTAAATTTATTTAAAATTCTTTGACTTTATTTAATCTTAGATTGAATAAAAAATAGATAGAATCCAAATTTATTTATGATAACTTGGAGATAGTAATGAAAGTTTTATTATTGCAAGATGTAAAAGGTCTAGGCAAAAAAGGTGATATTTGTGAAGTTAAAGACGGCTATGGAAAGAATTTTTTAGTAGGTAAAGGTTTGGCAGATTTTGCCACAAATGCTGTGATTAATCGCTATAAAGCAGAGCAGAAAAAGGCAGCAGAATTAGCAGCTGAAGAAAAAGCACTAATGGAAATGGCGGCAAAAAAGATAGAAGAAATCACATTAAAAATTGTGCAAAAAGTCGGAGCAAATGGCTCTTTGTATGGTGCAATCACAAAAGAAGATATTGCAGAATTCCTAAGAAAAGAGCATCGCATAGAGATTGATAAAAAAACTATTGAGTTGAAAAATCCGATTAAATCCACAGGGGTTTATGAAATTGAAATTAAGCTAGGACACGGAATCCACGCAACTTTAAAATTAGATGTTGAGGCGCAATGATGTTTCACGCAACAACGATTTTAGCATATAAGGGCAAGAAAGGTGCAGTTATTGGCGGAGATGGGCAAGTAACTTTTGGGAATTGCGTGCTTAAGGGCAATGCAACAAAAATCCGCACACTCTATCACGGAAAAATCCTAAGTGGATTTGCAGGAAGCACAGCAGATGCCTTTACTCTTTTTGATATGTTTGAAGGGATTTTAGAGAATAAAAAGGGAGACTTGTTAAAGTCTGTGATGGAATTTTCTAAAGAGTGGAGAAAAGATAAGTATTTAAGGCGATTAGAAGCGATGATGATTGTGCTTAATAAAGAACACATTTTTATTTTAAGTGGCACAGGTGATGTAGTAGAGCCAGAAGATGGCAAAATTGCTGCAATTGGAAGTGGCGGGAATTATGCTCTTTCAGCTGCTAGAGCATTAGAGAGATTTGGCGGTGATTTAGAGCCAAAAGAAATTGTAGAGCAATCTCTAAAGATTGCTGGAGAGCTTTGTATTTATACAAACCAAAATATTAAAATTTTAGAACTTTAGGAAAAGCAGTGGAAAAACTATTTGCAATGACACCAAAAGAAATTGTGAGTTATTTAGATGAGTATATTATCGGACAAAAAGATGCAAAGAAAATTGTAGCAATCGCCTTAAGAAATCGTTATCGCAGGTTGCAGTTACCAAAAGAAATTCAAGATGAGGTAATGCCAAAAAATATTTTAATGATTGGTTCAACAGGTGTTGGTAAAACAGAAATTGCAAGAAGAATGGCGAAGATTATGGGATTACCTTTTGTAAAGGTGGAAGCTAGTAAATATACAGAAGTTGGTTTTGTTGGGCGTGATGTGGAATCTATGGTTAGAGATTTGGTAGTGGCTTCTATTAATCTTGTAAAAGAAGAGCATAGAAGCAAAAGCACAAAAGATATTGAAAAATATGTGCTAGATAAAATTGTAGAAAAATTGATTCCACCTTTGCCAAAAGGTGCGAGTGAGCAAAAAATTGAAGAATATGAAAATGCGGCAAATAAAATGCGTCAAAAAGTCTTAAATGGCGAAATGGATCATTTAAAGATTGAAGTGGAAGTGCCAAAGAAGACTTTTGAAATTGAAGATGGGAATATGCCAGCAGAATTTGCCAAAGTGCAAGAAACTATCGCAAGAGTTTTTATTGCTTCTCCAAAAGATAATCCTAAAAAAGAAGTAACAATCAAAGAAGCAAAGGAGCTTTTAAAGATTGAAGCAAGCGAAGCATTGTTGGATTTGGATGCAATCAAGCACGAAGGATTAAAGCGCGCTGAAAGCAGTGGAATCATTTTTATTGATGAGATTGATAAAGTTGCAGTTAGCAACAATGGCGGACAGCGTCAAGATCCTAGCAAGGAAGGCGTGCAAAGAGATTTATTACCTATTGTTGAGGGCAGTGTTGTTAATACTAAGTATGGCAGCATTAAAACAGATCATATTTTATTCATTGCAGCAGGTGCATTCAGTTTAAGTAAGCCTAGCGATTTAATTGCAGAATTACAAGGGAGATTCCCTTTGCGTGTGGAGCTTAATAGTTTAGACGAAGAAGTGTTATATAAGATTCTAACACAAACTAAAAATTCTATTTTGCGTCAATATGAAGCATTATTGAGCGTTGAAGAAGTGCGTCTATCTTTCAGTGATGATGCAATCCGTGCTCTAGCACATTATTCACAAGTGGCAAATGAAAAAACAGAAGATATTGGGGCTAGGCGTTTGCATACAGTGGTAGAACAAGTGATTGAAGAAATTAGTTTTGAGGCGGAAAACTACAAGAATAAAGATGTGGAAATTACAGAAGCACTTGTGAAAGAAAAGTTGGAATCCTTAGTTGCGGATTCTGATATTGCACGATATATTTTATAGGAGGTATTTTGGAGAATACAAAAGCTGGATTTGTCGCTGTTTTGGGGCGTCCAAATGCAGGTAAAAGCACTTTTTTAAACACGCTTTTAGGGGAAAAGTTAGCTCTTGTCTCGCATAAAGCAAATGCAACACGAAAAAGAATGTGCCTTGTGTTAATGGAGGGTGAAACGCAAATTGTATTTGTAGATACACCAGGGATTCATAAACAAGAAAAATTATTAAATCAATATATGCTAAAAGAAGCAATGCAAGCCTTGCAAGATTGTGATTTTTTGTTATTTTTAGCGCCTGTGAGTGATAAGGTGAGTTATTATGAAGAGTTTTTAGGGATTGCGGGTAACAAAAAACATCTTTTGCTTTTGACAAAAACAGATTCCGTATCTAAAGAAGTGCTATTCCAAGCAATGGGTCAATATGAAAAGTTTAAAGATCGTTATGAAGCATTAATCCCTGTATCTATCAAAGATTTAGGGAGCTTAAAGCGTGTTGTAGAGGTGCTTGCAAAACTTATGCCGCAGAATCCTTATTACTATGATCCTGAAATCCTAAGTCCAAACACAACAAAAGAAATTGCAAAAGAGCTTATCCGTGAAGCTGTGTTTGAGAATCTAAGTGATGAATTACCCTATGAGAGTGATGTGCAAATCACATTCTATAAAGAAAAACCAGAGATTCATCACATAAAGGCAACAATTATTGTGCTTAAAGAGAGCCAAAAAGGAATGGTGATTGGTAAAGGTGGCGTAATTTTAAAACGCATTGGCAAGGAAGCAAGACTTAGTATTGAGAATTTTGTGCATCAAAGAGTGTTTTTAGAGCTTTTTGTAAAAGTTGTGCCTAGTTGGAGTAAGGAGCGCGAAAGCCTTAAAAAAATGGGGTATAATTTTGAAGATTAAAACAAGGAATTTTATGAAGATTTTGAAAATTTTTGGTTTATGTTTAAGTCTTAGTTTTGCAAATGCAAGTGATTTGGAATGGGTAGAGCTTTACAAAAAAGGTGGCGTTAGTGCAGTTGAGCAAAAAATAGATTCCATTATGCAAACGCGTGATTTTTGGGATGAAGCATTAAGAGGGCAAGATACGCGCTTTGGATATTATGAGAATTTAAAATATCTTTTTGTTGCTACTAAAAATGCGCCAACACTAAAACTTTATGCACTAAGTGATAGCAAATGGAGTGAAAAATTAAATACAGAAAGTCTAGTTGGTTCAAAAGGTGGTCATAAAGAAAAAGAAGGGGATTTAGCAACACCTATTGGAGTATATTCGCTAAATGCGCGCCTAGTAAATCTTGATCAATATTATGGTCCGCTTGCATTTAGCACAAATTATCCAAATCTTTATGATCGCTTACAAAAGCGCACAGGCTATGGGATTTGGATTCACGGAATGCCATTAGATGGAAATCGTAAAGAGCTTAATACGCGGGGCTGCATTGCAATTGAAAATGATAAATTAAGCAGTGTGGATACGCTAATTGATTATCGTCAAGCACTTTTGGTGACTTTTGAAAAGGAAGTTAGAGAAGCTAAAAAAGAAGATTTAAGTGTTTTATTGGCGGATTTATATGCTTGGAAAGATGCTTGGAGAGAAAGTGATACCAAAAAGTATTTAGAATTTTATAGTAAAGATTTTATTCGTTTTGATGGAATGAAATATGATGAGTTTGTGCAAAATAAACGTAGAATTTTTGCAAAAAATGAGAAAAAAGCAATCACATTTTCTAAAGTTAATATTTCTCCCTATCCAAACAATGAAAACAAAAATCTCTTTAGAATCTCTTTTTATGAAGATTACAAAGCTCCAAGTTATCAGTTTAGCGGAGAAAAAGAACTCTATGTGGAGTTAAAAGACGCTAAAATGCAAATTTTAGCAGAGAGATAATCTCTGTTTTAAATTTTTATGAATTTTAATGCGTCTTTTGCATTTTGACAGCTTGGTTCTATTTTGCAGATTTTAATTCCGCATTCATTAAAGACTTTTGCCGTGTTTTGACAAGCCTTTTTAACAAGAACGACAGCGCAATCTTTAATAATCTCTCCTAGAATATTATGTTCGTTTTTGTGTGCAATTTGCTCTTCTTTGCTCATCTCACTATCTTTGTGTGAGCAACCTTCATTGGCATTTTTATCACCACGCGGATTTTTGCGCAATTCAATGAAATCAATTTTTTTAAACATTCCACTTCCGATTTGTTCAAAAATAGCAAAAAACGGAGTGTGCCCAGTATTATTAAAAACTCTTAAACTTTCATCAAAAACAGGTACTGCAATTTTCATTATTGTTCCTTTGTATAATCAAATAAGTTTGCTTCTGCAATTTGGTTTGTAAAACGTGTTTCTAGTGTGTTTGTATCTACCCCCAAAATCAATGCAAAATTGTATTTTTCATTGATGAGTTCTGTAAAAAGCACTGTATTATTTGTGTATGAAATTACTTTTGCATAAGGTGCATAGAGTTCTTGATAAATCTCTGGGACAAAAAGTGTTAAATGTGCCCATTTTGCATACATTGTAAAATATGCTAAATATTGTTCATAAAGTTTTGAGTCTTGGCAGGCAAGTAAAACTTTGTTGGTTGTTCCGGGTTTTGCAATTACACCTCGTTCATCTAAATAAATAGGCTTAAAATTTGTTAAGGTGGTAAAATTTTCTAATTGCACATTAATAGAGTAGTCTTCGCAAAACTGCAAAACACGCGCTAATGGCTGAATAAAGAGCTTAGGAAGAGGGATTTCATAATCAGCACTTTTGTAGAAAAGTTTAATGCCAAATAGAGAATAAGAATTTAAGGCAAATGGGAGTTTATTTTCATCAATTTTTTCTTGTGAAAGCATTTTGATTTCTTGTTGATTTTTAGGGAATACGCTTAAATCTAAATTTGTGTTGCAATAAAGAAAAAACGATGCATTGCTTTCAATGACATTATGGATAAGTCCGCTTAAACTTCCACAAAAATATTCTAATGTCTTTTTTCGTGTGATAATTTGTGTGGCAATTTCATATTCATCTTTTTGTAGAAGAAATAGAATTTTATTGTTAATTAGAAGATAATGGCGCAAAATTCTCATTAAAGATTGTTCTAAATCCTCAACGCTAATCCAAGCTACTTCTTTATCGCTCATTGCGATATTGCCACTAAAAAGGATTCCAAATGCACCTTTTTGAATGGCTTCTTCAATATCATTTTGTGTGTGCGTGCTTTCTTTGGCAATAAATAAATCACCCTTGCGCACATTGCTACTTTTATCGCAGATTTGAGAAAAAAAAGAAATGCTAGGTTTATTTAATAGCGTTCCAAAGGCAATTTCTACAATCTCATTAACACCAATTTGTATTCCCTTCATACTATTCCTTTAGCTAATTTGGCTTCCATTTGCCTTTTTGCTCTGTGGCGTAATAAAAGCTAATCCTTCTTCATCATTTGCCGCTAAAATCATTCCCTCACTTAGTTCCCCCATAAGTTTTGCTGGCTTTAGGTTTGCTAGCACACAAACTTGCTTGCCTAGTAAATCTTGTGGAGAGTAATACGCTTTAATCCCGGCTAGAATTTGGCGTGGTCGTGCTTCACCTAAATCCACTTGAAGTTTTAAAAGCTTTTGACTTTTAGGCAAGATTTCTGCATTAATAATTGTTCCTATGCGTAAATCAATTTTTGTAAAATCATCTTTGCTAATAGGATTAGAAATCTCTAAAGGCTCAAGTTTTTTTTCTTTAGATTCTGCATTTGTTTTGGATTCCAACTTTGAATTTGTGTTGGAGTCTTGTAATAATTTTTCTTCAATGCGCGGAAAGAGTGCTGGAGTTGGCTCTAAGATTACGGAATCCAAAATCTCTCCTTCAGTGATAAAACGCTTAAAACACTCCGCATTCGCACTAAAACCAAAGACCTTTAAAATCTTCTCCGCACTTTTTGGCATACAAGGCGATAAAAAAAGTGCGGCTTTTAGCAAGATATTTGCAAGGAGCAGCAATAATTGTGCCACTTCTGTTTGTTTGTTGTTTTTGATAAGTTGCCACGGCTCTTTTTTAGCAATGATCCCATTGCCTAAACTAAAGAGCTTCCAAAGTTCTTCTAAATAACGACTCGTTTGTGCTTCATTAAGGTGAGATTCTAAGCTATTTAAAAGGGCTTGAATTTGTGCTAACTCTTCAGAATATGCAGTTTTTAATTCTGATAAATCCGCCTTTAGCGTGTTGTTAAAGTATTTTGCACCCATTCCCAAAAGACGATTTAGTAAGTTTCCTAAATCATTTCCTAAATCAGCATTAATCCGCTCTATGAGTGCATTTTGTGAAAAATCTCCATCTTGTCCAAAAGGCACTTCACGCAAGACAAAATATCTAAAGGCATCAAGCCCATAAGCTTCTACAACTTCTTTTGGATTGACAACATTGCCTGTGCTTTTACTCATTTTTGCGCCATCTTTTGTCCACCATCCGTGAGCGGCAATGTGTTTAGGGAGTGGTAAATCAAGACTCATTAAAAAGGCGATCCAGTAAATTGCGTGAAATCTTAAAATGTCCTTGCCTACAATATGAAAATCTGCTGGAAAAAAACTCATTTTGTTTGGCAAGTCATTATGGAATCCTAAAGCACTTAGATAATTTACAAGAGCATCAAGCCATACATACATCACGTGTTTTTGATCGTTTGGATTGTTTTGTGTAAGTTCTTGTGGTAGCTTAATCCCCCAATCAAAACTTGTGCGTGTAATAGATAGATCTTCTAATCCATCTTTGATGAAATTTATAACTTCATTTCGTCTTGATTTTGGTAGGATAAAATTTGGATTATCATCATAAAATTTTAAGAGCTTATCTGTATATGCGCTAAGTTTAAAAAAATAACTTTCCTCTTTTAGTAAAGTTGTTTCTTTGCCGCAATCTGGGCAACTCTTTTCTCCTACTAATTGAGATTTTGTAAAAAAAGATTCACAAGAAATACAATAATTGCCTTCATATTCTCCTTTGTAAATATCGCCTTTTTCATACATTTTTAAAAAGACATATTGCGCACTTTTAAGATGTGCGGAATCTGTGGTGCGGATGAAGTAGTCATAATTGATGTCAAAAGCGTCCCAAAGATCTTTGAAGCGTTTTGAGATTGTATCGACATAACTTTTGGGATCTTGTCCTTTTTTGTGCGCACTTTGCTCAATTTTTTGCCCGTGTTCATCTGTGCCTGTTAAGCAAAATACACTTTCTCCCTTTAGACGATGAAATCTAGCTAGAGTATCTATGATAATTGTCGTATAAGCGTGTCCGATATGTGGGACATCATTGACATAATAAATTGGCGATGTGATATAAAATTTAGAATTCAAAACTTCCTCCATTTCCTTTGTTCATACTTAAATACACGGCACTTACATAGCTGTTTCTAATAGTGCATTCTAAAACTTCTTGGCAGTTTCCGCAACTGCTTAAGCCTTTAGATTCTTGGCAGGCTTTTAGTGCTTTTTGTGTTTGGCTTAGATTTTCTTGTGCTGTTCTTATGAAAGCTTCTTTTTCTTCGCAATCTTGTGCGTGTTTGCATAAAATACAGCTTGCGACACCTTCGCGTTGTTGGCAGTCTTTAAGGGTTTTTAATACGCTTTGAATATCAATTTTATCGGCTAACAAATTCTATCTCCCAAGTGCTTCCAAAATAACAAGGTGTAGTATCGTGCAAATGTTTTGGTTGCAAATCTAAAAGTGGAGTGATTTTGGATTCCAACTCATTAATAAAAACTGCTTGACCGCCTGCTCTTTCAAAGATGAAAGCAAAAGGAAAAACTTCAAAAAGCATTCTAAGTTTGCCTTTTGGAGCATCACTTGTAGCAGGATAAGAAAATAATCCACCACCTTTGACTAAAATATGATGTAAATCAGGCACCATACCGCCACTATAACGCAAGCGATAGCCTGCATCAAAAAGAGATTCCATCTTTGCTTTATGTGCTTTGCTCCAGTTTTTTTGTGTGCCACCAGTGGCGTTTAGCTTTCCTTTATGAGAAAGTTTTAAGCATTTTTGTAGGACAAATTCTTTGCTATCGTAAGTGAAATAATCTACCCCTTCTTTTAAAAGCGATGAAAATCCGATTCCAACTACCATTCCATACACAATATATGCGCTTGCCACTAAGTTTTGTGGTAAAAAATCACCTTGATAGATTCCAAAAATACTCCCCACGCTTAAGTTTGCTCCCATTAATGAAGAACCATCAAGTGGATCATAAGCAATAGAATACACGCCATCATTGTGGAGTAGAATAGCATTTTCTTGCTCTTCGCTACAAATTTGCTTAACACAAGCAAGTGTTTTAAGTGCATTTTGCACGATAAAATCTGCTTGCACATCAGCTTGCAATTGTGTATCTCCTGTGGTATTTGTGCGATCTGTGTATTCCCCTAAGTTTTTTTGCAAAAGAGAATAAATCTCTATGCTTGCTTGTTTGATACTTGTAAAAATACAATCCAAATCTTTTGCTAGACTTGCATTTGTTTGCACGCTTCTTTTCCTTTAAATAAAATTTTTTTATTATATCTAAATTTTTAAATTTGTTTTGTGAAATAAGGTGATTTAGGGCAACATTAGTGTTATTTTGTTAGAATTTCTACAAATTTTCATTAAAGGAATCTTAAATGCTTGTTGCTCCAAGTATCCTCTCAGCAAATTTTGGAAAATTAGAAGCAGAAGTGCAAGCAATTTGTGAGGCAGATTGTGATTTGGTGCATATTGATGTGATGGATGGGCATTTTGTGCCAAATTTAACCTTAGGTCCTGTTGTTGTTGAATCTGTGGCAAAAGCTTCTACAAAGCCTCTTGATATTCACTTAATGGTGCAAAATAATAGCTTTTTTGTGGATTTATTCGCACCTTTTAAGCCAGAATTTCTATCCTTTCATATTGAAGAAGAAAAGCACGCAAATCGCCTAGCGCAAAAAATTAGAGATTTAGGGATTAAACCTGCTGTTGTGTTAAATCCACACACAGATATTCAAAGTATTGATTATTTGCTAGAATTTATTGATATGGTGCTTGTAATGAGTGTAAATCCGGGCTTTGGTGGGCAGAAATTCATTCCAAATGTGTTAGAGAAAATCAAGCTCTTAAAAGATAGGATTGAAATACGGAATCCAAAATGTTTAATTGAGGTTGATGGTGGTGTAAGTGATGAAAATATTGAAGATTTAAGAGAGGCTGGAGTAGATATTGTAGTGGCTGGTAGTTATGTTTTTAATGGGGATTATGCGCGAAAAATTGCGTCTTTAAAATAAGGAGATGTATGTTAGATAAGGCACAAATGTGTTACTTTAATGGAGAGTATCAGGCAAGTTTTGAAATTTGTGTGCAGGCTTTAAGGGATTTAGAAAAGATAGAATCCAAAAAGGAATCTAAAATCAAGTTGATAGATCTTGCTGCTCTTAGTGCTTTAAAATTAGAGATTTCATAAGCTTTAGAATTTTGCATACAAAGCTATAACTTTCATAAAGATTCCATCTTTTACGCATTTAATTTGGCAAAAGCATTGTTTTTAGCACAGAATTACACAGAATCTATAAGGTTATTAGAAGAGTTGGTAAAGACGCAAAATGTGTTGCAATTAGAGTGTTTGGAGTTGCTTTTAGAAGTGTATAAAGCACAAAATTTGTTAGAAAGTGCAGAGAGCGTGTATCGTCTTTTTTGCAAAATGCACCTAGAGATTGGGAGAAGTGGTTGGAGTTTGGAGCAATGTATTTGTATTGTGATCCCAAAAAAGCGTTAGAAGTTTATAATGCGTGCTATAAAGTTGCTAGCCAACGCTTAGAAGAACTAATGGCAAATGCACCATTTGTAGAGATTTCACAGACTTTTAATCCAAATTCATTAACGGCTAGATTAAATCTTCAACTACAAGTTATAGAAAACCCAGAAATTACGCAATTAAAAGTTTTTTAAGCACGAAATTAGAAGTGAAAATTGCACAGACGCTTTTGCGTATTTTTGAAAATCCAGCTAAAGAGGAACAACAGGTACTTGAGATTTTGATAAATTTGCAAGAACAAAACGCAAATGAAGCAGAGTATTGGCTAATTTTTGACTAGCATATCTTTTAATGCGGCAAGATTGCTTTAAGGAAGCTTTAGAATTTTATGAGTATCGTTTGAATTTTGCAGGTAGTGAGACTTTCTCTCCTTTGTATTATAATGCAGCTAAAGAAGCGTTTTTTGAACGATTCTAAATGTTTTTTTGAGAAAGAAATTTGTGTGTATTATGAGCAAGGATTTGGCGATACTTTAATGTTTAGCCGCACTTTGCAAGAACTTTGTGCAGTGGCAAAAAAGGTATATTTTGCTCCACAAAGCGCGTTATATCCTTTAATTAAAGAAAAACTATCATCAGAGAGTTGTTTTAAAAATTTAGAAATTTTAGATAGGATTCCACAAAAATTTGACTTCTTTGCCTTATTTTTTAGGGCTTGATAGTTTAGAGAAAATTACCACGTTAAAAACTCCGCTTGCCTTAAAAAAAATCAAAAAGAAAAATAAAAAGAGTTGGATTTTTTGGCATACGGATTTTGCGCCAAAAGAAGATAATTCGCGAAATTTTAATGTGGAGTTTTTCTTAAACTTTTTATTGGAATTAGAAAATGTTAAGCTTGTTTCATTGCAGGTTGGGGATTTTGAGTTTCCAAATTGTGTAGAAAATGTAGGGAAAGATTTTAAAGATTGGCTAGATACTTATAGAGCAATGGAAGATTTGGATTTGGTTGTTGGGATTGATAGTTCTCCTGCGCATTTATCGTTACTTTGTGGAATCCAAACTTTAATCATTTTACAACCTAGATTTGATTGGCGTTTTGGTTTATATG
The DNA here is from genome assembly GCF_937893305.1 of uncultured Helicobacter sp. Taxonomy (GTDB): domain Bacteria; phylum Campylobacterota; class Campylobacteria; order Campylobacterales; family Helicobacteraceae; genus Helicobacter_D. The sequence continues at coordinate 11,486 of NZ_CALBGN010000016.1, forward strand.
AGTTTCCTAAAGCAAAGTTTTATGGGGGAAATACACATTTATTTGTAGCACATTCAAAAGACTTAAGCGTAAAAAATAATCTTTTAGAAAAAATACGAAAAATATTGGAATCTTAAAAGTTCTTAGTAATGCTTTAAAAAACTTTATATTTATTAATATATAATGCTAGTTCAATTTTATTTTCAAAGGATTTTAAATGCGTATTGTTGGGTTATTGTTGGTGTTTTTGTTTGTAAGTGTGCAGAGTTTTGCAGAAGTTTTTGTTGCAGCTGGCGCAGGATATAAGAAGCCTTTAGAAGCAGTTAGTGCTTTATATGAAAAACAAAGCGGTAAGAAAGTTTTAAGAAGTTATGGGAATTTGCAACAAGTTATTGAGCAAGCAAAGCAAAGCGGAAAGATTGATGCGATTTTTGGTGATGAGAAATTTATTAAAAAATCAAATCTTGCCACAAAGCTATCACAACTCATTGGATATGGTAAATTGGTGCTTGTGGCAAGTAAAAATGTAGAGCTAAAAAGCACAAAAGATTTAGAAAAGATGAGTAAAATTGCTCTTCCAGATTCTAAAAAAGCAATTTATGGGATTGCAGCAATGGAGTTTTTAAAGAGTGCAAATTATGCGGAATCTTTAAAAGGTAAATTGATGTTTGTCGCGACCGTGCCACAAGTTAGTGCGTATTTAAGTCAAGGTAGTGTAGAAGTTGGTTTTATTAATTTAAGCGATTATCTAGCAAATCAAAAGCAGTTTGGAGTAATGCTTGAGATTCCACAAGAAACTTATTCTCCTATTTTAATTGTGATTGCTCCATTGCAAACTTCTAAAAATGTAGAGCTAGAAGAGTTTATGGCATTTTTGGATTCTAAAGAAGCAAAAGAAGTCTTTAAAGAATATGGCTTAGAAAAATAATGCAAATCCCCTTAGAACCCCTGTTTTTAAGCCTAAAAGTTGGGCTTGTATGCTTGGGATTGCATTTAGTTTTTGGGGTGCTATTAGGATATTATTTAAGTCGCGCAAAAGGACTTTTGGCTACCATTTGTGATATTTGTGTAACTTTGCCTTTGGTTTTTCCGCCTATTGCGCTTGGGTATTTTTTGTTAATGCTCTTTGGGCAGTATGGTGTGCTTGGCTTTTTGGATTTACTTTTTAGTTTTGAAGCAGTGGTTTTAGCAAGCTTTATTGCGGGACTTCCTCTTGTGGTAAAGCCGATTGAATCTGCTTTTAGTGAGCGTGTAAAAACTTTGGAATTAGTGAGTTTTACGCTTGGGCGAAGTTGGCTTGATACTTTTATTTTTATAAGTCTCCCTTGCATTGTAAAAACACTAATTACAGCGTTATTTTTAGGTTTTGCAAGATCTATTGGGGAAGTTGGAATCACACTTTTAATTGGTGGAAATATCATTGGAAAAACAGAAACAATTTCACTTGCAATTTATAATGCAGCTTTGAGTGCAGAATATACAATAGCAAGTTTTTATGCGGTGGTTTTAGGAGCTGTAGCATTGGTGATTTTTCTCATTTTAAGGATTTTGCAAAAACCAAATTTTTAAAGGGAAGCTATGATTTATTTTAGTGATAATGAACTTATTAATCTTATAGAGCAAGATGTGCCATATTTAGATAACACGACTTTTGGGCTTGGGATTAGTGGGGTTTGCAAGATGCGCTTTTATCCAAAGCGAGATGAAATCGTGGTGAGTTGTATGGAAGAATGTGTGCGTATTGCTAGGATTTTTGGGCTTGAAGTGGTGTTTTTTAAAAAGGATTCCACACTTGCTACGCCAAAAGAACTTATGTTGGAAGTTTGCGGAGAACGCACGAAGCTTTTTAGAATCGCAAAAACGCTACAAAATCTTTTAGAATATGCAAGTGCAGTGGCAACTTATACGCACAAAATGCTAGAAATTGCGCGTTGTGTCAATCCTAATATCGCATTACTTGGGACGCGTAAAAATATGCCTTTTGCAAAGAAATTCTTGCTAAAAGCACTCATTTGTGGCGGGGGGATTCCGCATCGTTTAGGATTAAGTGATAGTATTTTGGTGTTTAAAGAGCATTATTTAGCTTGTGAAGAACTTGAAAAGTCTTTTAAGAAGTTAAAGATGTGTTTTAAAGAACATCGTGTGATTGTTGAGGTAGAATCTAAAGAACAAGCGCGTAAATTTGCAGAGCTTGGAGCAGATGTTTTACAATGTGAGCGTTTTTCTTCTTTAGATTTAAAAAGGCTTATAAAAGAATTAAGAGTGGAGTTTCCTCATTTGCGCTTTAGTGCTACTGGGGGAGTGTGTTTGGAGAATGTAGAAGATTATGCCAAAAGTGGTGTAGATATGTTGGTTAGCACGAGTATGTATCGTGCGAAAATTTGTGATGTGAAAGTGGAATTTTCTAGTTAATTTTAAAATTTAAAGTGTAAATTTTATTTTTGTGCGTTAGAATCTTTCTGCAAAACTTTTTAGTTTTGGATGACAATTTAAAGGAATACAATGTTTAAATTACGCACATTACCATTTACGGAAATACCGGGATTTATTAGTAAAGAAACCTGTGAGTTTCACTATGGGAAGCATCACCAAACTTATGTGAATAATCTTAATAATCTTATTGATGGAACTGAATTTCAAAATAAAAGCCTTTTTGAAATTGTAACAAAAGCACAAGGTGGAATCTTTAATAATGCAGCTCAAGTGTATAATCACGATTTTTATTGGGATTGTATTAGCTCAAATACAAGTGCTAGAAGTGCGGAACTTGAAGAAGCATTAAATGCGACATTTGGAAGTGTAGAGAAGTTTAAGGAAGTGTTTTTGACTTCTGCAACAACTTTGTTTGGTTCTGGTTGGTGTTGGCTTGTGTTTAACAATGGAAAATTGGAAATCAAACAAACAAGTAACGCACAAACCCCTGTAACAGAGGGGATGATCCCATTACTTGTTGTAGATGTGTGGGAACACGCTTATTATATTGATCATAGAAATGCGCGTCCATCGTATTTAGAGAAATTCTTCAGTCATATTAATTGGGAGTTTGTTTCAAAATCTTTAGAGTGGGCGAAAAAGGAAGGGATTAATTCTGTGAATTTTTATATGAATTCACTTCATGCATAAGCGCTAGATGCGCTTATGCTAGTCCATTTGACGACGCAAAAACGCAGGAATATCTAAAACTTCATCATTTGTAAATTCTCCACCGCTTACTTTTTTTCTAGTGGCATTTAAAGTTTCTTGCTGATTGATTCTTTGGCTCATATCTTTTGGATTAACGAGTTTTAATGTAGAATCGCTACTATTTTGTGTGGAATTGGATTCTGTTGAAATGCGTTCAAAGCCTGTGGCAATAATTGTGATTCTAACTTTATCGCGTTCTATGTTCGTATCGGTTGTTGTTCCAAAAATAACATCAGCATCTTCATCTATATTTTCATTTACAATATCCATTGCATCAGAAATGCTGCCAAGAGGATATTCTGGGCTAATGTAGAAATGCACAAGCACGCCTTTTGCTCCGTGGATTGACATATTATCAAAAAGTGGAGATTCAATTGCCATTTTAACAGCTTCTTTAGCTGCATCAGCACCTGTGGATTCTCCAATCCCCATTAACGCCATACCTTTATGGCTCATTGCTGTGCGCACATCGGCAAAATCCACATTAATATCGTTTTGTCCGTGGGCTAAAATTACACCACTCATACCATTAACAGCACAAACAAGAACATCATTAACAATTCTAAAGCTATCTTTTAATCCTAAGTTTCTATCAACAATAGAAAGGAGTTTTTCATTTGGGATCACAATAATGGAATCGCTTTCTTCTTTGAGTTCCCTATAGCCCTCTTCAGCTAATTTTGCACGCTTTCTGGCTTCCCAACGAAACGGCTTTGTAACAATAGATACAGTCAGTGCTCCAACTTCTTTTGCTGCTTTTGCAATCACTGGTGCAGCTCCCGTCCCTGTTCCACCACCAAGTCCTGCAGAAATAAATACAACATCTGTATCTTCTAAAAATTGTTTTAACTCTTCATAACTCTCAAGTGCTGCATCTTTCCCTACTTGAGGACGCATTCCTGCTCCAAGCCCTTTTGTGAGTCTTGCGCCAAGTTGGATTCTAACAGGCGCACTCGAAGTGCTAATTGCTTGCGCATCAGTGTTAGCAACAGCAAGAGAGATGCCCTCGTGTGTCCCTGTTTGGATAAGGTGTTCAATCATATTGCTTCCACCGCCACCAACACCGATAACTTTAATTTTTGCCCCAGCGCTTAAATTTGCCTCTTGAATGTTCAACATTATCTTTACTCCTTCTAAAATTTAATCTTTAAAACATTTGGGTTAGTCTATTCCACATTTGACTGAAAAAGCCAGTATTTTGCTTAGGAATTTTAATTTCTGTAATATTGCTTAGATCCTGCTTAATATCTGCCGCACTCTTAGGCACGCTATTAACGGGACCTGAAGTGCTTTGTATTTTATCTTGCAATGGATTTATTGAAGGGATATTTTTGTGAAAATGCAAGGTTTCATCTTCTATTTTCTCATTACAATAACGGATTCTTTTTTCAGAGTCAATTTCATAATTTGTATATTTTCCAGAAGCGTAAAGGATAAGTCCAATTCCAGTTGAGCAATCTGGTCCTTTTAAATCCGTAAAGAGTCCATCAACTTCTATAGGCTTTGCAAGGCGCACAGGCATATTAAAGAGAGCTGCTGCTAAATCTCTAATACCATCTAATTGCACCATTCCACCTGTTAACACCACACCACTTCCTAACTGATCCTTTAATCCGCTTCGTTCTAAAGATTTTGCTAAAATCATTAGTGTTTCTTCCACGCGAGCATACACGACATTATGCACGGTTGCTAAAGCAACTTGATGTTTGCCACTATCTTCTCCACCGATACTTGGAATTTCAATAAGATTTTCCGTATCTTCAAGTGTTTTTGGAAAGCCACCATATTTAACTTTGACTTGTTCTGCAATTCCTTGTGGTGTGTGTAAAGCCATAGCTAAATCATTTGTGATATGGTTTGATCCAACTCCCAAGAAATCATTATAGCGCAAAGAGTTACCAACATGAATCATTAACTCACAGGTGCTTCCGCCCATATCGATACAAGCTACACCTAGATTTTTTTCATCATCACTTAGCACAGAAATAGAAGACGCATAGGAAGCTAGAACAATGTTTTCTATCTCAATACCAGCACTTTTAATTGCTTTTTTAAGGTTGCCTAAGCTTGATTTTTGTGCAGTGATAATACGCACAGAAACTTCTAAACGACTTCCGCTCATTCCCATAGGATCATCAATAAAGTCTTGATCATCAAGCTTGAAGTTATAAGGTAAAATATGGATAACTTCATATTCGCTAGGGATTGAAGCATTATAAAGTGCTGTTTGGATAACGCGGTTAATTTCTTTGATTCCAATTTCGTTGTTTGGAATATTGACAATCCCCGAACTATCTGTACTTTTCGTATAAGCCCCAGAAATAGAAATCACGGCTTTATTGATGTTTGTTCCAGCTACACGCCTTGCATCATTTAGCGCATCCTTGATTGCACGACTTGCTTGTTCAATATTTGTAATAGAACCTTTCTTTAATCCAGACGATTTATGAAATCCTGTTCCTATGATATGTGGAATCCCGTCTTTACAATTTGCAATAATCGCGCAAATTTTTGTAGAACCGATGTCAATTCCTAAAATGGTTTGCTCCAAATCCTTGCCCCTTTTGTAGTTATCTTCCATATTTTTATAAGTCTTAAATTTTTCTAACAATTTTATAAAGACTTAATAAATGTTCCATAAAGGCAATTTCAGCTAATCTTGATTTCACTTGCACTCCATTGCGTTTTATGAAGTCTAAATTTTTTGTAATTATATCAGAATTTTTTAATCTTTGGTCAAGGATTTCATATAAAATTGCTTTATCTTTTAACAAAATATATCCTTTTTCTTCATTTTTACTAAAAAGTTGCGCGATAAAATCTTGGCTTTCTTGTTGGTTTAAGCCATTGAGTGCTGTTTTGTCTTCGCGTGAAATATAGCCAACATCTATACCTTTAAAATCCGAAAGTAGCGCAGTTGCCTTCTCTTCTAAGAGTTGTGTTTTTCTTAGTGCTATAAAATCTTCTGTGGCATCTTTTTTTGCTGCTTCATAACTTTTTGGCACACTTGGAATAATTTTTTGAATCTTGATTGTGATAAACTCTTCTTTGACTTTAATAGGCTTTAGTGTTTCTTGTTCTTTTGCTTGACTAAGCAGATTTAAAAGTTCTGTATCATAGTTGGAATCACCTTCATAAATTGTTAAAGATTTCGCCTTTTTGTTTTCGCCTTTTCTTAGAGAGATATATTCTTTTAAAGATTCTTTTTCTGCTTGTGAAGATTTGTAATGCGCAATAACTTTGTTTTTTGCCTTATCAAAAGGGAGTAGTTGTCCATTTTCATTTAAAAATTGATTTTTAAAATCTTCATAATGTTTTTTTAGTGCATCATTATCCACAGGGATGGAATCGGAATTAACAGAAACTTTTAATACTTCATAGCCACGCTGTGTTTGATAAATATCTTTATTGTCTTCCCAATATTTTTTGATGGCTTCTTCTGTGGGGTTAAAAGTAATTGCAGATTGATCTAAAATTTGGATTTTTAAATGATCTTCGTTAAAAATAGCTTCACTAATTGTTTGAGTTTCTAAAGGTGTGAGTGGGATTGTTAAAAGTGCATCAAGTTTTTGAAGTAAGATTCCATCACCAAGTTCCTCTTCAAAATCTTTTGGACGCATTTGATTGTCTGTTAAAAGGCGTTTATAAATGGTTTCATCAAATTTTCCATTGTTTTGAAAAGTCTCCATTGTTGTTAGTGTATGGATAATCTCTTCTTTACTGACACGCAATCCTAAATCGTGTGCATAATTTAGCATTAAAGCGCGTGAGATTAGCGTATTTAGTGCTTGATCTTCAATACCAAGTTTTTTAGCTTGTTCGTCATCTAATGCCCCATTAAAGAGTTGATTATAAACATTATAAAGTCTTGCATATTCGCGTTGCAATTTATCAATAGTGATTTGACGATCGCCAACAACTGCTGCTGCATTGCTTGTGCTTGAAAAGCTGTAAGTTCCCCAGCCTACAAATCCAGCTCCTAAAAATGCAAAGGAACTAATCCAAATAATAATCATTAAGTATTTTTTATGTTTTTGCATAAAGCCAATCATTATAAACTCCAAATTTGCCTTATTAAGATAAAACGCACTAAAAAGTTTTCGATTCTACTCAAAAAACCTTTAAAAGCGGTAAATTCTGCATAGATTACTCCTTAAAAAGAGAAGAGAGAATATCTATGCCATTGCTTTTTGGCGCTTCTTGCGTGCTATTGCCTGAGTTTTGCTGTATTGCATTGCCAATTTCTTTAAGCTCAATTTCATAACCTGTTAGCATTGAAGCTAAACGGATATTGATTCCACTTTTGCCAATTGCTTTTGGTTTTTGCTCACTTGTAATGCTAACAACTGCCTTTTTATCCTCTATTGCAACACTAATTACAAGCGCTGGAGAGAGTGCGCGTGCAATGTAGATCTCAGGTTGGTTAGAGTATTCTACGCAATCAATACTTTCATTTTTTAGCTCTTTAGATACAGCATTAATTCTAACACCTTTTACGCCCACTGTTGCACCAACTGGATCAATTTTTGTAGAATTTGTTTTTAGGGCAACTTTAGCTCTTTCTCCGGGGATTCTAGCAGAATTTACAATTGTAACATCACTATCTTTAATCTCTGGGACTTCTAGCTTTAATAATTCTTCAAGCATTTTAGGAGTGGTGCGACTAAGTTCAATCATAATTCCATTTTGGCGATCAATTCCAACATGTTTTAGCACTGCTCCTACAATTTGTCCCACGCTAAATTCTTCGCCTTTGATGCGATTTTTCTTGGGTAAAACTGCACGAATTTCATCAATTTCAATGTAGGTGTTGCCTAAATCATCAGTGCGCACAACATTCCCACTGACGATTTTTCCAACTTGAGATTTATATTTGTCAAAAAGTTGCGTTTCAATTAAGCGTTGGATTTTAAATTCTAGCTCTCTAAATAGTGCATTAACGGCACTTCTGCTCATATCTTCTAAACTTAATTCATAGCGCAATTCATCGCCGACTTTAATGTCGTTATCATGTTTTTTTGCTTCGCTTAATGGAATCGTATTTTTGCTATCTTGTGGTTTGGAGTCTTCACAAACACTAATAACCTGATAAAGATGCAAAGTTTTATTTTTTCTGTCAATTTCAACATCATAATGAATTGTAGAATCCAAGCTTTCTTTCGCGACCTTTATCACAGCTTCTTTGACTGCGTCTGCCACACTTTCGATAGGAAGTCCCTTTTCATAAGCAATCCCTTCAATAATATCTAGTATTTTTTCCAAAATCTATCCTTAAAATATTGTGCATAAAGAAGTTTAACAAGTTCGGCATTTTAGTTGAAAGTTTCTTTATAAGGGCTTACTTAAAAGAAACTTTTGAAAAGTTGGAATCCAAAAATGCAATTTTAAAGAAGAATTTTCATAAAATGCGCTAATTTGAAATTATTTTTTAAGCAAAAAATCTTTATAATAATCCATTTTTCTAAAAAAGTTAAGGGTAAAAGTATGGATATTAAATTAGCACGCACTCACATTAGTGAAAAACCAGCAAAGATTACAGTGAAAAAATTAGAAGAGATGCTAGAGGAAAAAAAATCCGACATTTTTTATTGCGATAAAGAAAACTCTCATAAAGATATGCAAGCCCTATTAGAATACTTTGAAAAAAAGGGTAAGCGTGCATATTTTAGAGAAGTGCGTTATGGATTAGATGAGGGTGATTATATGTATGAAATCCATATTTTATAAGTATGACAAAGAAACTCTATATTGAAACACTTGGTTGTGCAATGAATGAGCGTGATAGTGCGCATATTATTGCAGAGCTTGAAGAAAAGGAATCCTATCAACTTACAGAAAATCCAAAAGAAGCGGATTTAATTTTAATCAACACTTGTTCTGTGCGTGAAAAGCCGGAAAAAAAGCTTTTTTCAGAGATTGGACAATATGCAAAAATCAAAAAACAAAATGCGAAGATTGGTGTTTGTGGTTGCACAGCAAGTCATTTGGGTGATAAGATTTTAAAACGCTCTAAAGCAGTAGATTTTGTGTTAGGTGCACGTAATGTATCAAAGATTTCTCAAATTATTCATAAACAGCGTGTGGCTTGGGTGGATATTGATTATGATGATAGCACTTATGTTTTTAGTCAAAATGCTCATTCTATGCTCAAAGGCATGATTAATATCTCTATTGGTTGTGATAAAAAATGCACTTATTGTATTGTGCCACATACGCGTGGCAATGAGATTTCAATCCCTGCAGATTTGATTTTGCAAGAAGCAAAGCGTTTGGTGGATGGCGGAACAAAGGAAATTTTACTGCTTGGGCAAAATGTTAATAATTACGGAAGGCGTTTTTCAGGCACACATCGTGCGATAAACTTCACGCAACTTCTTAATGAAATCTCTCAAATTGATGGACTAGAGAGAATCCGCTTTACTTCTCCGCACCCTTTACATATGGATGATGATTTTATTTTGGAGTTTGCACGGAATCCAAAAATCTGTAAGGCTATCCATATGCCTTTACAAAGTGGTTCTAGTGAAATTTTGCACAAAATGAAGAGGGGTTACAGTAAAGAATGGTTTTTAAATCGTGTAGAAAAAATGCGTTCTTTAATCCCAGAACTTAGCATTGGAACAGATATTATTGTAGGCTTCCCAACAGAGAGTGAAGAGGATTTTTTAGAAACTTTAGATGTCTTAGAAAAAGTGCGTTTTGATACTTTATATAGTTTTATTTATTCTAGTCGTCCGCATACACAAGCACATCACTGGTTAGAAACAGAGCAGGTGTGTTTAGTTGATGACGAGATTGCAAAAGAGCGTTTAATGCGTTTAAAGGATAGACATAAAGAGATTTTAGCTGAAGATAATGCAAAGCAAGTTGGAAAAATTCATCAAATTTTAGTAGAAAGCTATGATATGCAAAACTTATGGTTAGAAGGGCGTAGCGATACAAATAAACTTGTGCGTATTAAAGCTGGACGAAATCTTATAGGATCTTTATGTGATGTGAAAATTACAGAAGTTAAAGGCGCGCAATTAATAGGTGATCTAGTGTAGGTTAATGTGAAAGAAAAGTTGAAGGAATTTAAGAGAAAAATTTTAGCAAAAATTCTCCCTTTTTTTCTTGTAGGAATGATCCGTTTTTTAGCACTTTTTGTGCGATTTGAATTTAGAGTTTCCAGCAAAGTCTTAGAGAAACTTAGTAAAAACGAACTTTTTGTATTTGCTTTTTGGCATGGAGAATTGTTGTTTCAACCTTTTTTGTTTCAAAAATATTCACATAAAAAGAAGTTTTGGGTATTGATTAGCAAGCATTTTGATGGGGAAATTATTAGTGGTGTTGTGCGTTATTTTGGAATTGATACATTAAGGGGTTCAAGTTCAAAAGGCGGAATTAGGGCATTGTATCACGCAATTAAAAAAATAGAGAATAAAGAATATATTGTTATTACTCCTGATGGTCCGCGCGGTCCTTATCATAGTGTCGCAGATGGTGTAGTGCTTTTAGCGCAAAAAGCAAATGTTCCTGTAGTCGTATCTAGGATTTTTTTTAGTAATGCTTGGGAGTTTAAAAGTTGGGATAAATTTAGAATTCCAAAACCTTTTAGTAAAGCAATATTTGTCGTTAAAGAACCTTTTTTGCTGAAGTCTTTTACGCTAGAAGAAGCAAAAATTTTTGTGAAAGAAAAAATGGAAGAGGATCAATGCGTTTTTTAGGGATTAGCGTTGTTTTATTAGGCGTGTTAATTGGAATTGTTTTTTTCTCTCCTTCTTATCAATTAGGAAGAGAAGCAGAACAAGAATTAGAAAAAGGGAATTTCAAAGAAGCACACACACTTGCTGCGCAATCCTTGCAAAAAGATCCGTATAATCGTCTAGCGTATGCTGTTGAAAGTCAATCAAGGCAGCGTTTAAATATCCAAAAATTCCTAGAAGACTCTAAAAAAAATCAAGAAAGTGCATTTGAGATTTTAAAAGATGGTAGTTTAACCACTGAAGAATTTTTAAGATTAAAATGGATTACAGAAGAGTTTTTAAGAAATCATCGAACACTTTTAATTTTAAATCAACCAAATCATCAAGAAAAAGAACAACTAGAACAATATAAAAATTGGTTTGAAAGTTTAAAGAATCGCTTAGAAGAAATCAAACAAAAGAAAAATGCAAAGTGAGAATTTAAGTTTATATTTACATATCCCTTTTTGCGATAGCAAATGTGGTTATTGCGCTTTTAATTCTAAGACAAATAAAAATCATCTTAAAGAAATTTATATGCAAAAATTAGCTAAATATTTGCGCCATAAGCTAATGTGTTTGCAAGAAGATTTCAAAGTGCAAATTACTTCTGTGTATATTGGTGGAGGGACACCAAGTGTTGTGGAATCGCATTTGTATGCAGATGTTTTTTGGGAGTTTTTGCCTTTTTTACAAAATGAAGCAGAGATTAGTGTTGAGGCAAATCCAAACCATTTAAGTTTAGAATGGTTGCGTGCAATGAAGACTTTTGGCGTAAATCGTTTAAGTCTTGGAGTGCAAAGTTTTGATGTAAAAAAACTTGCCTTTTTAGAACGAGAACATAACAATAAAAATACATTTTTAGCATTGGATTATGCGATAAATGCAGGCTTTGATAATTTAAGTATAGATTTAATTTATGGCACGCCTTTATGTAGTGAGAAACTTTTAGAGCAAGAGTTAAGCACTGCTGTAAAGCTGCCTGTATCGCATATTTCGGCTTATCATTTAAGTTTAGATCCCGGAAGTCGCTTTTATAAAGAAAAGGAGGATTTGAAATCTAAAAGTATAGAAGGGGAGTTTGGGGGATTTTTAAGTGTTGGTCATTTTGTAAAAGCACATTTGCAAAAATTTTTACATTATGAAGTAAGTAATTATGGGAGAATCTCTAAGCATAATTTACATTATTGGCTGGGGGAAGATTATATTGGAGTTGGGGCTGGAGCGGTAGGTTGTATTAAAAATGTGCGCACAAGTATGCCAAAAAGTATTGAGAGATTTTTAGAAAATTTTAGCGAAGAAAAAGAGATTTTAACACCAAAAGATAGGGAGTTGGAGTATTTGTTTTTAGGGTTTCGCTCTTGTGTTGGCGTGGAGATTAAAAAGATTCCAAATAAAAAAAACTTGGAGATTCTTTTGCAAGATGGAATCCTATTTCAAAAAAAAGAGCGTGTTTTTGCAAAAGATTATTTTTTAGGTGATGAGATTGCATTATTTCTTAGTTGAAATATGTGTCTAAACGAAAAGAGAAGATAATATTGTCTTCTTGACGTTCAATATGAATAGGGAAGTTAAAGCGTGCAACTCCTGGGAGTGTTTGAGTTAAAATTAAAGCATCTTTGAGTTTGCTAATACTTTCTAATTTTCCGCTAATGATGTAGCGTTGTTTTAGATATTTTCCTTCTTGTATGGGATTTCCATCTGCAACAACTCCAGCATTTTCAAAGATGATTTTTAATTTTTCTTCAATTTCATTTTGCGTAATTTTGTGTTTGAAATAGCCCAGAGATTGTGCATTTTTTGTTTGATAATCTTGCAGGTTTTTTAATTCTGCATTGCGTTGGGCTTGAATTTGTTTTTGCACATAGACTTCTTTGCGATATTTTGCATTAGTTTGGCGAAAAGTATCAAGAGCAGGTCGAATCACACTTAAAAAAATAATTACAACCAAAAAAAAGTAAAAAACAAAGAAAAAAGTGTTACGAATCCAGTCGATTTGTGCGAAAAATGTTTTCATTGTTCAGTTTCCTCAAGTTTACTAACAGAAACAAAATTATACCAACCATTAGGTAACATATAAAAATCTGCACGACTTTGATGAAAGATTGATCGCAATGGAACTTCTAATAAAAAAGTATAAATCTGTTTTGAAGGTGTTGTCCCATAAAGAGTAAGTTGGTATTGCTCCATTTGAATTTTGTTAAGAGTGATTTGTTCTGGGATTAGATCAAAAAGATTTTCCACACTTTCTTTTAATAGAATATTTTGATGGGCAATGTATTCTACAAATTGCACTTTTTCTTGCTCTAAAATGAGCTGCTCTTGTAAGTTTTTAATCTCTTCTAACAGGGTTTTTTGGGCTTGAGATGCGCTTTGTGCATTGTTTTGCATATAATGTCCTTGCACTTTTAAAATTATCACAAATCCCATAAAAATAAAGAGCGTCAATAAAATATAGCCCCACCAAATGCGTGAAACCCTCTTTAGAAATGTTTTTTTGCCCGGTTGAGTAAAGCTATAATTCATACTTCCCCCCTTTTTTCAAACACTTTATAAGAATCATAGCCTAAATTTGCAAGTTCTTGTGCAATATCACAGCTAAAAATGCTGACTTCAAGCATTGTGATTTGCTGAATTTGCTGAAGTGTTTCTTGACTGATATTATGGGGATTAAAAATCACAATTTCACTAATAAATTCGCTGTTGTATAAAGGATTATTATAAAATTCACCAAGTGCAGATTGTATGAATTTTGCAGCAGTATTAACACGAGAGAAATTATCTAAATCATCGTAATTTTCACTCTCTAACTTTGTATTATCTGTTTCATTGTCTCCTTTTAGCACTTCAATGAGCTCATCATCATTAACATCATTATTTAAATCAACTTCTTCAATATTGCTTAATTCTTCTTGTAAGTCTTTTTCTATATTTGTTTTTTGAATATCATCATCGTCTTCACTTAAAGAATTTCTAACAACAGTAAGTTCCGAGTCTATCGCACTTTCAAGAACATAATATCCACCAAAGAGAGCGCCACAATTCTTCTTAGTGATTAACATCGTAATATTAGAATATTCAAATAACACATAAAGTTTGCAAGAATCTTGAAAAGTATCTTTAGCAAGGCGATAAAGCACTAAAAAAGGAGAAATTATAAAATCTGCACCAAGCTTTAAAAAGCGTTTTTTAGTTTCTGCAATACCTTCATTTGCAATAAAAACAGACCAATTATTATCAAAGCGTTTATAGGAAATTTCAGAGCAATTTACGCCAAAATTTTTAAACTCTTCTTCTTTGTCTGTGCTTAAAATCCCTTGTATGATAGAGCAAGGAAGCACAGATACATAAGTGAAAGGGTTTTTTGTGCGGATTTTTTGGACAAAGCGCACAGCTTGAATGGGGAGCTCTCCAGGGTTTGTGCGAAACTCTTTGTTTTGCTTTGAGATAAGCTGACCATTTTTGTAGAAATGTGCGACAACATTGCAGATTTTATGATCAATTTCAATGCCAACAATTACCGTTGGAAAAAGTGGGCGGATAAGCCTACTAAGATTCATAACAACTCCCAAGCTAAATTAGCTGTAATCATAAGCAATTTTGGCTTAAAGAATAGCATTTGTGGATAAAATCTAAATAAAGATTCCATAAAATATTAATGCGTGTGCATTTCTTTAGAATCTTGCATTGTGGAGTTGGAATCCATTTTGAATTCCATATTTTTTAAACCTTGATGATGGCTATTGCCACTGCTTGCATTTGTGGCATCAATTTTCATATGTGTTTTATTTCCCATTTGTGGATTTTGCAAAAACTTTATTCCTTTTTGCACCATTAATCCTCCAAAAACAATGATTGCAATTGCTGCAAGATTCATTAGGATTTTTCTAAAATTAGGCTTATAAAATGCTGTGTTTGCAAGTAACCCAAAAAGAAATAAAGATGGCAGTGTGCCTAATCCAAACACAAGCATAATAAGCATTGCCTTTGGAATGCTAGCAAATCCTGCTGCACTAAAGAGAAAGGCATACACAAATCCACAGGGTAGCAAACCATTCAAAAGTCCAAGCATATAAAGACTTAAAGGTGTTTTTAGACTTAATGCTTGTTGAAATTTACTTTGATACCATTTGGAGTTTTGGATAGAGTGTTCTAAGTGCGTTAAAAAGGTAGTTTTACCAAAGAGTGAGAGTCCAGCTAAAATCATCGCGGCCCCAGCAAAGACAAAAAGAAATCCACGCAACGTTCCATTTACACTAAACATACTCCCTAATGCCCCAACAATTGCTCCTAAAATCACATAAGTTGTAATGCGTCCTAGGCTATAAAGTGTGTGATAAGCAATGAGTTGGCTTTTTTGTGTGATGGCATTATCAGTAAGTTTGCCACTATATGCTAAAACGATTCCACCACACATTCCTATACAATGCCCAAAACCCCCTAAAAGAGCAACCATAAAAAGTCCAATAATATCTAAATGTTCCATTGTTGTCCTTCTTGAAAGTTTATATTTTTTCCCATACACAACCTTGTGGTGTGTCCATAATCTCAATGCCTTTATTGCGCAATTCTTCTCTAATCTTATCGGCGTTTTGAAAGTCTTTTACTTTTTTAAACTCTGTGCGTTTTGCAAGAAGTGCTTCAATCTCTGTTTTTAACGCTTCACTTACGCCAAGTTTAAAATACTCAAAACAATCTTTAAGTCCAATTCCTAAAACCCTTTTAATGAGATTTAGATTCTCCTGTATTTGTGGAATCTTATCGTTTTGTTTGGAGTCTAATTGTTCATTAGCACTAGCAATAAAGTCATCTAACACACTTAGAGCTTTTGAAATATTTAAATCATCGTTTAAAGCATCTAAAAATGCTGTTTTGAAGGTTTCATCAAGTGTCAATGGAATCTCTTTTTTAGAGAGCATTGCAAGGCGTTTTTTTAAGCGATACAAGCGATCTAAGCGTTTTTTAGAAGAGAGTAAATCTTCTTCAGAAAAATTTAATCCAATTCTATAATGTGTGCTTAAAAGATAGAATCGCAAAATTTCTCCATCATAATATGCTAATGCGTCTTTGATAAAAAAGCTATTGCCAAGCGATTTTGCCATTTTTTCGCCATTAATTGTTACAAAACCATTGTGCATCCAGTATTTTGCTAGCGTTTGATTTTCTGCACAGCGTGTTTGAGAAGCTTCATTTTCGTGATGGGGAAAGAGTAGATCTGCTCCACCGCCGTGAATATCAATTGCGTATTCTCCTTGTAAGGCTAAATGTTTTTGAATCATTGCGCTACATTCAATATGCCAACCCGGACGCCCTTTGCCAAAGGGAGAATCATAGCCCACATCGCCAATCCCTTTATAGCTTTTCCATAGTGCAAAGTCCTTGCTATCGTGCTTCTGTTCGCTATTTTGCACGCGACTTTGAGATTCTAATTCTGCAATTCTGCCACTTAAATCTCCATAGTTTTTATCTTTACTAACAGAAAGATACACATCCCCATTTGGTGTTTGATATGCGATTTTTTTATCTAGTAAGATTTGGATCATCGCACACATTGCATCAAGATTTTCTGTTGCTTTTGGCTCAAGATCAGCGCGCATTACGCCTAGTTTTTGCATTTCATCTAAATAACGCTTAGTGTAAGTTTGAGTAATTTCTTCAATGGAGCAATTACTTTGTATGGCTTTATTAATGATTTTATCGTCAATATCTGTGAAGTTTTTTGCAAAAATGACTTTATAGCCATTTTCGATAAGTATACGGCGGAGCAAATCAAAAACAATCGCACTTCTAGCGTGTCCTAAATGAGAATCATCATAAACCGTTGGTCCGCAAACATAAATACGCACTTCATTGGGGATTATGGGTTCAAATTGCACTTTTTCTTTTTTGTGGCTATCGTAGATTTTCATCGTTTCTCTTTTTTAAAAAATCAAATGTATGAAGTATAGCAAAATTTAGTTGTATTAAAATTTATGCATTTTTTCATTATAAAATTAAATTAAACATTAAAGAGATACAATACACCTTTATCGCAAGAGTTAAGGATTTTTAAAAAATGATTTCCATCTATAAAAGTAGTGATAGAGATTTTAAAGAGAGTTTTAAGACGCTTTTAATGCGCGGTGCAATGGATATTAGTAGTGTAGAAGAACGTGTTAAAGAGTTATTAAATGCGATTAAAACACAAGGGAGTGAAGCAGTCCTTGCACAGGTTGCGCGTTTTGATAGTTGGAATCCTAAAAGTTTTTTGGATCTTAAAATCACGCAAGATGAAATGGAGCGTGCGTATAGAGATTTAAACTCTACTTTAAAAGACGCATTGGAGTTTGCATATCAGCGTATTTATGCGTTTCATACAAAGCAAAAGCCAAAGACTTGGCTAGATTTTGAAGACAATGGTAATCTCTTAGGACAAAAAGTTACTCCAGTAGATCGCGCTGGGCTTTATATCCCTGGCGGAAAGGCAGCTTATCCTAGTTCGCTTTTAATGAATGCGATTCCAGCACTTGTTGCAGGTGTCAAAGAGATTGTTGTTTGCACGCCAACACCAGAGAACAAGCCAAATACACTTTTACTCTCAGCAATGCACTTATGTGGTATTAAGGAAGCATATAAAATCGGCGGTGCAAGTGCGATTGGGACGCTTGCTTATGGAATTAATACAAAAGATGGAATCCAAAAAGTAGATGTGATTACAGGACCTGGGAATATCTATGTTGCAACCGCCAAAAAGCTTGTGTTTGGGGAAGTGAATATTGATATGATAGCAGGTCCTAGTGAAATTGGAATCTTGCATAGTGGTCAAGGAAATGTAGATTATGTTGCGTGGGATTTGCTCTCTCAAGCTGAACACGATGAAATGGCAAGCGCAATTTTAATCACAACAAATGTAGAATTTGCAAACGCTGTTGCAAAGCGTATTGATGAGCTTTTGAGAGACTTGCCTCGCAAAGAAATCGCCACAAAGTCCATCAATGAGCGTGGTGCAATTTTGATCGCTAAAGATTTAGAAGAGGCACTAGAATTAATGAATCAAATCGCCCCAGAACATTTAGAAGTGCTTGTAAGTAATCCTTTGGAGATTTTGCCAAAAATTAAGCACGCAGGTGCGATTTTCATTGGCGAAAATACGCCTGAGCCTATTGGGGATTATATTGCAGGACCTAACCATACCTTACCAACAGGTGGGAGTGCGAAGTTTTTTTCTCCACTCTCGACAGAGCATTTTATGAAAAAGAGTTCAATTATTTCTTTTTCAAAACTTGGAATAGCACAATTAGGTGAAAAATGTGGAATCCTAGCTCATACAGAAGGACTAGATGCACATCAAAATGCAGTTTTAGAACGATTAAAATCACTTTAAAGGAATTACAATGGATCATATTTTAGAAGGTTTGCCACAAGAAAAATGGATTGATATTATTTTTCATGCTTCAAGAGGGCTTGCAACAAGAGAGCTTACAAAGATGCTAGAAAGGCAAGCAGCAATGGAAGTTTTACTAGAAAAACGCTTAGGAGAAATGTGGGAAGAAGAGCTTGCATATCTTCAAAATAGCGAAGAAAGTGCTGATGAGATTCATCATAAAACACAGGATTTAGCCATTGTATCAATGCAAGATATTTTAAGTCAAAATGAATAAATAATGCGCATTGTTTTTACGCTAATTGTTACTTCACTTCTTAGTGCATTTTGTGGAATCGCATTGCTTTTTGCTCTACCGCAGTGGAAAGCAGAGCGGTTTGTGGAGCTTAAAAAAGATGAATTTTATGTCTTAACTCTTCAAGCTGATGATACGCAAAAGACATTATTTTTTCGTTGGACTTTATTAAAAAATGAAGGTTTGGTGGTGCATTTAAATTACGATTCCTTTCCACATCAATTTATTCTTTATCAAGATTATCAACGCACTTGCTATGAGATTCCTTTGTGGAAGGCAGATCAACGCTATTACACAAGAGAGCCAATTTTTATGTTGTGTTTTAAAGATTATCATCGCACAAAAAAGATTGCCACATTAAAGTTTTATATTGATGAGGGCAGTAGAGATTTTAATATTATAGATGAAAGGAAAGTTCCAAATGGTGGCTTTAACGCATATTGAAGCAAAGATACAGGGGTTTTTAGAAGAATTAGAATCGCCTTTGGTTTTAAATCTTAGTAAGAATCTTCAAAGTGGCAAAATGTTACGTTCAAAACTTGCTTTAAATATTGCAGGAGAGAGTGAAGATTGTGTGCGTTTGTGTGCAATTATTGAGATGATTCAGAGTGCAAGCTTGCTGCACGATGATGTAATTGATGAGGCAACAACAAGACGCAATAAACCTTCCATAAATGCGCTTTTTGGTGATAAAAATGCAATTATGCTAGGCGATGTGTTGTATTCTAAAGCTTTTAGTGAGCTTGTTTATTTTGCTAGGGATTATCCACAGATTCCGTGCATCGTAGCAAATGCAGTAGCAACACTTGCAATTGGAGAAATGGAGGATGTTGCACTATCTGTTAGTTTTAATTTTAATGAAGCGAAGTATTTAACAATGATTGAACATAAAACTGCAGCTTTGATTGAAGCAACAGCTTATGCAGCAGCATTTTTAGCGGGCAAAGACGAAGAGAATGCAAAGCGATTTCAAGTTTATGGACGAAGTCTTGGTGTGGCGTTTCAAATTATTGATGATGTGCTTGATATTGTTTCAGATTCTAAAACTTTGGGAAAACCTGCTTTGAATGATTTTAAAGAAGGGAAGACAACACTTCCTTATTTATATCTTTATGATACTTTAGAAAAAGCAGGGGATGAGGTGGGAAAAAAACGCTTGTGTAATGCCTTTGGCAAGGAATTAAACAAAAGTGATCAATTGTGGATTTTAGAGCAATTAAAGACAAGCGGTGCGATTAAAAAAAGTGTGGATCTCGCAAAACATCTTGGAAAAATAGGGGTTGAAGCAATTACTAATCAATCTTGTGATAAACTTGCAGAAATTATGCACGCAATGATAGAGCGCGACTTTTAGCCAAATGGACTATTAAGATATGGATTATTACATTTTAAGTTATTCTCATAAAAATACAAATATTTCTACGCGTGAAAAGTTAAGTTTAGATATAAAAGATCCAAAAACTGCAGAGTTTTTAAAGGATTTAGTGGAGAATAAATTTATTGCAGAAGCAGTGATTTTATCAACTTGCAATCGCATAGAATTTATTTTAAATGTTCAAAATGCTCCAAAAGCAGAAGAGTTTTTATTGGATAAACTGAGTGTTTTTTCAGGGATTGCCTTAGAAGACTTAAAAAAGCACGCAGATAGTTATGAAAATGTTAGTGCAATCCATCATCTCTTTAGTGTGGCAAGCTCACTTGACAGCTTAGTTGTAGGAGAAACGCAAATTGCAGGACAATTAAAAAATGCGTTTAAATTTTCTTATGAAATAGGTTGTTGTGGGTTGTATCTCTCACGCGCAATCCACTTTGCGTTTCGCTGTGCAGCAAGCGTAAGAAACTCTACTAGTATTTCTCAAAATTCTGTATCTGTTGCAAGCACAGCTGTGGTAAAGGCAAAGGAGGTTTTAGGAGATCTCTCTGGTAAAGAAGCTTTAGTTATTGGTGCAGGAGAGATGAGCGTAATTTGTGCGAAGCATTTAACAAATGCAAATTGTGCAGTGATTTTAATGAATCGCGATTTTCAAAATGCGGAAAATGTCTGTAAAAGCGTTCTTCAAAGCAATCCAAAAGCAAAAATTAGAGTGGAGAGTTTTAAGGATATGGGAGAGTATATTAATGCAATTCCACTTCTTTTTAGTGCCACAAGTGCTCCACATACAATTATCACAGCAGATATGGTTGTGAATAAAGATTGGAATCGATATTGGTTTGATTTGGCGATGCCGCGTGATATAGAACACGATATTATGGATATACAAAGTAATGTGCAAATTTATGCCGTAGATGATTTAGAAGATATTGTGCGTAAAAATTTGGCTTTAAGAGAAGAGCAAGCACGCATTGCTTATGGAATCGTTGGGCGTTCTACGCAGGAGTTTTTTAATTGGCTACAAACTTTAAATGTTGAACCACTCATTAAAACAATTCGCTCTTTAGCAAAGGATTCCGCACTTAAAGAACTGCAAAAAGGAATCACAAAAGGCTATTTACCAAAAGATTATGAAAAAAACATTGAGAAAACTTTGCATAATGCTTTTAATGTATTTTTACATCATTTAACCATTAATTTAAAGTCTGTTTCTAATACTCCAAAGGGCGATAGTGTGGTGGAGAGTTTGCGCTTTTTGTTTGATTTAGATTCTGAAGATAAGATGTTGGAATCTTATAAATGCGAATATGCACAAGATAAACCCTTATCTTAATCTGTAAGGAAAACTATGCGATTTTCAAAAATTTTTATCCCAACTTTCAAAGAAGCTCCAAAAGATGTTGTTTTAAAAAGCCACGAATATTTAATCCGTGGGGGATTTATCCAGCAAATTGGAAGTGGAATCTATAATTTCTTGCCTCTTGGAAAGTGTGTTTTAGATAAGATTAGAAATGTTGTCAAAGAAGAAATGGATAAAGCTGGAGCAAATGAAGTGACATTAGGATTTGTAACACCTGCTAGTCTTTGGCAAAAAAGTGGAAGGTTTGAGCGTTATGGTAAAGAGCTTTTACGCTTCAAGGACAGAAAAGACAATGATTTTGTGCTAGGACCAACACACGAAGAAGTTGTTACAGAGCTAGTAAAGACAAACATTAAAAGTTATAAGCAACTCCCCTTACATCTCTATCAAATCAATTTGAAATTCCGCGATGAAATGCGTCCGCGCTTTGGGCTTATGCGTGCGCGTGAATTTATAATGAAAGATGGATATAGTTTTCATTCTAGTATTGAAGATTTAAAGCGTGAGTTTGATTTAATGGAACAAACTTATAGCAAAATTTTTACGCGCTTAGGGTTAGATTTTCGTGCAGTGTTTGCAGATAGTGGGGCAATTGGTGGAAGCGGAAGTAAGGAATTTATGGTGCTTGCAAATAGTGGGGAAGATACAATTTGTGTTTGTGATGCTTGTAATTATGGAGCAAATTTAGAAGCGGCAACGCGTATTAAGATAGCTCTAGACTCTGATGCGCCACAGGCGGAATTTGCTAAGTTTCACACACCAAATATTACAAGCATAGAATCTTTGGCGGAGTTTTTTAAAATTACACCTTTTTGGACGCTAAAAGCTGTGGTTAAAAAAGCCATTTTTGATGAGGGAAGAAGTGAGTTGGTGTATTTTTTCTTGCGTGGAAGTGATTATTTAAATGAAACAAAAGCCCTAAATGCTATTGTTGGAGCAAATGAACTAGTAGAAGCTAGTGAAGAAGAGATTAGGGGGGCTGGGTTGATTCCGGGATTTATTGGTCCTTTTGCATTGCGGAATCTCACAGGAAGTCCTTATATTTATTTTGATAATGAGCTTTATGAAGCAAAACATTTAATTTGTGGAGCAAATACATTAGATTATCATTTTGTTGGCGTGGATTTAAGCACTTTTGAAGGTTTGGAATATAGAGATTTAATAGAAGTGCAAGCGGGGGATTTATGTCCTATGTGTGGCAAGGATAAGGGAGGGAAGCTATATTTTACAAAGGGCATTGAAGTAGGACATATTTTTCAGTTAGGGACAAAATATTCTAGCGCAATGGAAGCGACATTTTTAGATGAAAACGGCAAGGCACAACCTTTTATTATGGGGTGTTATGGAATTGGGATTTCAAGACTTCTATCAGCAGTAATTGAACAGCACCACGATGAAAAAGGAATGATTTGGACTTTGGAAACTGCACCATTTAGCGTGGATATTATGGTGTCAAATATTAAGGATTCTATGCAATTAGAAATGGGAGAGAAGCTTTATGCATCTTTAAGCGCAGAAGGGATTGCGTGTTTGTTTGATGATAGGACAGAGCGCTATGGAGCAAAGATTTCTGATTTTGAATTAATGGGATTGCCTTTTGGAATTATTATTGGAAAAGGGCTTGAAAAAGGAGAAATTGAATTTGTAAGGCGAAAGGATTTAAGCAAAGAAGTGCTAAAGGTTGCGGATTTTATAACACTCATTAAAGAAATTAAAGATTTGGTTGGCAAATGCCGTTAATTTTAGGTTTTTTATATCTCTTTTTAGAAGTGCTTGTTAGCTATGAAATCATTGATATTATCGGTGTTTTGGGCTTTGTGCTAGAGATTATTATTACAGCATTTTTTGGATTTTTTATTTTGGTGAATTTTCGCTTATTTTTGAGTGATGCACTAATGCGTGTTTTAGATAGGCAGTTGAGTTATGAGGCTTTTGTGAGTTCAAATATTTTTAGAATTTTGGGTGCAATTTTATTAATTTTGCCCGGAGCTTTGACGGATATTATTGGAATCTTAATGCAATTTAGCGCAGTGGGTTTTATGTTTGTTAAGCCTTTTATGAAAGCAGAAATTAATGCTTCAAAAAAACAAGAACACAGAGAAATCATAGATGTAGAAGTGATTGAAAAGGAAGAAAAATGATAGAAAAGCTTACCATTGGGACGCGTGGAAGTGTGCTTGCGCTTTGGCAGGCAAATCATATTAAAAGCCTTTTGGAAAAGCAATATCCACAACTTAAGGTGGAATTAAAAATTGTAAAAACAAAGGGAGATAAGATTTTAGATGTTCCTTTATCAAAAATTGGAGGCAAGGGATTATTCACAAAAGAACTTGAAGTTTTATTGCTTGATGGGAGTATTGATTTAGCGGTGCATAGCTTAAAAGATGTGCCGGTGGAATTTGTAGAGAATCTTGGGCTTGTAGCAATTACAAAGCGTGAAGATGTGCGTGATAGTTTTTTAAGTTTTCAATATCAAAGCCTAGAAGAGTTGCCAAAGGGAGCTAGAGTCGGAACAACTTCATTAAGGCGTGTGATGCAAATTAATGCTTTAAGGGGCGACTTGGATTGTCAAAGTTTGCGTGGGAATGTTCAAACGCGCTTGCAACGTCTTGAAAATGGAGAATTTGATGCAGTTATTTTAGCACAAGCTGGGGTGAATCGCTTGGAATTAAAAGGGATTCCATATATAACACCACTCGATTTTATGATCCCTGCGATGGGGCAAGCAGCACTTGGAATTGAGTGTAGAGTAGATAGTGAGTGTATGGGGGTTTTAAGCTTTTTAAATGATAAAAATGCTGTGTTTGAAACACATTGTGAAAGAGCGTTTGTGCGTGCGTTAAATGGGGGTTGTCAAGTGCCTATTGGAATCAATGCAAGCTATAAAGAAGGAAGCTTAAAAGTGCGTGCGATTCTTGGACTGCCAGATGGAAGTGAAATTTTAAAAGAGTCTTTGGAGAGCGAAGTGGAAAATCTCAAAGATTGTGAATATATTGGAGTAACTTTGGCGGAATCTTTTTTAAAGCAAGGAGCAAAGGAAATTTTACAAAAAGCACAGAATTGGAAATTTTAAGCTTTTTCTAGGATTACCTTATAAAGTTTTTAATAGGATAATCCCAGTGAAGAGTTGTAAGTATTTCAATTAAGATTCTATTTTTTTCTTGTGTTTGCTGAAGTTAAAATTCTTTTTAGCAAAATTATGAAAATTACTATAACTTGTTTTAATATGGTATTCTTCTTGCAAAAAACCATAGATATTTCTCAAGGAAGTTCCTAATTTTAACATATAGCCAATTTGTTCTGTGTATTGATGAAGTTCGCTCTTGTTAAGTGTCTTTTTTTCTAAGTAGCTCAAAATCTTTTTCTCTGTCGCCTTGTCCATTTAAAATCCTTAAAACCTAAGTTCAGCTATAACGCATAAAACACGATTTAGCGGAGCAATTATATTATTATTTCTTTATAATTTTTTTAAACATTTTATTAAAAAATAAAATATTAATAATTTTAGTATTTTTTTATATTTTTTGTATAGAATATCGCTTTTATTTTAAACTTCTCATACTTTTCGGAGTATAGCGCAGTCTGGCTAGCGCACACCCTTGGGGTGGGTGAGGTCGTGGGTTCAAATCCCGCTACTCCGACCACTGATTTAAAAGTTCAGTCAATAAAATCTGTCTTTTATTGTTATATAAGGAAAGTTGAAATTCCAAAACCCTTTAGTGATAAGGTTAGACCTTTAGGGACACCTTGCATTAAAGACAGGATTATTCAATAATCCATAAAGCAAATCTTGAGCCAATTTGTGAAGCCAAATTCTATAAGCACTCTTATGGATTTAGACCACAAAGAAGCACTAAAGATGCTATTGCTAGATTTAATTTTCTTGTAAATATGAATAAATTGCATTATGTCATTGACATAGATATACAAGGATTCTTTGATAATGTTAATCACTCCAAACTCCTTAAACAACTATGGACTTTAGGGGTAAGAGACAAGAATTTACTAAAAATTATCTCTAAAATGCTTAAATGTGAAGTCTTAAATATTGGTATCCCAAACAAAGGCACTCCACAAGGTGGGATTTTATCTCCTTTACTTTCTAATATCGTTTTAAACGAACTAGATTAGTGGATTGCTAACCAATGGGAATGCTTTAAGATGAAACAAACAATATATAGTCGTGAAGATAGTAAATATCTTGCCCCTAAGAAAAGCAATCTTAAGGAATGTTTTATTGTAAGGTATGCAGATGATTTTAAAATCCTTTGTAGAAACCATAATGAAGCAAAACGATTATTTATTGCAGTGCAATTATGATTAAAAGAGCGTTTGGGATTAGAAATTAATAAAGAGAAATTAAAGCTAAAAAGAAAGGTAAAATAAATAATAAAGTCAAATGTAAAAGAGAGGTAAAGTTTGTAGCACATAGTTATATAGGCAATAAAGCCTTAAAACAATACTGCTAACTTATAGAAATAAAATTAAAGCATTGCAAAAGGGCAAAATTAATGTCAGTCTTTTAAATTCTTATATTTTAGGAATCCATAATTACTACAAAATTGCCACTTATTGCAATATTGATTTTAATAAATTACACTCTCTTACTAGAATAGCTTTAAAGAATAGATTAAAATCAAAAGACATAAAAGATGAATCCAAAATACCAAAATGCATTGATAAGCTAGGATACACAAATCTAAACAGCTAAGAAGTGTAAATGATGAAGTAAGGTGTGGGTTGTTACATTAATGTGTAATTCTATAAAAGAATAGCACACACAATATAGGGTTATTTGTTATTAAGAGAAATACAATGCCATTATGTAGAAAATAAGTATAACAAAAATTGCAAGCAATAAACTATAGGTGTTACATTTGCTAAAAGAAAAAATTATAAAACTAACAGAGAAAGGAGTAAAAAAGAGTGTTCTCTATAAAGGGTTTAAAGCCTTTTAAGCAAGATTTTGTTATATTTTTGCGTTTTTTGCGCTTTTATAGTGGCGATTTATAAAAAGGCGCATAAGGAGATTTATAATGAATGAAGCAAAATCAATTTGGATGGATGGGAAATTAGTCCCTTGGAAAGAAGCAAATGTTCATATTTTAACTCATACTTTGCATTATGGGAATGGAGTTTTTGAAGGCACTAGGGCTTATAAAACAGACAGAGGAATGGCGATTTTTCGTTTAAAGGATCACACAAAACGCCTTTTAAATTCTGCAAAGATTGTTGCGATTGATGTGCCTTACACGCAAGATGAGCTAGAAAAGGCACAAATTGAACTCTTAAAAGACAATGCCTTTAATGCAAACACTTATCTGCGTCCTTTAATTTATTTAGGATATGGTGCTATGGGTGTGTATCACAAAAATGCGCCTGTTAATGTTGCAATTGCGGCGTGGGAATGGGGTGCGTATTTGGGCGATGAAGGTTTAGAAAAAGGGATTCGCGTAAAAACTGCTTCTTTTGTTAGAAATTCTGCAAAATCACTTTTTGGAAAGGCAAAGGCTTGTGGAAACTATCTAAACTCTCAAATGGCAAAGTATGAAGCTATCGAGTGTGGATATGAAGAAGCCTTGCTTTTAGATGATAATGGAATGATTGCAGAGGGAAGTGGAGAGTGTTTTTTTATTGTGCGTAATGGTATGATTATCACACCGCCAAGTGATAGCGCATTAGAATCTATCACACAAGATTCTATCATTACAATTGCTAAGGATCTTGGCTGCAAGGTAGAACGCCGTAATATTACGCGTGATGAAGTGTATATTGCAGATGAGGCGTTTTTTACAGGAACTGCAGCAGAAGTTACTCCAATTAGAGAGTTTGATGCGCGCATTATTGGTAGTGGTAAGCGTGGAGAGATTACACAAAAATTGCAAAATGCGTATTTTGATGTCGTGCAAGGACGGAATCCTAAATACGCACACTGGCTAACTTATATTAATTAAAAGGTTTTTCAAATGCCAATTGACTTAAATGAACATTTAAAACGCAAAAATAAAGGTTATGATCCTAAAGAAAATAAGGAGAATGACAATCCAAATCGTGGATTTCAAACTCCTAAAATGCCAAATTTCACAATGCCAAATGGTAGAAAAATGGTGGGAATTTATGTTGTTGCAATTTTAGCAATTTTGTTTTTCTTACTAAAGCCTTTTACAATCATTAATAGTGGTGAAGTGGGCGTGAAAATTACAACAGGTGAGTTTGATCCTACTCCTCTACAACCGGGCATTCATTTTTTTATCCCTGGAATTCAAAAAATTATTGCAGTAAATACAAAGGTTAGAATTGCAGAATTTACAGGTTCTGAAGGTATTGGGCTGCGTTCTAGAGATGAAGGAAGTTTAAAAAATCAAGCAATTAGCGTATTAGATTCTAGGGGATTATCTGTATCTGTGGAGCTTGCAGTGCAATATCGCCTAGATCCACTAAGCGTCCCACAAACCATTGCAACTTGGGGGCAAAACTGGGAAGAGAGAATCATTACTCCTGTTATTAGAGAGATTGTGCGTAATGTAGTGGGAAGTTTTCCAGCAGAAGAGTTGCCAACAAAGCGTAATGAAATTGCAACGCTAATTGATCAAAAGTTTAGAGAAAATATCAATAGTTTAGAGAATCGCCCAGTGGAGCTTGTGTCTATTCAGTTAACAGAAATTGTTTTGCCGCTTGCTATTAAGGAGCAAATTGAACGCGTTCAAGTTGCACGCCAAGAAGCAGAACGCGCAAGATATGAAGTGGAGCGTGCTAAGCAAGAAGCAGAGAAAAAAGCAGCTCTTGCAAAAGGGGTCGCTGATGCAACGATTATTGAAGCAGATGCACAAGCAAAGGCTAATCGTCTAATCAGTCAAAGTTTAAATAGCCCATTATTGCAATTACGCCAAATTGAAGTGCAAGGGAAGTTTAATGAAGCTTTACAAAGCAATCGCGATGCTAAGATTTTTCTAACGCCCGGTGGAGCAACACCAAATATTTGGTTGGATTCTAAAGATAATCAACGCGCAAGCTCTATCCAAAAATAAGGATAATAGTGCAGGCAATTTTAGAGCAAATTTTATGGGAGAAATGCGGGGGACTTATCCCTGCAATTGTGCAAGATCACAAAACAAAAGAAGTTTTAATGTTGGGGTTTATGAATAAAGAAGCCTTAGAATTAAGCTTAAAGACAGGTTTTGTGCATTATTTTTCGCGCTCTAAAGAACGCATTTGGAAAAAGGGAGAGCAAAGTGGACATACGCAAAAAATTCTATCTGTTGCTTTAGATTGCGATAAGGATTCTATTCTTATAGGTATAGAACAGCAAGGTGTGGCTTGTCATACAGGAAAGAAAAGTTGCTTTTTTAACATAATTAATTTAAAAGAAAATAAAATAGATTCTAATATGGAATCCAAAATAGATTCCAATGTAAGTGCAATATATGGAGCGGTAGATACGCTATATCATACATTGCTAGAGCGCAAAGGAGCAGATCCAAAGACTTCTTATACGGCAAAGCTTTATCATAAGGGTGAAAATACCATTGCTAAAAAGATTGTGGAAGAAGCGGCAGAATTAGGATTTGCTATTAAAGATAATGCGCGTGAAGAAATCATTTATGAAGCAGCAGATTTGCTCTACCATTCTTTAGTGGGTTTAGCTTATAAGGAACTCTCACCAGATTTAGTAAAGCAAGAGATTTTAAGACGTTTTGGTTTGAGTGGAATTGATGAAAAAAACGCAAGAGAAGAGTAGTAGAAAATGGAGGGATTAAAGGAGTATTTATTAAAACTCTTTGAAGTTTCACACTTTTTTGCATTGACTGATTATTTGATATTAGTTGGTATTTTTTTAATTATTCTTTTGATTTTTCTTTTGAGTATTGTATTGCGTAGGCGTGCTCTTCCTTTTATGATGTTGTTTTTTTTAAGTGGTGGGCTAATTCTTGCTTCACCTTTTCTTTATCAGTGGATTATGGAATCGTATTTGAAAAAGACAGAATTTGCACTTACGCATAATGCAAGTTTGCAATATGATGCAGTGTATTTTGTAGAGGGGAATTTTAAAAATTTAGGACATTTGGATTTTAAGGGCTGTGTGGTAGAAGTGAGTTTTATCCCCAAAAATTTAAAAAAACTTGAACGCCTTAAATATAAGATAAAACCTAGATATTCACACACGGAAATTTATAAAACTCCTTTAAAAAAGCAAGAAACTATGGATTTTAAAATTGTAATCCCATCTCCAAATCCAAAAATAAGTTTTGACTTATACACAAAAGGCGCGTGTTATTAAATGAAAATTGCAATTAGCATTGGCGATCCTAATGGTGTGGGCTTAGAGATTTTATTAAAGAATCATATAAGGATTTCTAAGCTTTGTGAGCCTGTGTATTGTGTGGATAAAGAATTATTAAAAAATGCTGCTAAGATTTTAAAGCTTAAGTTTCCAAATGCTTTAAAATGTATCCCTCTTAAACCTTTAAAAAAAACTTTGATAACTCTCCCAAAAATCACTCCCGGAGAAATCAGCAAAGAGAGTGGCGCATATTCTTATGCAAGCTTTTTGCAAGCTTTAAACTTAACATTACAAGGCAAGACAAAAGCATTAGTAACCTTGCCGATTCATAAAAAGGCTTGGCAATTAGCTGGAGTTTCTTATGCAGGACATACAGAAGCTCTAAGGGATCTTTGTAGACAGTGCCAGCTAGAAAATAAAAAGTTGGAATCCAAAAATACCATTATGATGTTAGGTTCTCCAAAGCTCTATGTTGCTCTCTTTAGTGATCATATTCCACTAAAGGAAGTCCCATCTCTTATACAGACGGAATCCTTAAAAGAATTTTTATTGAGTTTTGCGCCATATATTTTAAAAACACCTTGTGGAGTGCTTGGACTAAATCCACACGCAGGAGATTTTGGTGTCTTGGGTAATGAAGACTATGCTATTAAAGGGGCAATTAATCTTGCAAATGCAAGTTTAGGCAAAGAGATTTTTATTGGACCACTTGTGCCAGATACTGCTTTTGTTGGCAAACATTTGCGCTATTATGTTGCAATGTATCACGATCAAGGATTAATTCCCTTAAAAACTTTGTATTTTAAAGAAAGCATTAATATTACGCTAAATCTTCCTATTATCCGCACTTCAGTAGATCACGGCACTGCATTTGATATTGCTTATAAAAACAAAGCAGAATCCAAAAGCTATATTAATGCAATAAAAGAAGCAATCTTGCGTTATAAGCAATGCTAAACATTGTGTGATTTACTTTTGATTAAAAGAAAAGTAATGAAAAAATGCTATAATTTGCGCTATTTTAAAATTCAAGGAAAATCTTGGACGCACAATTTGATCACTCTACAGAAACATTAGAGAAGATTCAAGAACCTATCCGCTATCGTGTGATTTTACTTAATGATGATTACACAACACAAGAATTTGTAATGGAAGTGTTGCAAATTATTTTTCACAAAGACTTTGAAGAGTCCCTTAATTTAATGTTACAAATTCATCATAATGGTAAGGGGGTTTGTGGAGTCTATCCTTATGATATTGCTGAAATTAAAGTTGCTCAAGTGCGCAAAATGGCAAAAGAGAAACAATATCCCTTGCGCGCAATTTTAGAAAAAATATAAGAGAATTGAAATGTTTGAAATTAGCAAAGAATTAAATATCGTTTTACAAAATGCACAAAAAGAAGCGAAAGAGAAAGGACACGAATATTTAACGCTAGAGCATATTTTCTATGCACTTTTGGAGAATAAAAAAATCATTAAAACTTTGCAGGATTGTGGTGGTAATGTGGAAATTATGAAAAAGCAAATTCAGAGGTATTTAAAGCAGTTTTTGCAATCTTATCCTGATCAAAACGAGGCAATCCCACAAGAAACACTTGCTGTTACGCGCGTTATTGAAATTATGATAGGACATGTTAAAGGCTCGCAACGCCAACAAGCACAAGTTAGTGATTTACTAGCAGCAATTTTAGAAGAAGAAAAGGCGTTTTGCGCGCAAATTTTGAACGCACAAGGAATCACGCGTCTAAATATTTTAGAATACATTACCGATCATCAAGAAAGCTTTAATAACTATAAAAAAGAAGCCATAAAAGAAGAAGGTGAAAAGAAAGAATCTGCATTAGAAAATTATTGTATAAACTTAACACAAATGGCAAAAGAAGGCAAGATTGATCCTGTGATAGCTAGAGAAGTAGAAATCCGCCGTTGTTTTGAGATTTTGTTAAGAAAAAAGAAGAACAATCCTCTTTTAGTAGGAGAACCCGGAGTTGGTAAAACAGCTGTTGCAGAGGGGTTAGCATTAAAAATGATACAAAGTCCTTTAGAAGATACAGAAATTTACCAGTTAAATATGGGTGCTCTTGTTGCAGGGACAAAATATAGAGGGGATTTTGAAAAACGCATCAAAGCATTAACGGATGAAGTTTTAGAGCGTGGCAATGTGATTTTGTTCATTGATGAAATCCACACGCTTGTTGGAGCGGGTTCTACAAATAGTGGCAGTATGGACGCTAGTAATTTACTAAAACCTATGCTTGGCAATGGAAAATTGCGCTGTATCGGTGCTAGCACTTATGCGGAATATCGTTCTTTTTTGGATAAAGATAAAGCACTTTCTCGTCGTTTTGCAAAAATTGAAGTGAAAGAACCCAGTAAAGAAGAGAGTATTTTGATCTTAGAAGGGATCAAAAAATATTATGAAAAGCATCATCAAGTTAGTTTTAGCACAGAAGCTATTGCGTTAATTGTGGATTTATCTATCCGCTATCTACATGAACGCTTTTTGCCAGATAAAGCTATTGATGTGATGGACGAAGTTGGAGCAAGTTATAAATTAGATGGAAAAAGTGGCAAAGTGAGCTTGCAAAGTATTAAAAAAATGGTTGCTACAATGGCTAAAATCCCGGAGATTGAAGCAACAAAAGATGATAAGGCAGTATTAAAAAATCTTGAAAAACATTTAAAAAGTAGAATCTTTGGACAAGATGGTGCGATTATGGAGGTTGTAAGCGCATTAAAACGCAATAAGGCAGGGCTTGGCGCGCCAAATAAGCCTATAGGTTCATTTTTATTTAGTGGTCCTAGTGGTGTTGGGAAGACAGAGCTTGCAAAGGAGATTGCAAAGGCATTGAATATTAACTTTGAACGCCTTGATATGAGCGAGTATATGGAGCGTATTTCAAGTTCTCAACTTATTGGTGCAGCAGCAGGCTATGTGGGCTATGAAAAAGGTGGAATCCTAACAGAAATGATTAAGAAAAATCCACATACTTTGTTGCTTTTAGATGAGATGGAAAAGGCACATCCTGATGTGCTTAATGTGTTTTTACAAGTGATGGATTATGGAAAGCTTACAGATAATAATGGAGAAAGCATTGATTTTTCATCGGTTATTTTGATTATGACTTCTAATGTGGGTTCTAAGGAAGCTCCTGTGCTTGGGTTTAAGCAAGATACAAATTTACGATTTTCTAGTGCAATTAAAGAGCATTTTTCTCCAGAATTTAGAAATCGCCTTGATGCAATCATTGCTTTTAATCCACTCTCTCCTAAAGAGATTTTAAAGATTGTGGATAAAAATATTTTAGATTTAAATGAACAAATTATAGAAAAAAATGTAGAAGTTGTGTTGGAAAAAAGTGCGAAAGATTATTTAGCAAAAGAAGGATTTAATGAAGAGCTTGGGGCGCGTCCTCTTGGATTAGTGATTCAAAAAGAAATTAAAAATATTCTAAGTGAAGCGATACTTTTTGGAGATTTAAGTAAGGGTGGAGTGGCACATTTTTCTTGTGTAAAAGAGAAATTAACATATAAATTTGTGTCAAAAAAGTTAGAATCCAAAAAGCAATCTAATCAACAATCAAACACAAAGGCAAAAAAGGCTAAAGATGCCTAAAAGTTGGAATCTGAATTTACAATGGAATTTAGAAAGTTGCATTGCTGGAGTTTATCGTAAAAGTGGATATATTCACGGGATTAAAGAAATAGAAGCAAGAAGCCTAGAGACTTTTGTGGGTATAGAAAAAGAAATTCAGCTATTATGCACAAATACGGAATCTTTTTTAGAGAAAAGTTTAGGTGTTAATGTCTTGTTGTGGGGAGCTAGAGGTAGTGGAAAAAGTTCTCTTGTTAAAGCATTGCTTGTAAAATATGCTTTCAAAGGCTTAAGGGTTTTACAAGTGGATAAAGAATCTTTAGAGATTTTGCCAGAAATTTTTGATGTTTTAAGAGAAAAACCTTATAAAATTATTGTCTTTTGCGATGATTTGAGTTTTGAACCTAATGAAAATTATAAGGGATTAAAAAGCGTGCTAGAAGGAAGCTTAGAGGCTTTACCAAAAAATATTAGAGTTTATGCAACAAGCAATAGGCGGCATTTACTCCCAGAGTTTTATGATGAAAATGAAATTTTTGGTTATGAAAGCAATGAAGACAGGATTGCGTTGAGTGATAGATTTCCTTTGTGCATTGGCTTTTATACGCAAGGAAATAAGGAGTATTTGGAAGTGTTGCAGGCTTATTTTAGGGAATTGCCTAAAAATTGGGAGAGAATTGCAAATAAAGCAATGCAATATGCTACGCAAAAAGGTTCGCGCAATCCACGCACAGCAGAGCAGTTTTATGCGTTGTATCAAAGTGGTTTGTGGGAATTTTTATAAGGAGTGTTGATGATTAAAAAATGTTTATTTCCAGCAGCGGGCTATGGAACGCGCTTTTTGCCTGTAACAAAGGCAATGCCAAAAGAAATGTTGCCCATTGTTAATAAGCCACTCATTCAATATGGCGTGGAAGAAGCAATGGAGGCTGGAATTTTTAATATGGCAATTGTTACAGGGCGTGGAAAGAGAGCATTAGAAGATCATTTTGATATTAGCTATGAATTAGAGAGTCAAATTAAAGGCACAAATAAAGAAGATTATTTAAAAGACATTCGCCATATTTTAGAAACTTGCAATTTTTCTTATACGCGTCAAATGGAGATGAAAGGCTTAGGGCACGCCATTTTATGCGGTGAGTCGTTAATCGGAAATGAACCTTTTGCGGTGATTTTAAGTGATGATTTGTGTGAAAATTCAGAGTGTGGTGTTTTAAGTCAAATGTGTAAAATCTATGCAAAATATCGTTGTTCTATTGTTGCAGTAGAAGAAGTAGATATGGAAGAAGTGAGTAAATATGGTGTAATTGCTGGGAGAGTTATTGATGAAAATGTTTTTGTAGTGGATAATATGATAGAAAAGCCCTCTAAAGATAAAGCACCAAGCAATCTAGCAATTATTGGGCGTTATATTCTAACGCCTGATATTTTTGAGATTTTACACCATACAGCTCCGGGTAAAAATGGAGAGATTCAAATCACTGATGCGCTTTTAGAGCAGTGTAAAAAGGGAATGGTTTTAGCCTATAAGTTTAAAGGTGCGCGTTATGATTGCGGAAGTGTTGATGGGTTTGTTAAAGCCACAAATATTTTTTATGAAAAATTCCTAAAGAACGAAGCGCACTAATGTATAATCTCTCTTTTCATCTTTTTGTCTTTTTGTTTGTTAGCTTATTAATGCTTCCTTTTTTCTTGCTAACAATGGTATTTCTTGTGTATGAACGCATACAAGCATATTTAGAAGAACTTAGGGGGCGTGAGCAAAAGTTTAAAAATATTCATTATTTAATTTCTATTTTTAAAGATGAAAATTCCACTCAAGAGCTTTTAGAAGAAGCATTAAACGCGTTTAATGAACATTTTATTCACTTTGGAGATAAAAACAAAGATAGCAAGGAATATCAAGATTGCCTTGAGTTTATTTCTGCATTTTCGCATTGTTTTAATATAGATATTGATAGCGTTGTGCGCCAAAGAGAGGTTTTTGTAAAGGAAAATCCTAATTATAAAAAAGAAATTGAAACAGTCATTGGTTCAGCACTTAAAAGCAGAGAAGAACGCAAGGGTAAAAAATAGCAAAAGATTTAAAAAGGAGAACAAGTGGATTATTTAGCATTACAAGGTGGCGTGCGTTTAAATGGAGCAATCACAATTACAGGGGCAAAAAACTCTGCATTACCACTCATTGCTCTAACACTACTTTCAAAAAACAAAGTGAGTTTGCAAAATCTTCCTAGTGTGGTGGATATTGAAACTTTTTTTGAGCTTTTAAAAATGTTAGGTTGTGAGGTAGAGCGTTTAGATAAACATATTGTTAGTGTTGATACAACAAGGCAAAACAGCACAAAAGCTACTTATGATATTGTGCGTAAAATGCGTGCTTCTATTTTAGTTTTAGGACCATTGCTTGGGCGTTTTGGACATTGTGCTGTGAGTTTGCCCGGTGGTTGTGCAATTGGTGCTAGACCTGTGGATTTACACATTAAAGCTTTGGAGAAAATGGGAGCTAAGATTCGTATTGAGGGTGGTTATATTGTTGCCGAAGCAAAGGAAGGTTTAAAAGGAGCGGTGATTAACTTTGATAAAATCACTGTAACAGGCACTGAAAATATTTTAATGGCAGCGGCGATGGCAAAAGGTAAGACGATTATTAATAATGCTGCAAAAGAACCTGAAGTGGTGCAACTTTGTGAAGTTTTGCGTGAGAGTGGAGTGGAGATTAGTGGGATTGGTAGCGATAGGATTGAGATTTTTGGGACCAATCAAGAGGGGTTGGTGTTGCCAAGTGTTATTAATGTGATTGCAGATAGGATTGAAGCGGGGACTTATTTATGTGCTGGGGCGATTACAAACTCACAAATTACGCTACACGGAGCGAATGCAAGTCATCTAGGAGCAGTGATTGCAAAGCTAGAAGAGATTGGATTTAAACTCACTTACAATCAGGATTCCATTACCATTTATCCTGCTAAAGAGCGTAACGCCTTTGCACTTTCAACCACAGAATATCCGGGGTTTCCAACAGATATGCAAGCACAATTTATGGCACTTGCTACACAATGTGAGGGTAGTAGTATTATTGAGGAGCGTTTGTTTGAAAATCGCTTTATGCACACAAGTGAGCTACAAAGAATGGGGGCAAATATTAGTTTGCGCGGTAATACAGCGACAATTAATGGCAAAAGTGCTTTAATTGGTGCAGATGTAATGGCGACAGATTTGCGTGCTTCTAGTGCTTTGGTGCTTGCGGCACTTGTGGCAAAGGGAGAAACTAGAATTCATCGCATTTATCATTTAGATCGTGGTTATGAAGATTTAGAAGAAAAACTTACAAAACTTGGCGCAAATATTATGCGCGCAAAAGAGTAAGAGATAATGGAGATTCCACATATCCCTGTTTTATTAAAACAGGTTTTAGATTCTTTTAACACTTTAAAAGACGGAATCTTAATTGATTGCACTCTAGGTTTTGGCGGACATACACAAGCTCTTTTAGAGACCTATCCAAACTTAGAGATTATAGGGATTGATCAAGATTTAGACGCGATAAATTTTGCAACACAGCGTTTAAGTGGTTTTAAAGATCGCTTTTCTTATAGAAAAGGGCGTTATAGTGCGGTTGTGCGTGAAATATTAAGCAATCAAGAATTACAAACAAAAATTGTTGGAATCCTAGCAGATATTGGTGTGTCTTCAGTGCAGTTTGATAATAAAGAGCGAGGATTTTGTTTTGATTCTTCTGTGCTTGATATGCGCATGGATACACAACAACAACTTAGTGCAAAAGAAATTGTAAATGGTGCAAGCTTAAAGGAGTTAGAGTGTATTTTTAAGGATTTTGGAGAAATTAGAGAGTATAAAAAACTTGCTCATTTAATTGTTGATGAAAGAAAAAGGACTAAATTTACTAGCTCAAAGGCACTAAGCACATTGATTGCAAAACACTTTAAACACCCTAAGATTCACCCAGCCACACAAGCTTTTCAAGCTCTAAGAATTGCGGTTAATGATGAGCTAGGAGAGCTAAAGAGACTTTTGGAAGCTTTAAAAGAGTATCCTTTAAGACAGGGCGCAAGGGTGAGTATTATTACTTTTCATTCACTTGAAGATAGAATTATTAAGCAGGCTTTTAAAGAATGGGGGAGAGATTGTATTTGTGATTGCAATGTAATGCGTTGTGTTTGCGGTGGTGGGCATAGCAAGGGTTGGAATCTTCATAAAAAACCTTTATGTGCTGATGCACAAGAGCTAAGAGAGAATCCACGCGCACGCAGTGCAAAATTAAGAAGTTTTGAGTTTAAGGGATTATAATGGAATCCTATGAAGATTTGCGCTTAGAACAAAAAGATAAAATTCCAAAACTAAGTTTTTTTGAACGCTTATTTAAAAAGAGTGAGCCAATTTTAGAACAGAATTTAGACTTCTTAGAAGAGCGTTATCAAAACAATCCCATTTTAGATTCCAACTCTTTGACTTCTAAAGAAGACTTGCAAACAGATGTTTTACTTTTAGATGACTTATTTTTGAAAAACAAAAATTTACCAGTATTAGAAGATGAAAATGTAGAATCGCATTTAGAAACACAAGAGCGTGAAGCAGTTTTGGATGCTGTGGATTTAAACACAAAAGAGATTCCATTTAAAATGGTGTTAATTACACTTTGTGCAATGGCGTTTGTTTTAGCACTGTTTATCCCTAAAATTTATGCACGCAATAATATTTATTATGCAAGTCGCAATATTATCCAACTTCAAGCGCAAATTGATTCTTTAAGAGAAGAAAACAAGCATATTAAAAAACAATTAGAAGATATTAAATTTAAAAACCTAACACAAGAGTTAGATTTTTAGCGGTATAATGCGCGTTTAATTTCGTGGTTTAAGGGACAAAATGGAATATGATGTAATTGTTATTGGTGGCGGACACGCAGGGATTGAAGCTTCTATTGTATCTGCGAAAATGGGTTGTAAGACACTGCTTTTAACAATGCTTGTAGAACAAATTGGTGCGGCAAGTTGCAATCCTGCTGTTGGTGGGCTTGGAAAAGGACATTTAGTAAAAGAAATTGACGCACTTGGCGGAGTAATGGGCTATATCACAGATAAAAGTGGAATCCAATTTAGAACGCTCAATGCCTCAAAAGGTCCAGCAGTGCGTGGAACACGCGCTCAAATTGATATGGATCGTTATAAAATCATTGCACGCGACTTGTGTTATCATACAAAAAACTTAGAAATCTCTCAACAAATTGTAGAATCTTTAGTGCTAGAAAATAATTCTGTAATTGGCGTTAAAACTACCATTGGCAAGGTTTATCGTGCAAAAAAAGTGGTGCTAACAACAGGCACATTTTTGCGCGGAAAAATCCATATTGGAGAAAACACTTCTCATAACGGACGTGCAGGAGAGCCTCCTGCAATGGAATTGGGTGAAAATTTAAGAGCTTTAGGGCTTGATGTTGGGAGGCTAAAAACAGGAACTTGCGCACGCATTAAAGCAAGTAGTATTAATTTTGAGATTTTAGAAAAACATTATGGAGATTTGCCAGCGCCATTTTTTAGCAAAAAAACACAAAAAGAATTAGGTGATCATCCTTTTAATCCTGTGCAACTCCCTTGTTATGTAACCTATACAAACACAAGAACACACGCAATTATTAGAGAGAATTTTCATCGCGCCCCTATGTTTACAGGGCAAATTGAAGGGATTGGTCCAAGATATTGTCCAAGTATTGAAGATAAAGTCAATCGCTTTAGTGATAAAGAACGCCATCAACTTTTTTTAGAGCCACAAACGCTAGAAGCTAATGAGTATTATATTAATGGTCTTACAAGCTCTTTGCCTTATGATGTTCAAGAAGCAATGATTCATAGCATTGAAGGTTTAGAAAATGCAGAAATTGTGCGTTATGGTTATGCTATTGAATACGACTATATTAATCCTACAGAATTAAAACATACGCTAGAGACAAAAAAAATACGGAATCTTTATTGTGCTGGACAAATCAATGGCACAACAGGCTATGAAGAAGCAGGAGCGCAAGGCTTAATGGCTGGGATAAATGCAGCTTTAAGCGTACAAGGGAAGCTAGAAATTACCCTTAAACGCAATGAAGCTTATATTGGTGTAATGATTGATGATTTAGTTACCAAAGGCACAAAAGAACCTTATAGAATGTTTAGTTCGCGTGCGGAGTATCGCCTGCTTTTGCGTGAAGGAAATGCGATTTTTAGACTAGGAGAACTTGCTTATAATCTAGGACTTCTAGAAGAAGAAGAATATAAAGAATTGCAAAAAGACAAAGTTGCAATACAAGAGGGCTTAAAATGGCTTAGAGATACGGCAGTAACGCCAAGTGCTTTGGTATTAAATTTTTTAAATTCAATTTGTGAAGAAAAGATTAGTGATAAAACAAATTGGGAAACAATCGTAGCGCGCCGCAGTTTTGATGTGCCTAAACTTTTAAAAATTCAAGAAGTGGAGAATTGCCCTTTTGCAAACTATTCAGAGCGTGCATTAGAAGAAATTTTAGTGGAAGCAAAATATTTTAACTATATCCAAAAACAACAAAATATGATTGATAATATGGAGAAGATGTTAAGCATTGAGATTCCGCAAGATTTCGCTTTTGATGGGATTCCTGGGTTAAGTTTAGAAGTGATTGAAAAGCTTAAGAAATTTAGCCCCAAAAGCCTGTTTGAAGCAAGTGAAATTAGTGGTGTAACGCCAGCTAGTTTAGAAGTTTTGCAGCTTTATATCCATTTACACCATAAAAAACAAACTGCATAGTTGGCTAATTTTTATTTTAGTGAGATTGCGTTAAAATCGCAAAATTTTAAACTTTTAGGTTGGAACAATGAATAAACAAGGCTTAAACAAAATCTTTTGGCTTTTAAGTGCGACTTTGATAAGTTTGCAAACTCTAGCATTTGCCGAACAAGAATCGCGTCTTGATGCGTATAATAAATTGCGTAAAGTGATTGGCACGGTGGAGAAATATTATGTTGATGAACTTACGCTTAATGAAATTGTAGATAAAGCAATTGATGGATTGCTTTCAAACTTAGATGCGCATTCTGCATATTTAGATGAGAAAAAATATGAGGATTTAAAAATCCAAACCGATGGGCAGTTTGGTGGCATTGGAATCACAATTTCTTTAAAAGACAATGCTCTAACTATTGTAGCTCCTATTGAAGGAACTCCGGGAGATAAGGCTGGATTAAAAAGTGGGGATATTATTTTAAAGATTGATGATGAAAGCACGCTTAGTATGAGTATTGATGATGCTGTGAATAAAATGCGTGGTGCGCCAAAAACAAAAGTTACTTTAACAATCGTGCGTAAAAATGAATCAAAGCCTCTAGTGTTTGATATTACAAGAGATAACATTAAAGTAGAATCTGTGTATTCTAAAAGGATTATGGATACAGATTATGCGTATTTGCGTGTAACTTCTTTTGATAAAAATATTACACAACGCGTCAATGAAGAGTTAAAAAAATATAAAAAAATTGATGGAATTGTGTTGGATTTGCGTAATAATCCCGGTGGGCTTTTAAATCAGGCAGTGGGCTTGAGCGATTTGTTTATCAAAAATGGCATTATTGTTTCTCAAAAAGGTAGAATCAAAGATGAAAATATTGTGTATCGTGCGACAGATAATACGCCTTATGCGACAATCCCACTTGTTGTGTTAATCAATAATGGAAGTGCTAGTGCTAGCGAGATTGTTGCAGGGGCAATCCAAGATAATAAACGCGGTGTGTTAGTGGGTGAAGGGACATTTGGTAAAGGAAGTGTGCAAGTGATTTTACCCACAGAGAAAAAGGAAGCATTGCGTTTAACAATCGCGCGTTATTATTTGCCAAGCGGGCGCACAATTCAAGCTGTTGGGGTTACACCAGATATTGAAGTAGCTCCCGGAGCAGTTCCAGATGAGAATAGCGGGTTTAGCATTAAAGAAGCAGATTTGCAAAAACATTTAGAAGGTGAGCTAGCAAAAGTGGATAAAAAAGAAGGGAAGCAAGAGAAAAAACAAAGCGATCCAAAACATACAATCACGCAAAAGCAAGTCTTGCAAGATATTCAGCTGAAAAGCGCAATTGATGTTTTAAAAGTTTTTAAAGTTTTATAAAAGGAGCAAGAATGCAACAAAAAGAAATGTTTTATGAAGGCAAGGGTAAAAAACTCTATAAAACAGAAGATGAAAACCTTATAATTTCTGAATTTAAAGATGATTTAACCGCATTTAATGCTGAGAAAAAAGGAAGTGAGCAAGGCAAAGGGATTTTAAATTGTAAAATTTCCACAGAGATTTTTAAACTTTTAGAAAAACACGGAATCCAAACGCATTATGTAGAAACACTAGCAGATCATTTAATGCTTTGTAAGCTTGTGAAAATTATCCCTATTGAAGTTGTTGTGCGTAATGTTGCCACGGGTTCTTTAAGTAAGCGTTTAGGAATTAAAGAGGGGGAAGTGTTGCCCTTTACTCTTGTAGAGTTTTACTATAAAGACGATGCGTTGGGAGATCCGTTAATTAACGATGAACACGCATTGATTTTAAATTGTGTAAAATCTGTGGAATCACTAGATGCGTTGCGTAAAATAGGGCGTGAAGTTAATGATGTATTGCGAGAGTTTTTTGATAAAAAGAATCTAATTTTAGTAGATTTTAAACTTGAATTTGGAGTGGATAAAGATGGAAATATCCTACTTGCTGATGAAATCACGCCAGATTCTTGTAGATTTTGGGATAAAAACACAAAAGAAAAATTAGATAAAGATCGCTTTAGACAAGATTTAGGCAATGTCAAAATGGCGTATGAAGAGATTTTAAAAAGAATCTTAAACTAAAGGTAGGCAATGCAAGTAGAAGTGATTGTTGGGTTAAAAGAAGGGGTTTTAGATCCACAAGGAAAGGCGATTCATCACGCATTAGAATCGCTAGGTTTTCAAGGTGTCAATGAAGTAAAAACGGGTAAAGTTATTACGCTAGAAATTGACAAAACAGACAAAGAAGCAGCTAGGCAAGAAGTAGAATCAATGTGTGAAATGCTACTTGCAAATACCGTGATTGAAAACTACACAATAAAGATGTAATAATGGTTGCGATTCTTCAGTTTTTAGGCACAAATTGTGAATACGATATGGAATATGCCTTTGCATTGCTTGGTGTGAAAACGCAAAGGGTTTGGCATAAAGAAACAGAGCTTCCAAAGGATACGCGCCTTGTTGTAATTCCGGGTGGTTTTAGTTATGGAGATTATTTGCGTAGTGGAGCAATTGCTAGATTCTCTCCAATTATGCAAGCAGTGATTACTTTTGCAAACAATGGGGGTTATGTGCTTGGGATTTGTAATGGATTTCAAATTTTGCTTGAGAGTGGTTTGCTTCCGGGTGCAATGAAGCGCAATGCGAATCTGCATTTTATTTCTAAAAATTGCGATTTAAAAGTTGTGAATAATTCTAATATTTTTTTAGAAAAATTCCAAAAAGGAGAAAATATTAAAATCCCTATTGCACACGCTGATGGAAATTATTATATTGATGAAGATGGGCTAGAATCCCTTGAAGCAAACAATCAAATTCTCCTAGAGTATGTCAGAAATCCTAATGGTTCTGTGCGTAACATTGCAGGAATTTGTAATGCAAATCAAAATGTTTTTGGACTAATGCCTCACCCAGAACGTGCAGTAGAACAGGTGCTAGGTGGAGTTGTAGGGCTGAAAATGCTTGAAGGTTTTTTAAAAGTTCTATGAGAATCATTTTCGTATTTTTATGTGTTTTTGGATTTTTTGCAGGAGCGTTTGCAGAAGAAACGCGTCTTTTTCCAAAAGCACAAGAAGAGTTTATTCCAAGTCAAACTCCTAAAAATTTAGAATCCACAAATACAGAAACTTTAGATTCTAACACTACAGTTCCACAATCCCCACTCCCTAATGTAATTTTAGAAAATGAAGCAGAATCTGAAAATGTGGAATCCAAAAACACAGAATCAACGCAGGATTTCACAGCACAAGAGATTCCTTTAAACAATTCTCTTGTAAAAAATGTTTATTTAGAGGCACTCACGCCTTTAATGGATATTTTATATGTTAATCAAGTGGTTGCATTAGAGTTTAAAATGCTAGTTTTCACACAATATTCTACAATCACAACAGAATTTATTTTTGAAGATACAGCTTTAAAAGACAGCGTAGAAGTGCTAAATCCAAATGAAGCTTGGGTGTTAAATGCGGAAGATTCTAGTTTTAAAAACACTTTTTATTTAAAAATTAAGCAAGCACAATTTGCAATTCCTAAAATTAAAGTTAATGTGCTAACAGATAATGGGTTGATTAGTGAAAGCCTTGCAGGAAGTAGCGCAAGAGCAATTAAGCTAGAAAGACAAGGAGAATATTCACAAGTTTTAGCGCAAGATTTACAGATTTTAGACACAAAGATTACAAATTATGATTCCACACAAAATCTAGCAGTTTTTCAACTCCAAAGCACAATGGCAAATCTCTTTGATTTTCATCTTGCAAACTACAAACAACAAGGAATTGAAAGTAAAAGTGGAGATTATAAACAAGCAGTGGCATTTTATTATGTGATTGTCCCAAAAGCGCAAAATACAATTAGTTTTGATTATTTTAATACCTTAACTTCTAAATACCAAACTCTGCAAGTCCCAAATATCGCCGTTGAAGATCGTGTTAGCACGCAAAGCGATATTAAGCCAAAAAACAACTATCAGTTTTTTCAAATTTCTTTGATGATTTTTTTTGCGATTTTGTTTTTTGGATTGTATTTATATAAGCGCAAGATTATTTTTGTTTTGCTTGGGATTTTCTCGCTTGCATTGTTGCTTTATTTCTCAACACTTAAAAGTGAGGTAACAATCAAAGCAAATGTTGCATTAAAAATTTTACCAACATTTAATTCTACAATTGTTTTGACTACACAATCTCCGACAAAAGCAGAGATTCTAGGAGAACGGAATCCTTATTATAAAGTGATTTTAGAAGATGAACGCATAGGGTGGGTAAAAAAAGATGATCTCCAAAATTAGAGCATTTAGTGCGTTGTTGTATATTTTGTTAGTGATGCCATTTGCCATTGCTTTAATGTATAGTTTTAATGCCTTTCATCGCACAATCCGTAGAAGCATAGCTCTAGTTTTTTTAAAGCTCTTTAGGGTAAAGACATACATACAAGGCAGCCTA
The DNA here is from genome assembly GCF_937893305.1 of uncultured Helicobacter sp. Classification (GTDB taxonomy): domain Bacteria; phylum Campylobacterota; class Campylobacteria; order Campylobacterales; family Helicobacteraceae; genus Helicobacter_D. The sequence goes on from NZ_CALBGN010000016.1 coordinate 55,853, forward strand.
GATCCAAGCGCACAAATTTTAATTTTAAATCATCAAAGTTTTATGGATGTGATGTATTTTGAGGCAATCCATCCTAATAATCTTTGTTGGATTGCTAAAAAAGAGCTTGGCGAAGCCTTTTTATACGGACACGCATTAAAAGCTCCTAAGATGATTTTAATCAATAGAGAAAGCAAAAAGGAGCTTGTCTTTTTATTAAAAGAAGCAAAAGATAGATTATATTGTGGTAGAACACTCTGTATTTTTCCAGAAGGCACACGTTCTTATGGGAGAGAAAATTTACTCCCCTTTAAAAATGGAGCGAAAGTCTTAGTTGAACACTTTAAGTTAAAGGTGCAGCCAATCGTGCTTTGTGGCACACGCAAAACCTTTAATTTTGAAAAGCTAGAGTTTGATAATTCTCCCTTTAGTGTGCAGTATTTAGAAGCTTTTACGCCACAAGATCCGCAATGGTTTAAGGAATTAGAAATGCGTATGCAAGAAGTTTATCACACAATGTATCAAAGGCAAAATCAATGCACGGCAGAATAGTGCGCTATTTAAATAGCAACGGCAAGGGTGTTGTGATTAATGCTTCAAAAATGCTTTTTGACTTCAATAAAGAAACTTGGCACGATAAAAAAGTTATGCCAATGGTTGGAATGTATGTAGAATTCCGCTGTAATGACGCGCATCAAATTACAGATTGCAAGGTTTCAAAATTTCAAGAATTTGGTGGCAATACAATGATTAGCGAATCAGACTTTTGGCATCACGATACAGATGAAGAGCTATTTACGCTCCAAAGCAACGCACGCGATGCGATTGTTCAAAAGATTTATAAAAGCACAGATTATACAAAGATTACAGAAATCCCACTCACTATTAAGCTTGTTGAGGCAGTTAAAAGCTATTTTCATCAAGAATTTTTGGCAATTTCTTTTTTAAATGACTTACCTGTATCTAATGAAGAAACTTTATTTGATTATGCGTATTTAAAGCGTTTTGGTGTAAAAGCATTAGATAATTTACTCTTTAGTGATAAAACCATTGCTAAAGATGATTTTATAGGTGAATTAAGTGTTATGACGCGTTTAGATTCCGCATTTATGGATTTTTCACGCTATAACAATGCAAACTTAAAGCAAATCTTCCAAGATTCTTTTTTAACTAAACAATGCCACTATCAAGCCCTAGTCGTCGCAGTTAATAACGCAAAAGATAGTCAAAATCTAGCATTAAAGCGCACAAATGCTTTAAAGGGTGATATTTTATTATTTGAACGCAGAATCCAAGCGAATTTAGATTTAGAAAAAAATACGCAAAAACTAGAAAAAGCTAAAAAAGAATTAGAAGAAATGCTAAAAAGTGAGAAATATTATAACGGACTTTATATGCATTTAACAGATATGAAAGAGAAATTTGAAGAGTATTATCTCAAATCTTTTTCCGAACTTTATCAAAAAGTATATATGAGAATCTATAAAAAAGTTAAAAGTGGATTAGATATTTGTATTACAATCTTAGATAATAAAATCTATCATAAAGTTATAAATTCTGTCGCATTTTCTAAAAGTTTTTTTAAGATCCCAGAAAACGATCGCGTTCCAAATATTATTTATTTTGTGGAGCAGTATATGGAGCATTTAAACAAAGATCGTTTGAATGAAAAAGACGCTTTGACCTATCGTTATGTTGATAAACTTTGTAAAGCAAACAGAAAACACTTTTTGATTATTAGCACAAACGAAAAGCGTGCAACAGAAATTAAAATAAAAATCCTAGCACAAAATAAATTTAATGTTGTAAAAACAGCGTATAAAAATACGATTTATTTTGCATTAGTTAATGAAATTTGTTTTGAGCGCATTTATATAGATCCAGAAAATATATGGAAAAGCCCAAATGAACTCATAAGAGAAACAAAGGCATTAAAAATCAATTCAAACACTAAATTCGCACTTTTACCAAGCTCTGTTAAAGAAAATCGCTTTGGCTTTGCAGAGTGATTAAGGCGTTTTTGTTATAATTACAGCTTATTTTAAAAACAAAAGGGAATTATGAAAAAGCAAACAAATCTAAACAAATGGGACTTAGGAATTACGCAAGATATACAAGATGGCTTCACGCAAGGCTTTGAAAGCTTTGGCTTTAAAAAAAGTGTGTTAAGAGGGATTAAAGAAGCGGGTTTTAGTGAGCCAAGCCCTATCCAAAAAGAAGCGATTCCATTAATTTTAGATGGATTAGATCTTATCGCACAAGCACAGACAGGCACAGGAAAAACCGCTGCTTTTGGCTTGCCACTGATTAATAATCTTAAAAATAATGGTGATATTGAAGTATTAATCATCACACCCACAAGAGAACTTGCAATGCAAGTAAGTGATGAAATTTTTAAACTTGGCAAATACAATAGAGTAAAAACAGTTTCACTCTTTGGTGGGCAGCCTATAAGAAGACAAATTGAGCTTTTAGAGAAAAAGCCACAAGTGATTATTGCAACTCCGGGGCGTTTGCTAGATCATTTGCGCAATGAACGGCTAAAAAACTTTTATCCAAGTGTTGTTGTGCTTGATGAATCTGATGAAATGCTGGATATGGGTTTTTTAGATGATATTGAAGAGATTTTTACCTATCTTTCAAACGATCGTCAAACTTTGCTTTTTTCAGCGACAATGCCAACACCCATTAAGCACCTAGCTCAAAAGATTTTAGATAATCCAAAACTCATTAAAATTACCCAAGAAGATACGACAAACCAAGACATTGCTCAACGCTATTACATCATTAATGAGCAAGAGCGTGAAGACGCTATTGTGCGTTTAATTGATAGTGAAATGCCCCAAAAAGCAATCATTTTCACACGAATGAAAAAGGAAGCCGATATTCTCTCACAACGCTTACTTTCGCGTGGTTTTAAAGCCGGTGCATTACACGGCGATATGGATCAAAGAGAGCGCGTAAAATCCATTAAATCCTTTAAAGATTCCATAATTAATATCTTAGTCGCCACCGATATTGCAGCGCGTGGGCTTGATATTAGTGGCGTTAGTCATGTTTTTAACTTTCATATTCCGCTAAATCCAGAATCCTATGTGCATAGAATCGGCAGAACAGGAAGAGCAGGCAAAAAGGGCATAGCAATCACGCTTGCAACGCCTTTAGAATTCAAAGAACTCCGCCGTATTAAAGAAAACACAAAAGCCAGCATTGAACTTTATGAAATCCCAAGCATACAAGATACAATGGATAAAAAAGATTCCAACATTTTAGACAAAATCCTAAAGCACGCCATTAGCGATGATGCTTTGCGTGTGTATGAGCAAATCCGTGGCAATGCAGATATGACACAGCTTGTTTGCAAACTTCTCTCAATGGTATTAAAAGACTCCAAAGTGCTAGGACCAAACAAAATCGGACTCAATAAAAAAGATCTAAACGCATTACAAGATCAATTAGATGATACACAAAAGCGCAAAAAATCTAGCAAATTTCATAATACAAAAGACAAAAAAGACAAACCCCGCTCTAAAAACAAATTTCACTCTAAAAATAAGGATTCCAAAAATTCTTATAAACCCAAAAAAGATTCCAACAAAAAATCTACAAAAAGGAAAAAATAATGGAGTTTCAACCCTATCCCTTTGAGAAGCTTCAAGCCCTAATACAAGGGATTCCAACTTCTAAAGAACGAATCTCTTTAACAATTGGCGAACCACAATTTCAAACACCAAAAAACATTTGCGATGCCCTAAAAGACAGCGTTGATTTGCTAAACAAATACCCAAAGACAGCAGGCGAAGATGACTTAAAACAAGCAATGTTAGATTTCATTAAACACCGCTTTAACTTACATTTAGATTCCACAATGTTAATCCCAACTTTTGGCACACGCGAAGTCTTATTTAATTTCCCACAATTCTATCTTTTTGATAAAAATTCCCCAACCATTGCTCATCCAAACCCTTTTTATCAAATCTATGAAGGCGCAAGCATTGCAGCAAGAGCAGAAACAATTTATATGAATCTAACTCCACAAAACAATTTCACTCCAAGTCTCACAAAAGAACAAATGCAAAAATGCCATTTAGTGATTTTAAATTCACCAAACAACCCAACAGGTTCTACAATGTCTAAAGACGCCCTTAAACAATGGGTAAATTACGCCTTAGAATATGATTTTTTACTTCTAAATGATGAATGTTACAGCGAGATTTACACTGATGAAAAACCAACTTCTCTTTTGCAAGCAAGCGTTGAAGTAGGCAACACAGAGTTTAGAAATATCCTAAGTTTAAATTCTATCTCTAAACGCTCTAGTGCGCCCGGGCTTAGAAGTGGATTTATCGCAGGAGATCCTAAAGTTTTAAAAGATTATATGCAATACCGCACCTATGTAGGTTGTGCATCTCCACTTCCTTTACAAAAAGCAGCAAGCATTGCGTGGAGCGATGAAGAGCATACCAAGCACTCACGCCAAGAATATGCGAAGAATTTAAAGCTAGCACAAGAAATTTTATGCAAAAAGATTCCAAACTTGCCTATCCCAAAAGAAACCTTTTATGTGTGGCTTCCTGTTGCAAATGACTTAGAATTTACGCGTAATCTCTTAGAAAAAGAAAATATCCTAGTTCTACCCGGAAGCTTTTTATCACGCACTGATAAACAAGGGCAAAATCCAGGAAGTAACTTTGTGCGTTTAGCTTTAGTGTATGAAGAAGCCATTATTAAAGACGCGCTTTTAAGGATTGCAAAATGGATATAAGTATTAAAAGAATCCATTTTATAGGAATCGGGGGTATAGGGATTTCCGCATTAGCGAAGTTTTTGCACGCACAAGGCGTGGAGATTAGCGGTTCTGATACCACAGAGGGTAGTATTACAAAAGAACTAAAGAAAATGGGGATAAAAGTGAGTATCCCACACTCCAAAGAAGCCATTTGCGCCCAAGATCTAGTGATTCATTCTGCAATCATCAAGCAAGATAACATAGAAGTACAAGAAGCTCACGCGCAAAATATCCCAGTTCTCTCACGCAAAGAATCCTTAAAAATGATTCTAGGCAATAAAGAAGTTTTTGCAGTAGCCGGCGCACACGGCAAAAGCACAACAACAGCAATTTTAAGTGCGATTTTAAAGGACGCTAGCGCATTAATTGGAGCAGAAAGTAAAGAGTTTAAATCCAACACGCGTGCCTTAAATGGAAATCGCGTTGTTTTTGAAGCCGATGAATCTGATAAAAGCTTCTTAGAATGTAATCCAACTTGTGCGATTGTTACAAACGCAGAGCCAGAGCATTTAGAGACTTATAACCACGATTTAGAGCAGTTTTATCACGCTTATGAAAGCTTTTTGAGTCTTGCAAAGATTTGTATTATTAATGCTGAAGATCCATTTTTAAGCACGCTTAAAGATTTAAATAATCTTTGTGTGCGTTTCTATCCTAGCAAAGACCTGCAAAATGTTTCTTACATTATAGAAGAGGGTATGCCAAAGACACAATTTACCCTAACAAACAATGCTAAAAACTATGGCACATTTAGCGTTTATGGCTTAGGTGAACATATCGCAATAGACGCTGCTCTTGCAATTTTAGCTGCCGCACAAATTTTACCTTTAAATGAGATTAAGCAAAATATCCAAAATTATTGTGGAATCAAAAAGCGATTTGATATTCTAACGCAAGGTCAATGTGTCATCATTGATGACTATGCACATCACCCTACAGAAATCACTGCCACGCTAAAAGCACTCAAAAAATATCAAGAGCTAACAGAATCAAAACAATTAGTTGCAATATGGCAACCACATAAATATTCGCGCATTAAAGACAACTTAGAGGGCTTTATTGAATGTTTTAAAGGTGTGGATTCTTTAGTGATTTTGCCCGTTTATGCAGCAGGAGAAGAAGCTATTGCTATGGACTTTGCTGATCTTTTTAAGCAATATCATCCCATTTTTGCCACAGAAGTGCAACGCATAGGTAACACGCTAACGCTTTATGATAAGAATAAGCAAATCGCCCATTTACAAGAGGGTATTATTGTAGGATTTAATGCAGGCAATCTAACCTATGCTCTAAGAGGTGGAATCTAAAATGGTGCGTTTTATTCTTATTGCAATTCTTGTTATTTTACTGCTAGCAATTCTTATGCAACTCCTTGCAAAATACAATTTAATCAGCTACAAAGCACGCATTAGTATAGGCATTGCTTTGTTGGTGATTGCAGCAAGTATCGGTATTTTCACCCTGAATCAAGATAAAACGGAAGCCAACCTAACACAGCTAGCCCAGAGCTTTTTACAAGGCAAAACCCTAGAGTGCCAAACTCTAACAAAAACCTTACAAGCAGACAATAAAACCTTTAATTTCATAAGTGGCACATTGACGCTAATGGGGAAGGATAACACAGAATTTAGCCGTATAATCATTCCATTAAAAGCCTGTAAACTTAAAGATATTAAAAAAGATTAAGCAATGCAAGACCACCTGATCTCCCTAGATTTACAAGATTTTTATCATAGCTACACAAGTTTTCTAGCGCGTCCAAAAGATCTTTCACTACAAGGCGATACCAAGTATCATTTACGCTTTATAACTGCACTAGAATCGCTAGTTTTCACCCCTCCAAAAGAAGTTAAGCCCCTGCAAGAAGAACTTGCCCTTTTAAAGAAGTTTGGCTATCTAAAACTTGATGAAATCTTTGAATTTGTGAAAATTATCCGCTATTTTCTCTACCTAAAAAGTCTAAAATGTGAAGGAGTTTTAGGTGAGTGGTTTAACTCTATCCAAATCCCAGAGCAAATTTTACCCATTGTGAAATCTTTCTTAGAAGATGGCAAACTAAAAACAGGCATTTACTTAGATTTAGATTCCATAAATGCAAGCTTAGAAAACCTAAAGCGTGAAATCTCCGCCCAACTCTCCCACACCCTAAACCAAAACAAACTCACTCCCTATCTAGTAGATAGACAAATCCACCTAATCCACGATGAAGAATGCTTGCTTTTAAAAGCAGGATTTCACCATATTCTAAAAGGACAAATTTTAGATCGCTCAACTTCAGGCTTTTTTTATGTCTTCCCACAAAACATTGCAAACCTAAAAGACAAATACAACAATTTAAAAAACCAAAGAGAATCCAAACTCTTTGAAATTGCGCGCGAAATCTCAAATCTTTTTACTAAACATCTTTTATTTTTAACCTTTATCAACAAGGAGTTTGACCGCTTTGACTCCTACCAAGCGCGCCTAAACTTCGCCAAGGCAAAAAACCTAGAATTTCTAGCCCCAAATGGCACACAATTCTTTTTAGATTCCTTTTCTCACCCTGCATTAAAAAACCCAAAGCCCATATCCCTCCACCTAAAAGGGCAAGTTTTAATGATAACAGGAGTGAATGCAGGTGGTAAAACAATGCTTTTAAAATCTATTTTAAGTGCAGTTTTTCTTGCAAAACACTTGCTCCCACTTCCTATAAACGCAAGCAAATCAAGCATACCAAGTTTTAAAAGCATAGAATTTATCTTTGAAGATCCTCAAAATAGCAAAAACGACATCTCTACCTTTGGTGGAAGGATGTTGCAATTTAGCCAAATTCTAAAACAAAGCCACGCAATCATCGGTGTAGATGAAATAGAGTTAGGGACAGATAGCGATGAAGCTGCAAGTTTATTTAAAGTCCTATTAGAATCTCTTATGCAAAAACACAATCAAATCATCATCACCACTCACCACAAACGCCTAGCTGCTTTAATGGCAGGGAACCCAAAAGTCCAGCTCCTAGCTGCTCTTTTTGATGAAGAACGCCAACTCCCGACCTTTAGTTTTCTAGATGGCACAATCGGCAAGAGTTACGCCTTTGAAACCGCGCTAAGATATGGAATTCCAAAACCACTCATAAACGCCGCCCTAGCTCTCTATGGAGAAGATAAAGAGAAGCTAAACGCACTAATCCAAAATGCCTCTCGCCTAGAAATGCAACTTAATCTTGAAATTTCACAAGCGCAAGAGAAGTCAAAACTCCTAGATCAAAAAATCCAAAGCCTAAAAGACAAAGAAACCGCCTTGCAAGAGAAGTTTAACAAGCTGCAATCCACTCTAGAAGCCACCTATCAAGACGCTATAAAAGCCGCTAAACTCATCATCAAACAAAAATCCACAAGCCAAATGCACAAAGCTCTAAATCAAGCAAACACACTTCTAAACAAAACAAAAGAGTTTAAAAAAGATTCCATTAAACAGCCCCAAGAATTGACAAAAAACACACGCGTCAAATACCACAATATGCGTGGAATCATCTTAAGCACAAACAAACAAATCGCACTAGTAGAGTTAGAAAACGGAATGAAACTTAAAGTTCCCTTTAGCGATCTTTGCCAAAGCAGCTTTACACCACAACCCCCCACAACAAAACTCAATATCCAAGCCCCACAAACCGCTTCCCCCACTTTAGATTTACACGGAATGCGCGCACAAGAAGCCTTGCAAGCTTTAGATACTTTTTTATCAAATAGTCTAATTGCTGGATTTGATGAGGTGTTAATCTATCACGGAATCGGAACAGGACGATTATCAAGTCTTGTAAGAGATTTCTTAAAATCCCATCCAAAAGTTTTAGAATTTACAGACGCCCCACCAAAACAAGGTGGCTTTGGTGCAAAAATCGTAAAACTATAAAAATTGGAATCGTAATTTATTGCAGAATATATTACAGATTTAGGACATATGGGATGGGGTTATAAAAGAAATATTAATTCTAAAACATAATTCTTTGTGGAATCTTACTTTTAAAACAACTTCATTACAATGCTAGAATTTATTTTTGGAAATTGTAATGAAAAGTTTAAAATGGACGCCATTTGATACGCGTTGGATGTTGTCGCTTTTTGGCACGGCTGTTGGTGCTGGGATTTTGTATTTACCTATTAAAGCGGGAGTTTTGGGAGTGCTTCCTGTTTTGGCTATGATTTGCATAGTTTTTCCTATGGTGTTTTTAAGTCATAGAGCATTAAGCCGTTTTGTTTTGCAAGCTAGTGGAGATGATAAAGATATTACTTATGCTGCTGGAGAGTATTTTGGAAGAAAGATTAGTCTTTTTATTTCTATTTTGTATTTCTTTGCGATTTTTCCTATTTGCCTTGCGTATTGTGTTGGGATTACAAATACTTTTGAGTATTTTTTTTATTATCAACTTCTTCCACGTTTAAATTCTGATGGTGTGTTTTGGCAATGGTTAAGTAGTGCTTATTATATTAAAGAGATTGATGGTAAGAAAATTATTGCTCTTTATCCTATTTATCGTGCAGCACTTGTGTTTGTTTTGGTAAGCACTTTTATGCTTATTATGCTCTTTAGTGAAGAAATTATTACAAAGATTTGTGAGTGGCTTGTTTATCCACTTTGTATAATTTTATTTGCATTTTCTCTATATTTGATTCCGTATTGGTCGTTTGATTTTGTTGTTATTCCTAGTTTTAAAGAGTTTTTGATAGTTGTTTGGCTGACACTTCCTGTGCTTGTGTTTTCGTTTAATCACTCTCCTGCAATTTCTACTTTTTCTTTAAGTTCTAGACGAGAATATGCAACAATTTATGAACGAAAAACTAGTCAAATTTTGTTTGCAACTTCTAGTATGTTGCTTGTATTTGTGATGTTTTTTGTGGTGTCTTGTGTGCTGTCTTTAAGCGTGCAAGAGTTAGCAGAAGCAAGAGAGCAAAATATTCCTGTTCTTTCATTTTTTGCGAATAAATTTGAAAATCCTTGGATTATTTATAGTTGTCCTGTTATCGCATTTTTAGCGATTTCTAGTTCGTTTTTTGGGCATTATTTTGGCGCAAGAGAAGGGGCGTATGGAATTGTTAGAAAAAGTTGTAAATTGCTAGGGGATAAAGAACCAAATTTGAAAATTATCCGCTTTGTTAGTGGATTTGTGATGTATATTGTAATGTTGTTTGTGGCTTTTTATAATCCTAGCATTTTAAGTTTTATTGAGAATTTAGGTGGTCCTATTATTGCTGCAATTTTGTTTATAATGCCTATTGTAGCGATTTATAGGGTTTCCAAGCTAAAGAAATTTCAAAATAAATTTTTAGACGCATTTGTGTTTATTTCAGGTCTTTTGACGATTGTTACTGTGATTTATACATTTTAAAGTTGATTAGAGCAATGCTTTATTGAAGTATAGGATAAGAAAGAAATTTTTATTAATAAGATTTTTGAGATTTATTTGAATGAAAGTGTAAGGAAAGAATTTTGAAATCATTGACGATATTTTAGAAGATGTGAATAAGAATAGGTTTTTAAGGGAGTTTTATCACTCCCATTCCTTGGAGTCCTGTAACAATCATTTGGATTCCAACTGCTACGATAAAAATTAGTGAAATGCGTGATAACACATATAATACAAGATGTCCTAAGATTTTTTCAATCATTGCAGAGAAATAAAAGAGAATCAATAAAAAAACAAATGCAGTAACTACTGCTCCAGCTGCTATTAACATATTGCTTTCTTCAGCGATGATAATCACGGTGGATAAAGTCCCGGGTCCTACAAGCATAGGGAATGCCATAGGGATTATGCTATGCTTTAGAAGTTCGCTAAATTCTAGATCTTTATAGTTAGAAAAATCTTGTTGTGTTTGAGAAAAAAGTAGGTTTTTTAAACTCATTACGCCAATAACTAAACCTCCTGCTACACGCAGGCTGTCTAAATTCACTCTAAAAAGATATTGCATAATAAAAGAACCGCTGAATAAAAAAAGCAAAACAATCAAAAATGCCACCCATAAAATATTGCGAAAAAGCTTCTGTCTTAGACGAATAGGGACTTGTTCTGTCATTGCAATAAACAAAGGCAGATTGCCAAAGGGATTTAAAACAGCGATAATTGTAACGGTTGCTACACCGATGATATAACTAACAGATTCTATGTTCTCAAACATTATATGCCTTTAAAAATAAATTTTGGATTCTAACATTTTTAAAAGTCTTTTTATGAAATAAAACTTTAAAATCAATCTAACCTAAAGGGTTTAAAAAAGAATCCAAAACGCTACTTGTTGCAAATTCTATAAAAGGGACAATAGAGTAGGGCATTCCTAAATGTTCTCCTTGTTTGCTTTGGTTTAGAGAAAGAATTAATAAAAAATCGCAAAGTTCTCTTTCTTTGCCAAGTTTGTTAAGTCGTGTTTCTAGTCTTTGTGTGAAAGGCTCACAAAGGATTCCAAGTGATAAATGTGGGAGATAAAAATCAAGTTTATCTGTGTAAAAAAAATCTTGCTTAAAATGAAAAAGCAATTCTAAAAACACCATATTTTCAAAAAGCAAGTTAAAGTTGCGTTCAAATGCAATGGAGTTTTTTAAGGTGAAATCCCAAAAATAAAGCTTTTTTGGGGCTAAAGCGTGTTCAAATTTCTCTAGCCAAAATAAGATTCCACCTTTTTGCAAAGTTTGTGTGTAGGAGTAAAATCTATCTTTTGAGAGTTTGCCCTCTTTTTTGAGTTTAGAATACACATAATAAGGCGTTACTTTTTGTCCTAAATGTAAAATTAGATTCCGTAATATCCAAAAATCTGTGGGATTTAGTGCTTGTAGAAATTCTCCTTTTTTTTGTTCATTAAAATGTTCAAATAAATTTCCAAACTTTAAATATTGCGATAGAGCGTCTTCTCCTTGAATTTTACGCATTGATAGAAACTCTGAAAAGGTAATTGGAGGCATAAGAATATTGTCAAATTCTTCATATGGGATTGTAGAAATTAGAATGATAAAAGGGAGTGAAAAGTCAAGTTTTATTGGATTTTTATGATAATTATCTAGGATTAAAATAGAAATATTCTGCTCTTTTACAAAATGCTTTAAATGTTCTAAGTCTTTTTGTGGATTTAAACGCGCGTCATTGCAATTAATATAAAGTTTTTTAAGTGTGTTAAACTCTGCTTTGTTGAAGTAATGCAGCACAAAATCTGTTTTTCCGATTCCATTTGCGCCATAAAGGCAAGTTTTGTTTGATAGCTCTAAATGGATTTGTCTGTGAAATCGCATTTGAAGTTTTGGATAGGATTCTAGGATTTTTTCTAAAATCATTTATAAACTTTCAAGTTGCGTTAAAAATTCATCTAAATTATAAGTTTGCTCTAAATTTTTATTTTCAAAAACCAAAAAGAATTTAAAATTTTTATCACTAATTTTATTTGCTTTTTCTATCCATTTTTGTGCAATTAAATTTTTATCCATCGCATCTTTTTCGCTTAAGTGATCCCCTTTTGTTTCTATGAAAATTACATTTTTTTTCGTCCATACAATAAAATCTGGGTAAAAGTTTAAAAATCCATTAAAGCAAAAATCTTTTTTTTCTGTGTTTCTATAAAAGCAAACTACATTATTATAACTAGCGATTTTTTCTATTGCTTCTTTCTCAAATTTATTAAGTCTGCAAGCACTAAATAAAGATTTACTAGAAGTGGTGATTGCTTGTGGGTCTTTATCAATATATTTTGGGATTTTAAAGCTATTTGTATCATCAGTTATTACAATGCTGTCATTCTCACATTTTTTTAAAAATTGCTCTTTTGCGTGCTTGTCTAACAAATCTTGTATTTTTTCTGCTATCTTAGTTGCAAAATGTGCTAAAGTATGCGCTTCTGTTTGAATACCGATTAACGCCCTTTTTGCATAGTCTTGAATTTCATTATATGATGGGAATTTCTTTGTATTTGTTATTATGTGTGTGATTTTTCTTGCTACGAATTTTGTGCGCTCCTCCCCGCTTTTGCTTGCTAGCTCTCTTTCTAATTGTTCTAATTTAGCTTGTGCGATTAAGTCTATATAAATACTGCCATCTTTATTAATACCTATTTCTCTAACATTTTGCGATATTCCAAAGTCAATATTGCCATCACCTTTAGAGAGATTAAACCCATCATATAAATTTTCTTTAGCTAGTTTAATGGGTGTTAGTCTATCATTAGTAACTTTTAGCGCGAAGTAACCGAAGCTTTGCCCTATGAATTCTCTAAAGTCTTCTTTGATTTGTAATTGATTTTCGTGCTTTTGCATTTCAATTTCCTTTTGTTGTTGCGCTTGTGCAATTTGACTAATCTCTTTTAGTTCTTGTGTGAAATCTTGATTTTGTGTGTTTTTTAGTGTGATTGGAGTCTCTTTTATAATTTCTGTGGCTTTTTCTTGTATTTCTGTGTTATTAAAGAATGAGGGTAGAGGGTTTTGTAGTGTTAATGGTTCTTTTGAGAGTTGCAAATCTTCTTTGATTCTGTAATCGCTTCTACTAAATCCTGCCCCTTGCAGCCCGTTTTGAATCTCATTAATTGCTTTGTCAAAATTCTCGCTATAACTTAATACATAAGAACAATTTAGAGAATCACAGCTTGATTTTCTAGCGTTTGGTTGTCTTAGGATTCTTCCTACAATTTGTTCAATATCTGTTTTGTTGCTTCTATGTGATAGACTTGCAAGCACATAAGCACTAGGGCAATCCCACCCTTCTTTTAAGGCGTTAATTGTGATGATGAATCTAATAGGATAATTTGAGTCTTTTAAATTTACATTTTTAATTTCATTGATTTTTGCGGTTTTGATTGCGATTTGATTTTCTTCTGTTCCATAGTTTATTAGTATTTGCTTTATGCGATTAAAGTGTTCTAGGTTTTCTTTTGTTTCTTTTTCTGTTTTTTCTTCATTTTTACTTTGTGCTTGGAGTAAAACTATAGGATTAAAATTTTCATTATTGTCTTTTGCTAGTTGTTCTAAGCTTCTTTGTAGTTCTATTGCTTTGCTTATTAATGTTGCTTCATCTTCTAACTTATAAGCAATAATAGGGAGTTTTATCATATTTTCTTCTTTAAGTTGCCAAGCAGGAATTAAACTTAAAACATTTGTTGTTTCCTTTGGTGTAGCACTAAGTTCTAAAATAAGCTTAGGGTTTAAGTCTCTTTGTAGTTCTATGCTAAGTTCTGATGTGGCTCTGTGGCTTTCATCAAGGATCATTAAGGGTCTAAAGGCTTTTAAGACATTAAATAAACTTAAAGTTTCATCATTCAAAAGTTTAGATTTAAAGCTTGCTAAATTGCTATTTTCCTCATAAATTTTTCTTTTGCTTGCTGCATTTTTTAGACTATCTGCCATCATTACACAAATGCAAAGATTATTTTGTGCGTTGTAAAGATTGAAGTTTTCTCCATAGATTAACGATTCTTTGTCAAAGACTAAAATATTATTATTGAAATAACTGCTTAATGCTTGATAATAAGCGTGAGATTTATCTCGCAGATTTGCAAGTGTTTGTGTTAAGATTGCTTCGTTTGGGACAATCCATACTACAATACCACTTTTTTGCGATTCCATATTTTCATAATAAGTTTTAATAGAATGTAAGGCTAGAAGTGTTTTGCCACCACCTGTTGGGATCTTGTAGCATACTTTTGGGATTCCATTAATTGTGTCTTCATAGGCTTTATATCCTTCTTTGTTTGTATAAAAATCTTTCCATACAGAGTTTAGTTCTGTGAATTTGCCATTGTCGTAACTACTTTTGTTTAAAACTTCCAAATATTGTTGAAAATCTTGTATTACTTTTTTTTGGTAGCTTTTTAATTGCACTATAAATCCTTTATATCTCTTGGGATTTGTTTAAATTCTATGTTGTGTTGGTCTAATTGCTCTTTGGATAATGTGCATTTATCTGCATAGATAAGATAAGAATCTTGTTTTCTAAGATGTGGGATAAACTCTAGGTTTAGCGTGGTGGGCGCGTGCTTTTCATAGATGAAATACAGGGCTTTTTGGCGGTGTTCCCCTACAAAATAGTTTTGCTTAAATGCTTCTTTATTATAACAAAGCGTTGTGTCAAACTCTGTGTAAAAGATGTATTCTAAAATTTTTTCAAGTTTTAAATTTTCGTTTAAAACCTTTTCGCCCTTTTTGTCAAGCAGCACAGGCTCTCCTATCTCTAAGAAGCTAAACTCTCCTCCTGTGGCGTTAAGGTTTGGTTCTTTGCCATAGCCATTTATGGTGTGCTTTACCCTTTGTGCTGTGATAGAATCTGCATAATCTTCGCATTCTATTAAGATAAATTTGCGATTGCCATTATCTTGTTTGTTTAGCTCTAGCACAGCGTGGGCGGTGGTGCCACTGCCTGCAAAGGAATCTAAAATAATGGAATCTTTTTTTGTGGCGTGCTTAAGAATCTCTACAATAAAGGATAAAGGCTTAGGATAGGCGAAGTTTTCTACAAATCCTATTTCTTTTGCTTCTTTTGTGGCGGCTTGATTCATAAAAGCATTATCTATAAATTTTAAAGAATCAAAGGTTTTTTGTGTGGTTTTTAAATCCTTTAAATAGCGTTTGTAAATAAAGCCTCTTTCATCTTTTTTATGTGCTTTTTTAAAATGGATTCTACCTTCATCAATGTGTTTTTGTATGGTATTTTGAGAGAATAGCCAAAAACGCCCTTCGGGTGGATAATCAACTTTCTGTGTGTAAGGGTTTGTTATGGGGAAATATCCTGTTTCTTTTGAACCACTTTTAGCACTTGGGTCAGTTGATACCCACGCTCCATTTTGGTCGTTATCGGGGTTTTTATATTTACTTAAATCTTTTTGTCCGCCTAGTAGATTAATGTTGTTTTTATTTTTTGCATAACATAGCAAAAATTCGTGCTGATAGTTTAAACCCACTTGTGCATCATTTGTTGTGCTTTTAGTCTTTCTTATAAAATCCGCTACAAAATTCCTCTCTCCAAAAATTTCATCACAGAGCAGTTTTAAATGCGCCATTTCATTATCATCAATGCTAATAAAAATCACCCCATTTTCACTTAAGAGTTCGTGTAGCAGCCTTAAGCGTGGATACATCATACATAGCCATTTATCGTGGCGAGTTAGATCATCTCTATTGACAACTTTACTTAACCATTTTTGCATAAGGGGACTATTTACATTATCATTGTAAATCCAATTTTCAGAGCCTGTGTTGTAAGGAGGGTCTATGTAGATACACTGAATTTTGTTTGCATACATAGGGAGCAGGGATTTTAGTGCTAGGAGATTGTCACCTTTTATAATTTTGGATTCTATTGTGTTTGATTTTATATTTTTGGGATAAGTGTAGAGTGTGTCTAATGTATGATAAGAGATGTCTTTGTGGTGGTTTAATACTTCTTCTTTACCAAGCCATTGTAATTGCGCCATTTTTATCCTTTTTAAAAGTCAAATTATAGTGGATTTATCTTTTATATCAAAATTTAATCAACAAAAAACTAGAATCGCAATATGTTTAAGTGCGCTAGACTTTCTTTAGTGTGGGAAAAGAGGCTTGCAACCGCCTTAGCATAAACTTAAACTTAAACTTAAACACACTTTATACTGCACTAAAGAAAGGGCGGTTTTGGTGCAGATTGAAACTTTTTACACTGCAAAATTAATTTTCTTTAAGAGTCTATTATAAAAAGCAAAAATGAAGTTGTCTAAAAGTATAATTTGCGTTTTTAATGCGAGGTTTATATGTCTAAATTTGAAACAAAATATATTTTTGTAACAGGTGGTGTGCTAAGTTCTTTAGGCAAGGGGATTACTTCATCATCTCTTGCGACACTTTTAAAGCATTCTGGATTTAAAGTTGGAATCTTAAAAATAGATCCTTACATTAATGTAGATCCGGGCACTATGAGTCCGCTTGAACACGGAGAAGTATTTGTAACGCACGATGGGGCAGAGACTGATTTAGATATAGGGCATTATGAACGCTTTTTAAATACAGATTTTTCTTCTAAAAATAACTTTACAACAGGGCAAGTGTATTTAAGCGTGATTGATAGAGAACGCAAAGGTGGATATTTAGGCAAAACAATTCAAGTAATCCCGCATATTGTTGATGAGATTAAAAGCAGAATCCGTCTTGCAGGAGAGGGCAATGAAATTTTAGTAGTGGAGCTTGGAGGGACGGTTGGTGATATTGAGGGTTTGCCTTTTTTAGAAGCGATGCGTGAGATGAAACATGAATATGGAATGGAGCGTGTAATAAGCTTACATGTTACACTTATTCCATTAATCCGTGCAGCAGGGGAGCTAAAGACAAAACCTACACAACATAGTGTGCAGGAACTAAGACGCATAGGGATTACTCCACAAATTATTATCGCACGCACTGAAAAAGAGATTCCAAAAGAGCTTAAAAGTAAGCTTTCTATGAGTTGTGATGTAGATTATGATTGTGTAATAACCGCTCAAGATGCAAAAAGTATTTATCAAATGCCACTTAATTTTTTAAAAGAAGGTATTTTGACTCCGATTTCTAGGTTTTTAAAGCTCCCTGAATTTAATCCAGATATGAAAGAGTGGGATTTGCTTGTGAAGCAGATTTTAGCACCGCAAAATGAAGTGAAAATCGCATTTGTAGGAAAATATTTAAGTTTAAAAGAATCTTATAAATCACTCATTGAAGCTTTAATTCACGCAGGAGCGAATCTTGATACAAAAGTAAATATTCAATGGATTGATAGCGAAGAGCTAGAAAAAAATGTAGAAATTTTAGAGCAATTAAAATATGTAGATGGAATTTTAGTTCCCGGTGGCTTTGGAGAGAGAGGGGTTCAAGGAAAAATGCAGGCAATTACTTTTGCAAGAGAAAAAAAGATTCCATTTTTAGGGATTTGTCTTGGGATGCAACTTGCAATTTTAGAATTTTGTCGCAATGTTTTAGAAATAAAAGAAGCGGATTCTATGGAGTTTAATCCTAAGACAAAAGAGCCAGTGATTTATCTGATAGAAAATTTTATTGATCAAGCAGGCAATCCGCAAATCCGCACGCACACTTCACCTATGGGTGGGACTATGCGGCTTGGAGAATATGAGTGTCAAACAAAAGAAAATAGCAAGCTGCAAGCAGCGTATCAAGGGCGAAAAATCATTAAAGAACGCCATCGCCACCGCTATGAAGCAAATCCGAAATATAGAGAAAGACTAGAAGCAAAGGGTATGATGATAAGTGGAGAGAGCGCTGGATTAATTGAAGCAATAGAGCTTAAAGATCACCCTTGGTTTGTGGCAGTGCAGTTTCACCCAGAATTTACTTCAAGACTACAATCTCCAAATTGTGTGATTTTAGAGTTTATTAAGCAATCGCTTAAGTTTTCACGCGTTTAAATGATAGCTTCACATTTTAAAAAGCTTGATTTTAAGGCAGTGGAATCGCTTTTAAAAGAGCGATTTAATGGAGAAGCGGTTCGGTTTTTAAAAGATTTACCAAAGCCAAATCAATTAAACAATCTCTTAGAAATTGCAGAGCATATTCAAGCGGCAATGCAAGAAAAAAAACGCATTGTTGTTGTAGGGGATTATGATGTAGATGGCGTGGTGTCTTGTGCGATTTTGCACGCATTTTTTAAAAAAATTCATTATCCTATTGGAGTTGAGATTCCAAACCGTTTTAGTGATGGTTATGGGTTATCAGAATCTGTGATTAAACGGCTAGATTGTGATGTGATTATTACGGTGGATAATGGGATTAACGCGATTGAAGCGGCTAAGATTTGCAAGGATAGAGGGATTTTGTTACTTATTACAGATCATCACACACCGCAAGAGATTTTGCCAGATGCGTTAATTTGTAATCCAAAGTTGTCTAAAGATTTCTTAGAGCCTGAAATTTGTGGTGCTTGTGTGGCGTGGTATTTGTGTGCTGGGTTAAAGCAAATATTAGGCGTTAATGTAGAAATGGGAGAGTTTTTGGACTTGTTAGCCTTAGCGATTGTAGGTGATGTAATGCCATTGCTTGGGATTAATCGTGTGTTATTAAAAAAGGGCTTAGAAGTTTTAAAAGGTAGTCAAAGAACAGCATTTGTGCATTTAAAAGAGCGGTTTTGTAAGCATAGAATTGATGCGCAACTCATTGGTTATTATATTGCGCCTTTGTTAAATTGTGCAGGGAGAATGGATAGCGCAATGCTTGCTTATCATTTTTTGATTGAAGAAGATAAGTTAGAATCTAAAAAATTATTAGATATGCTTTTGGAAATTAATTCTCAACGCAAGGCGTTGCAAAATGCAATTTACACAGAAGCTAGAAATGAGTTTTTCGCACAAGAGAATTATGAAGAGATTCCAATTATTGTAGTGTTTAATCCTAGTTGGCACGAAGGGATTGTTGGGATTATTGCCGCGCGTTTGAGTGAGGAATTTTTAAAACCCTGTATTGTGCTTTGTCAAAAGAATGAAATTTTAAAAGGTAGTATGCGTTCAACTTACAGAGATTGTATGGAAGTTTTAGAAGCTACAAAAGAACATTTAATTGCTTTTGGAGGGCATTTTGGAGCAGCTGGATTAAGTTTAAAGAGAGAATCTTTAGAAGATTTTAAAAAAGCTTTAATACGCCTGCCTTATCCTAAAAAAAAGTTGAAATCTAATTTTGCAGAGGCTTTAGGGTATTTGCCATTTTGTGTGATAGAAAGAGAATTTTTTGAGATGTTGCAGAGCTTTGAGCCATATGGCAATGCAAATAAGATTCCAAAGTTTTATGCAGAGGCAAAAATTCTTAATGTGCGGTATTTTGGGGATAAGCATAGTCAGTTGAGTTTGGAGAATAATGGCAGTCAATGTAATGCGCTAGTGTTTAATCGGGATTTAAGAGAGGCGCAAGGCAAGGAGATTGCTTGTTTGTATTCTTTGCGGTGGAATTATTATAAACAAGATGTGGTGTTACATTTAGAATATTATGATTTTTTATAGAAGCTATGAAGTAAGGCTGGGAGCAAGATTAACGCACTTGCAAGCATTAATAGCATCACAAGTGTTGTTAGAAATCCAAAATAAATCGTTGGGATAAAGTTGCTAGTCATCATCATACAAAAGCCCACAACAATGATTAGTGTAGTGTAATACATCGCATTTCCAATGGAGCTATGAGAGTTTAGAAGTGCCTGCTCTAAGGAGTTGATTTTAAATTCAGCGACAAAGCGATGAATATAGTGGATAACATCATCTACGCCAATTCCAAGCGCAATAGCGGCAATTGTTACTCCCATTAAATCTAATGGGATTCCACTTGCACCTAGGATTCCAAAGATTGTTCCTAGCGGGATAAGATTTGTTAAAAGCGCAATTAAAGCAAGTTTAAAACTTCTAAAAACAAGAAGAAACACTAGGAAAATCATAGCAATAACAAAGCTTAGAGTATCAACTTGTGAAGCAATTAGATTTTGCAAGAGATTATTATAAAGCACCATTGCGCCATTAATTTCCAAACGCACATTTTCATCTTTTAAAAGATTTTGTAAATCTGCTTTGATTTTTGCAATAAAGGCGTTGCGTTCCAAAGTGGGATTAGAATCAAAAGTGCGCAAAGAGAAGCGAAGTTGATTTTCTTGTATGTTAGCATAGGGAGTAAAAAGCTGGGATTTTAGCTCATTTGACACATTTTTGTATAAAAAGGCAATGCTAAAGTCATCTGCGCCAATTTCTAGATTATCTAAAAGCATTGCTAAACTATGTAGGCTTAAGATTGAACCAATGTAAGGATTGGTTTGCAAGTAATTATGCACGCTTTTTGCAATGCGGAGTTTTTGACTATCAAACCAATAAGCATCTTGAGATTCTAAAGCGGTAAATTCTGCTTCGAATTCTGCTTCAAAAGAGCTTGCAGGATTTTGCTTTTCTTTGTTTTTATTGGTAAATGTGATAAGAATATCTAAAGGCACAGTTCCACCTAATTCTTTATCAATCTTTAAAAGTCCTTGTTTAATTTCACTAGAATCCTTAAAGTAATTGACAAAACTATTTTCTACTTTTAAATTTTGGATTCCATATAGGCTAAAAACTACACAAAGGAGAGCAATGGTGTAGATTGTTTTAGGTTTTTTAATGGCAAAGTTTGCACAAAAGCGTAAAAAGGATTCTTGACTTGTAGAGAGCTTTGCGATTTTGTTAGGTTTTGGGAGTAGGGCTAAGATACTAGAAAAGAGTATAAAAGTAAAGATTAATGCTACACTTACCCCTAAACTCATCACAATCCCTAAATGAATAATAGGCAAAATATTAGAATATACAAGACTAATAAAGCCTATCATTGTTGTAAGCACGGCAAAAAAACTTGGAGCTTGTTTGCTAATTAGCGTTGCATAAATCAAGCTTTTTTGTGTAGCTTTTGGAAATTTTTCATAAAATTCTAAATACGATACAATTAAATGCACCACTAAAGATACATTAATAATTAAAAGCAATGAAACATAATTTGAAGAAACAACAGTGATTTGATAGCCAAGTGCTGCAAAGATTCCACTACTTAGCACAAGAGTAAAAAAACAAATTCCAAGTGTGAGTGCGACAAACTGCCAGCTTCTAAAGAAAATCCAAAGCATTAGAGCTAAAATTACACTAAGTGTAGCACCATAAGTGATTAAATCAGACTTTACATAAGCAATCATATCGCTAGCAATAAGTGGGATTCCACCAATTTTTAAGCCTTCGTATTTGTTTTGAAGTGCTTTTAGGGCTTTGATTGTGGAATCATTTTGTGCTTGGAGATGTTTTTTTTCTAAGGTAATGAGTTTTTGGAGTTCTTGTTTTTCGGATTCTATGCTTGTAGTATTTTTTAAATGTTTTAAGTCTTCTAAATGTGAAGAGTCTTTAAGTGTGATAATAATACCGGCAGTTTTTGCATCTTTTGCAATTAAGTTTTGCAAGAAAAATGGGTGGTTTAGAATCTCTTTTTTTGCTAAGTTTTTATCAACTTCTTTAGAAAGTAGTGTTGGGTTTAGTCTTAGTGTTTCCTGTAAATCTAGGTTTGGCACGCTTTTAAGTAGGGGTGCATTTAAGATGCTTAGCACACTTTGAATTTGTGGAATCTCTTTTAAATCTATGCTAAGTTTTTCTAAAGTTTCAAGGGAGCTAGGAGAAAAAACATCGCCATTTTTTGGGCTAAAGGCAAGAATTAAGAAATCTTTAGCAGAATAATTTTTTAAAAGGGATTCATAGGTTTTAAAATCCTTGTCATTTTCTAAAATTAAACTATCAGAGCTTGCATCAATGGGAAGTTTTAAGGCAAAAAACCCAAAGATAAAAAAACAAGCTACACAAGCAAATAAAAAGCGTTTTGGTGTGCGCAAGACTTTTTTGTAAAAGCGCGCAAGAATTTTTGAGAAAATATAAAAAAGTTGGAATCTATTTTGTTTCAAAGGAAATTTCACCCTGCATACTTTCTAAGAGAGCGTTAAAATCGGATTTAGATAAAATATCATTAATTTGTGAGCGATAAGTTTGAATCACGCTAACACCTAAAATATCCACATCATAAATTTTCCAATCTTTGTTGCTTTCATAAAATTTAAAGGTAATGTAATTGATCTTGCCATCTAAGATTAGAGAAGTTTTGAGATTATAGCGATTGCTTTTTGGTTGATCTCCACCGATTACTTCCATTTTTTCATCTTTGTAGAGCTTTAGTTTATCTGTGAAGCTTTTTTTAAGATTGCGTTCAAAACTTTCTTGAAAGGCTTCAATTCTATCCTTTGTTAAAGTTTTATAGTGTTGAGAGAGTGCAAGTTGGCTCATTAGCGTGTAATCAAATAATGGATCAAAAAGCACAAAGATTTGATTTGCGATTTGTTGGATATGCGCTTCATTTTGTGGCGTGTTTTGCTTAGGAAGTTTTTGTAAGATTTTTAAAGTTGTGTCAATGTTTGTTTGCATTGTGCTTTCAATCTTGTCAAATTCTACGCTAAAAGAAAGGTTGGCTAAAAATATACAACCTAGTAAAATCTTGGTTAAAGTTTTCATTAATCTCCTTTAATAAGTTCATTGCGATATTGAAAATAGGCATCACGCATTAGGATATAATCATCACCTATTGCACCTTTGCGCAAAGAATCTATAGTGTCTTTATTATAAGCAATGTAACTAAACTCTCTAAAAGCGGAGCTTGTGACACTTAGGCTTGTTGGATTTAAATAAGTGGTAGGGTTTGCTAGTGCATTTAGAGGCATTGCAATGGTATCACGCACACTACTTGGTCCAAAAAATGGTAGAACAAGATAAGCCCCACTGCTTATTCCCCATTTTCCAAAGGTGATTCCAAAGTCAGTTTTATGAGAATAAAGTCCATTTGCTGAAGCCACATCAAAAAGCCCTAAAAGTCCAGCAGAAGAATTTAGAGCAAAACGCCCAAATTCGTCCATTGCCTTTTTGGGTTCAAAGGCAAATAAATGCGCTAAAAAGCGCACAGATGAAGAGAGATTATTAAAGAAATTATAAATCCCATAACGATAACCTAGGGGAACTGCTTTGTTATAAGTGTTTAACAAAGGACTAAGTGCGTAATCATAGACTCCAAAATTGATTTTGTGCATAAAATGATTATAGCTATAAAGCGGATCACTTGGTTCTTTTGTATGATATTCCTGCTCAAAATCTGCTAAGAAATCCATAGAATCTTGTGCGTAAAGAAAAGTGCTAAAAAGCAATAAAAATCCTAAGAATAGTTTTTTAAACATAAAATCTCCCTAGATGTATTGTTTGATGTTTTGGATAAGACTTTGTGTATCTAATCCTAATTTTGCTTCCACGGCTTCTACTTTTCCGTGTGGAATAAAAGAATCTTCAAATTCAAAAGAAATGATTTGAAGAGATAAGGCGTTTTCTTGTGCAAATGCACTTAAAATTTGTCCTATGCCACCGATTTTTGCACTATCACTAAAAATAAACCATTGTTTATGTGAAGTGGCAAGTGTTTTAAGGGCGTTTTTATCTAAAGGTTTTGCAAAGCGCAAATCTACCAAGCTAGCATTTATCCCTTGTTTTTCTAGCTCTAATAAACATTGATATGCGCGTCCAACGCCATTACCATAGCCAAGCAGCAAAATTTCACTTTTTTGTTCTTTTAAGATCTCTAATTTACCATAGCTAAAAGGTGTTGGGTTAAAAATTTCTTCTTTAAGCAAAAAAGCCTTTCTAGGATAGCGGAATGCACAAGGACCATTTGTAAAGTCTTTTGCAAATTCCACAGCTAAAGAAAGTGTTGCAAGATCACGCGGTGCAAAAAGCGTGAAATTTGGAATCATATTTAAATAGCCAATATCAAAAACGCCTTGATGTGTCTCGCCATCTTCCCCTACAATTCCTGCTCTATCAATAGCAAACTTCACGGGCATTTTCATAATGCCAACATCATGGATTAACTGATCAAAAGCGCGTTGCAAAAAGGTAGAGTAAATTGCTACAAAGGGCTTGAAGCCTTCTTTGGCGAGAGAGCTTGCCTGTGTAGTAGCGTGCTGTTCGGCAATAGCAACATCCCAAAAGCGTTTTGGATAGGCTTTTATGAGTTTATCTAATCCTGTGCCACTTGGCATTGCAGCAGTAATTCCTACAATGTTAGAATCGTTTTTTGCAAACTCTAATAGGGATTCTGCAAAAACAGAAGTGGGAGATTTTGCGCTACTTTTTGAGAGAGATTCGCCCTTTGTTGGATCAAAAGGACTTACGCCGTGCCATTGCTCTAAATGCCCTTCAGCTGGAGTGTAGCCTTTGCCTTTTAGGGTTTGCGCATGCACAACAATGGGCTTTTTTGTATTTTTGGCAAGGGTTAGCGTGTTGATGATTTCTTTTAGATTATGCCCATCAATAGGTCCTATATATTCTAATCCTAATTCTTCAAACAAAATCCCGGGCGTGATAAGCTTTAAGGATTCTTCAAAGCGTTTAGCGATATAAGTTGCATTTGGCATTTTATTAATCGCGCTTCCTATTTTATTTTTAATCCCTTGCACGAATTTGCCGGCGATGATTTGAGAAAGATATTTACTAATTGCACCAATAGGTTCTGCAATACTCATTTCATTATCGTTTAAGATAATCACCATAGGATATTTACGATCCCCTAGTTCATTTAAAGCTTCATAAGCAAGTCCTGCACTCATTGCACCATCCCCAATAAGTGCTACGGGGATTTGTTTGCTCTCTTGAAGTGCGAAAGCCTTTGCTGCACCAACTCCTAGCGAAATAGAGGTGGAGCTATGTCCTGCAATAAAGTAGTCTTGCTCACTTTCGCTTGGTTTTGTAAAGCCGCTAATTCCATCACTTTGGCGCAAAGTCTCAAAAGAATCCCAACGCCCTGTTAAAAGCTTATGCGCATAGGCTTGATGACTAACATCAAAAATAAAGGGATCTTTTGGATTGTCAAATACGCAATGCATTGCGATGATGAGTTCTACTGCACCAAGTGTGGAACTAAGATGTCCGCCATTTTTAGATACAACTTCTAAGATTCTTTCACGCACAAGTTTTGCTAGATTGTTTAAATGCGCATAATCTTCTTCATTAAATGTATTTTTGTGTAGAATCTCTAAGTATTTTGGATCAAGTGGCATTAGGCTTTATTCTCCAAAATAGATTTTTTTAAAGTTTCAAAACGCATAAAGATATTACCATCAATATTGCCTTCATTGCTTAAAATCACAACGCCTCCTTTGGCAACAGCAAGATCAGCTTCAAGGCTAACATTACTTAAATCCTTCAAAGATTCTTTAAGTTCTTCTAAATCTCCGGGAAAGACTTTAAGAGTTACTTGTGTGTTTTGAGCAATATCTTGTAAAAGTGTTCTTGCAAGAGTAGAAGCGATTTTTGCACTATTTGTGCTAATTTCAGCAGCAATAACTTCCTTTGCAATATCAAGTGCTATGGAGCTTAATTCTTTTTCTAAATTTACAATATGATTTTTGGATTCTAAAATGTTTGTATCTATGCGTTGAATACTTAGTGCATAGAGTTCTTTTTGGCTATCAATTTGTGCTTGAAGCTCCTGTTTTGCTTGCTGATAGCCTTCGTTATAGCCTTGCTCTTTTGCTTCGGTTTTTGCAAGGGAGACCTTTTCGTTAATTTCTCTTTCTTGTTTGTCAAATTGTTCTTGAAGTTTTTGTAAGGATTCTGCAAGCACATCACTTTTTTGTAAAATTTTATCCACAACTTCTGTTTCAAAGAGTTTTAAGGCAGGAGTATCAATGCTTGGCTCACTTGGTGCTGGTGCTTCTACCATTTGCATTGTTGGTGCTGGTGTAGCGGGTTTAGATTCTTCTTGTGTATTGGAATCTACATTAGATTGAGATTCTACTTTTTGAGCAACTTCCATATTTCTAAAATTATATTTTTTAATATCGTGCCGATCTTTGTGCTGTTCTGTAATGATATTTTCGTGTTCGTTAATATTATTCAATGGTATCCTCTTGTTCGCCAATTTGGATAATACCCTGCTCAGAGAGTGATTGAACGGTCTCTACGATTCTGCGTTGTGCAGCTTCTACATCTTTAACCTTAACAGCACCTAGAAACTGCATTTCTTCTAAGAATTGTTCTCCTGCTCTTTGGGACATATTTGACATAAATTTTTGTTTTAGCTCTTCTGGAGAAGCTTTAAGTGCTAAAATCAAATCTTTTTTATCAATAATTTTTAATATTTCTCTAATAGCATTATTATCAAGCTTTTCAATATCTTCAAAAGTAAACATCATTTCTTTAATGGCAACAGCAAGTTGATCATCAATTTGTTCAATATAGGCAATTGTTGCCTTTGCGGCTTTTTGTCCTAAGCGATTAAAGACTTCTGCGACAGCACGGATTCCACCCACTTCAACTTTATAACTTGTGAGTGATTCTAGTTTGTTTTCTAAAACGGTTGAAACTCGCTTGACAACATTTGGAGAAATATCCCCTAAATTTGCCATACGAATTGCAATTTCAGCACGCAAATCGTCTGAAAAGAAATTTAGTGTCTCTGCTGCATTTGTAGGATCCATATGGGCTAAAATAAGTGCGATTGTTTGTGGGTGCTCGTGGATAATGAAATCTGAAAGCTGTTGAGGACGCACGCGTGAAAGATAAGCAAAATTTTGAGAAGATTGCATAGATTTTGCAAGTTTATCCAAAACCTTTTTAGCGGCTTCTGGTCCAAGTGTGCGATATAGTAATTCTTTAGCGTATTCAAAACCACCTGTTGAGATGTATTGATTGGATTGAAAAATGGCATAAAATTCTTCTAAAATTGCTGCGGCAATGACTTTATCAACGCCGGAATTTTGTGCAATGTATTTAGAAATTTCAGTGATGGAATCTAAATCAAGATGAGAAAAAATTTCTCCTGTTAATTCATCGCCTAATTGCACAAGCAAAATGGCGATTTTTTCTGCCATTGAGAGTTCATCATATTGTGATTGTTGGCGTGGGCTTAAAGAAACGGAAGGCATTAGCGTTTTCCTCCTAGATTATCAAGTCCTAGTTCATCATGCACTAGAGTTTGGAATAGGTTTGCAAGCTCGGCTGGTTTTTCCATTGTGAGTTCTTTTATTTTTTCTAGAAGAACATTATACTTAATTTCATCTTCATTTGCACCAGCTCCAAAGCCAAGCTGATCTTCAATCCTGCGACGCATTTCATTTAAACGATCATTATTTTCTTCTTCATCTTCATCAATTTTAATAAGAGATTCTAATTCTTCTTCTTCATCAGCTTTTGCTTCAAGCATTCTTTCACTAAATGGAACAATGACTTTTTTATAGAAGAAGAATAGAATAATGCCTACAAGCACATATTTGAGCAAAGGCATAAAAGGCTCTAAAAGTTTTGCAGAAGCCTCTAGGAATCGTTCTAATGGGGTGCGCGCTTTAAAGCCAGAGAGTTGCCCATTAAGCTGGAAGTTGCTTACAGAAACTTCATCACCTCTTTGATCGTTGTAGCCGATTGCTTGACGCACAAGAGCAGAGATTTTGGTCATATCTTCTTCATTAAGTGCAATGTATTTAAGCTGTTCTACACCTTCTTCATTTAGCTCTCTCTCATAGCGACCATCTACGACAACAGCAGCGGATAATCTACGGATTGTTGCAAACTCCCCTTTAATATTTGACACGGTTTTGCTAATTTCAAAATTTGTTGTGTTTTGTGTTTTTTCGTATTTTTCCTTTGTGTTGTCATCTTCTAATCCCTGCACAGGACCAATATTACTCACAACTCCGGGAACTCCACCAATTTCTTTAGGGCGGAATCCTTCGCGTTTTTCTTCTAGGTCTTGAATACTACGCACAACATTGTTTGGATCATAGTATTCTTGCGTACTTTCTTTTTGAGCAAAGTCAAATTCAGCAGTAACCTTTGCTACAACACCCTCTCTACCACCTGCAATAGGAGATAAAATATTGACAATCTTTTCTTCTAAGGCGTGTTCAAAATCTGTTTTATAGCGGAGTTGTGCTACTGCTAGTTCTCTAGCTCCGCCAAGCTCATCAAGCTCACTTAAGGGTTCACCCTTTTCATTAACAACTTCAACATTTTGAATTGTTAAATTTGGCACAGCAGAAGAAACAATGTTTTTAATCCCTGAAATTTGTTTAGGTGTTAGAGTTTGTGCAGGTTTAAACACAAGCACAACAGAAGCAGTAGGTGGAGTTTGTTCACTAACAAACACGGTTTTTTCAGGTTGAGCTAAATGCACAGTTGCCTTTTGGATTGGTGCTAGGCTTTCAATTGTGCGTGCTAATTCTCCTTCAATGGCACGCAAGTATTTAATGCGTTGATCAAAATCTGTCGCTCCAAAGTCTTTTGTATCAAAAATCTCAAAGCCGATTTTACTGCTTTTTGGGATTCCATTGCTTGCAAGTTTCATTCTTTCTTCATAAACAAATTCTTGCGGGATGAGAATTGTATTATCTTTTGGGATTTTATAAGGGATCTTATCTTGCTGAAGTTGCTGGATAATTAATGCGCCATCTTCTGAACTAACACCCTCAAATAAAACCGCATAACCTGGGTATAAAATTCCTGCTTTATTGTTTGTAGAATTCCATACAATAAGTGCCGAGATAAAACCTACGACAACAACAATTGTTGCTAAAATCACAATCTTTTGTTTTTTGTTTAGCTTTTTATAAAGGTTTCTAATCTGTTCAAAAAGTGCTTTTAAGTCCAAAATTTAACACCTATTTTTCATTAAGATATGTTTGAAATAATGTAAAAAACTTTTGATTTTGATCTGGTGTGCCTATGGTGATTCTAATTGCATTTAAGCCATAGCTTGCTAGATTTCTAATAATCATTCCTTTTTGAAATAAAGATTCTGCAATTTCTGTGGAATCTAATGATTTCTTAAAATAATAGGTAATGAAATTTGCATAGCTTGGAGTAAAATCTAAAGAATTTTTTTTGGCAAAATTTTCAAATAAGGGCATTTGATTGAAATTATTCTCCACGCTTTTTTTAAGATGTTCTTGATCTTTAAGAGCTGCAATGGCTGCTGCAAGAGAAGGAGTGGTGATATTAAAAGGTGGGCGGAGTTTTAAAAGTGCTTGGATAATTGTAGGGTTTGCAATTCCATATCCTACACGCATTCCGCCTAATCCATAAGCCTTAGAAAATGTGCCAGTATAAATCACATTTGAAAAAGTATTAAGCAGCATTTTTGGATTAAGTGCTTTGTTGGAATCCTTTTGTTTTGCGTATTCTTGGTATGCACCATCAATGATAACTAAGCAGTTAGAATCAATTTGTTTTAAAAACTCAAACACTTCTTTGGTATCTAAGCATTCCCCTAATGGATTATTAGGGAGACAAAGAAAAATCACTGCTGGCTTGTGTGTTTTATAAGCGTCTAAAAATTCTCCTAAATTGTGTGTGTGGCTTGGTGTGCGGATAATTTCTGCTCCTACAGCTTTTGCATAGATTTCATACATTGCAAAAGTAGTTTTTGCCATTAAGACTTTGCTTGTGTGATTTGCTTTAGCGTGAATACAAAATTCAATGATTTGATCACTGCCTGCACCAATAATTAAGGTATTACTTGGAACATCAAAATGTTGAGATAAACCTTCTTTTAAAGCATACATAGAATCATCAGGATATAAATGTGCATTTTGTGCAGCTTGAATGATTGCATTGATAGCTTGTTTGCTGGCGCCAAGTGGATTTTCATTTGAAGCAAGTTTAACTACTTCATCTTCTTTGATTCCATATTCTCTAACAGCAAGCTCAATTGGACGTCCTGCTTCATAGATTTTTATAGAATCTAAAGCTGTATTAAAAGTCATTGTTTAAAACCCCAAGAAAAAATAATCTATTATTGTAGCAAAAATTTAAGCTAAAAACATAAAAACTACAAAATCATTCGCATCATATCAATAAATTGATCAATATTACCTTGTGTAACATAGTAATCTACGCCTTTTTCTCTAATTTCTGTAAGGATTGCACTGCTTGTATTTTTAGGCATAATTGCACAAAATTTTGGAGTGCAAACGCTTTCTCTAAAGAGTTCGTTGTATTTTTGCATAAAATTTAAGAGATTCATCTCGCACACTTCCCATTCCATAACAATAACATGATAATCTGTTGGATTAGAAACGCTTAAATGATTGTGTGGATCATTAGAGGTTGTGATTTGTAAATCACTATCAAAGTTTTTTAAGTATTCTTTGTAACGTTTGCTATCGTCTTTTGAGCTTTGGATTAGAAGAATGTTTTTTCTAGAAAATGCTTCTAGGTATTTTAAAAGATC
This sequence comes from uncultured Helicobacter sp., assembly GCF_937893305.1. Lineage (GTDB taxonomy): Bacteria > Campylobacterota > Campylobacteria > Campylobacterales > Helicobacteraceae > Helicobacter_D. The sequence goes on from NZ_CALBGN010000016.1 coordinate 86,370, forward strand.
AAAGAGTTTTTTTGTTTCATTGCGGATTTTGCTTTTATCTAGGCTGTGTAAAAAATACTTTAAAAATGTTTTTGAGCTATAAGTCCCTGTAATTCCAGCTTTAATGAAGAATCTTCTTACACTTAAGCTCCGTTTTGCTCTTTGCCAAAGAAGAGCGTCTAAATCATAAGCTTTTGCATTTAAGAGTTTAATAAAATCTTGTTTAAGTGCGTTAGTTAAAGGGAGATAGCCTTTTAAAAATGCTTCAAAAAATTTTTCAGAAAACTCATCTCTTACCTTAGTGGCTTTTGCGAGTTTGTCTTTTTGTTCGGAAAGATAATGAAGTAAATCCACATAGCGTTTGCGAAGTTTTTTGAGATTAATTAGAGCTTGTGCATAAGAGGCACTGCGCGTATCAGTGCGCTTTGAAAATTGATCTTCCATAGCTTTTAGAGATGTTCCTAAAGCTGCTTGTTGGATTGTAGCACTTTTAATAATGGATTGTGTTGTTTCAATAAGTTCTTCCATTTTTACGAACTCTATTTGGCGTGATAAAAAGATTTTTTCATAGGAATATTGCGGAGGATAAGAAGCCTTTTTGATAAAAGACTCATATTCTCTATCTAATGCCCCAAGTTCTGATTTTAGGTTTGTTAAAGCAGTGTTTGAAATGGTGCTGTCTAGCTCAAAAAGATCATTATAGGCAGTAAATAAAAAGCGTTTAATGCGTAAGAAATCCAAGTCTTTTTTAGAATTAATGTCTTTTTCATAGCGTTTAATGAGATTTTCAACGCCACCAAAGTGATCATAAATGCAATCTTTAATGCTGCGTGTTTGTCTAATTACAAAGGTTTGGTTGGGGTTTCTTTTAGGGCGCACGACATTTACGCGTGTTTTATCATCGCTAAGTTCAAATTCAACTTCTAAATTTGGAGAGATTTCTTTTAAATCTGCGTCCCAAACGCTTAAATCAAATTCAAAACGTCTTTTATTGTGTGCTTGTTCAATCAAACCGCGCTTTGCTTGCGCATTTAGTCCGATTAAATAACCAGTCATTCCTTAACCCTTAAAAGCCCAAACATTTTTCTTTGTATTATACCAAATATGCAAAAAGAGCAAAACGCCCACAATTGAAATCACGCCGATAAGAGAAAAATTGTTGGTGGCAACAGGTGCATTGTGGAGCGATTATGGAGGGTTTTATATAATAAGATTCTAATTGTGCTTGAATAACTGCAATTAAATCTAAATAAAGTTTTCCATTGCGTAAGATTCTACCTTTTTCTAAAGCTTCTCCCTTAAAAACTTCTTCTTTGACTGCATAGCAACAATTTCTAATAGAAGGTCCTATATAGATGAAAAGTTCATCTAGGTGAGTGTGAAATCGTTTTTGTAAAAGATTTAATGCTTGATTTAAAATTCCAACTTCTAAGCCTACACGCCCCCCATGTAGTAAGATTAAAATTTGTTTTTTTGAATCAAAGAGTAAAATAGGATTACAATCTGCAACCATAATCATTGCAATAATGCCTTTTTGTGTGATTAGGATTCCATCTCCATTGCCTAATAATCCTCCAGAATTTGCTTCTATAATTGTGTTTCCGTGAATTTGATTGAGATAGGCTAAATTCTCTAGTGTAAAAGGATAGATGATGGTTTCTCTGTTTTTTAGGATTTGTTCTTTACAATCTCTACCAGCGTGAAAGGCGATATTCAAAGGAGTGTGGCTTAAAAACGCGCGCAATCCCTTTGGGGTTTGGATATGTGTTTTTTGCACGCTTAAAAAGCTAGAATCCAACATTAAGACTCTCTATTTGCATAATTTTGCATAATCAAACACGCACCCTTAGAAATATCTAATAAGGGGTTTGGAGAGAGATGAATTGCAATTTTTAATTCTTCTTCTAAATAATCTCTAAGTCCTTGCATGAAGGCTAATCCCCCTGTTAAAACCGCCCCATCATCAATTAAGTCTGGTGCAATTTGTGGTGGGGCTTCGTGGATTGCTTCTAGAATCACGCATTTAATTTTTTCCATACTTGCTAAAAGAAGATTTTTAAAGTCATTAAGCTGTAATTCGCACGCAATAGGCATTCCATTAACTAGGTTTTTTGCACCAACGCTAATGCTGGGATTATCTGTAAAAACATTGGTGCTTCGTTTGATCATCTCTGCTGTTTCTTTGCTGATGCCTATGCTTTTATTGTGGCGACAAAACTCAATGATTGTTTCATCAATAAAATCTCCCGCTTCTTTAGTAAAAGCACTTGTAACAAGTCCTCCTAAAGAAATAATGCTAGCCTCCACAAGTCCACCACCTGCATCAATAATCATTTTTGCGCGTGAAGTGCTAATATCAAGCTCAGCTCCCACACTTGCACTAAAAGGATCTTCTATGAGAAAAACTTCTTTTGCGCCTGCAAGCATTGTAGCCTCATAAAGGGAGTGGCGTTCTACTTGTGTTAAGTTCTGTGGGATACTAATCCCAACTCTTGGATCTAAAGAACTTGTTTTGCCTTTTTCAATTAAAGCTTGCATAAAAATTTTTGTGGTTTCAAAATCGCTAATTGCTCCCTTTGAAATTGGATTAATGACATGGATTTCTTGTGGAGCGCGCCCTAGCATTTTTTTAGCATTATTGCCTATGGCAAGGGTGCGTATGTTATTGTATTTGGTTTCTAATGCAATACAAGTTGCTTCACAAAATAAAACTTCATCTATGTTGTTGCGCACAATAGTATTTACTGTGCCTAAATCTACTGCAATATCATTTCTTTCTAATAAAGCCATTAAAATCTCATTTAAATTTTTGGTGAATTATACATTATAAATAGCAAATTTTACGCGCTTTTGTTATAATGCAAGCAAGTTTTAGGAGTGAATTTAAAAAGAAATTCAAGGATTTTTTAAGGATTTTCAATGTTAATTTTGATGTGTTATGCGTTGTTTTTAAGTCTTCCAAGAGTGATTTTATCTGTGCTTGAGTTGAGATTTTTACACAAAGAAAGTATAAAAGAACCTTATATTTTAGAAAAAGAAAAGTTTATTCAAGCAGCACAATATGCAATTTTGCGTGAGAGAATAAGTGTATTTAATACGCTTATAGATTTGGTGTTTGTTGGGTTTTGGTTATTATTTGGTTTTAAAGCGTTAGAAAATGTTTTAGATTTTTCTCCTTTGGTAGAATCTGTGGTATTTGTGTTGTGTTTTTTGGTGGTGCAATCTTTAGTGGCATTGCCTTTAAGCGCATATCAAACTTTAGTTGTGGATAAGGCATTTGGCTTTGCTAAGGGAGGAGTAAAACTTTTTATAATAGATACGCTAAAGTCTTTTGTGTTGCTTTTAATTTTTGGTGGAATCTTAATTTTTGCATTTAGTTGGATGATTTTATATATAAAAAATTGGGAAATTTATGCTTTTGTGTTAGGAGCAGTGTTGATTGTAGGGTTAAATATGCTTTATCCTACGATAATTGCACCATTATTTAATAAATTTTCTCCTTTAGAAAACGCAGAATTAAAAGAAGCAATTCAGGCTTTGTTGATGCGTGTTGGATTTAAAAGTGATGGTGTGTTTGTGATGGACGCGTCTAAGCGCGATGGGCGATTAAATGCTTATTTTGTAGGGCTTGGCAGAGCAAAGAGAGTGATTTTGTTTGACACGCTTTTAGATAAGATCCCACTTCCATCACTTTTGGCTGTATTAGGACACGAATTGGGGCATTTTAAGCATTATGATCTTTATAAAATGATGGCTTTAATTCTTGGTTTTTTTGCAACTCTTGTGTTTTTTGTGGCAAATTTGCCAGAAGCATTGTTTATGCAAGCAAATTTAGAGCCAAGTCCGCAAGCAAACATTGTGTTTTTACTGATTTTAAGTGCGCCTTTTGGCTTTTATTTTATGCTTGTGGTAAATGCTTTAAGTTGTCAAAATGAGTTTAATGCAGATAAGTTTGGTGCAAGTTTAACAAGCAAAAAAGATCTGGCAAATGCTCTTCTTGTGCTTGTTAAAGAAAACAATTCTTTCCCTCTTGCTCATCCTTTGTATATGCGCTTTTATTATAGCCATCCTCCTTTAATGGCAAGGCTTATTGCGCTTGATTTTGGGCATTTGGGGAGAGATTTGTCTAAAGAAACACAAAAAGATGAAATCTAAAACTCCATTAGCAAAAACCATTAAGGATTTGCTTGATATTGGTGTTAAGATTTTGCAGGAAAACGCAATTTTGCGTCCGCGTTTGGAGGCGGAGATTTTATTAGGATTTGTTTTAGGGCGCAAAAGAGTAGAGTTGCACGTAAACTTTTATCAAAATGTGGAATCTTTTTTTGCAGAATCGTATTTTAGACTAATTAAACGCCGTTCAAATCACGAACCCATAGAGTATTTAATAGAAAAAGTTAGCTTTTATGGAGAGGAGTTATATATTTCTTATGGTGCGTTAATCCCACGCCCTGAAACAGAAATTTTAGTAGAAAAAGCATTAGAATTTATTGTAGATAAGAATTGCAAAAATATTGCAGAAATTGGCGTTGGGAGTGGGGCAATTAGCGTGTTACTTGCGCATTTAAGTAAGGGTATCAAAAAGGATTCTAATTTAAGTTTTCACGCAAGTGATATTTCTCCAGAAGCCTTGTTTAATGCGTATGTTAATAAAATAAAATTTAAAGCAGAAAATCTAACCTTGCACCATAGTTCTTATTTGGATTTTAATCTAAAGCTTGGTGTAAATTTTGATTTTTTGGTTTCAAATCCGCCTTATATTAAAAAAGGAGAAGTGCTGCCAAAATCTCTATCCTATGAGCCACAAAACGCGCTTTTTGGAGGGGATAGGGGAGATGAAATACTTTTGAATATTATTAATTTAGCGTGGGAGAATCAGATTCCTTATTTGCTGTGTGAAATGGGCTATGATCAAAAAGAAAGTATTCAAAGGTATTTAAAGATGATCCCACATAAGAGTGTGGAGTTTTACAAGGATTTAGCAGGGCTTGATCGTGGATTTGTTATTTGCTTCTAGGGATAAAAATCACTCCATCAATGCTGTGTTTCGCGGCAGTTTCAATCTCTGTTTCTTGTGTGATTATTAAGAGAATTTTTGTATCAAAGAGATAGATTTCAGCAAGTTTTTGTAGTGTGCTTGCAAATTCTAAATTGTCAGTTAGTAAATGGCGCGCATTAAGATTAACTAGAAGCAAAGCTTCTGTAATGTTTGTTGGGATTGCGCTAAAGTCTAGGTGATTGTCTTTGCAATATTTTGCTAACTTAGTGATAGAGTCGTTGTTTTCTAGGATTAAAAAATCATTAGGGAGAGAATTTTTTATTTCTGTTTTTTCTTTTATGAAGACTAGGTTTAAAGGCGTAATTAAAGAGTGGTTTAAGATTAACATTTTGAGCATTCCTTAGAGCAGTAATATTTGCCATCTTGGATAATGGCTTCATCACTTGAAACATAAGTCGCGCATTTTGTGCATTCTAGCATTATGGAATCTTTTTTGTGTTCTTGGTTATTTATATGGGCTTTTGGCTTTCTAAAAAAGAAAAAATAGATTCCAACAATACAGAGTGCAAAGATTATCCACTTTAACATAAAATATCCTTTCCATTGATAATAAGGTATTGCAATAAAGAGTGTGTTAGGCGTGTGTGTTTAAGATCTTTTGGGATTTCATTTTCCACATTTGAGCCTTTGTAGAGTAAAAGTGTTGTTGTATCCTGTATGCAGTGTTTGCATTTTTGAATTAAAATCTCTGTGGCAAAAGTCGCCCTTGATGTAATAAGATCAGGTAAATTTTTAGGGGTTAGAGATTCTATCTTTTTGCGTTCAATGCTTAAATTTTTGAGCTTTAGAGTTGCCTTTATATTTTGTAAAAAGGCGGCTTTTTTGGCGTTTGGCTCACAAAGAATTGTTGGAAGATTTAGCGCAATGTGTAAAGGGATTGCTGGGAAACCATTACCGCTGCCAATATCAAGAAGCAAGCGTTTATTTTTCAAATCAATTTGACTTAAAGGATAAAGAGAATTTTCAATATTTTTTTGAATGCTTTTATAATCTTTTGCTCCACTTAGACTATGGATTGCGTTCCAAGAGAGTAGCATTTGTGTGTAGCTTTCTAAAAGCTCTTTTTGATTTGCGCTTAAGAACATTGACTATCCTATAAAATCAACATTGCATCGCCATAAGAATAAAAGCGATAGTTTTTTGCAATAGCTTCTTTGTAGAGTGCTAAGGTTTGCTCTAGTCCTATAAAAGAAGCAACAAGCATTAAAAGCGTGCTTTTGGGCAGATGGAAGTTTGTTAAAAGTGCGTGAGTGGCTTTTGGTGGGTTTTTTGGGTGCAAGAATAAATTGCATTCTCCATTTAAGGCTTTGCCTTGTTTAAAAGCTTCATTTCTTGCGTAAGTTTCAATTGTGCGTGCTGCAGTTGTGCCAATAGCTGTAATGTGTCTTGCTTCTTTGATTTTTTGTGCGGAATCCTGTGGGATTAAAAAGGATTCTGTGTGCATTTTATGTTCTAAAATATTTTCTGCACTGACACTAAGAAAAGTCCCAGCACCTGTGTGTAATGTGATTTCTGTAGTGTTAAAATGTTTTTTTAGATTAGTATAGGCTTTTTTACTAAAATGCAGTGAAGCAGTGGGAGCGGCAATTGCTCCTAAGTGTTTTGCAAAAACGCTTTGATAATCTTGTTTATCTTCTTGTGTATCCTCGCGTTTGATGTATGGAGGCAAGGGAATGTGTCCTTTATGCTCTAAAAAATTAAAAAAAGCATCACGACTAAGAGGAATTTCTTTGTCTTCTTTTGTGAAAAATTCTGCTTCTTTAAATCCGATTCCAACATTTTCTAAATTGTTTAAAATCCTAGCATATATACCGCCAAAGTCGATGAGGTTACCTGCTTTTAAGCGCCCTTTAAATTGCATTAAATAGCGATTTTCATCAAGTTCTTTGTGAAAAAGTGCTTCAATTTTTGCCCCATTTAGGTTGGAATCCTTTAAGATTTTTTTACCATAGATTCTAGCAGGCAAAACTTTAGTGTTATTAAAAACTAGCAAAGTATCTTTAGGCAAAAAGCTTGTAAAATCTCTAAAAATGCTATGTGTAATGCTACAATCTTTGCGATTGAATACAAGAAGTTTTGCTGCTTCTTTTGGAGTAATGGGGGTTGTTGCGATGCATTCTTTTGGGAGTGTATAGTCATAACTTGATAGGGCTAAAGTATCCATTAGTCTTCTTCAAGTTCTTCTTTATAGGGATTTACCATTTTTGCAATCATAATAGAAAGCCCATAAAGTAGAGTTAAAGGGATTGCCATTAAAAATTGTGAAAGCACATCTGGAGGAGTGAGAATAGCCGCTAAAATAAAGATAAAAACAATGGCGAATTTAAAATAATCTTTTAGTGTTTTGTCGGTTACAAGTCCTATTTTTGCTAAGAAAAATGTAATTACAGGAAACTCAAAAGATACACCAAAGCCTACCATTAGTTTTGCAAAAAATCCTACATAATCCCCAATGCTAGGGAGAGCAGTAAATAGCTGACTACCAAAGTTAATTAAATATCCAAAACCAATAGGAAAAGCAATATAATAGGCAAAGGCGCAACCACATAAAAAGAAAAATGTCCCAAAAATCACAAAAGGAATTACAAGTTTTTTTTCATTATCATAAAGACCAGGTGCTACAAATGCCCAAATTTGCCAGAAAATTACTGGAAGAGCAAAAATAAATCCACTAAAAAATGCAACCTTTATTGCTGTAAAAAATGCTTCTCCAACTTGCGTAAAAATCACGCTTTCTCGCCCTTTTGGTAAGGCAGTGCTTAAAGGTGCTACCATCCAATCTAAAATGATCTCCCAGAAATAAAAAGACACCGCAAAGGTTACTAAAAGCGCAATAGTAATACGGATTAAGCAACGGCGCAAATCCTGAATATGAGGCTTTAAATCTTCAAGCATTAAGATTCCTTTTTGAGATTTTCACCAAAGTTTAGTGTGGTTGTATTGTTTGTGTTTAATTTGACTTCTCTTGTCTGTGTTTTGGATTCCAACTTTTGTTCTGTGGAATCACTTTTTGAATCTTGTGGTTTTTCTGTGTTTTGTGGCAGTATTTGTGTTTTGGAATCTTCTAGGGGATTTTCATTTAAGTTGAGCGTTTTTAAGTCAAACTCTTTTGTGAGATTTTGCGCACCTTGTGTAATGCTATTTTTGTAGGCTAGAGCTTCTTCTTTGATTTTGCTAAGATTAATTTCTTTATCTAAACTTTCTTTAGCATCTTCCATTGTTTTTTTAACAGCACGAAAAAACTTTGCCATATCTACAAGTGCCTTTGGCAGTTTTTCTGGTCCTAAAAAGATAATTGCCACAACTGCAACCATTAAAATTTCAAAAAATCCCATTCCAAACATTGCTAAATTGCCTTTTTTGTTAGCTAAACTTGAGATTTTATCTAATTTTGGAATAAAGTGTGCTTAGAAAGAATTAGAATTTTACTAAGAAGGTGCAAAAATGATGGATGAATTTTTTGGCAAGGGAATGCTTAAAAAGGTATTGTTTGTGAGTTCTTTAATTGGAATTTTAGTGGGTTTTAGTGGATGTATTTCAGCAAAAGCAGATGCGTTTTTATTGGGGGCTGGAATAGGTGCTGGCACAACAGCGTATTTTTTAAATGGTGGAAGCATAGCAGGATATAGTCTGCGCTCTTTTCAAAATGGAAATAGAAATCCCGCGACACAACAATACAGAGATTTCACAATCCCTAGCGAGTTAGAGTGGCAATATATGGGAGAAGAGATCTTCTCTGAAGCGCAACTTCAACAAGTGCAGCAAAGATTTTATTAATCTTTATTGGCGCGGATCGGCAATCTTACCTTTAATCGCACTTATTGCAGCAACTGCGGAGTTTGCAAGATACACTTCAGAATTTTTAGCACCCATTCTGCCTACAAAATTGCGATTTGTGGTAGAAACGCAGCGTTCATTATCTCCTAAAATCCCCATATATCCTCCAAGGCAAGCACCACAGGTAGGGTTAGAAATTAATGCGCCAGCTTCTAATAAAATATCAATATATCCAAACTTGTGCGCGTCTTTATAGATTTGTTGCGTTCCTGGAGTAATAATTAAGCGCACATCTTTATGCACTTTTTTACCTTTTAGAATTTCGCTTGCAATTTTTAAATCGCTTAATCTTCCATTTGTGCAACTTCCAATAAAGACTTGATCAATCTTTAAATCATCTTTGATTGCTTGTGAAATACTTTTACCATTGCTTGGTAAAAAAGGATATGCAACAATAGGTTCAAGTTTGCTAATATCAATAGTTAAGGTGCGTGTATAATTGGCGTCTAAATCAGAAAAAAACTCTTTAGGACTCGTGCGCAAACTTGGACGACTTGCTAAAAATTCTCGCGTAATGGAATCTGGTGCAATGATTCCATTTTTTGCGCCGGCTTCAATTGCCATATTGCAAAGAGAAAATCTATCGTCCATACTTAAATAAGAAATCCCCTCTCCACAAAACTCCAAAGCCTGATATAATGCGCCATCAACTCCAATTTGGCGGATAATTTCTAAGATTAAATCTTTGCCATAAATGTATTTTGCAGGTTTTCCTATAAACTCTATTTTAATGGAGCTTGGCACTTTAAACCAATTTCTTCCTGTAATCATTGCATAGGCTAAATCAGTGCTGCCCATTCCCGTGCTAAAAGCACCTAATGCGCCGTGTGTGCAAGTATGAGAATCTGCTCCAATAATCACATCTCCACTAACAACAAGTCCTTTTTCTGGCAAGAGAGCGTGCTCAATTCCCATATCCTTTTCATCAAAAAAATATTTAAGATTATGTTTTTTTGCAAAATCGCGGCTAATTCTTGCTTGATTAGCACTTGCAATATCTTTTGCTGGGATAAAGTGATCCATTACAATACAGAATCCATCAGGATTTGCCAATTTTGTTGCACCACTTTCTTCAAATGCTTTAATGGAGAGTGGTGTAGTAATATCGTTTCCAATCACCATATCAATGGGGGAATCAACAATATCTTCTGCATACACCTTTTTCTTTGCGTGTTCTGAAAAAATTTTCTCTGTAATTGTTTGTCCCATTTTGACTCCTTTTAGAGATTTAATACATTTTTAAAATGACTTTGAATTTCTAAAATTTTTTGTTTTTGTAAATAGAAACTATTAGGATTTGCCACTAAATACGCGCTAATATCCATAATTGTATAATCAATTTTTAAATGATTTTGACGCATTGTATCGCCTGTTTCTACTAAATCCACAATCACATCTGCCATTCCTACAAGTGCTGCTAGCTCAATAGAGCCGTAAAGTTTGATGATTTCTACACTCATTGCTCTTTTAGCAAAAAAAGATTTGGTAATATTAACCATTTTTGTGGCAACTTTTAAATTTTGATTGGCAAAACTAAAAGAATATGAGTTTGGAGAGCCAATACAGATTCTACATTTTCCAAAACCCAAATCAAGCAAGCGCACAAGAGAATTTTTTTGTTCTTCTAAAACATCAAGTCCAACCACCCCAATATCTGCTACTCCACGCTCTACATAGGCGGGGACATCTTGATTTCTAACAAGCATAAAGCTAAAATCGCCTTTTTGCAAAATCAGCTTGCGATCTTCAAAATGTAATGGAGTATGCAAAAAGTGTTCAAAAATTTCTAGTGTTTTTTCTGCATTGCGTCCTTTTGGAAGTGCAACTTTAATCATAAATAAATCCCTTTTGATGTGAAGTTTGTTTCAATGGCTTTTTGCATTCCCTTAAAAACAAGTAAATCATCATAAAAGCAGTTTTCGAAAAAATGCGAAAGAAACTTACCATCACCACCTGTAAAATGGATTCTTTTATTTTTTGAAGTAGTGTGCAGTGTTAGGATAATAGATTTTAACATTCCATAGCTTATCGCATCTTTTGTGTTTTGTGGAAAAGTGTGCAAATCTACTGCAAGATTCATTTCTTGATCTAAGATTGAGATATTTCCAAACATTTTGCGATATTGTGAAATACCAGGCATTATAAAACCACCTAAATGGATACCTTGATGCATAACATCAATTGTTAAAGCGCTTCCAGCATCTACAATAACGCCATCATTAACCGCCATACAAGCCGCAATCCTATCCACTCCCAAGCCCTTATAAGTCGTATCAAGGCTCAAGTGGTTGCATAAATCAAAACACCTCTTATGAGAGCGCAAAAGAGCATTTGTAGAATCCTTATTAACACTAATATAAAGGATTGTTTCTTTAGGATCCTTTGGAGTGAGTGAGTGTTTATCTTCCTTCCAGACTCTTCCGCGATAATAAAAATGTAAAAAACTATTTCCAATATCGCAAAGAATCATTTAGGACACCTATTGAATGTTGAAGAATCTATCTTTAATAAATATTTTATCTGAAGCAGAGAAGGTTGGAGTAGAGATTTTACTAGGTAATTTCTTGATTGTGCTTGTTTGTAAATCATCATCCACTAAAATCATATATCCCTGTGTTTCAAGCACAACAATATCTTTCCCGTGATTTGTTGCTGAGAAATGTGCAAATGGGAATTTTTTGCGGCGAATTTCATTAAGATCTTTATCTGTTAGAATAATCTCGCCTTCGCTAGAAAAGATAAAAATTCTATCTTCAAAGAATAAAATATCTTTAATATTGGAATCAAAAGTATTAATAACATTTGGGCTAACAGAAATGATGCGCTTTGGAGTTGCTGCAACCATGCGATTTCCAATTGCTTCTAAGAAAATTACATTGTTAAAAAACTTATCCCCATTAACTACGATATTTCTAACAAGGCGCATACTTGTTTTATCCACAACAATAAGTTTGCCATCTAGTGTTGGAATCACTACAATATCACTTAAGAAATAAGGTGCAGCAATAAGAGTGTTATTTGCTGGAGCTGAAACATTTTCTTGGCGATAAACAATTTGCATAAGATCTAAATCATAAATTGCAATGGTATTAGTGTCAAAAATCATTGCAATTAGTTTGTCATCCATAGCAGCACTTACTGGAATACTCTCAAGCGTGATAGCAGTTTCTTGTTGATCATTTTTGTTAATGAGAACAAGAGATTTTTTAAATTGTGTGATGTAAAATTTTTCACTTTCATTTAAATATTGCATATCTCTTTTTAGGCGAATATTGGAAATTTCTCCATTTTTTGTAATAAAATGCCCGCTTTTTAGTGTAGCACCATTGCGCACTATGGACTTTATATCAGCTGGAATTTGACCATTGTAAGATACTTTACCTTTTATGCTATCTTCTTTTGGTTCAAAATAATATTTTGAACCACATCCACTTAGTATTAAAGCACTAATAGTTCCTAAAAACAAAATTTTCAAAGCGTGTTTTAAAGCATTATTTTGCATTTTCTATTCCTTTAATACTAAGATGTGTGAGTGCGTTTGCTAAATCGCGTATTGGAGAGTCGTTTTTGATTTTTGTTAAAATTTCTCTAGCTTTTTGTAAATTTCCAGCTTGGATTTCTAAAAGTGCAGCTTGTAAATAGCCAAAATCCCCAGAATTTTGAGAATTTAGCATGTCTAAATCTTTGCTAAGTGAAGCAACTTGTGCTTTTGCAAATTGTGCAATAATAGGATCTTTAGAATTGCTTAATACCTTTAGCGTGTCAGTATCATTAGACTTTAAAGCATTTTGGTAGAGATACAAATCATATAATCTACTTTTGGAATCTTTTAAGACTTTAAGGGCGGATTCATCGCCTTTTAATGCTTTTTCATATGCGTTTGCTAGATTTTGCTGTTTGTTTTCTTGGTAATAATTATTTCCAAAATATCCAACAATAGCTATGATAAAAATTCCAAACAATGTTAAAAGTGCAGACTTATAACGCCTAAACCAACTCTCAAGGCGTAAAAGTCCTTCTAGCATTTTTTCATCATTATTCATTTCTTCTTTGATGTATTCTACATTTTGTTTTAAGCTCAATTCTTCTCCTTATATTTATTTGCCAGTGCTTCCAAAGCCACCTAACCCACGCTTTGTATCATCTAGGATTTCTACGACTTCAATTTCTGCTTTTTTAATAGGACAAAGCACTGCTTGCGCAATTCTATCACCAATGTTAATAGTAAAATCTTCTTTTCCGTGATTGATTAAAATCACCTTAATTTCACCACGATAGTCTGAATCAACCGTTCCGGGCGTGTTTAAAACAGAGATTCCATATTTTAAAGCTAATCCACTTCTAGGACGCACCTGAATTTCATATTCTTCATCAAAGCTAAAGCTAAGTCCTGTTGGCACAAGGGCAAATTCTTTACTTTTGATAACTAAGTTTTCACTTGCGCATAAATCAAATCCTGAAGCACCACTTGTTTGATATTTAGGGAGAGTTGCATTAGAATTTAAAAGTTTGATTTTTAGCACAGCCATTTGTTTTATCCTTAAAAGACAATTGGTTTATAAGTGATTTCTAAAATCTCATAATCCACGCGTCCTTTAGGTAGAACTACGCCCACTTCATCGCCGACAACTTTACCTAAAAGCTGTTTTGCAAGGGGAGAGTGGTAAGAGATTAATCCTTTATCTGGGTTACTTTCAGTTGCACCAACGATTGTGTATGTGTAGTTCTCTTCTGTATCTAAATCCTCTAGCGTAACCGTTGATCCAAAGCTGACTTTATCGTGGGAAAGTGTTGTAGGGTCAATCACGCGTGCTTCTGCAACAAGTTGTGTGAGTTCATTAATGCGTGCGTCCAAAAAAAGTTGGCGTTCTCTTGCGGCGTGATATTCTGCATTTTCTTTTAAATCGCCGTGTTCTCTAGCTGTATCAATTTCAATGATATTTTTTGGGCGTTCAACTTCTTTTAAATTCTTAAGTTCAGTGATTAGCTTGTTATAGCCATATTCTGTCATAGGCTCCACAAAGATTCCTTAAAAAATAAAATAATTTGAAATAGTAAGGCAAAGAGAGTTAAAAAGCCCTTTATTTTTGTAAATTTTTTATTAAATTTTCTAAATTTGTTGCACAAGTCTTTGCACTTCCGTGTTGTAAGTATTTTATAAGCTTTGTTTTTTGCGCAAAAAAGTGTGCATAATCATAGTTTTCATAAGCATTTAGTAAGTTTTGCGGTGTAACAAAATGTTGCAAAAACTCTGGGTGAATAGGTGGAATCTCTGGGTTTGGATTATTTTTAGGCGATTGATAGGTGTAAAACTCTAAAAAAATGTTGCTAAGTCCTATAAAGTTTAGTTTCACAAGTGCTTTAGCGATGTAATAATCTAGGGTGCGTGTTTTGTAAGCTAGAATTGTTGGAATCCCTAAAAGCGTAGATTCTAGTGTGGCTGTCCCACTGCAAACAAAGGCAAAAGAGCATTGCTTTAAGCCTGTATAGGTTTCAAAAATAACTTCAAAATCACTAAAATCACCATAAATTGTTTTTAAATCTTTGTGTTCAAAGGTTTTTGGTGCGATTAAAAGCGGGATTTGACCTTTGTTTTTAAGGGTTTTTGCTAGTGTTTTAAAGATGGGAAAAAGTGCTTGAATTTCTGCTTTTCTTGAGCCGGGCATAAAGGCGATTTTTGGAGAGTTTTGGCGTGTATGAAAAGAAAATGGAAGAACATCTAATAGTGGATGTCCTACATAATGTAAGTTTGCAGAGATAGGATAAAAATCCTTTTCAAAAGGCAAAATCCCCCAAAGAGAATCACAAATTTCACTTAAAACCTTAGCGCGATAGGATTTCCAAGCCCATACTTGTGGCAGAATATAATAAATAATATGTGGAGAATTTTTGCCTTGACAAAGTTTTTTAATCGTCTTAATAAGTGGGATATTAAAAGAAGAAGAATCCATAAATAGTGCAATATCACTTGTGCTAGCAATCTTAGCAAGCTCTTTTTTAGTGGCAAAAAATTTTGGAATCACTTTTAAGATTCCACTAAATCCCATTATGCGAAAGCTAGAAGGGTCCAAGGTGCTTTGAAAATTGCTTTTGTGAGCCGCTAAGACTTCAGTATCAAAAATCCCACAAAGAACAAAAGAAATCTTTTTTTTACAAAATGCGTTAAGAAGATTTAAAAGATGTAAGTTTGCAGAGTATTCAAGTGCTGCAATGAAGATCTTTACAGGTTTCAAGGGTTATCGTTATTTGTGGAATCTAAAAGTATGGAATTTGTGATGGGTTGCTCTTGTATTGTTTTAAGACCTCGTATTTGTGTATTTTGAAATAAATCGCGCATTTCTACTTGAAGTTTTGCAAGCTCTAAATCAAGCGTTTTGAGTTTGGATTCCACATTAATTAGAGTATTAAACAAATCGTTTGCGTGTTGTAAAAGAACATAATCTTTTGCTGGATTTGCTAGTAATCGCTGATGTTTTTGATAGGAAACTTCTAGTTTTACCACAGGTTCTGGAGCTTGAATGTTTTTAAGGGTTTCTTGTGAAGTTTTTAAAATCTCTTGTAGATTTTGTAATTGCGCATAAAGATTTGAGAAATCCTTTTTAGATTCTAAATTCTCTAAGTCATCTTTGAAATTAGAATCGGATTTTTCTTTGATATTTTTTGTATGTTCTAGGGCAGCATTGCTTTCTTGTAGGGTTTTATTTGTTGCTTCTAGTTCTTTGTTTTGCGCAAGAAGAAGTGCGTTTTTTGCAGAAATATTGTTATAGGATCCTATTAATGCTTCTTTATCCTTTTTTAATGCGCTAAATTCTTCATTGAAATTTTTTCTAGCTTCTTCAAAAATTGTATAAATTTGCCACGCTTCTTTGATTTCATCTAACTTTTGTGTGAGTTCTTTTAAGGCAGAGAAATTTTGCATTATGTATGATTCCTAAAATACCAAAGAAATGCAAACATTACCCCTGAAGTTTTAGGAAAACTAGAATCCAAAATAAACGTATAAGCTTCTGTCTTTGGGATAAAAATCACTTCTATATTTTCATCATCAATCCCGCCTCCTAGATTTTGGCGATAGCCCTCATCAAGTGTGGCAAAAAATAATGTTTGTTTGCTCCCAGCAAAGCCCACGGAGCTATAAAATTCTGTAATTTGCGTGATATTTTCTAAAGGAATGTTATATCCACATTCTTCTAAAATTTCTTCTTGCATAATCACATTTAACGGCTTGTCTTTATCTGTAATTCCAGCGCACAACTCAAAAGTATAACCAATCTCGCTTTTTAAATGTTTGATATCGCGATTTCTTTCTTTTAAAAAGACAGCAGGGCGAAACTGCTTAACAATAACAAACGCGTCCTTTTGCGTGTGATAAAGCAATGCTGCAACGCTATCGTGTGCTTCAATAATATCCCAACTGCGTTCTTTGCCGTTTTCTACAAATTGCATTCTTTTAGGTTTAATGTACTTAGAATCTTCACACGCGCAAAAGCGGATATTTGAAATCTTTTTAGCTTGCATTAGTTGAGATTCTTCTCTTGGTTAAGATACACAATATAACCTTCTTTTGCGTGCTTAAAAGGTGTGTTCTTTTTCTCTTCTTGGAGTGCAGCTTGAAGAGCTTTTTCATAAGTTTTCGCAGTTTCTAAAAAACTTTCTTTTTCTTTACCTTGTAGTTTAGATTGTGCAATTCTTAGATGTTTAGTAGGATTAACTGCGTTGCCATTTTTATATAAACCAAAATGCAAATGTGGTCCTGTGCTAAGTCCTGTGCTACCAACTGTGCCGATTTTTCTCCCTTGTTTGATGTGAGAGCCAGCACGGATTCCGTGTTCAATTTTGTGCATATGTGCATAAAGTGTTCTGTATCCATTGTCGTGTTGGATAATCACAGTTTTGCCATATCCACCTTTTGTTCCTGCAAAGATTACTTTACCATTGCCAGAAGCGCGGATTGGAGTGTGTCTTGGAGCTGCATAATCTGTGCCTAAATGTGGGCGTTTATAGCCTAAAATTGGATGCTTTCTTCCCATTGAGAAATGTGAAGAGATTCTTTTGTATTGTAAAGGCACAGTTAAAAGATATTTGCTTAAATTATTGCCCTTTAAATCATAAAAATGCCCATCTTCGTGACGGATAACATATTGATTATTGTTGCTAACTTTTAAGGTAGAAGCCTTGATGTTTGGCGCACCAAAATTCTTTCCTAAGCGATATTTGCGTTCATAAATGATTGCAAGTTGATCGCCTTTGCGCACTTCACGGCGAAAATCTACACTCCCTTTGTATGCTTGGATAAAATCACTCGCTAAAAAACTATCTCCTGTTAGATAAATAATGTCATTATAAAGGGAGTTATCCACAGAAAGAGAAATTGTATGTTCTTTAGAAAAATACACAACAGGAATTGCTCGCATCCCATATTGATCACCTTGTTTAAAAATATGGAGTTGAGAGTTCTCATTGATAGGAATTAATGCTTGAAGCAAAACAGAATCATCATAAAGTGCATAATAGGTGCTTCCACCAATAATTTCATCTGCAAGCTCTTTATCTTCTGGCGCAAGATCATAATAGGTCTTTAAAGGAATAGAGTTTTTTTCGAAAAAAGTTAGAAGGGTTTGTCCTTGTTCCCATTTGGATTCTTGGATTGTTGCAGCGTGTGAAAAACTTCCAAATGCTACCAAAGAAAGACAAAATTTAAGAGAATTTTTAAAGAGAACTGAAGTTTTAAGCCATTGATACACGCACATTACAATCCTTTATGAAGATTTTGGTTTAAAAAGAAGTTAAGGATTATATCACAAAATCCGCAATTTAGGGCAAAAAAACTAAAAAATGCTTAAAAATATAGAATTTTTGTTATAATCTCGCATTTATTTTTCAAAAAGCAGAGTTTAGGAGCATACAAAGTGAAGGATTGGTTTGTGCCATCAATTGGATTTGGTTTGTTTGTGTATTTTATGCTTTTTGTGATTTTATATACTATTAAAATTGGCGGAGCAAATGTCCCACTACATAGTGAAGCACAGCACATCGCCCCTGCAAAGACGGATACAGAGAAGTTTTTACAGGATGTTGCAAAAAGTGTGCGTGAATCCTTTTAGTTTTTAAAAATTAGCCGATATAGCTAGCAAGATTTTATACAAAGGAGTGAAGATGATTAGTCATTTGATGAGTAATGCGACTTTTTCAACGGCTATTAATCAAGCCAATAATAAAAACACTTCGCAAATTAATGCTAAAAACGATTCTATCGAAGAGAAACAAAAGACAAAAGACACACAAAAGTTGGAATCTAAAATTGACAGCATTAAAGATGCGATTAAAAATGGGACTTACAAACTCAATTTAAAGGAGAGTGCAGAGAAATTGGCACAAGAATTGCTTAGATAAGAATAACTTAAATTTATTAGGAGTTATCTTATGTCTTTGCAGTTTTTACAAGGCGCGTTAGAGGATATTAAAGCTCTCATTGCGATTACAGAACAAGATATTGCGGATATTAAGGTTGCTAATAATGACGCAATCTTTGCAAGAATCCCACAAAAAGAAGAATTAACCGCATCATTTATCCGCAAAAAAGAAGCCTATGCACAAGAGATAGAAGAACGCTTGCGCAAAGAATTTCCAAACGCTACACTAGAAGATCTAACCTATGAAGATAAGCAGCATTTATTAGGTGATGGCGCAAGTCAATATACAGCTGCTTTGCACGATAGTTTAAATTTGTTAAAAGACTTAAATCTTCGCTTTGGCAAAATGTCTTTAGCAGTTTCTGAGTTTTATAGCTCGTTATTGAGCAAAATTGTCCCCACTGAAGATAGAGGGTATAATAAGCAGTCCTTAGGCAACGCATCGTTTTTGCAAGCAGAAGTTTAAAGGGGTAGGCAATGGGTGGATTACTTTCTTCTCTAAATACCCCTTATACCGGACTAACCGGACATCAAGTGATGGTGGATGTTACGGGAAATAACATTGCAAATGCAAACAATGAATTTTATTCTCGTCAAGTTGTGCGATCTGCTGCTGAAACACCACTTTGGAAGCAAAATTACGCATTAGGGCAGGGCTTAAATATCTTAAGCGTTGAACGCGTGCATGATGAATATAGTTTTATGCGTTATAAAAAAGCAAGTTCAGAGAAAACCTTTTATGACACAAGTTTTTCTGGGCTTAAAGAAGCTTCTGCATATTATCCAGAAGTTGATGGAGTTGGAATCTATAAAGATTTGCAAAGTTATTTTAACGCATGGAAAGATCTCTCCACAAAAGCCGGTGATCCAGCACAAAAAATCGCTCTAGCAGAGCAGGCAAAAACACTGACAAAAAATATCCAAGAAACGCGAAAATCTTTAGAGTTTTTGCAAAAACGCCTA
Source organism: uncultured Helicobacter sp. (assembly GCF_937893305.1). Classification (GTDB taxonomy): domain Bacteria; phylum Campylobacterota; class Campylobacteria; order Campylobacterales; family Helicobacteraceae; genus Helicobacter_D. Next base: position 105,621 of record NZ_CALBGN010000016.1, read on the forward strand.
AACGATGAAATGAAAGTGGCAGTAGAAGAAGTTAATCGTCTAGGAGAACAAATTGCGCTTTTAAATAAAAAAATTGCAGAATATGAAAATAAAGATATGAATAAAAAGGCGAATGATTTGCGTGATTTGCGTGATCAATATGAGTTTGAAATTAATAATTTAATTGGCTGTGATGTTTTTAAACAAAATGTGCAAGGAAGTGCTTGTGTGGATAAAGATATTGCAGATTTTGATGATGATTATACGCTAACAATCGGCGGTAAATCTATCGTAGATGGTGATTCTTTTCATCCTTTGGTTTTGGACAATTCCGAAAATCCAAGCGGAATTTACACAATTAAATATCTAAGAAGTGATCACAAACCTTATGATTTAACAAACGCTTTAAATCAAGGTAAAGTCGGCGCATTACTTGATTTAATCCGCACAGAAGATGTGTTAAATTGTAATGGGACATTAGGAAAACTTCAAGTGTATATTAATGACTTAGATACTTTTGCAAACGGAATTATAGAAGCGACAAACAATATTTATGCAGAATCTTCTCAAAGAAGTGCAAAAAGTGATGAACTAACCTTAGATGCAAGAGATGCACTTACAACAAGTGGTTATAATGTGCGTGAAGGAACATTTAAGGTTGTTATGTATGACAAAGATGGTAAAGAGCTAGGAGCTAGAGAAGTTACAATTAATAATCTTACAACAATGCAAGATATTGTCAATCAACTAAATAGTAATGTTGATGATAATAAAGATGGAAACCCATTAAATGACTTTGATGATCGCTTTCAAGCTGTTTATAATAATGAATCTAAGACTTTTAGTATCACTTCCAAAAATCCATCTGAAGATATTTATATCTCTATCCAAGATAGTGGCACAAACTTCGCAGGGGCTTTTGGCGTGAATCGTTTTTTTGATGGAAAAGACGCAAGAGATATTGAGTTAGCTCAACAATATAGAGATGATCCAACATTAATTCGTGCCTTTAGAGAAGCCGTGGATGGAAACTTTGTGGTTGCAAACAAAATGCAGCAACTTCAATTTGATAAGATTACTTTCACAGATTATAAAGGTGAGCAGCGTTCAGAAACAATTAGTGGGTATTTTCGTTACATTGCAGGAAAGGTTGCTTCTGAGACACAAGCCACACAGACCACACAACTTACAAAAGAAGCCGTATATAGCTCTACAAAACAAGAGTATAAGGCGCTTTCTGAAGTTTCTGTGGATGATGAGCTTGTGAATCTTATTAGGTTTCAAAGCGGATATAGTGCAAATGCGAAGATGATCACAACAATTGATGAGATGATAAACACTCTTTTAGGGATTAAAAATTAATTTTAGATTCCAACTTTAAAGACTAGATTTTAGTAGAGCTAAAATCTAGTGAAACAAATACAAACAAATCCTACCAACAAAAAAATAAACTAACAATAAACAAGCCACTAAAAATCCCTAAAAATTCTATAATTTTTGCAAATTTGCCACAAATTTATGCAAAATTTTGAAAAAAACTATGAAAAACTCTAAAAAATACTTGCTTTTTATTTTTTAAATTTTGTATAATGCGCCTTGTAATTTTTACAATTTACTCTATAAAGGAGATTAGAATGAAGTTTCTAAAATTAAGTTTGGCAGCAAGTGTTGCACTAGGTGCATTCTCTACAGCAAGTTTTGCGCAACCACTAGAAGAAGCAATCAAAGGTGTAGATGTAAGTGGATATCTAAGATACCGCTATAATGATGACAGATATGATAATGGTAATGGTGATGTAAGCAACAGCAATGCTACACATAGATGGAGAGCACAAGCAGATTTCAAAACTCCTGTTGTTAATAGCGTAGCAATGAACTTGGGAATTTTGTATAACAATGAAAAACAAAATGTAAATCATGGCAATACTGCTCCTGGGACAGGTACAGGTCTAGGTTCTGGTAAAGATGGTGATTTTGGTGTAAGCACATTTTATGCAACAATCACTCCAGATGTAACAGCTACAACTGTAATGATCGGTAAGCAACGCCTTGCTACTCCTATAACAGATGCTGGTGATGATAGAGCAACAGGTATTTTAGCTCTAAACAGCGACATCACAGGACTTACTCTAGTAGGTGGTGCATTTGATTCTTGGAGTTTAGATGATATGTATGCTGGGTATAATGGTGATAATACTTCAGTAGATAAGCCACTTTACACTTTAGCTGCGATTTACAACACAGATACAAGCTTTGGTAACATTGGCGCGCAAGCTTGGGGCTTCTATGTGCAAGATTTAGTAGATGCTTCAGGATTCTTAGAGCTATCTTGGAAAGGAAGCTTATTAAATGCTAAATTACAATATGCTCTTGCAAAAATTGCAAATGATGAGGCGCTTGCTTATCATAAAGTAGCTCAAGCAAACGATTTGCTTTCATTCCAAATTGGTGCGGATTTCACAAATGATTTCAATATCCCACTAGATGCAAAACTAGGTTATATCACAAACTTCCAAGATGGAACAGCGGTAATGTTTGATGATGAAGGTGCATTAGCAAAAGCTGGTAAATTATGGTGGCAAAACCCTGCAACAGGTATTACATTTGGTTTAGGGAAAACACTTGTTGGTGGTTTTGATACTAGCACTTTTGCAAATGAAGCAGAAATCAATGTGTTCTATGGCGCACTTAGCTATGGTTTCATTGAGAATAGATTGAGAGTAGGTATTGAAGGTGTTTATGGTGAGAGCGAATTAACAGCTCATCAAGGTGGTGCTCAAGTGAGTAAAGTTGAATTTACAGAAATCACTCCAACAATTAGCTGGCAACACAATAAAAACCTAAATATCTCTGCATTCTATGCAATGCTAAATACAGAAGATAAAACAAATGGTGTGAATGTACCAGATCAAGATAGAAACAGAGCAAGGGTAGAAGTAAAATACTCTTTCTAGTTTCTTACAGAATCCCTCTTTGGGATTCTTTTTTAACTTCCCTTAACTCTTTTTGATACTTAAAAAATCACAACATCACTCTTTATGGAATCAGTCTTTAGTAGGAACCTAAAGTCTCATTATGAAAATCTAAATTACTTGTTTATTAGCTAGCTTTGCATTAAATCTAGTAGGCTTTGTTTTGGATTTTTGCCTTTGATGATTAATGCCACTTCTTTGGCAATAGGTGTGTAGATATTATATTTAGTGGCTAACTTGTGAATTTCTTCAGAAGTTTTTACACCCTCGGCAACTTCACCAAGTGTTTCTAAAATCTCTGTAAGTGTCTTTCCTTGTGCTAAATAAAGTCCCACGCGGAAGTTTCGCGATAGAGTGGAATTTGCGGTTAAAAACAAATCTCCAGCCCCTGATAATCCTAAAAATGTAGAATCCAATGCACCAAAAAACTTGCCAAATCGTGTCATTTCCACTAATCCCCTAGCAATTAGCGAGGCACGCGCATTATTGCCAAGCCCTAGACCATCACAAATCCCACTAGCAATAGCAATCACATTTTTATAAGCTCCACCAACTTCACCACCGATAATATCTAAAGAAATATAAGGTTTAATAAAACTAGGAAACAGATTGCACCATTGCTTTGCAATCTCCATTGAGTTTGCGTGAATGTTTAATGCACAAGGAAGTCCGCTTTGCACTTCTTTGGCGAAGCTTGGTCCTGCAAGATAGCTTAAACTTGCATTTGGATAAAAAGATTCAAAGATTTCACTTACAAATTGTCCCTTTGCAATCCCCTTTGAAGCAACTAAAATCTTAGCGTTTTTGGGAAGTGGATTAGAACTTAGCCATAAATGTAATGCAGAAGTAGCAATTGCCACGACGAAATAATCGCTATCTTTAGCTTGTTCTTGTGTGATTTGAAAGGTGGAATCCAAATTTTTACGCGAGATTATAAAAGCGGAATTTTTTTCTTTAAAAGCAAAGTGTAATGCATTCCCCCAAGCTCCACCACCAAAAACACTGATTTTAGGCATTTTAAACCTTTAATTAAAGTTTGCGTTGCACGCATTAAGGCTGAAATTTTAGTAAAAATATATTAAAATTTCGCCACATTTTTAAAAAAGAGTTTGCAAATGGCTTTAGGAAATTTAAGAGAACGCTTAAATGGTTTAAATCTCTCTCCTGCTTTTGGGCTTATTATCAAAGTTGAGCAAGGATTTTTACTGGCAAATGGGCTAACCCCACGCATTGGTGATATTGTGAAAATTCTAGGAGAGGATAATCAAAGTATGGGTATGGTTACTGCGCTTGAAAAAGAGTGTTTTAAAATCACACCTTTTTCTTTTATTGAAGGCACAAAAGTCGGTGATAAAGTGTATTTAAATACGCGTGGATTGCAAATCCCAGTAGGTCCAGAGATTTTAGGAAGAGTGATTAATCCTTTAGGAGAAGCCATAGATGGCAAAGGAATGATTAGGGCGCAAGGAGCTATGCCTATTGTGCGCGCACCTATTGAAGCAATGAAGCGTGGGATGATTAATGAAGTCTTTAGCGTGGGGGTTAAAAGTATTGATGGTTTGCTAACTTGTGGCAAGGGGCAAAAACTTGGAATCTTTGCAGGGAGTGGGGTTGGAAAATCCACTTTGATGGGAATGATTGTGCGTGGAGCAGTAGCGAAGATTAAAGTGATTGCATTAATTGGTGAGAGAGGGCGTGAAGTGCCGGAGTTTGTGGAGAAAAATTTAGGTGGAGATTTGACGAACACGGTATTAATTGTCGCAACAAGTGATGATTCTCCATTAATGCGTAAATATGGGGCATTTGCTGCAATGAGTGTGGCAGAATACTTTAAGGCAATGGGTGAAGATGTGCTTTTTATGATGGATTCTGTAACGCGCTTTGCAATGGCGCAAAGGGAGATTGGATTAGCTTTAGGTGAGCCACCAACTAGCAAGGGTTATCCGCCTTCTGTTTTAACGCTTTTGCCACAGCTTATGGAGCGTGCTGGTAAGGAAGAGGGGCAGGGTTCAATTACAGCGTATTTTACGGTGCTTGTAGAGGGTGATGATATGAGTGATCCTATTGCAGATCAAAGCCGAAGTATTTTAGATGGGCATATTGTGCTTGATCGTTCTTTAACGGATTTTGGGATTTATCCGCCTATTAATGTGCTAAATTCTGCTTCAAGGCTAATGGGCGATGTGGCTAGCAAGGAACACATTGAAGCAGCTAGGAAGTTTCGTCGTTTGTATGCAATGCTAAAAGAAAATGAGGTGCTAATAAGGATTGGTGCATATCAAGCAGGAAGTGATAAGGATTTAGATGAAGCGATTGCTAAAAAGAGTGTAATGGAAGAGTATTTGAAACAAGATTGCGATGAAACAATCACTTATGAAGAAAGTGTGCAAAAGCTTATTGAAATTATGCGCTAGATTTTGATTTATGGAATCTAAAATTAAAAGTTTTTATTTTTTTAAGTAATTGGTTGTATAATGCTAAGACATTTTTCATTTTAAGGAGAAAATTATGGCTGGTTATATTGAATTAACAGAGCAAAATTTTGAAGAAACAATTAAAGATGGTGTTGTAATGGTAGATTTTTGGGCGCCTTGGTGTGGTCCTTGTAGAATGATTGCGCCTGTGATTGACAAGCTAGCAGAAGATTATGCAGGAAAAGCAAGGATTTGTAAAGTTAATACTGATGAGCAACAAGGTCTAGCAGCTAAGTTTGGAATCCGATCAATTCCTACAATTTACTTTTATAAAGATGGAGCAAAAGTTGATGAGATGATTGGTGCAGCAAGTGAGCAAGCATTTAAAGAAAAAATTGATGGCTTATTATAGTCTAGTAAATTTTATACTTTTGGAGCAAAGAGGGTAGCGTGAAGAAGTGCTGCCCAAAGCTTCCTATCGCATTTATCATTGTTTTTGTGGTGGGTGCGTTTATTTATTATCAATATTCTTTCACTTCTACAACGAAAATTAATTTTACACAAGATACTTTTTATACTTACACACAAAATGGTGTTAGCCTTTTTATGCCAGAATCTAAGCGTTATAATGTGTGTATTTATAATAGTTTTTTAAAAGAACAAGAAGAGTTTTTGCAAAAACAATCAGAAAATGGGATTCCACTTTTGGCTATTGATTTTTATCAACAAGGACAAAATATTTTTAAAGAAAAAAATTTTAATTTAATAAGAGTTTCAAGCAGTTTAATGCTAAAATTAATCCACGGGTTCCATATAAAAACCTTGCCACAATGTTTTGTTATCACGCAAGATACAAAGAATCCTATGCAATATACGCATTTAAAAGATTTTGGATTTTATAAGATTATTAATTTTAAAACAGAAAATAAGGAGAAATAATGTTGGAATTAGTAATTATTGGTGGTGGTCCTGCTGGACTAAGTGCTGGATTATATGCTACAAGAGGTGGCTTAAAAGATGTTGTAATGTTTGAAAAGGGAATGCCAGGAGGACAAATCACATCAAGTAGTGAAATGGAAAATTATCCCGGTGTAGCTGAAGTGAAAAGCGGATTTGACTTTATGATGCCTTGGCAGGAACAATGCTTCCGTTTTGGTCTAAAGCACGAAATGGCAGAGGTTGTGAGAGTTAAAAAAGTTGGCGATCACTTTGGGATTGTTTTAAGCGATGGCAAAGAAGTGGAATCTAAGTCTGTAATTGTAGCAACAGGTGGCAGTCCAAAAAAATCAGGTGTAAAAGGTGAAGAAGTCTTTTGGGGCAAGGGTGTTAGCTCTTGTGCGACTTGTGATGGGTTTTTTTACAAAAATAAAGAAGTTGCGATTTTAGGCGGTGGAGATACTGCTATTGAAGAGGCGATTTATTTGGCTAAGATTTGTTCAAAAGTTACCGTAATTCACAGAAGGAATCAATTCCGCGCTTCTCCTATCACTTTAGAGAGAGCAAAAAAGGAATCTAAAATTGAATTTTTAACACCTTATGGAATTAGCGAGATTTTAGGTGATGATTCTGGGGTTAATGGGCTACAACTTAAAAACCTGGAAAATGGAGAAGCAAAGAAACTAGAGATCGCGTGTCTTTTTGTACTTATTGGCTATAATGTAAATAATTCTGTGTTAATGCAAGAAGATAATAGTAGTATTTGCGCACTTAGTGAGTATGGAGAAGCACTTGTAAATTTAAAGATGGAAACAAATATCCCCGGATTATTTGTCGCTGGAGATTTAAGGGTTGATGCGCCAAAACAAGTTGTGTGTGCAGCAGCAGATGGTGCTACAGCTGCACTTGGTGCGATTGAATACATTGAACATCACAAATAAAGGAAAGGTATGCTAGGTATTGGAGTCTTTGGTGCAGGTGGGCGTGTTGGACAACTTCTTGTTGAGTTGGCAAAAAAGAGTAATGCAGTGAAGCTTGAATCTGTGTATGTGCGTAAGGATTTGGATTTTTCTATTGATCCGGGCGTTTTAATCACAAAGGATTTGAAAGTTTTTTTAGAAAGCACGGATGCAATTATTGATTTTACAACAGCAGAAGGGACAAACGCATTGCTTGAAGTGGCATTAGAGAATCCAAAACCCATAGTTATTGGCACCACAGGATTGCAAGAACATCATCAAAATCTCATTAAAGAGGCGTCTAAAAAAATGCCGATTTTATATGCAAGCAATATGTCTCTAGGTGTTGCAGTGCTAAATAAGGCAGTGAAACTTGTTGCTAGCACGCTAAGGGATTTTGATATTGAGATTGTAGAAACACATCATCGGCACAAAAAAGATTCTCCAAGTGGCACAGCTCTGCACTTAGCGCAAACTTGTGCGCAAACTAGGGGATTGAATTTAGATTCCGTGCGTCAAAGTGGCAGAAATGGAAATATTGGAGAAAGAAGCAAAGATGAGATTGGAGTAATGGCGTTGCGTGGAGGAGATGTTACTGGAATCCATAATGTTGGATTCTATGGTGATGGAGAGTATTTAGAGCTGGTTCATACAGCAACATCACGTGCAACATTTGCACAAGGAGCGATTAAAGCAGCACTTTGGTTGCAAAATCAGCCAAATGGTTTATATGGCATTGATGATGCGTTGGGGCTGTAAGTGGAAGTGCAAAAATATAACAAGAGTCAAAAGAGCTGGAATGAAGAGTGTGCAGTTGTAGGTGTGTATAACGCGCAAAATGCAGCAAGTTTAGCGTATTATTCTCTGTTTTCTATGCAGCATAGAGGGCAAGAAGCTTCCGGGATTGCAACAAGTAATGGCGAGAAAATCACAACAATTAAAAATCACGGCTTAGTTACAGAAGTGTTTTGTGATGATAAATTAAATAAACTTAAAGGTTTTAGTGCAGTAGGACATAATCGCTACTCCACAGCTGGTGGAGATTCTATTTCTGATGCGCAACCGATTTTTGCGCGTTATGATTTAGGAGAAGTTGCGATTGTGCATAATGGCAATTTAACAAATGCGCGTAAGATTCGTGATGAGCTAATTAGAGAGGGTGCGATTTTTCAAAGTTATATGGATACAGAAAATTTAATTCATTTAATTGCTAAATCTCAAAAAGAAAATTTAATTGATAGAATTAAAGAGGCAGTAAATCAGCTAGAAGGTGCGTTTTGTTTTGTGATTTTAAGCCGTAAGAAAATGTTTGTAATCCGTGATAGAAATGGATTCCGTCCTTTATCGCTTGGTGAAATTACAAATGCTGATGGGAGTAAAGGCTATGTGGTGGCTAGTGAAACTTGCGCATTTGATTTAATTGGTGCAAAATATGTGCGTGATGTAGAACCCGGAGAAATGCTTGTGTTTTCAAACAAGGGAATGCAATCTCATAGCATTATGCCTAAAAATCCTTATCCTTGCGTGTTTGAGTATGTATATTTTGCGCGCCCTGATAGTAAAGTGTTTGGGCGTTTGGTGTATGATATTCGTAAAAATATGGGAAGAGAATTAGCAAGAGAAAATCCTATAGATGCAGATTTAGTTATCCCAGTCCCAGATAGTGGAGTAGCAGCAGCACTTGGGTATTCTAAAGAAAGTGGAATCCCTTTTGAGCTAGGGATTATCCGTAACCATTATGTAGGACGCACCTTTATTGAGCCAACACAACAAATTAGAGAACTCAAAGTGCGTTTAAAACTAAATCCCATTAGAGAATTGATTGAAAATAAGCGCGTTATTGTGATTGATGATTCTATTGTGCGTGGAACTACAAGTCGTCAAATTGTTAAGATTTTGCGCGATTGTGGAGCAAAAGAAATTCATATGAAAATCTCATCTCCCCCCACAATTTCTCCTTGCTTTTATGGAGTGGATACGCCAAATAAAGAAGAGTTGATTAGTGCTAGAATGTCTGAAGATGAAGTGTGTGAATTTATTGGTGCAGATTCTTTGGCGTTTTTATCTTTGCAAGGATTGAAGCGCAGTATTGATGCGCAAGATTATCAATATTGTCAAGCCTGTTTTGATGGCAAATACATTGTCTAAGGATTTATGCGTGAAACAAATGCTGACATTTGGGCGTTATTGTAAAAGGCGTTTTGGGCAAAGGGTGCGTAAGATTCCTATTGCGCTTGCTGGTTTTACTTGTCCTAATATTGATGGAAGTGTGGCGCGCGGTGGTTGTATTTTTTGTAAAAATGAGAGTTTTTCTCCAACGCTTGATAAAGAACCTAAGGTGCGTTTAACAATGCACCCTAAGATGCAGGAAAATCCACTTTTGGAGATGCAGTTAAAGCAACTTCATAGTCAATTTAAATGGCAAAGCGAGTTTCATTGTAATAAGTTTGGTGTGGGAAAATATATGATTTATTTTCAATCTTTTACAAACACTTATGCTCCTTTTGATACTCTTCAAAAGCTTTATACAGAAGCATTGAGTTTGCCAAATGTTATAGGAATGTCCATTGGCACGCGCACAGATTGTGTGGATTTAAAATTGCTTGATTTTTTAGCAGAACTTGCACAAAAAAAAGGACAGGAAATTTGGGTGGAATATGGAATCCAATCTGTGTATGATGAGACTTTGAAGTTTATTAATCGCGGACACGGCACGGAAAATATGGAATTTTGTATTACAGAAAGTAAGAAGCGCGGGCTAAAAACTTGTTCGCATATTATTTATGGATTGCCTAATGAAACCAAAGAGATGATGCTCCATAGTCTAAAAACAGTGCTTGAGTGGGGAAGTGATGGGATTAAAGTGCATCCGCTTTATATTATTGAAAAAACTTTGCTTGCAAATTTGTATGAAAAGGGAGAGTATAAGCCGATTTCACTTAATGCTTATATAGATTTAATTGTGGAATCCTTAAAGATGATTCCACAAAATGTTGTTATGCATAGAGTTAGTGCAGGGGTGCGTAATGATACTTTGCTTGCTCCAAAATGGTGTTTTGATAAAAATATCCAAATGCGCGCAATTCGCGATGCTTTAAGAGATGCTGGGATAGAGTATTAAGTTGGAATTGGATTCCAACTTTTGTAAAATTGATAAAGTGTTTAAAACTTCAAAAATAAATAAAAACTAAAATTTAGGAATACTTTTTGCTTATAAGAAACCAAAGGAATTGCTTAAGTTTAAGGATAAAATCTAAATTTAAGGATAGAAAATGTCTTATTGGTATTCTAAAGGAACGGGTGTTCAATCCTATGTGCAAGGTGTAAATTACGGCGCGTTAATGCAAGATGCATTAAATCCACAAAATAAAAGCGCGGAAAATGAAAGACTTAGTATTAGTTCTTCACAAGAAGATTATTTTAAAAAACAGCAAATGATAAAAGAAGCAATGCAGCAATTGCAAAACAACGGTTATGTTGAGCCAAAAATTGCTAAAGAAGTTGATGTGGAAGCGTTAAAAGAGAGTCTGCAAAAGGCAAATAATGGCGAATCATCTGGTGTTGAAATGCTAGGAAGCTCAGAGTCTAAAGAAGCAAAAAAGCAAAGTCAAATATCTGCAAAGAATGAAACAATGTTAGCTTCTGCTGTTAATATTGAAGATAAAATACAAAATCAACCACAAAATGTTTTAGATAAAGAAAAACAAGAGATAGAAGCTCAAAAAAAGATGAAGGAAAATATTCTACAGAGTGTAGAAAATGAAACTTTGGTTAAACGAGAAAGTAAAAAAGATGGAATCTTAGATAAAGTGATTGTTCAAACAAGCCCTAAAGCTCCGGATAATGTGAATGAAGAGATTAAAAACGTTTATAATCCTTTAGAGATTACAGAAAAAAGCGATAAATCCATAAAACAAGCGGTGGAGTTTATTGATGAAGTGAGTGGAAAAAAGGTGAGTGTGCCACTAAGCGATAAAAATGCGCAAAAACTTATTGAGAAGTTTGGTTCTTTAGAAGAAGCAAGTGATTATGTGAAAGGTTTTTATTATGATGCGGCTTATAAAATGGGATATTTAAGTGGCGATAGTGATGGAAATGGACAAATTAGTCTAGAAGAGGGCGTGCATTTAAAGAGCCTTGTAAGTTTGCGTGATGGAAGCTATTATTCTATTTCTGATAGAATTGGTGGAGATATAGAATCGCAAAAGCAGTTTTTAGATCAAGTTGGATTTATTGATAATCTTGGAGATTTTATTAATCATTCTATTGCTCAAGATAGTGATTTTGATGGCGCAATCAACTTTAATGAAATGTTAGGAGATGATGGCAAGGCAGTGTTGTTTAAAGTTGGAGAACAAGCAAGTGGAAATGCAGAAATGTTTGTGATTTGGAAGTTTAATTTTGACTTGACGAAAGAATCTTTGGGGGATACTTTGTTAAATCTTGGTGCAAAAGATGAAACAAAAGTAGAAGTTGCAGATAAAAAAGACACAAAAGAATATGTAGATAAAAATTATTTAGATACTTTAAATGAGGTGGAGCGTGCAAATCTTTTAAAGAGTGAGACGCTCTTAAAAAATATGGTAGAAAGTGCTTAAGTGGAGCTAAAATCATTACTTATTGAAATTGCGTTTTTTGGAGTGATTGTGCTAGCACTTCTTTGGTATCGTAAAAGGCTCAAATAAGAAGTGTTTAATAAAATTAGTCTATAATTGCGTTTATTTATTGAGGGACTTTTGCAAACACTTCATCAAGCCTTACTTTTAAAAAAACTTTACATGTTGCAATCTTGTGGCTTTTCTTATTGTCAGCCACAATTTTTAGCACCTGCACAACAAGGATTTCAAAGTCAAAATCTAGGGGATTTAAAAAGAATCGTGGAATCTTGTAAGTTGTGTGCGCAAAAATCTTCAGAACCAAACTTTGGCTTGTGTAGTGCAAATTCTAAGCTAGTTTTTGTTACGCTATTTCCATTATTTGATAGACAAATGCGCTTTAGCTCTAAGGCTTCAATTATGCTTAAAAACATTGTTGAAGGTGTGTTTGAACTCTCGTTAAAAGAAGTTTCAATTCTAGCATTATTAAAATGTGAGATTTCAAAGCAAAATGAAGCAGAAAGTTTGAAGTCTTGTATGGGGTATTTTTTAAAACAATTAGAGTTTTGTAATACTAAGACGCTTGTGGTGCTTGGTGCCGAAGCGTATTTTGGTTTAACAAAAGATAAAAATCATTATAGCAATGTGCAAGGAAAGCTTTTAAAATGGAATCACTTTTTTGTGTTTCCGACTTTTTCTTTATCGCTTCTTATGCGTCAGCCAGAATTAAAAATTAATGCGCATAGAGAATTTTTAGAGTTAAAACGTTTAATGGGAGAAAAAAATGCTTAAAAAAATCCTTTTATGTTTGATGTTTATGTATCCACAATTTATGTTAGCTAGTGGAAAGTATCTTTCTCCGCTACCTTCACCAAGCTTAGAAGTTTTAAATCTTGAAAGCAAGAGTTGTAGCACAAGTTGCTTAAGAGAGTTTTTGGAACAAGGGCAAGTGTTTTCCTTTATCGCAAATGTGGATAAAAACAATCAAAATGAAGCGATTTTAGCAGAGTTAAACAAGCTTTTAAGTGCGTTAGAGATTTCTGAGATTCCATATTTTTTAGGCATACAAAAGCCATTTTTTAATGTTGCTTTAATGTTTCCTAGAAAAAGCATAGGGCGTTATTCTAGCACCACAACAAATGTGATTTTAAGCTATCTTTTAAATCAAAAGGGAAAATTTAATTTTGAGATTTTTGATTCTAAAACGGAATCTTTAGAAGATTTACAAGCAAGCTTAGAGGCAATTTATACAAAAGGTTATCGCCAAGTGATTGCTATTCTCACTCAAGAAGGTGCAAATGCGATAAATACATTAAAGCCTAATATGCTTGTGTTTATCCCAACGGTGCATAAAACGCAACTTCAAGAGATTCATACGCCAAATGTGATTTTTGGTGGGATTAGCTATGCAGAACAGATTCAAAAACTCTCAAATTTAAATCCAAATATTAATGCTGTAAGCTTTTATGATACAAGTCTTATAGGCAAGCAAATGCAAGCCTATACACAAGCTGCTAATTCAAATCTTATTTATTCACAAAGTTTTAATCTAAGACAAAATCCAAATTTTCACAAAGAAATTAAAAAACTAAGAAGCACATTGAGCTTAACGCGTATTTTTCTAAACACGCCTGTAACAAATTCTAGTGTTATTCTTTCTCAACTTACTTATAATGATATTCGTCCAAAAGCTGTGTATTCTACACAGATTAATTATAATCCAAGTTTGCTTTCTATCACGCAAGAGAGAGATAGAGCAAATATGTATCTTGCAAATTCTATTTTGCCGCTTGATAGTTTGCTTGTGGAAAATGCAAAGCTTTTAAATGCGGATTTGGAATATAATTGGATTAATTATTCAACTGCCTTTGGGATTGAGTATTTTTATGCAAAGAGTGTGCCTGGAACAAAGCGGTATTTTAAAGAGAAAATACTCAATCAGCAAGTGCAGTATGATATAGAGATTTTACAGCCTACAAATACGCGTTTTGTGCCTTTAAAATGATGCAATTACCAAAAGATTTTCCCAGCAATTTAATTTTAAAGCTTGTAGAAAATAGTCGTATTATGGGTGTTAAAATGGCTTTTGATGGGGAGGGTGCTTTGGTGATTAAAAAGCATAAGAGAATCCCTAAGAAATATTGCTTAGAGTTTTTAAAGACTAATATGGATTGGGTGTTGTCGCATTTTAGGCAAATGCAAGATTTTAAGATGCGTGAAGATCAAATGTATTGCTTTGGAGAATGGCAGGATTTTGATGAGGTGTGGCTAGAATTAAGGCAAGCTAAATTGTTAGATAAGATTTTTAATCAAAAGAGATTTAAAAAGTTGGAATCTAAAATGGATTCCATATTAGATTTTACATCGGATTCTTGGGTTTTAGAAATGCTTTGGAGAAATGCACTAAAGGATTTGCGCTATAAAAAGATTTTAGAAGTGCTTTATAAAGAAATTTTGGAATCTTATGTAAAACAGCGCATAGAAACATTTATACAAGCAATGGATTTACATCCTAGTGCCATAGAGTTTAGTAAAAGTTATCGCCAACTTGGTTGTTGCTATGCAAAAACGCAGAAAATCCGCTTTTCTTTGCGCTTATCTTTAATGCCAAAAGATTGTATTGATAGCGTGATAATCCACGAATTGGCGCATTTAAAATATCCAAACCATAGTAAGGAGTTTTGGGATTTTGTCAAAAAATTTGATAAAAATCCTAAGCAAGCAAAACTATGGCTTGAAGGACATAAAGAAAATTTACAAATTTATTATAAGGTTTTTAAGTCTTGAGAATTAAAAGTTTTTTGTTTCAAAGTTTTGCACAAGTGTTTTTTCCTGTTTTTTTAGTGCTATTCTTTATTGCCTCTGTAGTGATTTTTATCCGAATTGCTGGGGTAACTTTTGTTGTAAAAATCAGCTTTTTAGAGCTTTTAACTCTATATTTTTACACATTGCCAACAATGTTATTTTTTGTGATTCCGCTTAGTTTTTTTGTGGCGTGTGTGCTTGGATTATCGCGTCTTAGTTTTGATTATGAACTTCCTGTGTTGTTTGCACTTGGTATGAATCCTAAGAAAATTATACAAATATTTTTTTCTATTGCTTTGCTTGCTAGTGCGAGTTTGTTTGTGTTATCGCTTGTGCTAACACCACTTAGTGATATTGCCTATCGACAGTTTTTAGAAGAGCGTAAAAGCAGTATTAATATCAATTTGCAATCAGGAGAGTTTGGGCAAAAACTTGGGGAGTGGCTTGTGTATGTGCAAAAAGGTAAAAACAGCACTTATGAAAATATCGTTTTGCTTTCTTTGCAAAAAGAAGGCAGTCAAAAAGATGGATTAGTATTTGCCAAAGAAGCAAACATTAGTAATACAGATGGAGTGATGGAGGCACATTTAAAAGATGGCAAAATTTATCGCAAAGTTAGTGATGGGATAGAACGCATTGAGTTTGATAAGATGATTTTGCGTTCTGTTGTGGATTTTACAGGTGATGGAAATCTAGGCTTGATGGAGTATTGGAAGAGAGCATTTTATAAAAATCCAAGACAAGATAAGACGAAGCGGAATCTTAGTATGTATGTTTTGCTTTCTCTCTTCCCGCTAATTAGTTTATTTTACTTTCCTTTACTTGGCGTGAAAAACCCTCGTTATCAAAAGAATTACACAATCTTGCAAGCAATGGGTGTTGTTGGGATATTTTTTGCTTTAATGTATTTAGTGGCAACTTATATCCCATTGATAGGAATGTTTGTAATGCCAATTGTTTGGGGATATGTTGGATATGTGTTATATCGACGCTATGTGGCAAGATTTTATTAATCGTGTGTGATAAGAGTTTTAAAGTTGCAATGCGTATTGCTTATAATGGTGGCGCATTTTTTGGATTCCAAAGTCAAAACGATGTGAAAAGTGTAGCAAATGTGCTAGAAGATGTATTTAAGAGTGTTGGAATCTTTAGTAAAATCGTTGCAAGTGGAAGAACGGATAAGGGTGTGCATTCAAGCGCACAAGTGATTTCTTTGGAGATTCCGTATTTTTGGAAAGATTTAAGGGAGCTACAAATACGCTTAAATGCAAAGCTTGCTCCAAATATCATCATTAAACGCATTTGGAAGACGCAAAAAGACTTTCATGCAAGATTTAGTGTGAAACAAAGGGGATATTGCTATGTGTTAAGCAAGAGTTATTCTCCCTTTTTGACACCTTTTTCTTTGCATTATAATTTAAAAAATCCGCTTTTAATTAAACAGGCGTTAAAGTGTTTTGTAGGTGTGCATAATTTTAGTGCATTTAAAAAGCAAGGGAGCAGTGAAAAGTCTAGCGTGCGGAGTATTTTTAGAGTAGATTTAAGAGAGTTTAAAGGATTTTGGATTTTATCGTTTTGGGGTAATGGTTTTTTGCGCTCTCAAGTGCGTTTAATGGTGGGTTTTTTGTTGGAGATTGATAAGGGGCGTTTAACGCTAGGGGACTTGGAGCGACAATTACAAGGGGAGATTTTATATAGAGTGCCTATTGCACCAAATGGATTGTTTTTAAGTCGTGTGGATTTTTAGCCCTTTAATTCTCCCCAGTTTTTGCCTAGACTCACGCCACAACGCAATGGGACGCGCAATGTGGTGATGTTTTCCATAATTTGTGCAATTTTGGTTGCTTCTGTTTGTGCAACATTTTCTGGGGCTTCAAAAATAAGTTCATCATGCACTTGTAAAAGCAGTTTGGATTTTAGTGTTTCTTGTGTGATTTGAATCATAGCAAGCTTAATAATATCTGCTGCACTTCCTTGAAAAATTGCATTAATCCCTTCTCTTAAAAATGCAGCCTTTTGAAACTCTTGAAGATTTTCAAAGCTAAATTTTCGCATTCTTCCTAGAAGTGTCAGAGAGTATCCTTTCTGTAAAATAAATTCTTCTTGCTCTTTTAAAAAATCTTTAACAGTTGGAAAAGATTCAAAATAGTTTTGGATATAAGTTTTGGCTTCTTGATGGCTAATTTGCAAGGTTTCAGAGAGTTTTCTAGCTCCCATACCATAGATAAGTCCAAAGTTAATACTTTTTGCTACAGAACGCTTTTGCTTAGCTAATTCTTCACCAAAGATTTTTTTTGCCGTTTCAAGATGGATATCAGCATCTTTATGAAAGGCTTCAATCATCGCATTATCTTTAGAGAAATGTGCTAAAAGGCGCAATTCAATTTGAGAATAATCTAGGCTTAATAAAAGATGTCCATCTTTGGCGATAAAGCCCTCTCTAATGCGTCTCCCTTGCTGGGTTTTAACAGGGATATTTTGTAGATTTGGATTTTTAGAGCTTAAACGTCCTGTGCTTGTGCCTGTTTGCATAAAGGAAGTATAGACTTTATGCGTGGTATCTTGACTTGCAAGTTCAATTAAAGGCTCAATGTAGGTGCTATAAAGTTTAAAAAGTTCTCTATATTCTAACACTTTTGGAATAATGGGATGAGAATCTTTTAGAGAATTTAGAACACTAGAATTTGTGCTAAGACCAGATTTTGTTTTTTTGCCACTTTGTAAATTTAACTCTTCAAAAAGAACAATGGAGAGTTGTTGTGGAGAGTTTAGATTAAAGCGTTTATTTGCTAAATTGTAAATTTCTTGTGAAAGTGATTGGAGTTTTTCTGACATTTCAACTTTTAGACTTTTAAAATACTCAATATTGATTGTTGTGCCACTTAGCTCCATATTTACTAAACATTTAATAAAAGGAAATTCTACATTATTTGCAACTTCTTGTAGAGATTTTGGCAATAAAGAGTTGATTTTAAAAAATAACTGGTAACAAGCTGCGGCATCTTCACACGCATAAGTAAAGGCATTTTCAATAGGAAGTTGAGAAAAGTTTTCGCCTTTTTTAATAATGTCTTTAAAGGCGATCATTGTGTGCTTGAAATGGCGCGCCATTAGATCATCAAGATTACAAGGCATATCACTTTGATAAAGCCAAGCTAAAAGCATACTATCTTTAATGTTGTGATAATTCTTTGGAGTGAAATCAAAATTTGTGTATAAAATTTCTAAATCGTATTTGATGTTATGTCCGATGATGACTTTTGCGTTAAAAAGAGTGGTGATAAACTCTAGTGCAAGTGTTTTATCAATCTGCTCTGGGACGCCTAAATAACTATGTGTAATAGGCGCATAATAGGCATTAATCCCATCAAAAGAAAAAGAAAATCCAACAATTTTAGCGCGTAAAACATCTAAATCTGTTGTTTCTGTATCAAAGGAAACAATAGAATCTTGTGTGATTTGTGCCATTAGCTCTTTAAGCATTGTAGGGGTTTCTACTAAAATTGCATTGAAGTGAAAGTGGCTAGAAGTGTCTTTTGTGATTTGTTTTTCTCTATTTTCTTTAAGAGGTAGTTTTTTTAAGATGCTAAAAAGTTCATATTCTTGTAGAGAATCTGTGATTTTTAAAAGGGGATTAGCTTTTGGCATTGCACATTCTTCTAGGTCAAAGGTACTAAATAAATCATCTCTTAAACGCACAAGTTGCTGGCTAAGATATGCGTTCTCTTTGGATTGTCTCAGAAGTTCTTGTGTGCGACTTGGTGTAATGGAATCTAAATTTTGATAGATATTATCTAGAGAGCCATAGGCTTTTAATAGGGTTGCAGCTCCTTTTGCGCCTATCCCTTTAACTCCGGGAACATTATCTGCACTATCGCCTACAATACTTTGATAATCTACAAATTGTGTAGGTGCGATTCCATATTTTTCCACACATTGTTCTTCTCTAATCTCTTGCTTTTTTTTAGGATCAAATAAAAAAGTATCTCCATCTATAAGTTGATATAAATCTTTATCGTGGCTTATAATTCTAACGCTAATTTCTAATGCGTTTGCGCATTTATTTAAAGAGGCAATCACATCATCAGCCTCATAACCTGCAATGCTAATGTTTTTAAAACCCATTTGTTCTACCCAAGCAATCGCAACTTCCAATTGAAGGCTCAAATCTTCTGGCACTTCCGGGCGATTTGCTTTATAGGCTGGATCAATGCTTTTGCGAAAATTTTCTTCTTTAGAATCTAGGGCAAACACTAAATAATCATTTGGATAATCTTTATATAATTGCATAATAAGTTTTGCAAATCCGGTTAATAAACCTGTGGGGAATCCTTCGCGATTTTTAAGTGGTGGAAGAGCAAAATAGCTTCTAAATAAAAAACCAAAAGTGTCAATAATTGTAAGTGTTTTCATTATTTGGTGCTTTGTAGGCGTTTTTTCTTAATGTAAATATTGATAGATTCCACTCCTAAAGAAAATGCCATAGCAAAGTAAATATAAGCCTTTGAAATATGGAAATCTAAACCTTCTGCAACAAGTGTAACACCTACTAAGATTAAAAAGGCTAAGGCTAAAATCTTAATGGTAGGGTTGTTATCTACAAATTCTGAAATACTTTTTGAAGCGACCATCATCACGCCTACTGCGACAATTACTGCAATCATCATAATTTCAATAGTATCTACCATTCCCACTGCTGTAATAACAGAATCTAATGAAAAGACAATATCTAAAATAGCAATTTGAATTAATATGCTAAAAAATCCCTTTTTTGCTCCTTCTTTTAAGATTTGCTCATCGCTTGATTCTTCAGCATTTTCAATATCGTGGTGGATTTCAAGTGTGGATTTACCAATTAAAAATAATCCACCTAAAATTAAAATGATATCGCGTCCAGAAATCTCTTGTGAGAAAATGCTAAAAAGTGGTGTAGTGAGCTTCATTATCCAAAAGAGTGAGAGTAAGAGCAGTAAGCGTGTGGCCATTGCTAAAGCCAATCCAAAAATTCTAGCTCTTTGGCGTTGTTCTTGCGGCAAGCGTCCTACAAGAATAGCGATAAAAATGATATTGTCTATGCCTAGTACAATTTCTAAGGCGATTAAAGTTGCTAGCGCAACCCACATTTCAGGACTTGTAATCCATTCAAACATAAGATTCCTTGTTGTGTGAAATAAAAAGAGATTGTAAAGAGTTTTTACTTAATAAGTGATTGAATTATTAATCTTAAACGCGTAAAACTTGAAAAACTTATTATAATATCATTTTTAATTTTAGGAGCGTATATGCGATATTCTTGGTCAAGTAGTTTAACTTATATTTTAGTAACAGCTGGTGCTACTATTGGTTTTGGAGCAACTTGGAGATTTCCTTATTTGGTAGGACAAAATGGTGGTGGAGCGTATGTGCTTGTTTTTATTTTGGCGATGCTTTTAATTGGAATCCCTATGATTTTAGTAGAAAATGTCATAGGAAGAAGAGCGCATAAAAATGCTGTGGATGCTTTTGATGGAAAATATCAACGTAAAAAGATTTCTAAGGCGTGGAAAATTATAGGTTATATGGGGCTTATTGGTTGTTTTGGGATTATTGCATATTATATGGTGCTCGGTGGGCGCGTGCTTGTGTATATTACAAGTATTGTTCTTGGTAATCTTGATTTAACTGTTCCTATTACAAAGGAGATTACAAAAGATTTTTATAATGAACATATTAGTCATAGTGCTTGGGCAATTACTTTCTATACCATTGTGTTTGTATTGTTTAATTATGCGGTGCTTATTAAGGGGATTTCAAATGGAATTGAAAAGGCAGCAAAGTTTTTAATGCCCCTATTATTAATTTGTCTTGTTAGTGTTGTTGCTAGAAATCTTACGCTTGATGGAGCCTATGAGGGAGTGCGTTTTTATTTGTATCCAGATTTTAGCAAGATTACAGCAGAATTATTTATTCAAGTGTTAGGGCAAGTATTTTTTGCACTCTCTTTAGGGTTTGGTGTGATGATTACACTTTCTTCTTATCTTAATAAACAAGAAAATTTAGTAAAAACTGCCATAATCACAGGAATCATTAATACAATCATTGCGCTTTTGGCAGGATTTATGATTTTTCCTTCTCTTTTTACTTTTGGGTTGGCACCAGATTCTGGGGAACGCCTTGTATTTGAGGTTTTGCCTATTGTGTTTTCAAAAATGTATTTTGGCTCTGCTGTTGCAGTTGGATTCTTTTTGTTATTGCTTTTAGCGGCATTTACGACTTCTATTACACTTTATGAGCCACTTATTACAACTGCGCAAGAAAAGCTAGGTTTAAGTCGCACAAAGGCTGTTTCTTGGGTGTTATTTTTGACTTTTATTACAGGGAACATCCCATGTATCCTAGAAGATGATGTTTTTAACACTTTTGATTTTATTAGTGGAAATATTTTCTTTGTTTTAACGGCACTTGGAACGGCAATTTTTGTAGGATGGATTTTAGGAGATGATGCAAAAAAAGAGCTTGCAAATGGATTTAAGTATCAAAAAATTATCAATGTTTGGTTTTACTATGTGAAATTTTTTGTTCCATTTTTGATTCTTGTTGTTTTTGTTAGTGGTATTTTGTAAAAGTTTCAACGCTTTTTCTTGTATTTTATTTAAAATTTTGAGATAATATTAAAATTTATAAAAATTTAAATTATCATTAATTTTTTTAAGAGAAAAGGCATTATTATGCAAAAAACTTTAAAGATTGCATTGTTCTTAGATAGGATTTCACTGGTTGGCTCAAAGGCTTCTATGGTGGCACTTTGGGTGCTTGCTTTTCTTGTTTTTGAGCTGTCTATTGCACTGAATTTTTCTTATGTGAGTAGTAGGCTTGATGATTTAAGTTTATATTGTTTTGCGCTATTGGTTTTGCTTGCAATTCCACATACGCTCAAAGTTGATAAACATGTGCGTGTGGATTTAGTTTATGCGCATTATACACAAAAAACAAGAGTTGTGAGTTGGTTTTTTATTAATCTTCTTTTTATTCTTCCTTTTTCTTTGATCTTGGCAAAGTATGGATTGGATTTCACGCTTCAATCCTATAAAATGGGGGAGGCTTCGCAAAATGGAAAGATTCCTTATTATTTTATTTTTAAATCCTTTGTTGTGTTGGGGTTTGTGCTTTTAAGCTTGCAAAGTATTAGTGAAGCATTAAAGGCATTCGTGAAGATTAAACAAAAAGATTATACGATGCCACAAGATGTTTATACAGAAGAATTTAAGCACGCAAAAGCACTGAAATAAGGAATTTAAATGGAATTATTTGCATTAGTCGGGATTGCTATTTTACTACTTGTTCTAGGAATTCCTGTAGCATTTGCTTTTGGGGCTAGTGGGTTGTTTGTTGGAAGCTATTTAATGTTTTTTGGTGAAAATCCTTTTATTTTGACTTTTTTGCCAAATCGTTTGGACGGGATTTTTAGTAATGCAACTTTGATTTCGATTCCACTTTTTATTTTAATGGGAATGATTTTAGAGAGAAGTGGAATTGCAGAGCGTTTGATAAACTCTATTGCTAAACTTTTTGGCTCTCTTGGTGGAGGAGCGGCAATTGGTGTGATTTTGGTTGGAGTTTTGCTTGCGGCAAGCACTGGGATTGTGGGTGCAACAGTGGTAATGATGGGGGTTATTGCAGTTCCTACAATGCTAAAGGCAGGCTACAATAAGAGTTTTGTTTCTGGTGTAGTGGCAGCTAGTGGCACGCTAGGACAGATTATTCCTCCTTCTATTATTTTAATTATTTTAGCAGATGTTTTGCATATTAGTGTGCGTGATTTATTTAGTGCTGCAATTTTGCCAAGTGCAATTTTAGTTGGGCTTTATATACTTTTTGTGCTTGGTGTAGTGGTTTTTGCTCCAAAATTTGCTCCAGCAAGTGCGGATCGTTCTAAAAATCTTCGCGAGTTAGTCCTAGAAGCTCTTAAAATGGCAATCCCTCCTATTGTGTTAATTGCACTTGTTTTAGGAAGTATTTTAACAGGATTTGTAGAGCCTACACAAGCAGCAGCTATTGGAGTAATGGGAGCTTTACTTTTGTCTTTTTTAAATGGTAGATTGGATTTTGATTTGTTAAAACACGCAAGTAAAGAAACCATTGTTTTTTGCGGTATGGTGTTTATGATTTTAATTGGAGCAAACTGCTTTACTCTTGTATTTAATGCGCTTGGTGGCGATGTTGTGGTGTTAGAATTTTTTGCGCAATATTTGAATTCGTCTTTTTATTTTATGCTTGTGGCAATGCTTGTAATTTTTATTTTAGGATTCTTTATTGATTTTTTTGAGATTTGTTACATTGTGTTGCCAATTTTAGCAGGAATTGCAATGCATTATCAAATTGATATGCTTTGGTTTGCCTTGCTGGTGGCAATAAACTTGCAAACAAGCTTTTTGACCCCACCTTTTGGATTTTCTATTTTCTTTTTAAAGTCTGCTGTGGGAGATGCGATTAAAATTGCTGAAATTTATAAAGGTGTGATCCCCTTTATTATGTTACAAATTTTAGTGTTAGGAGTTGTTTTTATGTTTCCGCAGCTTACGCTAAAGAGCGATGACTGGGCTAAAATTTTACAATTTATTTTTTAAGGAGTTTTTAATGCAAAGACGCGAGTTTTTGAAAAATACAGGTTTAGGTGCAGTTTCTGTGCTTGGAGTTACAGCATTAGCAGGTTGCAATAGTGAAGATAGAGGCAGTGCAAAGATAACAGAAAATGCCGAACAAAACGCAGTGCAAAATATGGAATCCAAAAAAACAGCAAGTGTGAAAATTCGCCTTGCGATGACTTGGCCTGTTACAATGCCTATTTTAGCGGACACTGTTAGGCATTATGCAAGAACTGTAAGTGAATTGAGTAATGGTGGGATTGAAATTGAGATTTTTCCAGCGGGCAAACTTGTGCCAGCACTTGGTGTTTTTGACGCAGTGAGTAGCGGACAAATTGATGCTTATCATTCAGCACCTTATTATTGGGAAGGCAAAAATACAGCATTTAATATTTTTTCTGGAATCCCTTTTGGTATGGTGGATATTGAACAAAACGCTTGGTATTTATATGGAGAGGGAATGAGTCTTTGGAGAGAAATTGCTGCAAAATACAATCTTTACCCACTTCTTGGAGGTGCGACAAGTATCCAAATGGCAGGTTGGTATAAAAAAGAAATGTTAAGTGTGCAAGATTTTCAAGGTTTAAGAATTCGTATGGTTGGGATTGCAGGGCAAGTGCTTTCAAAACTTGGTGCAGCGACAAAAAGCACTCCAGGCAGTGAGATTGTTCCAAATTTAGAAAGGGGTGTGCTAGATGCAGCAGAGTGGGTTTCTCCTGCGTTTGATTTAAAACTTGATATTCATAAAGTTGCACCTTATTATTATACGCCTTGGCAAGAAGCGGGTTCTATTACAGAGTTTGTGTTTAATAAACAAAAATGGGAGAGTTATCCTAAAGAAGTGCAAAGCATTTTAGAAATAGCAAGCAGAGAAGCGCATTTACAAATGACAGCAATGGGGCAGTTTTATAATGCAAAAGCATTGGAAGATTTAAAGGCTCAAGGCGCACAAGTTAGAACTTTTTCTGCTGAGATTTTAGAAGCATTTAAGAAAACTTTAACAGAAGTTTTAGATGAAGAAAGTGCAAAAAATCCGGATTTTGCAAAAGTATTGGCGAGTTATCAAGGGTTTCAAAAAGAGCAAAAGGCTTGGACAAATGATAGTTTAGGAGCGTATTTAAATATTAGATAATCTTATAAAGTTGGAATCCATTGTTGAATTTCTTAATGTTTTGTGATCTATTTTTATTTTAAGCTCCTTAAGTTATGCTGTATGGTTGCTTATTGTCGCAGGAGATAATGATGAGAATTTATTCATTAGATATTGGGGTAGCCCCAGCATTGGCTGGGCGGTGATTGAAGATAATGCGCTTAAAGATATAGGCGTTAGGATCTTTACCAAAGCAGAAAATCCAAAAACAGGAGAGTCTCTAGCTCTCCCAAGAAGAGTGGCAAGAGGCGCGCGAAGAAGACTTGCAAGAAGAAGTGGGAGGCTAAATACCATAAAGCAGCTTCTTTGCAAAGAGTTTGGATTACAATTAAGCGATTATCTAAGCAGTGATGGGCAGCTGCCAAAGGCGTATCAATCCTCTAAAAACAATCCCCTGCAATCTCCCTATGAGCTACGCGTCAAAGCCCTAGAGCAAAGACTAGATTCTAGCGAGCTAGCACGCGTGATTTTACATATAGCAAAGCATCGTGGCTATGGCAACAAACACGCCAAAGATAGCAAAGGCAAAGCTAAAAAAGCCACAGAATCTAATCGCCTTGCCCTAGAGCAAAAAGGCTATAGAAGCGTGGGAGAATATCTGTGTAAAGAGTATTTTCAGCAAGCAAGGGAGCTAGAATCTACTACCTTGCAATTTAAAAATGTGCGAAATACGACAGATAACTACGAGCATTGTGTCTCACAAGATATGCTGCAAGATGAGCTTGCACTGATATTTTCTAAGCAAAGAGACTATGGCTTTGCTATAAGAGAAGAGTTTGAAGAAAAGCTACTAAAAAAGATCTTTGAGCAACGCCCCTTAAAGAGCTTTGCCGATAAGGTTGGGGAGTGCCAATTCATCGCAGGGGAGAAAAGAGCTGCTAAAGACTCTTTAAGTGCCATAGAGTTTGTCGCGCTATCGCGCATTATCAACACTCTTGCCAATCTTAGCAAGAAAAGCGGAGAGGTATATGACAAAGCTATGATTCTTAAAGTCTTGAGAGCTGTGATATGCTAATTTCTCTTCGCACGCTAATCTTGCCATTTTTTCTCCTTATGCTATTTTTTGATTAAATTTAAAATCTGCAAATACAGACTCAACAGCCTCTACCAATTCCGCATATTCTTGTTGAATTAAAAAATCCATACAACAAAATGACAAGGATTCTTCTTCTATTTTGTTTTCTACTTCCATATAGTCCCAATTCAATGAATAGTTGATTTCTTCAAACAAAGAATCAACAAATATTTGATTAGCCTTTAATGGAATAGGAAGAGAGATTTTAGAAAGCCATATTTGAAATGCTCTCTTTCTATCGCCAATATTTTGGGCGATAATAAATCTCTCTGAAAACAAATCATCTTGCCAAACAATGCAATGACAATAACCATCATTTAGTGGCAAGATTTTTCTTTTGTATTTTGAGAATCTATCTGTATAAATAGATTCAATTCTGCCTTTACCTGAAATAATAAAGTCTTCTCGTCTTTCAAGAAGACTCGCAGATAAAGATTTAATAATTTGTTGTCTCCCAAAAAGCTCAACAAATAAAATCTTATTTTCGTATCTTGCAACTCTTTTTAAATCACAAGATATTCTTTCTCTTATTAATTTCAACATTATTTATGTCCTTTTAGAAGTGAAGAAAGCCCTATATCTTTAATCTTATTTGAATAAGAATGATTAAAAAAGGGATTCTAATGTAGAAAAAAAGGGGGGAATATCCACTAAAGGGGATAACACCCCTTTAGGGACTTAAGGCTTAAAGAAGATTAAAAATTAAAACAAACTCAACTGCAAATTGACTTTTTCAGCATTGCTGATAAGCTCTGCAATGTCATCAGCAGTCAAATTTACAGAAACTCTTTTGCCATTTTTGACAATAGATACTGTTGTTTTATTATCCACAGCCTTTTTAACAATATCTACAAAAGTGTTCCCATTAGCTTTTAGGGCTTCTGTTCTATCTTTTGAGATTGTAGATTGCTCCACCTTTCTGACGATTTTTTGATATGGTTGATTTAAGTAGAATTTTTCAAAAACATTCCACTCTCTTTCTGTAAAAACCCACTCGTTTAAGTGTGTTTCACCATCATCAACATTATTGTCATTTAAAATAGCCTTAGCAATTTGGTCTTGTATAGAAATTTCTCCTGCAAAATTTGCAAGTTCGTTTTCTGTTGTAACAAGCCTACCTTCTAAGCTATTCGCCGCTTTTATTTTCCTGCTCATTAGAGCTAACGCAACTGCTTGAGGCGTTTCTTTAAAAGTAAAGAATTTCACCTTGCATTTATGCTGTTGCCCAATTCTCCAAGCTCTCCTACTTGCCTGTTTCAATGTAGAAACATTGTATCCTGTTTGATAAAACATTATCGTTGGATAATCAAGCAAGTCTAAGCCTGTTTTTACAAGCTCAGGATTACAAATAAGAATATCAGCGGGATTGTCTCTAATCCATTTTTCTCTTTTATCAGCTGATACATTAGCACTTAATGCTCTTACAACATAATCGCTAAATTCTGCTGATAAAAGATTTTCTAATTTTTCACTCACACCAAGATTTGTAAATGTTGCAAATACAATACATTTACGCCCTTGCCCTAATTCTTCTTTTAGCTCGTTAATTAAAGCTAAATCTTTGTTTGTTACAAAGTTAGAATCCACAGGGGGCTTATAAAATAAGCCATAAGGATTCTTTTTACTCTTTGTGTAAAATGACAAATGTGGCAAATCTAAGATAGACAAGCTATCATTGGCTAATGCACCTAGTAATTGCTTATCTCCTTCTATTATTGCTCCAACTAGAGATTGAATATAACTAAAGTATTCTCTTACATACTCATCGTTTACAGAAACACTTATCACTTCTTCTTGATAATTAGGAAGTTCTATATTCATTTCATCTAACCTTAAAAATATAGTAAAATCTAAAAGCTCCTTAATCAATAAAGGGTTGATTTTTGGAATTTCTTTTAGTTTTTTACTTTTGCCACGCTTTGTTACAACGCCATCTTCTACACTCACATCTTCCCAATTATCTTTTGTGTATTCTTTTTCAACTGCACCAAACCTATCCACAAAAATGGATAAATCTTCATAATTTAAGCCCATTGTGTGTTTCATAAAGTTTGGATTCATTCTATAAAGAATATAAAAGAGAGATGAGGCATAACCATTTAGAAGAGTGCCTGTTAATCCTACAATTTTAGTAGAACAAGAAGCAATCATACCAAAGGCAGTGCCTTGTGCAGTATCGCCACCTTTTAACTCGTGCAACTCATCTAAGATTAAAAGGTCATATTATTTTATGTATAAAATAAAATAAATAAATAAGTTATTTTTAGTTTTTATAATAAAAATAATATTCTTTATATGGTTTTTATTTATACAATGAAATTTTTGCTATAATTTGAAAAATAAAATTTTTTAAAGGAGTTAAAATGGCATACCCGCTTTTAGGAACAAAAATAGTTTTAGATGAAGAAAAGATTTTAAAGGAAGGTCAATATAATTTAGAAGATATGTATAAAGCAATAGATGAATATGCAAAAGAATCAGGAATGATAAAAATTAACAAAGAAACTTATCATTGCAAGGGAGATAAGTATGATTTGGGTTGTATGACTTTATTTATATATAAATATTTGATTGATTCTGAATGGTTTACAAAAAATGCAAAAGAGTGGATTTGGATTAGTGAAAAAGAAGGAAATAGCGATTTGATTTCTGCAAGTAAAGCTGAAGGAGAAGGAATTTGGGAATAAATCGCAAAGCAATTAATTTTGATTTGTCTACAAAAAATCTTGAAAAATATTTCAAAGATACAAGAGAACCTTATTCTTTAATTAAAGAATTTATGCTTGAAAATGGTTTCGAGCATAGACAATATTCAGGTTATACTTCAAAAGAGCCAATAGATGAAAGACGAGTTACTAGAATAGTTACTAAACTCGCTAAAAAATTTACTTGGTTTGGCGAATGTGTTAAAGAATTTGATGTTACTGAAATAGGAGAACAATATAGCTTAAAAGAGACTATACAAGGTTTATGTGCTAAAGAATTAGATACGCAGCAGATAAAACAAACTAAAGATCTTCATCAAAAACTTAAGGAATTTACTGAAAAAACACCAAAAAATCAAAAGCTAAAAGATTTAGAACGATGAATATAGCATACATAAGAGTATCAACAAATAAACAAGAATTAGACTCTCAAAAGTTAGAAATTATGGAGTATTGTCATAAAAATAATATTCATTTGGATGAAATTTTAGAAGTAAAAATAAGTTCTACAAAATCTCAAGAAAAAAGAAAAATTAAAGATTTAAAACAAAAATTAAAATCAGGAGATCTGTTAATAGCAACAGAGCTTTCAAGGCTTGGCAGGAGTATGTTGGAAATAATTAATTTAGTGCTTGAGCTAAATGACAATAATATTAATTTTTTATTCCTAAGACAGATTGAACTCAGCAACTTTAACAATCCTAGCTCAAAACTAATCTTATCAATCTATGCATATTTAGCGGAAAATGAAAGAGAGCTGATCGTTAAAAGAACGAAAGCAGGGCTTGAAAATGCAAGAGCTAGTGGCAAAAAATTAGGACGCCCTAAAGGCACTTTAAAAAGCATATATGACAAAGATATAGAAAAAATTAAAACTTTACTTGATAAAGACTTGCCCATTATGAGTATTTGGAAATTGCTTTATTCTGATAGTGGAAAAACTTATGATGGTTTTTTATGGTTCGTTAAAAAACGAAAATTAAAGTAGATTAATTTTTCGCTCTAAGGAAATTATAAAAAATTTTATTATAAAACAATACGACCCTTTTTTAATAGGGAGTAGCTTAATGCAATCCCCATAAGAGTTTTACCTGTTCCCATTTCACTTGAAATAATAAGCGAACGCTTATCTTTTAAATGAGATACACCTGCTGTTATGATTTGAGCCTGTGTTGGAAAGGGTTTTCTCTTTAATTCTAAAAGAGTATCAATTTCGCTTTTATAATCTAAAGGCTTTTCAATGCCTTTAAATGTCGGGTCAATGATTGTGTTTAGTTGTTTTCTAATAGAGTCTTTGTTCTCTATTAAAAATTCTTGAAAGCTAATTGTTTCCATTTTTTATCCTTATTTTAGATTAAAGCCAAAAGGCTAGAAAACAAGGACAGAAATATCCCTAAGTGGGATAAGTTCTATCCCAACTTAAGGGGCTTAGTTACAAATTAATATACAGCATAATATTCCATATATTAAGCAACCTTATTTCTTCCCATAAACTCCTTCATATCATTTGACAAGTTATACAATCCATAACTTGTGAAGCAATCAATTAATCCGCCTTCTGTGGTTTCAATTTGGACATCATAAATATCCACATTTAACCAATAGTTGGTTTTTTCTATGAGTGCTTCCCAAAGTTTATGTTCTTTTTCAAGGACTTTTTGGGATAGACGATTAACGCCACGCATTTCCCTGAGTTTATTTTTTCTGACACATAAAAATCCAGCAAAACCACTATCAAATCTATCAGAAAATTGTCCTCCATTGCCTAAAGATAATGCAATACCACTGTGTATATAAGCATACACAGGAGCAAAAAAGTAATCATTTTGCTCTAAGAATTTTGCAATTTCTTCAATAGAATCAAAATCTTCAGAGATACTTCTCCCATAGCCTTCTTTTGTCTCTATTTCTTTTGCGCCAAAGTTATATCCTTTTAATGTGCTTAAAAAATGATTTCACTTTCATCAAAAGGACAATCCATAAATTCAGCATAACTAATATCATAGATAAAACCTTGACACTCAAATCTAGAGCCTATTAACTCACTTTGATGATTTTCATAATCTTCAAAGTTTTCTATTAAAATTTCTTTTTTTATTTTCATTTTTTATCCTTAAAATAAAAGCTTGCAAGTAAGCTAAATAAATACAAGGATAAGCAGTATTCTCCCCGTTGGGATATGCTTATCCCAACTAGGGTTTGAAGTCAATAGTAAGATTAGATTTTAATTAAACCTAGAATCCATAATTTCATTAATAACATAACGAACCTTTTTAATGGTTTCTTGTTCCACAAAACCTATCTTTTGTTTAAATCTCTCTTTTGAAAAGGATTTAATTTGTGAGCAATTTATAGCAGAATCTCTATCTAAGCCATTGTTTTGATTTTTACTTAACTGAATTAGCCAAAGTCTATTTTTAAATTTGCTTTGCCAAGTTGTTAAGGGAACAGCCCAAATTAAATCTTGTTCTGCATTAAAAAAATCATTACTTAGCACGAGAGCAGGACGAATTTTAGCAATCTCTGCACCAACTTGTGGTTCAAAATTTACCAAATAAAGCTCACCATATTTAATAGGCTCACTCAATTCCATCATCAACTCCCAATTCTGCTAATTCTCTTTGCTCTTTTTGATAATCCATATCTTCTTTGGCTTCTCTGAGTCCTTGCAACCACATTTGCTTTCTTTTTTCAATGTAAGCTTTTTCGTGCATTTGCAAAAGAGCATTAGCAATCACTTGTGTTTTACTCATTTTAAGCTCCTTAGATAAATTGTTTAAAATTAAACTTATTTCGTCATTTAGTGCTATGTTTAATCGCATTGTGTAATCCTATGTGTATAATTTATACACATATTATACCACATTCATCTCCTGCTTCTTAGCCAAAGCATAACAAGCGCAATCCAACTAAAAGAAACAGCAAATAAAATTAGAATATCCACAGGAACGCCTAATATAATTTTAAAAAAGCTTGCGTGATTTTGGATTTAAATAAAGAATATTCAATTAGACCATTAGTCCAAATCTCGCAAATATCAGAACTATTACCATATTCTCTTTGACATTTGCTATATTCTTTATCACCACAATAGACACATTCTGAATAATTAAAGATTAAATTATCCACAAATCCATAAGGATCAATATGGATTTCTTTCTCTTCAATTTGATGATTCGCAAAAAGCCAATCAATATACTCTTTAAAAAGAGAGAATTGTCTATCTTTACAATGAGAATGTAATCGCTTCAAAACAATTTCTTTTAATTCATTTACAGAAACTAAAATGTTTATTTCATACATTTTCATACTTCTGATACCTATTATAAACCCAAAATTCTCTAGTTTGACTAGGTGTATGAACTTTTACGCAAACTTCTAGCAAAAAACTTTCATAAAATGAAAATTTATCAGCACCTATACACTTTACCTCTCTTGCCGCTTCAAACTCTTCATAAGAAATGTTTTTAAATTTACTCTTAAGAAAGTTTTTAACTTTCTCAATGGTGTCAGCAGAATAGTGTAAAGTGCTATTGTTATTCTTGTAATCGTGTTCATAGAGTTGAAAATTCTCTATAAAATGTGTTATTCTCATTTTTGCTCCTTAGTATTTTTTATTCCAGACTAATTCATTAGGATAAGTAGTCACATCAATAGGCGCGCCTAACCTAAAGTCTTTCAACATAATATCCGCTCTTAGAATCATAAAAAAGCAAGTTTCCTTCTTCAAGGAGTTCTCTTGCTTCTTCATCGCTCCAGTCTCTTTCTGCTATCTCTCCCCAAACTCCATTTATATAGGCATTATCCCAACACCAAAGTGTATCTCTGAATGATTCATTCAGAACATAGCCCACTTCTGATATGTAGTCAAATAACCATTCTTGAATGGATTTAGGGAATCTCCAACCTGTTCTTTCCTCCATACTTTCAAGAGCATAAGAAAGCCATTCTTGTACAGAATCTCCATAAATAATTATTTGTTCCATTTTTTTATCCTTTAAAATTAAAAAATTTATAAGGATACAAGCGTGTAGAATCCCAAGTGGGATAGCTTGTATCCCAACTTAGGGCTTAGATTATCGCAAAACTTTTAAATTAGCTAAAAAAGCAATAAAGTTTGCGCTTGTTGCTATTATTGCTAGCATAACAAAGGCATTAAAACCATTTATGGCATAGAGGTAAAATCCATACCAAGTGGTTGCCAATATCGCCGTAGCAAAAAATATCAATGTTAAACCTAAAAGATTTTTCATTTTGACTCCTTATTTTTGACAATAAATAAGGATACAAGTGTAGAACCCTGTTGGGACTTGTATCCCAACGCGGGCTGATAAAAAGAAATTAATACAACGAAGCTTTATGTTTTAGCTTCCTTGTGTATTTGCTTCTATCGCTCACAGAGCGTGTAGAGAGATTGATTTCTCTCTTATATGAAGCAAATATATTTAAATCTCTTTTTTTGATTTTTTTGTGTTTGTTTTTTCATTGTGGATTCCTTTATTATAAAATTAAAACAAAGGAATAGAAGTCTCCCAAAGTTAGGGATAAATCTATCCCTAAACTTGGGCTAAGTTATTTATTTAGCAGAATCATTTAATTTAGAGTAGCTTAATAATAGCAACCGCTAAACCAACAGTAGCAATTTGAAAACCAACAAGCCACTTAATAATGTCTGATTTTGCTTCAGCAATTTCTGCTCTGACTTGACTAATTTCTGCTCTGACTTGACTAATTTCTGCTCTGACTTGACTAATTTCTGCTTTAACAAAGTCTTTTGTTGCAAGCTCTTGAAGTGTTTCATCAACAACTTTTTGATTAAGCTCTTTAACATTAAGCGCATTTGCTTCCAACATAGACTCTACAACATTAACAGCTTCATTAACAATAGCTTCTTTGTTTTGATTATTAGATTTAATCCAATCAAAAAGCTTGTTAATAAAGTTTTCAATAACAACTCTTTTGTCATAACTTAATACATTATTAGAAGTCATCATATCTCCTTTAAGTTACATTATATCATTTTTTAAGCATATTGGAATGCGTTCATTTGCATAAAGAAAAATTAAATCCATTTATTCTAAGTATTGTTGGCATTTTTACCCCCTTTTTGTGATTACATTATAGATTTCTTCTACAACTATAATCCAAAAACAAGAAATAAATCTTAATGTGGCAAATAATCCTTGATTGAGCCTTTTTGTAAGCATTAAAAACAAGAATCCTAACACCACACTAAGTCCAAAATACCAAGCCATAAATAAACCAAAAGTGCAAATCATTATAACTCCTTATTAAACTAAATTATATCGCATTTCTAGCTAGCATTAGCAATACTAGAAATGTTACCATTGTTGTCAAAATACACTTGATATAGCCTTTCTTTTAAAGAAGTTTCATAGCTGTATCCTGTGTAGATTTTTTCATAACTAGAGATTCCTAAAAGATTGCTTTTATAGTAGTATCTCCACCATACATTGCCTGCTTTTACGCAGTAGAAATCTTTTTTCTTATCCTTAAACATTTCTCTTGGATTAAGTTTATTTCTTAGCAAAATCCAAGCAAAAGCATTATTTGCCTGCATATTTGCTCCTTAAACTAATCCACGAATTTTGAGTTCTCTATACTCTGCTTCACTTAGCAGATTCTCTTGCCCTAACTTATAAGTTGTGACAAGAGTTGCTCCATAAAGCCCTATTCTTTCTAAAACTACGACAATGCCTGTGGCTTCATCAATGATTTTTTGAGAAATGGACTTATGGTTACAACCATTCTCTAAGGTTTTGCTCTTACGAATTGCCCTAGAGATTGCACCTGCTAACTCATCTTTCTCAGCCTCTTCAAAGCGTTGAACGATTCTCTCAGCAAAATGAGTTGTTGAGCTAATACCGTTTGAAAAATGTCTTTGCGCCTTTACAAAAAGAAATTTTTCATCTCCCTTTGTTTTTTAGCTTCTTTTTGTGCCACAGCTTTTGCTGTTTTCTCTACTACTAGTTGCAATAGAGAATTAATTGTTATAAAATTCGTTGTCATTTTTTTATCCTTGTAGCAAAAAAGCCCAAAGAAAATGACAACACTACGCCCTTAAGGGAAGTATTTCATTCCCTTGTGGGCTAGAATAAAGCTATTGCTAGCTACAAAGACACCATTTTTGATGTCTAACCTATATGCAGAATTTGTTTGAGTTTAACTACACACAAACTCTGTTTCAATTTCTCTTTTTTTTTCTATTACCTTTCCAAGCAGTTACAAGTGTTGCAACTCCTTTGTTTTTGCTGTATTGCACCACAAATGTATAACTACCATTTGTGATTTCAAACAGATTTCTATGTGGATTCTTACTAATTTCAAGCAAGATATATCCACATAGAGAAAGGTCTTTAATACTCCTAGTTTGCATTTGTTCTAAAAAATGCTTACTTGGAATGATTTTTATCATTTATTCTCCTTAATGTGGTTTTATAAAAAGAATTATCCCTGTTGGGATAGCTCCCAACGCGGGCTGAACTCTGAATTATTTGATTAACAAGTATTTTGCTCTTGTAATCGTTTTTGAAAAGTCTTTTAAAACATTTTCAAATCCTTCAGGGTTTGCTTGTTTCCAAGCATTTGTGTCCAGCTGTGTGCTAGTTGTGCCACCTGCTAGACTTATAACTTTATTGTTAATGCTAAATTTCTTAATCTCTAAGCCATTTAGCTTCTCCACAAACGCTTTTTTAAGAGAATCTAGCTTCTCATTTAAAACTTTTGTGGTCTCGTTTAAAGACACAATTTCTTGTGCCTCAACTTCTAATGCTTCATTGATTTTTGAGCAACCTTGAAGCCTTAGCGGACAATCGCTATTAAAAGGGCATACGCCACAATAATTTTGCGCTTCCGCTTTAGGCTCAATTTGTAACTCTAAAGCACTCTTTAGTTCTTCTGCCTTACTCATTGCAAGCTTTTGCAAAATCATATTTGGCTCTATCCAAAAGAATTCGTGCCAGCCATTATTGACATTTACTGCAACGATACAAGCAGAAATTTTTTTATTTTTTTTTCTCTTGTGCTAAAAGTGACATTTGAAACTGCACTTGTAAAACCCAAGAATCATAAGGAGACTCCACACTACTGCTTAGAGATTTGCACTCTACAATAATTGCTTCTTCCTTATTCTCAATTAAAAAATCAATGTGGCTTTTAAAAGTTCCATCATTGCTTTTTACCTCGTATTGCTTCTTAAAAGGCAAATTGCCAAAGCCTTTTTTAACAAGACTTTCTGCTAAATGCCCCCTTTGAAAGACAATGCTTTGTTCAATGCTTGCTTCTTTATTTGCAAGCTTTTGCAAATAGCTTTTGCGCAAGCAACCACTAATATCACTACTTCCAACATACAAAGACCTATCTCCCAAACTTTCAAAGCTTTCTTTTTCTAAAACTTCTTTGAAATTTTTGGTCCATAACTCTTTAAAACTTGTTGCTCTTTCCATTTTTTATCCTTTATTATTAATTCCATAGTGGCTAAAAAGGATATATCAATACCCAACAAGTGGGATAAGATATATCCCAAACTTTAGGGCTTATATTGCGAATAAAAAGAAGTTATACTTCTTTAAATTCTGAGAATTTTTTAGAGTCATAACATCTTAGATGCCTTTGTGAAAATAACCATTTACCATTTGCGCGTAAATATATAAATTCAATATCAGTGCCATTTTCCATAAGGTTTTTTAAAAAATTAGCCAAAGAACACACCATATAGCCTTTTTGGGTTTCTTTGTTGGCTATAGCAGCTTCTGTTTTCTCTAGAGTTTATTCTAGAGAACTGATGTCTCCTAGATTAATAAGAGCATTTGCTAACTCATCAGTGTTATAATGCTCTTTTAGGGTTTTTCCAACACCTTCTACATATCCATCCCAATGGCAATAAATGCCTTTGACTTGGTCTGTGAAAGATTTCCCTTCACTAACAAAAATATAACTTCTAGTTGCCATTTTTTCTCCTTTTTCCTTATGCTACTTGCTTCACCCAGCAGAAATTGCCGTTTGAATCTTTTTTGGTAGAAAAACCTAGATTCTTTAACAATTCTTCTTTATTATGAGTATTACCTATGGCTTTTATCCAGCCCGCCTTTTCTTCATAATCAAAGCCTAATTGTTTTAGGGCTTCAATTTCATTTAAAAGCGAATTGGACTCCACCACTTCTACATCTACTGCTTGTTGATTAGATTCTTGAAAAATTCCATCAACTTCATCAATAGACCTGATTCCATTAATGTTAAATGCTTTCCGCAGGGCTTGTGCTTCTGCGACTTTCTTTAACATTGTATCGGGCTTTTCAGCCCAAAATTTAGTTGGCTGTCCTTCTCTAGTTTTTTGCACATACTCACTATATGCAACTTCACTAGTGAATGGCTTTTGTGTATCAGTGCGATACACAACTGCTCTAGCCACCAAATCCTTTTTATTCTCCCAAATCCCATTAATGAGTTTTGGGGTTTCTTTAATTTGAGAGGTTACTTCAATCCCCCCAAATTTACCACTTTTATGAGCCATTGAAAGTAAGCCATCACGACTTACTAATGGTTCAACCTTAGAAACCCACTGCCCATTAACTTGAGATTTTCTCTCAACGAAAAAAATCTCTTTTGTTATGGGATTTAATCCAAGCTCCTGTGAAACCTTAAGACAAAAATCAATGTCTTTCACAGAAGCTCCCATAGGAAACATTTGATTTTTAATAAATGAAATGTCTTCTTTAGAAATGATTTGTGAGTTTTTTGTAGTAGTATTTGCAATATTTGCCATTTTTTTATCCTTTAAAATTAAAAAATTTATAAGGATACAAGCGTGTAGAATCCCAAGTGGGATAGCTTGTATCCCAACTTAGGGTTATAAGAGAGATTAAGAGATTATGTGTTTGTTAGTCGCTTATGAGCCTCTTTATAGGCTTTTAGCTTATCACGCTTATCAACGGCGACAATTAAAACAATTTTGGCTATATGATTTTCTATTTTAATAACAATCCTATAAGTGCTATTTGCAATATAGGTTTTTCTGCAATTTTTTAGATTTAAACCAAATTTGTTTTCTAGGGGTTGTGAGATAGAAAAAGGCTCAATTTTATATTGTTGAATATAGGTTTTAACTTCCGCCAAAACTTCTTTAGGCAACAATTTAAAATCTTCGCTTACTTCTTTAAGGTATTTAATAACATACAACTAAACACCTCTTAAAGTAAAGAACTTATCCATCTCTTCTTCTGACACATAATCCTCTTCTTTTGCATTTTTTAATCGCTCATTTATCATTTTGTAAAACTCATAATCTTCATCATCTAACGATTTTAAATGTTCGTATTCTTTAATAGGAATAATCACAAATTCGGGTTTATTCTTTTTCATAATAGCAATCTTTTTAAGTTCGCCTTTTGAAAGTTGATTAAACCATTTACTAATAGACTTTGAAAATTCAGTGATTCCAACCAATTCATTTGAGAAATAGGCTGTCATATTTACTCCTCTTGTATAAAAGTAGTTACTATTATACATACTTTTAAATGTATTATAACATACTCTATTTCCTTTCAATTATACACTAAAACCACCAAATCCTATATTGTCCTTCTTTTTTTGCATAATCACAAGAAGAAGCGACTTTTTGTAAGTCTTTGATGATTTCAGATTTTTTTGAATCCAATGAAGCATTATTAAAGCCTAAAAGAGATTCGCAATCTATAATATGCTCATCTTCTTGTGTAAAATAGTGAATATTTGCACTATCTAGAGCTTCTGAAACTTCTTCAAAGGTCAAAGTATTTTTTATTTCCATACCGCCTACTTCTCTGCCAATTTTTACTTGAAAATCAAGTATATGATGGGGTCTATATCCCATTTTCTCTCCTTAAAAATAAAAATACAAGGATAAGCAGTATTCTCCCTGTTGGGATATGCTTATCCCAACTCGGGCTTGTAGATATTAGAAAAGTTTTATAATTGCCACAATAAAGCCACCAAGAGCAATTTGCAAGCCAATCATCCACTTAATAATGTCTGATTTTGCTTCAGCAATTTCTGCTCTTACAAACTCTTTTGTTGCAAGCTCATTTTTAAACTTCTCTTCAACTTCATCTTTAATAGCTTTTGCAGTAATACCATCATTTGTTTTAATATCATTTGCAACTGCTAAAACAACATCTATAATTTCATCTTTTTTATCTTCTTGCTTAAACTTTTTAATCATTTCAACAAGTAAAAGCTTAGTAGGATAAGAAAGAATCTCTTTATGTTCCATTGTTACTTCCATACTTTATTTCCTTTCAATTATACACTAAAACCACCAAATCTTATGTGTAATCTTTGTTAAGTTTATCACCTATTGAGTATGTAGGAGCAAGAATAGTTGCCCTAAAAAGACTATCATCAAATTTTCCTTTTTCATTTTTGTCCTTTCTTAAAATAAATTTAGCTTTACGCACCTAAAACTGATACCTAGAGTAAAAAATACTCCAAGAAAGGATTTATACTCCCACAAGGGAAGTTTTATAATCCCTTGTTGGAATATTTTAAATAAAAAAAAGCCCCCAAGCTTTATTGCAAGAAACAAAAAACATAGAGACTAAAGGTTTAAAACCAACAATCAACTAAAAAGGAATTTCTCCTTGTTGTTGTTGATTTTGATTTACTTGTTGCTCATACACAACATTAGGTGGTGTATGAGCTTCAAGAGCAGGAGAAGCATTATTTTTTTGCTCTCCTTTTCCACCACTACCAAGCATTTGCATACTTTCAGCAGTAATGCTAT
This sequence comes from uncultured Helicobacter sp., assembly GCF_937893305.1. Taxonomy (GTDB): domain Bacteria; phylum Campylobacterota; class Campylobacteria; order Campylobacterales; family Helicobacteraceae; genus Helicobacter_D. Next base: position 144,615 of record NZ_CALBGN010000016.1, read on the forward strand.
GCTTGCTATGTTTTTGTCCATTGTTGTCTGTCCAACTCTCAAGAACTAAACGCCCTTCAATCAATACTTGAGAGCCTTTTCTCAAATATTGATTTGCCACTTCCGCTGTGCGACCAAAAAGATTCACATCAACGAAACAGACTTCTTCGCCTTGTGTACCATCTTGTTTGTTATAACGGCGATTTGTAGCAAGCCCTAGTTTTGCCAATGCGCTTCCATTTTGCAAATAGCGCAACTCAACATCTCTTGTTAGATTTCCAACTAAAATGACTTTGTTAAACATTCTTATCCTTTTTTAGAGCCTATTGAAAAATTCATAGCTCTTTTTAATTTAAGACAAAAGTCTTAAAAAACTACAAGAATAAAAAAGGTTATACATATCCTAAAAAAGGATTCCTTGAAGTTTTTTAAAACTTCTTAAGCAGAATCCTAGTTAGGATTTCTAGTATTGTATTAGCTAACTAGGCGTTAGGTAATTCAATCTTTGTGTTCTGCATAGTTCGCAACACTATGCACGCCCTATAAAAAGGACAGCTCTATGTCACCATAGAGAACGGACTATATCTTCACTCTAAAAAGAGTGTCCCTCCGCTTGGGTTGTCATTTGTAATTCCCCATTATTATGCTGTTTGTGTTTCTTTGGTTTGTGCTTTAGCTTCTTTTTCTTTTGTTTCAATAGAATTTCTAATCTCACGCCTTAGAAAAAAGTTTGCAATTCCACGACTCTTACCATTTTCTACTAATAATGCTTTACCATACGCATTTGCTTCTACGATTTTACTATGAATTTCATCAACAAGTTTTATCCACTTCTCCATATCTTTGGCACTAATCTTTTCTCCCCAAAATTCTCTTAATGTTGAATCTAGGGAGTCTGTTGTTCTTAATTCTCTAAAGATTTTTACAGCATTTGTAGATTCAGGGACAAAGACTTCAGCATTTATGTTATTTTCAATAGTTGCAATCTTTCTTTTTTGATTTGCTTCAATAATGCTTCGTCTTGATGGTGGATTATTAGTTGTTTGTGCCTGTTTAGGCTGTGTAGATTCTTTATTTGTTTCAACAATGGTTTCTTTATTACCAGCTTTAATTTTTGCCATATCAATCCTTTAATTTGAAGTTTATTTTTAAGGAGAATCATCTTTTTAGCTTGTGTTTCAAGCTTATAGACTACTTTGAAAGAAAAATAATGGGGGAATATATTACTGCTTACAACCTACTCCATAACGATAAGAAAGTGAATTTAAGCTATTGTAGGAGTGCTATGTTAATTTCTTATCTAGGATAGTCTCTGAACTTTCTTCATAGGATATGGAACTTTAATAAGGCTCTAAAACACAATCTTAATAGCAAGCTCGTAAAAAACGAGAATGCTAGAAAGGAAGGATAAAAAAATGGAAACTTAAAGTTTCAACATCACTTTTATTTTTTAGATTCCTCTTCTAAGATTTTGAGCAAATGAAGCCTAAGAAAAACTTAACTTTTTAGGATTTTGATTGACGCAATAAAAAAAGAAAATAGTGGATTTTCTTAGGATAGGCTAGTTTTGGGTGAATCACCCAACCACTAAAGATGGTTGGGCTTCTTGCTTCAACGATAGATAGCTAGTATCAAGTATGTAACCATATTTTGATACCCCACTAGTGCTATCTCCACAAGAGCCTATACAAAAGAACGCATTTGCTTATCATCTCATTGAAGAGAAAAAGAAATAGGGTCTTTATCATAAAGAACCCTATTAAAGTTCCATATTCCCTTAGAAGCTTAGATGCTGATTGTCTCTTGATGGATAGTTTTCACTCTATCTTAAAGCATTACCCTTAAGTTCTTGAATTTCTTTCGAATTTTCAAGTAGTATATCCATCCTATACTTTGAAATTAATCTTTTTAAGCTGCAATAAACGAGTAGTCTTGCAAACTATCTACTCTCCACTATATACGCTCTCGAGTAGAACTTCCCAGCAATTCAAAGGGAAAGGGCTATCTAATTAACCCTGCTTAATAAGACGGTTTAATTTATGAAAATCAGACTATCTCTAAGGATAGTCGGTTTTCAAAGGGTCAATACCGAGTGCAACCGCTACACTCAAACAGGGGTATCGCCCTAAACACCACTTAATCAAATAAGAAAGCACAATTATATGATAAATAATGTTCTAAGTCAATATCTTTTTGAACTTTATGTTTTTTGAAAAACTCATTTTTTATAGCAGTTTTTTCACAGTGAAAAATTTATTCATTTTTATTATGAAAATTTTTGAAAAAAACTAAGTAAATTTTTTTGAGATTGTTTTTATTTTTTCTCGCGCGCGCGTTTTAAAATTTAGATATTTTTAAATATTTAAATATATTTAGTAAGTTTTAGATGGCTTTTAAACCACCTAAAATAAGAGCTTTAAGAGGTGTATTTTGAACAAATTCTCCACCATTTTGAACTTTTTCTCCATTTCATTGAACAAATTCTCCATCATTTTGAACTTTTTCTCCACGCGTAAAATTTGAATCAATATATAGCTTTTAAATCTCGTAAAATACGACATTAAAGATTTTAAAATAAAATTTATTTGAACTTTTTCTCCAAAAATTGTAAAAACGCTAAATATGGATACTAAATGGAGAGTAACAGGAGAGTAACTGGAGAGAAATTTTAAAAAAATGTTTATTTTGTTTTTTTGTGGAAAAAATGGGCGTGGTTTGCATATTTTTTAAGCGTGTGAAAAAATGCAAGAATGCAAAATGCAAAATAATAAAAAAAGAATGGATTTTATAATTTCAGTTGGCTCTAAAAACTCTTATATAGTGGAATTTAAGGGGTTATAAGGGCTTGACAAGTTTAGTTTTTAAAAGTAAAATTATGTTGCTTAAAATGTTCTTTAAAATATTTTTGTGTGTCCTTTGCTGTGTCCAAAAAATGTTAATTTTGTAAAATTTTGGCAAATTTACACCATTTAAAGCCCTATAATTAAAGTTAGATAAGTTTAAAAGTTAATACTCAATTTTCAATTCTTAGCTTAGAACATTTATATAAAATATGTCATACAGATAAAGACAATAGTTTTACCCATTCTTCATCTTTTCAACATTTGCAAAATATGCTTATGAAGTTTGATAGCTTTTTGTTTGTCAAATCTTCTAGTTTTAGTTCTATAATCGCAAATGATATACTTATGCAAAGTTTTACACCAAGCAAACAACAAAATAAACCTAGAATCCACAAAACTGCTCTTTTTCTTACAAATTGTCTCCATAATGGATTGCCTGAATATAAAACGCAACAATATATCAAAGATAAGATTTATGACAATGAGAATACAAAGGAAAATGTATTGTTTCTCTCTGCAATGTATAGGGTAAAAAAAGTAATTTTTGTAAGGGAGTTAATTGAGAATCTTACAAATTTATTCCAAAGACTAGAACGCTATGCTTATTACAACCAAATACAACAAGTGCATTATTTGACGCAAAAACTTGGCAAGTTAATTAAAGAGTATCATGCTGGGAGGGTTAAATATCAAAGGCATGATATATCCTCTTATTCTCTTGATGATAAAAAACTATGCGCTATGAATGAAAGGGACTTTTGTAATTTTATCTATGATTTGTGTCAAATATTTATCACAGAAAAACATGTAGAAATGTTTAATAAATATATGGATAATACATTTACAAGGCATTATTGGTATGGTAATGATAAACAGAAATTATTAAAGGCAAAAGCAGATATACAAGAGACATTTAAAAGCATTATGGCTATTGTTTTAGATGTTTCTAAGCTTTTTTCACATTTTAACGCCTACGAAATTGCAAGACTTAAAGAATATCAAAAAGAGATTGAAGAAGAATATAAAAAGCAAAGAGACAAAATAGAAAAGTTTTTTGAGATAAAATCCTTTGAAAGCGAGATAAACAAGCAAGTAGCACCTAATATTTTTTATCAAGCCCAAAATACAAAAAAGCTTTGTGTTGCATTGCTAGATAAGTATTTTAATAACAAGATGAATGCAAATGAGGACTTAGAATCTTTGTTAAAACAAGCTAAAGAGAGGATTCAAAAAGAGCAATCAAAAGCTGAACAAAGTTTGCAAACAAATAATAAAAGTGTATATCATCAAATCACTATAGAATATGTTATCTCTTTGTTGCCGCTGAATGAATCTTTTTTAAATTGTTTGGAAGAAAAAGATAGGTTTTTGTTTTGCAGGCTTATTATATGTGAGATAAGTGAGTTTGCCAAATCTGCAAATAGTAACATTGCATATGATTTTTTAGCAAATTATGAAGTAACAATAGATCTCTATGCTTTGATAAATTTAAAAGATAAAGAATTTGAAGAATTGCTGCATCAAAATGGAGTCAAAGAAGTTGTAGAAGCTTTTTATGAAATTTTCATGGATTCTAATAAAGACACATCAAAAAATGAATTGAAAGAGAGACTTAAAAAGATTGGTGATGAGTATGGTATCGCAAGTGTTACAGCCTTTAGAGATTCTAGTATGAAAGATAAGATAAAAGATGTCAGTTTAAAGATAGCAGAAAAACTAGATGAGAAATACTTCAATCTACCCGATGTAAAAATTTCAAAAGGAACTTTCTTGCTTGCTGCTGTTGCAAATTCTGTAATTTCTTATTTGTGTAATGTTATTTTGGATAAGATATTTCCTGTGCAAATAGATAGCATTAAGGATATGAAACAACAAGCAATTGTGCTTATTTTTGCCCTTAATCGCCACACAAATACTCCTTATGCGACTTGCAGACAAGGCAGTGAATATTTGACTTTCCCTATAGAAATTACCCAAACGCTTGTTAATGCAGATTTACAAGCTCTAATTATTGGAGGTTCTATCTTAAATAGTGGGCTTTTTATGCATACGCCAAGTGTGGCATTATTTAATGAAAATCAAGAAAATGCTACAAGAATACTAAAAGAAAATATAAGACATTTTATAAACTCTAAAGCAAATATCAATAAAATTGGGAAAAAGGGTGGTGAGATAGTAAAAGAAGCTTATGCGAAGTTGTGGTTTTATTTAGATATGGGAGAAAATCAAGCATTGGAGTCATATTTAAGAAATGAATTGCAAGTAAAGTCGAGTTATTACAGACTAGAGAATCTTACAAGTGATAAATATATCCAAACAAAGCTCAAAAAAGCAAAAGAGCTTGATAATAGTAATGAAAACTTTGTAGAAGTAGAGGGCAATAAAAATGGAGGTATCAAGTTTAATCAAGATTTCCTTATTCAGCTTAAAAGGGTAGCAGAATGGAATTATAGAGTATATGAGGAAAAAGAAGTATTGCCAGAGTTGCAGCAAGATTATGAAGAAAATGATGATAGCTCTATCAAAGATACAAGCCCTGATGAATGGCTTTGTGGCAATCTCATCTATGATGAAGACTTTATCCCTACAACCATAGATATAATGGATTAGGAGGAACAATGAAAGGAGCGATATTTAAGAATTCAGAGATAAACTTGTGGAAAAAACTTATTGATGAGATGAATCGATTAAACCAATCCCCTCCCTATGATACAATGAGCCTAGATGAAGCTAAGATTTATGATTTTAAGTTTATCTTACAAACTCTTAAATCCTATAAAGCCCCACCAAATGGCAATGGTATCCAATGGAGCAAAGAAGAAAAGGAAAAGTTTAGTAAGTTAAGCTATAAAGAACAAAGAAAAATGATAGTGCGCAAGAGTGAGTTAAAATCTACTCTTCTCCCGCATGTTAGCGTGGATTATGAACCTTATAAGTATAGTGATAGAATCAGTGATGCCGCTAAAAGAGCTTATAAAAAGGCTCAAAATCTTTTAGAGACCCATAAACATATAGATTTTAATTCCTTAGATTCTAAAATCCAACAAGAAATTTTTAACAATCTAAGACTTGCTTATAAAGAACAATATTTAAAAGCAGGAGTAGAGTTAGCCAAATGGCTTTTTAAAAAAGCAAGATTCTATGAAAATAGAGAGAAAGGAGAAATGGAAGAATGCGCTAGAATCACCAATGATTTGTTGTTTGAAAAGATACCAGAAAATAGCTATATGTATTACCAACTTTATAAATGGGCTAGATATGAGCCACAATCTTATGCGGAGAGTTATATCAATGTCAATAGAGAACAGGCACTAGAGTGTTATAATTATGCTTTAGAATGTGCGGTATGGGAAGCAATTGATGAGGAGGCACAGAGGGAAAACCGTAAAAAAACTATCTATGCTGCTGAACTCTATTTGGCTGCTGCGATTAAATATCAAAGCCCACTAGCTTTTTATAAAGCAGCTTATAACTATTCGCCCAATGATGTTTTTCCAAATACTACTTGGTGTTCTTTAATCCTTCATCATGCTTGTTTGCGTTGCTCTATCGCTCTAGGTGGAGGAGGAATTGATACAATTATTAGCTATTATCTTAGGACAATTGATTTGCCAAAATCTCCTCTTAAAGCTAATCGCCTTAGGGCTTATAGTAAAAAATCCCCTGCACAAAAAGGCTTAATCAATGGGCTTGACCCATACTTTGATGAGAAATTCCCCCCAGATACGCTTATAGATTTTACTTCGTTATGTGATATTTGCATATATGGAGCGATACAACTAGATGATGAAGGTGGTTGGATGGGTATTTGCTGGGCTGTAGAACAAGGATTTGTAAAAGACCCCAGAACAAAAGGCTCAAACTTAGAATCTATAAAAGAATATTATCTTACAATGTGGAGAGTAATCGTAGAGAGAAATAAAAGGATAATTTATAAAACACCCACAAATGTCAGACGTGAGCTTGCCCGCAAAACTTACTCAAATCTCCATTATGGGCTTCCCTCTGCGCGTCCTTATATCTTCCCTAAAGAAGTGTTAGATATAGAGATTGATTTCAATAAAGGACTTAAAGATAAAGAATAATAAAAGCAACATAACAAAATAATTTGATATAAAGCCTAACAAGATTCTAAAATCTACAAAGGCTTATATTGATAGTATTTATTTTATACACATTGAAAAGTTATTTCAAATAAATGCACATTTTTATCTATTTGTTTGAAATAATATATATTGCAATCTAAACTTATAAACATACTTTGTAAGTCTATCCAAAAAATGCAGTAAGCCCAATCTTGCTTTGCTATTTCTAAATTTGAAAAAATATCTACATCGTCTTTATATCGTTGTTTCTCTTCTTCTGTAAGTAGTAGTGGTATCTTTGTGCCAATATCAAACTCTATAAAAGGAAAATAATCTTTCGTGGGCATTTTTGAGGGATAAATGAGTGCTAAAAGAGATGAACTATATTCGTTTATATAATTATCAATATATTCTAAATGTTTGAGGTGATAAATATCACGAATCGTTGCATTATCATAAATATATTCTATCAATCTTGTATCAGCTAAGATTCCTCCATCTTGAAAGGTAAAATCTTTATCTTTAACCCAAATTGCTTCATTTTTAGTTGTAATTAAGCCATTATCATCATAATAAAAACAACATGTATTATACTCCTTTTCTCTATAGCCCTTTTTGATTTCATCACTAAGGATTCTGCTTGTATCTGCTATACATTTTTCTATAGAAGCGACAATGTTTGCAATATACCAATCTTTAACGATTCGTTTTCTTATTGCTGTATCTTTAGGAAACTCTTTATACTCTTCATAATAAGTATCTAATCCTTGCACCCAATATGGCATTTTCTCTCCTTTATTCTTTAGGCAATTTGCAAGCCCTGCCACAAATCTCTTGTTGTTCTTGCTTTTCTTCTTGAGTAAATTCATAATCAAGTTTCTTACATTTTATATATAATGCTGGATTGACGAGATATTTAAGGCTTCCACTTTCTACATTTTCTCTACTTCTTATTTCAAAGTGTAAATGCGGTGCTTTTGTCCCTCGTGCATTGCCTGTTGTCCCACTTAAGCCTATAACTTGCCCTGCATATACTTTATCTCCCTTTGCCACATTTATTTCTGATAAATGCGCATAAAAGAGATAATAAGATTCTGCTTCTTCATCAAAATCTTTCCCTTGCATTTCTTCACCCTCATTTTTATATGCAAGCAAGTAGTTAAAATATTCTCTCCTTATCTTTAGAATCTCCAAGCTAGATTCTGTAACTTTTAAATTAATTGTTTTTCCATAGCTAGGAAAATCTCCCATGCCTATCACCTCACAATCTATCGGTGCATAAATCTTTGTCCCTATTGGTGCAAAGAAATCTAAGGCTTTATGTATACCTGATGCTCTATCTTTTATATTCCCAAACATAGCTATGCTTGGATTAAAATTCCCACTAGAGCTAAATAGTGTTGCTCTAGGATTTACAATTGGATTATGCCAAGTAATAATCCTATATTTAGGATTCTTTAACACTTCCTCCCCGTTCCCATTAACACTCCTCTCATTCTCTAAAAATCCAAATACAATAATTTGCTTCTCATAATGATGCCAATCATATTTTTCTAAATTAATTTCTAGATTCTCTCCTTTATAATCTCTTTGTGCTTTTTGAAAGAATGTTAAATCTTTGATTTTAACTTCATTGCTATTAAATGTTTTATTTTCTAGTATTTCTTGATATGCCCAAAGTGTTTGCATTTTTTGTATATGAAAGTTTTCTTCATGCATAGATTCTGGCTTTGTATAATTTCCATGAAGAATAACTTTATGTTGGCTAATCTCTTTATTAATTACCCTTTCTAATCCAATAGAATCTAAATGAATAGTTAAAGGTGTATAATCTGCTAAAAGCTTAATAATAATAGGCTCATCTTTACTAACATAGTTATTAATCATTATTTCATTTTTTATTCTTTGAAGTATTAAAAAGAATCGTTTATATTCTCCTCCTAAATCTATCCCTCCATTATCTCCATAGCCTTTTCCTCCATGAAGATAGAAATTATCTCTATTAGTATTAGATTCTATTGTATTTGTGCAATTCTCATCAGTATAGATTGGAATCTTAAATTCTTCATATTGTTTTTCATCTTCTTTTTTATTGTTTTTAAAAAAGAATGTGTTTTCATAATCTCTAATTACATTATCTTTTATATCTTGTAGATTAATATAATATTCTCTCTCAAACATAGCTCCTTTATCTTTTTGTCTTTGCCAATCTTTATCTAAACAGAAATAGGAAATGTTATTGTCTTTTTCTTTATAACTCACAAATCTTTCATATTTGTATTGTTCTTTTAAACTTTCTTTTTCTTTTAGACTTAAAGCATTACCACTATAAGCAGTATAATAACTAATAGTCTTATTACCTTTAAAACAATAAAGTTCTTCTCCATTAAAGTATAAATGATATTTACCATTAAATCTTAATATAAAGGGATATTCTCTTCTTCTAATAGAATTAGGAATAATACTTCTATCAGAGATAGGAATAGAATAATAATTTAAATGATTAATTCTTGCTCTAAAAGGTTTTAGATATTCATTCTCTTTAATGCTAAAAGATACTAAACCTTTAGAATCTGTGATAGCTTTTACTCCTAGATTAACATTTTGTAATTGTATTTCTGCATTAGATATTGGAGTAGTTGCATCTTCATTTAGGATTTGAAAAGTAAAATGTATTTCTCCTTTCCTATGGGCATTTACTTTATCAGGCTTAAGTAGAGATTCTTTTAAATAGAATTCTATTGTGGAATCTAGGGGAGTGGAATCTTTAGAATCTACTTTAAGGTAGTTGGGGAAGGAATGTAAAAGTGTATTTATATCTTGTGCGGTAGAGTGATTATCTAATAAGAGTTCTATTAAAGATTTATAATCCTTAGATTCTAAGCTAGGATTCTTTACAAGCTCATAAGATGAGGGATTAGAATCAAACCTATTAAAAAAGTCTCTAATCTTAGATTCTATATTTGTTATAAGGGGTTTTATTTTTTCACTTGCCCATTGAACACCAACTTTACCTGCTTGAGTATTCATTAAGATTCCAGCAGTTATTGCGGAGATATCACCAATAGTGATGAGGGCAGGGGCAGAGCTTAAACCTAATGTGGATATTAAAATAAGTGATATTCCTTTGGAGAGTATTATCTCTCCGCTTACTGCAACCGCAGCTTTAGTTATATCTCTACCATTATTTCCATAATTATAAGTAGCAGATACAGAGATTCCCTCTGCTTGAGAAATAAAACTTAAAGCTTTTATTTTACCTGAAAAACCTTGCTTTATAGCTTGTTCAGATACCTGCTTTGCTCCCTCTGTTACCGCCCCAAATATCCCGCTAATCCCAGCCATTAAAGTATCCGCTAGATTACCTTTATAGGTTACATAATCTTTAATGGTATTCATCATTTCATTAAATTCCATAGAATCTAAATTAATAGTTAATTCTTGAGTTTGTGGATTATAGTCTGTGGTAACATTATTATTTTCACGATAATAAACTGCACCTATTGAAAATTCAGTATATTCTTCTGTATTTTCTGCCATTATAAATCCTTATAAAGCAAATGTTTTATCTTTTCTTTTAACTCTTCATCACTAATGCTTTTGCCTTGCGATTCCAAAGCTTCTTTGGTTTTTTGACGAATGAAGGTGAAAAAAACCTTTGAATAATCAGCATCTTGTAGCATTATTTTATAATAATTTTTTGGCGAAAATAAAGGCACTCTTTTCGGTGTTTTATTATTAAAAGGGTAGAATATAAAAACTTCCTCACTGGTTACTCCCACTCCAAGCCGTATGATTGCCAATCCTACTTCCCCAAATCTAAAGAATCCCTTTTGCATTTTAAACCAATGCCTACGCTCAAAGCCTATACCATAATTTGTAACATAGATTCTGTTTTTGCGGTTATAAAATAGCATTTTAGCGATATAAAAAGTTATAGGGAAAAACACTATAAACATAAAAATATTTACAACAATATCATCAGACGGATTAATAAAAAGGCTTATTAAAATAAATACTCCAAATAAAAACAAGAAATAGAGATAAAAAGTTTCTATTGATGTATCGTGCTTCACCTCAAACACTATCTCATCACCATTAGAATCTAGTTTTTTAGATTCTGCATTTTCCTTAGATTCCATATTCTTATGATTATTTACTTCGTTCATCAATTCCCTTTTTTATTGAATGATTCTAGAAAAATTCTTTGGATTATCTAATATTCTTAGATTAACATTTTGTAATTGTATTTCTGCATTAGATATTGGAGTAGTTGCATCTTCATTTAGGATTTGAAAAGTAAAATGTATTTCTCCTTTCCTATGGGCATTTACTTTATCAGGCTTAAGTAGAGATTCTTTTAAATAGAATTCTATTGTGGAATCTAGGGGAGTGGAATCTTTAGAATCTACTTTAAGGTAGTTGGGGAAGGAATGTAAAAGTGTATTTATATCTTGTGCGGTAGAGTGATTATCTAATAAGAGTTCTATTAAAGATTTATAATCCTTAGATTCTAAGCTAGGATTCTTTACAAGCTCATAAGATGAGGGATTAGAATCAAACCTATTAAAAAAGTCTCTAATCTTAGATTCTATATTTGTTATAAGGGGTTTTATTTTTTCACTTGCCCATTGAACACCAACTTTACCTGCTTGAGTATTGAGCAATAAACTGATTCCTACTGCAGCAATAGCTGCGATACTAACTAGTGACCAAACAGGAGCAGCAAGAGCAGAAGCAATAGCTACACTTGCCCAACCAACAATCACTTCTATCCCAACTCCAACTAAAGCTTTAGTCATATCTTTACCATTATTTCCATAATTATAAGTAAGACTAACTGAAGCACCTTGTGTTTGAAAAATATATGAAATAATTTTACCTTTAGAGCCACTTAGTTTTTCTGCCATAGTATTCATAGAAGCAAACACGCCACTTAACCCACTCATTAAAGTATCACTAGTATTGCCTTGATATTCTAAAAGGTTTTGTAAAGATTCTATTGTGAGCATAGAAGTATTATCATTATTATTAATTTCTTTAGCCTCCATTGTTCTAATGTTCTTGTGAGTATTATATCTTTCAATAAAAAAAGAGAGATCTACAAGAACTGCAGTCTTTTTAGACTGAATAATTGAAAATTCCGCTTAGTAAATTAGGACTACATAACTTTGTTCTATAATACTATAAGCAACTTGGATTAAATACTCCTTTCCATTCTTGCTTGCTAAAAAGTCTATTTCTTTATAGAGTCTAGTAATTCATTAAATTATTTTTAAAACCTATCTTGATAAGCTTTAAAAATAATTAACATCCACAGGGGTGAAGGGCGTAACACAAACAGGTTTTGCGCTACATACTTAATAGTGGTCTAATAACCATTACAGAAAATATAAAAATTGATATAAGCAAAAATACTCCGACTATGGAATATTTCGCCATTTTTATTTTTTCTTTTGTTATTGAATTTGAGTTTTTCAACTCCATCTCTTTTTCCTTAAGCGCAATTTCTCTTTCTTGCAACTCAAGCTGTTTTCTAATAATCTCATCATTTTGAGATTTGTTAGAAAATTCTTTTGGAGTTATTCTTTCCATAATTAATCCTTTAAGAAAAAGTTTGCAATAGCAAACTAAAAATAAGGATACACACACCCTGTTGGGATAATGTATCCCAACAATGGGAGAATTATCTAACTAACTTATCAATTAAGAAGCTAATTAGTGCAAAGTTTGCAGTGATAGAAACAATAGTGGCAGTAACACCAACACTTATAATCCATCGGATTGTATTTGTTCTTGCTTCTGCAATCTCTGCCCTCACAAAATCTTTTGTTGCAAGCTCTCCTTTAAGTTTTTCAACAACTTCTTCTCGGATTGCTTCACTTGAGATTCTGTTGTCCCTTTTAACTTCATCAACGATTGCAACAATATCATTTAAGATTTCTTGTTGCTCTTCTTCTTTATAGCTTCTTTTAATAAGTTTCATAATCAAAGCTAAGGTGCTTTGTGAAACTGTATGATTTGCTTGCATAGTTTGCATCATATTTATTTCCTTTCTTAAAATTAATCAAAAGGATACATTAATGCCCTGTTGGGATAATGTATCCCAACAATGGGCGATAACTACTTAAATAAAGAAGTAATAAAATCAAACACTTTAGGCTGAAACAAGATAATTAAAGCTCCTAAGCCGATTGCGTAGAATTTGAATTTTTGTTCTAAAATATCAAATCTTCTATTGACTTCTGCAATCTCTGCCCTCACAAAATCTTTTGTTGCAAGCTCTCCTTTAAGTTTTTCAACAACTTCTTCTCGGATTGCTTCACTTGAGATTCTGTTGTCCCTTTTAACTTCATCAACGATTGCAACAATATCATTTAAGATTTCTTGTTGCTCTTCTTCTTTATAGCTTCTTTTAATAAGTTTCATAATCAAAGCTAAGGTGCTTTGTGAAACTGTATGATTTGCTTGCATAGTTTGCATCATATTTATTTCCTTTCTTAAAATTAATCAAAAGGATACATTAATGCCCTGTTGGGATAATGTATCCCAACAATGGGCATTTCTAGTGTGTTTTAGTTTTGTTGTCTCTGTTCCCTATAACTTGCACAAGGGTTGCGCCAACAATACAGAATAAAGTAATGATTCCTGCTAGAATAACTGCATTCATTATTTCTCCTTTAAGGGATTTGTCTTTTTGCTTATATAAAGCAACAAATCCCTTTAGGATTCTTTATTTAGAGATTAAATCTCTCTTCTTAAACAGACCTGTTCTATTTAAGGCAAATGCGACTTATTTTTATGAAAATCAGACTATCTCTAAGGATAGTCGGTTTTCAAAGGGTCAATACCAAGTGCAACCGCTACACTCAAACAGGGGTATCGCCCTAAACACCACATATTCAAAACATTGAATAGACTTTTATTATATCATACATTATTAATAATCTTGCCTTATTTTACTCAAACACCACACATTTTTTCATTGCTTTGATTAACTCTAAATCTAGCAAATAGTTTTCGCTTAGGTGCAGTGTTTGCATAGCTCTTGTTATTGCAACATATAAGAGATTTAATTCTTCTTTTGCGATAACAGTTTCTTCTCCTTTCTCTTGTGTATTTGCAACAATGGATTTTAAATCTATGAAATCGTCCATTATTTCTACATTATTCCATTCCAAGCCTTTTGATTTATGTCCTGTGGTTAAAATAAATTCTGCTTCCTTTGGATTTACACTTAATTGTTTAATGTCTTTTAAGAGTTTTGGAATGTCTGCATTGATGTATTTAAAGACAATCATAAGTTTGCCTCTCCATTCTGTTTCTTGTGTTTCATCACAATAATCTAAAAGTTCATCAATATCAGAAAATTTTTTTAGAAAATTATTTTTTATAAAATCGGTTTTTTTAAAGAGCAGATTTTGAATATCTAGCAAATCAGTAAAATTATAATTATCCACACCTCCAACCCAAGCAATTTTCTTGTCTAAATGATTTACAGCAAAATCAAACAAAGTTGCATTGTTTCTAGCTAATAAGGCAATAATATCAGTTTTTTCTTGCTTTTCTTTTCTGATTCCTATAAATTGTTTTTCAGCTCCAAGTGCGAGTAAGTAAAAATTAGCAATATTTGCAATACTTAAAGGACAGCGAAAACTTTGTGTTAAAAAAAGAGTGATACTATTTTCAAGTTGAGAGAGCTTTGTTAGAGAATCTATTGCTCCTCTAAAAGCGTAAATACTTTGATAGGTATCACCAATGAAAACTTTCTTAGCTTTTTGTTTTAGAACAATATCAATGACACACTCATTAATGTCTTGGGCTTCATCAACTAAGATGAAATCATAATCTAGCTTTGGTTTGCTAAGTTGATACTCTTTTAAATAGAAGTCGTGGGGATAAGTAATTTTACTTTCTTCTGCTATGATGTTTTGCCATAGTTCTTGTAATTTATGAGCTAGATATTCTTTGTCTAATTTTTTATTTTTAATTATAATCTTGTCATTAAGCAGTTTTTTGCAAAATTCACGCATTGTATCTGCGCTGTTACAAAATTCTTTTAAAAGAGAGATAGTAGAAGAAGCATTAAAGAGAGCGTTGTTATCATCAAAAAATTTTTGAATATCTTTACTGTTAAGATTTCCTAGCCTTTCTTTGTTTTGGATTCCATATTGACTATATGCTAAAGAGTGCATTGTTTTTACCGTAACATTAGTAAGTAATTTGAATTTTTTCTCTGCTTCTTTAACCATTGAGTTGTTATAAGCAAGGTAGAGAATTTTTTATCTTTTCGTTTTTTGCAAAATTCTATCAAGGTGCTTGTTTTGCCTGTGCCTGCATAGGCATTAACGAGCAAAATATCTTCAAAGTCAATATTAACGACTTCTTGTTGTTCTTGTGTTAGCATATGAATCCTAATTTTTGGTTTTCTAAGTGATTTTAGCTAAAATAGTGCAACAAAAATACAAAACATTGAAAAAGGTTATCGTAACTAAAAGATGATGATATAATTCAGATTGTTAGAGAGTGGAAACAAGGAATAAAAAGCAAGAGTGATATTCAATGAGATATATAGGTTCAAAAATACTTTTGTTAGACAAAATATCTAATTTTATTCCAAAAAATACACAGACCTTATGTGATATTTTTGCGGGAACTGCTAGTGTTAGTAAATATTTTAAAAAAAGCTATAATCTAATATCAAACGATATATTATATTTTTCTTTCATATTGCAAAAGGCTTACTTGCAATTACATGAAGAGCCAAAATTTTCAAAATTTATGGCTTATTTTAATAGCCATCCCTTTGATTACTTTAATGAGAAAACTAGCCCTTACAATTTCTTGGATAAGCCGTTTATATATGAAAATTATTCGCCAAATGATAATTGTCAAAGATCATATTTTAGTGTTGAAAACGCTTTAAAAATTGATTATATTAGACAATCAATAGAGCAATTTTTAAAAGATGAAATAATAAATCAAGGCGAATATTATTATTTACTTGCTTCACTTATTGAAGCTGTTTCATTGGTTTCAAACACAACAGGAACTTATGGTGCATATCTTAAAATTTGGGATAAGCGTAGTCTAAAACCATTAACACTGTCTTCATTAGATATAGATTTTGACAAAAAAACAAACAATTTATGTTTTAACGAAAATAGTAATTCTTTAATAGATAAAATAAGTGGCGATGTCCTATACATAGACCCCCCCCTACAATTCAAGACAATACGCACCGAATTATCACATTTTAGAAACTATTGCTAGATATGATTATCCTAAAATAAGTGGTGTTACGGGTATGCGAGATTATACGAGTTTGAAATCCAATTTTTGTATAAAAGCAAAAGCTGGATTGGAGCTGGATAATTTAGTCAGTAGAGCCAACTTTAAACACATAATATTAAGCTATAACAGTGAGGGCATTATAAGTGAGATGGATATAGAGAATACATTAAAAAAATATGGCAAAGAGACAACTTATAAGTGCGAAAAAATACCATACAGACGATATAAAAACAATAAAGAAGCAAAAAATGATGTCAATGAATTGCTTTTTTACATTGAGAAATAGATAAAGGTATAAGATGTTTTACAACTACATAGATGAGAAATTTATTACAAATCTTTTAAAAAAGAAAAATATTGAAAATTGCAATGAAATTCTAAATGAAATTGAGAAATCGGTAAAAGATGTTGTTGCAACAAAAATAAAAGAATATCAAAATAAAAATAGAATCAAAAAAAATGATGAAACAAAAATAAAATATAGAGCAATAGAAATACTAAGCAAAGAACAAATCAAGACGCTCCCAAGTTGGGTAAAAGATGATATAGAAAACGCCTATGTTCTAGGCGAAAGTAAAAATGTAGTTATAACAAGCGATGGTAAAAAATATAGCTTACAAAATAAATTAAATGACCTTAGTGGAGGCGAATGGACTTATTTTTTAAATTCAGTAATCTCAACAAAATATTTAACAAATGGCGATGATAGTTATGCCCATCACATAAGAAGAATACACCCATCGCCAAAACCACCACAGTTAATGAGAGATATAATTAAATTTTTTACAAAAGAAAATGAATTTGTTTTTGATTTTTTTGCAGGTGTGGGTGGAACATTGCTTGGAGCTAGTCTATGCAATAGAAAAGCTGTTGGAATTGATTTGAACCAAGAATATATCAATGCATATCAAAAAGCAAATAAATATCTTAATTTAAAAGAGCAAATATTTATTTGTGGAGATAGTTTAAAAATTTTAAAAGATGAAAAACAGATAAATAAAATTTTTAACAATAATAAAGCTTCGTTAATATTGATTGATCCACCTTATGGCGATATGATGGCTAAAAATAAAACTGGCGAAGCTATGAAAAAAGGCAAGGATACTTCTCCAACACCCTTTACTAATATGGAAGTGGATTTAGGAAATATGGATTGGGACAAATTTATATTGAATTTTAAAGAAAGTGTAAAAGATAGTTTAAAATTTTTGAAAGAAAAAGGTCATATTGTTGTTTTTATAAAAGATATGCAACCAAACAAAGAAAATGCAAATTTACTTCACGCAGATGTGATAAATGAATTAAATTCTCTAAAAAACCTTAAATATTTAGGAACTAAAATTTGGGCAGATTTAAATGTAAATCTATATCCTTACGGCTATCCATTTGCATTCGTTGCAAATCAAATTCATCAATATATTATGATTTTCAAAAAGGACAAAGCGTGAAAAGTAGTAATTTATGGATATTAACAGAGGAAAGACCAAAACGAGATGTGTTGTTTAACATAATTAAGAAATTTGCTGATGATAATGGAATTTCTTTCTTTGTAGAACAAAATCTATTTATTGTGCCTATTTTAAATATAAATGGAGATTTCAGCTTTGGATATAAAATATTAGGAGTTCATTCTGCTGTTATAAGAAATGTATTTTTATTTGTAGTATCTGGAAATTCTAGCTTCACGGATTTTTTAATTTTTTATCAAGATAATACACCTAATTCCTTACAAGATATACCGCTTTATGCTATTGAGGAAACAAAAACGAGCGATCATGAGAGTAGAAATACAGGTGTTTTTCAAAGGGCTTCTAAGTTTGTGTTCATTGATTTGTATTACAAAGATGTTAAAAAAATAATGCTTTATTCTATAAGAATAGGGCAAGATAAAAATCCAACGCATACAAACATATTTGGCTCAAAATGCTTAGCAACACTTGGTGTTCAAATTTTAGGAAAATCATTAGATGATTATGCAATATCGCCATTTGTTAGTATTGATGAACTCATAAATTTTAAAAATTCTATGAGACTACCGCCAAAAGGTAATATACCTATTCTAATTAGAAAATTAAAAAATAAAATCACAATTTCAGGCAGGTTGGAAAAAGGTGGCTTATTGTCTCACGACCCTAATATAGGTGCTTTAAGTTTAATATCGGCTACACTTAGAGCTTTGGGTTATGTGGGTAGAATAGAAATAATTTCGCACAATCTTTCGCAAAATCAAATTGGTAGAGGTAACAAGTTTGTTTCAATAGCAAATTTGCTTGGTATTTCGCTAAAAAACATTGATTTACCAGCAATACAAAACGATGATAGTTATTGGCACTATGAAACGCAAGGTGAAAAATAGCTACAATATTTTTGCATTTAGTTGTAGAGGAATTTACAAGAGCGAGAGCTATATATGAAAATTACGCAGGTTGCGAAAGGGGTTATTTTATAACTCAAAATAATGAAAATTTGACTGTTGAAAAATATGAAAATAGAAATGAATACAAAAATGGTAACGAAAATGCAAGAATTTTTATACCTGATTTGGTATTGGCAGACTTTGATAGGGAACAGATAATAAATATTGAAGGCAAAAAATTCATAAAAGTTCAATGCGGTATAGATGAGTTAGAAAACTATGATGCTTTTGAAAATTTATACATCAAAAAGCATTATGAAGATTATGAAATTATAAGAACAGTTGTATTATTTGGTGGAGAAATTGATGAAATATCAAATTTGAGTTTTCCTAAGATAAATTTTAATGACATACCGAAAATAGGCTTTGTTCTAACAAAAAATGGTAAGACAATTTTACAAATACACTCTCCAAAAATTTTTGAAGAGGCTATTTTTCATTTGCGTGCATATTATGGATTAAATAAGTTAAGTTAATTTTTAGATGCATTTGTTATATAAATATCGAAATTTTGGCGTTGTATGATGAGTGGATTAATAGTGGCTTTATTTATGATTATTTGTGTTGTTTTAATAGGGTGGTCGGCTTTTAATGTTGTTAAGTCTAGCAATTAGATTTTATCACATTCTAGCAAGAAAACTCTTATTTCTTAAGTGGGAGTGATTCACATCAAAAGCCTAATTGCTCTTTTTTAACCCCCTGAATGTTTTTTAAAAGCTCATAAAGATGATTTGCAGAAATTGCACCTTCTAGTGGTTGTCCTATAACATTTCCTGTTGGTGTAATAATGTATGTGGTAGGAGTTTTGCCATTAAAAATTAAATCACTTGGTATTTTTGAGTTTGGATTATCCAAATCAATCACTGCTACAGCATAATGCTCTATTAAAAGTTGCATTAAGGAGTGATGATTACTTATGTCATTGAGTAGTTTATGGCAGAATTGGCAACTGCTAGAAGCAATAATAAACACAATAATTTTTTGCTTCTTTTAAAGCTTGTTTTTGTGCGTCATACACATTATTATGAAAGATAACATTTGCGTTAAGATGTGTTAAGAGAGTAAAAATCAATTTATATTAAATATAATATTATTGCTATTATTATTCTATAATGGCAAAAAAGCAAAAAAAAAGAAAATTTTAAAAATTAAAGATTCTTGAATTAAATTTTGTTTTTTGTTTTTTTGGAAATCTAGTGATTAAGTTTTTAAGAATACTTGATTACAATCAATTTAAGCTAGCTAGAATCAATTTTCTAATGCTTAGTAATATTCTTTTACTGATTTTTATTTTTTAACGATTTTAGATAGGTTTTAGAGCTTTTAAAGGGTATAAGCGATAAATTATGATACAATAAAGTGATAGCAGAAAGTATTTTGATATAACACCCTTATTTTAAATTAGCATTTAGAGCAACTAAAAATGTATCAATTAAAAATTTTAGTAATGCAAAATTTGCACCTATAATCGTAATTGCTGAAATCACTCCTGTTGAGATAATAAGCCACATTTGTTTTTTGTGGGATTCTGCAATCTCTATTTTTAATTCTTGTTTAGCTTCTGCAATTTCTGTGCGAACTTGATTAATTTCAGCTCTTACAAAATCCTTAGTTGCAAGTTCATTTTTTAATTTCTCTTCTAGCTCTTCTTTGATGGCAGTTGCATTAATGATTTGCTTATTAGCAATCTCATCTGTTACTACCCTTATGGATTCCATAATGATTTGTTCATTTTTTTCTTGTCCTAATTCTTTAATTTTCTGTTTTAAAAATGCCAATAGCATAGGAGATAATATTTCTCTTGTTTCTAGTTTTGTGTTATGTATTACTTGTGTTTTCATTGATAATCCTAATTTGTTTTTTTGGTTGCATAGCTTAATTATACCTAAAAATTTTTATTTTTATATATCGTTTTTTTGGATTTTTTAAACTTGAAGGTAGAATGTGAAATTTAAATTTTTTTAAAAATCAAAGCACAAAAGGAGCATAAATGATAGGACAGAGAAAAAATTTACAAAAGATAAAACAAGATGAGAAAAACAAAGAAAATTCTATTGATTCTCTCTATACAGATTTCCAAGACTTTAAAAAAAATACAGAGTCAAAAGAAGTAAAAAGTGATGCAGAAAATCTTTATTATGATGTATCAAAAGAGGGTTCTTTTGGGGATTCTGATTATGAAGATACTCTAGCATTTTATGGACAACCTTTTGCAGAAAATTTTAATGAAGAAGAATTTTTAAAAGAAGGACAAAGAATTGAAGAAGCAAAACAAAAAATGGAAGAAGCAAGAATTGCAGAAGAAAAAGCTAAAGCACAAGAAGCAATGAAAATCCTAGAAGAAAAACAAAAATTAGAAAAGCAAAAAGAATCTACAGAAGAAATTTTAAATAATTCCACGCCAATGCAAAATGTTAAACTACGCAACAAGAATCATCACTGAAAGAAATCTTAGTGGAGTCTTTTAGGGACATAAGACTTAGAAGTGGTGCGGAAAAGAGGACTTGAACCTCCATGCCTTGCGGCGCCAGATCCTAAGTCTGGTGCGTCTGCCAGTTTCGCCATTTCCGCAAAAAGATAGGGCAGAATTATACTTTAATAAACTTAAAATTACTTGAGAGACTGGAGTGTTGCGAAATCTAATGTGTGTTTTGGGAACTGCATACTGATGCAGTGTAAGCTTCCGTGCTGACGGATTAATATAGAACAATCAATGGGGATGATTTTATGTTTTGGGCAAGCTTTTTGCAGAGTTTGAATTGCTTGTGTGTCGTTTTTGTCATTATAGATTGGCAATAAAATTGCACCATTAATAAATAAAAAATTTGCGTAAGTAGCAGGCAAGCGTTCATTGTTGTAATGTTTTGGGCTACTAAAAGGTAGTTTGACAAGTTTAAAGGGCTTATTATTTAGGTTTTTTAGTGTTTTTAACTCATTTTCCATTTTGCATAAAGCTTCATAATGTTCATCATTTTTGTCCTCACAGGCAATGTAGGCAATTGTATTTGGTGCAATAAAGCGTGCTAAAGTGTCAATATGACTATCTGTATCATCGCCGCTTAAGTAGCCTGAGTGTAGCCAAAGAATCTTTTGGATTCCTAAATCTTTTTTTAGAGTTTTTTCAAGTTTGGCTTTAGAGTAAAAAGGATTACGATTGTGTTCTAGCAAGCATTGTGTGTTAGTTAGCAAAATTCCCTTTCCATTGCTCTCTATGCTTCCACCTTCTAAGATTATTCTCTTTGTTTGAACGCGCTTTAGGATTCCTAATTTATGAAGTCTATGCGTAATTTGATTGTCAAAATTGGAAGCAAATTTTAAACCCCAGCCATTAAACCCGTAATCCAAAACTACATTTTTGCCCTTGTTAGAAATCGTGATTCCTCCAAAATCACGCGCCCAAGTATCATTGCTTGGAATCTCAATGCAATATAAATGTTCTAAAATTGCCAAACTAATGCCTTTGGCTTTGCAGTAATTTTGGAAAATTTCTAGTGTTTCTTGTTTGGAGTTACAAACTAAAATACAAGCTTCTACTTGCAAGATTTCGACAAGAATTGTGCAATAAACTTGGCGCACTTCTTCTAAATATGGATTCCAATCAGAATTTGCGTGAGGAAAGGACAAAAGGATTCCATCTTGTTTTTCCCACTCTGCGTAAAATTTTTTCATCGTTTCTGCTCTTTTTAAAAAAATTGACGATATTATTACATAAATTTTTGCTAAGGAGAGCAATATGGCAATGGATTCTTTGAAAAACACAAGAAATACAATGCAAGATTTGCAAGGCGCAATGTCTTCAGATCTTTTAAAAAAGGATGCAACAAGTGCGAAAGAGCGTGAGAAAAACATCAAAGAAGCTGCAGAAAAAATTGATGCAAAATCTTTAATGACAAGCTATGTTGTAGAGTTTCAAATGAGTATTAATCTCTCTGTTTCAACGAATTTTGGCGGACAAAGCAGTGTAGTAGGTGGAATTGGGAATGCACTAAGTAATCCAGATCGTTTAAATAGTGTTATTAATGGATTGGATTTGAACTCCATAGGTTACAATGGAAAACCTATAGCAGAATTGACGCAAGAAGAAGCAAAAGCTTTAATTAGTGATGATGGTTTTTTTGGGATTCCACAAACTTCTGATAGGATTGCAGATTTTGTTTTGGCGGGTGCTGGTGATGATATAGAGAAGTTAAAAGCAGGACGTGAGGGGATTTTGCAAGGTTATAAACAAGCAGAAAAGTCTTGGGGAGGAGAGCTTCCTGAAATCAGTCAAAAAACTCTAGAAAAAGCTTTAGAAAAAGTTGATAAAAAACTAGCAAGTCTTGGTGCTAATGTTTTAGATACAAGTGTGTAAGGAAAATTTTGCAAAATCTTATCTTGAGTATTGAAAGCAGTTGCGATGATAGTTCTATTGCTCTAACTGCGATTGATACTTATGATTTAATCTTTCATCAAAAAATCTCACAAGAATTGGAGCATAGTGCTTTTGGAGGTGTTGTGCCTGAACTTGCAAGTCGTTTGCATGCTGAATCTTTGCCTATTATTTTAGAAAGAACAAAACCCTATTTAAGAGATCTTGGAGCTATTGCCGTAACAAATGAACCGGGTTTAAATGTAACTCTACTAGAAGGCGTAATGATGGCAAAAGCACTAAGTTATGCATTGCATTTGCCTTTAATTGGAGTAAATCACTTAAAGGGACATCTGTATTCTTTGTTTTTGCAAAAAGAAGCGAAGTTTCCTTTGGGTGTTTTGCTGGTTTCTGGTGGGCATACAATGTTGCTAGAGGCGCAAAGTTTTGAGAAAATTAACATTAAGGCGCAAAGTTTAGATGATAGTTTTGGGGAGAGTTTTGATAAGGTTGCAAAAATGCTATCTTTGGGTTATCCGGGAGGTCCAATTGTGGAATCCTTTGCAAAAAAGGGAGCTATTACATTTAAGCTACCAATTCCTTTGCGCTCTAAAAGGCAGTTTGCCTTTAGTTTTTCTGGGCTTAAAAATGCTGTGCGTTTGGAGATAGAAAAGGCAGAAGGCTTAAGCGATGAATTTAAGGAGAATTTGTGTGCAAGTTTTCAAGAGAGTGCGGTTACGCATTTAACGCAAAAATGTAAGATTTTTTTTGAAGAAAACGCAAAGAATCCTAAAGGCTGGAAGAGTTTTGGGGTTGTTGGGGGAGCAAGTGCAAATTTGGCATTAAGAGAAAAACTTTTAAAGATGTGTAGTTTTTATAATGTAGAGTTATTATTGGCACCTTTGGAGTTTTGCTCCGATAATGCTGCAATGATTGGGCGTGTGGCAGTGGAATCTTATAAGCGTAAAGATTTTAGTCAAATTAAATCTCTGCAAACACGTCCTAGAATTGATGTCTTTTAATGTAGATTTTAGTTTTGATAGTTAATAATTGAAGCCCAAATTTAACAATAAGGAAAGTAATATGGCAACATTTAAAGGAAATGCAGTAACATTATCAGGAAAATCAGTAAGTGTAGGCGATAAAGCTCCAGAAGTAAGCTTGGTAGCAGGAGACTTAAGCACTAAAACAATAGGTGGAGCAAGTGGAAAATTCCAAATTATTAATGTTGTTCCATCGCTTGATACAGGAGTTTGTGCAACACAAACACGCAAATTTAATGAAAAGGCAGCTTCACTTGCAAATGCAGAAGTTTTTGTTGTATCTCTTGATTTGCCTTTTGCGCAAGGCAGATTTTGTTCTACTGAAGGGATTGCAAATGTTACTGCTTTAAGTGATTTCAAAAATAAAGATTTTGGAAATGCTTATGGTGTGCTTTTGGCTGATTCTCCACTTGCAGGACTTTTAACGCGTGCGGTATTTGTTGTTAATCCAAGCGGTGAAATTGTGCATAAAGAAATTGTTGATGAAATCACAACAGAACCAAATTATGATGCTGCATTAAATGCGGTGAAATAATGTCAAAAACGCTGCTTTATCTTCACGGATTCCGCAGTGTTGGGCTTTGCTATAAGGGTAGGGAGCTTGTCTCTTTTGCCCCAAGTTCCTTAACTCCAAATCTCTCCTATGTTCCAAGTTTGGCCATTGCCTATGCGGAATCTATTATTCAAAAGTATGGCGCACAAAATCTTTGTCTTATTGGTAGCTCGCTTGGTGGGTATTATGCAACTTATTTAGCAAATAAATATTCCATCAAAGCTGTGCTTGTTAATCCTGTTATTAATGCTTATGCAACTTTACTTCCGGCAATTGGCAGGATTGTAGTGCCTTATAGTGGTGAGTCGTTTTTTTGGGATTTGTCTTTGGTGAAGAGCTTAAGACAGTATGAAGTGAAATCTCTTCAAAGCGAGTTGTATTGTGTGCTTTTGCAAAAAGGAGATAAGGTGCTTGATTATAGGATTGCAAAAGAACGTTTTAAAGATTGTCAATGTGTGATAGAAGAAGGCGGATCGCATAGATTTGAAAATTTTTTAAATCAAAAAGAAAGAATTCTTGCGTGGGCAGACTAGAAAAGCTTGTGAGGAATTTGTATAATTACATATTTTTAAAAAAAGGAATGACAATGAAGAAAACTTTGCTAATTTTAGGTGTTTTTGTGGCGGTGTTTAGTTTTAGTGGTTGTGAAAAACAAGAATATCAACACCCAGCACATAGAAGCGGAGCGGTGAAGTAGTATTTATCACTTAGGATTAAACTTAAAAGTTGGTAATCCTAAGTGGTAGCGAATAGAGATTAAGCGAACAATAAAACCAATAACTAGACACGTAATAATGATTGTGTTTTCATCTAAGAAAAAATGATATTTGCTTACATAATCTCCAATAACATATAAGCTTCCTATTAGTAGCGCAATGCTCGCGTAGAGTTCTTTTTGAAAAACAAGTGGAATCCTAGCGCAAAATATATCTCTTAAAATCCCACCAAAGACTCCTGTAATGATTGCCCCAGCAACTGCCATTGATCCACTTGGGTGTAAATCTATTCCAACACGCGCACCAATAACACTAAAAACAGCAAGCCCAAGCGCATCAAGAACTAAAAATGTTTTTTCAAATCGTGCAACAAAATAAGGAATTTTTGTAGTTAAAAGTGCCGCAAAACACACAATAACAAGATATTCTGGGTGTGCCACCCAAGTTAGCGGATAATGTCCAAAAAGAACATCACGAATAGAACCGCCCCCAATTGCCGTTACGCAAGCAATAAATAACACTCCAAACCAATCCATATTATGTCTTCCTGCCGCAAGTGCGCCTGTCATTCCTTCTGCAGTTATTCCTATGATATATAAGCTTGTTAGAAGCATTTTATTCTCCAAATTCCCTAAAGAGATAGCCTAAATCGATTCCATTTAAGGTTTTTGCGTTATAAGAATATTCTAATTTTTTAGCTCCTTCTACTAAATCTTTACTTTTGATTCCGTGATCAATGGAAATTTTAGCCTCTAAAAATGCACTTAAGTGATCGCAATATTTTAAAAATTCTCCAAAAACTGGGTCTTTTGGATTTTGTGTGGTAACTTCTTTAAGAAAATCTTCCCATCTTTGATGGCTATATACAATATTTTTATCATTTTTATAGCGATTTTCAAATTCATTTTGTGTGTAATATACAATATTATCTGCAATGGATTTTGGAACAATTTTTAAAATTTTTTCTTCAACAGCCTCTTTTTCGATTTCTTTTAAAAATGCATCAAGACCTTCTATATTTTTCTTAATAGGGGAGATAATATCGCGAGTTAGAATTTCTGGTAAATCATGAAATAATCCACAAAAAAAATGTTGGATTTGCATAGTTTTTGAAAATTTTAAATCAAATCCTAAAAGATATGCAATAATTGCCACAACTAAAGTGTGCCCAAGCACAGATGTGCAAGGCACACGAGGTGTTTGACTCCAACGCTTTTGAAAGCGTAATTGTCCAAACATATTAATGAGTTCGTGCGTGTCTTTGTAAAGCACAATCTGTCTAATACCTGCTAAATCATAATGTTCTTGGACTTGTTTATCAATAATATCTTTAATGTTTTGCACATCATAAAGATGGGGATTAAAATGGTAAATTATATCAAATTCCCATTTAGACGCATAATAATGAGAAGCTTTTAAAATCGCTTTTTCTAGGTTTTGCACTTCTCCATAAAGATAATTTCGCATTGATTCTAAAAAGCCAAATCCTTTTAAATCATCTTCTAATTGCTTGCAGACAAAATCTACTAAGGCTTTGTTGTGTTTTTGAGTGAGTTTGTGAAACACAGGGGGTTTAATATCTGTTAAAATGATGCGTTGTAAAAATTCATAGCAAAACTGCATAATTAAGCGTTCAAAATCAATTTTTTTGCCATTTTCTAGTATTTCATAATGGGCTAGCAAGTAAGCAATGACTATTTTATGAGCTTGTTTATCAAGCTCTATAAATTCTACAGGTGTTGCTTGGTCATTCCAACGCCTAATGTTGGCAGCAACAAAAATTTTGCGCAAAAGTGTGAAGCCTAATGTGGGTTTTTTGATTTTGGATTCCATAGTTTTCCTAAGTTTTTGCACGATTATACCAAATTATATTTGTGTTTGTTTGCCTTTTGTTAATTAAATTAAAGTGCAGTTTAGATAGAATGGCGACTTATTTTTGTCTTTATGAGGAATTTATGGATAGAGCAAAAAAACTCATTAAAAGCATCATTGAAGGATTTTGTAATTTTTGGGTAACAGTGATTTTGTTAATTGCTTATGGAAGTGCCTGTGGTGTTGCAACTTTTGTAGAAAATGATTATGGGACACCAAGCGCAAAGGCTTTAATATATGGCACACAATGGTTTGATTTGCTGCATTTATTGCTGGTATTAAATCTTATTGGTGTTTTGTTTTTCTCAAGGGTTTTGCAACGCAAAAAATATGCGTCCTTTTTATTTCATTTTTCTCTAGTGGTGATTTTTATAGGAGCGGCAATTACACGTTATTATGGGTTTGAGGGAGTGATGCATATAAGAGAGGGAGAGCAAAGTAGCGCCATAGAATCCCAAGAAGAATTTATTACAATTTTAGCAAAGGTGGATGAGAAACTTTATCGCGCCTTTTTTCCAACAACAATCACGCCTTTAGTGCAAAAAAGATTCCAACAAATTCTACCTTTTGAAGATGGAAATTTAGAAGTGCAATATGTTGATTTTATCCCAGCAAAAGACAAAATGGATACAGATAGATTAAAAGTTAAGGTAAGTTTTAAGGGTCAAAGCAAAGAAATAGAAGTGGTAAAAAATACAGGGATCAATCAGGTTACTCCTTTTGTGTTAGGGGGTAAAAAATTTGCATTAGATTGGGGGAGTCGCACAGTGGCATTGCCTTTTGCAATCGCATTAAAAGATTTTCAACTAGAGCGTTATGCTGGTTCTATGAGTCCTTCTTCCTATGCTTCTGATCTTGTAGTGATTGATCCGATAAATAATGTAGAAAAGCCTTATCGTGTTTATATGAATAATGTCTTAGATTATGGGGGATTCCGCTTTTTCCAATCTTCTTATGATTTAGATGAGCAAGGCACAATTTTATCGGTCAATAGAGATCCAGGAAAGATTCCAACTTATATTGGTTATGCAATGCTTACTTTGGGTTTGCTTTGGGCTATGTTTGCTAAAAATGGGCGTTTTTATCGTTTGGGGCAGTATTTAAAAATGCAAAATCTTGTGCTTGCTTTTGCATTTTGTTTTGGATTGTTTTATACAACTTCATTACAGGCAACTCCACAAATGGCGGAAAAAATGCAAACGCAAGCTACGCAAAATATGGAATCTAAAACAAATAAAACGCCTTCTAATAATTCTCATAATGATGAGATGTTTGAGGAACTACCAATTACTACAGAGAGCATTTTAGATTTAATTAAAAATCTTAAAGAAAAAAGTGGCACACATAGTGAAAAGTTTGGACGTTTGATTGTGCAGGATTTTGGCGGAAGAATGAAACCTATGGATACTTTAGCGATGGAATATGTGCATAAAATGACAAAAAAAGATGGCTTTTTAGGACTTAGCAATATGCAATTATTTTTAGGAATGATGGTGTATCCTAATGAGTTTAAAAAAGTAAAAATGTTGGCAATTTCTACACCAAAACTTAGAGAAATTATTGGTGTAGATCAAAATGAAAAATATGTTGCCTTTGAAGATGTATTTACAAGCAATACTTATAAGCTTGCAAATTTTTTAGAAGATGCAAACCGCAAAAAACCGGCAATGCGTGATACATTTGATAAAGATGTGATTAGTCTTGATGAGCGAATTAATGTGGCGTTTTTGATTTATACAGCGCAAAGCCTTAAAATTCTTCCAGATTTTAGCGGTAAAAGTGATAAGTGGTTTACGCCAAGTGAGGCGATTGCAGGATTTGATAAAGAAAATGCAGAACAGCTTCAAAGGCTTTTTGGAGCGTATTTTAACGGTTTTCATTATGGACTTTTAGAAAATAATTGGGAAAATGCAGATTTAGCAATAGAAGCACTAAATGGAATCCAAAATAAGTTTGGTATAAATTTGCTTCCACCTAAAATACAAGTTGATTTGGAAATTTTTCTTAATCACTACAATTTGTTTGAAAATCTAACTCCACTTTATCTTTGTTTTGGAATTTTGTTATTTATTATTGTGCTTGTGCAGATTTTTCGGCACAAGAATGCAGAGAATTTAGCAAGTCGTGTTGTGCATTGGGTAATTGCATTTTTGGTATTAATACATTCAATTGCACTTGGTTTGCGCTGGTATGTAGGCGGACACGCCCCTTGGAGCAATGCGTATGAATCAATGATTTATATTGCTTGGGCAGCTGGAATCTCTGGTGTAGTTTTCTTTAGGAAAAGTTATTTAGCGCAGAGCATGGCAAGCTTTTTGGCAGGGATTTCACTCTTTGTGGCGCATTTAGGATTTATGGATCCGCAAATTGGAAATTTAGTTCCCGTACTCAAATCTTATTGGCTTAATATCCATGTTTCAATTATTACTGCAAGTTATGGGTTTTTAGGGCTTTGTTTTATGCTTGGTGCTTTGACTTTAGCACTTTTTATCCTAAGGAATCCAAAATATCCAGAATTAGATCGCACGATTTTAACTTTGCATACTATTAATGAAATGGCAATGATTTTAGGACTTGCGATGCTAACAGTTGGTAATTTTTTAGGAGGTGTGTGGGCTAATGAGTCTTGGGGAAGATATTGGGGATGGGATCCAAAGGAAACTTGGGCATTAATTTCTATTATTGTTTATGTGGTTGTCTTACATATCCGTTTTATCCCAAGAGGAAACAATCCGTATGTTTTTGCAGCATTAAGCGTTGTTGCATTTTATTCAATTTTGATGACTTATTTTGGTGTGAATTTTTATCTCTCTGGATTGCACTCTTATGCTGCAGGAGATCCATTGCCAATCCCAGTATTTTTGTATTATTTTATCGCAATTACGATTCTTTTAATTGTATTAGCGGCACGCAAGGCAGATTTGCCTGCGCCAAAATTACCTTAAAATTCTTTTTGATTTAAGAGTTAATTTTTAAATTTTTTGGTATAATCAAAACTTATTTTTGAAATTTAAGGGCAATTTTTATGTCGCAAATTATTGGTATCAAAGCAAATAGCGCAATTTATGATACACAAAGTGCCGAGGAATTAGGAATAAATGGAGATCCGATTTATTTTGATAATTCTGAAGAATCTTTGTCTATTATGCGTCACACTTGTGCGCATTTGATGGCAGAAGCTTTAAAAGCACTTTATCCTGAAGCACAATTCTTCGTTGGTCCTGTGGTAGAAGAAGGATTTTATTATGATTTTCGCGTGAATCATAAGATTGGTGAAGAAGATTTAAAGACCATTGAAATAAAGATGAAAGAAATCGCTAAAAAAGGTGAGAAGATTACAAAATATTATCTAACGCGCGAAGAAGCTAAGGAAAAATTTAAAAATGATGATTTAAAACAAGCAGTAATGAGTAAGATTCCATTAGGCGATGGAAAATTAAGTATTTATGCGCAAGGAGAGTTTGAAGATCTTTGTCGTGGTCCGCATTTACCAACATTAAAATTATTAAATGCTTTTAAACTTACAAAAGTTGCTGGAGCATATCTAGGTGGCGATGAAGATGCAGAAATGCTGACAAGAATTTATGGAATCGCATTTGCAGATAAAGAGAGTTTAAATCAATATTTACATCAATTAGAAGAGGCAAAAAAGCGCGATCATAGAAAAGTTGGCGTTGAAATGGAACTTTTTACTTTTGATGAAGAAGTAGGTGCTGGGTTACCTATTTGGCTGCCTAAGGGGGCTAGGCTTAGACGTAATCTTGAGAATCTCTTAACACAAGCTTTGATTGAGCGTGGGTATGAGCCTGTGCGTGGTCCTGAGATTCTGAAAAGTGCGGTGTGGAAAACAAGTGGGCATTATGCAAATTATGGTGAAAATATGTATTTTACAATCATTGATGAAGTGGAATATGGTATTAAGCCGATGAATTGTGTTGGACATATTAAAGTTTATCAAAACTCTTTGCATAGTTATCGCGAATTACCTTTGAGATTCTACGAATATGGTGTTGTGCATCGCCACGAAAAAAGTGGAGTGTTGCACGGATTGTTGCGTGTTAGAGAATTTACACAAGATGATGCACATATCTTTTGTCGTCCAAATCAGATTGCGAATGAAGTGGAGAGTATTATTGATTTTACACAAAAGATTATGAATGCTTTTGGTTTTAGTTATGAAATGGAAATTTCTACAAAACCCGAAAAGTCTATTGGTAGTGAGGAAATTTGGGAAGAAGCAACACAAGCCTTAAAAGGAGCGTTGGAGAGTTGTGGAATTGCATATAAGATTGATGAGGGTGGTGGAGCATTTTATGGTCCTAAAATTGATATTAAAATTACTGATGCTATTGGGAGAAAATGGCAGTGTGGAACGGTGCAGATTGATATGAATTTGCCAGAACGCTTTATGTTGACTTACACAGATGAAAATAATAGTGCGCAGCAGCCTGTAATGATCCATCGTGCAATTTTAGGAAGTTTTGAGCGTTTTGTAGCGATTTTGACAGAGCATTTTGGTGGAGAATTTCCATTTTTTGTTGCTCCAACACAGGTTATCATTATCCCTATTGGCGAGGCACAACATAATTACGCAAAAGAATTGCGTAATGCATTGTTGAGAGTTGGTGTTTATGCAGAAATTGAGGATAAAAATGAAACACTAAATAAGCGTATCCGTAATGCAGAGAAGCAAAGAGTGCCGATGATTGCCGTTTTGGGGGCAAAAGAAATGGAGAATAAATTGGTTGCAGTGCGTGATCGTCGTTTAAAAGAACAATCAGAAATGAGCTTTGAAGAATTTATAACATTAACTAAGGAGAAAATGCGTGAGGTTAGCTTTTGAGTAAAAATGATAATGTAATCCTAAATGAGGATATTGATTTTCCGCAAGTGCGTTGTATAGGTGATGATGGTGAGCAGTATGGGGTGATTAGCTCTGATGAGGCCTTAAGCATTGCAGATAGTAAAGGGCTTGATTTGGTGTTGATTGCGCCAGATGCAAAACCTCCTGTTTGTAAGGTTATGGATTATGGAAAATTCCGTTATCAGCAAGAAAAAAAGCAAAAAGAAGCAAAAAAGAAGCAAAAACAAATTGAAATTAAAGAAATTAAGCTTTCTGTAAAGATTGCAAGTAACGATATTAACTATAAAGTCAAACACGCCAAAGAATTTTTAGAAGAGAATAAACATGTAAGATTTCGTGTATTTTTGCGCGGGCGAGAAGTTAGCGAACCGCAAGGTGGCTTTGAAGTGCTAAATAAAGTTGCTACGATGCTTGAAGATGTGGCAAATATTGAAAGAGATTTTAAGGTAGAGGGGCGTTATGTTAATATGCTTGTAACGCCTAAAAAATAGTTAATTGATATTTATCTTATGAAAGGAGAGTAACGATGCCAAAGATGAAAACAAATCGTGGTGCAGCCAAAAGATTTAAATTGAAAAAAAATCTTGTGAAGCGCGGTTCAGCGTTTAAGAGTCATATTTTGACAAAAAAACGCCCTAGAAAAATCGCAAATCTTAATGCACCAAAGTATGTGCATGATGCTAATATTGAGTCTGTTAAAAAAATGCTCTGTATGGCATAGGCTAAAAGTTTCATACATTTAAGTATGTCATTCCCCTAGAATTAGGGCAAGTTTGGTAGAAATACCACACCGCAATATGGTAAAGGATATAAAATGGCAAGAGTAAAAACAGGTGTAGTTCGAAGAAGACGCCACAAAAAAGTTTTAAAATTAGCACGGGGTTTTTATAGTGCAAGACATAAGCACTTTAGAAAAGCTAAAGAGCAATTAGAAAGAAGTTTATGTTATGCATTCCGTGATAGAAAACAAAAGAAAAGAGATTTTAGAAAACTTTGGATTGTAAGAATTAATGCTGCTTGCAGAATTAATGCAATAAGTTATTCAAGGTTTATGTTTGGTCTTAAAAAAGCTGGCATTACACTAGATAGAAAAATTTTGGCAGATATTGCAATGCACGAACCAGTTGCGTTTGCAAAAATCGTTGAGAGTGCTAAAAAGGCATTATAATTTAACTAAGAGATTCCTAAATAGAATCTCTTCTAGCCTTTTGAAATTATGATATTGATCTTAATTTTAAAGGGTTTGTGATGCGCTTTATTTACTTTTTATTTTTATGTGTGGTTGTGTCTATTTCAGCTAGTGCTGAAACTTTAATTAAGCAACGTTTAAATGTCATTATAGATGTTGAACCTAAACAATATTCTAGTAATCTTGTAGTTTCTGGTTCTAAAGAGCTTCAAAAATTGAAATCATTGAGTCTTGAAAATAAAAATGCAGTTATTAGGACTTTTAATACAATTAATGATTTTTTGAGGAATGATAACATCTGTAAAGGGGGGAGTTTTGCAATCAATCCTTCCTATCATTACAAAGATGGCAAGAAGACACAAGAAGGGTTTGAAGCAGATTTTGCCTTGCATTGTGAATTTGTGGAATCTCAAAGACAAGAGTATAATGCGATTTTGGAAAAGATTGAAAGTGAAGTTTCTAAAAACCCTTTCTTAGTGTTTGCTTTTCCAAAAATTGATTTGAATATAAGTAAAGAGGAGTTTGAAAAAAGCGATGCTTTTCTAAATACTGAGCTTTTGAAGCTTGCTTTGGAAAAAACAAAAGAATACGGAAAACTCACCAAAAAGAAATGTTCCATTAAGGAAATTACATTAGGCGACATTAGAGATATTGATTAGGTAACTCTTAAAGCAGAACCTCGCTTAATGCAAAGCCCCGATAATATATTAGAAGACATTGTATTGCCAAGCGCAAAAAAAGAGCAAAAAAACTTATGGGGTAATGTAATTTTTAGTTGTAAGTGAAGTTTTAGAAATTTTATTTAAAAAATTGGAATCCAAAATTAAGTTTGGATTCCATAGGCAATGCTTATGCTCTCAAGAGTTTCGTAAGTGGTAGTGTGTTTAGAAAATTATCTTTAAAAGTTTCAGAACTTTCCTTGAATTTGTTTGAATCAAAGAGCAAGCGATTAATTTCTTTATAGCTTGTTTCAAAATGCTCCAATAAAGATTCCACAAGATTTCCTGTTGTTAAATTGGAATCATTTTTATCGTTTTGATTTGGTTTGTTTTGGTTTGTTTCAAGTTTGCCAAAGCTACTTTCAAGCTTTGTCCACATTTCAGATAGCTCAAAGCTCACACCATTTTTACCACTTTGAAGCGAGCTTAAACT
The DNA here is from genome assembly GCF_937893305.1 of uncultured Helicobacter sp. Taxonomy (GTDB): domain Bacteria; phylum Campylobacterota; class Campylobacteria; order Campylobacterales; family Helicobacteraceae; genus Helicobacter_D. Next base: position 178,969 of record NZ_CALBGN010000016.1, read on the forward strand.
AATAGAAATATTGACTTTTAGGCTTGAAATTTGAGTAAAACTAATGTTGCTATTATTTAAGATTCCATTTAAGATTCCATTTAAGATTCCATCTTCAAGATTTCCTAATTGTCCTTGAATGCCTGCATTTAAATTACCTGAAATAAAGCTACCTTGTAAAAAATTTGCTTGAAAACTTCCATAGGCTTTTTGAGCAAGTATCTGAGTAAGTCCTCCTTGAATTGCATCATTTTGCGCCTGATTTTGTAAGGCATCGTTTTTGATTTTTTCAGAAACTAGGTCAATATGATGCACCTTTCCACTATTGCCACTATCAAAAAGAAAATCTGAACTTTTACGCTTAATTCCTAATAAATCTCCCTTTTCTCCGTGCATTAACTCTTCGCTTTCTACAGGACTAAGGTAGATAACTCCTATTCCTTTTTCTCCAAGCCCTACAAGTTTCCCTTCACCATTTGCATCTGGCGTCCAAATTCTTAGCTTGTTATAAATAGGGTCTTCTCTATCAATCTTCCCATCTTTATTGGAATCATAAACGCTTAAATCCTTAAAGCCATCTCCACTTTTTGTGCCAAACAGCTCATTTCCATCATTGATTTTGCCATCATTGTTTTTATCTAATGCCAAAAATCCTGAACCTTTTTTGAGTGTTGCAATTTGATCAGGTGAGCCATCGCTATCTAAATCAAATTGCATTTTTGTATCACTAAGTTCTGTTCCATTGCCTTCATAATCAATCACAAGTGGATCGATAACATTTTGATTTGGTGCTTGCGCTCCACCTTGTGTATTGTTATTAGATCCATTGATTTGGATATTTTGTATAAAACTTTGTGAGATTCCTATACTAATATTTAGCTCTTTTTTAGTTCCATCGCTTGCAAGAATCGTCCCTTGAATAGAAACTTGCAGAGATTGCGAAAAACCTTGTGTAATACTAATCCCATTCCCTAAATTTTTATGCGTTAAACTAGTGTTTAATAGGGATTCTACACTTAAATTAGTGTTTTGAGAATTATTAGAAGAGCCACTAGAAGAATTACTAGGTTTCATTCCAAACACTTCTTCCCACATTTTTAACATTTCTTCTTTGATTTGTGAGAGTTTTTCTAATGCCTTATTTACAATAACTTTTTGAAAGTCATTAAGCTGCCCATTGTTTAGAGAATTACCAGAGAGAATCTCTGAAGTTTGTCCATTAGCATCTTTGTCAATACTAGATTGTGGAACGCCATTTGCTTGTGTATTTGTAATCTCTTCTTTTGTAGGGTTCTTTTGATTTACACTTAAATGCGTGGTGGCTGAAGTGTGTGAAAATTCAAAAGCCTGAAAAGAAGAGAAATTAATGCCTACTTGCATTGTTTCTCCTTTTGCTTTTTGTTTAACACTCACTATATCGGCAACTTTTTTAAAAACTAAACTAAAATGAGATATTTTTGTTGATTAAGCATTTTTTGAAAAAATAAATTTTGATATAATTCTAAAATTAACAAAAAATATTAAATCATAAGTTTAATTTAAAATTTATTTTAATACAATTCTTTGGCAAATTACTAAATACAATTTACACCAAAGGAATAATAATGTCTTACGCGCAAGAAGTCATCCAAAGAGTTCAAAAACTTTATCCAGAGCAAATTGAGTTTCATCAAGCAGTTAAAGAAGTGTTAGAGTCTATTGAGCCGGCATTGCAGAAAGATTCAAAGTTTCAAAAATATAAGATTTTAGAGAGAATTGTAATTCCAGAGCGTCAAATTAATTTTCGTGTAACTTGGGAAGATGACAAAGGGGAAATTCAAGTTAATCGTGGTTATCGAATTGAGTTTAGCTCGCTTTTAGGTCCTTATAAAGGAGGTTTGAGATTCCATCCTAGTGTAACAGAAGGAATTATTAAGTTTTTAGGATTTGAACAAATCTTTAAAAATGCACTAACAGGGCTTGCAATGGGTGGTGGAAAAGGCGGAAGTGATTTTGATCCAAAAGGAAAAAGCAATAGAGAAGTGATGCGCTTTTGTCAAGCTTTTATGAATGAGTTATATCGCCATATTGGCGCACACACTGATGTTCCAGCGGGAGATATTGGCGTTGGTGGGCGTGAAATTGGGTATCTCTTTGGGCAATATAAAAAACTCACAAATCGTTATGACGGGGTTTTAACAGGTAAATCTTTGCTTTGGGGCGGTAGTTTGGTTAGGACAGAAGCTACAGGTTATGGAAGTGTGTATTTCGCGCAAGAGATGTTAGAGCATAGTAATTTTGGTGCTTTAGAAGGGAAAGTTTGTTTGGTTTCTGGAAGTGGAAATGTTGCAATTTATACCATAGAGAAGTTGCAACAACTTGGAGCAAAACCTGTAACAATTAGTGATTCTAAAGGGATGATTTATGATGAAGCAGGGATTGATTTAGCATTGCTAAAAGAAATTAAAGAAGTTAGGCGTGAGAGTTTGGAATCCTATGCAAAAGAAAGAAGTAGTGCAAAATGGACAAGTGTGAAAGATTATCCAAGTGATCATAATCCACTATGGGCGATCCCCGCTTTTGCTGCATTTCCAAGCGCAACACAAAATGAATTAAATGTAAAAGATGCAGAAAATCTTTTAAAGAATGGCTGTAAATGTGTCAGTGAAGGGGCAAATATGCCTTCAACCATTGAAGCGGTGCATAAATTTTTAGATGCAAAAATTTGCTATGGTCCCGGAAAAGCTGCAAATGCAGGTGGTGTTGCCACAAGTGGGCTTGAAATGAGTCAAAATGCTTCAATGACTTCTTGGAGTTTTGAAGAAGTGGATTTAAAGCTTCATAAAATTATGAAAAATATTTATCTTAATGCAAGTCAAACAGCAAAAGAATTTGGTGATCCTACAAATTTAGTGCTTGGTGCAAATATTGCAGGATTTAGAAAAGTTGCGAATGCAATGATTGAACAAGGTTTGTAATCTGAAAATTCTTATTCAACTCTTTTTAATTTGGAATCTTTTTTGGAATTTCTCCTTTGGAGAAATTCCGAGATTTCAACCTTATAAAACCCCTTTAAGTAATACAGAACTTCAAGCTTTTGTGATGAGTGAAAAGTTAGATGGTGTGCGTGGAATTTGGAATGGAAAAACCCTAAAAACACGCAATGGAAATCTCATTGATGCTCCCAAGTTTTGGCTAGACAATTTTCCACCCTTTATCCTAGATGGAGAGCTATGGCTCAAGCGTGATGCCTTTGCTCAGACTTTAAGTGTGATTAAAAATAAAGAAAAGAAACAATGGGAGAGAGTTACTTTACAAGTTTTTGATGTGCGTGGAGTGTGTGAGGATTGCACTTTGCAACAGCGTTTGAAGGTTTTGCAGGAATATTTAGATAAAAATCCCAGCAAATTTATAAAAATAATTCCACAGATTCCTATTAAAAATCAATTGCATTTAGAGGAATTTTATCAAAGTGTTTTAGAAAAAGGTGGGGAGGGTGTAATTCTTCGCCATAATGCTATTCTAAATCTTGGCTATAAATTAAAGCCTTTTTTGGACGCAGAATGTGTTGTAAAAGGACACACACAAGGCAAAGGAAAAAATACTGGAAAATTGGGATCTGTGATTTGTGAAGCAATGATTAATGGAATCCAAAAACGCTTTAAAATCGGATCAGGTTTTAGTGATAAAGAAAGAGAGAATCCGCCACAAATTGGCGCAATAATTACTTATAAATATCAAGGACTTACGCAAAATGGACTGCCAAGATTTCCTGTGTTTTTGCGCATTAGAGAAGGGGATTAATATTTTCTAAATCGGCAGTGTTTGAAGATGTTTTGTTTTGTGATTGAACCATCGGGATTTAAGGATTCTTTGGAGATTTTAAGCGTGGTTGCATAAATTGGGATTAATCCTATTGCGCCATTGTAATCTCATTAAAATTTTTGAAGTGTATTGTATCAGAAAAATTGTTTAAATATTGAAAAGTTTGGTACGCTCAGAGGGAGTCGAACCCCCAACCCTCAGATCCGAAGTCTGATGCTCTATCCAATTGAGCTATGAACGCTTTTTGAAAAATAGGGTAAAATAGTAGCCTAAAAAAGTTTTAATATGCATTAAAAGGATAAAAAATGAAAAAGATTCTAATTTTTGCGTGCTTGTTGTTTAATTTAGCAATTGCGCGTGATGTGGTTATGGTAAGTATTCCTATGCAAAAAGAGTTTGTGGAAAAAATTGCTGGAGATTTTTATGAAGTGGTTTCTCTTGTAACCACGGGTGTAAATCCTCACGATTTTGAGCCAAAAGCCTTGGAGATTAGAAAGGTTAATGAGGCAGTGGCATATTTTGCCATAGGGATTGAGTTTGAAGAATCTTGGCTTCCGCGCTTTAAAGGGCAAAACCAAGCAATAAAAATTTTTGATTCAGGAGCTAATATATCGCGCATTGATTCTTTGGACTCTCATTATCACGCTAAACACGAACATCACGATGGCGATACGCACATTTGGTTGTCTCCTAGTAATGCAAAAATCATTGCAAAAAATATTTTTGAAGGACTAAAGGCAATAAATCCTAAGAAAGATTTTTCTAAAAACTATCATATTTTAATCACTGAAATTGATTTGCTAGATAAGCAATTAAAAGCGACTCTTAAAGATTTGCCAGAGCATCAGAAATTTGTCGTGTTTCATCCAATGCTTGCATATTTTGCAAGGGATTATCATTTAGATGAAATTTCTATTGAAGTAGAGGGTAAAAGTCCAAAAATGCAAGAAATGATTGCAGTGATTGAAGCTATTAAAAAAGAGAATTTAAAAATTATTTTCGCGCAACCTGAATTTTCTACAAAAGCAGCAGAATTTATCGCAAAAGAAAGCGGAGCAAAACTGGGGTATTTTTCGCCTTTGCAAACACCTTGGGGGGAAAACTTATTGAGCTTTACTAAAACGCTTGTGGAGCTTCAAAAATAGAGAGACAAAATGGATTCCAATTTTGGAATCCATTAGAGATTATTCAACAACTGGAGTGTGCGAACTTCTTTTGTCGTCGCCAATATCATCTCTGTGTGCTTGAGAACCTGCAACAGCATCCCATACAATACAACCTTCAGTTGGGCAAGCAGTTGCGCAAGCAGGCTCATCATTGTGTCCTACACATTCTACGCATTTGTCATTATAAACAAAATAGCAACCATCATCATTTGGGCTATCATCTTCATCAACAATCGCTTCTACTGGACATTCATCAATGCAAGCACCACAGGCGATACAAATATCAGTAATTTTAACAGCCATAATTTCTCCTTTAAAATTTTGGTTTAAGTGATGAGTATATAAAAAAGAATATAAAATTTAGCTTCAATACAATTGGAATCTCAAAAATTTTACTTAAAAATAGTGTAGAATTCTTAGAATTAAAACGCAAAAGTTTAAGGGAATTTTTAATGGATATTATTTTTGGGCCTGTGCAATCAAGGCGTTTCGGGGAGTCTTTAGGGGTAGATTTATCGCCAAAGTTTAAGCAATGCAATTATGACTGCTTATATTGTGAGTTAGAAGGTAAAAAAGCACAAGAGAGTATGCAAGAGATTTTGAGTGTAGATGAGATTTTAAATGCGATTAAACTAGGTTTAGAAAAGTTTCCAAATGTGGAATCTCTTACGATTACAGCAAATGGAGAGCCTACGCTGTATCCGTATTTATATGAGTTAATGTTGCGCTTAGAAGATATTAAGGGCGATAAGAAAACTCTACTTTTAACAAATGGTGCATTGCTTTGGGATGTATGTGTTGCTAGAGCTTGTTTGCTGTTTGATAAAGTAAAATTTTCATTAGATGCAGTGAGTGAAAAGATATTTAAAAAAATTGATAGAGCGCATAAAAATGTGGATTTGGCACAGATTTTAAAAGGGCTTTATCAATTTAGTGCAGATTTTCAAGGGGAGTTGTATGCAGAAATTTTGTTTGTCAAAGGCATTAATGATGAGGCGCAAGAAATCCAAGAAATAGCGCGTTTTTTAGCCCCCATGCCACTTAAACGATTAGACATTAGCACAGTTGATCGTCCGCCTGCTTATAAGGTAGAATCCTTAAATTCAAAAGAGCTAGAAGAGATTGGTAAGGTGTTTTTGCGCTATAAGATTCCAACTTTTGTGCCTAAACGTAAGCAAGCTAGCCATAAAGAAAACTTGCAGCTTAATAAAGAAGAGATTTTAAAAACCCTATCCTTGCGTCCAATGAGTGAGGGAGATATCAAGGCGCTTTGGAGTGTAGAATCTCAAGTAATATTAGAATCTCTTGTAAAAACAGGCAGCGTGAAACAAAAATGCATTAATGGCGTAAATTTCTATGATTTGCGCTAGCAAAAAAGATTAAATTTGCTAGAAGCACAGCAAGAAACATTATAAAGCTTAAAAAAATAGGTGTATTTGCTTCAAATGCTCCAACAATAAAAGCAACAATTCCTGCAAAAGCAAATTGAGTTGTTCCAAGAATTGCAGAAGCAGTGCCTGAGTGATCCTTGAATCTTGACATTGCTAAAATAGTAGTGTTTGGCATAATAAATCCAAGTGTAGCAAGAATACTGAGAAGTGAAATTTCAAAGAGCCATATTTTTGGACTAAAATATGCATTTAACAACATAATAAAATGAGCAATAAGCATCACTAAAAGTGCGATTGCGAGAATATTTTGTGCATTGAATTTTTTTAGAATTCTTGTGTTGAGATTAGCACAAATCATAAAGCTTAAGGCGTTAAGTCCAAAGAGAAATGCAAAATTTTGTTCAGAGATTCCAAAAAAATTCACAAAAATGAAATTTGAACCTGTAATGTATGCAAAAATTGTTGCCATTGTAAAAGCGGCACATAATACATAAACTAAAAATGTGCGATCCTTTAAAACATATTGGTAATTTTTCAGTGTTGCTTTATGAGAAAATTTCTGTCTTTTTAGGTGTGGTGCGCTTTCTTTAAGTCCAAAAAGCACCATAAAAAACAAAAAGATTCCAAGAAAAAACAAAAAAGTAAAAATGCTTTGCCAAGGGAAATATTGAATCAAAAATGCTCCAAGTGTAGGGGATAGCATAGGTGCTAGAGAACTAAAAATCATCATTAAAGCATACACTCCAGCAGCTTCTTCAAAATCAAATAAATCATTGACAATTGCTCTAGCAATAACAACTCCAGCACAACCTCCTAATGCCTCAAAAAAGCGCAAAACAATAAAACTATAAATATTGTCAATCACCACACAACCAAAGCTTGAAGTGATAAAAATTAGCATTCCAATCAGTGCCGGTTTCTTGCGTCCAAAAGTATCACTTAATGGTCCATAAATGAGTTGTCCAAAAGCAAAAGCGATAAAAAAGCTAGCAAGAGAAAGTTGTGTAAAGAAAGGATTTGTTTGAAAGCTTTCTTGAACGCGATTTAAGGCAGCTAAATACATATCCGTAGAAAGTGGAGCAAGGCTTGACATAAGAGCTAAAATAAAAATAAGTTTGATTTTATAAAATCCGTGAATTTTGGTGTGGTTTTGCATATGTAACCTTAATTACAATAAAATTATGTTTTGGATTCTAACAAAGAAAACTACAAAAACTTATAAAAAAGATTCCAACTTTTACATTGTGTTTTGCTAGCAAAAGTGGTAAAATCCCAAATTTAACAAGGAATTATAATGCTTTTGGCGATGTATAGTATTTTTGTCTTTATTTTTATCGGTTATATGGCAAATGTTTTGCGCCTTTTGGGGAATAAACAAAGCGGAATTTTGCTTGGGTTTTTGGTAAATTTTGCACTTCCGGCACAAATTTTTAATGGAACATATCATGCTAGTGTGAGTGTGGATTTTTTGCTTGTGTGCTTGATTGCTCTGTTTTCAAACCTATTTTCCGTGCTGTTTGTTTTGTTTCTTGGGAGAATTTTTAGGCTTGAACGGAGTGTGTTAATTACGCTTTGTTTTATGGCAACGTTTGGAAACACACTGTATTTAGGTTTCCCATTTGTGCAAGGTGCATTAGGTGAAGCACAAGCAAATCAAGTGATTATTTTTGATCAATTTGTAACAGGAATTCCCTTTGCGTTTTTAGCTCCGATTTTGCTAAGTTTAAATGGTAAAACCGCATTTTCCTTTGTAGAAGTTTTTAAACGCTTATTTAAAAGTCCTTTGTTTTTAGCTCTTATTTGTGGAGCTCTTTTTAGGTTGATTCCTTTTGAGATACCAGAAGCGTTTTTTGCACCATTAAAATCCCTAGCACAAACTGCCACACCGGTAGCACTCTTTGCTATTGGAGTGCAATTAAATTTGCGTGGAATTTTGGAGTGGAAATATCCTGCATTGCTTCTAGGAGCAAAAATGATTATCGCTCCTTTAGTGCTTTTTGCTTTTGTTAGGGTTGTTTATGGGGAGTTTAATGATCTTTGGAAAATGGCATTAATAGAAGTTGCTATGCCTCCACTTGTAAGTGGAGTGGCGATTATTTATAAGGCTGGCTTTAATGCTAAAATTGCCTTAAATGCAGTTACTTTTGGGATTTTGGTAAGCTTTATTAGTGTCCCATTGTGGTTGTATTTTACATAAGAGTAGTCTTTACTCGTGTCTTAATGCATCAATGGGGTTTAGTTTTGAAGCGCGTCTTGCTGGGAGATAACCAAACAAAACTCCTATGCAGGCAGAAAATAAAAATGCAACAAAAGCAATCGTATAATCAAATACAAAAGGTAAATCCATAACTTGACAAATCCCAAAAGAGAGAAAAAACGCTAGAACAATCCCTAAGATTCCACCAAGCGCACTTAAGGTAACTGCTTCGATTAAAAATTGTAAAAGCACTTCGCTTTGTAATGCCCCAATAGCAAGTCTAGTGCCAATCTCTCTTGTGCGTTCTGTTACAGAAACTAGCATAATATTCATAATCCCTATCCCACCCACAATTAAGCTAACTCCTGCTATTGCGCTTAAAAATAGTGTGAGTGTTGAGGTTGTGTTTTGCATAATATTAAGAATTTGTTTGGTGTCCATAATTTCAAAATCATCTTTTTGTCCGCTTCTAATATTTCGGATTTTGCGCAAAGAATCTGTGATTTGTAAGAGTGCTTGTGTGGAATCTACATCGTCTTTTAAAGAAATCATTATGCGAGAAATATTATAAAGAGAGTTTGTTTTTAAAATACTTCTTTGATAAGTTTTTAATGGGATTAAAATCACATCATCTTGATCATTTCCCATAGCTCCTTGCCCTTTTTCCTCTAAGATTCCTATGCATTCACATACGATATTATTGAGTTTGATTCTGCTTCCTAGTGGATTTGTGGAGGTTTTATCAAATAAGTTTTTTTGCACGCTTTTACCGATGATACAGGTGTTTTTTCCTGCTCTATAATCTTGTGTTTCAAATCCTCTTCCATTAGTAATTATCCAATTTGTAGCGATGAAATATTCATAATCTACACCTTGAATTTGTGTTTGTGTGTTTTCTTTGTGAAATTGCACAAGACTTGGTGTAGTAACAACAGGAGCAATAGCGCGTGTTAAATGTGTGGTTTGGAGCTTTAGGGATTGAATTTCGCTAAGACTAAATTGTCTTCTACCGCTTCCGCCAATATTTTGTGTGCGTGCGGGGAAAACTAGTAAGATATTGCTACCAAGACTACTAATGCGCTCTGTTACAACTTGTGTTGTGCCATTGCCAAGAGTAATCATAATCACAACTGCACTAACACCAATGATGATTCCAAGCATTGTCAAAAGAGCGCGTAAAATATTGCGTTTAATTTGGCGAAAGGCTAGAAAAAAAGCGTTTAAAAGCATTGGATTCCTTTAGCTTTGGATAGAAGAATCACTTTGAATCTTGCCATCTAAGAATTTAATTTGACGCGTGGAGTATTGCGCCATTTCTGGTTCGTGGGTTACCATTAAAATTGTAATTTTGGATTCCATATTGAGTTGTTTTAAAATCTCCATAATTTCTACGCTGCGTGTTGTATCAAGGTTTCCTGTGGGTTCATCTGCTAGTAAAAATAAAGGTTTAGAAACAATTGCTCTAGCAATAGCTACACGCTGTTGTTGTCCGCCGCTTAAAGCGTTGCTTTGGTGGTTGTGCCATTGTTCTAATCCGACCATTTTTAGAGCTTCCATTGCGTTTTTTAGACGCTCTTTTTTTGGGATTTGGCGGTAGAGCAATGGAAGTTCTACATTTTCTAGAGCTGTTGTGCGTGGTAAAAGATTGAAGCCTTGAAAGATAAAGCCGATGTAGTTGCGACGTAAAAGAGCTTTTTGTTTAAGATTTAGATTGCTAACATTTACACCACAAAAATTATAGATTCCACTTGTTGGGCTATCTAAGCAACCTAGAAGGTTTGCTAGAGTGCTTTTGCCGCTACCACTAGGTCCCATAAGGGCTACAAACTCCCCTTGTGTGATGGAGAGATTTACACCACGCAAGGCTTCAAAAGCATTTGGTGGTTTTCCATAGGTTTTGTGGATATTTTCTAATGTGATCAAAGGTGTCATTTCACTTTCTTTTGCGTTAGGATAACTTCTGTTCCTTGTGTGATAGAATCACTAAAAATTTGTGTGAAAACGCCATCGCTAATACCGACTTCTACTGGGATTTCTTTTGGAGTTTTGTTTTCTAAAATCCATACGCTAGAGTTTGCCTGTTTTTGTATGGCTTTTTTGCGATTGATGTTTTTAAAAGGGTTAAAGCTTTTTTTGGATTCTTTTTCTAATGTGTTAGGGGAGAAATATAATGCACTTGCTGGGATAAGTAGAGCGTTTTTAGCACTTTTTGTTGTAATTTCAGCAGTGGCACTCATTCCCGGACGCAAAAGTAAGTCTTTATTATCTACACTAATGCGTGCTTGATAGGATACGATGTTGTTATCTGTGTTTTGTTCTGCTCCAAAATTGACACGATTGACTTTCGCACTAAAAATTTTGTTTGGATAAGAATCTACGCTAAAATTTACTTTTTGTCCTACTTTAACCTTACTAATATCTGCTTCAGAGATACTAACATTAAGCTCCATTTCTTCTAAGCTTTCTGCGATGATAAAAAACTCTGGAGCTTGAAAGCTAGCTGCTACACTTTGTCCAACTTCAATGGAACGACTAAGCACAATGCCATCAATTGGTGTTGTGATGTGAGCGTTTTTTAAATCAACTTGAATAGAGCGGATAGAAGTTTGGATTTCTATAATTTTTGCTTCATAAATTCCAACTTCGCTAAGAGCAGAGTTGTAAGAAGTTTTTGCGCTTTGTAAATCAAGTTTGGAGGGGGTTTTACCTTGTGTTTTGTTGTAGAGTGCTTGAAGTTGTTGATATTGCCACTTTTTTTCATCTAAAAGCACTTGCGCACTTTTTAGTTGGGCTTTTGCGCTTGTAAGTTGTGCATTAAGGCGCAATAAATTTTGCTCAATGCTTTCACTATCAATCTTTGCTAGGATTTGCCCTTTGCTAACTTTGTCATTGACATCAACTAGCACTTCAAGCACGATTCCAGAGATAACAGAGCCTATGGAGATTTCGTGTGTGGGGGAGAGTGTTCCATTTGCGCTAATAGAAGATTCTATATCACCGATTTTGGCAGGTTGTGTGGTGTAAAGATAGTCTGGTACTTGATTTTGCCACCAAAATAACAATGCAAGCAACAAAGCAATCCCTAAAACAATGCTAATTGCAAGTGTGAAAAGCTTTTTGTAATTTCGTTTTGGATTTAGTGTATTTAAAATTTCTTTAGTTGTGTGCATTAAAATCCTTTTGTAAATTCAAATTTCCACCAAAAGCTTTATAAAGTGCAAGGAGTGATTTTAGATTCTCACTTTTAGCAGTGTTTAGAGATTTTTTGGCATTATTTAAAGATGCACTATTTAGGGCGTGTTCTCTTGTGTCAATTAAGCCTATGGAATGGCGATTTAGGGAAAAATCATAATAGTTTTGTGCATTGTTTAGGCGGATTTGGCTGTTTTGAAGTTTTGTGTGTGCGCTATTTACATTAAAGCTTGCATTTTCAATCTCAAAAAATGCGTTTTTAATAGATTTTTGAAGCATTAAAAAAGATTCCTTTAAGAGCGCGTCTTGTAAAAAATAGTTTTGAGTAAGTTGTGTGCGATTTAAAAGTGGCGCACTAAGTGAGCTTGCAAATCCCCACGCAAGATTTCCGCTAGATTGTGTGTTAGATGTTAAAATATCATTAATGTTTGCACTAATTGAAAGAATAGGAAATAAACTAGCTTTGGCATTTGCCTTTGTGTAAATTTGTGCGTGAAGACTAAAGAGTGCTGCTTTAATATCTGGGCGCGAGAGCAATGTATCTGCTGGGAGAGTGTTTAGGTTAAAATGTGTTTTTGGTGTAGGGAGAGTTTTGGAGATTTTTAAGGGTAAAAAGTTGGAATCTAAATTTAAATCTAAGAGAATTAAAAGTGCATTTTTGCTCTCTTCCTCAAGACTCTTTAGGCGTTCTAGCGTATTTTGTTCTTCTGTGAGTAGATCTTGCTTTTCAAAAAGTTCTGTGCTATCAAGCAGTCCATTTTCTACTTTTAAGCGTGTAAGTTCTAAAGCTTCTTGGTAGTAAGCTATGTTTTCTTTGGTTAAAAAAAGATTTTCTCTTGTTTCAAGAAGTGTAAAATATAAATTAGCAATCTCTGCAAATAGTGTGATTTTTGCATTTTCTAAATCTTGTAAGGATTTTTGATAAAGAGATTCTTTGGCGTTTTTGGTATGTCTTAATCTCCCAAAAAGATCTAGCTCCCAAGAGAGTGTTGCTCCAATTTGCGTAGTGTTTGTGCGTGTTTCTATGGTGGGAGTTGTGTTTGTGCGCGTGTTGTTTGAGCTTGTATTAAGTGTGGCATTAATTTGTGGAAATAGTAAGCTCCAAGCACTTTTTAGTTGGGATTGTGCTTGTAAAATTCTAGCTTGCGTGATTTGTAAATCTAAGTTTTTTGCAATGGCAAGTTCTAAAAGTGCATTTAAGTTGGAATCCAAAAACAAAAGCTCTATTTGTTCTTTTGGATTTGTGTTGGTTTTTATGGTTTTAGAATGACTAATGAGAAGTGTATTATTAAACTTTAGAGAATTTGTTAGAGATTTTGAATCTGGGAGAGTGGCTAAACAAGCTGTAAATATAGGACTTAGAGCAATTAAGATTCCAAATTTTAAAGCGATTTTTAGATAATATTGCAAATGTTCTCCTTGAAACTTGAACTGTATTTTACTTCTAAAAGCTAAAAGAAATGTGAAGTGCTTATGTTTTTGCAGTTGCGTTGTGGTTACTTCTGTGCTAAAATTACTAAATTTTTGAAACTTGTATTTGTAAATGTAAGGATAAATTGTGAATTTTACAATGTTGTATAGCAAAATTCATCGCGCAAGCGTGAGTGATGCAAATTTAAATTATGTAGGCTCTATCACTATTGATGTTGCTTTAATGGAAGCTGCTGGGCTAATAGAAGGACAAAAAGTGGATATTGTAAATATTAATAATGGCGAACGATTCTCTACTTATGTGATTATGGGTAAAAGTGGTGATATGTGCTTAAATGGTGCAGCAGCGCGTAAAGTGCAAGTAGGAGATAAAATTATTGTAATGGCGTATGCACAATACACTAAAGAAGAGATAAAAAGCTATGAACCAAAAGTAGTTTTAGTTGATGAAAACAATCAAATTCTAGCAATTAAAAAGGAGTTAAGAAATGTTTGATCCTAAAGAATTAGCAAAAACACTAGGAGATTTACAAGAAAAGCTTCAGAATGCACAAGAAGCAAATAAGGAAGTGGTTTTAAATGCAAAAAGTGGTGGTGGTTTGGTAAGTGTTAGTGCAAATGGTGAAGGGGAGATTATTGATATTTGCATTGATGATTCTTTACTTGAAGATAAAGAATCTTTGCAGATTTTATTAATGAGTGCATTAAATGATGTGTTAAAAAATGTGGAATCTAATCGTAAAAGTATGGCAATGCAAATGCTTGGAAATTTAGGGGATTTCCCATTAAAGGGGCAATGATGAGAGTATTTAAGAGTATTATTGTTTGGGTGTTGTGCTTTAGTATTCCTAGTTTTGCATATGATTTTAAAGCATGTGAGAAAAAAGCCTCCTTATCAATGGAGCGTGTAGGAAGCACTTATGGAATCGCAATTAAATCTTTAGGAACAAAAGTGGTGCTTTTTGTCTATTCTCCTAAGCAAAAGCCACGTGGTTATAAAGTGCTAAAGCATGATCCTTTTGTTGGGATGTATCTTTTAGAATCTAAAGGCACATTAGAACCAGTAAATATTAAAGCAATCCAAAAGGAGATTTTAGAAGATGAAATGGCAAGTGTTACCCCAAGAGATAGTGTAAGTGGCAAGATTGCAACAAGAATGCAAAGTCCAATTGATTTTGCAACGCTAAATACTCCAACTTTTCAAAATAGCTTAATTAGCACGGTTTGCGATCATATTTATGGAATCGGAATTGGAGAAAATGCCTTTATAGAAAAGGCATATTTGGAGCGATTTATTAATAGCGATTCTATCTATTATGGTGATATTGGCGTGCGTGTGGTGCAGAATAATCAAGCCGTAGAAGTGAGCATTGTTGATCCGTTTTTTAAAAAAAATCCCTTTAAATATGGAGATATTATCACGGCGGTTAATGGGGAAATGATTACAAATTTAGCAAGCTTTAGGCGTGTTGTTTTTGATTTAAAAAAGGGTTTAGTTGTTCCAGTGCAAATTAAGCGCAATGGTGTAAATATGGAAGTGCAGGTGCAAGTTGATAAATTGCGTGGAGGAATGTTACTGCCTGATAATTTCTTCTCACGCGTGTATATTGGAGTTAATGATAATTTTGTCATTACTTATGTAGGCAAAAATGCAAAAAATGGTTTTGAGCGTTTAAAGGTAGGCGATAGAGTTTTGCGCGTGAATCAAAGGGCTACTTCTAAAGGTAATGACGCAATTATCCGTTTATTAGGAGAATATGCAGATAAAAAACAGCGTTGGTTGATTTCGCGTGATGATTTTCAGTTTTTTATTGATGTCAATGATAAGAGTGCAGAAGATTCTCAAACTTCACTCACGCAAGGGCTTTTAAGTGAAGACAATAGATTTAGTTTTTAGAGAGTTTGAAGCGTATTTAAAAAACAATGCGCCCAAAATTCCTAGCTTTCATCCAAATTATGAAAAGGCACTTTGGGAAATGGTTTTAAATGGAGGAAAAAGATTTCGCCCTAAATTGCTTTTAAGCATTGTAGCAAGCTATAAGACAGAAGAGATACAGCTAGCGTTTGCGCCAGCACTTGCATTAGAGATTTTACATACCTATTCGTTAATCCACGATGATTTACCAGCAATGGATAATGCACCTCTTAGGCGTGGTTGTGAAACTTTGCATAAAAAATACGATGAGGTTTTAGCAATCTTAACAGGTGATGGGCTAAATACACAGGCATTTTATTTAATCGCAACCTCTAAGCTAAAGCCAAAGATAAAGGTTAAACTTGTAGAATCCTTGAGCTATAATGGTGGAATCTATGGTATGGTGTTAGGACAAGCGTTAGATTGTCATTTTGAAAAACAAAAACTCCCTTTAGAGCAACTAAGGACTATCCATTTAAACAAAACTGCAAAACTCATCGCTGCTTCTCTTGAAATGGGAGCAATCCTAGCGCAATGTGATAAAAAAACGCGTAAAAATTTGTATCAGTTAGGATTAGATTTAGGATTGTTTTTTCAAATCCGTGATGATGTGATTGATTCTACACAAAGCGCGCAAGAAGCAGGGAAGCCTACGCAAAATGATGGAAGTAAAAATAGTTATGTAAATTTACTAGGTTTAGATGGAGCAAAAAAGAGTGCAAAACTCTTACAAGATTCTATATTAAGGCAGATTAAAACCTTAAATAAGCCTGCACAAAAGCATTTAAATGCGCTTTTGAGCAGTTACTTTGATATTTAAAGGAAGATTTTGAAACGCATTTTAATTACAAATGATGATGGCTATCAATCTCCGGGATTGTTAGCTTTAAAGGAAGCATTAAGCCCTTTAGGGCATTGTGTAATTGTAGCTCCTGCAAGTGAAAAATCCGCTTGCGGACACGGAATGACATTGACGCGTCCTTTGCGTTTTGTCAAGCTTGAAGATGATTTTTATAAGTTAGATGATGGAAGTCCAACGGATTGTATTTATCTCTCACTTAATGCGCTTTATGATGAAGGGGTGAAGCCAGATTTGATTGTAAGTGGTATTAATATTGGTTCAAATATGGGAGAAGATGTGAGTTATTCTGGAACTGCAAGTGCGGCAATGGAGGGAGTTCTACACGGGATTCCATCTTTAGCAGTTTCTCAAGTTTTAAAGGACAAGGATTATTTTGGTTTTGATTTTGCGCTTGCAAAACAAAGCGTTTATAATCTTGCAAAAAAAATTCTTCAAGGCTCTTATCCTTTGGGATTTAGAGAATTTTTAAATCTCAATATCCCACAGCTTAAACCGCAAGATTGCAAAGGAATAAAAGTTACAGAACTTGGGATTAGAACTTATGGAAATGATGCACATTTGCATAGAAATCCACGCGGAGAAGAGTATTATTGGCTAGGTTTGCACCCACTTGCTTGGAGTGAGAGAGAAAATGGAGAAATTTCTGATTTTAGTGCGATTTCTCAAGGCTATGTTTCTTTGACGCCTATTACACTTGACTTTACTGCGCGTGCGCGTTTAGAAAGACTTAGGGAGTGGGTTGATGTCAAATAAGCGTTTTGCTAGAACTTTATTGCTTTTTAAGGAAAATGGGTTTCAAAAATTACAAAATGCTAGTGTATTATTGCTTGGTGTTGGTGGAGTTGGAAGTTTTGTATTGGATTGTTTATATCGCACAGGAGTTGGGAAGATTTGCATTGTGGATTATGATGTGTTTGATGAAAGTAATCAAAATCGGCAAATTGGGTCTTTTGAAGGAGTTGGACGCAAGAAAGTAGAAGTTTTATCACAGAAATATCAAGGAATTTTGAGTTTAGATTCTAAAATTACTCAAGAGTTTATTGATGGTTTTGATTTTAGTGTGTATGATATTGTTATTGATGCAATTGATGATATTGATGCAAAGGTTGCTTTAGCTCTAAGGATTGCAAACAAGCCTAAGCTTGCTAAAATGCCGCATTTGCTTGTCTCAACAGGAAGCGCAAAAAAGTTAGATCCTTCACAAATTCAATTTGCTTCAATTTGGAAAAGTTATGGGGATAAGTTTGCTAGAAAGTTTAGAGAAGGGCTTAAAAAACAAGGATTTAAAGGAGATTTTATGGTGGCATTTAGCCCAGAAGAGCCAAAATGCAAAGAGCTTGGAAGCTTTAGTGGTGTAACGGCTAGCTTTGGATTGCGTTTGGCAAGTGAAGCAGTTGCTTTAATTTTAAGTAAGGAATAATTTATGGAAATTTTAACAAAACCTTTTGATGATGACGAAATTGAAGATTTTGAAGAAGAAGAGTATGATGGCTATGATTCAGATTATGAAGATAGCGATAGATTTTTGTATGATGAAGATGATTATAGCAGCAATGATAGCGACTATGAAGGTGATGATTATTAAGGGGTGGAAATGGAGATTGAAGTTGCATTAATTCAGCACGCATATAAGGGAAATAAATCTAAAACGCAAAGTTTTACAGCACAAAAGATTAAAGAAGCGGCAAATCAAGGTGCAAAGCTAGTCTTGCTGCAAGAATTGCATAGCGGAGAGTATTTTTGTCAAAGTGAAAATGTGGATTTTTTTGATTATGCGTTAGAGTTTGAAAAAGATTGTGCATATTTTTCTAAGATTGCAAAAGATTGTGGTGTGGTGCTTGTAACTTCGCTTTTTGAACGCCGTAGTGCTGGATTGTATCACAATACAGCTGTGGTGTTTGAAAAAGATGGCAGTGTGGCTGGAAAATATCGCAAAATGCATATTCCTGATGATCCTGGATTTTATGAAAAGTTTTATTTTACGCCCGGAGATTTAGGGTTTGAACCGATTTCGACAAGTGTTGGGAGACTTGGAGTGCTTGTGTGTTGGGATCAGTGGTATCCTGAAGCAGCAAGAATTATGGCGTTAAAAGGAGCGGAGATTTTGATTTATCCTACTGCTATTGGTTGGTTTGATCAAGATAGCACAGAAGAGAAAGAGCGTCAAAGAGAAGCTTGGATGGCCGTGCAAAGGGGACATAGTGTAGCAAATGGGATTCCAGTTGTTGGGATTAATCGTGTAGGATTTGAAAAAGATTCTAGTGGCGTTATAGATGGAATCCGTTTTTGGGGATCTAGTTTTGTTTATGGCGCACAAGGAGAATTATTAGCTCTAGCAAGCGTAGAGAACGAAGAGATTGTGTTTTTTAAATGGGATAAGAAACGCAGTGAAGATGTGCGTCGCATTTGGCCCTTTTTAAGGGATCGTCGTATTGAGATGTATGGGGATATTTTAAAGCGGTATTGTGATTAATGGAGAGTGATGCATTAAAGTGGGATGCACGCTATAAAGAAAATTCGATTCCAACTAAACCTTTAGAACTTTTAGAGCATCACATTGCAAAGGCACAAGTAGGCAAGGCGTTGGATATTGCTTGTGGAATGGGAAGAAATTCTAAATTTATGCGTGATTGTGGCTTTTGTGTCGATAGTGTGGATATTTCAAATTATGCAATTAATGCCCTGCAAGGCGAAATTGGGATTAATGCAAAATGTGTGGATTTGGATACTTTTAAGATTCCAGCTTGCCATTATGATTTGATTTGTAATAGCTATTTTTTAGAACGCCGCTTGTTCCCCTTTATAATTGAAGGATTAAAAAAAGATGGAATCTTAGTTTTTGAAACTTTTGTTTTTAGTCATATAGAATCGCAAAATGCCTTTGTGAGTGATTCTAGTCATTTGTTGCGTAAAAATGAGCTGTTAAGGGCATTTTTGGATTTAGAAATTTTGTTTTATGAAGAAGCATTGATAGAACATAAAGGAAATTTTAGTCTTATTGCAAGACTAGTAGCGAAGGCTTAAAATTAATCAACTTTTCATAAACAAACACCAAATCTTCTTAGAAATTTAAAAAATTCTTCTAATTTTTCTCCTATTTGTTA
>NZ_CALBGN010000017.1 GCF_937893305.1 uncultured Helicobacter sp.
AAGAAGAGAATTACAAATTAAACAATGAGATTGACAAATTAAACAAGGAGATTGACAAATTAAACAAGGAGATTGAGAAGCTTGAAAAATTTGATTTTAATAATGAAATGGAAGAGATTGGGAACTTGTTGGATAATAGTAAAGAAGGCATAAGATACACTGCTTTTGGAGACGAGGATTTTCCTGAATGTCGTTTTGAGAGAATTGAAAATAAGAACGATTTACCTGTATTTTTTGCTTATGAAGGGGATTTAAAATTATTATCAAAAAACAATTTTAATATCGCCGTTATAGGCATTTTGGAACCAACTGAAGAAATTAAGCAACTAGAAAAAGAGATTCTTGGGGAAATTTTAAAGTATGATGCTACTATCATAAGTGGTCTTGCGCTTGGTTGTGATACTATAGCGCATAAGAGTGTTTCTGATCAAAATTGCACAATTGCTATATTGCCTAGCACGCTAGATAATATATTGCCAAAAGAAAATAGAGAGTTAGCAAGTGAGATAGTAAGGAATAAAAATGGGCTTTTAATCAGTGAATATTATAAGGAAGCAGAAAATAAGTTTGAGTATATCAATAGATATATAAAAAGGGATAGGCTGCAGGCACTCTTTAGTGATATGGTGATTTTGACGGCAAGTTATAGTGAAAAGGATTCTAAGAAGGACAAGAAAAAAGATAGTGGCTCAAGACATGCAATGGGTAAAGCCAAAGATTATGGGATTAAAAGAGCGGTAATGTATGATGAAGCAATTTTTGATGATGAGAAGTTTAATTTGAATAGAGAATTGATTGCTATGAAAATGTCAATTGCAAAGTTAGATGAACAAGCCATTATGGAATTTAACAAAAGCGATAAGAGTAAAGATTTTAAGATTATCACTAAAAGAAATGTAAAGTTTATTATTGGATCTTTAAAAAAGTGGAAAGAGAAAATTTCCACTGAAAAGCCAAAAATAAAAGGAGAGCAACCTTCACTTCCTAATCTTGAAAATTTATAGAAAATAGTTTTAATCCACGCAGGCTTTAAAAGCATAGAATATTATTTAAAGTAAAGAAAGGGATAAGGAATCTTAAAATCTTTAAGAGAAGTTTTAATTTTTACTTCTAAATAAGCACTTTTTGGCTAGAATCGCGGTAAATTTTGCATTAAAGGGAAGTAATGCGCAATCCAAAAATGAAAAGTGGTTTTGTGAAGATTTTAGGTTTGATTGTTGTTTTAGTTTTAATTGGTGGGGGAATTTTTGCTCTAACTTCTGATTCTTTTGAGAAAGAAGCACCAAAGATTGTAATTAAAGACAAGGCAGTGTGGAATCTTAAGGATTCTTTTCCTATTGAAATTAGCGATAATCTAGGCATTAAAAGTTATAGTGTCGCATTGATTGAAAATGGTAATAGAATTCCACTTGATGCGCAACAAATCAATGCACAAGATGCAATGTGTGTAGCAAAAAATGCAAATATCTCTCCGCTAACGCAAAATCTCATTACAAATACTCCGATAAAAAGCTTTTGTATTGGAATCCAAAAGCCAGCAGGAATTAAAAATAACACAAAGTTTATTACTCTTGAAGTAAGCGTTACAGATACAAGCAAATGGAATCTTTTTAAAGGCAATACAACAACACAGCAATTTAACATTGCCATTGATACAAAAAAGCCACAATTAGCAGTGGTAGCAAATTCTTATAAAATCACGCAAGGTGGGAGCGCACTTGTGATTTTTCGCGCAAGTGATGAAAATTTAGAAAACCTTGTAATTACTAATGGAAACTTGGAATTTAAAGCACAGCCTTTTTATAGGGAGGGCTTTTATATCGCGTTAATTGCTTGGTCAAAGTTACACGAGAATTTTACGCCAAAAATCATCGCACAAGATAGCGCGGGCAATGTTAGTATTGTGCCTATTGGCTATTTTCAGCAAAAGAAACAATACAAAGATTCCACGATTCCACTTACTGATTCCTTTGTGGATGGCAAAATCTCAACGCTTGTGGAGGAGATTGGCGAGAAAAGCTTAGGGGAATTTGAAAATAAAGTGGATATTTTTCGCTATATTAATGAAGGCGTGAGAGAACAGAGTTTTGATAGGATATTTAAAGTGGCTTCTAGTTTTGATATAGAATCTGTTGTGGAGAACTTTGCTATTAAACCCTTTACACCTTTAAGAAATGGTGCTGTAATGGCAAGTTTTGGGGATCATCGTCGCTTTACTTATCAAGGAGAGATTGTTAGTGAGTCTAACCATATGGGATTGGATTTAGCGAGCATTAAGCAAGCCCCTGTTATTTTAAGTAATCCGGGTATTGTAACGCTAAATGAGTTTGTAGGTATTGATGGGAATAGTGTTGTGGTGTATCACGGACTTGGACTATCTACTCTATATGCGCATTTAACAGCTTCTGATGTGAGCGTGGGAGATGTGTTAGAATCTAATGTAAAAATTGCAAACACTGGTAACACAGGACTAGCACTTGGCGATCATTTGCATTTTAGTGTGCTTGTGCAAGGCTATGAAGTGTGGAATGCGGAGTGGATGGATTCAAATTGGATTAAACTTAATATTACTGATGTAATTAATGAAGCAAAGACAATTATCAACCAAATTCAAGGTTCTTAAATGGTAAAAACAAGGCAGAAAAATTTTCGTGCGTTTATTTTTGTAGAAGGAGAAGCGCAAGAAATAATTGCTTATATTGATAAAAATTTAGGGCTTTTACAAAGTCTTTTGCTGGTTTTTACTTTTGATTTAAATCATAATTATGCTGAACTTTTGGAGTATTTAAAACAGAAGCAATTAAGGTTTGTTTTAGCAAATAGCATAGAGAATTTAGGGCTTGATACAAAGGCTCAAGATATAGGGAAGTTGGAATCTAAAAATGTGGAATCTAAAGCAGAATCTAAAAAAATAGAATCCAAAACGCAAGCAAACACTCTTGTGCTAAATCGCACAATTAGGAGTGGAGAAGAGATTATTGCAAAGGGGGATTTAACAATTTTTGGGAGAATTAATAGTGGCGCGCATATCCAAAGTGGCGGAAATCTACAAATTTTTGGCACAATTAGTGGTAATGTGTTTTGCGATGGAGAATATATGATTTTAGGTGAAGTGAGTGAGGGTAATGTGCTTTTTGGTGGAGAGATTGTAGATAAAGAGTTGTTAAAATATCCTCGCAATAAAGTATATAGAAAAAATGATTCCATTGTTGTAGAAGGCTTATAATGAGACAACAAACTATAGCAAAAAAAGTCGAGTTAGTAGGGATTGGCTTACACAAAGGTGTTCCTGTGAGAATGATATTAGAGCCTTTGGAGGAAAATTGTGGAATCCATTTTTATCGGAGTGATGTGGGCATTAGCATACCGCTAAAGCCTGAAAGTGTGGTAGATACAACAATGGCAACAGTGATTGCAAAAGACGGACATAAGGTTTCTACCATAGAACATTTGCTTTCTGCAATCCACGCTTATGGGATTGATAATCTTAAAATCACGCTTGATAATGAAGAAGTGCCAATAATGGATGGGAGCAGTATTGGGTATTGTATGCTTTTAGAAGAAGCTGGAATTGTTAAACAAGAAGCCACAAAAAAGATTTTAAAAATCAAAGCCCCTATTGAAGTTAAAGATGGAGATAAGTTTGTGCGTTTTGAGCCAAATGATGCCTGTGTTTTTGATTTTTCTATTCATTTTCCACATCCTGCTATTGGCACACAAAGTTATAAATTTAATTTTTCAACAAAAAATTACAAAGAAGAAATTGCGCGAGCTAGGACTTTTGGATTTTTAAATGAAGTGCAATATTTGCGCTCTATAGGATTAGCACTTGGTGGTTCTCTAGAAAATGCAATTGTTCTTGATGAGTCAAACATTTTAAACAAAGAAGGTTTGCGCTATAAAGAAGAGTTTGTTCGTCATAAGATTTTAGATGCAATTGGTGATATGGCATTGCTTGGGATTCCTCTTCTTGGGGCGTATGTGTCTTATGCTGGGAGTCATAAGCTTAACCATTTGCTAACTAAGAAGCTTTTTGAGAATTGTAATGCGTATGAGATTTTAGAAAGTGAAGAAGCGCAACAAGTCTATGAGTATGCCTTGCAAAATGCATAAAGTTTTAATCTTGCCAAATGTTGCTAGAGAACCTGTCTTAATAGGTGTGTATGATGAGAATTTTGTGCTGTGTAGAGATTTTGCTATTGTTGAGCCATTAAGTGATGCTTTAGTGCCTAAATTTATGGAGTTAGAAAAATGGGGTGTAGAGTTTGATGCGCTGTATTTTGCAAGGGGTCCTGGGAGTTTTATGGCATTAAAATTGCTCTATCTTTTTGCAAAAACATTAGAGATTGCAAAAGAAGTGAAGCTTTTTGCTACGCACGCGTTTTATTTTAATGGTAATTCTCCTATTAGAGCTTATGGAGATTGCTATTTTGTATGTGAAGATTTAACAAATGCAGCAATTTGCGTGAAAAAGTTTGCTAGGATTCCGCATATTTTGCCTTTTGCTTTGCCTAGTGTTCTTGATGAGAGCATTTTTGATACGGATTTAAAGCCGCTTTATTTGCTCCCTCCGGTTTAAAGGTGTAAAATGTGTGAGAATTTATCAAAGAATTGCTTAGATTTAGGGACAGAAAAGCCAAAAATAAGTATCCAGCGCAAGGCTACGATTGTATCAAGTTGTGTGGCATGTGTGCTGATTGTGGTGAAGTTTGTTGCTGGGATTATTAGTGGATCTGTGGCGATTCTTGCAAGTGCGATTGATTCTTTACTTGATTTATCGGCTTCACTCTTTAATCTCTATGCTATTACCAAAGCAGAGCAACCTGCTGATGTGAAGTTTAACTATGGACGAGGCAAGATAGAATCGTTAGCGGCTGTGATTGAAGGGAGTGTGATTTTAGTTTCTGGGATTTTTATCCTTTATCAATCGCTAAAAAAAATCGCGTTAGGAAGTGAGCTAGCAAGGCTTGATTTGTCCTTGTTTGTAATGGTGTTTTCGCTGATTTTAACAACTTGTCTTGTGCTGTATCTAAACTATGTTGCAAAAGTGAGCAATAATCTTGTGATAAAAGCCGATGCCTTGCATTATAAGACAGATATTTTAAGTAATGGCGCGGTGCTTGTGGCATTGGTGCTTATTAAGCTTACAGGCTTTGAGATTATTGACGCGCTTTTTGGGATTGCTATTGGGCTGTATGTGGGGTATTCTGCTTTTGGGCTATTAAAAGAAGGTGTGCTAGTCTTGCTAGATCGTGCGTTAGATGATGAGAAAATCACAGCGATTAAGGAAATTTTAAATTCTGCAAAAGAGGTCAAAAGCTACCACGATCTAAAAACTAGGCAAAGTGGGGATACGCATTTTGTAGAGGTGCATTTGGTGTTTAGTTCGGATATTTTGCTAAAGGACGCGCACGCAGTGGCGGATATGTTAGAGTGTAAAATCCAAAATCTACAAGGACATTGGGTGGTGATTACACATCTTGATCCTTATGATGACAAAGGGGTTGATGCGTGCAGTATTTGATTGATTTTTTACAAGTAAGCAATATTAATAAAGCAAAAATTTATCCTTTTTTAAAGTGCAGCAAAGAAGAAGCGTTGATTTTGCGCTATTTATGCACAGAGTTTTTAAAAGGAGATCACGAAGTTGTTTGCTTGGATGTCATTAATGCGCTTTTTGCTCCAAAAGATGAAATAGAAGTTTTGCAATATCTGCCTTTTTTTAAGAATCTTTTAGATACAGGTTGGATTGCGCAACATATTTTTCTGAAACATTTAAATCAAGAAGAATTGCTTTTAGAATTATTAAATATGACAATTTCTTTAAGCACAAGTTTTTTAAAGCTACTTGAAGAAGGAGGAATTAATCCTAAGCTCCCTAAGATTGCTCCTTATAATGATCATTTAGAATATTTAAAAGATCAATTTGCTTGTATTGAGCTTCTTCATAGTTTAAGTCCGCATAAAAAAGACAATCACGCTTCACCACTTCTTAAAAAAGGAATGCAAAAATACAAACTCTTACAAGATCGCATTAAAGGGCGTTTGGAGCTAACAAAAGAGAAATTAGGCTTAGAGAGTTTATGTAAAGAGTATGGCTTAAATCCGCAGGAAAAAATTATTTTTTTGGCTTTGATTAGAGAAGAGTATTTAGGCAAGGAGAGTGAGGGTAGAGAGCTTGGAGTGCTGATTAATTTAGTGAGTATGAATGATTATGAAAAAATGAAAAATCGCGCTCTTTTAGATGATAGAAGTCGTTTGGTGGAAAAAGGACTTGTAGATTATGATGAGATTTTAAACCCATTTGGTGGCGTAAGTCGGACATTTTTTATCCCAGATGGTGTATTAAAAAAAATCACACATCCCCAAACACAGAACACAAAAGAGCGCATAAATTTAGAATCTCTTGTGGAGGAGCAAGATATTTTTGAGTTTTTGCGTCCAAAAGCAACTTTAAATGATGTTGTGTTAAACGCTAACACAAAAGAAACTCTAGAAGTGCTACTTAAACAAATGGATTCCAAAGTTTTGCAACGCTTAAAAGATTGGGGGATTAAGGATAAAAAGCGTGGGATTGATGCAAAGATTATTTTTTATGGTGCAGCAGGAACAGGCAAAACAATGACAGCACTAGCTCTTGCAAAATCCCTTAAAAAACCTGTGCTAAGTTTTGATTGTTCTAAAATTTTGTCAATGTATGTAGGAGAGAGTGAAAAAAATGTGCGCAAGATCTTTGAATCTTATAAAGAGTTATGTGAAAGTTCTAAACAAAATCCGATTCTGCTTTTAGATGAGGCAGATCAGTTTTTAAGCGCACGCACAACAAGTGGAAGCGGAGCAGATAAAATGCACAATCAAATGCAAAATATTTTTTTAGAACAGATTGAAAAATTTGATGGAATCTTAATTGCTACGACAAATTTGCTTGAAACGCTTGATACAGCTTTTTCTAGGCGTTTTAATTATAAGATTGAATTTAAGCGACCGAATTTTGAAGAAAGGGTGCGTTTGTGGGAGAAATTATTGCCTAAAAATGCCCCTTTTTCTAAAGACTTTGATCTTAAAAAACTTGCAGAGTTTAATCTAAGTGGCGGACAAATCGCACTTGTTGTAAAAAATACTGCTTATAAGATTGCAAGCTCTAAAAAGCCGGAGTTTAGTACGCAGAGCTTTTTAAATGAAATCAAACGTGAGTTGAAATCCAACTTTGATAGCACACGTGAAGTGGGGTTTCATACATAAAAAGAGAAAAACTAAATTTATTTGTTGTGAGTGTATAGTAGGAATTATTCTGAAAATTTAATAGTTTTGATATTAGGATTTAAATTTTTGATTTTTGTTATGAATAAATAATTTAAAATAGGAATTTCTTTTTAAATTTTGTATAATCTCAGATTTACTTCGAAAATAGGCGGTATTATGACGAGATTTTCTAAAGCAGGATTTGTTTTATCCACTGCTGGAAGTGCGATTGGACTTGGCGGGATTTGGGGCTTTCCTTATTTGGTTGGGCAAAATGGTGGTTTTGCTTTTGTTTTGATTTTTGTGTTGGCGTTTTTAGTTGTTGGTTTGAGTGTGTTTATTGTAGAAATGCTTTTTGGCAGGGCAAGTGGGCAAAATGCAGTAAGCACTTTTGAAACATTTGCCCCAAAACGCTTAAATTTTTTAAAATACGGCGGATTTATGATGATTTCTGGCGTGTTGATTTTCTCTTTTTATGCGGTGGTTTTAGGTTGGCTTGTGCATTATATGTTTTTAAGCATTATTGGGATGCCAACAACGCTAGAGGGAACCAAAAATTTATGGGGAGATTTTGCATCTAGTCAGATTCTTTGGCAGATGTTATGGCATTTTTTAGTAGTAGCACTTTGTGCATATATTTTAAATCGCGGTGTGAAAGCTGGGATTGAGAAGTTAAACTTGATTTTGATGCCGATGTTGTTGTTTATTTTTTTAGGATTACTTGTATATTCAATGCTTCAAGACGCGTTTTTGGATTCCTTTAAATTTCTCTTTTTGCCCGATTTTAGTAAGATTACTCCAGAAGTTATAGTAAAGGCGATTGGGCAAGCATTTTTTGCACTATCTTTAGGGGTTGGAGTGATTTTGACCTATTCAAATTCTATGCCAAAACACGGAAATTTTGTGCGTTTTGCAGTGATTGTTGCACTGCTTAATTTCTTGTTTTGTTTAGTTGCTGGACTTGTGATTTTTACTTTTATTTTTGGTTATGGTGCAGAACCAACAGAGGGACCAGGACTTGTGTTTGTGTCCTTGCCACTAATTTTTGCAAATATGGGTGTTAGTGGGCAAGTGATTGCGTTTTTGTTTTTTGTGGCATTGATTTTTGCTGGGATTACTTCAGCAGTTTCTATGTTAGAACCATTAAATAGTTATTTCATTGAGCGATATTCTATGAAGCGTAAAAACGCAAATCTTATTAGTGTCTTATGTGCTTATTTATTAGGCGTGATTGTGTTGCTTAGTAATACAGCGGCATTTTCTGCAGATTTAACATTTTTTGGTAAGAATCTTTTTGATTGGTTTGTTTATATTACAAGTTCGTTTATGCTTCCGCTTGCAGGCGTGTTTATGTGTATTTATATGGGGTGGATTTTACCAAAAGATCGTGTGTATGCAATGAGTGAAGGGTATTTAAAAGGAATCTTTTTTGAGGGTTGGTATGTGGTGATTCGCTATATTGCACCACTTGGGATTTTGCTTGCAATGGCAAGTTTAGTTTAGTGGCAAATTTTATAATGTGGAATCTCTTTTTGGGTTATTTTTAATTTGTTTTCTTGCAAGCAGTCTTTATCCACTAGGTTCTGAAGCCTTTGTGGTGGGCTTTTTAGCGCTTGATTATGCGTGGGTTTTGGTGTGGATTGTAGCAACACTTGGCAATACGCTAGGATCACTAACTACTTATGGTATAGGATATTTGGGAGATTCTTTTTGTTTTAAACGCTTTAGGAAGATGCACACAAAGATTTATCGTTATAAAGATGGAATCCAAAAACAAGGATTCCTTTATGCGTTTTTTACTTTTTTGCCGTTTTTGGGAGATTTGTTTGCCCTAGCTTTAGGGGTGTATCGTTATTCTTTTTTGAAAGCTTGTGTATTTATAGCACTAGGCAAGGGCGTGCGGTATTTGGTGCTAATTTTAGCATACAACAAATACCAACAAGTTTTTTAACTGCCGATTATCCCACCATCTTTTTTAGTGATTTGCACAATTGTGCTTCTAGGCGTGGAGTTTCCACTATTTGGATAATGGCTTGGCGCGAGCTTTTCGCCTGGGTGTTGGATTCCTACAAACATTGTTTTGTAGTCTTGTGAAAAGGCAATTCCTGTAACTTCTGAAGCAATTGGAGCAGTTAAGAAGCGTTTAACTTCTCCTGTAATAGGATTTGCGCAAAGCATTTGATTATTACCCATTCCTGCATAATCTCCTTTGTTAAAGTAATTGCCATCTGTTTGAATCCAAAGGCGTCCAAATTGATCAAACTTCAAGCCATCAGAAGAGTTAAACATATTGTCTTTTGTGATGTTTTTAGTTCCCTTACGTAAGTCGTTTGGATAGAGTGAAGGGTTTCCAGCAAGCAAGAAAATATCCCATTAAACTGCACATTTAGGTGATTATTACTACTAGGATTCCAACGGATAATTTGTCCATAAATATTTTTAGCTCTTGGGTTTGCACCATCTGTGACTTCGCGTTTTTTATTTTTTTGTAAGTGTTGCATAAACAAACTCGCCTTTAGGATCAACGGCAATCCATTCTGGGCGATCCATTGGAGTTGCACCAACAATTGTTCCTGCAAGGCGCGCATTGATTAAAACATCTGCTTGGGAGTGAAATCCGTTTTTAGCGTCTAATCCATTTTTGCCATAACTTAATTCAATCCATTCTCCATTACCGCTAAGATTTTCCCCTTGAAGTTTAGCAACATAAAGCGTTCCTTCCTCTAAGAGATTTTTATTATTTTTTGGATTGTTTTTATCAAATTTACCTTTTGAGATAAATTTATATAAAAACTCATCAGCTTCATCATCTCTCATATAGGCTACTACATTACCTTCTTTGCAAATAACAATCTCAACATTTTCGTGTTTAAAGCGTCCAAGTGCTGTGCGTTTAATAGGAGTGGAGTTTGCATCATAAGGATCAATTTCAACAACCTAACCAAAGCGGTTTGGCTCATTAGGATTTTTAGCAACATCGAATCTAGGATCTATCTCCCAACCATAAGTGCTTTTTGCACCAATCCCATAGCGTTTTTCTTGTGCTGAAAACTTATAATTAGCATCGCTACTTCCAAAAAAGTCATTAATATTTGTAAAGTTTAAAAATGAGAATACAAGACACGCACCGCAAAGGGTGCATAAATTACGCTTCTAGGGTTGCTTTGATAGCGTTTTCAATGAGGGGTTTAGAGTTTGGCTCAACTAAGCGTTCGCCAACTTCTGCGCCATTTTTGTAAAAAATTAGCGTCGGGATTCTACGCACGCCTAGCTCTTCTTTCAAGGCTTCTTCTTCATCAGCCATTACAGCATAAAATTTAACCTTTTCTCCATATTCTTGCATAAGCATTCCAATAATAGGTTCAATTTTGCGGCAATCAGGACACCAAGGCGCACCTACTGCTACCATACATATGCCATTATTGACTGCATTTTGATAAGAATCTTTTGTTAATTTTTCTAACATCATTATTCCTTTATTTGAATTTTAAGCTTACATTGTGTGATAAGTTTGCTTAAAATGTGGCAAAACCCTTAAAATTTCGTGATAATGTTACGCAATGTTAGTAAAAACTGCTTGCACATCATCATCATCTTCAATTTTATCTAACAATTTTTCAATATCCACAAGTTGCTCTTCGCTAAACTCCACAGGATTTGTAGCGATTCTCTCTAGTGCTGCTTTTTTGACATTAGCCTGCATTTCTTCTAGTGCATTTGCTAAAGTCCCAAAGCTTGTGTAATCCCCATAAATATGGATAATATCTTCTTCAACTTCCATAGAATCCAACCCAGAATCAATGAGGTTTAACTCTAGCTCTTCTAAATCCGTGATACCCTCTTTGCTAATTTCAAAATGTGCTTTGCGTGAAAACATAAACTCTAAGGAGTTGTTTGTTAGCATTTGTCCGCCAAGTTTGTTTGCATAACTCTTTAGGTTTGCAACTGTTCTTGTGGTATTATCTGTAGCGCATTCTACAAAAAACAGCGCGCCGTGTGGAGCTTTGATTTCATAATTTACTTCTGTAATTTGGATTCCATCTTTGCCTAATGCGCGTTTAATCGCTGCTTCAATATTGTCTTTTGGCATATTTTGTGCCTTTGCAGCAAGGATTGCACTTCTTAGCTTAGAATTCATATCTGGATCTCCACTCCCTCCTTCTTTAACGGCAATGCTAATTGCTTTACCTAGTTTTGGAAAAAGTTTCGACATCTTATCCCATCGCTTTTCCTTGCTTGCTCTGCGGTATTCAAATGCTCGTCCCATACATAACCTTCAATGTGGATTAAAAGAAAAATTGTAGTATTTTAAAGTTTAAAAATCCCAAAATAGTGCAAAAATTTTAAAAATATCTTGACATAGGAGTTTGGTTGTTATATAATCACACTTCATTTTTTAAATGAGCTTTCTTGTTCCGGATTAGCTCAGCGGTAGAGTAGGCGGCTGTTAACCGCTTGGTCGTAGGTTCGAATCCTACATCCGGAGCCACTTTTTCTGATTCTTTTTAAACTATCTCTCAAACTCTTTTTCGTTTTGTTTTTGTAGATTAATCAACCGGTAGCGAAATTGATAGTCTAAATATTGTTCATAAAGTTTAATAAAATCATTATTTTGAGATTTAAATGCAGTGTGATGATCTAATAAATTATGTGTATTTGCAAAGCTATAGCCCTCATTTGCGCCTTTAGGATAGATTCCATTATGATCAATGGATACGGACACATTGTAGCCAAAGTTTTCTTCGCTTTCTTTGCTTAACATATTCTTTCCGCCTAAATTTAAGTATTCTACAGAATCTAAAGAAAGCGCAAAAAGTGTGGCAAAAATATCTTTGTGTGAGCCAACGCGCTTAGGATTGTAGCTGATGTTGTGCTGATAATTTTTAGGGACATAAAGATAAAATGGCACGCCAAAACTTAGAGCTTTTTCTTTGCTTGCATCGCTTATTACATCGCGCACTCTGTGATCTCCTGTGGCGGCAATTATCACTTTATTTTTAAAAGAACTTTGTTTAATGGATTCTAAAAATTCTCCAAAGGCATTATTTGCATAAGCGTAGGTGTTAAGCAGGGCAATTTTGTCTTTGTTTAAACGCGCATTGAGTTCTTTTGGGATTGCGTTTTCGCTAATGGTTTTTTCTACATTAGGATAAGGCGGGTGATTACTTGTTGTTAGTGCTAAAATTAAAAGAGGTTGCGTGGAGTCTTGTAGAATTTCAAATGCCGCACGATACATATATTCATCTAATATCCCATAAGAATTGCTAGTTTTTATGGACTCTGGATAGTGTTTTTGTAAAACAATTTCGTCAAGAATTAAATCCACTCTTTGTGTGAGCATAAAATCCCCCATTGCATACCAAGAGCGATTACCGGAGGTTAGAAAAACAACTTTGTAACCTTGCTTCTTGTAAGTTTCAATAGGAGAGTATGAGAGATAGTGTCTGCTGTAATTAGATTTTGAAAGTGTAGTGGGAGAGCCAAAAAATAAAAATGAAAGGCTTGGCGCAGTTCCATTTTCATAAGGCAAAAATCTCTCCCAAAAAAAGTCTTCTTGGATATGGGGCTTTAGACTGCCTAATAAATCTAAGTCTTTGCTGTGAAAAAAGAGTAAGTTACTACCAAAAGATTCCATAAGATTAACCATAATATGCGGTTTTTGCTCTCTTACAAGTGGACTTTGTGGAGTTTTTGTGAAGAGAGGGAAATGCGGCAAAAAAGATTCCATAAGGCGTTCATCAACAGGAGCTATGATTCCAAGCGATTCTTTTTTGTAATTTTTATGTGCCCAAGCAAATGCCATTATGGGATTTAGTGCAATAGCATTTAAGGATTCCACACTAGAGAAGCGATAGTTTTCAACATTCATTGTAATATGTCTAAAAGGTCCCCTTAGCGCAAGCGTATAAAGAAGTGCAAAGGCTAAAAAGAATGCTAGAAGTTTAGGAGTGCTTAAGGATTTTATCTGTCTGGGTGGGGGGGGGGGGTAATTGCTAAGATTTTTGTGTTTAAAAACACACAAAATCCACTAAAAATTATCGCAAGAATACAAAGAGAAAAAACAGGATAATCCTTTAAAATAATGCTAATAATTGCGCTTGTTTCATCATCTTTTAGTCCAAAAATAAAACTTGTAATATTGCTTTGATACATTTGATAATAATAGAAATTTATAAAACAAAATATAATACAAATAAATGAAAATAATCCTATATAAATATTAGAAAAAATATTATAAGCTTTATTTAATTTTTCTAAAATTCTATAATAAGTCTTTAAAGCAGGAGCAAAACTTGCAAGCAAAGCGCAAAGCAAAAGGGGCAAAAATGCTGTGGCAATAAGTCTTAAATCAGTAACCGCACCTAAAGCAAACATTTGATAAAAATCACCACGATTAGATTCTATAATTGCACTAGGGACAAAGACAATCCCCATAATCACTCTAGCAATGCTAAAGAGTGTTAAAAAAAGTAGCGCAAAACCTATGATTTGAAAAAAGATTCTAAGCATAATCCCTCCTAATTATTTATATCAAAAAGGTTTGGATTGTATCATTTTTTTACAATTTCATATTCTATCTTTGCAAAATCCAAAGCATTTTTGATACTGTCTATATTTTCGCACATGAACCAAACAGCAATGCCACAATCGCTTGAAAATTCTCTAGGTGTTGGCACAAGTTTAATAGAAATCCCTAGATTTTGTAAGATATTTTCGCTTTCAAACGCGCTTGAAGTAGTATAGACTAAGACATAACCTTCAATAAGTTGTTTTTGCATTTTATCCCTTTTAGCCTTTTGCGATCGTGCATAGGGCTTTAATTGTTGTTTCAATCTCTTCTTCTGTGGTAAAAATCCCGGGGCTTAGGCGAATTGTGCCACCGCTTGTAAAGCTGCCAAGTGTTTTGTGGCTTGAAGGAGAGCAGTGTAGTCCTACGCGCACACAGATTCCATATTCATTATTTAAACGCATTGCAACTTCTGAGGGCAGGTGATTTGTGAGATTAATGGATAAAATACCGCTACTGTTACCTTGTGTGTGATAGATTTTAAGATTTTTTACACCATTTAAGCCTGTAATTAAAGCATTTCTTAAATGCAGTTCATACGCGTGAATTTTATCCACACCCATTTGCGCTATCCATTCTAAACCTGCTTTTAATCCAGCAATTCCGTGCATATTATGCGTGCCACTTTCAAATTTATCTGGTAAGAAACTTGGCTGGATTTCTTCTTCGCTAGCACTCCCTGTTCCGCCAAAAACAAGCGGAGAAAGCTCTCTAAAATCAAAACAATCATTAACTAAAAGCGCACCAACTCCCATAGGGGATAAAAGACCTTTATGCGCGCTAAGAGCTAAGAAATCCACTTGTTGCATTATCTCTTGCATTGGCACACAACCAACACTTTGTGCGCTGTCAAGTAAGACTTTCGCGCCATTTGTGTGGGCGATTTTTGCAAGATCTTCAATAGGCGTCATTGCGCCACTAACATTATTAATGTGTGTGCAAGCAAGAAGTTTTGCTTCCTTTAGAAGTTCTTTTGCGCTTTGTAAATCTAGCGTATGTGTGCTATCACAATGGATCTCGCGTACTTTAATGCCAAGTGTTTCTTTAAGCGCATTTAAAGGGCGTTTAATGGCGTTGTGTTCCATTTGAGTGGTAACAACAATATCATTAGGCTTTAAAAACCCTTGCAAAAGAGTGTTAATTGCCATTGTAGCGTTGAGTGTAAAAATGACGCGTTTGCAGTCTTTTAAACCAAGCAAATCTGCTAAAGACTTGCGTGTTTGAAAAAGGATTCTGCCTGATTGAATAGATAATGCGTGTCCGCTTCTCCCCGGACTTGCGCCTAAGGTTTCTAAAAATACATTGACTGCTTCTTTTACTCCGGGTGCTTTTGGAAAAGTTGTTGCAGCATTATCTAAATAAATGTATTTTTGGAAATCTTGCATTTTTGCTCCTAAAACTAGGATTCCAAAAATGGAATCCTAAAATGATTTTTTTAAAATCAATTCTAAATCTTCACCATTTTCGGTTTCGGATTCCACATTGTAGCCGTGTTGTGTTGCTAGGCGACGAATATTATCGCTGCTTGCTCCACAACTGCAAAGCACCTTAATTGAGCTTTCACCCTTTTCTAATAAGGGTTTTAAGTTTAACACAGGTTCTGGGCAACTAAGCCCGCGCACATCAAGTTCCACCATTATTTCTCCTTAGCGTTTTTCTCTAGCAAATGCAGCAACAAGCAAACAAAAAATAAATCCAGCAATCACTGCAATAGGTGCATTTGCACCAATCCCTGCTGGAGAGCTTGCAAGAGCAAAGTTATGCGCAAAAGCAGCCCCAACGAGTAATCCCATAACAAACACACCTGCATCGCCATCGCCTTCACCACTTAAAATCAGCTGTCTTCCCGGACAACCCCCAGCAAGCGTAAAGGCGATCCCTGCAAGCGCCATTCCTAAGAAATTCCAAAGCGTATCATTATGTGCAATAGGCTGTCCTGTAAAGCCCGGATTGAATAATCCTAATGCAAGGTTTGTAAAAAATGCAGCAATAACAAGCGCAATGACGCCTTGTAAAATATGGGTATCACGCATTAACACAGTATCACGCACTGCTGCAATCATACAAAAACGGCTTTTTTGAAAGATTACACCTAAGAGCAATCCTGCAATGAGTGAAACAATAAGCGGTGCGTGCATAGATCCCGGTCCTTTTTGCGAGAATTTAATTGGAGCGTTTGGATCAAGTAATCCCCAAGCTAAAAATCCTAAAAGCCCTAGCGTGAAGATAGGAAATGCAAGTCCTACGATTTTGCTTGCAGGTCGATTGCGTCCAAGAGAGAATCCGCGTTTTAGAAAAAACACTCCAATTAAGATTCCAAACACGAGTCCAAATACGCCTGCAATAGCACTAAAATCCCCTGCGCTTAAGCGTAACCACATTCTCCAAGGGCAACCTAAAAATACAAGTGCGCCAATCATCGCAAAGATTCCAAGCATAAAACGAACAATCGGTGCTGAACCTGCGCGTGGGCGAAATTCTCTAAAAAGCAATGCTCCAAGTAATGCGCCAAAAACTAGTCCAATGACTTCAGGGCGAATGTATTGCACAATACCTGCTTGATGAAGATTTAAAGCCCCTGCAATATCGCGTGTAAAGCACGCTGCACACATACCCATATTACCCGGATTTCCAAAATACACCAAAACAGGTGCTAAGATCCCTAGGGCAATTCCTGCAAAAATAGGCAAAATTGCCAATTTCATTATAAACTCCTAACGATAAATTTAAGACAGCTAGTATGAGAAAGATTTAAATGAAGTAGCTGTTTGCTTGAAACTCAAGCCAAATAAAGACGCGTATTGTAGCGAAGTGTTTCTTAAAATTACCGCAATCCTTTAGGATTTAATTTTACCTTCCACTATTTTTTGTTAGAATATCGCCTTGTTTTGTAAAAATTTTAGGAGTTTTAAAGATGAGAAGCCATTATTGCGCAGATTTAGGCGAGCAAAATATTGGAGAAGTGGTAAGTTTATGCGGTTGGTGTAATACTTATCGTGATCACGGCGGAGTTGTATTTATTGATTTGCGTGATAGAAGCGGTTTGATTCAACTTGTTTTTGATCCAAGAGATTGCAAAGAAGCGCATAAAATTGCAAGCGAAGTGCGTGATGAATATGTTTTAATTGCAAAAGGAAAAGTGCGCAAAAGGGGAGAAGGGCTGGAAAATCCAAAGCTTAAAACAGGCAAGATTGAAGTGCTTGTGGAATCTTTGGTTGTTGAAAACAAAAGCTTAACGCCACCTATTGCTGTGGGCGATGAGAGTGTGGGTGAAGATGTGCGTTTGAAATACCGCTATTTAGATTTAAGAAATCCTAGGTTGCAAGAGATTTTTATTACACGCTCTAAAGTTGCTCAAGCTACGCGCAATACGCTTAGTGATTTAGGGTTTTTAGAGGTGGAAACTCCGATTTTGACAAAAGCCACACCAGAGGGGGCAAGGGATTATTTGGTGCCTAGTCGTGTGCATCACGGAGAATTTTATGCGCTACCACAATCTCCACAACTTTTTAAACAGCTTTTAATGGTGAGTGGATTTGATAGATATTTTCAAATCGCAAAATGTTTTAGGGATGAAGATTTGCGTTTAGATAGACAACCAGAATTTACACAAATCGATTTAGAAATGAGTTTTTGTAATCAAGATGATGTAATGGGCGTAGCAGAAGCTGTTCTAAAATCTATTTTTAGCGCGTGTGGGGTCTCTATTACCACTCCATTTGAACGCTATTCTTATAAGCAGGTTATGGAATCTTATGGGAGTGATAAGCCAGATTTACGCTTTGATTTACCACTTGTTGAGGTGGGGGATTTGTTTGTGGATTCTAATAATGAGATTTTTGCTTCCATTGCAAAAGATTCTAAAAAGAATCGCTTTAAGGCTTTATGTGTTAAAAGTGGCGATACATTTTTTAGTCGCAAGACTTTAGGTGAAGCAGAAGAGTTTGTGCGAAAATTTGGCGCAAAAGGTTTAGCATATATTCAAATTAAAGATGAAGGTGTAAAAGGTCCGCTTGTAAAATTTATTAGTGAAACAAATCTAAAGTTGCTGCTTGATCGTTTGGGGGCTAGTGTCGGAGATATTATTTTCTTTGGAGCAGGAGAGAAAAAGATTGTTTGGGATTATATGGGGAGATTGCGTCAAAAAGTCGCGCAAGATATGGGACTCATTGACGAAAATGCGTATAAATTCCTGTGGGTCGTCGATTTTCCAATGTTTGAACGCAATGATGATGGGAGTATTTCAGCATTGCATCACCCTTTTACAATGCCTAGCAACATAGATGAAAAAGATTTAGAAGAGATTAATTCTGTGGCATATGATGTGGTGTTAAATGGTTTTGAAATTGGCGGGGGAAGTATTAGGATTCATAAGCAAGAGATTCAAAGTCGCGTGTTTGAGCTACTTGGAATCTCAAAAGAAGAAGCTCAAGATAAATTTAGCTTTCTTTTAGAGGCCTTGCAGTTTGGTGCGCCACCGCACGGCGGTTTAGCGTTTGGATTAGATAGAATCATAATGCTTTTATGTAAAGCGCATTCAATCCGTGATGTGATTGCATTTCCAAAAACCCAAAAAGCAACTTGTCCTTTAACAGATGCGCCAAGTGTTGCAAATGAAGAGCAGTTAAGAGAATTGCATATTAGAATTAGGGAAACCAAAAAATAAGGAGAAAAGATGAAAAAATTATTTTTAGTTATTGGCGCACCAGGAAGCGGAAAAACAACAGATGCAGAGATTATCAGCAAAAACAATAGCGATTCTATGGTGCATTATTCTACTGGAGAGCTTTTGCGTGCGGAAGTTGCAAGCGGAAGTGAGCTAGGACAACTTATTGATAGTTTTACAAGCAAGGGAAATCTGGTGCCTTTAGAAATTGTTGTTAAGACGATTATAGAAGCTATTTCAAATGCGCCAAAAAATGTGGTTTTAATTGATGGTTATCCACGCAGTGTAGAGCAAATGACGGAACTTGATAGAATTTTGCAAAACAAAAATGATATTACATTAACAAGTGTGATTGAAGTAGAAGTCAGTGAAAAAACAGCGTGCGATAGAGTGTTAGGACGCGCAAGAGGTGCAGATGATAATGTGGAAGTTTTTAACAATCGTATGCGCGTGTTTCAAGAACCGCTAAAAGATATTCAAGAGTTTTATGGCAAAAAAGGAATCTTACATAAAATTAATGGTGAGCGCACGATTGAAGAAATCACAAGCGAAATGGAAGCATTTATCAAGGGCAAAATTTAATAATACTAAGGAGTAAAAATGGATTTTGGGGAAGTTGATGGCAGTGAATTTCAATCTAAAAAATATGGAATCTCTTGGATTGCTTATGTGAAAATGTGCTTAGGGCATTTAATTTTTATTGCAATTGTTGTGTATGGAGTGAAGTATTTTTTGCCTCAGTTTTTTTGGAATGTTATTGTGATTTTTGGGATTTTGGAATTGATTAATTTTGCGCTTGCTTTTTTGTCTTTGAGGGCACAATATGTTTTTATGAATGAGCGTGGAGTTTGGTTTCATCGTGGAATATTTCCTTGGACTAAAGGCGTAAATGGTATTATTTGGAATGATTGTGGAGGTGCTTTGTTTCGACAAGGTTTTTGGGCTTATATTCTAAAAACCTATACAATATTTATTACACACAAATACACGGAATCTTCGCAAATTGCAGTATCAAATATTTATAATGGTAAGGAATTTTGCACAGAAGTAGCAAATTATATGCATAAAATGTATCAAAAATAAAGGAGTAAAAATGGATTTAAGTAAAATTGAAGTAGGAAGCAATCCGGATAAACTAAATGTTGTTATTGAGATTCCTTATGGTTCAAATATTAAATATGAAATTGATAAGGATAGTGGAGCAGTTGTGGTAGATAGAGTAATGTATAGTGCAATGTTTTATCCTGCAAATTATGGTTTTGTTCCGAATACTTTAAGCGATGATGGCGATCCTGCTGATGTGCTTGTGATTAATGAATATCCTTTGCAGGCTGGAAGTGTGATTAAAGCACGTTTGATTGGGGTTTTGATTATGGAAGATGAAAGTGGAATGGACGAAAAGCTTATTGCAGTTCCTATTTCTAAGATTGATCCAAGATATGATAGAATCAAAAACTTAGAGGATTTACCACAAATCACTTTAGATAGAATCAAAAATTTCTTTGAAACTTATAAAATGCTAGAGCCAAATAAATGGGTGAAAGTTAAGGAATATAAAGACTTAAATGCTGCAAAAGAGATTTTAGAGCAAGCGATTAAGAATTATAAATCTTTGTGATTTTTTTGTGTTACTAAAAGTAATTTTTAGTATTTAAAATAGTAGATTGTATTGAAAAATGGGAGTATTTTTGGGTTTTTATCGCAAGTTTGGAGTAAAAATCTGTAAAATACCTTGATCTTAGAGAATTTTATAAGGAGAAAGTTAATGAAAAAGATCATTTTGGCTTCAGTATTAGCAGCTTTTGCGTTTGTTGGTTGTGGTGGTGAGAATAAAGAAGCAGCAGCAAATGCAACAGGTGATAAAAAAGTCTATGAGGTGAAGTTTGCGCATGTTGTGAGTGAAAATACACCAAAAGGAAAGGCGGCAAATTTCTTTGCAAAAAGAGTAGAAGAACTAACAGATGGGCAAATTAAAGTGCATGTGTTTCCTTCTGCGCAACTTGTTGATGATGATAAAGTGTTTCAAGAATTAAAGCGTAATAATGTGCAACTTGCAGCACCTAGTTTTTCTAAATTTACACCTTTTGCAAAAGAATTTAATTTATGGGATGTCCCTTTTCTTTTCCGTGATACTGAACATTTGCATAATGTAATGGATGGAGAAGTAGGAAAAATTCTAAAAGATGTGATTAGCTCTAAAGGTTACATTGCACTTGATTATTGGGATGCAGGGTTTAAGCAGTTTAGCACAAATAAAAAGCCTATTGTTGTGCCAAGTGATGCTGAAGGGCAAAAAATGCGCATTATGAGTTCTAAAGTTTTAGAAGAACAAACAAAAGCAGTTAAAGCAATTCCGCAAGTATTGCCATTTGGTGAAGTTTATTCTGCGCTTCAAACAGGTGTTGTAGATGCTGCTGAAAATCCGCTTTCAAATCTTTATAATTCTAAGTTTTATGAGGTGCAAAGTTCTATTACGATTTCAAATCATGGATATTTGGGATATTTAGTTGTTGCAAGCGAAAAGTTTTGGAATAGCTTGCCACAAGATTTGCAGGAGAAATTTACAACTGCAATGCGTGAAGCAACAATTTATGAAAGAGAAGAAAGCGCTAAAGAAGAAAAAGTCTTGCTTGATCGTTTAAAAGCAGATGATAAGACAGGCACAAAAGTTTATGAACTAGATGCTGCACAAAAGCAACAATGGCAAGATGTAATGATTGCGATTTATCCTAAATTTTATGATTTAATTGGAAAAGAATTAATTGAAAAAACAATTAATACAAAATAATTGAAATCACAAGTAAGGGGCATTGGTGAATTTTTTTCAAGCGTTAGATAGAGTTATTGCGACAATGAATAAAAGTGTCGCTGTATTTGGGCTAGCAGTTGGAATCGTAATCACAGCAATTAATGTTTGTGTGCGTTATATTGCAGGATTTTATCCAGAAATTGGCTCCCTTACTTGGGCAGAAGAAGTGGCAAGATATTGTTTCTTGTGGTCAGCATTCTTTGGGGCAGCTTATGGCTTTAGAAAAGGAGTGCATATTGCTGTAACAATGTTAATTGAAAAATTTCCATCTTCGCTTGCAAAGAGTTGCGTGCTTTTAACACATCTTTTAAATTCTATATTTTTAGGATTTATGTTTTATGCAAGCGTGATGGTGTGCTATTTAAATTATGAGATTGGTTATATGAGTGAAGCGTTACATAGTGTTCCTTTGTGGATTTTTCTTTTATGCTTGCCTATTGCTTTTTTGGGTGCAACTTATCGTTCTTTGGAGAAAATTTATGAAGTTTCTTTACTGCCAGCAGATAAGGTAGTCAAAAGTGCAGAAGAAGAGATGATTCACGATTCCGTGATTAAAGATTAGGGAATTAGGTAGTTTTATGAGCGTTATATTTTTATTGGTTGTATTATTTGGGTTGTTGTTATTTGGTGTGCCTGTGGCGATTTGCCTAGGGGTGAGTGCAGTTTTAACGATGTTATTTTTTAGCTCCTATGATATTTTTGCGGTGCCAGAAATAATGCTTAATGGATTAAAGCCTGCATTAATGGCGATTCCAATGTTTATTTTGGCAGGTTCCTTAATGAGTAAAGGGAGTTCTGCGCAGAGAATTGTAGATTTTGCTAAAAGTATTGTTGGGCATTTGCCCGGTGGTTTGCCTATGAGTGCAATTTTAGCTTGTATCATCTTTGCTGCTGTGAGTGGAAGTTCTCCTGCTACTGTTGTTGCTATTGGTTCTGTAATGTTTGTAGCATTAAAAGAAGCAGGGTATCCCAAGAGTTATTCAGTTGGGGCAATTACATCTGCTGGGAGTCTTGGAATCTTAATTCCACCTTCTGTTGTGATGATTGTTTATGGGGTAACTGCGGAAGTTTCTATTGAGAAACTTTTTATGGCAGGCGTGGTTCCTGGACTTTTAGTTGGTGGAATGATGATGCTTTATGCTTATTTTGGAGCAATTCGTTTAGGATTTAAAGCGACGAAGCCAGCAAGCATTAGAGAACGATGGTTGAAATTTAAAGAAGCATTTTGGGCGTTGTTGATTGTTTTTGTGGTGATTGGTGGAATCTATGCGGGAATCTTTACAGCAACTGAAGCTGCTGGGATTAGTGCTGTATATGCTCTTATTGTTTCTTTGTTTGTCTATAAAGATATTAAAATTAAGGATCTTTATAGTGTGTTTTTAGATGCAGCAATTACAACAGCAATGATTTTCTTTATTATTGGTTTTGCAGTTGTATTTGCGCATTTTCTAACTGGAGAGCGTATTCCACATATGATTGCAGAATATCTTGTTAGTATGGATATGAGTTGGTGGATGTTTTTGATTTTGGTTAATGTTGCTTTGTTTGTTATGGGGCAATTTATGGAACCATCGTCAGTTGTAATGATTATGACACCTTTGCTTTTGCCTATTGCTGTGCAGCTTGGAATTGATCCTATTCATTTTGGAATTGTGATGATTGTGAATATGGAGCTTGGAATGCTAACACCTCCTGTTGGACTTAATCTCTTTGTAGCTAGCTCACTTACAGGACTTAGCTTAAAAGATGTTACACTTTCTATTGTCCCTTGGCTTTGCGTGTTGTTAGTGGGGCTTGGGCTTATTACTTATATTCCAGAAATTTCCCTTTGGCTGCCTAGTTTGCTAGGATAATAATTAATGGAAGAATCTCTGCTTGGGCTTTTTGAAAATGCTCCGCATTTCATTAGCTTACTTGCCGGGATTGTAACTTTTCTTAGTCCTTGTGTGCTTCCGCTTATTCCAATTTATCTTTCTTATATTTCTGAAATCTCCTTAGATGAACTTAAAAATACAGGTGCTTTGAATTTAAAAACGCGTTTTAAGATTTTACGAAGTGCATTATTTTTTGTGCTTGGACTTGGAGTTGTATTCATTGTTTTTGGTGCTGTGGCAGCTAGAATTTTAAATGGTGGAATCTTGCTAAGTCCAAATTTACGCTATTTTGCTGGTGGTGTGTTGATAATTTTTGGATTGCATACGCTAGGGATTTTTAAGATTCCATTTTTAAACTATCAAAAAACATTGCGGACCAACACAAACTTTGAAGTTTTAAAAGATTTTTTCACACCTTTTTTGTTGGGCGTTAGTTTTTCTTTGGGCTGGACACCTTGTGTGGGTCCTATTTTAGCAAGCATTATTGTTCTTGCAAGTGTGGATGGGCAAAGTGGCATTGTATTGCTTATCATTTACACACTTGGCTTGGCGCTTCCTTTTTTGCTTTGTGCGCTGCTTATTAGTTATGCTTTTAGTATTTTAGACGGGATTAAGCGTTATTTTAAAGTGATTGAGTGGTGTGCTGGATTGTTGCTTATAGGAGTTGGAATCCTAGTGGCAAGCGGTGGAATGAGTGTGCTTTCTGCATATTTACTAAAGGTTTTATGAGCGTGGGATTAGAACTTAAAAATTTCACACAATTAAACACAAAGGAGATTGCGCTTGTTCTAAGATGGCGCAATCACGCAAATGTTGCTAAGTTTATGAAGCAAAAAAGCATTACACAAAAGGAGCATTTGGGCTTTATAGAATCTTTAAAAAATGATGATACCAAAGAGTATTTTTTGGTTTTTGAAAATGCGATTCCACTTGGCGTGATAGATTTCATTGCAATTGTTCGCGAAGAATCCTGTGAGTTTGGAATCTATCAAAGTCCTTTTTTAAAAGGTTATGGAGAGGTATTAATGCGAGCAGTTTTAGAATATGCCTTTAATGTTTTAAAGGTGCAAGAGTTGCGTGCGTGTGCATTTTGTGAAAATATTAAAGCCATAGAATTATATTTACGCTTTGGTTTTAAAATGATTGCAAAGGATAAAGAGATGTGTTATTTTAACTGTGTGGAGGCTAAATTGTAGTTTTAAGTAATGCTAGCTTTTAAATTTTTTATAAAAATAGCAAAAAGTCCATTATAAAAATTTATGAAGAGAAATAAAATCATAAATTTTTAATATTCTAGTTAAATTTCAACTTAAAGTAAAATCAAAAATTATTCTTAAAAAATCAATAAAGCACGATAAATAAGTGCTTTTAAGTATATTTATGACAATGCGATATATATAAAAAAATATAAATAAAATATAAATTTTTTACCGACTTTTTACACAAAATGTCGTAAAATGCAATCTCGTAAAAGAAAATACAAGGAGGCAAAGTTGAGTGTCAATCGTAGAGACTTCCTAAAGGGAGTTGGTGTTGGTTCTGTTGCTTTGAGTATGCCGGGGACTTTAGGGGCGTTTCAAGGTAAGCTAAAAGGGGAGTCAAAGTTTGTGCCAAGCATTTGTGAGATGTGCAGCACACGTTGTCCTATAGAAGCTAGGGTAGATGATGGAGAGAAAGTTTTTATTCAAGGAAATCCTTATTCTATTGCAACAGGTGGTTCAGTTTGTGCAAGGGGAGGTTCAGGCGCAAATCAACTTTTTGACCCAAAGCGTCTTGTTAAGCCTATTATGCGAACAGGTGAAAGAGGTGAAGGCAAATGGAAAGAGATAAGCTGG
This sequence comes from uncultured Helicobacter sp., assembly GCF_937893305.1. Classification (GTDB taxonomy): domain Bacteria; phylum Campylobacterota; class Campylobacteria; order Campylobacterales; family Helicobacteraceae; genus Helicobacter_D. The sequence continues at coordinate 24,995 of NZ_CALBGN010000017.1, forward strand.
GAAGAAGCGTATGATTATATTGCAAAAAAACTTATAGAGATTAAAGAAAAATATGGTGCACATAGTGTTGCTTTTGCTTCAAAGTCTGGTCCTGAACAAACTTTTTTAAATCAATTTGCATATGCTTATGGTAGTCCAAATACTTTTGATCACGGGAACACTTGTCCTTCAGGATATGCTGTAGCTCTTACCAGTGTATTTGGTTCAGGCTCTGTAAGTAGGGACTTTTCAAATTGTAAATATATGTTAAACTTTGGGCACAATGTATATGAAGGAATTGTAATTAGTTATGCTAGGGGAGTTACAGAAGCGTTAGAGAAAGGTTGTAAGCTTGTTTCTTTAGATCCTAGATTTTCTGTGCTTTCTTCTAAAGCTAATGAATGGATTCCTATTAGACCTGCTGGAGATACGGCATTTATGATGGCATTTGTGCATACGCTAATTTTTGAAGAACTATATGATAAAAAGTTTGTAGAAAAATATACCATAGGCTTTGAAAAGCTAAAAGAAAGTGTCAAAGATTATACGCCAGAGAAAATGGCAAAAGAGTGTGATATTCCAGCAGATAAGATTGTAGAAATTACAAGAGAATGCGCAAGTTATGCGCCACATTGTATAGTGGATTTTGGACATCGTGCAACTTTCACTCCAGAAGAAATTGAGTTTAGAAGAGCAATTGCGATTGCTAATGCCTTGCTTGGAAATGTAGAAACAAAAGGTGGAATCTATTTTCCAAAGGGTGCTGGAACTTATAATAAAGTTGCTGGAGAAAAGGTTGCTCCTGTGTTTAAGGATTCTGTTTTACCAAAGATTCCAACTCCAAAGCATTCACGCATTGATTTAATTGATATTAAGGATGGGGAGTTTAGCAAGATTTCAAAAAAGCGTGGCGTGTATTCTCAAGTCTTTAAATCAATCTTAGATGAAAAGCCTTATGCAATTCGCGGATTATGGATTACAAGATCAAATCCAGTGATGACAGTAAATAATTCTGATGAAGTTGTAGAAGCCCTTAAGAAGTTAGATTTGTTTGTGAGTGTGGATGTGTATGTTTCTGATACTTCACAATATGCAGATATCATCTTGCCAGAATCAACTTACCTTGAAAGAGATGAGCAGTTTTTAGCATCAAATGGTAAAAATCCGGGCTATCAAGTGCGCCAAAAAGTGGTAGAAACTATTGGAGATACAAAGCCTTCTTGGCAGATTTATTTAGAAATGGCTCAAAAAATGGGATATGAAGCAGCATTTCCCTATAAAGATATGAATGATTTTAGAATGCAACAAGCTTATGAATATCCAGAAGATATGTTTGAAGTCAAACATAAAGGCATCATTAAATATGGAATTCCACTTCTAGCAAGGGATCAAGCAAGTATTAAGAAGTTTGTGGAGAAATATCCTAATTCTAAGCAGAATTTAGATGCTGATGGAGAGTTTGCAGAGCTTTTAAAATGTAAAACAAAAAGTGGAAAAATAGAGCTTTTTGATGAAGTATTGGAAGCGGCTTGTGGACGCGGTGGATTAACCTATAATGATCCAAAACTTAAAGAAGATGGAGAATTTTATTTTATACAGGGTAAAGTCGCCGTGCATACAAATGGACATACGATGAATGTGCCTTGGTTGAATACTTTAATGGATGATAATGCAGTTTGGATTAATCAAGATGTTGCTAACAAATTGCGTCTTAAAAAAGGAGATAAAATCAAAATCACAAGTAAAGTTGGCTCACAAATTGCAAGTGTGTTGCCAACAATTGGAATCCGAGAAGACACTTTATTTGCATATTTTGGGTTTGGACATACAAGCAAATATCAAGAAATTGCTTATGAAAAGGGAATGAGTGCAAGTCATTTGCTAGAAAATACAATCTCGCCAGTAACAGGCAATAATGTCCATACTATTGGCGTTAAAATTGAAAAAGTATAGGGGGTTACTATGGCAAAATATGCAATGATTCACGATTCTGTGAAATGTATCGGCTGTCAAGGATGCACCATTGCTTGTAGGAGTGAAAATGCAATTCCTGATGGATTTTTTAGATTACAAGTCAAAATGGATGGACCGCACGGAGTTTTTCCAAATTTGAGCTTTAATTATGTGCGTCATTCATGTGAGATGTGCGAACATACGCCTTGTGTAACGGTCTGTCCAACACACGCTTCTTTTATGGATGAAAATGGGATTGTAGATATTGATGCAAGTCAATGTGTGGGTTGTTTGTATTGCGTGGTGGCTTGCCCCTATAATGCACGCTATGTTAATCCAGAAACTAAAGTGCCTGATAAATGCAACTTCTGCAAGCATACGCATTTAAAGCAGTATGGTGAGCCAGCTTGTGTTGCAGTGTGTCCAACAGATGCGTTAGTATTTGGGGATTTAGATGATCCAAGTAGTCCGATTTTTGATATATTAACAACAAAACCTTTTGTTGTTAATAAGCCACATTTAGGAACAAAGCCTAAGCTTTTTGTTGTTCCTAATTCTAAGGGAGGTATTACACTATGAATCCGATATGGGGACCTGATGCAGTAACGATTGTTTGGCATTGGCCAATAGCTGTTTATTTATTTTTAGCTGGGTTATCATCTGGAGCGATGATGACGGCATTGAGTGTTGAGTGGATGAATCCAGAAAAAAAAGCTCCGTGGGACGCTTTTGTAAGAGCTGGAGTTTTATTAGCACCTGTAACAATTATTGTGGGATTGTTAATTTTGGTGTTTGATTTAACAAAACCTTTGAATTTTTATAAATTGCTTTTGACTTATAATTTGCAATCTGTAATGTCGCTTGGTGTTTTGTTGCTACTTGTTTATACGCCACTTTCTATGATTTATGCAGTAATGCGATTCCGTGCGAGTTTGGAGTCTAGTTTTTTAGGCGGTTTAGTGCGTGCATTTAGCGGGATTTTAGATTTCTTAGAAAGACATTCTTTGTGGTTTGGGCGATTGATTTTTGCATTTGCTGGTGGAGTTGGAGTTTATACAGGGTTTTTACTTTCTGCAATCCAAACTTTTCCCCTTTATAATAGTCCAATTTTGCCGATTTTGTTTCTTGCAAGTGGGCTATCAAGTGGAATTGCTGCGTGCATTTGCTTTGGATTATTGTTTTTTGAAAAGGAAGTTTCAAAAAACACTACAAAATATCTTTTAACAATGGATTTAAGGGTAATTCCTATTGAATCTTTATTGCTTTTTGCGCTTTTTGTTGGACTTTATTTTCAAGGTGGAGAAAAGGCAATTGCTGCAATAACTGCGCTAAGTAGTGGTTCTTGGGCTACTATATTTTGGCTATGTGTGATAGGGTTTAGCATTGTTATCCCTAGTGTTATTGCGCTAACTGCGTTGAAAAATCACGCTTATAAAGTGAATTTTATTTTGTTAAATGCAGCTTCAATTATGCTTGGAGTTTTCGCGCTAAGAATGTATATTTTATATGCTGGACAAATTTATCTAGGCGTGTAAGATTTTGGATTCCAACTTTTAAAGTTGGAATCGTATTTTAATTTGTTCTTCAAAAACCTTTAGTATTTTTCGCATTTTTTAAACATTTCTTCAAAAGCATTATGGGATTGTTCTATAAGTTTTTTATCTTCTAAGATTAAAAGTGTTTCATAGTTTGTTTCAAAAGCACTTTTAGACCAATTTGCAGAACCTAAAATGAGATGTTTATCATCGCTAATTGCCATTTTAATGTGCATTAAGCCATTATACTTCCCATTTTTTGAGCGTTCTCCTTTTAGCAGACAAGTTTGTATGTTATTGAGTTTTGCAAGATAGCCTATTGTGGATTTATTAGGATCTTTATTGCTACTTTCATCATAAATAATACGCACTTTTACGCCCTGTTTAGCAACATCTCTAATTGCCTTACTAATTTGACGATTTGTAAAACTATAAATCGCAATATCTAGCGTATTTTGCGTGCTTTTAATAGTGTATAAAAGTGCGTTTAGTGCCCTTTTTTGATCCTTTGGCATAAAATACAAATCCTGTGCAATAAGAGAGCTTAAGCATAACGCACTAAAACAAAACAGAGTGAAAACTTTTTTAAACATTGCAATCCTTTTAGAAAATTAAGATACAAATTGTTAAAATTGTAGCAATTCTTTGATTAAACCAAGGGGCGTTTATGAAGTTATATCTTATTAGTAAAAATCCAATCATTAACAAACTTGTAGCCCTAAGTGCTTCTAAGCTTGGCGTGGAAATGGTGGAATCTCAAGAGCTAGATGCTAGCATTAGCGCAGAGATTGTATTAATGGACGATGAATGTTTTGAAGTGGAGATTTTTGAGACATACAAGGCAGATAATGCCACAGCAAAAATGATTTTATTTTATTCTAAAGCAGCAGAACGCATTGAAGGATTTGATAGTTATATCCAAAAGCCGTTTTTGCCAACAGATTTGGTAAAAACTTTGAGTGAAATTTCAGGGATTAGCATAGAAGATGCAACAAAAAAGAGTGTAGAGAGTGATATTTTAGAACTTGATAGCAATGATGATTTAGGAGAGCTTAATTTAGATGAAGAGCTTGATTTTTCTAATTTAGATGATTTAGATTTAGAAGATAATCAAGCATTGAAATTAGATGATAATGATGCGCCACTTGATTTTGGTGGAGATGATGGATTAGAATCTAAAGAGAATGCAGAAGAGCAAGATTTACAGGTGTTAGATAAAGGCGATGTGGATACAATCAAGGATTTGCTAGATGATTCTAAAGAAGCAGTTGATGATCCTTTGCTTGGATTTGATTTAGATAAAGAACTTGGTGAAATTTCAAATAATATGAAGGATATAGAACCATCTAAAGAGAAAGTCGCACAAGAGTTAGAAGTTGCGGAACAAAAAGAAGAAAATCAAGAAGTAGCCCTAGAAGCATTAGAAGAAGCGGGAAGTGATTTTGGTTTAGAAGAGATTATGGGAGAGGATTCTGAGGATATAGAAGCAGTAGAGAATGTGGAATCCAAAACAGAAAATATGGAGCTTGATTTAAGCGATTTTGATTTAGGGATTGAAGAAGATGACACAAAGCAGTCTTCAAGTGATGAAAGTGATGAGATTAAAGAGAGTGAAACATTTAATTTAGAAGATTTAGAATTGGGCAATGAAGAATCCACAACAAGCACTGAATCCTTGGATAGTTTAGAATCTAGTTTGGAGTCTAATGATGGAGAAAGTTTAGGAAGTATAGAAAACACACAAGAGCTAGAAAATGCAGATGAATTAGAAAATCTTCAGAGCTTTAATATAGAAGAAACTACTATGGAATCTAAAGATGAAGATTTAGAAAATTTAGATGCAACAATGGATTTAGAAGAGACTGCAGAATCTAAAGATGAATTAGCAAATTTAGAATCGAGTTTAGAGTCAAGTTTGAATTCAGAAGAAACTAAATCTAACAATGAAAATTTGGAGAATTTAGAATCAGATTTCACAGAAACTTCTAATGTTTCTTCAAATGATTGTGCAGAAAGTATGGCTAGTGGCGATGAGTTTTCTGCTCTTAGCCTTGAAGAAATGGGAGAAGCATTAGGTGAGCCTATCCAAAAAGAACCACTCCCTGCGCCATTTGTCGCACAAGAACCACAAAAGCAAGAAGCGCAGCTCCCAAGCAATATTCAAGCAAACTCACTAGAATCATTAATTGGTGCGCTTCAAACACTTCAAACACAATCTTTAAAAGAGCTTTTAAGTGGAGCCACTATTAACATTAGCATTCAATTTCCTAAAAAAGATGAGAATTGATGAAACTAAAAGGAGCGATTTTAATTTTATCAGGTCCTAGTGGAGCAGGAAAAAGCTCATTGTATAAAAGGTTAGCACAAGAGTTCCCAAACCATTATTTTTCTATTTCTTCTACAACACGCCAAAAGCGTGAGGGAGAAATTCACGGCGTGCATTACAACTTTATTTCTAAAGATGCTTTTGAGATAGGTATTAATCAGGGAGATTTTTTAGAATGGGCAAAGGTGCATAACCACTATTATGGCACTTCTAAAGCACAAGTTATACAAGCATTAGAACAAGATAAACTTGTGATTTTTGATATTGATGTGCAAGGGCAAGCAAATCTCAAAAAGGCTTTCCCGCGCCACACCACAAGTGTTTTTATCACTACAAAAACTAAAAGCATTTTAAAAGATCGTTTAGGTGGGCGCAGAAGTGATGAAGATAGTGTGATTCAAAAGCGTTTAGAAAATGCGCTTGATGAGGTGAAAAATCTGCCAAATTATGATTATTTAATCATTAATGAAAATTTAGAAGAAGCCACAAACAAACTGCTATGTATCGCAAGAAGTGCATTTTGCAAAGCGTCTCTTTATGAATTAGAATCCTTTTTGCAAAATTGGGAAAAATAAATTTTTTCTATAAAGATTAAGTCATAAAACGCTAGAATTACCAAAACCTAAAATTAAAGAGATTCTATGCCAAAACGAAATGATATTCACACAATTTTGCTCATCGGTTCTGGTCCTATTGTGATTGGACAAGCTTGTGAGTTTGACTATTCTGGAACACAGGCGGCAAAGACGCTAAAAGAGCTTGGCTATAAAGTTGTTTTAATCAATTCTAATCCTGCTACTATTATGACAGATCCGGAGTTTGCCGATAGGACTTATATTGAGCCTATTACTGAAGAAGTTGTTGCAGATATTATCAAAAGAGAGAAAATTGACGCGATTTTACCCACAATGGGCGGACAAACTGCACTCAATATCGCAATGAGTATGTTTGAAAAAGGAATGCTTGATGGCGTTAAATTTCTAGGCGCAAAACCAGAAGCTATTAAAAAAGGTGAAGATAGACAGGCTTTTAAAGAAGCAATGCTAAAAATCAAAATGGACTTGCCAAAATCCCGCTATGCTTACACACTTGAAGAAGCACTTGAAGCAGCAAAGGAGATTGGATTTCCATTGATTATCCGCGCAAGCTACACGCTAGCAGGCGGTGGGAGTGGCGTTGCGTATAATATTGATGAGTTTAAAACTCTAGCGCAAAATGGTTTAGAAGTTAGCCCAATTAATGAGATTTTAATTGAAGAATCTTTGCTAGGTTGGAAAGAATATGAAATGGAAGTTATCCGCGATAGAGAGGATAACTGCATTATTGTTTGCAGTATTGAAAACCTTGATCCTATGGGTGTGCATACAGGAGATTCTATCACTATTGCTCCTGCTTTAACACTCACAGATAAAGAGTATCAAAGAATGCGTGATGCCTCCTTTGCGATTTTAAGAGAAATTGGCGTGGATACAGGCGGATCTAATGTGCAGTTTGCGATAAATCCTAACACAGGGAGAATGACTGTTATTGAGATGAATCCACGTGTTTCAAGAAGCTCTGCTCTTGCTTCTAAAGCAACAGGTTATCCTATTGCAAAGGTTGCCACTCTTTTAGCAGTGGGTTATACCTTAGATGAGATTAAAAACGACATTACAGGCACTCCTGCGAGTTTTGAGCCTAGCATTGATTATATTGTTACAAAGATTCCGCGTTTTACCTTTGAGAAATTTCCGCAAGCAGATTCTACGCTTACAACTTCTATGAAATCTATTGGAGAGGTTATGGCAATAGGGACGACCTTTAAAGAATCCTTGCAAAAGGCATTAAATAGCCTTGAAACAGGAATCTTTGGTTTAAATCCTTTAAGCATAGATTTAGGCGAGATTCAGCGCGAAGTGCGTCGTCCAAATGCGCAAAGATTACTTTATATCGCTGATGCGTTGCGTTTAGGAGTAAGTGTAGAAGAAGTGCAAAAATGGTGTAAGATTGATAAATATTTTCTAGGGCAAATTGCGGAGATTATCGCCCTTGAAAAAGAAATTTCTTTTGAAAAACTAAGCAACACAGAGTTTTTAAGAAGTTTAAAAGCAAGTGGTTTTAGCGATAAAATGCTTGCGTTTTTAATCAATAAAAACGAAGCATTAGAATTGCGCGAAGAAGATATTTATGCACTTAGACAAAAAGCAGGAGTGCAACCTATCTATAATGAAGTAGATACTTGTGCAGCGGAATTTGCAACAAAAACAGCATATTTATATTCTAGTATCCCTTTTAAAAACATAGAAGCAAAAGAGCAAAACAATCTAGGCAAAAAAGTGTTGATTTTAGGCGGAGGACCAAATCGCATAGGGCAGGGCATAGAGTTTGATTATTGTTGTGTGCATTCAAGCTTTGCCTTGCGCGATATGGGATATACAAGCATTATGTATAATTGTAATCCAGAAACCGTTAGCACAGATTATGATACAAGTGATGTGCTATATTTTGAACCGATTACTTTTGAATATGTGCGTAGTGTGATTGAGAGAGAAAATCCAGATGGGATTATTGTGCATTTTGGCGGACAAACACCTCTAAAACTTGCCAAAAAACTCACAACCATTGGTGCAAAAATCATCGGCACAAGTGCGAAAACTATTGATATTGCAGAAGATAGAGAAAAATTTGCAAAATTTGTAGAAGAAAATGGACTCTTACAGCCAAAAAACGGCACTGCCTATACTAAGGAAGAAGCTATTTCTATTGCTCAAAGCATAGGATTCCCCGTGCTTGTGCGTCCAAGTTATGTGCTTGGTGGGCGTGCAATGCGGATTGTGTATAATGTCTTAGAGTTGCAAGAATATATGAGTGAGGCAGTAAGCGTTAGCGAAGATTCTCCGGTGCTAATTGATAAATTTTTAAATAATGCAATTGAACTTGATGTTGATATTATTTGTGATGGCAAAGATGTGTATATTGCAGGGATTATGCAGCATATTGAAGAAGCTGGGATTCATAGTGGCGATTCTGCTTGTTCTTTACCTACAATTAGCATTTCACAAGAGAAGCTAAAAGAGATTGAGCAAACGACTGCAAAAATTGCAAGAAATTTAGGTGTTATAGGGCTTATGAATACACAATATGCGATTTTTGAAGATACACTTTATTTAATTGAAGTTAATCCAAGAGCTAGTCGCACCGTGCCTTTTGTGAGCAAGGCAACAGGAATCTCGCTTGCAAAAGTTGCCACAAGCGTAATGGTGCATCAAAATCTAAAAGCTGCTTTGGAGCGTTATGATATCTTTAAAAAAGTAGAATTTAAAGATGGGCTTTATAAGCCAAAATCTTTAAAGCATATTGCGGTTAAAGAATCCGTATTCCCTTTTAATAAGTTAAGTGGTGCGGTGATGACTTTAGGACCTGAAATGCGATCAACAGGTGAAGTTATGGGAATTAGTAAGAGTTTTGGGTTAAGTTTTGCAAAAAGTCAAATGGCGTGTAAAAATGCTCTACCAACAAAAGGTAAGGTGTTTATCTCATTGCGCGCACTTGATAAGTCCCAAGCCTTGCCTTTGGCAAGAGATTTGCAAGGCTTAGGTTTTAGTCTTTGCGCGACAAAAGGCACAGCTGAAATCTTAAATCAAAACGGGATCACTTGTGAAGAAGAGCTAAAAATTAGTGAAGGGCGTCCAAATATCGGTGATAGGCTAGCAAATGGAGAAATTGCTTTAGCAATCAATACAAGCGATGAAGCGTCAAGTAAAGATGACACGGATAAAATCCGCACGCAAGTTTTGCGCAACAATGTGCCATATTTTACAACCATAGAAGCAGCACGCGTAGCAGTTAGTGCAATTTGCGAGATTAAAAGTCAAAATCCAAATCTTGCACAAGCAATCCAAGATTATCTTGCATAATGGAATCTATTTTTCTAGCGCAAAGTGATACAACTGCTGGATTTTTGTGTGAAAGCTTTGAAGTTTTAAACCGCGCAAAAGGACGCGATACAAAACAAAATGCACTTTTAACACTAGATTCTTTAAGTAAGCTAAAACAGCTTGTTAGAATCCCATCCCTACATAAAAATAGGGTGCGAAAAAGCACAAAAAGCACCTTTATCTATCGAGGCAAAAATGCACTTAATAAGCATTCTTTGGCAGTCCGTCTTGTGCCAAAAGAATCGTGTGCGCATAGTGCGTTTTTGGAGTTTTTTTTATTTTTATATTCAAGTTCTGCAAATGCGCATAAAGCGGAGTTTGATTTAAACTTTGCCTTACAAAAAGCGGATATTGTTGTGTTAGATGAGCGGTTTTTAAGCGCACAAAAGCCATCAAAAATGTATAAAATCTCAAATTCACAGATAAAAAAAATAAGGTAGAAAATGAAATTTACAGATATTTTGCAGTCTTTCTTGTTAGGTTTGGTATTGGTTTTTCTGCTGTTTTGTATTTTTTGGGCGGCAGTTTATGTAAGTTATATTCAGTATTATGGGATTGGAGAATTTTTTAATCCTTTCTTTAATAATGTTTTTAATTCTTTAGCATTTTTTATTTGTGTTGGAATCTTTGGTGTAGGATTAGCAATCCCATTTTTAGATCGGATTTTTAAGGTTTTGTTTTTTCTCTGTTTAGCTTGTGTTTTATCGCTTTTTATCCCATCTTTTGGTAGGGCTATGGGAGAGATTTTTCTCTCAAAAGAACAGATTATTACAACACAAGGGGAGCAAAAAAACGTCAAAAGTCTTTATGAAAATCACCGCTATATTGTGTATTTAAGCGCAGATTCTGACGATTTTGAAACACGCAAGCGGAATCTTATTTATTATGAAAAGCCTATTGCAAAATAAAAGGCGTGTCTTGATATACGGAGAAATTTAACCAGTTAGAAAACAGCACACTAGCACTTGAACGCCAAGAAAAAACAGGTTTGGATTCTGCATTATAATAGTTTTTTGGTTTAGCAATGCCCTTGTCTAAATCGCGCTTATATTCTAAATCTAGCGTATCTTTAGAATACTCTGGATGCCCTAGGATAAAAAAGTCTTTTTCATCTTTTAGTGCGGTAATCCCGCTTTCTTTACCTTCTAACAAGATTTTTAAGTGTTGATTTTCTCTAGCTTGCTTTTCATTAACCCCAGAATGCCTAGAATGTGGAATCCTAACAAGTTCGTCAAGTCCATTTAAGATTAAATCTTGTTCAACACAAAAATGTTCAAACACACCAAAAAGTTTGGAATCTAAAGCGATTTTTTGAATATTATGAAAGTGATATAATCCCGCCATTGCTCCCCAGCAGAGATATAGAGTGCTTGTGCAATGCGTTTTTAAAAACTCCATAATCTTAGTAAATTCTCCCCAATATTTCACACTTTCAAACTCTAAATGCTCAATAGGTGCGCCTGTAACAATCGCCCCATCAAACTTTTTATTTTTAATCGCATCAAAACTCACATAAAACTTGTCCAAATGTGATTTTGGCGTGTTTTTACCAATATAGCTAGAAGTGGAAAGCAAAGTAATATTAACTTGCAAAGGGGAGTTTGCAAGCAGAGATAAAATCTGATTTTCTGTTTGAATCTTTGTTGGCATTAGATTAAAAATCAGCACTTCTAAGGGGCGAATATCTTGCGTTTTAGCGCGATTGCACCCCATAATAAAGGCGTGATCTTTAAGCAGTTTAAAGGCTGGAATCTCTTCTGGAATAACAAGTGGCATTTTAAATCCTTATTGTTCTAATGCTTGCTTTAAATCCGCAATTAAATCTTGTGGAGATTCTAATCCAATACTTAAGCGAATCGTGCAAGGCGTAATCCCTGCAGATTTTAGCTCTTTTTCGTTTAATTGTGAATGTGTAGTAGAAGCTGGGTGAATCACAAGAGATTTAGAATCACCAATATTTGCGACAATCTCAAAAATTTCTAGCGCGTTGCAAACTTTTTTTGCAGCTTCAAAACTCTCCACTTCAAAACTCAAAAGCCCACTAGAATTAGAATCGTAAAAATATTTTTGTAGCAATGTATGATAAGGATTTTCTTTTAGCCCGGGATAAAAGACTTCTTTAACCTTTGGATGAGATTGTAAAAACTTCGCAACTTCTAGCGCATTTTGACTATGTTTTTTAATGCGTAATTCTAATGTTTCTAAGCCTTGTAAAATAATCCAAGCATTTTGTGGGGAGAGTGTTGCGCCAATATTTCTTAGCCACTCTGTAATTAAACGGATACTAAAAATCGGTAAAGATTCCGCCAAAGACGCATACACCAAACCGTGGTAACTCTCATCAGGTGTGTTAAAAGCACCATAACGCGGATTATTAACAAGCACTTCATTAAAGCCCTTGCGTTCAATTACGACTCCACCAAGCGCACTGCCTTGCCCATTGATGTATTTGCTAAGGCTATACACCACAAGATCCACACCATAATCAAAAGGTTTATGCAAAAACGCCGTTGCCACCGTGTTATCACAAAGCGTTGCAACGCCGTGCTTTTTAGCAATATTTGTGATTTTCTCCACATCAGCAATAGCAATTTGTGGATTTGATAAACTCTCAAAGAAAATCACCTTTGTATTGCTATCAATCACATTTTCTAAACTCTCTTCTATATGATCTATATCAAACACCCTAGCTTCTATGCCAAAGCGTTTTAGCGTATGCACAATAAGTGTTTGTGAGCCACCATAGATTTTATTAGAATACACAATATTATCACCATTTTGTGCTAAATTCACAAGTGCGTAAAAAATCGCTGCTGTCCCACTAGCAGTTGGAATCCCAAATGCTCCACCCTCAACTGCTGCAAGCCTATCCCCTAAAACATTAAGTGTAGGATTTGTTAATCTAGAGTAGATATTGCCAAGTTCTTGTAAGGCAAATCTAGCAGCTGCTTGTTCTAAATTCTCAAAGCTATATGCAGTGTTTTGATAAATCGGCACGCTTAAAGTGCGTTGTGTATCAAAAGTATATCCAGCGTGCAGTGCTAAAGTCTCTTGTTTATGATTTGTTGCCATTTTTTGTCCTTTTCAATGAAATTTTCAGCATTGTAACACAAAATTTTAAAAATACAATATGTATTTATAAAATTTATAAAAATTTTTCAAAACTTTGTAAATTTTTCACAATTTTTTAGAATTGACTCTAATCTTTTTTATTTTTTATCCGATATAATTGCATAGCTAAACTTTACAAGGCGGTTTAAGTCTTTGGCTTAGCTTACTAAAGATAAATTTACGCTAGTCTTTAGTAAAACCAATGCATACCCAAGGACGGGTTAGCACAATTAAAAGGAGTTAAAAATGGCATTTCAAGTCAATACCAATGTTAATGCGTTAAACGCACACGCTCAAAGCACTTTTACACAAACTAGTCTTTCTAGTTCATTGCAAAAGTTAAGTTCAGGTTTGAGAATCAACTCTGCAAAAGACGATGCTTCAGGTATGGCAATCGCTGATAGCTTGCGTTCTCAAGCAAACGCACTAGGACAAGCGATTAGAAATACAAACGATGGTATGGGGATTATCCAAATTGCAGATAAAGCAATGGATGAGCAGGTTAAAATCCTAGACACAATTAAGACAAAAGCAACTCAAGCTGCTCAAGATGGTCAAACAACACAAACAAGAACAGCAATCCAAGCTGACATTAACCGCTTGATTGAATCTTTGGATAACATCGCTGCAACTACAAGTTACAATGGTTTAAGCTTGCTTGCTGGTGGATTTACAAACAAAGAATTCCAAGTAGGTGCTTATTCTAACCAAACAATTAGAACAAGTATTGGCGCAACAAGCTCTGATAAAATTGGGCATGTGAGAAGTGAGACTTTAAAATTCTCTGCGTTAGGGACTGAACAAATGAATTTCTTGCAAGCCAAGGGCGGAAGAGATGTTAGTTTAGAAAGCGTTATTATCTCTACTTCAGCAGGAACAGGACTTGGAGCATTAGCAGAAGTGATTAACAAAAACTCTGATAATTTAGGCGGAATCCGCGCAGAAGCAAAAGTGCAAGTGCAAGGTAATGTAATACAAGGTGGAAGTATCACAAGTTTAAGTATTAATGGTGTAAAAATTGGTGATATTAAGGATATTAGCGGCGCAGATAGAGATGGTAGATTGATGCAAGCTATTAATTCTAGAAAAGAAGAGACAGGTGTTGAAGCTTCTATTGCAGAAGATGGTTCTTTGGTGCTAACTTCAACAGATGGTAGAGCAATTCAAGTTGCAGGAGGGAATGTTTCTGCTGCTGGTATTCAAGCTGGAACAACAGTTGGTTCTATTACATTGACAAGACTTGGCGCAAATGATATTAACTATACAGCCACAAATGCAACAGTGAGTGGTGCAGCAGAGGCTACATCAACTTTAAGGGATACAAAAGGCGTTTTTGGTGCAGATGTCAAATCGGCTGTTGGTGCAAATGTTGGTGTGAATTCTAATGCAGCAGGATATGGCGGTGATCTTGGCGGTGGTGTAACAACACTTAAAGGCGCAATGCTGGTAATGGACATAGCAGAATCAGCAATTAAACAACTAGATCAAATTCGTTCAGACTTAGGTTCTGTGCAACAACAAATGCAATCAACTATTAATAACATCACAATCACTCAAGTGAATGTGAAGTCAGCGGAATCTGGTATTAGAGAAGTGGATTTTGCAAGTGAGTCTGCAAACTACTCTAACCTAAATATTCTAGCTCAAGCTGGTAGTTATGCGTTAAGTCAATCAAACGCTGCACAACAAAACATCTTAAGACTACTTCAGTAGTTACTCTTCTTATGGAATCCCTTTTGGGATTCTATACTCTTATTTCTTTTTTTCTTAAACTCTTTTTATAATTTGTCTATAACTCAAAATATAGTATAGAAGAAGACATTGATTTTTAAAATTTTAAATTTTCATTGTGGAATACCTTTTGCTTTAAGTCTTTTGATTTTGTAAAAAAAGGCTTAAAATGCAAGGTGGATATTATAATTCTGTGGGCGGTATGGTTACACAAATCAATCGCCTAGATGTGATAGCAAACAATATTGCAAACGCAAACACAACGGGTTTTAAACGCGATGATGTTGTGATTGGTGATTTTTTGCGCTTGTATGAACAGCACAAAGAGTTTTTGCCTATTGATGAGCAGACAAAAGACGCAGCAAAGTTCTATAACCGCTCTTTAAATCGTGTGCCACAAATTGTAGAAGAATACACAGATAATAAAGTGGGCGGAATGATGGTTACAGATAATACATTTGATTTTGCTTTGAGTAAAGAAAATATGTATTTTATGGTAGAAACTCCAGATGGAATCCGCTATACGCGTGATGGCTCTTTTGTGCTAAATGAACAGGGAAGACTCGTAACAAAAGAAGGCTATCCCGTGCTACCACGCGAATACCTAGACGCTCCACAATACATTGAATTTATTGATGGATTCCAAGTAGAAGTTGATAGCAATGGTAATATTTACACAAGGGATTTAAATAACGAGGGTATTGGCGAAATGGCGTTAATGGCAAATATTGGCGTAGTATCTTTTGAAAATCCAAAATATCTTAAAAAAATCGGCGACAATCTCTATTCTTATCCACAAGAACGCACCGATGAGCGCGAAGCCCTAGAGCAAAGTGGAGCCGTTAGGCAAGGGTTTTTAGAAAAAAGTAATATTAATGTTGTTCAAGAAATGACAGGATTAATTGAAACAAATCGTTTAGTGGAAGCTTATTCTAAAGTGTTAAAAACACATATGGACGAGCTAAATACAGAAGCAATCACAAAACTAGCAGCAAAAGCATAAAAAGGATTTAAAATGATGCGCGCACTTTATACAGCAACAACAGGAATGTTAGGACAGCAATTACAAATTGATGTAACTTCAAATAATATTTCAAATGTAAATACTTTTGGCTATAGAAAAGAAAGAGCGGAGTTTGCGGACTTGTTTCATCAAGTGTTGCAATATGCAGGTTCTAGCACAAGTGAGACAACGCTAAGTCCAACAGGGATTGAAGTAGGGCTTGGTGTGCGACCAACAGCGGTGCAAAAGATTTTTTCTCAAGGAAATTTTAAAGAAACAGAACAAAATCTTGATGTGGCAATTACAGGTAATGGGTTTTTTCAAATTGAATTGCCAGATGGCACGATTGCTTATACGCGCGATGGTTCTTTTAAGCGCGATGATGAAGGAAATGTTGTTAATGCACAGGGTTATTTGCTTGTGCCAAATATCACAATCCCAGATGATGCTACACAAATTAACATTGGAAAAGATGGCACAGTAACTGTTGTGCAAGGTAATGCAACAGAAGTGAATCAGCTTGGACAAATTGAAACGGTAAATTTTATTAACCCAGCAGGTTTGCACGCATTAGGGGATAATCTTTATCTTAATACAAATGCTTCAGGTGATCCAATCGTAGGCACTCCGGGATTAAATGGCTTTGGACAATTAGCGCAAGGTTTCGTGGAAACAAGTAATGTGAAGCTTGTTGAAGAAATGACGGATTTAATTGTAGGACAAAGAGCGTATGAAGCAAACTCTAAATCTATCCAAACAGCAGATTCTATGCTACAAACTGTTAATCAACTAAAGCGTAACTAAAATATTTTTAAACAGCTAGGCATATTGTTGTGCTTAGTTGTTTTAATGATTTTTACATTCTTTTGAGATAGTTTTTCAATCTTAATTTTTTTATTTGTGTAAATGAGTAGATAGATACTTAATTCAAGTTAGGTAAGAACCTAACCTGAATCAGTGGAGATTAAAATTGAAGTTTTGATTTTGTATTGTTGCTTAGAATTTATATTTCAAACCAACATTTCCGCTAAGATAAGTTTCATTTTTGTTATCAACTTCACCAGCTAAAATTTGTTTTACTCCGACACCTGCGTTGAAGCTCCAAGAATCACTAAGTTCTACATTTCCTCCAATTGTTAATTGACCATAAGTTTTTTCTTTGTCAGTTCCTGCAATGCTAAATACTGAGTTAGAACCAGCAAATCTTGCAACATAATCGTCTCCATTGTTTAAAACATATTGTTCAATTTTTGGTGTTACGAAAAGATAAGAACTTGCATTGAAGTATTTTCTAAATTCCGCACCTACTTCAAGACTTAAAGAATTGTTTGTAGATGCTCTTACATGTTGCGCTAAAACACCTGATTCTGTATAGTCTGGTGTGTAACTAAAGTAATAGTTTGCACCGATAAATGGTTTTAAGAAAATGCTATTACCAAAATCCAATACCTTTCCAACATTTGCACTAAGCCCAAAGAATCTTTTTGTGAAATCTGAAGTATTCATTCCAGCAATCGTAGAAATTTCTTGATCTGTTTTGCCGAATTGTCCATATGCTCTTAGATTAAGTTCCCATGTTGGATTGAGTTTAATGAGAGAATATGCACCAAATTGGAAATTATCGGATTCTTGATTAACAAGATTGTCTTTTAGTGTTGCATTAGCATAAGTTACATATCCACCCAATAAAATATTGTCTGTGAGATTTCCATCAACACCAACGCTGATTCCATATAAGCCACCAGATTCTCCATCAATGATATTCGCGCCACCAAACACATTTGTCCATACGCTAGCTGTATATGTGTCATAATATTTGTATGATCCTGCATCAGAAGCTACACTTGCAAATTTATCGCCATAAGGATTATTAAATCTTGCAATACGACTTCCAATTGCCATATCATTTGACACATTGATTGCATTTGTCGCAGAAGATGAAGAATCAGAAAGGTTTGCGATAGCTTTTGCATTGTCTCTTGTAGTTTTGAAGAAGTTTGTGTTTGTGATTGCTCCTAGAATTTTACTATTATCTATGCCTTTAGCAGTTACGATACCATTTAAGATTCCAATTGCTTCTGCATTATTTCCTGCGCGAGAAAGTGAAGTTGTCATAGAAGCGAGATTTCCACTATCAAGCATAACTCCAGCCAAAACGGTGTTATTTTTATCTTTGATATTAGTTAGCGCACTATTTGCAAGATTTGCATTGATACTTGGTGCGATTACTTTAATGATATCAATTGCTTCTGTTTTTCCTGTGGCTGCATTTAAGCCATCAAGTTTGCCGGCAAGATCTTTTAATGCTGCTTTAATAGATTGAATCTCATTGGTTAATTTATTGATTTGCGTAGTTGCATCTGCGATAATTTTATCTTGCGCATCAATTTGTTGTTGGATTTTATCTTTTTTTGCTTGATCTTTTTCAGCTTCTAATTGTTTTTGTAAATCTTTCTTTTTCGTTTCGGCTGCTGTTTTGTTTGCTTCAGAAGTCTTTTTGTTGTTTTCTTTAACTGTCTTTGAGCCATTTAATTGTGTTGTTGCGGTATTAACTAAGGTTGTTTCTTGGTTAATGAAGCCAGCAAGAAGTGCTTTAACATCTGTTTTGCTTAAATCTGCTGTTGATTCTCCATTGATATAGAGTGTTTTTCCATCTTTTGAAAGCTCTAGTTTATAATCTAATCCAAACTGACCTAGTAGAGTGCTTGTGCTATTGCCGCCTGCTTGATTAATATTCATTTCAATTTCATATTCACCATTTTCACCTTGTCCTAGTGTGTTTGGATTGCTAAGCAAGCTATTAATATGTCTATCATATGAAATTGTTCCTAGCTTATTTGTTGCTGCATCTGCATTTAATTTTTTATCTGCTTGCACAAGAGCGTATTTTCCTAAGAAGAAATTATTGCCTGAATCTAGGTTAAAAGTCGACCCTGTGATATTTCCTTTTCCAGTGGTGTGAATTAGGCTGTTACCTGCAAAATTAAATGTTCCATTAGTAGCCGTTAAATCTCCATTAATATTGATACGACCATTATCTAAATCAGTAAGAGTGCCTAAAGTTGTATTTCCTTTAATGCCTAAAATACTATCTGCAACACTTAAACTTTGATTGAAAGTTACTGTATCTCCTGTAATGTTAGAATTTTTAAAGACATTTGCAGTGTCAATACTGATTGTTTTAGCTTTGATATTGAAAGCATAATTGTCTTGTGCATTTCCTCCAAGATTTGCTGCAGCATTAATAGTTAGATCTTTTCCATCTGCATTAATATCTAAATTTTTAACATCTAAAGGCTTTCCGTCTTTGTCTACATAAGTATTAACATCATAACCGAAAGTTGATTTTGCATCAGTTGTAATTGCTGATTTATCACCTGTTGTTATAGAGCCATTAGAATACTCGAAATTTGTATCAAAGCTCGGTTTGTCTGAAATATTAGCTGCGTTTGCTACAACAGCACCTGTAATTCCTACTCCTAGAAGGATCCTACTCGTTACGAGTGATAATCTGGACATCTTAATCTCCTTGAACTAAATAAAATAATTTAACAACTTATTATTACAAGTTGTTAAGTAATTTTATAAGAAATATAATTAAAAATAACTTACTATAATAAGGTAAAATTTGTTAGAACAGAAAGATGTTTTGTATGCTTATAAAATTATTGGCTCAAATGTTGCAAAAATTAGAAAACAAAAGAAATATTCACAATTAAAATTATCTCTTGCAATGGGGCATAATTCTGTAAGTCTGGTCTCTTTTTCAGAGATTTGCTTAAAAGGCGCACATTTTAATATTGAACATCTTTTGCAAATATCTATGATTTTAGAAGTAAATATAATGGATTTTTTTGTAGGTGTTGATGAATTTCTTTTGAATTTGAAAGAAAAGAATGAAAATTATGATAACTAGAATCCTTAAGAGATTCTAGTTTGTATGCTATCGTTTTGCGCATAGAAGCTAACCTTGCTTCCTTCTTTGATTTTATCTTGTAAAATTAAATCTGCTAGGCGGTCTTCAATTTCTTCATAAAGTGCGCGTTTAAGGGGTCTAGCTCCATAAATAGGATCAAATCCGACTTTTGCAATAAATTCTTTTGCGCTTTGTTCTAGTGTAATGTTAATATCTCTTTCTTGCACTTTCTTTTGGATTGTTTTAAAGAGAATTTCTACAATGCTTGTGATTTGCTCTAATCCTAAAGGATTAAAGATAATAATATCATCTAAGCGGTTTAAAAATTCTGGTTTAAAATAGCCTTTTAAAGCTTCTTTTACTGCTTTTTCACGCTCTGTTAAATCACTAATTTCCATAATTGCATTGCTTGCAATATTGCTTGTTAAAATAATAATGGTGTTTCTAAAGTCAATGGTTACGCCTTTGTTGTCAGTTAATCGTCCATCATCAAGCACTTGCAAAAGCATATTAAACACATCTGGGTGTGCCTTTTCAATTTCATCAAATAGAACGACGCTATAAGGTTTCCTACGCACTGCTTCTGTGAGTTGCCCACCTTCTTCATAGCCTACATATCCCGGAGGTGCGCCAACAAGTCTGCTTGCAGCGTGTTTTTCCATATATTCGCTCATATCAATGCGGATAAGATTTTTCTCACTATCAAATAAGAATCTAGCTAGCGTTTTAGCAGATTCCGTTTTTCCCACACCTGTTGGTCCTAGAAATAAAAAACTCCCAATAGGGCGATTTAGTTCGCTTAAGCCTGCTTTGTTGCGTTTGATTGCTCTTGCAATGGCGTGTAGGGCGTTATCTTGTCCAATAACTTCCTTTTTAAGCTCATCTTCAATACCTAAAATCTTATCCTTTTCATCTTGAAGCATTTTTTTAATAGGGATTTGCGTCCAACGGCTAATCACTGCTGCAATGGATTCTGGTAGCACTGCATTTCTTAAAAGCGTGCCATTTTCTTGCATATTCTCCCATTTTTGATTTTGAGATTGTAGTTCTGCTTCTAGTTGCGGGATTTTCCCATAATCAATTTCTGCTGCTTTGTTATATTCTCCATTGCGTTTAGCTAGTGTGCTTTGTGTGCGTAAAGAATCAATCTCTATTTTAATGCTAGCGATTTGATTAAACACTTGCTTTTCTGTTTCAAACTGCGCTTCTAGGGATTTTTTAATTTCTTCTTTATTGCTAAGTTCTTTTTGGATTTCTGCAATGCGTGCTTGGTTTTTTTCACTTTTTTCCATTAAAAGTGCTTCTTTTTCAACTTGCAAGGATTCCATTTCTCTTTTGATTTTAGCAAGTTCGCTAGGTTCAGATTCTATTTGCATTTTAAGTTCAGCGGCTGCTTCATCAATTAAATCAATGGCTTTATCAGGCAAGAATCTATCTGTAATATAGCGACTTGAGAGTTTTGCAGCGGCGACTAATGCGCTATCTGTTATTGTTACATTATGATGAGCTTCTAATCTTTCTTTAATCCCGCGTAAAATTTGCAAGGCTTCATTAACATTAGGTTCATTGAGCATTACGGGTTGGAATCTCCTTTGTAAAGCAGCGTCTTTTTCAAAATATTTACGATATTCTTTGAGTGTTGTTGCACCTATTGTGTGGAGTTCTCCACGCGCAAGAGCAGGTTTTAGGATATTTGCAGCGTCCATTCCGCCTTCACTTGCGCCTGCACCTACAATTGTATGGATTTCATCAATAAACAAAATAATATTTCCGCTTTTTTTCACTTCATCAATTACTTTTTTCAAGCGGTCTTCAAACTCTCCACGATATTTTGCCCCTGCAACTAACGCACTCATATCAAGAGCAATTACGCGTTTATTTTGTAAAGAAAGTGGCACTTCTTTTTTGATAATCCTTTGTGCTAGCCCTTCTACAACAGCAGTTTTACCAACGCCGGGTTCGCCCAAGAGAATAGGATTGTTTTTTGTTTTTCTAATTAAAATTTGCATCATATGTGTGATTTCTTCATCTCTGCCAATCACAGGATCAAGCTTGCCTTCAATAGCTTTTTTGGTTAAATCAATACCAAATTTTTCTAGGGATTCTAAGTTTTCATCAGCACTTTGTGAGTCAATTTTTGCCCCTGCGCGCATTGTTTCAAAAGTTTTTTTAAGCGCATTAATATCTAAAAATTTAGAAAAAAGATTCTTAATTGTTGGTTCTTGTAAATTTGCTAGGATAAAGGTATCAAGGGCGATATAAGAATCGCCATTTTTTGTTGCTAGTCCATCAGCTTGATTGAAAGCATCGTTTAGATTGCGTGAAATTTTAAGATTCTCTTTAGTTACACTACTGCTTTGTGGGAGTGTGCCAGCAATACTTCTTGCTTCGAGCTCAATAGCTGTTTTATCGAGATTTAAGCGATTTAGGGCTTGGTTTAAAAGTGAGTTAGTGTTTGTTAGCATAGCCCAAAAGAGATGGATGGGTTCAATTTCTTGGTTTTTATTATGCAAAGCAAGTGATGCACCTTGCTCTAAGGTTTCTTGTAATGTATTGGTGAGTTTTTCTAAAAGATTCATAAATTCTCCTTGATTAAAATTGCACGCATTATATAACTTTAGTCTAGTATTGTCAAGTTTTATAATGATTAAATACTAAGATTTTCTAAATCTTTCAAACTAAGATATTTAATGAGTAGTTTTGGAAACATTATAGAAAATTTAAGAAATTTTATAGAATCTTTAGTTTTATTTAGTCTTTATATTTGATATAATGTAAGCTATTTATCTCAATTTATAAGGGGTGGTATATGAAAGATAGAATCGTTGTTGCAACAGATTTTTCAAAAGGTAGTTTAACAAGCTTGACAAAGGCAATGTATTTGGCAAAAAAAACAAAATGTTCGCTTGATGTTGTGCATATTGTGGAGTATTCCATTTTTCACGATCCAAAAAAAGATAAAAAAGCTGGAAGACAAGCATTAGCAAAGTTTATTGCGGATCATTTTCCAAAATTAGAAGTGGAAGTTTCACAATTTTGCTATGTGGGCACAATCCACAAAGAAATCCATAAGCACGCAAAATCAAGAGGTTGTCGCTTGCTTATTATTGGTTCTACTGGAGAAACACAGCATTTAACAGAAGTATTGTTGGGTTCTGTGGCAAAGCGCATTATAAAAAAAGCTGAAATCCCTGTGCTTATCACTAAAGATGAATCTTTGCCAGATTATGCAAACATTTTTTCGCCAACAGATTTTTCAGAAGATTCCTTAAAAACTGCAAAGGCAACACGCAAATTTTTCCCAGATGCAAATTTAATTTTTTATCATATGATAGCACGCCCTTTTGAATTGCGTTTAGGACACTATGGTGCTGATGATGAGCAAATCTCAAGTTTTAACAAAGAATCTGAAGATAATGCAAAAGAAGTGTCAAGAAAGTTTCTAAAAAACTTTGATTCTAAAAGTGAAGTGGTGTTAGATAGTGGCATCTTATCTTACACAAGATTATTAAGTGTAGCAGAGAGCAAGAATGCTTCTTTAATCGCGCTACCAACAAGCGGAAAAATCAGCTTTTTTGCCTTAGATGTCTTACAAAACTCTCATATAGATGTTTTTATCTGCAAATTTTAAGACAAATTGGAATCGCAAAAAGCGATTCCATAATTTCTTGCTGTGTTATTAACAGTTCCTTTATTTTCTACCCTTAAAGAACGCCTTGTTTTATTTGTGTTTTTAGTTGCTGTGTGTTGTGTCGCGCTTGGAGTTAAATTTTATCAATTTCATATCTTAAAATCCCAGCAAACACCACAAGTTAAAGCAGAAGTTTTATTGCAATACACAAAAACAAAAAACAATAAAACCTATTTTGTCTTAAAGCTTAAAAGTGATTTTGGAATCTTTTATACTACAACTTATGAAGATTTGCGCGATATTAGATACAAGCAAGTCTCTTTGCGTGTTGTGTTTAAAAATGTAGGATTTTTAGAGTTTTTAAAAGGCTTTTATGCGCCAAGTTTTAGCATAATTTTATTGAGAGATTCTAGCTTAGAGCTAAAAGAGAGTTTGCGTCAAAATGTTTTATCCCAACACAATACGCAAATTATGGGGGAGTATTATTTAGCACTTTTTCTAGCAGATAGTTTGCCAAAACAATGGAGAGATTTAGCGCAAAGCTACGGGATTGCGCATATTTTTGCAATTTCTGGGTTTCATAGTGGGATTTTAAGCGCAGTTGGATTTTTTCTTTTAGGATTTTTATATAAGCCTTTGCACGAAAGATTTTTTCCTTTTAGAAATTTCTTTTTTGATGTGGGTTTTCTTGTGGTGATCTTGCTTTTAATGTATTATTTAATCCTTACACAATCGCCATCATATTTGCGTGCTATTACAATGAGTGTTGTGGCGTTTTTTATGCTGTGGAAAGGGATTGATATTTGGCGGATTGAGATGTTGTTTTGGTGTGTTTTGGGGCTACTTGCGTTTTTCCCGCAATTATTATTTTCTGTGGGGTTTTATTTCTCTTCTCTTGGAGTGTTGTATATTTTTTTGTTTTTTAAGTATTTTAAGATTCCAAAAGGTGTGTTAAATAGGTTGTTTTATGGAATCCTTTTAAACGCTTCTACCTTTTTTCAGATGGGGATTATTGTGTATTATTTCTTTCCGCCTTTTTCTCCTATTTCACTGCTTTCTCTTGTGATAACACCGCTATTTAGCCTGTATTATCCCTTGATTTTGTTTGCGCATTTTTTGGGTTTTGGTGGAATCTTAGATTTTCTTTTGTTAAAATGGCTAGAGATTCCAACGCACACAATTTCTCTAAATCCGGGATTTTATGCGTTTTTAATCTGCAATGTTTTAAGTCTTTTAGCAGTGAAATACAAAGGAGCATTTTTGGCACTTCTAGCATTAAATCTTGTGTATTTTTGCTATGGAGTGTATTTGTATTTTTATGCGTTTTAGGCTAGAATTTGCCATTTTAAGTTTAAGGATTTTTGCGTGGATACCATAATTTCTAAAGTCAGCAAAGGGCTTTTTGCGATTCTGCCTTTTTTGTTATTGTTTTGGATTTTTTCTTTTGTTTATGATTTTTGTGCAAAAATCTTTTATTCTGTGTTTGGAATCACAAATGCAAATTTATTCATCACGCTGTTGATTTTTGTTTTAAGTGTTGTTTTGCTGTATTATATTGGGCATTTGGTGGATAAAAACAAAGAAGTTTTACTCATTAAGGTTACAGAAGTTATTATCGGTAGGATTCCGCTAGTTAAGAGCATTTATTCTGGGATTAAAGAAGTGCTAAATATCTTTTCTGGCAAAAACAAAGATGGCTATTTAGGGGTTGCGTATGTAGATGTTGGAAATATGGAATTGCTTGGCTTTATCACAAAAGAAGAAGATGAGGCGTTTTGGGTGTTTGTGCCAACAACTCCAAATCCTACTTCAGGTTTTGTGCTAAGAATCCCAAAAGATAAGGTTAGAATATCGGATTTATCCGTGAGTGAAGGCTTTAAAAAAATCATTTCTTTAGGTGTAAAATAAGGAAGTTTATGCAGGTTTTGCAAAAGATTAAGGATTTTAGAGAGCTTGTAATGTTTGAGCATAGTATTTTTTCTATGCCCTTTATTTTTATTGCAATGGTTACAGCAGCACAAGGCTGGTTTGGCGTTAAACTGCTTGTGTTTGGAGTGATTGCAAGCGTGAGTGCTAGAAATTTTGCAATGGCGTTTAATCGCTTGGTAGATGTAAGATTTGATGCCACAAATCCACGCACAAAAAATCGCCCAAGTGTAGATGGTAGAATCTCTAAAAAGGCAATGTTAGTTTTTATTCTTGCTAATGCGTTAGTTTTTATAGCAATGGGATATGTGATTAATCCTTTGTGTTTTTATCTCTCTTTTCCAATTTTGATGATTTTAGCAAGTTATTCTTTAATGAAGAGATTTTCTAGTGCAGCACATTTGGTGCTTGGACTCTCTTTAGGGCTTGCACCTATTGCTGGAGTTGCAGCAGTTAGCGGAGAGATTCCATTGTGGAGTGTGTATTTATGCTCTGGTGTGCTTTTTTGGGTAGCTGGGTTTGATTTGCTCTATGCTTTGCAAGATATAAATCACGATAAAAGAGAAGGATTATATTCTGTGCCAAGTGTGTTTGGCGTGCAAAAAACTCTTTGGATTTCACGAATTTTTCACGCATTAACGCTTGTTTTTTGGGCGTTGTTTATTAAAGAAGCTAATCTTGGGTTTTGGATGTGGATAGGGCTTTTAGTGGCTTTTGTTGCATTGTGTTTTGAGCAGTATTTAGTGTCTAAAAATTTTGAGCATATCCCGCGTGCGTTCTTCACGGTTAATGGTTATTTGGGGATTGCATTTTTGGGATTTTGTATTATGGATTTTATTGCTAAATAAATGGAGAATTTATGGAAAATTTTGCAAAAAGTCGATTGATTCAAACATCGTTAAATATAGAATATGAGGCGGTGCATAATAATGCAGAAGCTTTTGTGGAAGAATTTAATAAACTCACTCAAAGTGATGAAGACCCTATTGGAGAATGGTTGCGTTTAACGCGCGCTAAAAAGGGAAATTTGGAATCGGATAATGTAGTAATTTTAGAATTACTTGTAGAAATTTATAGAAAAATAGAATCCCTTGAAGCGCGTATTAGTGGAGATAAAAAGAACTATGTAGCTCTAAAAAACAAAGGGAGTATTAATACAATTGGACATAGTTGCTTTGCGCTTAAAGATTCCAACCTTTTAGAAAATACGCTTTATTATGGTAGAATAGAGCTTCCAACTTTTCCTACGCGCATTGTCCCAGTGTATTTTGTGTATCATTCTTCGCTTGCGTGGATTGAGCAGATTCATGGGCGTGATGAAGTAGAATGGGATAGCTATGTTGCAAGTAAAGAGCGCGCATTGATTCGCTCAATTAAGAATAGCAAAAAGGCAGAGAATGGATAGTGAGATAAATATTATGCTTTGGGGTGGGATTGGGATTGGCATTGCTTTTATCCTGTTAGTTGTATATTTGTATCTAAAAGAGAGTGAAAGCACTAGGCGTGCTAGGCGTTATGAAAAATCTATTGAAGAGTTAAATAAAGAAATCTATCGTTTAACAAAGCGCATCAAAGAACAAGAAGGGGAGCTTGAACGCTTTAAGATTAGCATTAAAGCACAGATTTATCAAGATACGCGCTTGGAGATGAAAAATTTGTTAGATACAAATTTAAGTGCGCAAGTCGCTCCGTTGCGTAATGATATGGAATCTATAAAAGCACAATGGCAAGGAACAAAAGGTGTTTTAGAGAATTTAGAGCATTTAGAAAACAAAGTATTTTCGCTTGAGGATAGAATTAAAGAGTTTGCTTATACGCCTACAAGCTCTACAAATATTGATGAAGGGCGGATTATTGCGATGTTTAAAGATGGTTGGAGTGTGGATTCTATCGCAAAGGAATTGCGTATTGGCAAGGGTGAAGTAGAATTTACTCTAAAATTTGCTAATCTAAGCTAAGGGGTAGAAATGGAGTTTCGTGTCCCTGCAACAAGTGCGAATTTGGGTCCGGGCTTTGATAGTTTGGGATTGGCACTTAAGCTGTATAATCGTTTTAGTATAAAGCCTGCTAAAATCACTTCTATCCAAATTCATGGCGAAGGCTCTAAAAATCCAAAATTGCGCGTGGATAATGTGTTTGTTAGAATTTTTAATGAGCAGCTTAAAAAACTTACAGGTTCTACATCGCCTTTTAAATTTGTTTTTGATAATGCAATCCCTATTTCTAGGGGTCTTGGTAGCAGTTCAGCAGTTATTATTGGTGCGATTTCAGCAGCATTTAAAGTCGCACAAGTGCCTTTTGATAAACAAAAAATTATCAATCTTGCCTTGCGTTATGAATCCCACCCAGATAATATTACGCCTGCTTGTATGGGAGGTTTTAATGTCTGTATGTTGGCAAATCGTGATAAAGAAGTGCGTTTTATCAATCAATCTTTGCCCAATAGTATTGCTGCTGTTGTTGTGATTCCAAATCAATCTACTTCTACACATCTTTCACGCCAAAGCCTACCTAAACGCTATTTTCAAAAAGATGCTGTGTTTAATCTCTCGCACGCAAGCTTGCTATCAAGTGCGTTTATAACAGGGCGTTTTGATCTGTTGCGTGAGGCAAGCCAAGATAGATTCCATCAATTTTATAGAATGAAGCAAATTCCGCTTCTTTTTGAAGTGCAACGCACTGCTTTGCAAAATGGTGCGTTAATGAGCACGCTTTCAGGTAGTGGCTCAAGCTTTTTTAATTTGTGCTACGAAGAAGATAGAAAGCATCTTTTTGATGTGTTATCTAAGAAATTTTTTAAACTGAAAGTTTTAAGCTTGGAGTTTGATAATGATGGTGTGTTCTTTGAGAGTTTAGAGCATCTTGATGATGAATTTAAGTTCTAGTTTGCTATAATGAGAGTTTATGTCTAGTCCGGTTAGAATGTGTGTTGTGTGTAGGGGGAGATTTCCACAAGATTCCTTATTTCGCTTGCAATATCAAAATTCTAAATTGCAAGTGTTTGAAGGTGTTGGCAGGAGTTTTTATGTTTGCCAAAGCTGCCAAAATGCTCCAAAATTGAACGATCACATTATAAGAGTTTGTAGATTGGATAAAAAACACAAAGAGATCATTAAATCCGCATTAAAGGAGATTTTTTTATATGGATAAAATCCGTATTAGTCAAATTGCTAAAGAGTTAAGTAAGACAAGCAAAGAAGTCTTACAAAAAGCTGAAGAGCTAGGTTTTGAGGTGAAAACTGCTTCAAGTGCTGTTACAGCCACTGAAGCAGATGTTCTTTATAACTACATTTTATCAGGTGTTCTTCCAGATACAGGCAAAGAAAGTTCTAAAAAAGTTGCAACTAAGGAATCCAAAAATGATTCCAAAAAAAATGTAAAAGAGAGTGCAAAAAAAGCTAGTATAGAAAAGGATTCTAAAAAGCCAAAACCTTCTACACCAAAGGCTACTAAACCCACAAAGGATTCTCCAAACAAAGCATCACTTAAAGAAAATGTGTTAGACAAACAAGAATCAAAAGAAACATCACAATCTAAAGCAAGCGATACACAAAAAGAACCTAAAGAAGAGGTCTTAATGGATGCTCCAAAAAAGGAATCTAAAGAAGAATCTAAAGAAGAATCTAAAGAAAATTCAGCAATCAAACGCACAGGATTAAGAATTGTCAAAAAGCGCGATTTTAAGACGGAATCTAAAGAGATAAAAGAACCCCAAAAGCAAGAGCGCAAGGAATCTCCACGCACTTTGCAAGATTTGTTAGGGAATTTAGAGGATAACCCAACACAGCAAAAGAAAAAGAAAAAAGAAAAATCAAGCCTGCAAGCTAGCAAGAATCTTGGACAGCAAAAAATGGACTTGCTAGACAATAGAGAGTTTCAAAGTATGCACGATGATGATGAAGAAGATGGAATCATTTTGTTTGATTTAAGCGTGCAAGATGAACGCGATATGGACGAAGAAGAAAACGAACGCAAGACAACAACGGAGCGCATTAAAGTGCAACGCCACAATCCTTTTATGGAGCAAGGAAGCACAAGACGTTCTAGTCGCAAAAAAGCTCCAAAAGTTCAAAAAACCCAAGAAACAATAAGTGGTATTGTGAAAATACCAGAAGAAATTCGTGCTTATGAGTTTGCAGAGAAAATTGGCAGAACCACAGGAGAAGTGATTAAAGTGCTATTTAGCCTTGGAATGATGATTACTAAAAATGACTTCTTAGAAAAAGATGCTATTGAGATTTTAGCAGAAGAATTTGGTGTGCAAGTGGAGCTTTTAAACACTGCTGATGAGCTAGATTATACACAGCTGCACGCAAATGAAGATGAAGTGGAGCATTTAATCACGCGCGCTCCTGTTGTTACAATTATGGGGCATGTAGATCACGGAAAAACCTCTTTGCTAGATTATATTAGAAATACTAAAATTGCTTCAGGTGAAGCAGGAGGCATCACGCAACACATCGGTGCTTACACGATTAGCAAGGGTGATAGAGAGATTACTTTTATTGATACGCCCGGACACGAAGCATTTAGCGAAATGCGTGCTAGAGGAGCTTCTGTTACAGATGTGGCAATTATTGTTATTGCAGCAGATGATGGGGTAAAACCACAAACCATTGAAGCGTTAAACCATGCAAAAGCTGCAAATGCTCCTATTATTATTGCGGTTAATAAAATTGACAAGCCTGATGCAAACCCAGATAAACTCAAAGCAGAGGCTGCTGAATTAGGCTTCACGCCACTTGAGTGGGGTGGAGAATATGAGTTTGTGCATATTTCTGCAAAAACAGGAGAAGGGATTGATGATTTATTAGAAACAATTTTACTTCAAGCAGAAATTTTGGACTTAAAGGCAAACCCAAATCGTCCTGCGCGTGCTATTGTGATTGAAAGTAGCTTAGAGAAAGGCAAAGGTCCTGTTGCAACACTTATTGTTCAAAATGGAACACTAAAGGTTGGAGATAGCATTATTGCGGATACAGCCTTTGGTCGCGTAAGAGCAATTAGTGATGATTTAGGGCGTTCTATCTCTCGCATTACACCTTCTGGTGTTGGTGTGATTACGGGTTTAAGCGAAGTGCCGCCAGCAGGTTCTGTGCTTCTAGCAGTAGAAAATGACACGATTGCTAGAGATTACGCACAAAAGCGTGCCGCGTACTTGCGTCAAAAAGAGCTTTCACATTCCACAAAGGTTTCTTTTGATGAGTTAAGCTCGATGGTTGCACTAGGACAACTAAAAAGCCTACCAGTGATTATTAAAGCAGATACGCAAGGGAGTTTAGAAGCAATCCGTGGAAGTTTAGAAAAACTTCAAAATCAAGAAGTTAAAGTTAATATTATCCATAAAGGCGTAGGTGGTATTACAGAGAGTGATGTAACGCTTGCTGGGGCTAGCACAAATTGCGTGATTTTGGGTTTTAATGTCCGTCCAACAGGAAGCGTTAAAAACAAAGCAAAAGAACTTGGAATAGAGATTAAAACCTATTCTATTATTTATGCTTTATTAGATGATATTAAAGCCTTGCTTGGCGGACTTCTCTCGCCTGTTATGGAAGAAGAAAATACAGGGCAAGCAGAGGTTAGAGAAACATTTACTTTAGCAAAGGTTGGTACAATTGCAGGCTGTTTTGTTACAGAAGGCACAATTCAGCGTGGAATCAAAGTGCGCTTAATCCGCAATGGCGTGGTGATTCATACAGGAAATATTGCTTCTTTAAAACGCTTTAAAGATGACGCAAGAGAAGTTGCTAAGGGCTTTGAATGCGGAATTATGCTAGAAGATTATAATGATATTCAAATTGGCGATGTGTTTGAAACCTATAAAGAAGTAGAAAAACAAAGGACGCTTTAATGCTAAAACTTGCACGCACACAATCTCTTTTAAAAGAGATTTTGCCTAGTGCTTTAGCAAATCTAAGTGATACGCGCATTAATGCTTTAAATATTGTTGATGTTCGCTGTTCGCGCGGAAAATATTCTGCTGAAGTATTTTTAAGTGCGCCTTTTGCCACAGAAAAAGAAAAAGCAGAGATTTTAAAACAGCTAAAAAAGGCGCATAATTTAATTAAAGAATTTTGTTTGGAAGAAACAGGTTGGTTTCGCTGTCCTAACTTTAAATTTATTTTTGATGGGAGCTTGGAGAGAGAAACTCACTTAGAAAAAATCTTTGAAACCTTACAAAAAGAGCGTGAAAAAAAGGAATCTAAATGACAATCTCTCTAAATTTAGAAGAAAAAATCAAAGCCTTAGTGGAAAGCTTGGGCTTTGGATTGTATGATGTTTTAACCTTAAAAGAAAATGAAAACCAAATTTTACGCATTTGCATTACAAAAAATATGGAATCTAAAAGCGTAAGCCTTGATGATTGCCAAGAAGTGAGCCTTGCGCTCTCTCCCTTGCTTGATGTAGAAATGCCAGATTTTGAGAAGTATTACTTAGAAGTTAGCTCTCCTGGGATTGAGCGTGTTTTAAAAACCTTAGCGCATTATCAAGGCGCAATTAATGAACTTATAAAAATCAAAACATTTGAAGAAATTGCAGGTAAAAAAGAGTTTAAAGGCAGACTAGTAAGTGTTAGCGAAACTGCACTTGTGTTAGAAAACCACATAGAGATTCCACTAAAACTCATTAAAAAGGCGCAAACTTATTTTGAGTGGTAAGCAATGCTAACACACGCCTTTTATTTAGATCTATGCTTACAATGTGCGTGGAGTGAGCAGCTAAAAACACTTCCAAATCCTGCTGTTGCAGCCTTAGTGTTGGATAAAAATGGAAAAATTTTAAGCCTAGAATCCCACAAAGAGTGTGGCAAGCCGCACGCTGAAGTTCTAGCTTTGCAAAAAGCTTATGCGATTTTAAGTGGCGATTATACAATTCTCTCTTTAACAGACTCTAAAGCAATCCATAACTATCTTTTAAAAAATGCGATTCTAACTTTTAAGGACACAACACTTTATGTAACCCTAGAACCTTGCAGCAGTAATAAAAAAGGGCAAACTCCATCTTGCGCCTCTTTACTAAAAGCCCTAAAGCCAAAATGCGTTATCATTGCCACTAAAGATTGTAACAAAGACGCAAAAGATGGAGCGCAAGAGCTTTTAGAAGATGGGATTTGCGTGGTTAAAGCGTGGGAAGAGAAAGACTTACAAGAATGTTACAAAAGAGCAAATGCGCTTTTACTCCCATTTAACGCTCTGCAAACTCAAGGTAAGTTTATGTTTTTTAAATACGCAAGTAGGCTTGATGGCAGCATTGATGGTGGGCAAATCAGCACACGCCAAGCACAAAGTCTAATGCATAATTACCGAACCAAAGCAGATGTGCTGTTGATTTCTGGGGAGAGTGTGCGCGTGGATAATCCACGTCTTGATACACGCTTTGCAACTTTAGAGCAGAGAAATCCAAATGTAGCAATTCTAACACGCCAAAAAGATTTTCCAAAAACCGCGCCTTTATTTAAAGTTCCAAGTCGAAAAGTAGAGATTTTACACTCCTTAGAAGAGGTAAAATCCTTGCGCGGGTTTATCTTTTGTGAGGGTGGTGTTAGGCTTTTTAATGCGCTAAAAGATGAGATAGATTTAATGCTTGTGATTTTAAGTCCAAGCTTCAAAAAGGATTCCAATCTTACAATGTCGTTAGATGCGGATTTTAAGCTTTTACATAGCACACAAGTCTCAAACGATATTTTTCTATGGCTAGCAAAAATTTAGATTCCATATTTTATGTTACAAAATGTAATAAAATATAAATATGTTACTAAAATACACTACTTATAATAAATATTTATAAAATATATTCTTTTAAATCTGTTTATTTATGGAATTTTTGTAACATTATAGAAACTAAATTACAATTTGTAAGGAGTGTTTGATGAAAAAATCTATGGAGCAATCCATTAAAGAGTTTAAAAAGTTTGTTTCATTTAGAAACAAGGTTGCATTGTGGTTGTCTGCTGTTGTTTTAGTTTGTTATTATGTTTTTGTGCTTAGTATCGGACTTTTTCCAGAGATTTTAGGATACCGCTTAGGACCAAGCTCAATCACGCTTGGCATTATGGTTGGAATTTTTTTGATTGTTTTGTGTATTGTCGTAACAGGGCTTTATACGTTTTTTGCAAATCAGTATTTTGATAAACAGCAAGATGAGATTTTGCTTAATTTAGAAGAAAGTGGAGCATTGGAGGATTTGAAAAATGGTAAAAAATATTAAACTAATTTTTGGAATATTGTTTGGTATGAGTGTCGCAAATGCGGCAGGTTTTGATGTGGGTAATGTAACACAAAATGCGTTTAATCCTATTGCTGTAACAATGTTTTTAGTGTTTGTGGCCGGAACGCTTTTGATTACTTATTATTCTAATAAAAAAAGTCAAAGTGCTAGTGGATTTTATACTGCTGGTGGAAATATCACAGGAATGCAAAATGGGACAGCGATTGCTGGAGATTTTATGAGTGCGGCAAGTTTTCTTGGGATTACAGCACTTGTTTTTACAAATGGTTTTGATGGATTGATTTATTCTATTGGATTTCTTGCAGGTTGGCCTATTATTTTGTTTTTGATTGCAGAAAAATTTAGAAATCTTGGTAAATTCACCTTTGCTGATATTACTGCATATCGTTTAAACGCAAAGCCAATCCGCGTAATTTCAGCAATTTCAGCATTGAGTGTGATCGTGTTTTATCTCATTGCGCAAATGGTAGGTGCTGGACAGCTTATTCAACTTTTATTTGGACTTCCTTACACGGTTGCTGTTGTGTTTGTTGGAATCTTAATGATTTGCTATGTTGTCTTTGGCGGAATGCACGCAACAACTTGGGTGCAAATTATTAAGGCGATTTTATTGCTTGGTGGAGCAACTTTTATGGCAATTATGATTTTGTATTTGACAAAGTTTGATTTAACTTATTACTTTGCACAAGCAGTGCAAAATCATCCAAAAGGTGAAGCGATAATGTTACCGGGCGGGTTTTTACCAGATACAATTTCTGCATTATCTTTAGGGCTTGCACTAATGTTTGGAACAGCGGGATTGCCACATATTTTAATGCGTTTCTTTACCGTAAAAGATGCTAAAGAAGCTAGAAAATCTGTTTTTTATGCGACAGGTTTGATTGGATATTTTTATATTTTAACTTTTATTATTGGATTTGGAGCGATTGCTTTATTGCTTGGCAATCCACAATTTACAAACACTGATGGAAGCTTTAATGGAATCTCAAATATGGTGGCAATTACATTAGCGCAAGCCATTGGTGGGGATTATTTCTTGGGATTTATTTCTGCAGTTGCATTTGCTACGATTTTAGCAGTTGTTGCAGGGCTTGCAATTTCTGGGGCTGGAGCAATTTCTCACGATTTGTTTGTAAATGTTTGCAAAGATGGACAATGTGATCCAAAACTTGAGATGAAAGTTACAAAAATCGCAACAATAGGAATTGGAATCTTTGCAATTATTTTGGGTATTATTTTTGAGAATCAAAATGTAGCATTTACTGTAGGGCTTGCCTTTGCGATTGCAGCGAGTGTGAATTTTCCAATTTTGCTTTTAAGTATTTATTGGAGAGGATTGACAACAAAAGGTGCATTTTGGGGTGGATTAATTGGACTTATAACGGTTGTTACAATGGTTCTTCTAAGTCCTAGTATTTGGGTAAAAAGCTTTGGTTTTACAGAAGCAATTTTCCCTTATGATCATCCAGCACTCTTTTCAATGCCATTAACTTTTGTGTTAATTTATTTGATATCAAAACTAGATCATAGCGAACGCGCAAAAATAGATAGAGCAGGATTTGATGCACAAGATTTCCGCGCACAAAGTGGTGTTGGAATTAGCGAAGCAGTAGCGCATTAGATGCTTTAATGGACTTCTAAAGATGGAATCTAAAATGGATTCCATCTTTCTCTTTTTATGCTAAAGATAAAGTTCAAGTTGATTGATAATTTTAAATTTACTAAATTTGAACTAAGAGGCAGGGTTTAAAATTTTTATTTCTTACCTTTTTGGGCTGTCTTATTTGTAAAATAAAATTCTAAAAAATTTTGAGAAAGTTGGAATCTAAAAGTGTTTGGTTGGGCTTTATAAAAAGTAAGAACGATAAGTAATTTAAGCCTTGGTGGTACGCCCAAGAGGATTCGAACCTCTGACCTACGGCTTAGAAGGCCGTTGCTCTATCCAGCTGAGCTATGAGCGCA
>NZ_CALBGN010000018.1 GCF_937893305.1 uncultured Helicobacter sp.
TCAGATTTGCTTGTAGAGCCGCCATCTTTGATTTTAGAATCAGAATAAGTCCCATAAACCCCTAATAACAAAGCATCTGTAACTTGTCTATCATAACCAATGCTAATCCCACATAAAGAACCATTATCTCTATCAATGATATTTGCACCTCCAAAAGCATTAGCCCAAACACTATTAACAGAATTATTAATTCCATAATAATCAAATTTTGTATCAGAACCTAAAGCAGCAAGTTTAGAGTCTTTTAGAAGTTTTGCAAGTGCATAAGGGTTAGAGTATTGAACATTTCTTGCAGTGATTGAAGTTTCATTAGAAATATTCATAGCAGTATTAGCACTAGAGTTTGCACCCATAGAATCTGTTTGAGAATTTGCGGAGGATTCTATTGAATGCGTGAAAGCAACAAGTTTTTTGGCATCCAATGCTAAATCTACAAGCACAGCTTTTGTTCTCTCATCTAGCTTTGTTGTGTCAATTTTATCTAGTGCTTTTATAACATTCTCTAAATGCGCTTCCAATCCTTGTGGTTTTTCTATACCCAAAGAAGCATTTGCATTAGGATCCTTTTTGATTGCTTCATATTCTTTATTAAGGCTTTGCTTCTAGCTCTTCTAGTTCCTTTTTAGCTTCGTCAAGCTTTTTATTAGCGTCTTCTAATTCATCTTTAAATGTATTAGGATCATAAGCTTCTATTTATTCTTTTGTTTCCTCTAAATTGTCTTTCATACTTTTAATCATTTGAAGTTTTGCATAAAGAAGAGTTCTAGCATTAACTTGTAGCCTTCCTTCAGCACCTAATTTATCTCCATTGACTTTAAGTGTATAAAGCACAAGCAGATCCTCTTTATATTTGTCAAAGTCTATCTTTCCTTTTTTTTCAAATTCATCTGCTAAATCTTGAACACTTTCTACCGATTCAAAATCTCCACTTTGATTTTTATTAATCCAAACACCGTCTTTTTCTTCAAAATTTTGTTGAAAATTATCAGGTGTTACTTCAGTAGCATTTGCTGCTAGTGCTGTAATCACTCCTAAGCCCAATAAAGCTCGACTTGCGCTAATTGAAATTTTTAGCATTTTTTCTCCTTGTTAAATAAAATAAAAAGAGAAATTTTACCCCCCCCCTGAAAAGTCAAGAAAAAACTGCAAAATTTTATAAATTTGTGTTAGCATCTGCTAGCACAAATGCACACAAAACTTTCGCGCCGTGTTTTTCTAAAAACTCCTTTGCTTCAAGCAAGGTTAAGCCACTTGTTATAATATCATCTACAAGCACAATTTCTTTTCCTATTACTTCACGCTGTAAAATAAATTTTCTAGGATTTTGCTCTCTAAATTTCAAGCTCTTTCCTGCATAACGCACATCATTGCTTGCATAAATCGTGCGATACATCGGCTTTAGACCCACTTGTTTTAAATGGTTTAAAAAAATCGCATTATGTGCATAGCCTTGCTTACTTATCCTATCATCAACACCTACACCAAAACAATCATAAGTCTTTTTTTGTGCTTGCAAATGTTTTAGTGCAAGTTTAGATAATTCCCTATAAACTTTGCTTCCTAAAACAGAATATTTTGCGTGAAGCAAAAAAGAAATTGAATCATAATCAAAAAACCCATACACTTTAAAATCTTGCAATTTCCTACAAGTTCTCTTTACAACAATAAGCCCCAAACAATCTTTACATAAATCCTTAAAAGAGAATTTCCCACATAATAAACAGCGCATTAGGTTTTTATAAAATCTATAATTTTAGTTGTTATAACATCTTGTGGTAAGCTTGCATTTAGCACAAGTGATTGTATGCTTAATCTCTCCATTGTCTTTTTTAATCTCTCTTGTAACTCTAAAAGATAAGACACCCCTCTTTTTTCAATCTTATCCTTGCTCTTTTGATTTAGGCGAAACTCTAGCGTTTGTCTATCAAGTTCAAGCAAAACTGCTTTGTTTGGTAAGAGATTTTCTAAAGCAAAAGCATTATAAGTCCTTAAAATCTCAAAGTCAAAATCCCTAGCATACGCAATCCCAGAAATTAAACTTCTATCACTAATAATCAGCTTATCTAAATTTGGCGCAATCACGCTTGCAAAATGCTCTGCTCTATCAGCTAAAAAAAGTAACATTTCAGCCTTTGGACTTGCAATATCTGTCTTTAACAAAATCTCTCTAATCTTCACTCCAAGCGGTGTAGCTCCGGGTTCAAAGGTAAAAATTGCCTCCTTAAATACTTCTTTTAAATTTGTAATCTGCGTGCTTTTACCCGCTGTATCAATTCCTTCTAATACAATATACAAAACAATTCCCTATTTCAAACTCAAACTTATAATATAATCTTTCACACTCTTTGGCACAAGATGCGTAATCTCTCCGCCGTGTGTAAGGATTGAACGCACCACAGTAGAACTAATAAAAGCATTCTGCAAAGAAGGCATTAAATAAATTGTTTCTAGCTCCTTATTTAACGATGCATTTGCATATCCCATTTGTAATTCATATTCAAAATCACTTACCGCCCTAAGCCCACGCACTAAAATTTTAGCTCCTTGCTCTCTAGCAAACTCCGCAATTAAGTGATCAAAAAAATGCACACAAACTTTTGAAGCAATGTTTTTGGATTCCATAATTGCTAGATTTACCATTTTTACGCGTTCATTAAGACTAAATAAAGGATTTTTTCCCTTAGATTCTGCCACAGCAATAATCAGCCCATCAAAAAGCTTACAAGCGCGTTCAATCACATCTAAATGCCCATTTGTAATCGGATCAAAAGTTCCCGGATAAATGGCAATTTTTGGCATTATACATAACTCCAAGTGAGTGTTTTTTTAGCAAAAAGCGGCACGATTCCATCAATTTCTTGTGGGATATCAAAAGGCAATTTTGTAAGCGTTATAATCTTATTAGTCTTTGGTAAATTATAAATCTTTTGTGCATTATCACTTATAAAACTTTGGAGATTTTCTAGTTTATTATACTTTTCAAACAACTCCGCAAGCCCAAGCAACACAATAGGTGCGCTAAAGATTCCAGCTGCTCCTTTAGCACTTTCTTTGTTTGCTTTTAAATGTGGTGCAGAATCACTTCCAAAAGAGAATTTACAATGCGCATCTAACGCCACCTGCAACAGAACGTCTCTATCTTTTGGAGTTTTTAGAATCGGTTTGCAAAAATAATGCGGATTTAATCCACCGCCTATCACATCATCTAAACTTAAAGCAATATGATGTAAGGTGAGTGTTGCAAAAAGATTATTATATTTCTCAACAAGTGCAATAGAGCGATGATCACTTAAATGTTCAAAAATAATTTTTAAACGCGGAAAAGATTCCGCAAGCTCTTTAAATACAGGGTGAAACTCCATTTCTCTATCTAGTGAAAACCCATTACTCTCTCCGTGAATACTTAAAAACATTTCAAGATCTTGTGCAATTTCTAAAATCTTTAAAATCTTATCATCTAAAACACTGCTTACACCACTTTCACTGCCTGTTGTTGCACCCTTTGGATAGAGTTTTAAAAACCTAATTCCAGCTTCTTTTGCCTTCTCCAACACGCTTTTATTAAGCTCTTCTGTGAGATACAACGACATCAAGGGATTAAAGGTGGAATCCCCACAAGCATTTTGGATTCTCTCTTTATACTCTAAAGCAAGCTCTACATTAGTAATAGGCGGAGTTAAATTTGGCATTACAAGTGCGCCACTAAAAAACTTTGCCGTATATTTTGCCACGCTTTGCAACATTGTTCCATCACGCAAATGTAAGTGCATATCATAGGGGGATTGTAATTGTATCATTTAAGATTCCTTTATTTGCTCTAATAATTCTAACAAAGCTTTTTGATACACCTTGCATAAAGAATCGCTTTTTGCTTCAAAGCGCGTTACAAGCACTGGGGTTGTATTGCTAGCGCGGATTAGCCCCCAACCTTCTTCAAACACCACACGCACGCCATCAATTGTAATAATATCCACGATTTTTGGAAAATTTACCGGCAATGCACTAGAATCTTTTAAGATTTTCTTTAAACGCTCAACACTTGCAAATTTCTCTTCTTCTGTAGTTTTTATCTTAATTTCATCTGTAGAATAAAGCTTTGGCAAACTCTCTAAAACCCTATCAAACTCCAAACCTTTAAAATGCACTAGCTCAAGCACACGCAACGCTGCATAAGTGGCATCATC
This sequence comes from uncultured Helicobacter sp., assembly GCF_937893305.1. Taxonomy (GTDB): domain Bacteria; phylum Campylobacterota; class Campylobacteria; order Campylobacterales; family Helicobacteraceae; genus Helicobacter_D. The sequence continues at coordinate 4,185 of NZ_CALBGN010000018.1, forward strand.
AAATCCAAAATAACGATCATTAAAGAAAATATGCCCACTCACTTCAAACGCCATTTGAGCATTACTTTCTTTTAGTTTCACTTTAAGATTGCTATGCCCTGTTTTATACATTATCGCCTTGCCGATTTTGTCAATGCTTTCATACATATTTAATGAACATTTCACTTCACCAATCACCACAGGATTTGGAATCGTGTTTGCAAAAATAATTGCTAATTCATCACCTTTATAGACTTTATTTCCACTTGGAGTATATTTAATCACTGCCAATCTATCCCCATCGCCATCAAAGGCAAATCCGATTCCACCTTTTTGGCAAACCTCTTCATGCAGAAAGCTTAGATTTTTCTCTTCGCTTGGATCTGGATGATGATTTGGAAAGTTTCCATCAGGCTCTAAAAACAGCCCATTATACGCAATTTCTAATCTATCTAAAATTTTTGTTATTCCAACACCTGCAATCCCATTGCCACAATCCATACTAATAGGGATTTTAAATCCCTTTAAATGCGCAAACTCTTTACATAAATACTCCACATATAAATCTAGTGCATTTAATGTTTTAATTTCTATATTTAATGGAATCTTTTTTTCTACAAATTCCCAATTAAGAGTATCAAATTCTCTTTGAAGCGCGTAAATTTGCTCTCCAAAAAACGGCTCTTTTAATAGTGTGATTTTAAAGCCATTATATTCTGGGGGATTATGAGAACCTGTAATCATCACACTTCCATCTAGTTGCAATCCCCCTTCAAATTCGCAATATAAAGCATAATACGCAACAGGTGTTGGGATCTCCCCTAAATGATAAGGAGTTATTCCACTTGCTAGCACACCTTGACAAAACCAATCAAAAATTTCCTTAGAGTGCAAGCGCGCATCAAAACCAACGCCCAAAGTAGCTCCACCGCGCTTATGCAATTCTAACCCTACTAAATAGCCAATCCGCACAACATTTTCTCTCACCAAATCTTTTCCATAGATCCCACGAATATCATATTCTCTAAAAATCACTAGCATTTCTATCCTTCTAAGTTGTCTTTAACGCTGCTTAACACTTCTTTACCTGCAATATACAGCCTATATGCAACCTTAGCATACAAAATCAAATTTTGTGCTAAAAACTCTTCAGTCTTTGGAAGCTGAAACACAGCAAAATCTGCCAAATTCCCCACCTTTAATTCTCCTAATAAAAAGTTGGAATCCAAAAAAGCATTGCGCGTTACACTTAGAAGCAATTCCCTTGCTAGCATCTCTAAAGGTATATCCTCATAAGCAAAAAGTGCAATTCTTAACTCATCTAAAAGCGATAAAGAGTCATTTGAACTCTTTCCATCTGTGCCAAGACAAAGCGGAATCCTAGCATTTTTAACCGCCTGTAAATCTAGGTATTTTCCATTTAACAAGCGATTAGATTTAGGACAGCTAATAATCTTGCCTTTTTGTGCGTGAATTTGCTCTAAAATTTCCGCATTAACTTCTAAACAATGTGTAAAATACACATTATCTATCCCACTAAAAGCCCTTAAAAAACTCTTTGCATCATAAAAGGATTTCATTGTTTTTTTGAAAAATCTCTCATAAAAGCCCTTAAAATACCCATCACTTGATTCTAGCCACTCCCTCTCCGCCTTTGATTCTAAGAAATGCGCACTTACAAGCAAATCTTCTTTTTGCGCCACTTCTAGAACTTTTTCTAGCAGTTTTGGATGCACAGAATAAGGTGAATGCACCGCAATTGCCGGTATAAAACGCGCACTCTTTTTTGCCTTAGAATCTTCTAAACGGGCTAAGAAATTTTGATACAAAAAGTCCATTGCTTCTATACTTGAACCAATAATCTCATTAAAATATAGCACGCGTAAAGGTGAATTTGCCAAAACCTCTAAATCCACTCCGTGGCTAGAAATCGCCCCTACAAACCCAACACCACTTTTTAAGCAATCCATAACCCCTTGCTGCATTGCATTTTCTAAACCTTTTTCCATTAAAGATTCTCTCTTTGATAAAACGCTATCTAACCACTCTCCAAACTCTCCAAACTTTAAGACCCCTTCATTATTACTAAACTCTAAATGTAAATGCAAATTTGCAAATGCTGGCGTTATTACACAAGAATCAAAATATTCTTTTTTAGCGTCTTTATATTTTGCACACAATTTTGTATAATCGCCCACTTCTAAGATGAGTTGTCCATCAAAAAGGATTCCACCTTTTTTGAGCACACTAAATTCTTCATCACACAATACAACAAAATCCGCACCAATAATTTGCATTTTTATCACTTTAAAGGCGCATTAAGATTAATATCAAGTTTATTATAAGGGATTTCAATCCCTTCCTTATCAAAACGCACTTTTACTTTTTGCAACAAATCAAGTTTTGCGCTGATAACTTCACTACTATTTACCCAAAAACGCACCATAAAATCCACACTACTTGCGTTTAACACATCTACGCCAATAAGTGGCTTAGGATCTTTTAACACAATCTCTTCTGCATCAAAAATCTCTTCTAAAATACACTTTGCCTTATCCAAATCACTTGTATAAGATACGCTAAAAATCAAATCCAAGCGACGCGTTGGGTTTGCATTAACATTAATAATAGGACCTGAAACAATCATAGAGTTTGGTAAAATCACAAGTTGATTATCTAAAGTCGTAATTTTTGTTTGAAACAAATTCACTTCTTGCACTCTGCCTGTAATAGAATTTAGTGTAACAATATCTCCTTTTCTAAAATGCTTTAACACAACAATTAAGATTCCACTTGCTAAATTTGACAAAGAATCTTTAAGCGATAGACCAATAGCTAAACCTGCTGTTCCAAGAACTGCAATAATAGAAGTTGTTTTCACGCCAAGATTTGTAAGTGCTGTGATAATTGCTAACACAAATATTCCTACAAATGCCACATTTTTTAAAAAACCAGCAAGTGTTTCGTCTTTCGTTGTTTTAACAATCAATTTTGCAATATATCTTGAAAAAATCCTAGCAACATAATAGCCAATGATAAGAATAAAAAACGCACTCACAACATTTGGTAAAAACCCAAAAAACCAAGCAACAAATCTATCCCAAATTAGTAAAAATTTCTCTTCCATTTTTTACCACACAATCTCTTTTCCACTTACAAACACACGCTTAACTTGCCCTTGAATAATAGAATCGTAATAAGGCGATTCCATATCATCTACCACACTTGTTCCCTTTGTATCAAATAACACCAAATCCGCATCATAACCTGCCGCAATAAGTCCTTTTGTCTGAAGCCCTAAAACATTTGCAGGATTAAAACTCAAAATCTTACTAAATTCACTTAAGCTTAAATGCTCATTTTTTACCAAAAGCGTATAGCAAAGCCCCATAAAACTTTCAATCATATCTACTCCAAATGCCGCTTCTTCAAAAGCCAAATCTTTTTGAGCAAGAGACTTTTCAGACTGCAAAGAAGTCAAAAGCGTAATTTCGCCTTTTTTTACACTTTTTACTAATGCCTTGCGTGTAGATTCTGATTTCAATGGAGGCTTGATTTTTGCTGCTGTGTTGTAGTTACTACAAAGATTTTCTGTAAGGAGTAAATGATGGATAGAAGTTTGTAAATGTAACTTCGCTTTTTGCTCTTTTGTCTTATTTTCTAAAGCCTTTAATTGCTGGATAATCTCCACACTTCTATGTGTCGCAAGTGCTAAAAATACCGCTTCTACCCCCATAAAACGCGCCATTTCTGCCATTTGCGCCACTTCTTTTGTTTCACTTAGAGTTGGAATTGCTGGCAACCCTAAAAGAGAAGAAAGCTCTCCATCATTCATTACGCCATTTGCACTTAGCGATTCATCTTCACAAGTAAAAAACATCGGCACATTAAACATCAAAGCAAATTCACACGCACGCCTTAGCAAATTACCATCTGTATTTGACTTTGCAAAAATCCCTTTTGCACCTTTTTTATGCAGTGATGCAAGCTCATTTAAACTTGTTTTGGATTCCATATTAACCGCTTCAGAAATCCCAATAATCTCTGCTTTTAACTCTTCTTTAATCGCGTTTAACAGCTCTAAACCAAGCTCACTACTTAAAGTTGGCTTGCAATCTGGTATTAAAAGAGCCTGCGTAATTCCACCTTTTGCAGCTTTGCTGGAGAGCTTTAACAAATTTTCCTTGCTTAAGATTCCATTACTAACACGCGTATTTAAATCAATTGCACCGGGTAATAATGCAAGATTTTCTGCTTCTATGATTTCTTCGTTATCTTTTGGCAAAATGCTTCTACTAACTTGCGTAATCTTGTTTCCTTCAATACGCACATCACCTCTTTGCTCACCATTTGCATCACAAACCATCGCTCCTTTAATAATCATACGCACCCTTAAAAATCTATATAAGTTTAACAATTATGGCAAATTCCAAGCTAAAATTTAATAAAAACTTGGATTTATACCTAAAAAGATTTATTCTACTTAAAAAAAATAGCAAATTCCATTTAATCCTCCAAATAATACTCTATGGTAGAAACAACACGCACATTTTTAATATAAGGTGTATTTTTATCTCTATTTGTAATGCTAAATTGTCCTTGTGTTGCCTTCTTTATCTTACCTAGCTGGCTTTTAGAATCCTTAGCAAACTTTGTAGCAGCCTCCCTTGCATTAAGCGTTGCTTCTTCAATCATCTGTGGTTTAATTGCATTTAATCCTGTATAAATATACTCCACTTCATAATCATCAATCTTAATCACAACACCACGCATTCCAAGCTCTGCAATCTCTTCTAACGCCTTTCTACCAAGTGCTACATCTTTTGTATAAAGCAACACACTTCCAACACCCGCATAACGATAGGTTACATTTTGATTGCCTCCATATAAATCCCCAAGCTTATCATTAACAATAGGTGGTGCAAAGGTAATGTCCTTTTTATCCAAACCAACTTTCTCCAAAAACGCAGAAACACTTTGCGCATCATTTTCTAGTTCTTTATACAAAGCATTTAAATCATTATTTGCACGCGTAAATTTAATAGGGAGTATCATCACATCAGCTTGCACTTCCTTTTGGCTTAGACCCTTAACAACAACGCTCCGTTCTCCAGCCTTAAAATTCTTAATTGCTCTATCTACACTAAAACCTAGAACAACACTACTTATAACCAAAGCTAATCCTAAAAATATCGCACTAATTTTATCCATCATTGTCCTTTATAAAAATGGATTCCAACTTTTTGAATGTGTATTCTACCTAGAAAAACCTAACTTAAACTTGAGAGTGTCAAAATGGTATCCCCGACGCGATTTGAACGCATGACCTCACGATTAGGAATCGTGTGCTCTATCCAGCTGAGCTACGAGGACAATGGTAAGCAACAAGTGATGATGCCTCGCAAGGAGGCAAAGAGAGAATTATTTTTTGCCTTTTTTAGCAGCGGCAACTGCATCTTTAAGACCTTTTCCGGCTTTAAATTTTGGAACAAACTTGTCTTGAGTTTTGTATTTTTTAGTTGTTCCTGGAACTGTTCCTTCTTTACCTTTTTGAAGAACTGTTTCAAATTTACCAAAACCTACAAGTTCGATGCTTTCTTTTTTTGCAAGTGCTTTTTCAACAGCAGCCGTGAAAGCACTAATTGCTTTTTCTGCATCTTTTTTTGTTTCAAATTCTCCGACTTCTTTTACCAAGTCAACAAATTCTGATTTGTTCATTTTGAACCTCCAATTAGGATTTAATTTAAAAACGCGCTATTTTAGCATACTATTTACGATTTGCAAGGCTTTTAGATAAAAAATTCTTAAATTTATCATATTTTTATGATTTTTTTACATATCTTTTAACTAAAAGCATTATTATGGACTTGTAAGGATTTTTCAACTAAGATTTATGTTTATTAATTTAAGGAGATTTATATGGCATTAAAAGTTGCAGTAAATGGAACAGGACGCATTGGTTTATGTGTAAGCAAGATTTTAGGACAACGGAATGATTTAGAACTTGTAGCAATTAACACAACAATGCCCATTGATACACTTGTGCATTTGCTAAAATACGATTCCGTGCAAAAAAGCAGTGAAGTGCAAAAGCTCAGTGAAGACACAATTCAAATCGGAAATCAAAAGAAAATCCACATTATTAGCACACGCAATATTACAGAGACACATTTTGGTCAATTTGGCGCAGAAGTTGTCATAGAATGCACGGGTGCTTTCAACGATTTAAACAAGGCAAGTGCGCATCTCTATGATGGAGTTAAACGCGTTGTAATCTCTGCTCCTGCAACAGATACTCCAACTTTTGTTTATGGTGTCAATCACAAGCAATATAAAGGCGAAGAAGTGATTTCAAATGCGAGCTGCACTACAAATGCTCTAGCGCCAATTGCTAAAATTTTACACGATCATTTCATTATTGAAAGTGGCTTGATGACAACGATTCATAGCTATACAAATGATCAAAATTTACTAGATTCCAAACATAAAGATTTACGTCGTGCAAGAGCTGCTGCACTCAATATGATTCCAACTTCAACAGGAGCTGCAAAGGCAATAGGACTTGTAATGCCAGAACTCAAAGGTAAATTAAATGGCTTTGCAATTCGTGTACCAACACCTGATGTGAGCATTGTAGATCTCACTTGTGTTACGCAAAAGCCCGTCAATAAAGATTCCATTAATGCAGTCTTTGAAGACGCAAGCAAAACAACTTTTAAAGATTTAATTTTAGTGGATAATGAAAAGCGTGTTTCTGGGGATTTTATTGGCAGCACTTATAGTAGTATTTTTGTGCCAGACTGCACTGTGGTCGTCAATGAACATCAACTTAAAGTTGTTGCGTGGTATGATAATGAGTGGGGATATTCCACACGCTTAGTAGATATGACAAACTATGTAGGACAAAGCATTAGATGATTAATTTATCAGATACATATCAAGAATTTTCACAAGATTATTCTAATCTTTTTGAAAAAGATAATTTAGATTTATTCTTCAAAAAAGTCTTGGTAGAGCGCAATAGTCAATTTAGCGGCTATTACGATTTACCCTTTAGGGATAATCAAGAAATTTTTGACTACATAAAGTGCAATGCAGAATTTTTGGATTCTATTACTAATATTATCATCATCGGAATTGGTGGAAGCTCTCTAGGCACAAAAGCTATTGATACTCTGCTTTCTCATCAAAATCATCGTAAAAAAATCAAATTGCGCTTTTTAGAGCACACAGATCCCATTATGATCCAAAAGGACTTACTCCGCATAAAATACGAGGATACGCTTTTTATTCTTATTTCAAAATCTGGGCTAACTATTGAAACGACTTCTTTATTCAAATATGTTTTAGCGCGCTTCTCTTTGCTTAAAAAAGATAGAAAAAATCACTTAGTTGCCATAACTGATTCTAACTCTCCTTTGCACAAATGGTGTCAAAAAGAAGGAATCCAAAATCTTACCATTTCTCCAAATATCGGCGGAAGATTCTCTGTGTTAAGTGCTGTTGGGTTGTTACCTTTAGCCATTTTGGGTTATGATATTCAAAAGATCTTGCAAGGCGCAAAACAAATCAGCGATGATTTTTTCATACACCGCAAAGACAATATCCTAAAAAAAGCCCTTTTTCTAGCAAAAAATGAAGCCAAATATCCTATTAATGTGCTCTTTTCTTATAGTAGCGTGTTTCGTCATTTTAACTCTTGGTATGTGCAGCTATGGGGAGAATCTTTAGGAAAATTTGACACTTATCAGCAAAAACGTGGATTAACACCTATTGCGCTAATAGGAAGTATTGATCAACATTCTTTTTTGCAGCTTATTATGCAAGGACCCGCAAATAAGACAATAACTTTTTTAAGTGTAGAAAATCTCTCTCAAAAGCCCTTATATATCCCAGACATTAGCCTTGAAGGATTAGAAGATACAGATTTTGTCAATCAAACTTCTTTTAATCAACTTCTAAAACTACAATGCGTTTCCACAAAAGAAAGCATCATCTCTCAAAATGTCCCTGTGGATTCCATTGTTTTGGATTCTCTAAATGAACAAAGTGTCGGCGCACTCATCTTTTATTATGAATTACTCACTTCTTGTGTGGGGATTTTGTTACAAATAGATACATATAATCAACCCGGAGTTGAGTTTGGGAAAAAGATATTAAGAGAAAAATTTACACACTCTTAAACTTTTTTCTTTATTTTTTACAATTTTCTACTCTACTTATCATAAAAAATCTTACAATTCATACAAATCTAAAACAAAGGGTAACTTATGGGTTTTATTCAAAGCATTAAAGAAAAGGCAAAAACAAACCTACAAACCATCGTTCTCCCAGAGACTGAAGATTTGCGCACCTTAGAAGCTGCACACACCGCACTTAAAGAAGGTATTGCAAAAGTTCTTTTAATTGGTGATGAAAAAACAATCAAAGAGCGTGGAGTTGGACTTGATTTAAGCCAAGCAACTTTCATTGATCCTAAAAGTTGTGATGCACTAGATTCTTATGTAGAATTATTTGTAAAGCTTCGTGGACATAAGGGCTTAAGTGAATCTTCAGCACGCGCACTTCTCCTAGAAAATCCACTATATTTTGGTGTCGCACTTGTCAAAGCAAAGGTTGCTGATGGAATGGTAGCTGGAGCTGTAAATTCTACTGCTGATGTCTTGCGCGCCTCTTTACAAATTTTAGGAACAAAAAAAGATTCCAAACTCGTTTCTGCATTTTTCTTAATGGTTGTTCCAAATTGTAACTATGGAGAAAATGGAATCTTTATTTTTTCAGATAGTGGCTTGGTGCAAAATCCTAATCCACAAGAACTAGCATCTATTGCTATTGATTCTGCAAAAAGTTTTGAGTCCCTTGTAGGCAAAGAAGCAGTTGTAGCAATGCTCTCACACTCCACAAAAGGAAGCGCAAAACACCCTGATGTAGATAAAGTGATCGAAGCGACACAAATTGCTAAAGCACAAGCGCCAAATATTGCTCTTGATGGAGAGTTTCAACTTGATGCTGCAATCGTGCCAAGTGTAGGCAAATCTAAGGCTCCAGATAGCAAGATTGCAGGAAGAGCAAATGTGCTTGTATTCCCAGATTTAGACGCGGGAAATATTGGTTACAAGCTTGTCCAAAGACTTGCAAATGCAGAAGCTTATGGACCCATTACCCAAGGAATTAATGGGGCAGTTAATGATTTATCACGCGGTTGTAGCAGTGATGATATTGTAGGCGTAATTGCCATCACAGCCTTACAGGCTCAACAAAATTAAAGGAGAAATTATGGATGTTTTAGTGATTAATTGCGGAAGCTCTTCCCTTAAATATCAACTTATCAATACGCAAACAGAAGAAGTTTTAGCTTCTGGACTTTGTGATAGAATCGGAATCCAAGGGGGACAATTTAACTATAAACCCAAAAATGGAGAGAAAACTACACGAGATGTGGATATGCCAGATCACGAAGTTGCAGTAAAACTTGTTTTAAATGCACTTATTGACCCAAACGATGGAATTCTAAAATCCCTAGATGAAATCAAAGCAACAGGACACAGAATCGTTCATGGCGGAGAACATTTTACACAATCCGCACTTGTCAATGATGAAGTAATTCGCCATATTGAAGAATGCTCTGACTTAGCTCCACTACACAATCCAGCACATTTACTTGGAATCCGTGCCTGTCAGCATTTAATGCCAAATAAACCTATGGTTGCAGTCTTTGATACAGCATTTCATCAAACAATGCCACCGCGTGCATATATTTATGGCTTACCTTATGAATATTATGAAAAATACAAAATTCGCCGCTATGGATTCCACGGCACAAGCCACAGCTATGTATCCAAAAGGACAGCAGAATTTCTAGGAATCCCATTAGAAAACTCTAAAATCATCACTTGCCACTTAGGTAATGGATCAAGCATCTGTGCGGTTGAAAATGGCAAAAGCATTGATACAAGCATGGGATTAACCCCACTTGAAGGACTTGTAATGGGAACAAGAAGCGGTGATTTAGATCCCGCCATCATTGATTATATTGCACAAAAAGAAAATCTAAGCACAAAAGAAATTCTAAATATTTTAAATAAAAAATCTGGAGTTCTTGGAATCTCTGGATTATCTAGCGATTTTAGAGACTTGCTAGCTGCTGATGAAGAAGGCAATCTAAAAGCTCGTTTTGCGAGAGAAGTTTTTGCCTATCGTGTGGCAAAATATATAGGCTCTTATACAGCTGCACTAACAGGTGTTGATGCTATTACATTTTGTGCAGGTGTTGGAGAAAATGCTAAATTTATCCGCGGAAAAATTGTTTCACACTTGCAATTCTTAGGTATTACACTTGATGAGAAGGCTAATTTAAACACTGTAGGAAAAGAAGGAATCATCTCCACAAAAGATTCCAAAGTTAAAGTTTGTGTAATTCCGACAAATGAAGAATTAATGATTGCACGTGATACACGCGCTTTAGTTTCAGGAGAACATTTATAATCCAAGCCTTGCAACATTGCAAGACTTGGAATTAATCCACAAAATACGCCTTAATGCTATAACCGCGTTTGTTTGCAAGTTGCAAACTTGGACCCTCAAAGATTGTGGCTTTTGGAAGCTTTGCGTTAATAGCGCGAATTGCATTCCACGCTCTAAAACTAGCTAACCCTTCTTGCTTAAGCTCCGGAGAAAGCCCACGATAAGGATTTGTATCTACAATCCCTTGCACTTCAAAAGCCACTACACGCTTATCGTTTTGCAACTCTTTATCTACTTTTGTCGCAAGAGAAAGTAGGCAATTTTTAGGAATATCCCAGCGACCTATGTCCATAGCAAAACATTCAGCGATGATTTGCTGTTTGGGCTTAATGGTGTAGCGAAGTTTTTGCATTGTATTTTGCTTAGAAGTTTGGATTTCTTGAACGGAAGCATTTAAACCATTAAGAGAATGCGCAAGATTCTCTAGCTCACGCTCTTTTTGATAGAGTGCATCTTGTAGGCGTTTAATCTCATCATCTTTTGCATAACTTGCAGGATATGCAGTTGATGTAGAATTAGAATCTAGAACAGAATCTTGTGTCATCCCTAAAGATGTTTGAACCTTAGAAAGCATAGCCCGTCCACTAGGCTGGCTCAAAAAATAATATCCCCCACCAAGCACAAGCACAACTAGCACAACAATTAGTCCTAAAAGTGGCAAAAAACTACTACTTTTGGGATCTTCTAATGTGATTTCTGTAGAATCTGTAATTTTGGATTCCATATTTTGTGGCATTTGATTTTGTTCAGACATTTTTTACTCCTTATGCAACGCGTTTAAAGTTGGATTTAATATTTTCATACGCTTCATTAATTAAGCGAAATTTTTCCGCATAGCCATCAATAATCTTTTTATCCTGCCCATAAACATTATCAGGATGATAAATTTTTGCAAGCTCAATGTAACGATTTTTAACACATTCAAAATCGTCATTATATCCACAACCTAAAATCTTGTAGCTTTTTTTAAGCAATTTTTCTTCTTTTGTCAAATATTCTTCAAAACATTCAAAAGTATTATGTGTCCTAAAGGTTTCATAATCAAAATCTAAGACAATATTATGGATAATTTTTTGCGACAACATACTAATTAATTTCTCCCAAAAATAAGGGCTAGAAGAATCCAAAAAGATTTCTTGTTTAGTATAACTTAACAAAAATTCCTGAAAAAGAGAGCTTAAATAGCGTCTAGCAAGTCGATTCGGACGATTTAATTTTAAGCAAACTTGCGCATTTCCAAAAGAACTTTGAATAATCTGCAAAGAAACAATGATATGTTCTAACATTGCACGATTTTCTACCATTTTTATACGAATGGGGAGATAGCTGCTATCAATAATGCTTTGAAAATCTGGGTTTCCCCTTTTTGCTTCATCTTGCATTGCAACATGATATGCCCAATTTAGAAAATAATCCTTTTTGTAGCGTTCGCCATCGTCTAAAATAAGCACAGAACTTGAAAGACGATAAGCCTTAGAAAAATGTTTATAAGCAAAATCCACAGCACGCTTTAAAAACTGCGATTCTCTTTCAATGCTAATTTGAATGTATGGCTCTAGGAGCTCTACTTTCATCTTGCCTTCCTTTGCATTGCTTTCCTTTATTCTAAAATCCTATCTTTCGCACTTTGGTGCTTTCTAAAAAGACTTTAAAGCAATTTTAGTTCCATTTTTTAAAGTGCTAGGATTTGTGTGCGGATTTGCTGTAAATTTTGTGTAATTTTATCCATTTCTTTCTTAAGCGCAAAAGAAGTTTCTATTATTAATTTGGTTTTAGATTCTATGGTTTGTTCTGTGCATTCTAAAAATTGAGAATATGCTTTATTTAAAGAGTTCATTGGTCCAAAAAGTCGTGCTTGAAACTGTTCAAAACAAAAGGCTTCATTTAAAGCTTCACGCACATTTTCAAGTGTTGGATTAAAAAGTGCAAACTCCTCTTGATCTTCTTTGTGTTTTGCGATTGCGTTTTTAATTTTTAAATCAAGGCGTGCAAGTGTTAAATCAATAGCATTATTATAATTTAACGACAAAAAATTACTAAGAACATTTAGCTCACTTTGCAAAAAAGAAGTAGCAACAAGAGCGTTTTTGTTAAAATCTGACAAAATATTCTCATAACAATGTTGAACAAAATGATGTAAATCCTGCAAAGCTTGACTTTGCGGAGCGCAAAGATAAATCTCTAAGAACTTTGGCACAGAGTCCTGCCATAAAAAGATTTTTTGCGCAAGCGCATTGGTGTTTTGAAAAATGGATTCCACAAATAAATCTAAAAAATTTTTAATCTTTACGCTCATTACTTTATAATCTTTAACAAGCTGGGAATCTTGGTTTTGCAAGGCAATTTTGATTTTTTCTAAAGGCAGAATCGTAACTTCCTTTTCTTGCATTTTAGACTTCATTCCCAAAAAAGTTTTTGTATTTGTATGAAAGACAATGTGTTGCTTTTCTAGGGAATTAAAAATTTTTTGCGCCAGACTATCAAGCAACACATCTAAGCTCAAATAAAGTGCATTAAAAATCTTTTGTTCTTTTTCTTTAGAAATAGAACAATTTTTTGAAAAATCTATGCGACTTTGATTTAAAATCATTTGGAGTTTTTTATAACTTTGGTCAATTTTATGATATTGTAAGTGTAGGCGGATATGCATTTCTTTTAAGCGTTTTAGCGTGCTGTGAGATTTTGCAAGATTTGCTTTTGGTTTAATAGTTTGGTTTAAAAAATCAAAAATCAAAGGCATATTAGATTCTTGCATTAGATCCTTAAAATTGTTTTGATTGGCATTTTTTGAGTTGATTTTATCTTTAGTTTTTATAAAAAGTTCATTGAGTTTTTGAATATATTCTTTAGAATAATCTTCTTCAAAGTTAGAATCTGAATAAGATTTATTGCGTTTTAAAGCGATATCTTGAATATTATGCGCTAGACTCAAAAGCGTGTTTTCTAAGAATTTTTCTGTGGTATTTAATCTTGCTTTTAAAGCAAGTCTTGCAGAGATTGGAATCACATCTGCAAAAATCCCTTCAAATGCTGTTTTTGCATATTCTACGCTTGTTTGGATTTCTTTTTCATCTTTTAGACGATCTTTTTGATTTAACACACATAAACTTTTTTGAGCAAAATGAGTGCTAAACTCTCTTAAAAGTGTTTTTTCACTGTTTTTCCCTGCATTATCAATAAGAGTTAGCCATATAATCCCATCTATTTGCTCTAGTACCTTTAGCGTAGCGTGTGTGTCATCAGAGTTTTGAGAGTTAAAACCGGGCGTATCTAAAAAATTAATTTCTTTTAACAATAAGATAGGAGCATACAAACAAAAATGATCAATATTTTTGGAGTTTTCACGCGTTAGTTTATGGAGAAACTCCACATTTTGTAGCACTTTGCTCCCATCTTTATACAGAATCTCTAAAATATAATCCTCTCCATAGCAAATCTTACACACCCTTGAAGTAATCGGCGTAACACCTGTTGGCAAAATATCTTGTCCTAAAAGTGCGTTTAAAAAGGTACTTTTACCGCTTGAAAATTGCCCAATAATTGCAACTTGCATAGGTTCAGCACTTTTTTGTTCAAGATGCTCAAAAAAGCTTAGTGAATAATCGCTTGGATTTAGCATATTTTGACAATGTGTTATAAGCTTTTGCGTGGGAGTTCTTTGGTTAAATTTTTCTTGTAATGCAAGACAATCTTGGATATAGGATTTAAGCATTATCTCCCCTTGTTGCATAGTATTGTAACATTTCACATTCTTTAATTTGTGCTTTTAAAAGTTCTAAAATCTCCCTTAAAGTATTCTCCTTTTGCTCTTTTTGACTTGCATTTGCATGAAGATTTTTTAAAGCATTTTGTAAAATATTTTCTTTAGATTGTAAATCTAGCTCTAATTGCGTTTTAATAGAATCCAAAAGATCTGTAAAATATGCAATATGTTGGTCCTCAATAGCATTACTTTGATCAATTAATGCACTAATAAACTCCAAAAATCCCTCTTTAAAATCTTCTTCAAGAGAAGTTTTTAAGGAATCTTTTTTGTTTTTACTGAAAGTTTTAGCACTTTTTAACACTCTAGTTAGAATCTTAAGTTTAGTTTTTTGTAATAAAGTCGGATTAAAGCAAAGATTTGGGTTTTGATTCTGCAAGGCTGCACCTTCATTATTTAATGCAATATCTTCTAAATATGTTTGGAATTGCAAAGAGAGTTGAGAGATTTTTTTCTCTAAACTCTGCTTACTAAAGCGTAGAATCTCACTTAATAAATCCTTTAACCCTAAATCTAGTAGGTATTCTAAGCGTTGCTTGCTAGGAGTTTTACCCTTTTCATAATCATAAATAATATCTGCAAATATACGCTCACTTAAAATATTTTGTGCATTTAAAAGCTTTTGATGGAGTTGGTTTTGTAATGTAGTAGAAAAGTCTTTGAGTTGCATTATGACAGAATTTAGCGCATTTTTTGCAGATTCTAACGCACTTTGACTGCTTTCTCTCTTTTCTTTGGCTTTTGTAATTTGCATTTTAATTTCATCTTCTTTAGCAAACAACAATCTTTGCTCTAGCATAATGGAATCCAAAATACTTTGATGCACACGCTTAAAGCCTTGTGCGCAAAGATAAACGATATCCTTTGCCTTAGTGCTATTGTTTCCTAAAAGTGTTTGGTTAAGATACTCTATTAACGCTTCAAAATTAGAATCTTTTAGGTTATAACCTAACTCCTCTGCTTGACTAGGATTAATTTGACAAATTAAGGCAGGATAGCTTGCAATAGCAATAAAATCAAGGCGTTCAAAAAGTAGCTCTATCTCTTTGTTTTGTGTATTTTGCAAAGAAGATTTTATGCTTTCTTTTATACTCTCTTTTGTGTAAGCAAGCGCAGCTTCTAATTCACTTTTTTCTAATAAATCTGCGTGAGTTAGCACAATTAGGATTCTGCATAAATTCGCACTTTGCAATGCTTCTACAATAAAATCCCTATCAATTTGTGTAGCACTTTGTAAAGCATTCATTGCGTGAATTAGCAAATCGCATTTTGCTAAATAATCTTTAGTAATTTCTTCACGCTGAATTATAGGATCATCAAGCCCAGGAGTATCTACAATTTCTACATGATTTTGTAAAAATTCTAGCGGAGTAAAAAGTGTTGTTTCTTTAGTGAGATTGCAAATCTTGCTAGAATGATTTGCTGAAGTGTATTTAGGAAGTTCTTCAATACTAACATCAAGGCTTTGTGTGGAATCTTTTACAAAAGCTTCAAAACTCTTACTAAACTCTGCATTGCTAAAAAGGGCATTAAGTGAAGTTTCTTCTATAATAGACTTTAAATCCTGCCACTCTTTTGTGTTCCAAAAACTTACGCGCGCACTTGGAGTTTTTGCATATTCAAGGAGTGTTAGGCTTGCTGTTTCTGGTATTGTAGAAGTTCCTAAAATTTGTTGCCCTAAAAGTGCATTTAAAAGTGTGCTTTTCCCTGAACTTAAAACCCCTGTAACTCCGATTGAAAAATGCTGATTTTGCGCTTTTTGCAAAAGCAACTCTAAAGGTTCAAGATTTGAGAGCAGATGTGTAAAATGCTGTTCAATGCGTTCTTTTATGGCTATCTGTTGTGCTTTTAAAAGCTTTAGACCCTCTTCTAAAAAATCCTCTAAAAGTGCTTTGGAAGCTATAAAATTAGAATCATTTTTTTGTGTTTTTTGTATAGAATTAGAAGTAATTTTAGTATGAATAAGTAAATTAAAATAAGAAAAAATAGAATCTAAAAGCACGCTTTTGGTTAAATTCTCACGCTTTAAAATCTCAAGATTTAAAAGTGTGTTTTTTAGGAGTTCTTGTGTAGCTTTAGGATCATCTAAAAAAGCATTTTGCAAGTTTAAAAGCAAAGTATATTGCACTTGCATAATACCCTTAAAACTTAGAGTTTTACAATATATTTTACATAGCTTCTGAAGCGTTTCACTCTGCCAAAATGCATTAAAACCTTGCGCATCAAGACTAAAAAAAATTGCTAAAATTTCGCTTGCATTGCTATGGTCTAAGAGATGCAAATTCCCCAATGAAACAACTTCCTTAAAGTATTCTTGAAAATTTTTTTGAAAAAACTCTTGTAGTTGATTTTGCAAAAGATTTTGCTCCATTAAATTCCTTTAAAAATTTTACGATACATATAAAATAGCCACGCACTGCCAAATAAAACTCCACTTAACACAAAACATAAAACTTCCCATCCAAAAGCATTATAAAAATAACTAGGCAAAGTCGTTCCACAAGTTCCTCCTGCATAATAAAATGTCAAATACAGCCCATTTGTAATGCCTTTTTTATCTTTTTGCAAACTATTGATGAAGCCTGAAAGGACGGAATGCACAATAAACATACCAATACAAATAACAAATACAGAAAAAAACATCCACCAAAAATCCCGAATCAACATTAAAAGTGGTGCTATTCCAAAAATTATGAAACCAAAAATAATTGCATTTAATGCACCTTTGGAAATTTTTATAATAAAATTTGCAAGAAGTGCGGTAATAATTCCAATAACATAACCCGTATATAAAAATCCAATTTCAGCACTAGAAATATTTGGATAAATAGCTTTGATTTCAAAAGGCATTAAATTTAGCGCGCCCTGAAAGCAAAATAATACCAAAAATGCACCTATATATAAAAGAGCATAACGTTTATCTCCAAGAAAATCTAAAAATATTTTTGGTGTAATTTTTGAACTATTAATCTTATTGCTTTTGGGAATACGATAAGACATTAATGCAACACTTAAAGTTGTAATTCCTAAAAGCATAAAGGTAACCTGCCAAGAAAATAAAGAGGTGATTACTCCACTTCCAATGCGTGAAATAGCTCCACCAAAAACAGTAGATGCAACATAAATGCTAACATATTTTTGAATATTTTTAGAATCTAAGCGTGTAAGTATCGTAAGAGACGCTGTTAAGGACGCTGGAATCATTAAGGATTCTAAAATACGCAATATTAAAAAAGTGTTATAATCTTGGCTTAAGCAAAGCAGACATTGAAGGATTCCAATGCAAGTTAGTGCAAATATCAAAATAATACGCACATCAAATTTTTCCAATAAATATCCATACACAATTGGCGAAAATGCAAGTGCCAAAAGTGTAACAGAAGTAAAAAGCGTCACTTGAGAAATTGAAATCTCAAAAATCTCTACAAAAAGCGGATGAATAGGTTGAGTAACATAAATACTAGAAATTGTAACAATTGCACTTAACATAACAACAAGCAGAGTGTAGCTTTTCAAACAGAGAGTCCTTGAGTTCGCGATGCGCTATTTTAAGACAAAAAAGTTAAAAATGTTTTAAATTATCAAGTAAAAATTATTTTTACTTTTAATTAATTTAATTTTTTTTAAAATTCTACTTTTAAGCTAAAACTTTGGAGTTATTATGCGTAGAATTTTTACTTTCTTAATACCATTTTTATTTATTATGGGTTGTGCTTCTAAGAGCGATGAATTAGGAATTGGAAAATTCCCAACTCCTCCTGCTGACTCTAAGAAACAAGTTACATTAGTGGAAGGACCCAATTTATCTCAAAAGCTTGTGCGCCCTAACACAAACACAAAAGGACATCACACCCCCACAAAACACACTGAATTGCTTTTGCTAGCAACAAACGTTGGAGCTTCTAAAGATAATGTATCTGATTTACTATCCATTATGAGTCCTGAAGGGGGTGTTTTAACACTTTGGGCATTAAATGTTGGAAATTGGGTATGGGGATATTCGCTCATTGATAGTAAAGATTTTGGTGGAGCTAGGATTTGGCGGATTTTTACCAAGGCTGATGGCACCTCAGCGATTCAAAACGCCAAAGAAGGCACCTGCCTAAGCGCGTATAGAAATGGTGCGATTCACACTTACTGCAATATGGAAGATCCCACGCAGCTATGGCGATTTAATCTCTTTGACAATCAAGCTGTGCAGATCCAAAATGTCGCTACAAAGCAGTGCTTGCAAACCCCAAGCAATCAAGCCACGAGATTTTTTAGCATTTTTCTAACAGATTGTGTGCAGGGGGGCAAGCCAAATAGCGATCAGCAGTGGTTTATCACTGCTCCACCTTTAAATGCAGGTGTAGTTTTTAGCACAAATTTAAGTAAGGAATAGCAATGAAAATTCTTTTATTAACACTCATAAGCTTTGGTTTACTTTTTGGAAAAATTGAAGATTATGTTGTGGGAACTTGGAATCTACAAGGATCTTCAGCAAGCACGGAAAACAAATGGAATGTCAGCGTTAGGCAGCTAATCACTGGGGATAATCCTGTAAATATCCTAATGGTGCAAGAAGCAGGACGTGTACCTGCTACTGCTAGACCCACTGGCAGAGTAATCCAACCCGGTGGCACGCCCATTGAAGAATACACATGGGATCTAGGCACACGATCACGACCAAATTCTGTATTTATCTACTATGCAAATATTGATGTAGGAGCTAGAAGAGTG
Source organism: uncultured Helicobacter sp. (assembly GCF_937893305.1). Lineage (GTDB taxonomy): Bacteria > Campylobacterota > Campylobacteria > Campylobacterales > Helicobacteraceae > Helicobacter_D. The sequence continues at coordinate 23,173 of NZ_CALBGN010000018.1, forward strand.
AATCTTGCCATTGTAAGTGCCAGACAAGCCGATGAAGTCTTTGTAGTCCGTCAAATGACAATTGCTCCTCAAATTTCTCGTCCTGCAATTGGCATTAGAATTGGTGATGATGTGTTTTTCAATATTCACGCTTTAGCAAGTGGGGGTGGAGATGCAGCAGCTTTAGTTACAGCCGTGCATGATACATTTCTCACACGCACAGATCTAAGCTGGATCATTGCTGGGGACTTTAATCGCGATCCTGCAAGCCTGCAATCCGGGCTTGATACAAGGATTACTAATCACATACGCATTGTTACGCAAAATTCTGCCACGCATTTTAGCAGGGGGGCTGCAAATAGGATTTTAGATTATGCGGTGGTGGGGCGAAGCTCTAGTGAGAGAAGAACATTAGCCTTGCCTGCTATCACAGCACTTTTAATAGCCGCTAGTGTGCGATCTCACCTATCATCCGATCATGTTCCTGTGCGTTTTGGAAACTTTAAGTAGAAAGGAAGAGTATGAAAAAATTATTGATGATTTTACTGCTTGGGATTAATGTGTATGCCGATGATCCAGAATTACCAGATTTTGTAGATTTTACTACGCCTGTTTCTATACGAAGTGCATTTTCTGGAGATATTGTGGGATTTGGTAAGGATAGAAATTGGACGATACGCGATATTCCTCTAACTGAAGATATGCTTAAAAATGATCCTTTTAAGAGCTTTGGTCTAGGGGCGGTGCAGTTTGTGCAGCTAGGCACGCAAGATGTTTGCCTAGCTTTGGGTGAAGATGGGCTTTTCACACGCAAGAATTGCAATGAAGATTTAGATTCTAAAAAATATGAAACGCTTTATACCATTATCCCTACAACCACGCCTGCTGTACAGATCCGCTCCTTTGTGCTAGATAAAAATGAGTGTATGACCGTGTTTAACAACCCCCAGCTCCCTAGAGGTAGGGGTATTGGAATCCGCCCTTGCGATGTGGATAGTCTTTTTTCTGTAGATTTAGATGTTTTGTTTTTACTCAATCCTCCTATTCGCGATGCAATGCTAATTAATCCTTAATAACTTTGCGTTTGGTTTTCGCCAAGGCAAAGCGCACATTAAATTCGCTGCCCCTACCTAAATCACTTTTTAGATTTATGGTGGCGTTATGGAGTTTTAAAGCGGATTTAACAATGGAAAGTCCAAGACCGCTACCACCAATTTTTTTGCTGCGACTTTTATCTACACAAAAAAAGCGTTCAAACACTCTCTCTTGCAACTCTTTTGGAATTCCAATACCGCTATCTTTTATGGAAAGCTCTACAAACTCACTGTTTGTTTTTAGCTTGATTTTTACAAAACCTCCCTTATAATTATATTTAATCGCATTATCACAAAGATTAAAAACTAAATTTTCTAAAAGTTCATCTACTCCTAAAATATAGGCATCTTCTAAATCTAGTTCAAAAGTTACAGAATGCTTATTTGCAAACATTTCTAAACGCCGATAAACGCGTTGCACAATCTCTTTTAGATTAAGAGTATTAAGTGGGAGAACCTGCGTTTCGTCTAAAAAAGAAATTTTTAAAATTTCATTAATCATTTCCAAAAGTCGTTTGGATTCTAAAAAAATTTTATCCACAAAATTTGGTAAATCTTCTTGTGCGACAAGCCCATTTTTAATCATTTCAGAACTTGCCATTATAGAAGTTAAAGGAGTTTTTAGCTCATGTGTTACATTTGCACTAAACTCTTTGCGTAAATTTTGCGTCTTTTTTAGCTCTGTAATATCACAAAGCACAATTAACATTCCTTTAAACTTAGATTTTTGTGAAAAAATCGGAGAAAATACCACTTCACATTCTAAGTTATTAGGGTAATGAAAGGTGAAATTTTCCCTAACATCACTTTTTAGCTTTTCTTTTTTAAAATCCTTAAGATATTGCAAAAGTAACTTTAAAAACTGCGCATTATCAAGTTCTAAAATATTATTAATACTTTTAAGATTAGAAAAATATTTCTCCGCACTTGTATTCTCACTCAAAATTTTTCCCGTGCGATTGATGAAGATTAATCCATCACTCATATTTTGCGTTAAAGACTGCAATTCTTGCTTCTTTTTCTTTAAATGTTTAAATTGGGTTTTCACGGCTTTGTTTTGGGATTTTATTCTTTCAATAAATTCTCCAAGTTCAGGGTATGGGAAGTTGTCTAAACTCTCAAAGTTTATTTTTTGAAGCGGCTTTAAAAAAATCTGTGTTAGGAGTTTTGCTAGCAAAATGCTACACAATGCAATCAAACAAAGACAAATTGCTCCATAAGAAAAAATCCAAAAAGTTGCCTGCTCTTTAAAAAAGGATTCCAACTTTAAAAACAAAGGCGCGCTAATTAAAGCCACCAAACCTACAATCACACTGAAAATTGTTAAAAAAAAATTTTTTTGCATTTAAAAGTCTTTAGAAATTTTATAGCCAACACCACGAATTGTTTTAATATATTTTCCAGCAACTCCTAGTTTTTTACGCAAAGTTTTAATATGAATATCAATTGTGCGACTCTCACTACTATAACTATACCCCCAAAGAATCTCTAAGAGTTCATCACGACTAAAAGCCCTATTTTGGTTTTTTAATAAAAATCCTAAAAGTTCAAACTCTTTTAAAGTTAATGCAACAGATTTTTCAGAAACTTTCACATTACGCGTGGTATAAGAAAGCTCCAAAATCCCATAACAAATTGTATCAGATTCCTTATTACGCCTTAAAATTGCACGCACTCTTGCTAAAAACTCCATAACACTAAAAGGCTTTGTAATATAATCATCAGCACCTAAATCTAGCCCTTTAACTTTATCAAACTCATTATTTAAAGCAGTAAGCATTAAAACAGGAAGTTCTTGCGTAGAAGAATTTGTTTTAATGTCTTTTAAAATCTCAAATCCACTAGCATTTGGCAGCATCACATCAAGAACTAAGATTTGTGGGAGTGTAGTTTTTAACGCCTCTTTAAAAGTTTTAATTTCCAAAAAACCTTGTGCTTGTATATTTTGACTTTTTAAAGCATACAGCACAAGCTCTAATATGTTTGGATCATCTTCTAAGACAAAAACCATAAGATTCCTTTACAAATGAAAAGGATATTTTAACCAAATCTCCCATTAACATAATCTTGTGTTTTTTTGTCTTTTGGATTGTTAAAGATTTTTTCTGTATCATCAAACTCAATCACTTCTCCAAGCAAGAAAAAGGCGGTTTGATCAGAAATTCTAGCCGCTTGCTGCATATTATGTGTAACAATTACAATGGTATATTCTTTTTTAAGACGCAAAATAAGCTCTTCAATCTTAAGTGTAGAAATCGGATCAAGCGCACTTGTAGGTTCATCCATCAAAATCACTTCAGGATTGACTGCAAGCGTTCTTGCAATACATAGCCTTTGTTGCTGCCCCCCACTTAATCCAAGCGCAGATTTATCAAGTCTATCTTTTAAATCGTCCCATAAAGCTGCATCTTTTAAGGAGGATTCCACAATTTCATCTAATTTAGATTTTTTCTTAATGCCGTGCGTCTTTGGTCCAAAAGTAATATTATCATAAATACTCATAGGAAAAGGATTTGGCTTTTGAAACACCATTCCAACTTTCTTACGCAAAACATTGACATCATAATCTTTATAAATGTTTTTGCCATCAAAGAGAATCTTGCCCTTAATCTTGCAATTTTCCACTAAATCATTCATACGATTTAAACTCTTAATAAAAGTGGATTTTCCACAACCGCTAGGTCCAATAAACGCTGTAACCTTGCCCTTTTTAATATCCATATTAATATCTTTTAGAGCAAGAAATTCTCCATAGTTTAAAGACATTTTTTTAATTTCAAAACAATTTTTCATTTGATTTCCTATGCTTTAACAAATTTTTTCGCAATATAATTTGAACCAAGGTTAATTAAAAAGACAATTACAATAAGAATCGTCGCTGTGCTATATGCTTCATTAATATGCTGTCCTTCACTTGAAATTGCATACATATGCACACTTAAAGTTCTCCCTGAATCCATAAGTCCAGCAACTTTTGCCACACTCCCTGAAGTATAAAGCAAAGCCGCAGATTCTCCAACAATTCTACCAATACTTAAAATTACTCCTGCTAAAATCCCGGGTATTGCAGAAGGCAAGATGATGACAAAAATCGTGCGTAATTTCCCAGCACCAAGCGCAAAACTTGCTTCCCTAAAACTAAGCGGGACGGATTTTAAGGCTTCTTCGGCACTTCTTAAAACTAAAGGCAAAACCATAACAGCTAGAGTTAAACCTCCAGCAACAAAGCTAGTCTTAAATCCAAAATAAATCACAAAAGCTAAATATCCAAACAAGCCATAAACAATACTTGGGATACCAACCAATGTTTCAGATGCGATTCTTACTGCGTTTAAAATTTGACTTTTTTTGCTCCCATACTCACTTAAATAAATTGCCCCAAAAATCCCAAGTGGCATTGCAAGTACAAGCGCAAAAAGAACCATATTTAAGGTATTTATGATAGCTGGTGTCATAGAAATATTTTGACTATTATATTCCCAAGCAAACATTTCCAAATTTAAATGTGCAATTCCTTTTATAAAAATAAATCCAATCAAAATCAAAAAAACAAGCAGCACACAAACCATAGAAGCACGCATTAAAAAGGCTAAACTAAGAGTTAAGTTATCTGTTTTTACGCGTTTCATTTTGCCTCCTTTTTAAGTGCATTAAAACAGGTGTTAATGAACAAAATAAAGACAAATAGCACAACTGCATTTGCAATCAACACTTCTCTGTGTAAATCTTGTGCATATCCCATTTCAAGGACAATATTTGTTGTTAGTGTTCTAACCCCTTCTAAAACACTTGTTGGGATTAAGACTTGATTGCCCGCAACCATAATTACCGCCATTGCCTCACCAATAGCACGCCCAACACCAAGTATTATAGAAGCCAAGATTCCACTTTTTGCAGCAGGGATTAACGCAAAAAATACGCTTCTTTCCTTGCTTGCTCCAAGTGCTAATGCACCTTCATAATAACTCTCTGGCAAGGCATCAATAGATGCTTTTGAAACTAAAATAATTGTAGGCAAAATCATAATACTCAAAATCAGTGCAGCTGCCAACACGCTTTTTCCCGGGATTCCACTAAAAGTTGTTGCAAGCAATGGGACAATCACAACAAGTCCAAAAAACCCATACACAACAGATGGAATCGCTCCTAAAAGTTCAATTGCTGGCAGAATATACTTTTTTTCTTGTTTGCTAGCAAAACGAGAGAGATAGATTGCACTTAAAACACCAAGTGGAACACCTATAAAAATCGCAAGAGCAGTTACATAAATACTGCCTACAATCATAGGAAAGATTCCAAAGATTTCTTCAGTAGGATACCAATCCATTCCAAAAATAAAATCAAAAAAACCTATTTGAGTGATTGTTGGAATCGCATTAACAAATAAAAAGAAACAAATCATTAAAACAGCGAAAATTGAGAGAAGTGCGCAAAGGGCAAAAATGCCCTTAAAAATTTTTTCTTGCATAAGTCAAGCTTTCTTTTAAAATTTTAATTTATTTAGCATCCTGCCATTGTGTAATTTCACCCATAAAGATTTTCTTTACGGAATCTTTTTTAAGATTTTCTACACCATTTTCTTTATTAACGATAACTGCTAATCCATCAATAGCTAATACAAGCGGTGTTACACCCTTTTTAATCTCGCTATCTTTAACTTCGCGACTTACCATACCAATATCAGCAATACCCTCAACTACACTATTTACACCTGTTGTAGAATCACTTTGTTGAATTTCAATTGTTGCATTTGGATTAACAGATTTATAAGATTCTGCAAGTTTTTCCATTAAAGGCGTTACGGAGCTTGAACCTGCTACAACAAGTTTTCCTTTAGGTTGTTTGCTTTTAAAACTTGCCCTTGCAGTTGCGATATAACCAGCTTTTTCTACGATTCCTTTTGCTTCTGTTGAAGTGCTATATTTTAAGAAATCTTCAATAAGTGGATTTGTTGTTTTTGTAACAACATTGAAAGGACGAGAAATTTTATAACTTTTATTATTGATGTTTTCTACACTTGGTGCAACACCATCAATTTTTAATGCCTTTACACTATCATTTAAAGAACCAAGAGAGATATAACCAATGGCACTTTTAGAGTTTGCAACGGTTGTTAGCATAACTCCTGTTGAGTTTGTAACTTCTGCTTTTTGTGTTGTTGCATCAACTTTTTTGTTGTTGATTTTCTTTTGGATTTCAAAAATTTCTACAAATGCTCCACGCGTTCCAGAACCCATTTCTCTAGAAATTGGAAAAATATTTTCCGCCATTGCACTTGTGCCTAATAATAATCCTGCCAATAAACCTAATGCGTATTTCTTCATACGATTCTCCTAAAAATTTTAAAGATGTGAAAGTATAAGAAAAGATTGTAAAGACAAAAAGTGCGAAATGTAAAGTTTTTGTAAAGTTTAAGTTGGAATCCAAAATGCTTTTAAATTCCATAATTTTGGAATAAAAATTGCTTTTACCTGTGAAAGAATTTTTCTTAAGGATAAAAAATGCGTATAGGGACTCACTCTAGATACACAATGATGCAATATCATCAAAACAAAACAATGAATGGCTTAAATAGTGTTTTAGCGCAAATGAATGGTTTAAAAATCCAATATGGCTATCAAAATTCTTCAATTTTCAATAAAACACTATCCCTTGATTTTAATATCAACACTCTAACTCAAAGCAAAGAGCTTGCCAATAATGCTTTAACTTTTACAAAGCACACAGACACTGCACTAAGTGAGCTTGCAAAAAGTATGGATAATTTTAAAACCAAACTTGTGCAAGGCGCAAATGATATCCACAATGAAACTTCAAGGCTCGCTATTGCAAAGGATTTAAGAGCAATTAGAGATCACTTTTTATCCATTGCAAATACTTCTATTGGTGGAGAATATATTTTTGGAGGGACTGCCACAACAAAGCCTCCTTTTAATGCAAATGGGAGCTATAATGGAAATGGGGATGTTTTAAGCGCACTTCTTGGATCTAATAATTCTCTTCCTTATAACATTACAGGTTCAGAGTTGTTTTTTGGATCAGATAGAGATACAAACCGTGTCATTTCCACAAATGTACCAAAGTTTAATCAAAGCAAATTACACCCAGAAATTATGGATCCCTTACATCCAACAGGACAAGGGCAGGAAGTTTATATTAAAGCTGATGATCCTTTAAGAGATTTAGTAGGAGATAATGATTCAGATACTAACAATAATGATCCAGAAGTCTTTTATATCACAGGTAGAAAACCTGATGGGACAGCATTTAAATCTAAGTTTGAAATGGAAGTTTCTTACACGGATAAAGGACAAGCCCCAAAAGTGCAAGATTTGCTAGATAAAATCGGACGTGAGTTTGGAAACACAGAAACAAGCAAAGTTGTAGATGTTACACTCAATGAGTGGGGACAAATTGAGATTAAAGACTTAACAGGTGGGCGTTCAAACATAGAATTTTCTATGGTTTCAAGCTCTTATAAATCCCCAAATAACCAAAATGCAAATCCAAATGCAAATCCGCCAACAGATGGGATTGGAGTTTTAGACATTGATGAACTTTTAAATAGCGGAGCAAAGGTTAATAGCTATGTGCAAAGCCCATTTTTAGGCTCCTTCTCAAGTAATGCAATCACTTCAGTAGAAGACTATAACGATCACAGAATTCATACAATCCCAACAACCTTTAGAACACATACCAATGAAATTGCAAAAACTACGACACTTCTTAGTGATATTTTCCCAGAAGGTGTAGATTCTATTAGTTTAGGAGGGACAGCAGCAAATACTGCGCCTGATGTTGCAGGTGGTGCAGTAGGTCCTGTGAATTTTCCGATTGGTCCAAATACAACTATCCAAGATTTAATGGATCAAATCAAAAACACTTATAGCGCAGGTGGTGGTGATGTAGATGTGCAATTCTCTGATGGCAAGATTATTGTTGTAGATAATAATGTTTCTAAAAAAACTCCACCAGATCAAGATCCAAATACTCTACCTTTCACAGGAGAAAGCTCTTTATCAATCACGCTAACAGCACAAGCTGGGGGGCAGCCCACAAATGGATTCCGCAATGATTATAGCGTAGAATATGATCGGGTAGATTTTTCACGCAATGGCGCAACACTAAGCTCTAATATCTCACAAGTGATCCGCGGAAGCAACGAATATGCCAAGCTTGAAACAAAACTTTCTGAAGTTGCAGGCACAAGCCTAGATGGGCATACTTACAACTTTGAAGTTAAAGATGTCAATGGGACGCCTATTAAAGGACGCATTGAGTTTAGAGATGCTGGGAGTGTTATGGTTATTGACTCTCCAGCGCAAATCAATGGTGTAAATATTGCAGGGGTTGAAGTGCCGATTTTACAAGCAAATGGAAATCCTCCACAAGTCTCTGGAGATCCAACAGGAGCAAATGATGTTACCTATCAACAATTAGCAGATACATTAGGAATGGTCTTAAACCTAAGCAATTCTAATCCGGGAGATTTAACAAATGTCTTTGACCCTAATGCTGACTTTAACGATCCTGCAAACAAAGCAGCCTATGAAGCAATGTTAGGTAATGCAAAGCATAATGTCAATGTAACGCTTGATGTCAATGGAGCATTACAAATTAAAGACTTGCACAGAACTCCCACGAGAATGGAATTTTCACTCTATGATAGCACGAGTGATAATTACACATTAAATGCAGAAGGGAGAATTGATGGCAGCAAGCCTGCTTTAACTTTTCAAGCAAATAGTGCAGTGATTGCTGATGATCCACATGTTAATTTCTTTCAGCAAATTGACAAAATGATAGAAGCTCTAGAAGCAGGTTCTTATAGACCCGGTGGCACAAGCACTTATGGAGATATAATGCGTAATCCGGGTGTGCAAAATGCAATTTTAGCATTTGATCATTTAGCAGATCATGTCAATAAAGTGCATACAAAAAATGGTTCTCAAGGTAACGCATTTGAATACTCCATTGAGCGCACAGAAGTGCTAATTGTGCAAGCAAAAACATTGCGTTCTGATACTATTGATACAGATTTTGCAGAAGCATATTTGCAATTTTCTACACTTTCTATGGGTTATCAAGCAATGCTTTCTAGTGTTGGAAAAATCACTCAACTCTCATTAGTAAATTATCTTTAATTCTCTCAAATAAAATTTACAAATCACGCCTTTTTGGCGGATTTCTTATTCCCATAAAAGCAAACTTAAGATACAATCATAGCTTCATTTTATAAAAAAGGCAAAAGATGCTTACAAATCCAGTTATTGTATCAATTTTAGTAATGGGAGCTTTGTGTCTAGCGCGCCTAAATGTTTTACTAGCAATTTTAATTTCAGCGCTTGTTGCTGGAGCTTTGGGAGGACTTGGAGTTGAAAAAAGCATTAGTTTGCTAATCTCTGGAATGGCTGGAAACTTAGAAACCGCTCTTAGCTATATTTTACTAGGCGCTCTTGCAAGTGCGATCGCACAGACAAATCTCACAACAATTTTAATCCACTACATTGCAAAATTTGTGCAAAATCGCCGCTTAATGTTTTGTTTATCTCTTGCTTTTTTTGCCTGTTTCTCGCAGAATCTAATCCCTGTGCATATTGCCTTTATCCCTATTTTAATCCCACCTTTACTGCCTTTAATGAATCGTTTAAAGATTGATAGACGCGCTGTTGCTTGTGCGCTTACTTTTGGACTAAAAGCCCCTTATGTGAGTTTTGGAGCAGGATTTGGGCTTATTTTTCACACAATTTTGCGCGATCAACTTAGTCAAAATGGCGTGCAAGTAAGCTTAGATGATATTGCAAGCGTAATGTGGATAGGCGGAGCTTGTATGCTTGTAGGTTTGTTCTTTGGGATTTTTGTATTTTATAGGAAGCCTAGAGAATATCAAAACACTTATCTTTCACAAGAAATAATGGAATCTTTAGATAAACCAAAAATGCGCCAAAAAGATATTGCAGTGCTTCTTGGAGCCATAGTCGCATTTGTGGTGCAACTATGGCTAAAGTCCTTGCCACTTGGTGGGCTATGTGGGCTTATTGTAATGATTGCGCTTGGTGGAATTAAATGGAGTGAAATTGATAGCGTAATGGAAGAAGGCTTCAAAATGATGGCATTTATTGCTTTTGTAATGCTTGTAGCGGCAGGTTTTGGTGCAGTGCTTAAAGAAACAGGGGCAATTACTACGCTTGTGGATTATGTTGCAACATTTTCAAATGGAAAAATGCTAAGTGCATTTATGATGCTACTTGTTGGACTTTTTATCACGCTTGGAATTGGAACTTCTTTTGGGACAATCCCTATTATTGCAGCAATTTATTGCCCACTAGCACTAGCCTTAGGATTCTCACCAGCAGCAATTATTTTGCTTGTTGGAATTGCTGGAGCATTAGGAGATGCAGGAAGTCCAGCAAGCGATAGCACACTTGGACCAACAGCAGGATTAAACGCAGATAAACAACATAATCATATTTGGGATACTTGCGTGCCAACATTTTTAATGTATAATATCCCACTAATCATCGGTGGCACAATGGGTGCAATTTTATTATAAGGAATTTTTATGCGTGATTTTATAGGGATTGCTAAAGAAGTTTTTGACCTAGAAGCACAATCAATTTTAGATTTAAAAGAACAAATCAATTCTAATTTTAATGCAGTCATTACTTGTATTTTGGGACTAAAGGGGAGATTAATTATAAGCGGCATGGGAAAATCTGGACATATTGGAGCAAAAATTGCCGCAACTTTAGCTAGCACAGGCACACCTAGCTTTTTTATGCACCCAGCTGAAGCATTACACGGGGATTTAGGAATGCTAAGAGAAGAAGATGCTCTGCTTGCTATCTCAAATTCTGGTGAGAGTGAAGAAATTTTGCGCTTAATCCCATCTATTAAAGCACGCAAAATCCCATTAATTGGATTAAGTGGCAAAAGTGATTCCACATTAGCCAAACAAAGTGATTATTTTTTAAGCATCAAGGTAGAAAAAGAGGCTTGCCCTTTACAACTTGCCCCCACAAGTTCTACAACAGCAACTCTAGCAATGGGAGATGCCATTGCTGTTGCACTAATGCGCGCAAAAAACTTTAAGCTAGAAGATTTTGCACTTTTTCATCCGGGAGGGAGTTTGGGACGCAAGCTTTTAACGCGTGTTAAAGATATAATGATAAAAGAAAATCTGCCCATTGTAACACCAGATTTAAACTTTAAATCCTTAATTGCTGAAATGACTTCCAAAAAACTTGGAATGTGCCTAGTGTGTGAAGATACAAAACTCTTAGGGATTATTACAGATGGTGATTTGCGCCGCGCTTTGAATGCAGATAAATTTAACGCTAAAGCCTATGAAATTATGACAAGCAATCCAAAAACCATTGATTCAAATGCAATGGCAACAGAAGCGGAATCCTTAATGCTAAAACACAATATTAAAGAATTAGCTGTGATGCACAACACAGATTGCATAGGCATTGTGCAACTCTATGCAATCGCTAAAGTCTAACTGCATTTTAAAATTTTTTGCTTTGAAGTTGCGTTTTAATATGATCTGCAAAGCTCCCAACTTCTAATGAGATTTGCTCACAAGAATCAATAATGTAATTACTCTCTTGAATCTTATCTTCTAAGAGCTGGATAGAATCATTAATTTTTGTGATTCCGTCATTTTGCTCTTGGATTGCAGAAGAAATCTCATTCATTGATTGTGCCAATAAGTTAATATTTGCTTCAATTTCCCCTAGACTTTTTTGCGTGCTTTCAGCTAGTTTTCTAACTTCATCTGCAACAACAGCAAAGCCTCTTCCGTGTTCTCCTGCTCTTGCTGCTTCAATAGCTGCATTTAATGCTAATAAGTTTGTTTGATCAGCAATATCTTTAATTGTCCCAACAACTCCACGAATATTATTAGCTTGTTGTGCAATTTCTTCAGATCTAGAAGCAGTATTTTGGATAGAATCTGTCATTATAGAAATTGCTTCAGCAGATTGTTTTGCGGATAGGGATTGTGATTGTGAGCTTTCTTTGATTTGTGTAACAATATTTTGTAAAGATTGATAAGAAATATTGAGTTTTTCTGCAGTAATGCTCTGCTCTTTTAACATTTCTTGGATATAAGAGCCTAGATTATTGATCCCATTAAGTGTTTGCAAAAACGCACCTTGCTTGTTTTGCAAATCTGCCTTGTGTGTAAAATCATTTTCTTGAAAAATCTCTAAGGTTTTTGTAATTGTCTCTAAAGATTCTTTAATGGCTAGCATTGTAGAGTTTGTATAGTTTTTTAATGTATTAAGCTGTGCGTTGTTTGTTTCCTTTTCATTGATACTTGAAAAATCTCCACTTTGCATATTCTCTAAGACCACAATAGAGCCTTCTACACAAGCACGCTCAAACTCTAAATTCTTCTTAGTTGTTAAAATATTTTCATTAAGTGCCTTTGCAAGCGTTCCTAGCTCATCATTTGTTTTGATTTCACAAGAATTAATGGTTTGTGTTTTCCCATTAAGATAATCAAAAAATTCTAAAATAGAATTTTTAATTGGTTGCACTCCTCTTAAAAGTTTTGACATTACAACATTAATCACAAAAATTAAAAATACGGCAAAAATCAACATTTTAATAATTAAAGAAAAAATCATTGCATTAATAGGTTGATAGATTACTTCTTCATCTTCTAAAAGACAAAATTTCCAATTTGTTTGTGTATCAATCTTACAAACACCTAATTTATCTCGAAATGTAAAAAATTGATTAGAATCTTTTTGTTCAATGAGAAATTTTGAAATTTCATTTTGAGAAAAAACTTCATTTTCATTTGGTGAAACAACAATATTTTGCTTACTATCCATCGCATAGGCAAGAGCAGTTTCGTTTTCAAATAATTTTTTAATATAAGCATTAAGTGGCTTTAATGCAATATCACCACTGACAACACCATAAAAAACATTATCCACAAAAATCGGAGCACTAAATCCAAAAACAGGAATCTTTTTACTAGCTTGCATCCATGCATCACTTAAAATAATATTTTGTTGTTTTTCTTTAGCAATAGAAAACCAACTGCGCTTTCTTGGATCATAACCAGAGCTTGGATAAACATTATTACGATTGCTTCTTAGCATTCTTCCATTAGATTCCACTCCAAAATACATTAGATTAAATCCACCCACAGCTTCACTTAACTCTAATGCATTTGTAATTCTTTCTTCATCGTGCAAATACTTAGTGATTTGCTTGCCTAACATATTTACAATATGTTGTTTCTCTAGCAAATAAGAATCTAACACTAATAATGCGGAATCTACTTTGCGCTGATAATTTTTATAGCTTGTTGCAAGCTCAGCTTCTTTAATATTTAAATATTGCCAAACCCCAAAAATAGAAAATCCAACAATACTCACTAAACTAACAACTAAAGTTACTTTTGTCTTTAAAGTCATTCATCTCTCCCAAAGAAACAAAAAATTAATCCGTAAGCAAAAATACGATTGATTTCAAATTAAGTTTGTAGAAAATGTAAATGCTTTAGATTCCACAAAGGAATCTAAAATTATTGAAGCTTTCCTTTAACTGTAATATCTACAATATTCCAGCTTAATCCTAAATGCCCTGCCGCTACATCACTAAGAGCCTTTAAAGCTTTTGGAGCATTGGAAAAAGCGAAAAGATCCAATCTTCCTTGTGCTTGGAAGTCTTTATTACCTAAAATCTCATAATTTAATGGCACAATTGTGCTTTGACGATTAATGATAACTTTTGCGCTAATTGTCCCTTTGTATTCTCCTTCAATCACATTAACAATTTCTACTTTAATATCATTTTTATTATTTAATGTGCCAAAAAACGCATTAATCACATTATCTGTGATAACTTGGTTTTCTTCACCACCCATATCAATATCTTTTGGAGAAAGAATCACACTTGCCCCAACAAGCTGCTTAGAAAGTGTAGAATCGTCCTTTTTGAAATTAAATTTCGCTGTGCTAAAAACTCCTTTTGTTCCTGCCATTGTAGAAGTTTTATATCCTTCAAATCCAATTTGAAGACTTGTTTTATCAAGTCCAGCCCCAAAAAGCGCACTTGATAACGCTAAAGTGCCAAATATAGCCAAAATGATGTTTTTCATTGTCAATCCTTAAATTTAAAATGTGAATCATTATAATATAAAATTTTTTAAAAATAAAATTACAAATTCTCTAAATAATTTATTTTTGAGCAATAATAGTTTAAAATTAAAGACTTTTACAATTTTTAAGGAAATTTATGCCGCTTGTTATGAACAATAACTCCAAAACAGCCCAAGATAATACAACACAAGACATACAAACTCTAGGTGTTTTTTTGCGTCCATCTACACCGGAACTTAAAGATTATTTTTTAGAATTTCAAGCTAAGGCTACACAATTAGGATTCCGTGTAATTTTAGATTCTATTAGTGCTGGAATGATAGGAATGCGTGGCTTAAATTTTGAAGAACTCTGCTTAGAAAGCGATGTGCTAATCTCTATTGGGGGCGATGGCACGCTAATCTCCACTGCTAGGCGTTCTTTTGCCTATAAAAAGCCGATTTTAGGAATTAATATGGGGCGTTTAGGATTTCTTACAGATTTACAAAAACACGAAGTAGAAGACTTTTTGCCTAAATTAAAAAGTGGCAACTACACCATAGCTCACCACATAATGCTAGAAGGCAAAATCCAAAACAACACAAGTTTTTTTGCTCTAAATGATATTATTTTAACACGCTTAAATGATGCAGGAATGATTCATTTAAAAGCCTATATTGATGGAGAGTATTTTAATGCTTATTATGGTGATGGCTTAATTATAGCCACACCCACAGGCTCTACTGCTTATAATATTAGTGCAGGTGGTGCAGTGGTCTATCCTTTTTCTAAAAATATTCTTTTGACTCCTATTTGTGCGCATTCTCTTACGCAACGCCCACTAATCTTACCAGATTTCTTTGAAATCACAATTCAATTAGGCGAAACTGGGCGTTGTAATATTGTTATTGATGGACAAGAGAGTAAGCCATTAAAATTTGGTGAAAGTATCACAATTTGTGCCAAAAAAGAAGGTGTGCGTCTAATCCATAGCCCACACTGGGATTATTTTAAGATTTTAAAAGAGAAATTTCACTGGGGAGATTTTGAATAATGCAAAAACTTTGTATCCATAAAATCACAATTAAAGATTCTCCAACTTTTAAGCAAGCTAGCTTTTCTCCAAGCCCATATTTTAATGTCTTTAGTGGCGCAAGCGGAGCTGGAAAGTCTGTGCTTATGGAATCCATTTTAGCCCTTTTTGGTTTAAGAGAAACAAACGCTATACTCCTTGAAGCCACACTTGAACTTCAGGGGATTTCAAAAGACTTTGAGGGCTTAATTGATGAGGGAGAAGTTGTGCTAACACTTAGCAAAAAAGACAAAGTCCGCTATTTTATAAACGCCCAAAATATCCCAAAAAAGAAAATCCAAGAGCTTTTCACACCCTTTTTAAAGCATCTTAGCACCAAATCCTATGATGCCACAAGTGAGCAAAATCTGTTTTTTGTGCTTGATGGTTTTATAGAATCCAAAAATAAAGAATATCAGCAAATCTTACAAGATTATAAAGAATCCTTTTTGCAATTTAATGCAGCTAAAAATACACTAAAAACCCTACAAGATGAAGCACTAAAAGTTGCCGAGCTTAAAGAGTTTGTGCGTTTTGAAATCCAAAAACTAGAAACGCTAAACCCAAAAAAAGGCGAATATGAAGAATTGTTAGAACTTAAAAAAGAAATTTCTAAAAAAGAAAAAATCAGCCAAAGCTTACAAGGCGTGCGTGAGTTTTTAAGTCAAAGCCACAAGGTTACGCAGTTTTTAAACCTAATAAATAGCGATGAAAGCGATTCTATCTTAAGCGCATTAAACACTCTTGAAAGCTTATGTGATCAAGCAAATGAACACTTAGAAGCCCTAGAAATGAGCAATCCAGAAGAGATTTTAAACCGCATTGAAGCCTTAAGCTCTCTTAAGCACCGCTATGGCGGAGTTGATGAGGCTTTAGAATATTTGGAAAACAAAAAGCAAGAATTGCACAAATATGAAAATTTAGATTCCATCTTAAAAGACGCACAAAACTCTTATCAATTAGCCAAAACCACATTGCAAACAAGTGCAAAAGCTCTAACACAAGTAAGAGAAAAACATTTAAGTGATTTTGAAAATACACTAAATTCTGCATTAACTTCCCTAAAAATGCAAAACTCAAAAGTTATTCTAAAACCTATTTTAGAAGTAGAATCCTACACAATCTTAGGTGCGCAAAATCTTGAAATCACACTAAACACTACACTAAAAAACCTAAGTTCTGGTGAATTTAATCGCTTCCGTCTTGCCTTATTGCTCACACAAAAAAGCAAAGAAAGTTCCCTAATTCTTCTTGATGAATTAGACGCCAATTTAAGCGGACAAGAATCTCAAAGTGTCGCAAATGTGCTAAAAACACTCTCTCAAACACATCAAGTCTTTGCAATCTCTCATCAACCGCACATACCAAGCCTTGCAAATACACATTTTCTCATCCAAAAACAATCTCAAACTTCAAGCATTACAGAGCTTGACAAACAAGGCAGAATCCAAGAAATAGCAAGAATGATAAGTGGCGATTCTATCACAAAAGAAGCCCTAGAATTTGCCACCAAACAATTAAGCACATATCAATGAACCTAAATACACTTCAAAAATTTGCAGATTATCTTACAAAAACTCCACCTTTAAAACTCCGATTAATAAGAAGAATCGGGGACAATCTCTTTAAGCTTGATATTGATGGCTCACTTTTTTTTATAGATTTAACCCGTCAAAAATCCACAATTTTTATCACAGATGAATCCTTAATCGCACCAAAAATCTACCAAGCACCTTTTGATAAAAGCCTAGAAAAACATTGCTTTAATGCTAGGATTTTAAAGGCAAAACTTGATGGCAACAATAGAATCTTACAGATCTTTTTACAAACACAAAATAGCTATAAAACCTTGCAAACCACTCTACAAATTGAATTTACAGGACGCAATACAAACCTTATCCTTTTAGATTCTAACAATATCATCTTAGATGCCTTGCGCCACATCACAAAAGAACAATCTTTTAGAGAAGTTAGAATCCAAAAACAACTCTTACCACTACCCCAGCCCACAACTCCACCAAAAATACACGATGAAGGAGAACTTTTTAGTGTTTTAAGACATAATTTTAAAACCCTACAAAAAAAAGAACTTGAACAAAAAATCCAAAAATCCACAAACACACTTCTACAAAAAATCTCCCAAATCAAGCATTTTATCAACGCACTAGAAGATAAAAATCTCCTAGAATCTAACGCAAAAAAAGAAGCACATTTTGGACAACTTCTTGTAGAAAATCTCTATTTATATCCGAACTTTAAAGGCACTTCTATCACTCTTAATGCTACACAAATCACACTCCCTACTAAAGCCCATTCTCTAAGCCACGCAGCACAGATATTCTTTGAAAACTCAAAAAAACTTGCCAAAAAAGCAAAAAATATTCATCTCCAAGCACAAATCCTACAAGAAAAACTAAATTTTTATGAAAATCTACTTGAAATGATACAAAATGTAACAAACATTAACGATTTACAAATTTTAAATTCTAATTTCCAAAAAGACTCTACGCCAAAAGACTCCAAACGCAAGAAAGAAAACAAGCAATTTGAAAGCTTTTTTATTGAAGGCATTAAGGTTTCTATTGGCAAAAGTGGGCGTGAAAACATTGCGCTCTTAAAAGAAGCACGCGCAGAAGATCTTTGGATGCATATCCGCAATCTCCCAAGTTCTCATTGTATTATCCATTGCGGAAAATCAAAAGTTTCCGATATAATCTTATACAAAGCCGCAAAGATTTTAATTGGATTTACAAAAAGTTTTGGTGGAAATTATGATATAGATTATACAAAGCGTAAATTTGTCAAAATCACACAAGGCGCAAATGTCGTGTATGCAAAAGAGCAAACGCTCCAACTAAAAAAGGATTAAAAATGGCTGTAACTCCTGTTGGCAATATGACTTACATTAATCAAAACGCTCAAGTAGGTTCTGTTCAACAAGCAAACACGCAAGTTAAACTTGATTTTCAAGCAATGGTAAATCTCCAAAATATGCAAGACCAACAAGACGAAATCCAAGAAGTGCGTCCCACAGAAGAAACACTTGAAGTTAAAGACGAAAGAGAAGGTAATGGCAAACAAGAAAAAGATGAGGAAGAATCTAAGCAAGAATCTAAGCAAGAATCTAAGCAAGAATCTAAGCAAGAATCCGCCAAACAAGATGATTCTATACAAACAAACGAAAATGGCACAATCACACATTTAAACATCTCTGTGTAAAGTTGGAATCCTTTTTGCTATCTGCTTTCAAAACAAGAAAAGGATAGCTTATGCAGGCTTTTTTAAGGATATTTGCTGGGTTTGTGTTTCTCTCCACTCTAACCTTTGCGTGGCAGCCAAACCCATACCACTCACAAAGTGATGAACATCCCCTTTACACAGA
Organism: uncultured Helicobacter sp.; assembly: GCF_937893305.1. GTDB lineage: Bacteria > Campylobacterota > Campylobacteria > Campylobacterales > Helicobacteraceae > Helicobacter_D. The sequence goes on from NZ_CALBGN010000018.1 coordinate 41,803, forward strand.
GCGTAAAAATCGTTTATTAGGTGTTTATAGCACTTATAATAAAGCAAAATCTGATGCTAAACTTAGCATTAGCGGCTTTGAAACGCAAAATCATAATCTTAGTGAAAAACAATTTGGAATTGGAATCGTATTTGGATATTTGCTTGATTCTAATAATAGACTCTTAGCAAGCTTTGAACATCACTTTAAACAAAATGGCTTTTCTTATCAACTTCTAACTCTAGGTTATGCTTTCACCCCAAAACTCCCAAACAGCACACAATGGCGTTTAATCTTAGGCGTAAATGCTGGACTTGCGCTAGGAAAATTTGAAAGTGGCAGTTTTGTCATCAATGATAGTGCTTTAGATAAACTCTCCTACACAGGATTAACCTATGGTGTCAAAGGCGGATTTATCCGCACATTTCACAGCGGAGAGCTAGAGTTTGGTCTGCAAGCAAGACGCTTAGATTTTGGCGAAGAAAGCGGAAGTTTAACACTAAATAATAACCCAAGTTCTGCAAACTTAGATCTTAGCGAAACTTCTAGTTTAGGCTTTTATCTAGGCTATAATTTCTTATTTTAAAGGATAAAAATGTGGATTTTATTTTCACCTAGCGAGAAAAAACATCTAACACATAAAGACGCCACAAAAGGCAATCCAACATTTTATCAAAACTTCGTCTGTGAAAACTTACAAGAAATCCTACACGCCTACACACAATACCTACAACACGCTAGCGATACACAGCTTCAAAAACTTTTTGGAGTAAAAACGCTTAATCTTAATGAACTCTCCTTAGCACAAAATCTTCTTACAGCACCTCTTATAGATTCCATTAAACGCTATGATGGAGTAGCTTTTAATGCACTAAATTATGAAAGCTTGGACAACAACGCTAAGAATTATCTAAAGAAACATCTTTTAATTTTTTCAAACCTTTTTGGAGTGCTTAGAACAACAGATAAGATCCCTTATTACGACTTAAAACAAGGCGAGGGTTTTTGCTATGAAAACACCACATTTTCTACAAAAAACCTCTATGCAAATCATCACGCAAAAATTTGGGATTTTTTGGATTCCACAAAGACTTTAGAATTTTTGGATTTGCGTGCAGGTTTCTATCAAAAATGTTTTTCTTTTAACAAGATCCCAACTTCTTTAAAAGCAAAAAATCTTCACATTTTAACGCCAAACTTTCTAAAAAATGGCAAAACCTTAAGCCATTATGCAAAATTCTATCGTGGAATCCTTTTGCAAACTTGCGCAAAATACAAGGTGTTAGACTTAGAAACGCTCCTTAAAACAGACATTGCAGGACTCACCCTAACAAACACAAGCACCACGCACCAAGCAAATATCACTCAAACACTCCTAACTTACACGATTTCTTAAATTTTTAGTATAATTGCGCTTTGATTTTAAGGTTATAACAAAGGGATATTATGAATTTTTGCGGTAACAATGTTTTAATTACAGGTGCATCTAAAGGTATTGGTGCTGAGATTGCTAAAGTTTTAGCAAAAAAGGGCTTAAAAGTATGGATCAACTACCGCTCAAAGCCAGAGCTTGCAGACTCTTTAAAAGCAGAGATTGAAGCAAATGGCGGAAGTGCAGCAGTTGTATGTTTTGATGCAACAGATGAAGAAGCGTTTATTGCAGGACTTAATGCAATTACAAGCAGTGATGGTGCTTTAGCATTTTTAGTAAATAATGCAGGCATTACAAACGATAAACTTTCAATGCGTATGCAAACACAAGATTTTACTTCTGTGCTTAATGCAAATTTAACTTCAAGCTTTATTGGTTGTCGCGAAGCCTTAAAGATTATGCGCAAACAAGGCTATGGTGCGGTAGTTAATATCGCCTCAATCATTGGAGAAATTGGAAACCTTGGACAATGTAATTATGCAGCAAGCAAAGGCGGAATGATTGCGATGACAAAATCTTTTGCCAAAGAAGGTGGAAGTAAAGGAATCCGATTTAACTGCATAACACCGGGCTTTATTGAAAGCGATATGACAAAAAGCTTAAAAGATGAAATTAAAGCAGAATATGCAAAAAATATCCCTCTAGGTCGCTTTGGAAGTGGAGAAGAAGTTGCTGAAGCTGTTGCGTTTTTGCTTTCAAATGGCGCAAATTACATAACCGGGGAAGTCTTAAAGGTAAATGGCGGGCTTTATATGTAGCAAATAAAGTTTTTTAAGAAAAACTTAGCTACAATACAGCCTTATTGAAATTTTTTAAGGAGAAGTTGCAATGGCAATATTTGATGATGTAAAGGCAGTTGTTGTAGAACAGCTTAATGTAAATGAAGGTGAAGTGAAGCCAGAATCTAAATTTGTAGATGATTTAGGTGCAGATTCTTTAGATGTTGTTGAGCTTGTAATGGCATTAGAAGAAAAATTTGAAATTGAAATCCCAGATGAAGAAGCGGAAAAAATTCAAACCGTTGGAGATGTTGTTGCTTATATTGAAAAGGCAAAAGCTTAATTTATACTCTTTTTAGTATGCCTTATAGGGCATACTTTATATTTTTATAATCAAGGGAGAAATATGAGACGCGTAGTGGTAACTGGACTAGGAATGATTAATGCTCTTGGATTAAACAGAGAGGATTCTTTTAAAGCTATTATAGAAGGAAGATGTGGAGTTAAAACAATCTCCTCTTTTGACATTTCAGAATTTCCTGTGAAAATTGCCGCTGAAATTACAGATTTTGACCCAAATAGCGTAATGGACGCAAAAGAAATTAAAAAAGCCGACCGCTTTATTCAATTAGGAATCAAAGCTGCAAAAGAAGCTATGGAAGATAGCGGTTTATTAAATGCTGATGGTAAATTGCAAGATTCTATTAATCCTGAACGCTTTGGTATTAGCTCTGCTTCTGGGATTGGTGGTTTAGGAAATATTGAAAAAAACTCTGTGGTGAATTTTGAACGCGGACCAAAGCGCATTTCACCTTTTTTTATCCCATCAGCACTTGTGAATATGCTTGGTGGATTTATCTCTATTGATTATTCTATTAAAGGACCAAACCTAGCAAGCGTTACAGCTTGTGCTGCAGGGACACACGGCATTAGTGAAGCAGGGAAAACCATAATGCTAAACTGCGCTGATAGAATGCTTGTTGTTGCTGCTGAATCTGCAATTTGTGGCGTAGGAATCGGTGGCTTTGCTGCAATGAAAGCACTATCTGATAGAAATGATGATCCGCAACACGCAAGTCGTCCTTTTGATAATGAGCGCAATGGCTTTGTAATGGGAGAAGGTGCAGCAGCTTTAGTGCTTGAAGAATATGAAGCGGCAAAAGCAAGGGGAGCGACAATTTATGCAGAATTAGTAGGTTTTGGAGAAAGTGGCGATGCAAATCACATTACTACACCAGCACCAGAAGGAGAAGGCGCATATCGTGCAATGAAAGCAGCACTAACTATGGCAAATATACAAATTGATTATGTCAATGCACACGGAACTAGCACGAAATACAACGATCTTTATGAAACACTTGCTCTTAAAAAAGTCTTTAATGGTAATGTCCCTCCTGTTAGCTCCACCAAAGGACAAATTGGACATTGCTTGGGCGCAGCAGGTGGAATTGAAGCAGTAATTTCTATCCTATCTATGCAAAAAGGAATCTTGCCACCAACAATCAATCAAATCCAAAAAGATCCAGAATGTGATTTAGACTACATACCAAACACTCCAAGAGAAGCAAAGATTAATGCAGTAATGAGCAATTCCTTTGGTTTTGGGGGAACTAATGGCGTTGTAATCTTTAAAAAAGTGTAAATCGTGGCAACTTATTTAGACTTTGAAATAAAGATTAAAACACTCCAAGAAAATATCGCAACAGCAAGATTAAAAAACGATGCGCACGCCATTGAGATTTTACAAAAAGATTTAGACAAAGAAGTTACAAAAGTCTATTCCAATCTCTCTGATTATCAAAAATTACAGCTTGCAAGACATCCTGATCGTCCTTATGCGTTAGATTACATCACTCTGCTTTTAGAAGAGCCTTTAGAAATTCACGGAGATAGACATTTTAGTGATGATCGCGCCATTGTATGTTACCTTGGCAAAATCGCAGGCGAAAAGGTAATAGTTATTGGCGAAGAAAAAGGCAGAGGGACAAAAAACAAGCTATATCGCAACTTTGGAATGCCAAATCCAGAAGGTTATCGCAAGGCATTGCGTGTAGCAAAAATGGCAGAAAAATTTGGAATCCCACTTTTAATGTTTATTGACACCCCGGGTGCATATCCCGGAATTGGTGCAGAAGAACGCGGACAGAGTGAAGCGATTGCTAAAAACTTGCAAGAATTTAGCACACTTAAGATTCCAACTATCTCTATTGTAATTGGCGAGGGTGGAAGTGGTGGCGCACTTGCTATTGGTGTAGCAGACAAACTTGCAATGATGGAATATTCTGTTTTTAGTGTCATCTCCCCAGAGGGTTGTGCGGCGATTTTATGGAATGATCCTGCAAAGATTGAGAACGCAACACAAGCCTTAAAAATCACACCAGAAGATTTAAAAGAAGCAAATTTAATTGACGCAATTATTAAAGAACCCGGAATTGGCGCGCATAGAGACAAAGAAGGCGCAGCACAAGCAATTAAAACATACTTTTTAGAATCCCTAGATTCTATCCGCCAAGATCCCGATTATTTAGACAAACGCTTTAATAAACTGATGAATTACGGAAGTTTTCAAGCATAAATTAAAGATCCAAACACAATGCAAGAAGTCGCAATCATCGGCGGAGGCGCAAGCGGAATCTTTTGTGCAGTTTTGCTTTCTTTACATAATATCCCTATTGTTTTGTTTGAAAAAAACAAAATTCTAGGCAAAAAACTCCTAGCCACAGGTAATGGTCGTTGCAATATCCATAACACAAGCACAGATTCTAGTTCTTTTCAAAGCACAAGTTTTTTACAAAAAGACTTGCAACATATTTTGCAAAACTACCCATTTAACGCCTTTGTAAAGACCTGTCAATCTCTAGGACTTCATCTTCACACACAAGAAAATGGTAAAGTCTATCCCCTATCAAACTCCGCGAAATCCGTTTTAGAAGTTTTTACCCACGCTTTAAACAAGAATCCAAACTTACAAATCCACTTAAACACCGAGATTACCACTATTACAAAAAGCGATTCTAACTTTTTACTCCATAGCCACAACCACACCGAAAGTTTTAGCACATTAATTCTAGCTTGTGGTAGCCAAGCTGCCCCAAAACTAGGCGGTAGCAACAAGGGCGAAATTCTAGCAAAGCAACTTAACTTAAAATATCACCAAGCCTATCCCGCCCTTGTGCCATTAAATTTGGATTCCACCTTTCTTAGCTCCCTAAGTGGCGTTAAAATCCAAGCCAAACTTACTTTAAAAAACAATGAACAAATCCTAGCCCAAACACTAGATGATGTGCTTTTTACAAACTATGGAATTTCAGGCTTTGGCGTGCTTGATCTCTCAAGCTTTTTTCAAACACGCCAAAATCTCACCTTAATGCTTGATTTTTTGCCAAATCTCACGCCAAAAACACTAGAAAACTCCCTACAAAACACGCTGAAAAATAACCCTAAAATCCCATTAGAAACCTTGCTTAATGGCTTCTTACACCCAAAAATTGCCAAAGCCTTTGCCACACATTTTAACTTTAACCCGAATAACACAAAGCAACTTAAACAATTCCTATTTACCCTTAAAAATTTCCCTTGTAAAAATCCAAAGTTAAAGGACTTTGAAAGTGCAGAAGTCTGTGGTGGGGGCGTAAGTGGAAAGGAAATCAACCCAAACACAATGGAATCTAAAAAGCACAAAAACCTTTACATCATCGGTGAAATGCTAGATATTGTAGGTAATCGCGGGGGCTACAACCTTGCATTTGCGTGGGCAAGCGCGAAAACTTGCACAAATGCTGTGTTAAGCAAATATCGCTTTAAATAGCATATCACGCATTGCTTGGAGATTCTGAATCTGCTTTGTGTTGTGAGATATTTTCTCAAAATATGTTTTTAGATTTACACTTGCTAAAGATTCTTTATCAGGTTTGATTATATGGTAATTAGCTATATCGTTTTTATTAATATGTTGCTGTGCTCCACCTGTTTGATTTAAAATAATTTCATCAATATTAAACTTTATCCATAAATACAAAAATTCACTAGAAAAATCATCATTTGGTATAACACCCACAACAGATTGATTTGCACAAGAATCAATTTCTAGCAAACTTACTTGTCCCAATGTAGCACCTGTTATTGCTATCACAACGCTCCCTTTAGGTAAAAGCTTTGTGCTTGATTTTTCAAATCCTAATTTTGTAATAGTTTTTGTTGGCTTAACGATTCTAAATTTATTGATTTCTCCAGAATTAATCCAAGCAATATCGCCTCCCCAATATTCACTTTTTGCAGTATTTGGGGTGCCACCTAGTTCTATCCTCACATAATCCCCCAATTTTCCCATTTCCCATTTTCCACTTTTTTGATGAGAGGATGGAGGGGCTTGAATTGCGAAGTCGCTCCCTCCCCCTCTCAAACTCTCCCCCACCCCGACAACGCTTTTTGGGTTTCTTGGATTGTCTATAAAATAATGGCGAAAAAGGGTAAGGGCTAGAGATTCTAAAGTTTTGTTTTGTCTATGGAGTAAATCTATCTTATCATCAAAGCTACTTAGAATCTCTGCTATTTTTTGTTGTATTGTAAGTGGTGGGAGCGGAAATCTGTATTCTCCAATTAATTTTGGAGAGGTATGCTTTACGGAAGTTCCTGTTGCAGAATTGACTATGAAAGCTTGATAATTTTTAGTTCTTAGCAACCAATAAATAAAATCTTTACAAATATCACTTCTCAAAAATAGAAGTAATCCAATTCTTTGGTTATGCAAATAAATATGTTCTGAATCCTTAGGGATTTTTGCGGAATATCCCAGCGTATCTCCATCTTTGCTTAAATCTGTCATAGTTACAATTATATCGCCTGTGCTAAAGATAAAACTTTTTGGAATTTCTCCGTTAAAATATTTGAATTTTTGACTTTTAAAACCACCCCCTATGTGAAAATTTCCCGGTGTAACCAAAACATTTGGTGTATGCTCTGTGGTTATATTTTTTCCTGCAAAAGCGTATCCGTGTTTAACATCAACTATTTCCCCAAGCCTTACTTCCTGCCATTGCTCTTTATGGAGAGATTGTAGAAAGGATTGTAAAGGGAGAGATTCCATTAAAATAAACTCCCAGAATCTCTAAAAGAAAAAAGTTCATAAGTTTTTTGCGTAGCGATTCTCCCCCTTGCTGTGCGCTCTAAAAATCCATTCACTAGCAAATAAGGTTCAATCACATCTTCAATCGTTCCTTCATCTTCGCTCATTGCAGCAGCAAGCGTGCTAAGTCCAATAGGTCGCCCCCTGCTCTCACAAATAATCTTTAAAAAGCGCAAATCCAGTTCATCAAAGCCGTGTTCATTTACTCCTAGTTCATTGAGTGCATATTGTGTGCGTTCCTTTGTGATCATCGCTTCTTCTGCAACTTCTGCAAAATCTCTAACGCGCTTTAGCAAACGCAATGCAATGCGTGGCGTGCCTCGTGATCGTTTAGCAATCTCTAATGCACCTTCTTTTTTACATTCTTTTTGTAATTTAATAGAAGCTAGAGTTACAATTCGCGCAAGCTCATCGTTTTCATAAAACTGCATTCTAAACTGCATCCCAAAGCGATCGCGCAAGGGATTGCTAATCATTCCAGCTCTTGTTGTTGCTCCAATTAGCGTAAAGCGCGGTAAATCAATCTTTACACTTTGTGCAGCAGGACCACTTCCAATAATAATATCTAACCTAAAATCTTCCATTGCAGGATATAAAATCTCTTCAATAGCAGGGCTTAAGCGATGGATTTCATCAATAAATAAAATCTCTCCTTCATTTAAATTTGTCAAAATCGCCGCTAAATCTCCAGCTTTTTCAATCATCGGTGCAGCAGTTACTTTAATAGAAGTTTGCATTTCTGCGCTGATAATATGCGCTAATGTTGTCTTACCAAGCCCCGGAGGTCCAAAAAGCAGCAAATGATCCAATACATCTGCACGCTTTTTTGCCGCTTCAATGAAAACTTGTAAATTCTTTTTTAGTTTCTCTTGTCCAATATAATCGTCCCAACACGATGGGCGAAGCTTGATTTCTTCTTCTCCATCAAGCGACATTTTTTCAATCTCTACAATGCGTTCCATAACACCCCTTAATAACTTTCATTTACACTTGGAAAATCCCCATTTTTCACATCTTTAATATATTTTTGCATTGTTTCTCTTATAATCTTTGCTCCTTGCAAATACTGACGCACAAACTTTGGCTTAAACTCTTCAAAAAATCCAAAGGCATCACTCCATACAAGCACTTGTCCATCAACACTTGCACCACTGCCAATCCCAATAACAGGGATTTGAACACTTTGCGTGATTTGCTCTGCCACTTCTGCGCAAACCCCTTCTAACACAAAGCAAAACACCCCCGCATCTTCTAATGCTTTTGCATCTTTTAAAAGCGATTCTAACTCACTTTCTTGCTTGCCCTTTACCTTATAACCGCCCTCTAAACGCACTAATTGTGGCTTTAAACCAATATGCCCCACAACTGCGATTCCATTTTGCACTAAAAGCTTAATTGTGTCTTTAATTTCTGCTCCGCCTTCAATTTTAACTGCCTGTGCTTTAGTCTCTTTAAAAACACGCATTGCAGAATCTAGAGTAATTTGTGGCGAAATCGTGCTACCAAATGGCATATCACATACTACAAGACTTGTTTTTGCTCCATTGCAAACCGCTTTTGTGTGATAAATCATTTGATCTAGCGTCGCACTTAGCGTATCACTCTCACCAAAAAAGCTCATATTTAGGCTATCACCCACTAAAATCATATCCACTTCTCCATCAAAAATCTTTGAGAAAAGAGCGTCATAAGCCGTTAACATTGTGATTTTTTCTTTGTTTTTTTTGCGTAAAATCTCTGTTGTTGTAATGGATTTTTTCTGAATTTGCATGCTCATTTTTGCTTCCATAAAATTTTTTGGCTAATTTTACTACATTTTCATTTTTTGCGGTATAATTTCGCTCTTACTTTTGGGGCTGATTAGAATTTCGACAAGATTTAAATAGCTCTAACTGCATGCCGACTTGTGCTAAGTCGCAAAACTGGCTCTTAAATATAAACGCAAACAACGCGAATTACGCTCCAGCTTACGCTAAAGCTGCGTAGGTTTATCTCCTTTTGGAGCTGTTCTTAGTTAAGATTCTAGCTATTTTCTAAGAGCATCATCAAAGCTAGATGCGCTTTGTGTTACCAAGCATAGAGTTAAGATTTCGGTTGCCTTTGTTTAGAGTTTTTGGGAGTTTTTTAAACGAAGAAAGATTTAAAACCCAAGCAAGCATGTAAATCGGTTATTGTGGATTTGAGTTTTGGACTGGGGTTTGATTCCCCACAGCTCCACCATTAACGACTTTTTAAAACTTCAAATAACTTCAAAAAAAGCCCTTAAATAGCGTCTTTTATGTCCTTTATTGTTGTAAGTAATTATAACTTATCCTTTGCTTGACTAATCTCTTGTGCGATAAGCTCGGCTTGTTTGATGGCATTATCCACGCCTAGTTGTATGCTATTTGGCGGATAGCCGTATTTCTTTAGCACCTTTTTCACCGCAAGTCTAAGCTCTGCTCTCACACTCTCACGCAAAGTCCAGTCAAGTGTGGCATTCTCTTTAATCGTAAAAAACACTGCTTTGCTTAGCTCACGCAGCTTCTCTACACCCATAATCTCTTCTACTTCTTTAAACTCGCTCAATGCTTCATAAAAGGCATATTCATAATCACTCAAATCTAAATCTAGCCTCTTCTTATCACTTGCGATGAGTTCTTGGCTTAATTCTATAAGCTCTTCAATCACCTGTGCAGCGTCTATGAGTCTATTTTGATATTGTATTAGAATCTGGCGGAGCTTTTCATACAAGCCCTTGATTTTTAGCTCTTTTGGGAGTCGCATTTGCAATTCATCATTTAAGAGTTTGCGTAAAGTCTCTAGTGCAATATGTGGATATTTATAATGTCTCATACCCTCCAAAAACTCATTTGAAAGGATAGAGATATTTTCTGCTTTGATTTGGCTTTTGTCTAGGATATCTATCATACCCTCACTTACTAGCTCTTTATCAATGATTTGTTTAATAAGGCTTTGTTTGAGCGCATTATCAGCTTGGGCTTTGGAGTATTCACTCTTTTTAATGCGGTTTTTAAGCAATTCAAAAAAGGCGATTTCTTTTGAGAGTTTTTGTATCTCATCATTTGGCAGCACCATAATATAGGCTTTAACAAGCCGTGCTACCTCATCTAAAAATCGCTTTTTTAACTCTTCATCACTTAGAATCTTGTCTGTGATTTGTGAAAGCAATTCAAGCTTGCCCCTTGTGTCTGCTTGAAAATACTCCATATACTCAAAGCCGTGTAACATTTGCTTTAATACTTCGTGCTTCTCATAGACGACTTCTACTAGCTTTTGTTTATCTACAAGGAAGTTTTGAGATTTACCCTGTGTGTAAAACTGCAGGGCTTTTTGGAGTTCAGCCATAATACCTATATAATCTACAATTAAACCGGAAGGCTTATCTTTATATACGCGATTTACCCTTGCGATTGCTTGCATAAGAGTATGTCCTTTCATAGGTTTGTCAATGTAGAGTGTATGCAAGGGCGGTGCGTCAAAGCCTGTTAGCCACTTATCACACACGATAATAAACTCTAAGCAATCATTAATATCATTTGCCCGATTTGCGATATATCTTTGCTCTTCTTTGCTTGTGTGGAATCTAGTAAGCTTTGCACCATCACTTGCACCTGAAGCGATGATAACTTTTGCCCTGCCTGTTGTGTAATCATCACTATGCAAACTTGGATCAAGCTCTACTAGCTCATTATACAAATCCACGGCAATTTCTCTACTAGAACACGCTATCATCGCCTTGCCTTTAAGCTTTTCTTTTCTAGCGTTGAAATGTTCTAAAATGTCTTTGGCAATGTTTTTTAATCGCTCTTTTGCACCGATAATGCCTTGCAGTTTTAAAAGATCGCCTTGCGTGTTGTCTTTATCAACAGATTCTATAAGCTTTTTGCCCTCTTCGCTTAGATGCAGTTTTGCTAAACGGCTTTCATAGTATAAAGGCAAGGTTGCACCATCATCTACGGCTTTTTGAAAATCATAAATATCAATATAATCTCCAAATACATTTCGCGTATTTGCATTATCTTTTTCTATGGGTGTGCCACTAAAGCCCACATAAGTAGCATTAGGCAGAGCATCACGCACATTTTGTGCATAACCATAGGCAAGATCTTCGCCGCGTAGCCTTGCACTAAAGCCATATTGTGTGCGGTGGGCTTCATCAGCAATGACAATAATATCTTCCCTTTGACTTAAAAGCTCAAAGCGTTCATTTTCATCTCTAAATTTTTGCATTGTGCTAAAGATTATGCCACCTTTTCTTTGCTTAAAGATTTCTTTTAAATCCTTTGTGCTTTCACATTGCAAGGGCGTGGTTTGCAAAAGCGCGCTTGACTTTATAAAGGTATTAAACAACTGATTGTCCAAATCCGTCCTATCTGTGAGTAATAGTAGCGTAGGGTTATTGAGTTCTTTTAAGGCTTTAGCACAGAAAAATACCATTGATAGACTTTTACCGCTGCCTTGAGTGTGCCATACTACACCGCCTTTTTTGTTTGTTTCATTACTTTGCATAGCCTTTTTGACACTCTGCATTGCTTTATTAACAGCATAGTATTGATGATATGCGGCGATTTTTTTATTGAGTTTAGATTCTTTATAGCCTTGTGCGTCTTGTATATAGCTTTGCTCGTAAATGATAAAATAGCGTAAAAAATCAAGCAAAACGCAAGGCTTTAATACTTCGCAAATCTCTAAAACAAGCATATCTTTGTTTGACGCACTTTCTTGTCCTTGCCATTTTAAAAAGCGTGTAAAATCAGCATTCAAACTGCCAAGTTTAGAATCTACCCCATCGCTTATAATACACAACGCATTAGGGATAAAAAGCTCTTTTGCTATCTCTTTATAGGTTTCTATCTGCAAATACGCCTTATGCAAATCTGCATTTACACCAAGTGGGTTTTTTAGCTCACATAGCACCAAAGGTAACCCATTAACAAATACCATAATATCGCATCGCACAGAATCTTGTGTGCTAAAGACAAATTGATTGAGTGCTAAAAGGGCATTATTTTCTACATTGTCAAAGTCTAATAACTCTAGATTAATACCCCTTTGCTCGTTATTGACTAAGGCTTCTAGGGTAATACCACCTATTAAATATGCGTGCATTTTAGCATTAGCACTCATCAAATCTTCTTCATCACTTAAAGCTAGAATCTTCTTATACGCTTCAAGGGCTAAATACTCTTTTTGCTCCGCACTTAAAAAGTCATAATTACTTTTAGATTCAAAGTTTATACGCGTAATAGAATCTAAAAATATCTCTTTTAAAATCCATTCATCTTTTTTCCTTGCGACTTCTTTTGCATTTTTGCATTCATAGCCAAGATTCCCCAAAGTCTCTAAAAATAGCTTCTCTATGCTTTCTTCGTTAAATTTTGACATTGTTTAGTCCTTTCTTATAGTATTGCTTGTATGATAGAGATTTGATTATCACTTAATCCGCACATATAAGATTCTCCAATTTCTCATACACTCCGCATACCAAGGGATAAAAATCATTGAGAATATATGCGAGATTATCATCTAGCCCTTGGTCTGTGTATGTATGCCTTGTAATATTGCGGATTTCTAAGGCTTGAAGCCACTTTTCACATTCATTTAAAAGCCCATATTCAAATGCCTTTCTTATGCTATCTTTGGGACTTTTTATCATAAAACCCTCTGTTTCTAAGAAGTCTTTTATAATTTTCCAGCTAAGTTCAATTAACACTTCAAATCTTTGTATAATTCCCTCTTTCTCTAAAGTTGAAAAGATTCTGTTTTGATTGTCTTTAATCTCTTTAAGATTTAAAAATGCCTTTTGAAAATGCGAAAATCTTTGCTTTAGCCTCTGCATTTATTCCCTTTTTGTTGATTTATTTTATTTTACCTTAGCCCACAAAAACACTTAAGCAAATATTGCCTTTAATAGCACATCACGCATTGCTCGGAGATTCTGAATCTGTTTTGAATTATTTTCAATCTTATTTTCAAAATTTGAAATAATTCCGCTAAATTTAAGTATGTCATTTTGATTTGCCTTTATAAATTCAGCATTATGCAATCCATCGATAGTAATTTGCGGTTGAGCTGAACCTGAAACAAATGTATCAAAATTATATGACAAGCAATAATATTTCAAATATTCAAATGTTATCTCTTTATCTTTTGTTCTTTCTAACACTAAGGAATTGTTAGTTATAAATGATTTTCTTTCCGAAATATTCACCTTGCCAGAAGCTTCACCCCTGCAAGAAATCAACACCTGCGGTTCATCATAAAGATATTGGTCAAAATACCCTATTTTTCCATTTCCGCCAAACACGGCATAGCCTTGTGGTAGTAAATTTTTAGTTGGCAAGTTTTTACCATAAACTATTTTTACATAATCGCCAAGTTTGCCTAGCTCCCATTCATCACGCTTTGGATTGTCTATAAAATAATGGCGAAAAAGAGTAAGGGCTAGAGATTCTAAAGTTTTGTTTTGTCTATGGAGTAAGTCTATCTTATCATCAAAGCTACTTAGAATCTCTGCGATTTTTTGTTGTATTGCAAGTGGTGGGAGTTGAAAAGTAAAATCACGCAAAACTTCTATTTGCACCCTTTCTCTACCAGAACTACCTGTCATAGACTGAATAGCAACTTCTCTAAGATGTTTGCTTCGTGCCAAATAATACAAAAAATCTTGATTGCTTGTTCCTGTCTTTTTTCTTAAAACTATAAATTCAGTAGAACCAAAAGCTATTTCATCATCTTGTAAAAAATCCACAAACGCTGTTTTTCCATTTTCCAAACAAGGTGTAATTCTTGCAAGCAAAGTATCGCCGTTTCTAAATTTAGCCCCACCACTAAAAGATTCTATGCTGAAAGAATAAATTTTCTTAGTGTATGGCTCTAAACTATCCATAGAAACCTTTTTATACAAACAATGTTTTTTTAGAGACTCTTTTGGATTTATCTCCGCCACTTCCCCAAGCCTTACTTTCTGCCATTGTTCTTTATGGAGAGATTGTAGGAAATTCTCACAATGCTGTTCTTTTAGATTCACAATCATTTCCCGCCTATAAGCTCTAAATGTTTTAGAATCTTTTGGCTTAAATCTTTCTCTTCTTTGATTTGAGATTCTAGCTCGGCTTTTAGGCGTGTAAATTCCCTTTCAAAGTCAAAGTCTTCTTCATCTTCTGCCAAGCCCACATAGCGACCCGGTGTTAAGACATAATCAAGCTTTGCTATCTCATCTTTATCTACACTTTTACAAAAGCCTAGAATGTCGCTGTAATCTGTGCCTTGTTGCTCTTGTGCTTTTTGCCATTTATGATAAGTCTGTGCGATTGTAGCAATATCGCTTTGAGTTAGAATCCTGTTTTTGCGATTGATGAGTTCGCCTAGATTTCGTGCGTCAATAAAAAGTGTGTTGTTATGAGCTTTGTTGCGTTTGATAAACCAAAGACACGCAGGGATTTGTGTGTTTAAAAAGAGTTTTGCGGGGAGATTAACAATACATTCTATAAGGTTAGATTCTATTAAGTTTTTGCGGATTTGCCCCTCTGTGCTTGTGTTGCTCGTAAGAGAACCTTTAGCAAGGACAAATCCCGCCCTACCCTTTGGGGCTAAATGGTGGATAAAGTGGCTTATCCACGCATAATTCGCATTCGTGCTAGGGGGTGTGCCATAGTTCCAACGCACATCATTTTCTAAGGCTTGGCTGCCCCAATCTGTGGCATTAAAAGGTGGATTTGCAATAATGAAATCTGCTTTTAAGTCCTTGTGTGCGTCATTAAGAAAGCTCCCCTCGCTATTCCACTTTACAGAGCTAGAATCTATTTTTCGCAAGGCAAGATTCATCTTTGCTAATCGCCAAGTAGTTTGATTACTCTCTTGCCCATAGATTGAAATATCGCTGATTTTACCTTGATGTTCTTTGACGAACTGCTCACTTTGGACAAACATTCCTCCACTTCCACAGCAAGGATCAAATACCCTGCCCTTATAAGGCTCTAGCATAGCAACCAAAAGCTCTACAACGCTTTTTGGTGTGTAGAACTGCCCGCCCTTTTTGCCTTCACTCAAGGCAAATTCACCCAAAAAATATTCAAAAATATGCCCTAAAATATCGCTTGTGTTTGCTTGATTCAATACAATAGAATCTATTAAATTCATCAAATCGCCCAAAGTCGCACTATCTAGGTTTTCTTTGGCATAGACTTTTGGCAGCACACCTTTTAATTGTGGATTTTGCTTTTCTATCAAATCTAGGGCATAATCTAGGTCTTTGCCTATTTGTGGGCTTTTTGCCTTGCTTAAAAGAAAGCTCCATCTAGAATCTTGTGGCACAAAAAAGATATTTTTTGCGATATATTCATCTTTATCTTCTGCATCTTCATTGCGTGCAAGTAACTCTTTGTGTAGAGATTCAAAACTATCGCTAATGTATTTCAAAAACACAAGTCCAAGCACGATGTGTTTATACTCTGCGGCGTCTATGTTTTTACGAAGTTTATCAGCAGCACTAAAAAGTGCGGCTTCTAGCTTTTGTGGTTGTTTTGTCTTTGCCATTTTTACAACTTTCTAAATTTTTAACTAGCATTATAACCAAAACTTGATTTGTGAGAATTTTTAAATTTTTATTAATAAAATAAATTAATTTATCTAGACAATCGTTGTTTCAGCAAGTTTAGCGGATTACTCAAGTGCGGTTAATATTGCAATCTCATCTAATGATGAACTAGGAGTAATCGCAAAAGAAATCAATGTAAATATTCAAAACATTGAAGAAGGCTTAAAACAAGATTCTCCAGCAATTGCACAATCCGCACAAACAGCTAAAGAAGTAGAAAGTGGAGATTTAACAGCAAGAATGGAATCTAAAATTTAGATTCCAACTTTTAATAATCTATAAAATCAAATTTACTTTTTAGGATACAAAGAAGCGTGCCAAATAGAAAATCCAACAAGCGCAACTCCTGCTGTGATATGGATTGTCTTTGCAGATTTGTTTTTTAAAAATAACGCACTCCCAGCAGTCAGCAACAAACTTGCACTCATACCTATTTTTGCAATCTCACGCTTTGTTTCAATAGAGATTTTGTTTTCTTTAATTTCTAATTCTTTTTGCATATTTTCTCCTATTTTGTTTGCTTTTTTTTGGAGTATTTTTTGTATTTCAAAAATGCTTGCCTTGTCATTTGTGCTGCTAGAAATCCACTTCCTGCCGTTGCTAAAACAAGTAAAAAAGGCATTAATTCCACTCCTTATCTAATATTGATTCTTTGTAAAGCATTTAAAAGCAATCCTATTGTTGTGCCATTGTGTAAAAATGCCGTTTGAATAGGACTTAATTTGCCAAGACTTGCTAGAATTAAAATCATAGAATTTACACCCACTGTGATTTTAAAACCTCTTTGCACCTTTTTTAAACAAGAAATAGCAAGCTCTCTAGCTTCTGCTACTGCTTCAATATCATCACGCAACAACACCACATCTGCACTTGCCTTTGCAATATCAGCTCCTTTATGCATACCAATTCCAATATCAGCACGGATTAATGCAGGCGCATCATTAATCCCATCTCCTACAAAAGCAACCTTCTTGCCCTCTTGCATAATTTGCTCTAAAATTTCTGCCTTTTGTGTAGGTAAAAGTTCCGCATAATAGCGATTAATCCCTAGTTCTTTAGAGATTTTTTCCGCTTTTTGCTTTGTATCGCCTGTTAGCATAATAATCTCTTTAATCCCGCTCTTTCGCAATCTCTCTAGTGCAGTTTTTGCATTTTCTCTTAAAGAATCTTTAAGTAAAATCATTCCTAAAAGCTCTTTATCATAGCCAATATACAAAGGCATTTCACCACTTTCTAAAATCGCTTCAATTTCTTTATTTTGCACTTCAAAACTAATCTTTTCATCATCTTCTAAAAAATGCCTAGAGCCTATTACAACACTTTTTCCATTGATTTCACTCTTCACGCCGTGTGCTACAATAAAAGTTACTTCATCGTGATGAAAATGCTTAAAGTCCTTGTCTTTTGCTGCTTTTACAACCGCTTGTGCCACAGGGTGAAAATAATGCTCTTCAATACTAGCAGCAAGGTTCAACACTGCATCTTTATCCCAAGTCTTATGAAAAGAATACACATCAAGAACCTCTAAATCTCCTTGTGTAAGGGTCCCTGTTTTATCAAATACAAACACTTCGCTAAGCTGTAAAGATTCCAAACTCTTTGCACCTTTAATGATAATCCCTTCTTTTCCGGCACTTGAAATTGCAGATTTAAAAGTTACAGGTGTTGTGAGCTTTAACGCACAAGAATAATCTGCTTGCAACACACTAGCACTACGCATCAAATCACGCGTTAAAACATAAGAGAGTGTCGCAAGCCCTAAAGTAATCGGCACTAAAGAATCTGCCATTTTAGACGCATTAAGTTCCTGATGGGATTTTTGCACCAAAGTTTCTTCAATGTAGTTTTTAATCCTTGCCATTGCAGTTTGCTTCCCAACAGATTCCGCCCAAACTTTAATTTTCCCTTCTTGCACGATTGTGCCAGATAATACTCTATCACTATGCCCTTTTTGCACAGGTGTTGCTTCTCCAGTCATTGAGATTTGATTCACAAGTGCTTCACCATCAATAATGTGCCCATCTACTAAAATCGTATCTCCAGCACCAATGACTACAATATCACTAATTTTTAGCTCTTCACTTGGAATCTGCTTTAAAACACTCTTTCCCTTTTTCTACACGCTCAACCCACGCTAAACCGCTCTTTTGCTTGGCAAGTTCTTTAATTAAATCATCGCTTTTATACATTGTCATTTCTTCAATATATTCACCAAGCGCTAGCATAAAATTTGTAGAATTTGCTGTTTTGAAGTCTTTTAAATATAAAGAAATCGCAACTGCCATTGCTTCTAAAGAGCGAGAATTAATTCCGTGTGCAAAAGTCTCCTTTAACCCACTAAATAGCAAGGGAAATGATGCAACAAAAGAAAATCCAAGTTGCGCTGTGGCATTGTTTAATAAAGGTGAAAGCAATAAAGCACTCCCAGCGCGTGCTACTTCTGATGAACTTGGTATTTCATCTCTTAGAGCGAGATAACTCTCATCGTGCTTGATTAAATCTGATTCCACCGCAACGCCATTTAAGACATTATAAATGTTTTGCTCTAAATCCTCCAAAGATCCACAATACTGCACAATAATGTTATTTAAAATCGCATTAACACGCACATTGCTAGCACTTGGCATTTCTTCTAAAGCTACACGAAGCTGTATGGGATTTACTCTAAAACCATTTTTGCAAATGTATTTAAAGCGCGCCCTATTAGCAGTTGCGTGAAGTAGAATCAATCGCATTTTTATCCTTAAATTTTATCACTATCGTTAATTTCAGCCTTAGCGTCTTCATAACGTTCTTTTAACTCTTCAATTCCGCTTTCAAACAAACTGCTAATTTTTGCAAAGCCCTTAAAAATCGCTCTTTGCGCATTTTCATTTGTTAAAATAAAAGTTGCTGCCGCACCAATTAACGCCCCTTTTAAAAAATCTTGTTTAGGATTAGAATCCAAAAGATTTCCTAGAAAATTTTGTGAATATTGCGTGCTATTTTGTGTATTTTGTGTTTCTTTATTGATATAGGGATTATTAGGATTTGGTTGTGTCATATTAGTCCTTTGTTAAAAGTTTTGAAGCAGTGCAACAGCCCTTGTTTGCTAGCGTTTGGATTCCATAAACACTTGCTGCTCCAATAGCTACAAACGCTGCTGCTTCAATGATTCCTTGCGTGGGTGATTTTGCAGAATTCCCTAACGCATTTGTCGCTGCAATACCACACGCTGTTATGATTCCACCTTCAGCACCTGCTTTTAGTGTTTCTGTGATTGCCTCTTGCTTGTTGATTTCTTTGCGTTTATATTTTGCATACGCATAAGCTCCACTTAGCATTAGCGCAATAAGCCCACCACTAATTGCGTGTCCTGTAACAGAGCGTGGAGTTCCTGTATTTGCTAACATTAATTCTCCTTTTTTATTGTCTTACGCGTTGTGCGTTGCTTTGTTGTTTTAGATTCCACATTTTGCGGTGCTTCTTGCATTTGGGATTCCGCATTTAATGCGTTTTTGAAGCTATTTTTTGCGTAATTTAATGCGTGATTAGAAAACTCTTTCCCTTTGTTAATCGTGCTATTTAATTTTTCAGAAATCTCACTACTACCTAATTTTTCTTTAATCTGCTCTCTTTTTGTGAATAAAAGTGCAACTCCTGCACCAACTGCTAATCCTGCAATAAATGGTAATGCCATTATTTACTCCTTGTTTTGATTTAAAAGTTCATTGAAAATAATTACTCCAAATGCGCCTGCAATCACGCCACCCATTAAAGAATAATTCAACTTGCCCAAAAAACCCTCTAATTGCTCTTTGGATAGACTTCCTTCTTGCAGTCTTGTAACCATTTCAGAAGTCTCTCCTAAAAGGTCTTTACTATGATTTAAGAAATCCATTATATTTGAAGTATCCGTGTTATGATGATAAGCAAGTGCTTGTTGAAGTGCTGGGATATGATGATTAAAACTTGCAGCTTGCAAACGATAAAACACATCTAAAATTTCTGAATCTTGTTCTTTTGCAATTAAAGTATTATAAAGGGCAATGTTTGCATTTTCTTGCTCTAGTGCAACTTGTAACACTTCTTCGCGGAGACTTGGAAGTGTTATTGTATGCAAATAGGGATTATTGGGGATAGGGACATTTAACTTTTGAAGTTGATGAGAAAGCGCATTAATGTGCGTAATCTCAGCGTTTTGAAGATTTAAAAAAATCTCTCCTAATGGACTTGCTTGCGTGTAAAAACTATATGCCTTATACTCATCGTCTAATGCTTTTAACAAATTCTCTGCACTCATACAATTTCCCTTAAATTTTGATTGATTATTTCTGCAATTTCTTCTAATGATTCTCCCTTTATACAATCCTCCCAAAGCTTAGGATTTAACAAGCTAGAATCATAATGAATTGTTAAAGAACCAATTAAAGGATTAAACTTGAGAGAAAAGATTAATGGAATCTTTTCTAACACCTCCAAAAGCATCTTTGGATTTACCCTTTTTTCTTGTGCGGCTGCTTTCAACTTTAAACTTGCTCTAAGACGGATTCTACCTTTTGTATGATGGATAATGGAGAAATACTCCTTAAAAAACTCCAAATCATTAGGCGTTATTTCTAAGTCCTTTAAAGTCTGAAGTAAGGCTATTTTATCTTCTTGCATAATAATCCGCTCAAAATGAATTTCTGTTGGATTTTAGACTAAAGGTTATAAAAATTTTCTTAATAAAAAAATAATGAGATTCAAATAATAATATTTAATAGCATAAATAAAGAAGTTTTAAAACATAAAAATTTATATAATAATTTAAAAAATGAGAATCAAAAATTAGCTAATTTTGAGAGTCAAAATTAAAAATCTTAGGTTCATTTGTTTGAGAATCCACATTTTCTTCTAAAATCAGCTCTGCTTTTTGGCTATTAATATCCACCAACCAATAAAATCCGACCGCCTTTGTAACTGTTGGTTTAATCTTGGCAACTTGATATCCTTGCTGTTCCTCCACTGATTCTATAACACCAACAAGCACACCCGGATAAAAAATTTCATCAAACCCACTTGTATAAATCTGCTCTCCTATTTCAATTTTAGGATACAAAGGGATATAATCCACTACAAAACCTTTATTTAAATCATATTTGGCAACACCGGGTGTCTTATTATCGCCGACTACCACACTATAACTACACTTTTCATTACCATTTAAAAAACCTAACAAACGACCACTTTGCATTTTAGCAATGCCTGCAACTTGATTATTACTAATTAATCCAAAAATTGCATTTTCTCTTTGTTTTAATGTATTATTTTGTTCAAGCCAAATTTTTGTGTAATCATTCATTTCTACATAAGAAATCATTCTAGAAAATGTGATTTGCATTGCACTTGGCTTGAAGTTTAAAGCCTGTAAAAGCGCATCGTGTTCAGTTTTAAGGGCATCATAAGAATATTGTAGTTTTTCTTTGTCTTCAAGCGCATTTGTTAAATCTTTAATCTGTTGAACTTGATTAAAATAACGCGTGATAATATTTGCAACATTGTGATTTAAATTTAAAATTCCAATTTTTATAGAATCGCTAAAATACAAAACTTTTGCGTGAAACTCTTTGGAAACCTGTAATGCAACAAAAAATGTAACAACTAAAAATAATATCCAAAGAAAAAGCTTTTTCAATACCAGCCTTTAATTATTCATAAGTTAGCTGTTGTAAAACATCAATTTCTTCTAGTGCTTTACCTGTTCCTTTTGCTACACACAATAATGGTTCATCACCTACATACACTGGTAATTTCACAATATCAGAAAGATATTTATCAAGCCCACGAATCAAAGCTCCCCCACCTGTTAATGCGATTCCATTTTCTACAATATCCCCCGCTAAATCTGGTGGCATCTGCTCTAATACATCTTTTAATGCATTTGAAATCTCTTTAAGTGTTTCCTTCATCGCTTCTCTCACATCTTCACTTGTAAGCTCAATGGAATTCAAAAGACCACTTACTTGATCACGCCCCTTAACTTGCATTGTAAGTGGCTCATCAAGACTCACTGCTGAACCAATTTGAATCTTAATTTCTTCTCCTGTGCGCTCCCCAATTAAAAGACTATATTTTCTACGCACATAATCCACAACTGCCATATCTAGTTTATCTCCAGCAGTGCGCAAAGATTTTGAAATCACAAGTCCACCAAGAGAAATAACCCCAATCTCTGTTGTTCCTCCACCAATATCTACCACCAAACTCCCTTTAGGTTCTTTAACAGGCAGTCCTGCGCCAATTGCCGCTGCCATTGGCTCTTCAATTAAAAAGACTTCTCTAGCTCCTGCGCTAATTGCAGATTCTCTAACTGCTTTGCGCTCAACTCCTGTTAGCCCATAAGGAACGCACACTATAATTCTAGGACGCATTAAAGCTTTTCTTCTATGTGCTTTTTCAATAAAATGACGAATCATTTTTTCTGTCATATCAAAATCTGCAATCACTCCATCTTTCATAGGGCGCACTGCTGTAATACTTCCTGGTGTTTTACCGACCATTTCTTTTGCTTCGTGTCCTACAGCCAAAATTTTGTTTTTTCCATAGCGATCATTTTGAACTGCCACAACAGAAGGTTCATTAATAATAACCCCTTGCCCTTTAACCAAAACAATCGTATTTGCAGTTCCAAGATCAATGGAAATATCGTGTGAAAACCAACCAATTATTTTATCTATCAACATATTCTCTCTCTTTTATTTGGATTTAAGCACTTTTTTTGCTTGTTTTTTTCTGTTTAACTAGAATAGGTTTTGCTTCCTTTAGCACAGCTTCTTTTGTAATAATGACTTCATAGCCATTAAGCTCTGGCAAATCATACATCACATCTAGCATAATTTCTTCTAAAATTGCACGCAATCCCCTAGCACCCGTTTTCCTAGAGATTGCAAGCCCTGCAATCTCTTGCAACGCTTCTTCTTTAAAAGTAAGTTGTGCACCATCTAAGGCAAAGAGTTTTTTATACTGCTTTGTGAGTGCATTTTTTGGTTTTTGTAAGATTTCTATCATCGCTTCTTTTGTGATTTCCCCTAGCGTTGCAATCATATGCAAACGCCCAATTAATTCTGGGATAAGCCCATAACTTACTAAATCATCAGGCTCAACAAAATCTAAAAGGTGCAAAGATTCCGTTTTCTTACCTTTTTTATCGTGGAATCCTAGTGTATTTCCCCCAAGACGACGCTCAATAATATCCTTTAAGCCATCAAATGCTCCCCCACAAATAAATAAAATATCCTTTGTATCAATTTGGATAAAATCTTGATTAGGATGCTTTCTTCCGCCTTTTGGTGGCACATTTACTACGCTTCCTTCAATAATTTTTAAAAGTGCTTGTTGCACGCCCTCCCCAGAAACATCACGCGTAATGGAGCGATTTTCTGACAGCCTTGAAATCTTATCAATTTCATCAATAAAAACGATTCCTTTTTGCGCTTTTTGCACATCACCATCTGCTTCTTGCAAAAGCCTTGTTAGGATATTTTCTACATCTTCACCCACATATCCTGCTTCTGTTAAACTTGTTGCATCACAAATTGCAATAGGGATATTTAAAAATCTTGCCAAAGTTTGTGCCATTAGCGTTTTTCCACTACCTGTTGGACCAATTAACAAAATATTTGATTTTGTAATCTCCGTATCATCGTCATTTATCGCATTTCCTTGCAAAATCCTCTTATAGTGATTATAGACTGCCACACTAAAAACCTTTTTGGCTTTTTCTTGTCCAATCACATATTCATCAAGCACAGCTTTTAATTCTTTTGGTGGCACAATTTTTAAAGTATTATCTTCTGTTATTTTATCTTTATCTTGTTCTAACCCAAAAAGTAAATTATAAGAAGCGATAATACAATTCTTACAAATACAAGTATCATTACCTGAAATCAAAGGATTCTTAATGGATTCCTTGCTTTTACAAAAATCACAAACTCTTTCACTCATAATTCTTCCTTACAAAAGGGATTCCACGCGTGGAATCAATAATAAATTGACACATTTTTATAACATTTTCATCTTGTGAATCTTCTTCTAAAATCTCTTTAGCAATCTCTTTAATGGGAGCATTTCCAAAAAATAGGCGTTTATAGGCATTATGGATTTTATCCACTTGATGATGCTCAAAGTTTTTACGCAACCTATGCAAGTTTAACCCACGCACTACCGCACGATTCCCTTCTGCCATACAAAAAGGCGGAATATCTTGTGAAAGCGCACTCGCTCCTGCAATCATTGCATAATCCCCAACTTTTACAAATTGATGAATAGGGGTTAATCCCCCAACATTAATATAATCTCCAAGCACAATATGCCCACCTAAAGTTGCCCCATTTGCCAAAATACAAGAATTACCCACAATACAATCGTGTGCAATATGCACATAAGCCATTAAAAGATTTTTATTTCCAATAATTGT
The DNA here is from genome assembly GCF_937893305.1 of uncultured Helicobacter sp. Classification (GTDB taxonomy): domain Bacteria; phylum Campylobacterota; class Campylobacteria; order Campylobacterales; family Helicobacteraceae; genus Helicobacter_D. Next base: position 66,097 of record NZ_CALBGN010000018.1, read on the forward strand.
CTTGCTTCCTCCGCCTTCTGTGCCGGGATTTATCATTGTAAATTCTCGAATTTTATTATAATTCCCAAACACTAACGAATTTGCTTCTCCATTGTATTTTAAATCTTGCGGTTGCGTCCCAAGCACTGCATTTGGAAAAACTTCATTGCCCTTACCTAAAGTGGTATTTCCAAGAATTGTTACATGATTATAAAGCTTGCAATCATCACCAATCTTCACATCTTTTCCAATCACACTATAGTGTCCAATCTCTACATTTTCTCCAATAACAGCACCCTCTTCAATAATTGCTGTTTGCGCGATTTTTGCCGATTTTGCGATTCTCACTTTTGTGCCTTTTTATCTGTATTATCTACAACCATTGCCTTAAGTTCTGCCTCTGCAACAAGTTTTTCATCCACATAAGCATAGCCTTGAAGCACCCAGATTCCACCTTTTTGTTTCAGCACTTCTAACTTATAAGTCAGTCTATCTCCCGGAGTTACAGGATTTCTAAACTTGGCCCTATCAATACTCATAAAATACACAATCTTATCACCATTATTACACGACTCTTCTCCAAACATACTCACAAATGCTAAAACCCCTCCCGTTTGTGCCATTCCTTCAATAATATACACACCCGGATAAATCGGCTGACTAGGAAAATGCCCATTAAAAACATCTTCATTAATTGTTATATTTTTATAACCCTCAATACTTACATTTGGTGTGATTGCTGTAATTCTATCTACCAACAATAACGGATAACGATGGGGTAAAATCTCTTTAATCTTTTGCACATTAAAAATCATCTTTTTCCTTTATTTTATAATGCCATTTTGCCCGGATTTAAAATATTATTTGGATCAAAGGCTTGTTTAATGGAGTGAAACAATTGCATTTCTTCTCCTGAGAATGCTAAATGCATAAAAGGTGCTTTGGATAATCCAATGCCGTGTTCTCCACTAAGCGTTCCACCAAGCTCCACTGTGATTTTAAAAATCTCTTCAATTGCTTTGTGTCCTTTTTCCAGCTCTTGTGGATTTGCACCATCAACCATTACATTTGTATGCACATTTCCATCTCCTGTATGCCCAAAACAAGGGATCACAACGCCATATTTTTGAGATACTTCTGCAATTTTTTCTAAAAGTTCTGGGAGCTTTGAGCGTGGGACTGTGATGTCTTCGTTTAATTTTTTACTTCCATAAATCGTAATGCTAGGGCTTGCGTTTTTGCGTGCAAACCACAAATTCTCTGCCTCTTTATCATTGTTTGCTTGGATAAAATTCACTGCGCCATTTTCAAGAAATTTTTCTTTGATTTTATCCATTTGATAAGTGATTTCTTCAGGTAAATTTCCATCAACTTCTGTAATCAAAATCGCCCCCGCATCTTTTGGTAAGCCTTTATTAAACTTCTCTTCTACTGCTCTAATGCTAAGATTATCTAAAAACTCCATAGCCACCGGTGTAACTCCACTTGCCATTGTTTTATACACAGCATTCATTGCAGATTGAATACTTGGAAAAACACCCATTGCGCTTTTTTTAAACTTTGGCTTACTTAAAAGCTTTAGTGTGATCTCCGTAATCACACCAAGCGTCCCTTCACTTGCGATTAAAATCCCTGCAATGTTATATCCCGCTACATCTTTAATGGTTTTTTTACCTGCGCGGATAATATCCCCATTTGGCAAAACCGCACGTAATGCCATCACAAAATCCTTTGTAATTCCATATTTTGCAGCACGCATTCCACCAGCATTCTCACTAACATTTCCACCCAGTGTAGAATAATGCTCACTAGCAGGATCAGGCGGATAGAATAACCCCACAGCTTCCACTGCCTTTTGAAGTTGCATATTGACAACTCCGGGCTGAACTCTTGCAACCATATTTTCCATATCAATCTCTAAGATTTGATTCATATGTTTCTCTAATGCTAGCACAACACCGCCATTAACCGCTAAAGAACCCCCAGTAAAACCACTTCCAGCACCACGAGGAATCACAGGGATTAAATGCGAATTACAATACTTTAAAATCGCACTCACTTCTTCTTCATTATGCGGAAACACCACGCAATCTGGATATCTGCGCTCTTTTGTTGCATCATAGCAATATGCACTTAAATGCGCTTTATCACTACAACATTCTCCCTTACCAACGATTGCTTCAAGATCCCTGATATTTTGACTTGTCATCTTGTGCCTTTAAAAAATATTTTTAATTTGTTTTGTAAAATACTTTGTAACACGTCCAAAAAATGTTGCATCTTCATCACTAATTTCACCTTTTAAAAGTGCATCAAAATATAAATAATAATCACGCGTTGTTACATCATTAATCAGATACGAAAACCATTCTTGATTATCATTTCCAATGCGCGAGAAAAATGGCAACATTCTCTCTTCAACAGGAGCACGTCCTGTAATATAATCCTTTTTTACAGGTCTGAAAGTTTGACAATCCAGTGCTTGCCCTTCATTTAAATTCACCAAATACACAATCCCTACTGCATATTGCGTGCAAACTTTACGAAAATCTCCTTTAACAGGAGACGAGTGTCCTACATCCATTAAATACGCTGCCAACAAATCTGGGTGCAGCCAAGTAACATCAGGATACACAGCTTTAATCTTCTCATAAATCTCCTGTGAAGGGGCAACTAAAAATGCGCGATCATTGAAAGAGCGAAAAATTACTTCATCATTTTTCTTAGGAAATAAAATTGGTGCTGGAAAAGCTCCTTGTTCTAAGCCTTCAAATGGCTCAAATGCAATTTTTGCACGATCATCTTTAATTTCTACTACTGCGGCTCTAGCAACAATAGCAGAATGCTCCTTTGTAAACCAACGCACAATTTCACCACTCTCACCAATCTTTAAATCAAATGCTGGAACATACGCATAATGCTTGGCATCTTCATCTAACTCCACGATAGGAACAATCAGTTTATTGCCAAAAGGAGAAGCATAAGAAAATACGCTAAAAAGTGCGACAAACAAAGAATATTTTAAGAAATATTGAAGAGGATTTAAAAATTTCATAAACAAACCTTTATAGAAGCCGATAATTGCTGTGTGATTTTAATTTATATTTGCTTAAAGCGTGGCAATATTTATAGATTTTTTACAAATTTTTAAGTTTAATTGCTTCTAAAAGGTGGAATCCTTTTTGCTTGAAGCAGCTTTATATCACAAAAAGGATTCCATATTAATGCTTATCAATAGTAATTTAAACACATTAAATGAGGTTTTTAATGAGGCAAATCGCCTTTTAGGAAACGATACACAAACAACACAATCTCTTTCAAAAATACAAAGCATTAACAAGACTGAAAAAGAAGAAGAAAAAGATTCTGAATTCACAACCAAAGAACGCGTTACTTATGGACTTGTCAGTTTAGAGATAATGAGCGATGATCAATACAAAGCGTTTGAACGCGTTACTGCTAGTATGTCCCATAACGAAAAAATCGCCGTAGCACAGATTTTAACACGCGCTGGGAATCTTAGTGCTAGCGTAGAACACATAAGGGAGCAAGAAAGAGCAGTTGCCAATCAAAACGCAAAAAGCGCACAAAATGACACACAAGGCTTTTTAGGTGTTACGCAAGAGGGCTGGAAGGAAGTTGCTAAAGAATTTCAAGACAATCTTAACAATCTTAATGGCATCTATACAAAAAACTATAAAAAAGACATCACAAGCAACTATAATGATATTTTGCGCAAAAATAATGAAGCAAAAACACAACGCATTTTGCGTGAGTTTAGTCACGCAATTTTTAGTGGAAATGTGCGCATTGACACAGTAGGATAATTTTATCATTTTTTAAAGAAAGAAATACTAAAATACGCTTTCTCTTTTTGGTGTGCCAAGGTAGCTCAGCTGGTTTAGAGCGCTGGTCTCATAAGCCGGAGGTCGGGGGTTCGAGTCCCCCCTTTGGTACCAAATCTAAGATTCTTTTTATTTGTGCGCTCATAGCTCAGCTGGATAGAGCAACGGCCTTCTAAGCCGTAGGTCAGAGG
>NZ_CALBGN010000019.1 GCF_937893305.1 uncultured Helicobacter sp.
TTTTGCATTGGTTCCGCTGTTTTTAATGTCGCCACCTACGCTACCGCCATTGATGAAGATGCCATTTGTGATGGTGCCAGAGTTAGTGATATTGCCTGTTAATTTACTATTGGCACTAACTTCTACTTTACCACCTATTGTTCCTTGATTAAGTATGGCATCTTGCCCTGAAGCATTAGTTGCATTAATGCTTCCACCATTGCTAATAGTAATATCACCTTGAATATTACCATTCCCATTGTTGGTTACTCTACCTGTAATAGCTCCTTGAATATCAACTTTTCCTGAAATTGTCGCACCATTATTATTATGGATTTCACCTGTTACAGAACCACCATTTTCAATTTTAAGATTACCCATTGTGTCATCATTTTGGATGCCACCACTCACGGAGCCAGTGTCAGTGATTAAAATCTGTTGCATTGTGCCAGATTGATTTTGAATGCCACCTTTAACTTGTCCTTTTATCTCAATGTCGTTAATCGTGCTCTTACCAGAAGCTACGCCTTGACCATTAAACCAAGAATTTACAATTGCACCCTCAATAACTCCTGTTTCTCCTACTTCGATTTTTTCAATCTTTGATTGTCTAAAAGTGATGATACTACTACCATTACCATTACCCTGAGTGCCAATGCTTCCATCAACTTTTATGCTATCAATTGTTGCTCCGTAACTACTAAAAATTCTACCATTTAATCTGCCACCTTCTTCTATAATAATACTATTGTTCTTAGTATAATTGCCCACTACAATAGAAGAATTACTAGAAACAGTGTTGCCAATTTGTGCCCTCCCCACATTCACAACCGCTCCTTTTTTTATCGTAACAGTTTCACTATTAATAGCAAAGGCATTATGATTACCAGTTATATCCCTTGCGACACTAGCACTTGTCAGTAGGGTTGTGAGAATTAGAGGACTACAGGAGAATGCGGTGAAGCGTTTTAAATTTGAGGTTTTACCCCCCCCCCCGCAGGGTTAATTGAACATTATTTTGCATTTATTTCTTCCTTGTTTGTAAAAATAAAAATGATTAATTATATTCTTTTAAATAATACAATTCAATAAAACATTTTTAATTTATTTTTTATTGCTTTTTCTGCCACTTTTTATATCCAAGCCTTTATTTATGCTTAAAAAAGAAATGCCTAAGGGAGTTCCTTAAGCGGTAGTTTGGCGTATATTATCTTCTTTTTTATCTGTATTATGCGTAATATACAAGCAATCAATCGCCCCTAAAAGCTTTGTTGCAATGGAGCGCACAAAGGATAAATCATTTATTAAAGAAGTGGATTGTGCTAAGGTGATTTTCTGATTATACACAAGCAATTCTGTTTTATTTACAATATACAAATCATCATAAGAAAACTCATTTTTACACGCTTTAATTTTCTTAAGCACTTGCGCGTTGTCATCTTCTGGCGTAATCTTTAGCTCTTCAACACTTCGTAAAAGCCTAGCTAGCGACTTTCTAATCGCGTCATACTCATCACTTAACGCCTTGTTTTCGCTCAAAGAATAGCGTTGAATGTTTTTTTGTAACAAAAGCATATATTTCACTGCTTCTACGATATTTTGTGTAGCAAGCTGTAAATTATAATACGAGTGGTTTTGCGCATCGCTTTCAATGTGTGCCTTAGCCTTGATACTAAACTCCATAATAGCATTATCAAGGGGCTTAATCGTGTTTTCATACAACTCATTAATATCAATATCTTTTTTAAGCATTGCTTTGTTTTTCGCAAGCGTTTCAAGGGCTTCAAAAGACTTAATATCACGGCGATTAAAGCCAATGCTATGCGCAATAATCCCAAAGGCATTGTTATATAGGTGCTTAATCTCTTTGCGCAAAACTTCTAAGGAAGTATCTGCATAATCTAGCGCAGAGTTTTCTAAATACAACGGCGCGCCAGAATCGCTATCTTTTTTGTTGCGCACCATTAAATAAAGCAAGTGAATAAGCTTTGGAATAAAAGGGAGCATTAAAAGGATTCCAATTAAATTAAACAATGTATGGAAAACTGCAAGCCTTAGCATATCATCTTGAATGTCTAAAAAGTCGCTAATTGCAGTTACTAAAAATAACATTTGATTAATAAAGACAATCGCCACAATGGCTGTGATTCCATTAAATACAATATGCGCTAGGGCTAATCGCTTACCATTAAGGTTTGAATTTATCGCTCCAAGTGCTGTTGTAACGCTTGAACCAATGTTTGCGCCAATCGCCATTGCAAGCGCGTTTTCATAGGTTACTTGCCCAACAGAAAGCGCGGAGATAACAATTACAAGAGTTGCGTGGCTACTTTGGGCAACGATAGTAAAAAGGATTCCAATAAAAGTAAAGACAAGCACACCTTTAAAGCCACTTACTGCATATTGTGTCAAATCTATCATTTCTTTATATACATCAAAGCCCTCTTTAATGTAATAAATTCCAAGAAAGATAAATCCGATTCCAACTAGCACATATCCGATTCCGCGCGTAATTCTATCTTTCACAAAAAGGCAAATCACACCAATGGCAATTAGTGGCAAGGCATATTCTGCGATATTAACCTTAATCCCAATTCCAGCGATAATCCAAGCCCCTGTCGTTGTTCCAAGGTTTGCTCCAAAAATCACACCTACGCCTTGTGCTAGAGTAATGATTCCAGCAGATACAAAGGAAATTGCAAAAAGTGAAATTAGTGTGCTAGATTGCATAAGTGCTGTTGAGATTGTCCCAAAGATTATGCTCTTTAGCGTATTAGAAGTTGCTTTTTTCATAATCTTTTCTAGCACACCGCCACTTAGAAGTTTAAATCCGTCTTCAAGCGTTAGCATTCCAAACAAGAAAATCCCAACGCCTGCGATAATCTCAACACTATCTTTGTGCATATAAAAAATATAGCACAATACAAAAATTGCTAAAGGTAACCCGATTCTTTGCAAAAACACTCCTTTTAATAAAATAAGCAAAAATTTATTTCAACAATAATAACCCCATCAATCCAACAATACACACCAAAAGACAAATTTCAATAATTTGAAGTCTCTTTGAAAGGCGAAGGCGATTTATAATATTCCAACAATAATCACCGCCAATATCAAAAGCGACTCTTTCCAGACTTGCACTATTTTTAGCTAAAATTTGTCTTTCATTTACAGATTCTAACGGAACAAATAAATGTGTAGGCGCACCATTTCTTGATCCAAAAGCATCCCAATACACATATTCCATTTTTTCTAAAATCCGTTCCACTCTTGAAAAATCCAATAAATATCTATTTTCCACATAAATTAAAGGACGATTTTTAGCAATCAGCTTATTTGCTCCTTCTAGCACCTTATGCTCCATTCCTTCCACATCAATTTTCATTGCAGCAATATCACCTTTTAAATTTAGGGCATCTAAGGGCTTGCAAATAATCCCCCCCCCCCCTCACCTACAGACTCTCTCTGTATTAGGGTCATTCCTCCAAAATTACTTGGAATCTCTTTTTCAAAATACAGCATTTCTTCACAATTTGACACACCCATCTCATACACTTTAATAGCTTCTTCAAAAGCATTAAGCTTAATGCTTTCTTTTGCAATTGCACTCATTTTTTTGTTTGCTTCAAAAGCATAGACTTTATATCCATTTGCCGCAAAAAACAATGCATGATTGCCAATATTCATTCCTACATCAAGCACTAAAGAGCCTCTTTTAATCCTTTTTAGCATTGTCTGAAGCATTTCATACTCATAGGGCTGCTTTGTTGTGTTGATAATTTTTTGAATATAATCTGTTTTTTTAAAGGGCAAATACATTTGATATTTAACACCTTCTTTCTTTAAATCTAAAACAACCACATCTTTTTGATAATTTTTCATTTTTATTCCTTATTTTTTAAGCGTTTTAAAAACACAAATCCAAGCCACATTGCAGAAACAACCACCACAATGCTCACCCAAGTTTCATCAAGCCCAACAGGCTGTGTTAAATCAAAAAACCCTTGATTCATCTTAATCTAAATCCCCAAAACTTCTGCACAACGCGCACAAGGTTGCTCGTTAGCTTCACTTATAAACTGCCAACAACGCGGACATTTATGCCCACTTGCTTTATAAATTGCATAATTTTCGCCATTAAATGTGAAAGTTGCAAGCGCATTTTCTGCATTATTTTTCTTAATAGCACTCACCATTAACCAAAGATTTAATTCCTTAAAACCTTCCATAGAAGTTGGAATTCCCAAATCCACTTCAAGCGTGGATTTAATTTTGGATTCCTTTTTTAAAGCATCAATTTGCTCTAAAAAACTTGAACGCAATTCTAAAAGCATTTCAAAATCCACACTTGGAGTTTCAAAGCCAGGTAAAGGCTGATAGAATAAATCTAGCACATCATAACTTGCAACATTTGCAATTCCACAAGATTCTAATAACGCCTTACTTTGCGTGTGACTTAAAGCCTCATTAATAGTATAAGTTAAAATTGGGGCAAGCACTCCAAAAAGCCTACCACAAATTAAAGCCATTACACTTTGTGCAGCTTTACGCTCTTTCGAATTTAGCGCATTGCAATACAAATTATCCTTGCATAAATCCAAATAGATTCCACTTAACTCTACATTTAAGAAGTAATTTAACTCTTGCAATCCCTTTGAAAATTCGTAATTTAAAAAGAGTTGATTGACGCTTTCAAAGCATTTTTTAGCACATTTTAAAATCCACAAATCAATCTGTGAAAAATGCTCAACTTCTAAGAACTCTAAAGATTCCACATTGGCAAGTAAAAAGCGGATTGTATTGCGGATTTTACGATAATTATCGCCCACTTGTTTTAAAATATTTTCTGAAATCCTTTGATCATTTTGATAATCACTTTGTGCCACCCAAAGGCGCAAAATCTCACTTCCAAAGTCTTTTAACACTTTCTCTGGTGGAATCACATTGCCTTTAGATTTGCTCATTTTCTCACCATTTTCGTCCATTGTAAAGCCGTGCGTTAAAATGCTTTGATAAGGCGCACATTCATTAATCGCACAGCTTACAAGCAAGGAACTATGAAACCACCCTCTATGCTGGTCGCTCCCCTCTAAATACATTTGCGCTGGATAACCGCCACTTGTGTATTTTGCATTACTTAATACAGCTTTCCAAGTGCTTCCACTATCAAACCATACATCTAAAATATGGTGGATTTTTTCTAAATGCTCACTTTGCGCTTTAAAGCTTGGAGGTAACAGCTCTTCTACACTTTTGCTCCACCACGCATCACAGCCCTCTTTACTAAAAATATCTGCTACAAAATCTAAAATTTCAGCATTTAATAACACTTCACCACTGCGCTTATCCCTAAAAAACGCAATAGGCACCCCCCAATCCCTTTGTCTTGAAATGCACCAATCAGGGCGTTCTTCAATCATAGAACGGATTCTACGACGTCCGTGTTCTGGGTAAAAACGCGTTGTGTCAATTTGTTCTAATGCCACTTCTCGTAATGTTTTTCCCTTGCTACTAAAGGGTGTATCCATCATCACAAACCATTGTGCCGTTGCCCTGAAAATAATCGGTTGGTGCGAACGCCAACAATGCGGATAAGAATGCTTGATCTTAGTATGTTTTAAAAGATTTTCTCCTAAAAGTTCAAAAATCCTTACATGCGTGTCAAAAACAAATTTTCCTACAAATTCATCAGGATTAAACAATAATTGCTCTCTAATTAAAGTCTCATCAAAGCAGCCTTTATCATCAACTGGCATATACACAGGTAAATGGTATTTTAATCCCACAAAATAATCATCTTCTCCGTGTCCTGGAGCTGTATGCACACAACCGCTTCCCTCACCCACTGCAACATGTTCTCCTAGAATAATCTTAGAATCTTTACCATTTAACGGATTAATTGCGTGTTTGTTTTCTAAAATTTTTGCACTAAAGGTTTTTAGGATTCCATTCTTTACAATGCCACTTTGGGTAAGTTTTTCCACTTGTGAAGCTAGCACAATTTTACCATCGCTTGTTAATGCGTAAGTTTCATTAGGATTTAACGCAATTCCACTATTTGCAGGCAAAGTCCAAGGTGTTGTTGTCCAAATCACACATTGTGCATTTTGGATTCCACATTCCTTTACTCCAATAGCATTTAAAGCATCATCTTGCAAATTAAACGCTACAAAGATAGAATCACTTTCTTTTTCGGCATACTCCACTTCTGCTTCAGCAAGTGCAGTCTGACAAGCCCAGCTCCAATACACGGGCTTACTGCGCTCTTTTAATAACCCTTTTTTTGCTATTTCACAAAGCGCTTTATAAATTTCTGCTTCAAAAGCAAAATCCATTGTTTGATAAGGATTATCAAAATCCCCCCAAACACCAAGCCTTAAAAATTCATCTTTTTGGATTTCTACAAACTCTTGTGCGTGCTTACGACAAAGCTCTCTAATTTTAGTTTTTGGCAAATTATCCTTTTTTTCTTTTCCAATTTTTTTTTCAACTTGTTGTTCAATAGGCAATCCGTGGCAATCCCAACCGGGCGTGTAAAACACTTTTTTACCTTGAAAATAATGATACTTCACAATAATATCTTTTAAAATCTTATTGAGTGCGTGTCCAATGTGAATATGCCCATTTGCATAAGGAGGACCATCGTGGAGATTAAAGCTTACATTAGCGTTTTGGCGATTTTTTAACATTTTTGCATAAATGCCATTTTCTTTCCATTTTACATAAGTTTTAGGCTCATTTTGTGGTAAATTACCGCGCATAGGGAAGCTTGTTAGAGGCAGCACAAGAGTATCTTTATAATCCATAAAATTCCTTCATTTTTAGCAATAAAGTTTAAATTTTACCTTCATTTGATTTAAAGCTGTATTATTTTAAGTTATTTTGAACTCTTTTTTTAATAAACTTCAGTTTATGAAAAAATTATTATTTTTAATTAGTCTTATTTTTGTTGTTGGATTTTTAGGTGCTTGCAGTGGGGATAACAATTCTTTCTTATACAAAAGCTCAAATTGTAATGATGCAAAACGCGATTGTTTAATTAAATGTCGCAAAGATGGCAAAGGACAGACAAAATGCCTTGAAGAGTGCGAAAAAGTGCGCGGAATGTGTGAGGCTGTTAAAACAAAGGGTTGCTTACAAGACTGCAACGCACGCCACGGAAAAAACTCTCCAAATGCCGAGCAGTGTAAAAAACGCTGTCAAGGTCTATAGCCCAAAACACACACAATGAAAGATCTTTTAAAATCCAAAATTTCGCTTTGTGTGCTTGGATTTTTACTAGCCTTTGGAGGAATCTTTGCGTTGCTATTTTCTCCTGTTGGAAATTATTTTGTTGCAAATTTAATCCTTCAACATTTAGAATCCAAATCAGGTTTTGCTTGGGAAGCGCGTAGCTTTAAACTATCTTTTGGCTCTTTTAGTTTGGATTTTAGCGCGCAAAACCAAAATTTAGAACTATTTGCCAAGGGTGATTACTCGCTTTTAACCCAAAGTCTTCAAGGTGATTTTTTGTTAAATTCTAATGGCTTTTTGCTACCACTTAAAACACATCAAAAATCTCTCAATATCCCTAAAGATGTTTGGGTTGAAGGAAAATTTTCTGGAGAGATTTCAAACTTTTTTATACAAGCAAACAGCAACATTCTACAAGCACGCAGTGATGTAAGCGCAGCCTTTTCTTATCTAACCCCACAAAGCATTAGTCTTACAACAAAAGATGCAAGCCTTGCAAAAGTCTTTGAAATGCTAAATATTATCCCATATAGTGATGGAATCTTAAGCTTTGATTTGCAACTAAACCGCCATTTAATGCAAAACACTTTTGATGGCAATATTGCATTAAATATTGATGGTGGAGATTTAGACACACAGGCGTTTTTAGAGACTTTTCATTTAAACATTTCCCCAACGCATTTCATCACGCAATTTCAAGGCACAATCACACAAAATACGCTTGAATACTCTTTTAATCTCTATTCTAGCGTTGGAGATATGCTCCTAAAAGGCACCACAAATATCCACTCTCTTGCTACAAACACAGATTTTAACATCAAGCTTCAAAGCTTATCGCCTTTTTCTCCTTTTTTTAAGATCCCACTTGGTGGAAGTTTTCTAGCAAAAGGAACTGCATTAGGCGATGTGAATAATATGCTAATTCAAGGCGGAATCACTCTTGAAAATTCACCTATTAATTTTCGTTTAAGCTTACAGGATTTGAAACCTCACACTTTTGAGCTAAATAGTCAAAATCTCCAAGCAACGGCTCTTTTAAAACTCTTTAATCAACCAGCTTATCTTAATGGAGACTTAACACTAAAAGTGCTTTTACGCGACTTTGCGCACGGAATTTCAGGAATTGCAAAAATCCAAGGCAATAATCTTTTTATCAATAGTCCGCTATTTGAAACCCACACAAAGATCGGCTTTCCATCTACTGCATTTATCTTAGATTCCAAAGTTGAACTTGCACAAGGCAAAGGTGTAGTGGATTACCTTTTAGATTCCAATATCATACGCTTACAAAGTCAAGGCGGAAGCATTAACTTGGCACCTTTTAGATTAAATCTCCCCCAAAATATTAATGCTAGCAAACTCCAAAATCTCTCTTATAATAACAAAAGCCTACTAAATGGCACACTAAACCTTAATGGCATTGCAACACAAGATTCCATAACACTAAATGGTGCGATTACACAAAACAAGTCAGAATCCAAAATGCGTCTTGCTTTAAATAAAAAACGCATTAATTTTCATTTGGACAATTTAAACCCTAAGCAAATCTACACAATTTTTCCCAAGATCCCACCTTTTTTAAAGACACTACAAGGTCGTGCTAACCTACATTTTCAACACGATTTTTTAGAACGCGCAAAACATATAAATTTTGATCTTTTAACCTTAAAATTTCAAAAAGGAGCACTTTTAAATAATCTTAATAAAATCAGCTGCCAAAACTTAAACAACATTTCATTTAGTGGTCATTTTTACAATCAACTTCAAACAGACAAGCTCCTAAGCACTTTTAAAATAGACGCCAAAACAGATTCCAATTTCCCGCGTATTCACGCCTCTAAAATCCTAACTCATTCTAACACTCTTAGTGGAAATCTCACAATTCAATGTAATAAAAATCAAAAAGAAATCAATATAAATGGAACTTTACAAAATCCAAAATTTAAAAAAGCGATATAAAAATATAAATTTATTACAATTTAAACTTAAATTCATTTTTTCTTTATATTAATTTTGTTTAAATGCGTGCAAAATTTTTACTCTTTATAAGGCTCCATAATGGAAGATTTAAAACAAACTTATCCAGATTCCCTACCCTATCACCAAGGTGGTAAAATTGAGGTGATTGCGCGCACCAAACTTGATAATGAACACGACTTGTCTCTTGCATATTCTCCTGGTGTTGCCGTCCCTTGTAAAGAGATCCAACGCGATCCAAACTCCGCTTATGAATACACAGCAAAAAGCAATCTTGTTGCCGTAATTTCTAATGGAACAGCAGTTTTAGGATTGGGAGACATCGGTGCGCTTGCAGGCAAACCTGTAATGGAAGGAAAGGCAGTGCTTTTTAAAAAATTTGCCGACATTAATGCTTTTGATATTGAAGTTGATGAAACTAACCCGGATAAATTTATTGATATTGTGCGCGCCATCGCTCCAACCTTTGGTGGAATCAATTTAGAAGATATTAAAGCACCAGAATGCTTTTATATAGAATCACGCTTAAAAGAGATATTAAATATACCCATTATGCACGATGATCAACACGGAACAGCTATTATCTCTGCATCTGGAATCATTAATGGTGCAAAAGTTGCAAATAAAAATATTACGGATTTAAAAGTTGTGGTTTTAGGCGCAGGAGGTGCTGCTATTGCTTGCGCAAAAATCGCTCAAAGATTAGGAGTTAAAGACCTTGTAATGTTTGATAGCAAAGGAGCAATCACCACACATCGCAAAGATAATCTTAATGGTTTTAAAAAAGATTTTATTGTAGATAGAGAAATCAACTCTTATAAAGATGCACTAGATGGTGCAGATGTGATTTTAGGACTATCAAGAGCCGATATTTTAGAGGCAAAAGATATTGAAGGAATGAATTCTAATCCAATGATTTTTGTAATGAGCAATCCTGTGCCAGAAATTAGTCCAGAAATCGTGCGCAAGGTGCGACCAGATGCGATTATTGCCACAGGAAGAAGTGATTATCCTAATCAAATCAATAATGTTTTAGGATTTCCTTATATTTTTAAGGGCGCATTAAAAGCGCGTGCAAGATGCATTAACGAAAAGATGAAGCTTGCAGCAGCAAGGGCATTAGCAGACTTAGCAAGAGCAGAGATCCCAAATGCGCTAAAAGAAGAATTAGAGAGAATCCACGGCAGAACCTTTGAATTTGGCAAAGAATACATTATCCCAAGCCCTTTTGATTCTCGCTTAAAAGAATTTATTTCAAATGCAGTTGCGCAAGCTGCTATTGATAGCGGTGTAGCACGCATTAAAAGCTTATAATTTATGGAAGATTTTACTTATAAACTTGTAATGTTTGGCTTTAGTGCGTTATGTGAAGATTTAGAAGAAGTCAAACGCCGCCTAAGCATTTATCCCACAGAGCGTTACACACTTGAAAATGGCGATGAGTGCTTTTTGCTTGATCGCGATACGCACGAAATTTATCCCATTATCCTAAAAGACAATCGCTTTGTTATTGATGGACTCTAGTTATAGGGCTAGAATCTAAATTTAAAAAATACCTGATAGAAGCAAAGTTGTGAATTTTTGTTTGTTCTAGTGCATTAAGTTCAGTTTTTGTAATAATCCCACCTAGTGCGAAAATCTCCGCCCTATAATTTTTTGGCTCAATCTGCTTTAAAAATTCAACACCTAGTGGAATCCCTTTATTTGGAGTTTTAAAAATCGGACTGATTGTAATCCCATTAGCCCCTATTTTATCAGCATTTTCTAAGCTTTTTAAATCATGTGCGCTATAAAAAACATAACGGAAGATTTTTTTATAATTTTGAATTGCATTGCTTTGTTTTTCATTACAATGCACACCATCAAAGCCCAGCTCTAAAGCTAATTTAGCATTAGAATTTAGCAAGCTCACCACATTAAATTTGGCATTCAATTCTAAAAAAATCTTCATTAATTTTAATTCAAACTGCATTGTTTTATCGCGATAAGCAGCAAATTGTGGGCGATGTTCTTCTAAGATTCTTTGATAAAATTCATAAAAATCTAAAGGGGATTTTGGATAGAGAAAGGGATCAGTTATAAGGTAAGCCTTAATGGGCTTCCTCACTTTCTAAAACTGCACCTGCTAAGAATACATAAGTTAGAATCATAAAAATAAATGCTTGTAAAAATGCCATAAATGTTAAAAGCAAAAATGCTGGAAGTGGAGCCACCCAAGGAGCAAGCATTAACATTACAAGCAAGAACATATCATCTCCCTTAATATTTCCAAAAAGACGGAAAGATAAAGAAACAAGCCTTGAACAATGTGAAATAATTTCAATAGGGAACATTAAAGGAGCTAACGGTTTAATTGGTCCTGCAAAATGTGCAAAATATTTTACAACTCCAAAAGTGCGAATTCCTTCAAAATTATAAAATACAAACACCACCAATGCAAGTGTCAATGTAAAATTTAAGCTTGAAGAAGGGGCTTCAAATCCCGGAATAATCCCAATTAAATTTGCCAAACATACAAAAAGTGCAAGTGTTGCAGTTAAAGGCAAATATTTGCGCGCCTTTTCTTCTCCAATCACATCTTTTGCCATAAAAATCACACCACCTAAAAAGGCTTCAAAAACATTTTGTATCGTTCCGGGAACAATTTGAAGCTTAGAAGTTGCAAGTTTTGCCAAAATAACGGCAATGACTGCAACTAATACTGTGTGAATTGCAATAATAAAGTCGTGATCGTGGCTAATCATTCCAAAAAAGGTAAATAATCGTCCGTCCATTTAAGACTCCCTTTAGTAATTTAAAAGTTGATAATTATGCCAAAAATAAATTTAATTAATAATTAACCTTTTCTTAGCACAAGAGTTTGCAATAAAATATCGTGCAATGCTTTTTTGTCTTTGCGCCATAATGGCAACAAGATTCCAATGATTGTCGTTCCAGAGAGTAAAAAACCAAAAAAGCGCAAAAGCGCGAAAGTAAATGTTACTTTTTTTCCATTCTCGCGCACAATCCACAAATCATAAGCCTTTTTCCCGGGCGTTTGTCCTTTAATTGCTAAAAGCAATGCCACAATCCCTGCATAAATCAAAACTCCAGCAGCAGGAGCCCAACTAGACTCACGAAATCCTTGCGCACTCCCAACAACAACATAGGTTAAAACATATAACAAAGGCATATAAATCATAAAAGTATCAATCACTTGCGCCTTCCCGCGCTCCAAAAACCCCGCATAAAAAAGAGCTTTAGAATCGCTATTTTCCAAATCTTCACGCAACTTTGATGGGAGATTTTCAAAGGTCTTGGAATCTAAAATATTGGAATCTTTTTTGGTTTGATTTTGCTTAAGGCTTAATCTCTTGCCTTGTTTAATTTCTCTCCAGCGCACTACCTTTCCTGATTTCCACGACTTCCAGGCTTAATAATCTCTAAGCCTTTTTTACACAATGGACAATCTTTTTCATCATAAGTATCAAATACAAAATCTTCTAATGCAAATAAAGGCAGATTTTCATCTAACTTGCACTCTGGAGTTTCTGAATTTCTTAACACATTGTAACGATTACAAATTCCACGATTTGCCAATGCTGCAAATCCTACAATTTCAGCCCCTAAAGCCTTGATAACACTTGCAGATTCCATTGCAGAACCACCAGTGGTAATAATATCTTCACAAATTAAAACTTTTTCTTTAGGCTTAATTTCAAAGCCTCTTCTTAGCGTCATTATCCCACCTACACGCTCTGTGAAAATAAAACGCACTCCAAGAGCGCGTGCTAACTCATAACCTGCTAAAATCCCGCCCAAAGCAGGAGAGCAGATACAATCTACTTTAATCCCAGATTTATGGACTAATAATGCCAACTCATAGGCTAAACGTTCTGCTACTTTTGGATTTTCTAGCACTTTTGCAGATTGTAAATAAAATGGCGAATGTTTTCCACTACTTAATAAAAAATGTCCTTCTAAAAGTGCGTTTGCATCTTTATAAATTTGTGCAATATCCATGATAATTCCTTAAATTTTAGATTCCAACTAGATTTTCAATAAATCTTCTTCTTTATGTTTTACTAATTCATCAATTTTTTTTGTAGCATTATCAGTGAATTTTTGAATCTCATCTTGCCCTTTTTTAGATTCATCTTCACTAATTTCTTTATCTTTTTCTAATTTTTTAATCTTATCATTAGAATCTTTTCTAATATTGCGAATTGCCACTTTTGCTTTTTCGCCGATATTCTTTGCTTCTTTTGCAATCTCCTTTCTTTGCTCACTTGTCATTGGAGGAAAAAAGAGTTTAATTGTTTCACCATCATTATTTGGATTTACCCCTATATTTGCTTCTTGAATTGCTCTTTCAATGTCTTTTAGTAAATTTTTCTCCCAAGGAGTAATCACAATCGTGCTTGCATCTTGAGCAATAACAGAACCAACTTGATTAAGCGGAGTTGGTGTATCATAATAATCAATACGAATGGAATCAAGAATAGACACGGAGACTTTTCCGCTACGCAAAGTTCCAAACTCTTTTTTCATCGCTTCAATGCTTTTATCCATCGCTTCTTTTGTGTGTGTGTAAATCGCTTCCATAAGATTCCTTTATTTAGATTCCGTATTTTGCGGATCAGTCGTGGGGGTTTGCGTTGTAGCAGGCACAGCAGGCACAGCAGGAGTTGCTGGAATTTCCACTCCATCGACAATAGAACGCTTTGCATCTTGCATATAAAGATACCCAAGCGCAATAGTATTTAACACAAAAAGCAAGCCAAACCCAAAAGTAAGCTTTGCTAAAAACCCAGCTGGACCCTTTGCCCCAAACAAACTCTCATTACTTCCACTATATGCTCCAAGCCCAATGCTTGAACTTTTTTGCATCATCACAACAATGGTGATTAAAATTGCAAGCACAAATTGCAAAACCAACAAAATTCCACTCATAATCTACCTTTTGATTTTAAAAAAATTCCGCGCATTTTACCTAAACATACTTAAAGAAAAACATAATTTTACACACCAGATCTTGTATAAATCTTTTTAAAGCCATGTGAAAGTTATGTTTGCGATTCCATCTCTTTTATTCTAAAAAGCGACAATAAAGACAACTACTATCTTATCCCAAAAGCAAAGCTAGAAAGCAATGGAATCATTTATAAGATTGATTTACTTTCACTGCACCCAACTTTAGGGATTTATATTATTGAAGTAAAAAATTGGAATTCTTTAGAGTTAATTCGCAAAAAATCTCTCTATCAACAAGATTATATGCTTTGTGATGAAACGCAAGATATACTAGAAGGGTTTATGAGCATTGTCTATAAAGAAATCAAATATTGTGTCTTCTTTATTGATGAAGCACAAAGATTCTATTCTTATCCAATGCAAAACATTGCACAAATTTTTCATCATTTTAAATTTGAAAAATTTTCAATGCAAGAATGCGTTAAAAACTTAAAAATGTATATAGATTCCCATCAAACATCGCAATGTGCACTTTTGAAATTCTAAACAAAAACAAGAGTCTAAATGAATATTATAAAAAATCTTATTATCTTAAAGGTAATTTTACTAATGATATTAATTGTATTTTAAAAGCAGAAGAAATTCATCTACAAAATCTATCTAATGACGATCATCTAAAATCACTACTACAAAACCTGCCCCAAGCAGAAAACAATATTGTTCTAACTTATAGTAATCAACATTAATCACATCAATGCGCTCTTAAAATCTATCCAAAGAACAGATATAAAAGCAATGGCAATTCAAGGCATTAAAGGACTTGAAGCACAAAATATTATTATTCACGGATTTGTAAATTTCTTAAACATTACACAAAACAACGAAAAGGACTTGCTTTATCGCAAAGCTTATGTTCTCCTAACACGCACAAGAGAGAATCTCTATTTAGATTTTAGTGCAAAGGCAAAGGCTTATTCTAAGAAGGAAGTCCAAGAAATTTTAGATATTATTGAAGGATTTACCGAAAAAATCAAAACACAAAAAACAACAACAAAATTAGAATCTAAAAACACTTCTAACAATCTCTCTCTTGCTAAAATCCGCCCAATTCTATCTGATACAAAAATAGTGCGGAACTCGTTGTTGCTGCTAGTGAAATCTTTGCTATTGTTGCAGAGTTATTCAACTTCTAAACTCTTTACAAATCCTTCAATGCACCTTTAGCTCTCCATAGCTTGAAGGCTAAGGCACATAAGGCAATTGCGAACAAAGCATAATACAAAGAGCTTAAAACTTTTTGCAACATCACAATATGCAAAACCCCAAAAAACACAGCCAAATACACAAGAAAACTGACTCTAAAGCGTCTAAAAATCTGCAATAAAGACGCCAAAAAGGCGAACAGCATCGCCAAAAAACCAATCCCTCCAACAATTAAATGCTTTTCAGAAAAAATCTTTTGCACCATTGGTGCAATTTCTCCTCCAAAATCTAAATGCACAAAAATCAAAAAATGCCAAAGCGCCGCTACAAAAGCTAAGACTCCAAAAACTTTTCCATAAGGACTTGGTAACCAAAGTCCAAAAAAGAGCAAGCCAAAAGAAAACCAACCCGTGTAATCATAAAGCATTTCAAAAGAAAAATAAATTCCATATAGCACTTGATTTTCTACATTTAAGATTCCATAATAACCAAATATAATAGTAGCTAAAACAATACAGAACCCTAAAAGACTGCGCATTAATAAAGCTTTGTGCGATCTAAGCCTACATAAAAATGCTCCACTTCTTTAGCATAGCCATTAAGATATAGAGTTGGAATCTGTCCGCGCTTCCCAATTATACGCTCACTTTTTTGTGACCATCTAGGATGTGAAACTTCAGGATCTACATTACCATAAAATCCGTATTCTTTAGGATTTTCATCTTCCCAAGTAGAAATAGGCTTCTCTTTTAAAAACTCAATCTTATCAATGCTTTTGATAGACTTATATCCATATTTCCAAGGCACAACTAAGCGCAAAGGTGCGCCATTTTGTGGCGGAAGTGGCTTTTTATACATTCCAACTGCCATAAGTGTCAAAGGGTGCATTGCTTCATCAAAACGCAACACTTCTTTATAGGGAAAGTCAAGCAATTGCATAGGACCCTGCATAGGAAACTGCTTAGGATCATATAAAGTTGTAAAACGTAGATATTTTGCATTACTATTTGGTTTTGCGAGTTCTATTAATTCCCTAAGCTCAAAGCCAACCCAAGGGATTACCATACTCCAAGCCTCAACGCAACGAAATCTATACACTCTTTCTACCAAATGCACCTGTTTTAATAAATCTTCATAAGAGATCTTAAAGGGTTTTTGCACTTCTCCTTCAATGCGAATCTCCCAAGGCGAAGTCTTTAATATGTGTGCTTTGTTTTTAGGATCTGTTTTAGAAAAACCAAATTCATAAAAATTATTATAACTTGTAGCAATTTCTTCTCTTGTAAGATCCAAATATTCCCCATTTAAAACAAACGCATCTTGCGCACTCATTGCTTTAAATTTTAGCTCTTGTTCTTTTAATACAGCCGCTAAAAGATTATCTGTTGCCAAAGCACTCACTAAAGTCCCAGCACCCAATTTTAAAAAACGCCTTCTTTCATAAAACAACGCTTCTGGTGTGATTTCTAAGTTTTGTTTCAAGGTTTCTCCATTATTTAGCCACTAAAGAAGACATTGATAAATAACTATTTAATGCGCCAATATAAGCTTTAGCAGTTGCTTGTAAAGTATCCAAATGCAATCCGTGTCCAATAAATGCGGGCTGACTTGCTTCAAATTCCACTTTAACGACAACTTTTGCAAGCGCATCTTTGCCCTCACTTACCGCTTCCACTTTGTAATCTTTTAAGATTCCATTATAGCCGCTAATTCTATCAATTGTTTTTAAAATTGCATCTACACTTCCATTACCAATAGCTGCATCAATGCGGCTATTGCCATCTTTTTGGATAGAAATTGCAGCATAAGGCACCCCATTAGAATCACTACTAATCTGCACAGAAAGTAGCTCAAAGATTTGTGGGATCTTTGTTGCTTCTTCGGTTAAAAGTGCGCGAATATCTTCATCATACACTTCCTTTTTCTTATCACACAACACTTTAAATTTCTCAAATGCACTATTAAGCACATCTTTATCTAAATCATCAAATCCCAAACTTATTAATTTATCTTTAAACGCCGCTCTACCACTATGCTTTCCAAGCACTAAACCATTATCCTGTGGAATCCCAATATCACTTGCGGACATAATTTCATAAGTTTCTCTATGTTTTAGCATTCCATCTTGATGGATTCCACTCTCGTGTGCAAAAGCATTTTTTCCAACAATGGCTTTATTAGGCTGCGGACAAATCCCAGTAATATCCGCAACTAACTTACTTGTAGCATAGATTTCTCTTGTATTAATGCGTGTATCTAAATCTCCAAAAATATCCTTGCGCGTTTTTAAAATCATCACAATTTCTTCTAATGCAGTATTCCCTGCACGCTCTCCTAGCCCATTAATTGTACATTCTAATTGCCTTGCTCCATTTTGGATTCCAACAAGTGAGTTTGCAACCGCTAATCCTAAATCATTATGACAATGCACAGATAAGATTGCTAATTCCCCCACACAAGATTTAAGCTCTTTTATAATATATCCCAATTCTTCAGGTAAGCGGTATCCAACTGTATCTGGTAGATTTAAAGTTCCAGCCCCTGCTTCAATCACAGCAAGAGCTACTTCCTTTAAAAATCCTATATCACTTCTGCACGCATCTTCACAGCTAAACTCCACATCTTCACATAAACTTTTTGCAAGTTTAACCGATTCTACTGCACGTTTAAGCACTTCATTAGGCTGCATTTTCAACTTAAATTCCATATGGATAGGACTTGTAGCAATAAAAGTATGAATACGCTTTTGTTTTGCCGTCTCTAATGCCTTTGCTGCGTGTTCAATATCCTTTGGGATTGCACGCGCTAGAGAGCAAATTGCACTATTTTGCACCACTTCTGAAATTCTACTAATTGCTTCAAAATCTCCCGGACTTGCAGCGGCAAATCCTGCTTCTATCACATCAACACCAAGGCGTTCTAATTGTAAAGCAAGCTTAATCTTTTCTTCCGTATTCATTGAAGCACCAGGGCTTTGCTCACCATCTCTTAAAGTTGTATCAAAAATCTTAATCATTTCCATTAAAAATCCTTAAAAAGTATATAATCAATAAATTTTACAATCACAGAGGAAAACATAAAAAAAGCGTTAAAAGATTTTTAAAACAATAAAAGACAAATTTTGTTCGCATTCTAATCCCTATTAAAGCGTTTTACAAATAGATAATATGTCGCGCGTATCGGACCAAAACACACATAAAGCGAGATAAATATTACAATCGTAAAAATAGGATAAATAAACAAAATTGCTAAAAATAACATCAAAACTACAATAATTTTTCCAAAACTAAATTTCTTTAAATTTATTTTTTTAAAGCTAGGATAACGAATATTACTCACCATCAAAAGAGAAACAGCAAGACTTGCAATCATTAAAAATAGCAAAATATCATTAGAATAGTCTAAATGCATATGACTTAAATGAATCTCAAAAAGCAACCAACTAACAACAAACACCGCAGCAGCAGGGATTGGAAGCCCAATAAAAACATTAGGTTCATTATTGTTTGTAGTAACATTAAAGCGCGCTAAACGGATTGCTCCAAAAACCACATACAATCCAGCCACAACAACTCCAAATTTTCCATAATGAAACCCTGTATAAATAAACAAAATCATTGCTGGTGCCACACCAAAAGCCACAACATCTGCTAGCGAGTCAAACTCCACTCCAAACTTGCTTGTCGTCCCTGTTAGTCTTGCAACACGCCCATCTAAACCATCAAAGATTAAACACAAAATTACAAGCCAGCACGCAAGAGAAAAACGCCCCATAAACGCATAAGAAATTGCTAAAATTGCAAGATAAATGCTAGCACCTGTAAAAAGATTTGGCAGAATATAAAGCGGATCAATGCGCATTGCTATTCCTTAAAACTTGCAAGCAGCGTTTGCCCTGCATAAATCTTATCGCCAATATTTACCTTTAACTCCGAGTTCAATGGCATTACAAGCTCTGCATTCCCACTTAAAAAAAAGCCCAAACGCTCACCTAACTTAAAATCCAAATCCCAAAAATACAAAACAAGTTGCGAAAAATTCTTCGGATATAAAGTTAAATACAACCTCTTCTTGCTCTCATTATCACGCTTAAAGGCAATCTTCACGCGCTCTCCAATAATCTCATCTCCATTTTTGATTCCAATAACACGCTCTAATTCCACAGCCTCCCCAGCTCTACCAAGCCTAGCCAATGGCATTCTAAGCATTCCACAAAAGCAAATGGGCTTTTTAATACTTAAATGGATTCCATCTTCTTTATTTTGGATATTTTTAATCACACCATCTAAAGGTGCTAACACACAATCATCAGCAATATCTTCTGCAATGCGTTCTAAATTCCGATAAAAATATGCTATGCTTAAAACAACAATCAAAAAAACAAAAGCTAAAAAATCCCAATTCAACAACCAAGCAAACAAAAATGCAAGTAATGCAACCCCTAGAGGCTTCCAACCTTCTTTTGCGATGAGTTCTGTGGTTGTTTTCATATTGCCCCTTATGCTTCTTCTTTTTCTTCTACAACAAGGCGTGATTCCATATTATTTGCCACTTCATATTCCCTAATAATTTCACGCACTTTTTCACCATCAATATTTTCTTTTTCAAATAATTCTTTAACAATATTCTCAATGGCTTCCCTATAAGTTTCTAATGAAGATTTAACTGCTTCAAAGCGTTCATTTAAAACCGCTTTGATATGTGTATCCATTTTTTGCGCCATTTCTTCGCTATATTCTCTAGTGCTACTTAAGCCACCATTTAAAAACACATTGCGCTGCTTTTCAAGCACCATTAATCCCGCAACTTCAGTCATTCCATAATAACTTACCATTGCTTTAATAATATCTGTCGCACGCTCTAAATCGTTGCTAGCTCCTGTTGAAATTTCTCCTAAAAACACTGCTTCAGCAGCTCTTCCACCAAGCAAAACATCAACTTCTGCTAAGAGTTCGTGTTTCTGCATTAGATATTTATTTTCTTCTGGAGCATTAAGCGTATAACCAAGTGCTGCAAGTCCGCGTGGGATAATAGAAACTTTAGTAACTTTCTTTGCTCCCTTTGTAATTTCTGCAATCAATGCGTGTCCGCTCTCGTGGTAAGCAACGATTTTCTTCTCTTTTGGAGAGATTCTACGCGATTTTTTTTCCAATCCTGCAATCCCTCTCTCAACTGCTTCTAAAAAGTCGCTTTGCTCCACTTCTTTTTTATTATTACGCCCAGCAAGCAATGCCGCTTCATTAACAATATTTGCCAAATCTGCACCTGCAAGTCCCGCCGTTAGTTTTGCTACCTCAAACAAATCTACATTGCGTGCTAATTTAATCTTTTTAATATGCACTTTTAAAATCTCAACACGCCCTTCAAAATCTGGCTTATCCACTAGCACTTGTCTATCAAATCTTCCCGGTCTTAAAAGGGCTGGATCAAGAACTTCAGGACGATTTGTCGCTGCAAGAACGATGACAGGAGAGGCATCAGAGCTAAATCCATCCATTTCTGCCAAAAGCTGATTAAGCGTTTGTTCTCTTTCGTCATTTCCGCTTATCATTCCTCCTGCTGCACGGCTTTTTCCAATAGCGTCAATCTCATCAATAAAAATAATGCTTGGAGCTTCTTTTTTTGCATTTTCAAACAAATCTCGCACACGACTAGCACCAACCCCAACAAACATCTCAATAAAGCTACTTCCACTTACAGAAAAAAACGGCACATTTGCTTCTCCTGCAACTGCTTTTGCTAAAAGTGTTTTTCCAGTTCCCGGAGGTCCTACTAAAAGCACACCTTTTGGAATTTTAGCTCCTAAAGTTGCATAACGATCAGGATTTTTTAAGAAATCCACCACTTCTACAACCTCATCTTTTGCTTCTGCATTTCCTGCCATATCTTCAAATTTCACATTTGGCTTTTCTGCATTTACAAGTTTTTTAGAGCTGCCAATCCCTAGGATTCCACTCCCCATATTTTTTTGCATACGATTTGCTAAAAACATCCAAATTGCAAAGAAAATGAACACTGGCAACACCCAACCAAAAAGCATATCACTTAGCCAATTATTCTCACTATAACCTGTGTATTCTACACCTTTTTCATCAAGCAAAGGGATTAATGTATTATCAGGATTGACGCGCTGGGCATTGTAGATAATCTTGCTCCCACCATTTTCAGAGGTTGCTTTGATATTTGTTTGTCCAATTGCAACAAAATCCACTTGTTTATTCTCAATGAGCTTTTTAAGCTCATAATAATTAATCGTTCTTGTTGTGCTTGCTCCACTTAGTTTGCTAACTTCTCCACTAGGAGACATCATCTTAAATGCCACAATTGCAATAATTGCAAAAATCACAAAAACCATTAATGGATTTTGATTAAAAAATCCATTTGGTTTTTGATCTTTGGGATTTTGATTATTATTGTTCGGGTTTTGCATTTATATCCTTTTATTTTTGTAACACTAAAGTTGCCCACTCTGCATTAACTTCTTGTGAGATAATTTTAAAATCTTTGAATTTAGCAAGAACTTTTGGAAGATATTTCTCTAAAATTCCTGATAAAATCAAATAACCTTTTATTTTTACAAAATCCTGCAAAGGAAGTGCCACGATAATATCAGCTAAAAGATTTGCCACAACAATATCAAAGGATTCTCTGTTTTGTGTAATCATATCTAAAGAACCTAAAAAAACTTGATCTAATACAATAGCATTGTTTTGCATATTTTCTTTTGTAGAATCCACTGCTATTTCATCAGTATCACACGCCCATACAATCGCACCACTTTTTTTTGCACAAATGCCTAAAATGCCACTTCCACAACCAACATCTAAAACCTTTTTGTGATGAAGATCTAATGCGTCTAGTGCTTTTAAACAGCCAAAAGTGCTTGCGTGATGCCCACTTCCAAAGGCAAGTGCTGGATCTATCACAACATTAATCTTATCAGCCTTTTTTGCATACCAAGAAGGATAAATATAGTATTTTCCGCACTCAATAGGAGTGATGGAAGCGCGATATTTAGCAATCCAATCCTCATTTGCGCAAACACTCATATCTATTTCTAGCCTAACTGCTTCTCCAAAGATTTTTTCTATCTTTTTAGCATAGGCATTTAACTGCGCTTTTAAAGATTCTACCTCTTCCTTAGATTTTTCAGTGCGAATAAGGAATCCATTTTCAATCTCTTCAATTGCCTCTTTGGTAATCTCTAGTGCTTTATCTTGTAGTAACCACAAATAATTATTAGCCTTAATGCTTAGGCAATGATAATAAGATTCCATCTTTTAGTCATTTACACCTAGAACGACTTCTAATTTTTCTTTTAAAACTTGTGGCGTGAAAGGCTTTACAATATAGTTATTTACACCAGCCTTTAATGCAGTGATTACTTCTGCTTTTCCACCTTCTGTTGTAACCATAATAATGGGAATATCTTTAAAGCGTTCATCTGCACGCACTTTTTTAACCAAATCTAAACCATTCATTTCAGGCATATTCCAATCCGTAATGAGAACTTTAACATCAGGATTAGAGTTCATTTTCTCCCAGCCCTCAACACCATTTTCGCCTTCTAAAATATCATTATAACCAAGTCTTGCTAAGGTATTTTTGATAATTCTACGCATTGTAGAACTATCATCAACAACAACCATTTTCAAAGCTAACTCCTTTAAAAATTAAAATTTCTAATTAGAAAAATTAACGGAGCATATTAACATAATTTCTTATAAGAAAAAATAAAATTCTAAAGTTTTATGCGATTTACGCTTATGTATCTCCAAATTTTTCAAAAACTTCTCTTAAATCAATTTTTCCCTCATAAAACGCTTTTCCTACAATCACACCATCAATTTTAGCATTTTTTAACTCCCTAAAATCCTCTAAGCTTGATAACCCCCCGCTAGCAATTGTAAAAAGATTGCTTTTTTGCTGAATTGTTTTTGTAAAATCTATATTCACACCATTTAGCATTCCATCACGCGCAATATCTGTGCAGATAATTGCCTTGATTTTACTACCTTTAAAAATCTCTGCAAACTCCCAAGCTAGTGTGCTTCCGCTTTTAGCCCAACCTTCTGTTGCAACCTTGCCATCTTTTGCATCAATCCCAACTACCACTGCATATTTTTCTGCCATTTTAAGAACAAACTCTGGATTTTTAAGCGCAATAGAACCCAAAATCACGCGCTCTACACCTATATCGCAATAACTTTTAATAATCTCTTCATTGCGGATTCCACCGCCAACTTCAATTTTAAGCTTGGATTCTTTGCAAATTCTTTCAATAATCTTACGATTTTTAGGCTCTCCTGCAAAAGCACCATCTAAATCCACAATATGCAAATATTTAGCACCTAAATCTTCAAAATGTCTTGCAAAATCTAAAGGATTATTTGCGTAAATTTTTGCGCTTTCCATCTCCCCTTGACTAAGACGCACAGCACAACCTTCTTTTAAATCAATTGCTGGAATAATCTGCACAATCTCCCCCTTATAAGTTTATAAAATTTTTCAAAATCAAAAGCCCAATATTATGTGATTTTTCTGGGTGTGGCTGGATTCCAAAAATATTCTCTTTTTGAACAATAGAAGCAAAATCCACTCCATAATTGCTAACACCAACTGCATTTTCTAAATTTTTAACATAAAAACTATGCACAAAATACAAATAAAAGTTGGAATCCAAATGTTTTAACAAATCCGATTCTAACCTTTTACACACAAGATTCCACCCAATATGTGGAATCTTTTTTTCACCAGAATCAAACTTCACTACTTCACCTTTTAATAATCCAAGCCCAAAGTGTTCGCCAAACTCATAACTCTTTTCAAAAAGCAGTTGCATTCCAAGACAAATTCCAAGTAATGGTTTGCCACTCTTTGCAAATTCTATCAAGGCTTCTTGCATACCAGAAGTGCGCAAATGCTCCATTGCATCACCAAATGCACCAACTCCGGGTAAAATCAAACGATCATAATTTTTAAGATTTTGCGGATCTTCTTCAATTTGTACTTTTTCTCCAAGCTTCACAATCGCATTTTGCACACTTGCAAGATTACCCACTTGATAATTTACAATCCCTAGCATTTAATCTCTTTTAAACTTTGCTGTAAAACGCATATAAACCGCAAGTCCAATAAGCAAGCAAGTTACAGCACCAATTAAATACACCGCATAAATCAATTTTTCAGGTTCAATAATAGTAAATTTAAACACAAGCATTAACGCTTCAATAGCAAGTGCTATTACAATAGAGCCCAAAAAGCGTGTCATTGTCTTATGCACCATTTTAGAATCCTGTGATTTTTGTCGCCCCAATACCTCTTCTTCAAAAATCGCGCGCACCAAGTCAAAAATCGCCAATGAGAGCGTGATTAAAATTGTCGCCTCAAACACATCTTTAATATCTAAACGATTGAAGCGCAATAAGCCTTCCCACATACTAATTCCACCCTTTACTAAAAGCAAGGCACTCACTAAAAACAAGGCTGAAGACATCACAAAATACACACTCTTTCCAAAACCAGAAAAGAATCCAAAAAGCGGTGCTGGACGCACAAGGAGAGAAGTTTGCTCTAAGGGGATATCCATACACACAACATACACTAGCTTGCCCTTATCATTATAAAGTGGATAAGACACGGTTACAACAAGATTCCCACTAGCAAGAGAGGGATAAGGATCTGTTAAAATACATTTTTTTTCTTTCACAGCGCGATAAAAATAAGCGCGCTCATTGTGATTTTCTCCCTTTTTACACTCTAAAGTAGAATCCCTTGTAATCCCATCTAACACTAAAGTTCCACTTGCATCAAGGACATATAAAAGTTCAAAAATCCCAACTTCGTGTTCAATCTTATGCAATCCATCAATAATTTTATTTAATTCAATATGTGGAAGATTGTTTTTGATATTCCGTTGCAGTAAAAAACACAAATACGCTCTAATCTCATAGCGCATTTCGCTAAATTGCAAAATCTCTTTTGAAAGCATTGTTCTCCTTATTTTAATTGTGCGCTAATTGTATCAAAAAATATAGGACAATAATCTTTGTCTTTTGTGTTTGGATCTTTTGTAAGCTTATCACCCCATTCCTTTAAAATCGTCAGATATTCTTCATTGCTCAAATTTCCCTTTAAAAGCTCATAATTTAAATACAGCCCATAAGTATTTAGCACATCACTTTGGCAGTAGGTGTCAATTTTATCTAATTCTCCTGCATAATACATCTCAAGCACCATATCACCACTTGTATCGTATTTTCCCGGAAAGCCCACTAAATTTGCCAACACATCTAATTTTAGATTCCGCACTGCACCATAATTCCCTAGTGCTTCTAGTAAATCTAAATGGAATCTTTCACAATATCTTTGGCGATAATTTTCCCATTTGCTTTTATTAAATTCCGAATTATTTTCTTCAAAATACGCATTAGCACTTAAGCGATATTTCATCGCACGCAACAGTAACATTGGCATATCAAAACCGCGTCCATTATAGCTTACAAGCTTTGGCTGTTTGTTATTAAGATAGTCTAAAAAAGCTTGAATTAAACTTTTTTCTCGCTCTTCTTTAGAGTTGCCAACTGGCTTAAAATTTCCAACTTTAATAAACTTACCATACTCATCACAAAACACTGCTGCAATGCTTACAACTTGATGATAACACACAGGCAAAAACTCGCTCCCACTCTGCTCTTTTTGAATCTCCATTGCCATCTTACTAAGCTCTAAATCACTACATTGTTCAATTGAAACTTCACGCTCAATAAATGCCTGATTAAAGCCTTTTTTAAGCAGCTCTACATCTAAAATTGTTTCACAATCAAACACCATCACCAAAGTGCACTCCTTAAAATTTTTCGTATTTTAAAGTAATTTTAGTTAGAATCCAAGAAGTTTTACAAAATAAAGGGTAGCTATGTTACTTGGAGTAAATATTGATCATATTGCAACTTTACGCGAAGCAAGAAAAATCAACGACCCCGACCCACTTGAAGCAGTATTTATAGCAAAAAGAGCGGGTGCTGATCAAATTACTTTACATTTGCGTGAAGATCGCCGCCATATCCACGATGATGATGTGCTAAAAATCCGCAACTCTTCTGCTCTTCCTTTAAATATTGAATGCTCCATTAATCCAGATATTCTTGATTATCTTTTAAAAATCTCTCCCCATCGTATTACACTTGTGCCAGAGAATCGCCAAGAAGTAACAACAGAAGGCGGACTTGATGTTGTGGCAAATTTTGAAAGAATTTCTGAAATTACACGCACTTTTAAAAAGCATTGCATAGAAGTTTCTTTATTTATTGATACACAAATTGATCAAATTTGCGCCGCAAAAGAAGTTGGCGCGCAAATGATAGAGCTTCACACAGGCACTTATGCAAATTTACATTTGATGTTAAATTCTAATCTTCCTCACACACATCACACCATAGAATCACTAAGAATTCCAAGATCTGAACTTAAAACGCTCTTTTTAGATTCCATCTCTAGCTTATGTGATGGCGCAAAAGAAGCGAAATGGCTAGGACTTGAAGTTGCAGCAGGACACGGATTAAACTATCATAATCTCACACCGATTTTACAAATCCCAGAAATCATTGAATTAAACATTGGACAAAGTATTATTGCTCGCTCCATATTCACAGGCTTAGAATCCGCCATTAAAGAAATGGCACGATTGATAAAAGACTAAGATTTACCAATAATAATGTTTCAATTCATAATAAAAGGAAAACTTTGAAGCCTAAATATAATTTTTTCAAAAATACATCTTATGCATTAGTTGGGATCAGATTCTTATTTAGAGAAACTGCTTTTAAAATAGAAATTTGTATCATTTTTCCCTGTTTAATTCTTAGTTTTTTTCTTCCTATTACTTTTGTAGAACACTTATTGCTTGTTAGTGCTTTGTTTTTAATTCTCATTATAGAAGCCATTAATACAAGTATTGAAGCTTGCATTGATTTAGTCACAACAAAATGGCAAGAACAAGCTAAAATCGCTAAAGACTGCGCTTCTAGTGCCGCATTTTAGTATATTTTTAGCAACAACCATTTGGCTAACTATCCTTATTGGAATCTTTAGAATTTTTTAATACACAAAATCACAGATTTTTCTAACACTTCCTTTTAAAAAGATTCTATTATCTTGCTCTCTTAAGAATAGCTCTTCGTTGCTTGCAGGCTTAAAACAGCAGGGGTTGGAAACTTTTTGTATTGCCTTAAGATAATAAAACATTGCCGCCATTCCGGTCCCACACGCTAATGTTTCATCCTCTACACCTCTCTCAAAAGTCCTAGCCCTAACGCAATCTTTTTCTAATGTTGCAACATTTACATTTGCATCATATTTATGGCGCAAAGCACGCAATTCTTCTTTGTTTAAACGCGCATTTTCACACACTAAATGTGGCACTCCCGTATCAATAAGCCACCAATTTATGCCATATTCTTGGATATTTTTTTGTAAAACCTTCGCTTGTGTTAATGCACTCTCTACTAAAATTTTGGATTCCAAGTCTATAAAAATTTCCGCATTAATTACCCCAGCACCTGTTAAAAATCTCTGCGTATTTGAAGCAAGTCTAAAATCCCTTGCATACAAAGCAGCTGCTCTACTTCCATTGCCGCACATTTTTGCAACACTTCCATCAGCATTATAAAACTCCCATTCAAAATCATAAGTTGTATGTGGCTTTAAGATAATCAGCCCATCTGCACCAACCCCCTCTTGTCTATGGCAAATTTTTTTTGCAAATTCCCTCCAAGCATTTTCTTGGAATTTAAAGGTATGCGTTAAAATAAAATCATTTCCACTTGCAGAATATTTACTAAAAAACATTGGAATCCTTTTTGTTTTTCAAAAAGTCTTTATTGCCCCCAAAGGGGAAAGAGAAATTAAGAGAGTTTAGCCAAGAAGTGCGTCTAGGCGATTTTGGAGATATTTTGTATTGAAAGAATTTGCATAAAGTGTTGCGTTTTCTTTGAGTTTGGCACTATTTAATTGATTGTAATTTTCCGCAACATCATCTTTCATCAAACCACCTTCGGCAGCTTTTAAATTCACAATAGTATTCATACTTGCATTAACCCCAGATTGGATTCCATTCATTGCAGAACCGATATTTGCACGCTCCATATTCACACGCTCAATAAAGCTTAAAATACTTTGCTGATTATTCACGCTTAAGCCTGCAACATTTGGTGCTTGCATATTAATGCTCTCTGTTCCATTTCCTGTTACAAAGCTCATTTGTCCGCCAAAAACATTTTTTCCATTAAAAACTGCTTGACTTGTCGCATCTTGCATAGATTGCGTTAGAGCACTTGCTTCACTCTCAATCATTGCTCTTTGATCGCTATTTAATGCAGGATTTCCAAGAGCCACAGAGAGCTCATTCATACGAATTGCGGAATCTGTAATATTTGAAAGTGTCGCATCAGCAATTTGCATTACACCTAGAGCATCATTTGCATTCCTTACGCCTTGGCTCATTGAGTTTGCTTGTGCTAAAAGCGCATTAGCAATAGCCAAGCTTGCACCATCTGTAGCTTCAAGAGGGCGTGGAGAAGCAATTTTCTTTAATGCGTCTTTTTCTTCTTCTTTTGCTTTCTTTAGATTGATTAAACTTTCATTTGTGCTTTGTGAATTGCCAATTTTCATTTTATCTCCTTAATTTTGATTAAATTTGCATCCTTGCGCTTTCAAAAATACAAGCACTTTGCGTTCCACTTTATTCCTTTTTTGCAGAATCATTAGCCATTTTTTGTTCCAAATATTTGGTATGGATAACTCCTCTTTTAAAATCGTCATTTTTCATCATTTCTTTATGAAATGCTATGGTTGTTTTAATGCCCTCTACACAAAACTCATCTAATGCCCTAGACATCCTAGCAATCGCCTCATCACGATTGCGCCCCCACACAATGAGTTTTCCAATCATAGAATCATAAAACATTGGCACAACATAACCTGCATACGCGTGACTATCAATACGCACATTATTACCACCAGGTACGATCCATTTTGTGATTTTCCCTGCAGAAGGATAGAATTTCACAGGATCTTCAGCAGTAATTCTACATTCAATCGCACAGCCGCTAAAACTTATGGAATCCTGTTTTGGAAGCTCCTTGCCCTCAGCGACATTAACCATTAATTCAATAATATCCAAGCCACTTACTAATTCACTAACTGGGTGTTCCACTTGCAATCTTGTATTCATTTCCATAAAGTAGAAATTTTGATCAGAATCCAATAAAAATTCATAAGTTCCAGCACCTACATATTTAATCGCCTTTGTAGCAGTAATTGCGGTTTGCAACAATCTTTCACGCGTTCTTGGCTCAAGTGTAGGAGCAGGAGATTCTTCAATCAACTTTTGATGGCGTCTTTGCAAAGAACAATCTCTCTCTCCAATATGCAAAACATTTCCGTGTTTATCTGCAAGAATTTGCACTTCAATATGCTTTGGTTTATCAATAAACTTCTCCATATAAATTGTGCCATCACCAAATGCACTAATTGCTTCAGATTCTGCAGCCAGATAGGCATTAAACATATTTTCTTCATTTTCTACAATACGCATTCCGCGCCCACCACCACCTGCCGCTGCTTTTAAAATCACAGGATAGCCAATCTCTTTTGCAAGTTTAATAGCTTGCTCTTTGGATTCCACTGCTCCATCACTTCCAGGGACTACTGGAACACCTGCATTTTTCATTACCTCTTTTGCCTTACTTTTATCACTCATTAGCACCATAACATCAGGTGTTGGACCAATAAACTCAATGCCGTGATGGTTACAAATCTCCACAAAATTTTGATTCTCACTTAAAAATCCATATCCGGGAAAAATCGCATCTGCCTTAAAGAGTTCTGCAGCAGAGATGATTGCTGGGATATTTAAATAACTCTCACTAGACTTATCCCCGCCAATACAAACTTTAGCATCTGCTAAATCCAAATAATGTGCATCTTTATCTGCTGTGGAATAAACAGCAATTGCTTTCTTGCCCATTTCCTTAATTGTGCGGATTGCCCTTAGAGCAATTTCTCCACGATTTGCAATTAAAATAGTGTGAATCTCTTTTTGCAAAGACATTAGAGTTTCTCCACAACAAATAAAGGAGAATTATACTCCACAGGTTGCGCATCATTTGGGATAATCTCTACAATCTTACAATCAAATTCTGCTTCAATTTCATTCATAATTTTCATTGCTTCAATAATCCCTAGCGTTTGCCCTTTTTTCACCTTATCGCCTACATTTACATAAGCAGGAGCATTTGGAGATGGGCAACGATAGAATGTCCCAACCATTGGAGAATTGATTGTATCACCACTTGGTGTTGCTGCAGCTGGGGCAGAAGCCACAGGAGCAGTTTGCGGAAGGCTTTGTGTTGTTGGAGCCGGAGTAGCTTGCACAACAGGTGCGCTAACACTCACACCACTCATCCCTTTTTCAAGTTTAATTTGCATTGTATCTTGTGCGATACTCAAACGATTTAGAGTGCTTGCATCAAAGATTTTGATTAGCTCTTTAATATCTTTAAAATCCATTTAAAAGCCTTTAACTTTGTTTTGAGTTTGTTATAATATCATATTTACATAAAATAATCACTTAGCTAAGGAATAAAATGGGTTTAAAAGAAGATACTTGGATTAGAAAAATGGCAATTGAACACACAATGATTGATCCCTTTTGTGAAAATCAAGTAGGTAAGGGTGTTGTAAGCTATGGATTATCAAGCTATGGTTATGATATTCGTGTGAGCAATGAGTTTAAAATCTTTACAAATATTAATGCAATGGTTGTTGATCCAAAAAATTTTGATGCGGCAAATGTTGTGGATTTTATCGGAGATGTCTGCATTGTACCGCCAAACTCCTTTGCGCTTGCAAGAACAATAGAATATTTTAAGATTCCACGCAATATTTTAGCAATCTGTCTTGGAAAAAGCACCTATGCAAGATGTGGGATTATCGTTAATGTTACACCTTTTGAGCCAGAATTTGAAGGACATATTACTATTGAAATTTCAAACACGACGCCTTTACCTGCAAAAATCTATGCCAACGAAGGAATAGCGCAAGTGTTATTTTTAGAAGGAGATAGAGATTGTGAAGTTAGCTACAAAGACAAAAAGGGTAAATATCAAGAACAAAAAGGTATTACGCTACCTAGAATCCTAAAATAAACTAAAGTTGGAATCTAAAATTTTGGATTCCAACTTTACTCTGCGCTAATCCACTTAAACACAATCTTTCTAGCAATACTCTCTAAGACTTTACGCAATGCACTCCAATGCATAAGAGCCCCTCCAAGCAATCCAATTATGCTACCAATTACAATATCCAAAATCCTAGCTTGAATAATCACATTTGGATTATATTGCATAAAATTACTCACTTCTGCCAAATAAGTAGAATAAGGCGTTAAAAATACCATTGATAATGCGTAATTACGCACCACCGTATATTCCGCAAAAAACATTAAAACCATCATCAAAAGTGCAAACTCAATCGCACCAAAGGTAAAGTGCAATAAAAAATATGCCAAGCTAACCCCAGCAATCGTGCCTAAAATTCTTTGAAGTTGTTTAATCCAAATTTGCTTAAAAGTAACAGCTGTCATCACTGCTGCACAACTAATCCCCACCCAATATCCACGATCAAGCTCCAAATAACTCTGCAAAAACATCGCAAAACCCACAAAAAAAGCAATGATTATAGGATCGATCACAATCACTCCAAACCCAAACTCTCCAATTTTTGGAATTGGTTTAATTGCACGCTTAAACACATAAATCACACTTAGTGCATACAAAAGCACCATCACATTAGCAACCATCGTTCCAAGTGCTACAAGTCCGATAGCCATAGGATAATCTCGCACTTCAAAAGGGATGTAAGTCCCAAGAATCGTAGCAAAAGTAAAGAAAAAAAATCCCGGTGCTCCAATGCTAAAATACCGCACTACTTGCGCACTTACAAGCGTTACTCCAAAGACAATCAATGGAATAAACTGCGGAAAAATCTGTCCTACAAGCCCTAAAGTAAAAGACACTATAATCCCAAACGCACAAGACATACTTAAAATCATTTTATGATAAATAGGGGTATCTGGAACATAAAGAAAAATCATTGCTCCAATCACAGCAACAAGTCCAAAATCCGGACGCCCAATAAATGTTGCAATGAACAAAATTATCGCCACGCCAAGTCCAGCAAAAAATGGCATCTGCCAAGATCTATCACTTTGATTCCAAGTAAAAATTAATCCCAAGTCTTTTTTAATTTTTTCAAGCATCATAAATGCCTTACGCTAAAGTTTTTCACATTATAGCCAACTTTTAGGATTCTCCTGTGAGTTTTGTTATAATACTTCTTAAAGTTTAAGGAATTTTTTTATGAAAATCATCGCAAGTAATTTTAAAACAAATCACACAAGAAAAAGCACTCAAGAGTTTTGTGCTGCATTGGAATCTTTTTTATCCGCACATAAAAATCCTAATAAAGTCGCTCTTTTTCCTTCTGCTACGGCACTTTTAAATAATGCTTTTAAGCATTTTTCAATCGGGGCGCAAAATGCGTATTTTGCAAAATCTGGATCTTTTACAGGTGAAATAGGTTTAGAACAATTAGAAGAATTTCACATTAAATCTTTACTTATAGGGCATAGTGAAAGGCGTGATTTAGGAGAAAATCAAGCATTTTGCGCACAAAAATTTGCATATTTTTCTAAACAAAATTTTGAGATTTTTTACTGCATAGGAGAGAGTTTAGAGACTAAGAATAAGGGTTTAGATTCCACATTAGCCTTTTTAGAATCACAATTTGCAGGGATTGATTTAAATTATCCTAAACTCATCATTGCTTATGAGCCAATTTGGGCTATTGGAAGTGGAGTTAGTGCAACCTTAGAAGAAATCACACAAATCCACACGCACTTAAAGCAAAAATTAGGTAGAATTCCGCTTCTTTATGGCGGAAGTGTGAAGCCTGAAAATGCACGCAAAATCTTAAGTTTAGACGGCGTAGATGGCGTGCTTATAGGCAGTGCAAGCTGGGAACTAGAAAGCTTTTGTCAGATTTTAGAAAATTCATTTTAAAGGTCAAATTATGATTATGAAAGGCAAGAAAGGGCTAATTGTTGGTGTTGCAAATAACAAATCTATCGCTTATGGGATCACAAAGGCGTGCAAAGAACAAGGTGCAACCCTTGCTTTAACCTATATGAACGAACAAATACAAAAACGCGTGCTTCCTATTGCTGAAGAAATTGGCTGTGGGGCGTATGTATATGAACTTGATGTTAGTAAAAAAGAGCATTTTGCCACTTTAAGAGAGCAGATCAAAAAAGACTTTGGCAAGCTTGATTTTTTAGTGCATAGTGTTGCATTTGCCCCCAAAGAAGCTTTAGATGGTAGTTTTTTAGAAACTTCTAAAGAAGCATTTAATCTTGCTATGGAAGTTTCTGTGTATTCTCTTATTGAATTATGCCGTGAATTAGAGCCTGTTTTAAACACAAATGCTTCGATTCTTACACTTAGCTATTTAGGGGCAGTAAAACATGTAGCACATTACAATGTAATGGGGGTAGCAAAAGCCGCATTAGAGTCTAGCGTGCGTTACTTAGCGCACGATTTAGGGCATAAAGGAATCCGTGTTAATGCAATTTCAGCTGGACCAATTAGAACGCTTGCTGCAAGTGGAATTGGAGATTTTAGATTTATCTTAAAATGGAATGAAGCAAATGCGCCATTACGCAAAAATGTTGGAATTGAAGAAGTTGGAAATTCAGCAATGTATCTTCTCTCTCCACTTGCAAGTGCTGTTACAGGAGAAATTCATTATGTAGATTGCGGTTATAATATTATGGGAATGGCCGCTATTACAGAAAAAGATGGCAAAGCTAGTATGGTTTGGGATTCTATTAAATAAGGGCAAATCTTATGGAAGCGCAACTAATGAATCTTGCTATTGAAACTTATAAAATCACATTGATTTTATCGCTTCCAATGCTCCTTGTTGGACTTGTTGTTGGACTTATGATTAGTATTTTTCAAGCCACAACACAGATTAATGAAATGACGCTTACCTTTGTGCCAAAAATTTTAGCCGTTATTGTTGTGATTATTTTTACAATGCCTTGGATGTTAAATATGCTAATGGATTTTACTGCACGCATTTTTAAAATGATGCCCACTTTTTTGTTTTAATGCTACAAAAAATCATTGATTTTTCGCAATACACAAGCGTTAAAATCGGCTCAATCCAACCCCTAAACTATATAGAATTACCTGAAGATTATGATAATCTTTTACAGGCTAATCTACCTATCCATATCATCGGCAAAGCAAATAATCTCCTAATTTCTCCAAATGCAAGCAACTTAGTAGCACTTAGTAAAAACTTTGATTACATTAAGGATTTAGGAGATTGTTTAGAAGTGGGTGCGGCAACACCTAGTGGCAAGCTATTTTCTTATGCAAAACGCCATAATTTAAGTGGTTTTGAAATCTTATCTAAGCTACCTGGAAGTATAGGTGGAATCATTAAAATGAACGCCGGGTTAAAAACTTATGAAATTAAAGATGTTTTAGATGGAATCTTAATTTTAGATTCCAATGTCAAACTAAAGTTTAAAGGCGTGAAATCTCTTGGGTTAAAGTATCGTAAAAGCGAAATTTCAGAACTTGTTTTTGCAGGTATTTTTAAAAAACAAATTGGCTTTAATTCAGATCTTGTAGAAGTTTTTACTAAAATGCGTGCAAATCAACCAAAAGAACCTAGTTTTGGGAGTTGCTTTAAGAATCCTAAGGGCAATTTTGCTGGTGCATTAATTGAACAAGCAGGATTAAAGGGCATAAAATTTGGCAAAAATAAAAGCTTAATGTTTAGCCAAATTCACGCAAATTTTCTAGTTAATCTTGGCAATTCTTGCTTTGAAGAAACCCTAGATTTAATCCATTTAGCAAAAGAAAAAGTCTATATGGAATCCAAAATCACCTTAGAAGAGGAAGTGCAAATTATTCAATAAATTTTATTTTTCAACAAAATAAAATTCTCTAAACTCTTCAACGATAATTTCCTAATTTTTTAGATAAAGCAATCTCCAACCATTCCCTATTCTTCAAATACCATTTTGCGGTCTTTTTTATACCTTCTTCAAGCCCGACTAATGGCTTCCATCCAAGATCTTTTTGGATTTTGCTAGCGTCAATTGCATAACGCAAATCATGTCCTGCGCGATCCTCCACAAATGCAATCAATCTCTCCGATGTTCCAATGGGATTTCCTAAAAGTTCATCAATGATTTTAGAAATCAAAAAAACCAAATCAATATTTTTTCTCTCATTATTACCGCCTATATTGTAAGTTTCCCCAATCTTACCACGATGAAAAACAAGATCAATTGCACGCACATGATCTCCCACATAAAGCCAATCACGAACATTTTCCCCTCTTCCATAAATTGGAATAGATTCTCCATTTAAAATATTGCTAATCACCTTTGGAATGAGTTTTTCTGGGAACTGAAATGGTCCATAATTATTTGA
The DNA here is from genome assembly GCF_937893305.1 of uncultured Helicobacter sp. Taxonomy (GTDB): domain Bacteria; phylum Campylobacterota; class Campylobacteria; order Campylobacterales; family Helicobacteraceae; genus Helicobacter_D. The sequence continues at coordinate 35,919 of NZ_CALBGN010000019.1, forward strand.
ACAATTTGTAATAAGTATTGGCAAATCATAAGTGTCATAAAATGCACGAACAAAATGATCACTACTTGCCTTGCTTGCGGAATATGGAGAATGTGGATCGTATTTTGTATTTTCTGTAAAAAGCGCATGATCAAATTTTAAAGTTCCATAAACTTCATCTGTTGAAATATGGTAAAAAATCCCCCCCCCCCGCTGCAAAATATTTAATTTTTTCCAAAATTCACAAGACGCCTGAAGAAGAGAAAGTGTGCCAAGAATATTTGTTTTTGCAAACGCAAAAGGCTCATCTATAGAACGATCCACATGTGATTCTGCCGCAAGATGAATTACACTATCAATCTTATATTTTTCAAAAATACTACGCACAAATTTAATATCACAAATATCTGCATATTCAAAGACATAATTTTCTTTTCTCTTAACCTCAAGAAGATTTGTAAGATTACCTGCATAAGTTAGTTTATCTAAATTAACTATACGATATTTTGGATATTTTTTACAAAAAAAACGCACTAAATGAGAGCCAATAAATCCCGCTCCACCTGTAATTAAAATATTTCTTTGAAAATTCACATTTGACCTTTATACAATAATCAGGCGTTAGTGTAACATTTTATCGTCGTCATTTATCTTTTTCTGTAAATTTTTAAAACAAAAAATGCATCAAATCTTGCACTATTTCATTACAATGCGTTACAATTCCACAAAAAAGGCAAAAAATGTCTAAGATTTCTTATGATTTCACGCACAAAAACACGACTTTAGTGCATATTTGTTGCAGTGTAGATAGCCACCATTTTTTAACACAACTCAAAGAAAAATATCCACACAAGAACTTTTGTGGTTTTTTTTACAATCCAAATATTCACCCTATTGAAGAATACCAACTACGCTTACTTGATGTAAAACGCAGTTGTGCACAGCTTGGGATTCCATTAATTGAAGGAGAATATCATCTAAAAGAGTGGCTAGAAGGCAGTAAAGGCTTAGAAGATGCTCCAGAAAAAGGCGAACGATGCAGTTATTGCTTTGATTTTAGATTAGAAAAAAGCGCGCAAATTGCATTGGATACACATTGCGTAGAATTTACAAGCACTTTGCTTGCAAGCCCTATGAAGTTACAGAATGAACTTTTCAAGCAAGGTGAAGCAATCGCTATTAAACACAACTTAGCCTTTTTGCCTATTGATGTGCGAAGCAATGGAGGCACACAAATCCAAAATCAACTTGCAAAAGAAGCAAATCTCTATCGCCAAAACTATTGTGGCTGTCTTTATGCGCTAAAAGCCCAGCGTGAGAAGTCCAACAAAACTTCATTAGAGCTTTTCTCTACTCTTAATCTCCCAAAACAATCGCGCAATCTCCCTTCCTTGCGTCTTCAAAACTTCCAAGCACGCACACAACTAGAACAAACTCAAAAACCCTATCAAATCATTAAACGCAAGATTCTGCAATATCGTCTACTAAAAGGTTCTCTTAGTATAAAGGATTCTATAATCCCTAGCTTTATTTGCAATTACTCAATGTTAAACAAACCCACAAAAGCAAAGATAGAATTTTGGCAAGATGGGATCGGATATGCAAGCAAAGATGGAATTGTATTTTTAGAATTTAACACATTTAAGAAGTTTCTAGGGATAACGAATTTTAATACTCTTTTACAAGAAGGTTTAAGCGAAGAGATTCAGCTTGCCTTACGCTATAAACTCTATCCTAACGGATTTTTTGTCTCTCCTATTGTGATTATAGAAAAAGCCTTTAATGAGGATTTTACACTAGAGATTACACAAATTATGCAAGAAGAGATTTTAGAAGATTTTATCCCCATACAAACACAATCTACATCCAATCAATAATCTTTGTAACCTCTTGCACTTCATAGCACTTTATAGCTAGGTTTTGCTTGAGTTTTTTTGGCAAAATTGCGTGTGTAATTCCAAGAGAAATTGCTTCTTTTAAGCGTTGTTCTGTGCTTGGAACATCGCGAATATCACCCACAAGACTTACTTCTCCAATAAACACACTTGTATTTGCAAGTGCGCGATTTCTAAAGCTTGATAAAATTGCCGCAACAACGGCTAAATCCGCTGCAGTTTCAACAATTTTAATCCCACCTGTAATATTAATAAACACATCATAGCGGTTTAATGGGATCTCTAATTTACGCTCTAAAAGGGCTAAAATCATATTTAAACGACTTTGATCAAACCCTGTGCAAGCACGCTTTGGCGCACCATAGGCACAATCACTTACTAAAGCTTGCACTTCAAGCACAAGTGCGCGCGACCCTTCCATTACCACGCTTAATGCACTTCCGGGACTTGAAGTTTTATGAGAGAAAAAAATCTTTGAAGCTTCTTTTGCTCCAACTAAACCGCCACTTTGCATTTCAAAGATTCCAATCTCACTTGTGTTTCCAAAGCGATTCTTAAATCCACGTAAAAAGCGCAATTCCCTACTTGAATCTCCTTCAAAATACAGCACACAATCCACCATATGCTCCAAAATTCTAGGTCCAGCAATTGCTCCATCTTTAGTAATATGCCCAATAATAAATACACAAATCCCATATTCTTTTGCAAGGCGCATTAACTCAAAAGTTACTTCACGCACCTGCGAAACACTCCCGGGGCTTGAAGAAATTGTTTGACTATAAAGCGTTTGAATACTATCAATCACAACTAAGCTATAATGACGCTCCTTGTCTTTAATTACAGCTAAAATTTCTTCTAACTCAATTGCATTTAGTAAATACAAATTCGCATCTAAGGCATTTAATCGCTCCGCCCTTAGCTTAATTTGTGAAGCACTCTCTTCTCCGCTAACATATAAAACCTCTTTACCACCTTTTGCCAAATGGCTTGCAATCTTTAAAAGTAGTGTAGATTTTCCAACACCCGGACTCCCTCCCACAAGATACATTCCCCCAAGAACAATCCCCCCACCTAGCACAATATCAAGCTCACTCTCACCAGAGCTAAAGCGGACAAACTCTTCTTTTTCTACTTCTGTAATACGCCTAACTTTTAAACTTTGAGTGTTTAATCCTTTAAATGCTTCAATTTGCTCTTCTTTTAACTCTAAAAAACTCTCCCAAGCCCCACAATTAGAACACTTCCCAAGCCATTTAGAACTTTGGAATCCACAATGCTGACATTCAAAAATTTGTGCTTTTTTCTTTGCCAAAACCTGCCTTTAAAATACTTAATACGCCACTTTTAAGCGTTTTAGATTCCAGCTTTACTCACTAAAGATGGAATCTAAAAGTGTTTGAATATAGTGATTTTCATCAAAGACAATCAAATCCTTAGCACTTTCACCCACGCCAATATATAAAATCGGCACGCGCAATGCGTAAATCACACTAAAAATCGCCCCACCTTTGCTTGTGCCATCAAGTTTTGTAATGATTACGCCATCAACACCGCCAAGCGTTTGACTAAAGATTCTGGCTTGATCTAGACTAGAACTCCCCTGCGTGCCATCTAAAATCAAAATTTTGCGATGGGGAGCACCTTCTTTTGCTTTGTTGCAAATCCGCACAATTTTCTCTAGCTCCTGCTGTAAATTGCTTTGATTATGCAAACGCCCAGCCGTATCAATAATTGCTACATCTAAATTCTTTGCCACAGCAGAAGTGATCGTATCAAACGCCACAGCAGAAGGATCATGTCCAATTTGTGAAGCAATCACCGGCACTCCAAGACGCTCTCCCCATAACTTTAACTGTTCAATTGCTGCTGCCCTAAAAGTATCACCAGCACCTAAAATAACGCTTTTGCCTTGTGATTTATAGAGATTTGCAAGCTTTGCAATCGTTGTTGTCTTACCCGCACCATTAACACCTACAATTAAATCTACGCAGGGCTTTGCACTAACTTCTTTAGCTTGCACCTTATCATAATAACTCTCTCCACGAAACAAGCGAAGTAAAGCAACTTCTAGTTCATTTTTGCTAATTTCATTGCTTAGTGGCGATAAAATCATTTCCACTAAGTCATAATCCATATCTGTGGCAATTAAAATCTCTTCTAATGCTTCTTTTGATAATTTTTTTTGTGTTTTTGGGAGCAAATCGCGAATATTTTGCGTGGTTTTCTCTAATGTTTTTTTAAAAATTTTAAACATCATTGCTCCTTTTGTGTTAAATGTTGCGTTAAGTCAAACTCAATCATTTCTTCAGGGATTGCCCCTAAATAATGGATAAGATATTCTCCATTTTCTCCATATAAAGCAATAAGTGGCACACCTTCAATCCCGCCAAGTATCCTAAAAAGTTCTTTACGATTCTCATCTAAAATTAAAGGCATATTTAGCGCATTTTCTTCATTAAAAACTTGCACTGCACCTTTAAAATTCTCCACTTCACCAACTAAATCATCAATAGGGATTCCAAAAAAAGCAATTTTATCTCCAAATTGATTTTTAAGATTTTCCAAATGTGGCAAAATCCCTTTGCAAGGCTCACACCAAGTTGTAAAAAACACAAGGATTTTGATGTTTCCATCCACGCCTGTAACGTTTAAATCTCTTAAAACATTTAATCTCCCATCCAATGAAGCAAAATCATTTTTATCTTCCCTTGTTTTTTGATTAACTATTAAAATCTCTCCATTATTTGTTGATAATGACAAATTTTCTAAGATTTTTTTCTCTTGTATGATTGCATTCTCTTTTGGACTATCTTCACAACCTAAAAAAAATAATAAAAACGCGCTAAATATGATTCTAAACCAAGCAAATTGCATAGGATTCCTTAAATAATTATAAAGCTGGAATTATACCAAATCTTACCGCAAAAGCTTATTTTGTATTTCATATTTTTAAACTTTCAACCCATTATTTTTAAAATCACTTGATTTTTTATCCAAGCAACGCTATAATTTCACTCTTACTTTTATGCGGGAGTAGCTCAGTGGTAGAGCATAACCTTGCCAAGGTTGGGGCCGCGGGTTCGATCCCCGTCTCCCGCTCCATTTTAAAAATCATAAAAGTTTTTAATCACAAGCCCGGGTGGTGAAATGGTAGACACAAGGGACTTAAAATCCCTCGGACATTGCGTCCGTGCCGGTTCAAGTCCGGCCCCGGGCACCATAGGTGGCGACATAGCCAAGTGGTAAGGCAGGAGCCTGCAAAGCTCTCATTCCCCAGTTCAAATCTGGGTGTCGCCTCCAATTCTTTACTTTAAATAAAATGGCTTGAGCAATCAAGGTTAATCTTAACGACAAACTTCCAAACTTTTCTTAGCTTATCGGGAGATGGCTGAGTGGTCGAAAGCGGCGGTCTTGAAAACCGTTGAGGGTCACACCTCCGGGGGTTCGAATCCCTCTCTCCCGGCCACTAATTTTTAATATTTTTGTTAAATATGCTACTTATTCCAAAATGGATTTTGCAATTCTAAATTTTTATAACTTATAGAAATACTTGGAGAGTCTTAACGAATGAATTTATAAAATAAAAGCTAGAAAATAAATTTACAAAAGAGAAATCTTTTTAACTTGGAAAAAATTAATACAAAAATCACTTAAAAATTTCAACTTTACATTGCCAATCCTCATAAGGCTTATGTGCCCTAAGAGAATTTCCTATTAAAACAAACCAGCAATTTGTGAAGCAATTTTATCTTCTAAAATAGGTGTTGCCTCTGGCAACTTTAATCCAAGCTTTACAGCTTCAGCAAAAATAATTGTAGATTTTTCAATATAATCACTACTATAAGATTGTGCGCTACTATTAATTTGATTGGATTGTAAATGCCCTGATTGCGAACTTCTTACATTTCCACCAAAACTATTTAAGAATCCTGCTCTTCTTTGGTCATTAACTTGTGCTTGCCCACTAACATTACCCGATGTTGTTAAAACTCCACCTTTTGCTCTTTGTTTGATATTAATATCAACTTGCATTTGCCAAATCGTATCCTCTGTTAATTTACCTGCCAAAGCACCGATTCCTGCTCCTATAAGACCGCCTACTGCACCACCTGTTACTGAAGAATGATTATAAACTCCTACACCTGTACCTACTGCCGCTCCAACTCCTGCTGCTGCAGCTGCATTATTTTCTTTTTTTTCATCACAATATAAAATATTAGTGCTTAAAATATATGTTGCTTTTGCAGGATCATCTACAATCTTATATCCTTTTTGTGTTAGTAATTGCACTAACTTGCTTTCCAAATTAACATCGTGGCCACTCGTATTTCTTACGCTTAAGAAAATAATTCTTTGACTCTTTGCCACAGGGTCTAAAAAAATGCTTTGTGTCATTTTTGCATTTGTTTGCAAAGTTGTTGTAACACAACCGCTCAAAATACCTCCAGCAAATACCGCACCAAATACCATTTTCAACAATGAAGTTTTACAATCCATAAACATCTCCTAGTAATAATTTAAGCCCAAATCATAACATAATATATATATATTAAAATCTTCAAAATATTGCCAATATTTTTCTATTTTTAACATTTTTCATTTATAACCAAAAAATCTTCTTCATTTAAAGTACAATTCTTGTTTTAGAATACTTAAAATGTAATAGATTAATTACAAGTGTAAGAGTATAAGGGATTTTTACTATATTCTCAAACTGGAAAAAATGTTTAATTTTATAAAACGATTTTTCAAATTAAAGCTTCATTTTTAAATAAAAAGTTTTCTTTTAGTAGAATCTCAAATTGATCAAAAGTGAATTTTTATCCTATTTTTGATTTTTATTTATTTTAAAAATTTGAACCTTATTTTCATAAAAATATAAATTATCAAAAATAAAAAAAGAGAATCCCCTTTTGAAGGGGATTGAAGTTTTATGAGTTAGCCGTTGCGTTTTTCCATAATTTCTTTAGAGATATTACTTGGAACTTCTCCATAGTGGTCAAATTCCATTGTATATGTTCCACGCCCTTGTGTTGCTGAACGTAAATCCGTAGAGTAACCAAACATTTCTGCTAATGGGACAAATGCATTAACAATCTTTAATCCCATTCTATCGTCCATTGAGTTAATTTGTCCGCGTCTTCTGTTTAAATCTCCAATCACATCTCCCATATACTCTTCTGGAACTTCAACTTCAACTTTCATCATAGGCTCTAATAAAACCGCTCCTGCCTTTCTACATGCATCTTTAAACGCCATAGAACCAGCAATTTTAAATGCCATTTCTGAAGAATCCACATCGTGATAACTTCCATCAAACAGCGTAACTTTAAAATCCACAACAGGATAACCCGCTAGCACACCATTTTGCATCGCCTCTTGGATTCCTTTATCTACTGCTGGGATATATTCTTTTGGAATCACACCACCACTAATATTATTAACAAACTCATAACCCTTACCTGGCTCTTGTGGATCAAGCTTAATAAAAACATGCCCATATTGTCCGCGCCCACCAGATTGTTTTGCATATTTACATTCTTGCTCAACGCTTTGACGGATTGTTTCACGGAATGCAACTTGAGGTTGCCCAACTTCTGCTTCCACTTTAAATTCTCGTTTCAATCTATCCACAATAATTTCTAAGTGTAACTCACCCATTCCAGAAATAATTGTTTGTCCCGATTCTTCATCTGTATGCACTCTAAAGCTTGGATCTTCTTCTGCAAGCTTAGCTAAAGCTAATGCCATTTTTTCTTGATCGGCTTTTGTTTTTGGTTCAACAGCAATAGAAATAACAGGCTCTGGAAATTCCATTCTTTCTAAAATCACCGGATCTTTTTCAGAGCAAAGTGTATCTCCTGTTAATGTTTCTTTTAACCCTACAAATGCACAAATTTCTCCCGCATAAACTTCTTTAATATCTTCTCTTTTGTTAGAGTGCATTTTAAGAAGTCTTCCAACACGCTCTTTTTTACCTTTTGTAGAGTTAAGCACATAACTTCCAGATTCCAAACTTCCACGATACACACGCACAAATGTTAACTGTCCTACAAATGGATCTGTCATAATTTTAAACGCAAGTCCTGCAAACTCACCATTATCCGTAGATTTTACGCTCACTTCTGTTTCTTCATCTTTTGGATCTACACCACGAATATCCGCAACTTCTGTCGGTGCTGGCAAATACTCAACAACAGCGTCAAGCAGTGTTTGCACACCTTTATTTTTAAAACTTGAACCACATAGCATTGGAATCATTTCCATTGCTAAACAAGCTTTTTTGATTCCAGCTTTAATCTCTGCAACACTAAGTTCTTCGCCGCTCAAATATTTCTCCATCATTGCTTCATCTTGTTCCGCAACAGCTTCAAGCAACTTTTCTCTATATTCTTGTGCTTTATCCATTAAATCCGCTGGAATCTCTTCAATATCATACATTGCGCCCATAGACTCATCATTCCATACGCAAGCTTTCATATTAACAAGATCCACAACACCTTTAAAATTATCTTCTGCACCAATTGGAATCACAAGTGGTACAGGTTTAGCTTTAAGTCTTGTTGCAATTTGAGATTCTACATTATAGAAATTCGCACCGATTCTGTCCATTTTATTTACGAAAACGATTCTAGGAACACCATATTTATTAGCCTGTCTCCAAACCGTTTCACTTTGAGGTTGCACACCACCAACAGAACAAAACACTGCAACAGCACCATCTAAAACACGCATTGAACGCTCAACTTCAATTGTAAAATCTACGTGTCCAGGAGTGTCAATTAGGTTGATTTGATAATCTTTCCAAAAACAAGTTGTCGCCGCTGAAGTAATTGTAATTCCGCGTTCTTTTTCTTGTTCCATCCAATCCATTGTTGCAGCACCGTCATGAACTTCCCCGATTTTGTGACTCACACCTGTGTAAAACAAAATACGCTCAGAAGTTGTTGTTTTTCCTGCATCAATATGCGCTGCAATTCCAATATTTCTAATTTTATTTAATGGGGTTTTTCTTGCCATATTTGAATCCTTTAGGATAAGTAATTTGAGATTTTGTGAGTAGAGAGCTTTTTGGGAAATCTATTAAGAAATCCCCCCTAAAAGCATAATTTACCAACGATAGTGCGCAAATGCTTTGTTGGCCTCTGCCATTTTGTGCACATCTTCTTTTTTCTTAAATGCCGCTCCACGCTCATTTGCAGCATCAATTAATTCATTTGCCAATCTTTCAATCATTGTGCGTTCGTTTCTTTTTCTAGCAGAATCCAACAACCAACGGATAGATAAAGATTGTTGTCTTGCTGGACGAACTTCGACAGGAACTTGATAAGTTGCACCACCTACTCTTCTACTTCTTACTTCTACAAGTGGCTTAACTTTTTCTAAAGCTTTTTCAAAGGTTTCAATACCTTTTTCTTTTGTTTTTTCTTCAATTTTGTCAAATGTTGCATAAATAATCTTTTCTGCAACACTCTTTTTTCCATCATACATCATTTTGTTGATGAATTTTGTTACAACAATATTGTTATAAATTGGATCACCTAATACTTCTCTTTGTGGGGCTTTTCTTCTTCTCATTATTTTTTACCTCCTGCATCACCCTTTGCTTTTTTTGCTCCATATTTACTGCGTGAAACTGTTCGCTTTGCAACACCTGCTGTATCTAATGCACCACGAATAATATGATATTTAACACCCGGTAAATCCTTAACCCTTCCACCACGGATTAATACAATAGAGTGTTCTTGTAAATTATGTCCTTCGCCAGGGATATAGCTAATTACTTCAAATCCGCTTGTTAGTCTAACTTTTGCTACTTTTCTTAACGCTGAGTTGGGCTTTCTAGGTGTCGTAGTATAAACACGCGTGCAAACCCCTCTTCTTTGGGGGCAAACTACCAAAGCCGGTGACTTTGACTTCTTAATAACTTTTTTTCGCTCTTTTCTAATCAACTGATTAATCGTTGGCACTTTTATTCCTTCCTAAAAAATTTTATAAAGAAAATGAAGCGGATTATATATAAATCACGCTTTATTCTTACTTAAATTAAGGTCTAAATAACCTTAATAACCTCTTTATCCATTAAATATTGGTAAGGCTAATTTTCTTTAATCTTAACCTTTTTCCCTTTGTATATTCCCGTTCCAACTGGAATCATACGCCCTAAAACAATATTCTCTTTTAAGTCCTCTAAGTGATCTATTTTAGCTGCAATACTTGCCTCTGTTAGGACTTTTGTCGTTTCTTGGAACGAAGCCGCTGAAATCACAGAATCACTTCCAATAGCAGCACGTGTAATACCAAGAAGCATAGGCTCTGCAATCGCTGGGATTCCACCCATTTTGATAATGCGCGCATTCTCTTCTCTAAAATGACGCTTACTTACAAGATCACCTTCAATAAACTTTGTGTTACCGCTATCATAGATTCTAACTTGGCGCAACATTTGAGAAACAATAATCTCAATATGCTTATCTGCGATACTTACCCCTTGACGGCGATAAACTTGTTGCACTTCACTAACAATGTATTTATAAAGCTCTTTTTCGCCACCAATGCGTAAAATATCTTGACTAGCAACTACACCATCAGTAATTGCTTCTCCTGCATGAACAAACTCCCCATCATGCACCAAAATTTGCTTAGATTTATCAATTAAATACTCTGCAACTCTACCATCATTTGCTGTAACAATAATTTTTTCTTTGCCACGCACCTGTTTTCCAAAACTTACGATTCCATCAATACCTGCAAGAACTGCTGGATCTTTTGGCTTTCTTGCTTCAAAGAGTTCAGAAACTCTTGGAAGACCTCCTGTAATATCCTTAGATTTTACAAGTGCTTTAGGCGTTTTTGCTAGAATATCTGCCATTTCAACTTTTGCACCATCGGCAACAAAAATTGCCGTTTTAGGATCTAAGATATAGCGGATTAATCCACCTTTTGGTGTAGATAAAACAAGTGTTGGTTTAAATGCACTAGCAATGTATTCATTAACAACCAACCTTGTCTGCCCTGTTAGTTCATCAGTTTGTTCAGAAACCGTAACGCCCGGAACAATATCTTCAAATTTAATTGTTCCTGCCTCTTCTGAGATAATAGGATTAGAGTAAGGATCCCAATCTGCAATGACAATATGTTCATCACTTTGTGGCTTAGCAATTAAAGTATTTTTACTTACAGGCTGATTGTCTTCTGATTCAATAATAGAATCTCTTGCAATATAGTGGCGTGCTGCCTCTTGATCATATTCATCAGCAATCACAGCAAACAAGCCTTTTTCAGTAACTTTATCGCCTTTTTTGATTCCGTGATAACGCTCTAAATGATCTCCTTGCAAATAATAATATTTAACAATTCCTTCGCCTTTTGCAAAGATTTTTTGCGTGATTGGCGCATTATCCTCTACTTTTAGCTCACTTGCATAAGCAATACGATTAGGGATGTTCCAACTATCTTTAATAATATCTACAATACTTCCTTCATCGCGCACATAATGCCCACTAGGATATGGGATATAGAATTTCCCTTCTATCTTTCCTGTTATTCCTGCAAGCTCATTTGGTTTTGCAACATCAGATTTTCTAAGCGTGAATTTCGCTGTTTCTTTTTTTCCAATCACAGAGATTATCACTTCATCATGCACAATATCTACTTTTAACTCACCTTCAAATGGTGCTTTAATTTTTGGCTCTACAAGTAAAATTGCCGCATTTCTTCGGTTAGAAACAATCCTTTTGCCATCACGATTTTTATAAGTTTTTACATTGTAATAACGAATAAAACCTTCTTTATCTGCTACAACCTGTCTTTCTTCTTGACTTCTGCTTGCTGTTCCTCCAATATGGAATGTTCTAAGTGTAAGCTGTGTTCCGGGTTCTCCAATGGATTGTGCCGCTACAACGCCAACTGCTTCTCCAATTTTAGAGATTTTTGACTCACCTAGATTTAAGCCATAACATTTTGCACACACACCTTTTTCTGCCTTACAAGTTACAGGAGTGCGAATAATTACAGACTTCACGCCAGCCTCTTTAACCTTGCGCGCTTTTTCTTCATCAATTAATGTGCCATCACTAATTAAAATCTCATTTGTAATTGGATCAATAATATTTTCAGCAATTACACGCCCAAAAATTCTTTCTTCTAGTGGCTCAATAAGCTCACTACCCACTGTAATATCTGCAATTTCAACACCTTCATTTGTGCCACAATCATCCATTACAACCTTGACATTTTGACTCACATCGATAAGCTTTCTTGTCAAATATCCTGCATTTGCAGTTTTAAGAGCAGTATCTGCTAAACCTTTTCTTGCACCGTGTGTAGAAATAAAGTATTCCAAAACATTCAAACCTTCTTTAAAGTTTGAAGTGATTGGCGTTTCAATAATTGTCCCATCTGGCTTTGCCATCAAACCACGCATTGCAGAAAGCTGTCTAATTTGTCCAGCACTACCTCTAGCTCCAGAATCTGCCATCATATAAATTGAGTTGAAACCATTTTTATCACTCTCAATTAACTTCATCATTGTATTACCTAAGGCATTATTTGTATCCGTCCAAACATCAATGATTTTATTGTAGCGTTCTTGCTCTGTCAATAAACCTGCGCCAAACTGCGCTTGAATATCTTTAACCTTTTTCTTAGCACCTTCTACAACTTTATTTTTGCTATCTGGCACAATAATATCATCAGCTGAAATTGAGATTCCAGCTTTTGTTGCATATTTAAAGCCTAGGTTTTTAAGATTATCCAAGAAACTTGCTGTGATCCCAACGCCACCTTCTTTATAAACATAATCAATTAAAGCTGCAATATCTTTTTTCTTTAACACTTTATTCCATAAATGCATTGGAACAAAATCTGGCAAAATAGATTTTAAAATCATTCTACCAATCGTCGTATTTACAATTCTATCTTCCACATATGCACGCACCTTAGAACTAACTTCAACCACATCTGCTTCAAGTGCAATATGGATTTGATCTATATTTGAAAAGAGTTTATGTTCTCCTTTGGAGCCATCTCTTTCTAACGATAAATAATATAATCCTAAGACCATATCTTGGCTTGGGACGGTTACTGCCTTACCGCTTGCTGGCAAAAGAATATTCATAGAACTCAACATTAAAAGTTTGCACTCTGTAATTGCTTCTTGTGAGAGTGGCACATGCACCGCCATTTGATCACCATCAAAGTCCGCATTAAACGCAGCACAAACAAGTGGATGCAATTGGATCGCCTTTCCATCAATAAGTTTTGGATGGAACGCTTGGATGGATTGTTTGTGCAATGTTGGCGCACGATTTAACATCACAGGATAATCCTCGACAATTTCTTGCAGACACTCCCATACTTCATTACTTTTGCGCTCAATCATCTTTTTAGCCTGCTTTAGTGTTGTTGCATAGCCTTTCTCTTCTAATTTTGACAAAATGTGTGGTTTAAACAACTCTAAAGCCATATTTTTTGGCAATCCGCATTGATCCATTCTTAAATTTGGTCCTACAACAATAACAGAACGTCCGGAGAAATCCACACGCTTTCCAAGCAAGTTTTGACGGAATCTTCCCTGTTTTCCTTTAATAATTTCAGAAAGTGATTTTAACGGACGCTTATTTGCGCCTTTTACAGCATTTGCATTTCTTCCATTATCAAAGAGTGCATCCACAGATTCTTGAAGCATTCTTTTTTCATTACGCACGATAATTTCAGGCGCATCAAGTTCAATTAAACGCTTTAATCTTTGGTTGCGATTAATCACACGACGATATAAATCATTAACATCACTTACAGCAAACTTTCCACCATCTAATGCAACAAGTGGTCTTAAATCCGGTGGAAGAACAGGCAACACTGTTAGCATCATCCACTCTGGGCGATTTTGTCCGCCAGAAACCACAAAACTTTCTACAACTTTTAAGCGTTTAATAATTGTTTTTTTCTTTGCTTCAGAATTTGTTGCTTTGATTGCTTCTTTTAATTCTGCGATTAAATCTACCAAATCCAAGCCCTCAAGCAATTCTTTTATTGCTTCACCACCCATTTGCGCAACAAATCCTGTGTGATCAAATCTTTGCGCTAAACTTTGATATTGTTCTTCATTTAAAACATCATATTTTGCAACAGGCTTTGTGCCTTCATTATCATAAAATGCTTCACCTGCTTGCTTTACAATATAAGCTTCATAATAAAGCACACGCTCTAAATCTTTCATCTTCACACCCAAAAGCGTTCCGATTCTACTTGGTAGAGAATTCACATACCAAATATGTGCCACAGGCGTTACAAGTTCAATATGCCCCATTCTTGAGCGACGCACCTTAGAACTTGTTACTTCAACTCCACATTTCTCACATACAACACCCTTATAACGCATTTTTTTGTATTTTCCACAAAGACATTCATAATCCCTAACAGGACCAAAGATTTTTGCGCAGAATAATCCATCTCTTTCTGGCTTTAATGTGCGATAATTAATTGTTTCAGGCTTTTTAACTTCTCCATGACTCCAACTTCTAATTTTTTCTGGACTTGCAAGAAGTAATTGAAAAGCATTAAAGTCGCTTGGACGATTTTCTTCTTTAATTGTTACTGCTTCATCTATGCCTTCTTTATTTTTTGCAAAAACATTCACATCAAGCGCTAAACTCTGCAATTCTTTTGTTAAAACATAAAAAGTTTCTGGTATCTCTGACTCCTTAACTGCTTCTCCTCTTGTGATTGCCTTATAAGCTTTTACCCTACCCTCTACATCATCAGATTTAATTGTTAACATTTCTTTAAGCGTATGTGCCGCCCCATAAGCTTCTAACGCCCAAACTTCCATCTCTCCAAATCTTTGCCCACCAAAGAGTGCCTTACCACCCACTGGCTGTTGTGTAACAAGCGAGTAAGGACCTGTGCTTCTTGCATGGACTTTTTCATCTACTAAATGGTGGAGCTTTAACATATACATATAGCCCACATTAACACGCTCCATCATTTTTTCGCCCGTGCGCCCATCATAAAGCTCTGTTTTGCCATCAGTATCAATCTTTGCTAATGTAAAAAGCTTCTCAAACTCTTCTGCATTAACTCCTTCAAATACAGGTGTTGCAAATTTAACACCATTACTCCAATCTCTAGCAAAACTCAACAAAGCCTTATCATCAAGATTTTCTAAAAATTCTTTTGCCGATTTCATATTAGAATTTTCAGCAATTTCTAACATTTTAGAACGCAATGCCAAAACCCACTTTTCTTTCTCTTGCTCAAAAATGCTCGCAATTTGCTCACCTAAATTCTTGCCAACAAGCCCTAAATGCACTTCTAAAATCTGTCCAATATTCATACGACTTGGAACACCTAAAGGATTTAAAACAATCTCAACTGGACGCCCATCTTTTGTATAAGGCATATCCACTTCTGGGACGATATTAGAGACAATACCTTTGTTTCCGTGTCGTCCTGCCATTTTATCTCCAACTTTTAGCTTGCGTTTAGTTGCAACATAAATCTTCACAAGTTTTACCACGCCACTTGGAAGAATATCGTCTTTTTCAATAATAGATAGCTTTTCTTCGTGTTCTTGACTTAAATTTTTCTTTTGCTCTAAAAAATTTGCTTTTAAGGTGTCATAAGCGCTTTGAATTTCTTTTGGATAATTTTTAATGAGCGTCCCCATTGCAAAGCGATTAACATTTTCTAAATCCGCTTTTGGAATCACACTCCCTTTTTTATACTCTTTATCACCAATTTTTGCAGCACTTATTAATTTTTCTTTAGAGAGAATAGAACCAATACGCAAAGACTCTTCTCTATCCAGCATCAAAAGCTTATCGTGATGTTCTAAATCAAGACGACTTTTTTCTTCTTCATAAGCAGCAATTGCTCTTCTATCTTTATCATAACCCTTTTTTGTAAAAATTTTTACATCAACAACAGTTCCTTCTAAACTTGGAGGACAATAAAGCGATTTATTTACAACATGTCCAGCTTTTTCCCCAAAGATTGCACGCAATAATCTCTCTTCTGGAGTTGGCTTAACTTCTCCTTTTGGAGATGCTTTTCCAACAAGAATCATCCCGCCTGTTACATAAGTTCCAATTTTTACGATTCCGCTCTCATCAAGATGGGATAATTCTTCTTCTCTAATATTTGGAATATCACGCGTGATTTCTTCAACTCCGTGTTTTAATTCTCTAGCTTCAATTTCTTTTTCATAGATATGAATAGAAGTAAAGGCATCATTACGAATAAGTTTTTCACTCACAACAATCGCATCTTCAAAATTATATCCATTCCAAGGCATAAAGGCTACACGAATATTTTTTCCAAGTGCCAATTCTCCTTGATCCATATTTGGACCATCAGCAATCACCTGTCCAGCTTCTACTTGCTCTCCTGCTTTGACAATAGGACGTTGCGAGAAAGAAGTGTTTTGATTTGTTCTTAAGTTTTTTTGCAAAGAATAATGATCAATAAAAGCTCCATTTTCATCTTCGCCTAAAATATAAATATTTTTCGCATCTACTTTTTCTACAATTCCACTACGCAAAGCTTTTGCTGCTTCCCAAGAATCACGCGAAACAATTTTCTCAATTCCTGTTCCAACCACTGGCGCATCTGGCTTTAATAGCGGCACTGCTTGGCGTTGCATATTTGAACCCATAAGCGCACGGTTAGCATCATCGTGCTCTAAAAACGGGATTAAACTTGCTGCAACTCCAACAATCATTCTAGGGCTAAGATCAATTAAATCCACCTTTTTGGATTCCATTAAAATAATCTCACCATCTTTTCTTACTTCAATCATTTCTTCTTTGATAGTTTGATTATTTGTTAAGACCGTGCTTGCAGGAGCAATAACCGCACCTTCTTCTTGTGTTGCAGTTAAATACACAATCTCATCAGTTACTTTTCCTTCAACA
This sequence comes from uncultured Helicobacter sp., assembly GCF_937893305.1. Classification (GTDB taxonomy): domain Bacteria; phylum Campylobacterota; class Campylobacteria; order Campylobacterales; family Helicobacteraceae; genus Helicobacter_D. Next base: position 52,708 of record NZ_CALBGN010000019.1, read on the forward strand.
ACTTTGCGATAAGGTGCTTCAATGAAACCTAGCTCATTGACTTTTGCATAAGTAGAAAGCGTGTTAATCAAACCGATATTCTGCCCTTCTGGTGTTTCAATTGGACAAATTCTCCCATAATGCGTAGGATGCACATCGCGCACTTCAAATCCCGCACGCTCTTTGACTAATCCACCCTCACCAAGAGCAGATAATCTTCTTTTATGTGTTACTTCTGAAAGTGGGTTTGTTTGATCCATAAATTGTGAAAGCTGCCCACCTGTGAAAAATTCTAAAATCGTTCCTGTAATCATTTTAGAATTAACTAAATCGTGCGGCATTAGCTCTTCTAAACCTGTGCTAATGGTTGTAAGTTTATCACGAATTGCTTTTTGCATTTTTACAAGCCCCGTATGAAGCTCATTTGCTAACAGCTCTCCAATGGCACGGATTCTACGATTCCCTAAATGATCTCTATCATCAATTCTACCTTGCCCATTTTTCACACGCATTAGATAACGCACAGTTTTAATAATATCTTCGTGCGTTAGCACAGTAACATAATCTGGCACGCCAATATCTAACTTATGATTCATTTTCATACGCCCAACGCGTGTTAAATCATAACGCTCTGGGTCAAAGAAAAGCTGTTGCACAAATTGCTTTGCCGCCTCTTTCGTAACAGGCTCACCCGGACGCATTACCTTATAGATACGAATCATTGCTAAATCGTTTTCATTATCAATCTTTTCTGTTTGCTTTAACAGCTTTAAAGATTCTGCATCGGCAACAAAAGCATTAATAATAGAAGCATCCACGCCTAAGGCTAAATCATTTGCAATAACAAAATCATTCACTCCAAGTTCAGCGAGTTTTTTCAGCTTGCTCTCATCCATTAATGTTAGCGCATCAAAAAGCACTTCACCACTTGCTTTATCTACAATCGGTTCTGCTAAATAACGATTAATTAAAATATCAGAGGGATACTCAATCATATTTAATTTTTCTTCTTTTAGAGTCTTTGCTTTTTTGGCTGTCAGGCGTTTTCCTGCTGCAATAATCAAATTTCCCTTAGGATCTTTAATATCAAATTCCACACGTCCAACAAACTCTTCTGGATCAAATGGAATCAAATATTTTCCACTTTTAAATTTAATATTCAATAACGGGTAGAACATTTTTAAAATATCTTGCCTTGAATAACCAAGAGCTCTAAAGAGAATTGTAACAGGCACTTTTCTACGCTTATTCACACGAACAAAAAGCGTATCTTTCGCATCATATTCAAAATATAACCAAGAACCACGATCTGGAATGATTTGTCCTGTATAAACAAGCTTATTAGAAGCACTAGAAGATTCTTCTTCTTTAAAGATAACACCCGGACTTCTATGAAGCTGATTAACCACAACTCTCTCAACACCATTAATAATAAAACTTGTGCGATCCGTCATCAAAGGAATCTCACGCACAAAAATACTTTGCTCTTTGATATCCTTAACGCCTAACTTTTCTCCTGTTTTCTCATCTCTCTCCCAAAGCACTAAACGGATTTTAATTTTTAATGGAATCGAATAAGTTAAGCCTCTCTCCATTGCTTCTCTAACCGTATAACGCGGCTTTCCAAACTCACTACCTGCATATTCTAGGCTAATTCTATTCTGTGCATCGTGGATAGGAAAAATGGATTTAAAAACTTTTTCAAGTCCTGATTCATTTGTATCACTTGTCATCAAAAAATTATCATAACTATTTCTTTGTAACTGAAGCAGATTAGGAACTGCAATGTTTTGAGGAATCTTTGTAAAATCGACTCTCAATCTATTTCCGGATTTTAAACTCACTGGCATATTTTACCTCTATAATAAATGTAGAATTTTGGAAGAAAAATGAAAATGGAGGCACAAGCCCCCAAAAAATTATTTAATATCGACTTTTGCACCAGCTTCTTCAAATTTTGCTTTGATTGCATCAGCGTCTTCTTTCTTAACGCCTTCTTTAACAGTAAATGGAGTTTTCTCAACTGCATCTTTTGCTTCTTTTAATCCAAGTCCTGTTACTTCTCTTACAACTTTAATAACATTGATTTTCTTATCGCCACTATCTGTAAGAATAATATCAAACTCTGTTTTTTCTTCAGCAGCAGCTGCACCACCGCCAGCAACAGCACCTGCAACAACTGTTGGAGCAGCAGATACACCAAATTTTTCTTCAAAAGCTTTTACAAGCTCTGAAAGTTCCATAACTGAAAGATTGCCGATATACTCTAATACATCTTCTTTTGAAATTGCCATAATTTTCTCCTATTTTATTGTGCTTCTTTTTCTTTGCGTAAATTATCCAGCCCTGTAACAAAATAACGAGCAGGAGCAGTCCAAACGGACAACAACATACCAATAAGCTCTTCTTTGGATGGAAGTTTTGAAACAGCTTCAATATGTTTTGCATCCACAACTTCACCTTCAAGGCAACCTGTTTTGATTACCAATTTGCCACCCACAGAACTTGAAAACTTGCTAATTACTTTTGCTAGAGAAATTTGATCTTCACTCCAAACAAAAATATTATTCTCTTTTAGCTCCAATCCTTCAATGCTAGAATTTTTTAATGCGATAGATGCAAGCGTATTTTTAATCACTTGAACTTTTGCGTTTTGTTCTCTCGCGTTTGCTCTTAAGGATTCCAACTCTTTAACAGTTAAACCCTTATAATCACAAACAATAATCGCATTTGATGCTTTAAATTCAGCAGTTAAATTTTCAATCAGAGCAGTTTTTTCTGCTTTTGTCATCATTAACCTCCTTTCAGACGAAAGACTTAGATAGGGTAAATTTTTAAGCTAAAGCCCCTATGGTCATTAGTCTAAGATAAAAACAAGAATAAATTATTTCATATCAATGAGTTCTTGTGCATCTAGTGTTAAAGATGGACTCATTGTTAATGCTAGCGTCGCATTTTTAATATATTTTCCCTTTGCGCTTGCTGGCTTTTGTTTGTTAATATTTTTTACAAGAGCAATGATATTTTCTTCAAGTTTTTTTGCATCAAAACTTGCTTTACCAACAGGAGCGTGGATAATCCCTTTTTTATCAACGCGATAATTCACCTGCCCGCTTTTTGCATTACTTACAGCCTTTGAAATTTCCATTGTAACTGTGCCTGTTTTTGGGTTTGGCATTAAACCTTTTGGTCCAAGGATTCTACCAACTTTACCCACTAATGCCATCATATCAGGTGTTGCAATAACCATATCAAAATTTAAATCTCCGTTTTTGATTTGATCTGCTAAATCATCATCACCGACAACATCAGCTCCTGCTGCTTTTGCTTCATCTGCTTTTGCTCCCTTTGCAAACACAGCCACACGCACACTCTTTCCAGTTCCATTTGGTAAAACAACTGCTCCACGGATCATTTGATCTGCGTGTCTTGGATCTACACCTAAACTCAACGCAACTTCAACTGTTTCATCAAACTTAGCAGATGCTAAAGACTTAACTGTTGCAGAAGCGGTTGTAATATCGTATATTTTTGTGCAATCTACCTTGTTAAGAAGATTTTGCATTCTTTTTGTTAATTTTTTTGCCATTATTTATACTCCAACGCGTCTTTTTAATCTACAACTTCAATGCCCATACTGCGAGCACTTCCCTCAACAATCTTAATCGCTGCTTCTTCTGTATTAGCGTTCAAATCATCCATTTTAGTTTTTACAATATCTAAAACTTGAGCTTTTGTTAATTTTCCTACTTTGTTTTTTAAAGGATTATCTGAACCTTTTTGAATTCCAGCAGCTTTTTTAATCAAATCCGTTACAGGTGGTTTTTTTGTAATAAATGTAAAACTTTTATCTTGATAAACAGTGATAATAACAGGAATATTAAAATTTCCCATATCTTTTGTTTTTTCATTAAACGCTTTACAAAATTCCATAATATTCACACCACGCTGACCTAAAGCTGGACCTACGGGAGGAGATGGATTTGCTTTTCCTGCTGGAATTTGAAGCTTAAGTTCGCCAATAATTTTCTTTGCCATAACTTATCCTTGTTTTTAGTTATTAAACTATTTTTTCCACTTGTGAATAGAGTATCTCAATAGGTGTGCTACGACCAAAAATTGAAACATTAAGTTTTAACTTGCGATGTTCCATATCATATTCTTCAACAATTCCTGTGAAGTTAGCAAAAGGACCTTCAATAATTCTTACAACTTCTCCTGTTTCAAAAATAATTTTTGGTTTTGGAGCTGCACGATTTTGAACCTTTTCAATAATATGATTAATGTCTGCTTCGCTTAATGGTGTTGGTTTTTTAGATTCCCCAATAAAACGACTCACTTTAGGTAAAGATTGAATAGTATGCCATAAGGCTGTATCTAAATCAACTTTTACAAAAACATATCCAGGATAAAGACTGCGCTCACTGATTTTTTTCTTGTTGTTTTTCACTTCAATAATATCTTCTGTGGGAACAACAATATCTGTAATTCTCTCTTCTAAATGATGCTCTCTTACAAGATTTTCAATTCCACGCTTTACAGCTTGTTCGCTACCAAAATATGTTTGAATCGCATACCAATACAACGCCATAAACAAATCCTAACTTATAAAATACTAGAAACAAAACTTCCAAGAATGAAATCTACCAACGCCAAAAATAGAGCAATAACCGTTACAACAAGAATCACAGAGATAAAAGCATTTCTAACCTGTTCTTTTGTAGGAAAAATAACCTTGGATAATTCTTCTTTGGATAGTCTATAATAGGTAATTAGTCTTTTCATTTCTAAATTTGTCTCTCTTTATTCCAAAATGGCAGGCCAGGAGGGACTCGAACCCCCATCACTCGGTTTTGGAGACCGACGCTCTACCATTGGAGCTACTGACCTATGATGTAAGCTAAAGGGAAAAATCCCTTAGCTTTTTAATTTTACTTCTTTATGAATTGTATGTTTATTTAGTCTTGGGCAGAACTTTTTAAGCTCCAGTTTTTCTGTTGTGGTTTTAGCATTTTTCATTGTGCTGTAATTAATATCACCACATTCAGAACATTTAAGTCCAATTTTTACACGATTACCTTTAGCCATTGTTATGCCTACTCAATAATCTTAGTAACAACACCCGCACCAACAGTTCTACCACCTTCACGAATCGCAAAGCGTGTTCCATCTTCAAGTGCAATTGGGTTAATTAATTCAACAGTAATTTTAATGTTATCGCCCGGCATTACCATTTCTACACCATCTGGCAATTGAATAGAACCTGTAATATCTGTTGTTCTTACATAAAATTGTGGTCTATAACCATTAAAGAATGGGGTATGTCTTCCACCTTCATCTTTTGAAAGAACATAGATTTCACCCTCAAATTTTTTGTGTGGAGTAATTGAGCCCGGCTTACATAAAACCATACCTCTTTCTACTTCTTCTTTTTTTGTTCCTCTTAGAAGCACACCAACATTATCCCCAGCTTCACCTTGATCAAGCTCTTTTCTAAACATTTCAACGCCTGTTACCGTTGTTTTTTGTGTATCGCGGATTCCAACGATTTCGATTTCATCACCAACTTTTACAATACCTCTTTCAATTCTTCCTGTAACAACAGTTCCACGACCAGCAATTGAGAATACATCTTCAATAGGCATCAAGAAAGTCTTATCTGTTTCACGAACTGGAGTTGGGATATATTCATCAACTGCGTCCATAAGCTTCATAATCTTTTCGCTCCACTCACCTAGATTACCTGCTTTTGCTTCTTCAAGAGCTTTTAGTGCAGAACCTGCAACGATCGGAGTATCATCGCCTGGGAATTCATAGCTTGATAATAACTCTCTAATTTCCATTTCTACAAGCTCTAACAATTCTGGATCATCTACCATATCTTGTTTGTTCATAAATACCACAATGTAAGGAACACCAACTTGACGAGACAATAGAATATGTTCTCTTGTTTGTGGCATAGGACCATCTGCTGCTGAAACAACAAGGATTGCTCCATCCATTTGCGCAGCACCTGTGATCATATTTTTAACATAGTCAGCGTGTCCAGGACAATCTACGTGCGCATAGTGTCTTTTTTCTGTTTCATATTCAATATGAGAAGTTGCAATCGTAATACCGCGCTCTTTTTCTTCTGGAGCGTTATCAATATTATCGTAGTCTTTTAACTCTGCTAGACCTTTTTGTGATAGAACAGCAGAAATTGCAGCACTTAAAGTTGTTTTGCCGTGGTCAACGTGTCCGATTGTCCCAACATTTACGTGAGGTTTGTTCCCTCTGTTAAATTTTTCCTTAGCCATAAGCCTCTCCTAAAATTTTAAGTTTAAAATAGTGGATATTCTACACTATTTTTACCAATTTTAAAATTAAGAATCGTACATTTTCTACAATTCCATCATATCTTTTGCACAATTTACACACTTAAAATTATGCAACCCTTGAAAAACTGGAGCCCATAAGCGGGATTGAACCGCCGGCCTCTTCCTTACCAAGGAAGTGCTCTGCCACTGAGCTATATGGGCATAAATTCATTTAAAAATACATAAATTTAGTTCTTAAAGAAGTGTTTTGCTGATAAAGAAAAATGTAGAATCAGCTCCCAGTATGGAGCGGGAAACGGGGCTCGAACCCGCGACCCTCAGCTTGGAAGGCTGATGCTCTAGCCAACTGAGCTACTCCCGCATGGCTATGGTGGTGAGACGTGGATTCGAACCACGGAAGTCAGAAACAGCAGATTTACAGTCTGCCCTCGTTGGCCACTTGAGTATCTCACCCCAAAAATTATTAATAAAACTGGTCAAACACTGAAAAAATTTAGTAAATTTTATGGAGCTGGCAAAGGGACTCGAACCCCCGGCCTGCTGCTTACAAGGCAGCTGCTCTACCAACTGAGCTACGCCAGCACATTTTTAAAAAATTAAAAATGAGTTGAAATTCTACTCTTTTTTGTTCTTATTGTCAATACTTTTTAAAAATTTGTTATATAATTTTGCACTATCAGAGATTCTATTATGATCTCTATTAAATATGTGTAGAAATAATAGACTTTACCCTAGAATGCTGATAAAAAGGAGTTTTTATTAAAATGGAGAAAAAACACAAAAATCTTTACCCAAAGGGATTTAGAAAGAAATATTTTTCTCTTGCGGCGATTTTAGCACTTAATACTGCATTGCTTGCACAAAGTCAAAATACCGCATTGCTTGAAAAATCCGATTCCATAAATCAGGATATCAAACTTTCTGTAATCCACGCTAGAGAGTTTGTGGAGAATATGGACTTTAAAGAAGAATTTGATGCACAAAATATTGCACTTTCTAATGCACAAAATATCTATGACTTCTTAAATACAAATTCTCTACTCACAATCCGTTCTAACTATGGCAATCCTTATGCGCAAAACATTGACTTACGAGGATTTGGACAAAATGGTCATAAAAACCTTGCTATTATTGTAGATGGAATCTTACTTAATAATATAGATTCCTCTCCTATCTCTCTTAGTAATATCCCGTTAGATTCTGTGCAAAGCATAGAAATTATCCGCGGAAAAGGCACAACAAAATATGGAAATGGCGCAGTTAGTGGAATCTTAAAAATCACAACAAATCGCAAAAGTGGAGGTGCTGTCAATCTGGGCTATGCAAGCTATGGCACGCTAAATTCACAATTTTTTGCACGCAGCGTTAAAGACACTCTAAACATAGGAGTATATGGGCAATACCAACACGCACAAGGAGAGCGTTATTTAAGCAATCTAAGCGATGAAAAAAGTGGGAGCTATAATAAAAATGGCGGAATGACGGCTTTTTTTTATCCTAGTAATGATTTGCTATTAAAAACGCAATTAAATTACGCAAAATATGGAATTAAATATGCAAATCCTATTACACAGCAAGATTTTGAAAACGACCCTACACTTCCAGGCAATGGATACACACATCAAAAACGCTGGGATTTGACTTATTCAACCGGCTTTACAAGCTTTAGCGACACAGGGATTGTAACAGATGTCAATATCGGCGGGAGTCGCAATACAAGCCGTTATGTTAATTTTGATTCTAAATATGAAGGCAAAGGACTTTTTGCAGATTTTAACTCGCAGTTTAAAAACGATTCCTATCTTGCAGAAATTGGCGGTGAGATTCGCGCAAATGAACGCAAAAGCTTAGGGCAAAAAGCAGAAGTGGAATCCTTACTTCTCTACCTTAATGGTGAAAAATACATTAAGGATTCCACCTTCAATGCTGGAATCTCAACACAACGCGTCATCACAAAACAAAGCGATACTTACAGCAAACAAAATAATCTCTTTGGTGGCGAGCTTGGCTATCATTATGCATTAAATCGCCAAATTTCACTTTTTGCGTCCTATGCGCGCAGTTTTAATGTGCCAAATGTAGATTGGATGCTTTATTATGATCCTATTAACTTCACGCCTACTGCTAACCCCTACATTGAAGTTGCAACTTTTGACACCTATCAAATCGGCGCAAAAGCAATCTTTGGAATCCATACAATTCACACAAATGCTTTTATTATTCAAGGAAAAGATGAAGCCTTTTATGGATTTAACAAACTTACAGGCATAAGTGCTAATCAAAGCCTAGGCAAAACGCAAAGAATCGGTGGCGAGATACAGTTTAACACACAATATAGTTCATCACTTTATTCAACACTAAGTTATGCTTATGTGGAATCCAAAATTAAAAGTGCCGAGTTTGATGGCAAAGAAATCCCGGGCGTTTCTAAGCACATCTTTACTGCAAGCCTAAACTACTTGCCGCTAACAAATCTCAATTTAGGAGTGCATTATAAATATGGCTCAAAAATGTATGATTACAACGACTTTGATAATACACAAACCAAATCACCAAATTATCAAAGCCTAAACCTTAACGCAAGCTATAACTTTAAGGATTTTGAAGTGTATGCATACATTAATAACCTAACAAACCATAAAAATGCCATTGTTGTGAGTGGCGCATATTATCCTTACGCCTTTGAACGCACCTTTGGTGGTGGTGTGAAATACACTTGGTAATGCGCACTATACATTTACGATTCTACCTTTGGTATAAACTATTAAACGCCTTATTTCTAGGTTGTTCTTTAGGGAGTGTGTTTATCATCTATGCTCCCTTAAATCCTAAAATTTACTCCATAGGTGGAATCGCACTCTCTCTTGGAGCGTGGATTTTGACTTTTTTTTATGCAAAAATCCTAAAAGAAAAGCCTTATAAAATTATTCTCTTGGGTATCGAGTTAATCCCTTTTTGTTACATTTTGGCGTATTTGTTCTTTCCAAATACCTTTTTTGGAGCGATTTTGGTGTATTGCCTTTATCAAATCACTTTTATTTTTGGAGATTATTTAGGACGAGCTGAAACACTAATTTTTGCTAAAAAACCTCTATTGTCTTGGCTTGATAAACGCAAACAAATCGGCTATTTACTTGGACTTGGAATCGCTTTTTTGTTTTATGCAATTTTAGATTCCAACAAAATCACGCAAAAAGAATTGCAAATTTATTACATACATTTTTTACTCTTTTTGTTACAATGTGGAGTGTTTTTTACATTATTTTACGCTTTTGCAAAGAGAAAAAATGTCTGATCTAAAAGCAAATTATCGAAAAATTTTCAAAAAAAATCTCACAAAAATCTCACAAAAAAACAATAAGATATGGCTAGATTATAGAATCCAAAACACTCTAAAAAAAGAGATTGAATGTTTGCTTCTTACACATAAAAAAAAGCGTTTTATTAACCTTTTATTCTATTATCCTTTACCCATAGAATTTGATAGTAGAAAACTTTTAAGATTCTATAAAAAACAAAAAAAGGTGCAGATTTTTTTACCCTTTATGCAGGGTATCAGTTTTAAAATTGTAAAATATAGGCTTCCAATGCAAAAAAGGGATTTTGGAGTTTATGAATCTAGCCATTCATCTTTTAAAATTTCTAAACTAGATTACGCAATTGTCCCAGTTATTGGAATTGATAAAACATTTAAACGCATAGGATTTGGCAAAGGAATGTATGATAGATTTTTTAGCACTTTAAAAACAAAACCTCAAACAATTTTTATATGCCGTGCATTAAATCTAGCACAATGTGCAATCACACAATCTTATGATTTACAAGCAGATACATTTATTTCTCCCTTTGCCTACCTAAAATTTAAGGATATTCACAATGGTAATATGGGTTCTCACAAGTTCTATTCTCTCCGCTATCATCGCTGGAGGGGGTAGCTATCTTATTTCACGCAAACTCTCACACGCAAAACTAGCAGTCCAAATAGAGCAGGCAAACGCAAAGGCAAAGGCAATAGAATATGAAGCAGAAAAATTATTTCAAGAATCTAAAATTAAAGCAAAAGATATTGAATTAGAAGCAAAATTAAATGCCGATAGAGAAAGCAACAGAATCTTAAAAGAACACGAAGCAAATCTCTTGCTGTTTGAAAAAGAAAAAATTACACAATCTCAACGCATAGAAAAAGAAATGTGTAAAATTGAACACGAAAAACATCTTCTGAGCAAAGATCGCAATGCACTTTTTGAAGAGCAAGAATCTCTAAAAAGACTTAAAACAACTTACAATACAAAGCTTGAAGAACTCACCCAAAATCTCTCAAAAATAGCAAATCTTACCAAAAGCGAAGCTAAACAAATGTTTTTAGAACGTATCAAAGAAGAATCCAAGCTAGAAGCCGCAAAAATCATTAGAGAGCAGGAGATGCAAGCAAAAGAAGAAGCAAAAGATAAGGCGAACTACATCTTAGCAATGGCGACTTCACGCTTTGCAGGAGAATTTGCAGCAGAACGCCTAATCCAAAGTATTGTTCTGCCAAGTGATGATTTAAAAGCGCGCATTATTGGTAAAGAAGGGCGCAACATCAAGGCTTTAGAAATGATTTGTGGCGTGGATATCATTATTGATGATACACCAAATGTCATTATTGTAAGCTCCCACAATCTCTATCGCCGCGCAATTGCAGTTGAAACAATTAACAAATTATTAGAAGATGGCAGAATCCAACCTGCGCGCATTGAAGAGATTTATCAAAAATGCTTTGATGAATTTGAAGATAGCATTTGCAAAGAAGGGGAACGTGTCGTGCTAGATTTAGGTATTAATGGAATCCACCCAGAAGTTAAAAAACTTATCGGCAAACTTCGTTATCGCGCAAGCTATGGGCAAAACGCTCTTGCACATTCTTTAGAAGTGGCAAATCTTGCTGGAATCATCGCCGCAGAGCTTGGTGGAGATTGTCTGCTTGCGGCAAGAGCTGGGTTATTGCACGATATAGGAAAATCACGCACGCACGATTTTAAAGGCACTCATGTAGAACTTGGAGCAGAAATTGCAAGGCGTTATAACGAACCTGCTGTTGTCTTGAATGCGATTCTCTCTCATCACGGAAATGAAGAAGTTAAAAGCATTGAAGCAGCTGCAGTTTGTGCAGCGGATGCACTCTCTGCTGCACGACCGGGAGCAAGACGCGAAGTGCTAGAAAACTATCTAAGGCGTGTAAGCGAGATAGAAAAAATTGCGACTTCTAAAATGGGAGTCTTACACGCTTATGCAATCAATTCTGGACGCGAAGTGCGTGTGATTGCAAAATCTGAGGATATCAATGATGATGAAGCCTATCTCTTAGCAAGAGAAATTGCAAAAGATATAGAATCTAGCGTGCAATATCCGGGTGAAGTAAAAGTAAGCGTAATCCGTGAAACTAGAGCTTGCGCTATGGCGGAATAAAGAGAGCAAAAATGATTGTAAGATTAATGGGTGGATTAGGAAATCAAATGTTTTGCTATGCTTTTGCAAAATCTCTTAGCTTATTAAAAAACACTCAAGTCTTTCTTGATTATCATAACCAAGATTTAAAAAGGATTACTCCGCAAAGAAGATTTGAAATAGATCGTTTTAATCTTACTGTGCCAATAGTTTATGATTTTAAAATTCCAAAAAATCAGTTCGCTAGAATAATTAATAATTTTTTGCCTAAAAAATATCGCTTACAAAAATATAAATTTCCTATATACAGAGATGCCAATCTAACACCTGAATATGTTATAAACAATAATTTTGAAATAAATGCTTATTTCTTGGGATATTTTCAAAATATAAAATATTTCATTGACATTGAACAAATATTAAAAAATGATTTTATTCTCAAAACTCCATTAAGCCAAAATAATCAAAAATTACAAAACCATATTCTATCCACAAAAAATTCTTGCTTTCTACATGTTCGTCGCGGGGATTATCTAGGTGATACAGGATTTATAAATTTATGCCAAACGAATTACTATAATGAAGCCTTAAAAATTATAAAAGATAAATTAAAAAAACCGCATATATTTATTTTTAGCAATGATATGCAATGGTGCAAAAATCATTTTTTACAAACACTTGATCCCAAAATCACAAATGGCATATTTTTTGACTTTGTTGAAGGTAATGGTGAAGGCGATGCCATCGAAGAAATGGAGCTTATGCGAAGCTGCAAACATAGTATTAAATCAAATTCTACTTTTAGTTGGTGGGCTGCATTTCTTTTGAACAATAAAGAAAAGATAGTTATTAGTCCAAAAGAATTCTTTACAAGACATGTTCCAAATGTAGACCCAGATAATCTCGTAATTAAAGATTTAGATAACTCTGAACGTTATTTTTATATAAAATTACTCTAAAAGAATTATTAACCAATTTCTTAATTTTATTTAATTTATTTTAAAATTCTAAACTTGGCTCCAAAAATTCTAATAATTTTATATTTTTTATCAGAAGAATTTTTAATAGAAAAAATTTTCTGTAACAACTCAATGCTGAACTTTCTTTTTAAATCTTTGCGCAATTTAGAATAATATTTAATATCTTCTTGTTTTAAGGTCATAAAACCATCTTTTATAATTTCTTGTATAAAAATATTCATTTTCTGTATATTTTGCGGGTTCATTGAGATTGCATTGTTGTCTACTCCAAACTTCATTGCATACTTTTTTAATGAACCCCAAAGTTCCTGCTGATCCTTAGGGTGTGGTGGGACAAAAGTATTAATACCTTTTTGTTTTAATTTATAAGACAGAGTGATGTCTTCACCGACAATTTTGAAATTTGAATATTTTTGTGTATTCTCAAATAAATAATCTAGCCATTTTCTTTTCAAAAACCAACTATGTCCCACCAAATCCACTCTTGCTGTATAATCCAAATTTCCATCCCAACCAACCCTAAATGACTTGTCATAAGGATATTTTTCCATCTCATCAAAAACAATTCCGATTGTCCCATAAAGTCCTTCTTTTTCACACATTTGCACTAGGCAATTTTCAAGCCACCTTGAGCCTGGAATCGTATCATCGTCAAAAACACATACATATTGTGATTTTGCATTTTTTCTTGCAAAATCAAACCTTTCCCAGACTCCATAATTTTTATCGCAAATTTTCACATCATCAAAATGATCCAATAATTCTTTATTAAAGACGATTTTATAATCTTCATCTATCCCATCTTGAAATAACAAAATCTCTTTAGGTTTAACACTCTGATTCTTCAGTGCTTCTAATTGCAATCTTAGATTTGACGGTTTTTTATATGCTGTCAAAATCACGCTGACATCAAAATTAATCATTCTAGGATTATACATCCAACAAATGCGTTTGGCATAATCACTTGTTACATCCATATAAGGTCTAGTTTGTTTATTATGAATAAAAGTATCAAGCGCAGAGCCAAAATCTATGTAACAATTGTTCGGATTGTTTTGAAACAAATCCACAATGATAGGCTCACTCATAGGACCTGCTGCAACAACATAAAGCAAATCATTTCTGCACCCAAAATCTTGTTTTATTTGCTCAATCATTTGCTTTGCATCATTCTCCCAAAAGCCAATACAATCATCACTAACTTCATAATGTTTTAGGATATTTAAATTGCCTATTTTACGATTTTTCGCTCTATAATTTGCAATCAATACAACATCTCTGTGTAAAGTAGGAAACTTTTCTTCAAATTTCTTATAATTTGCATTTGACCAAAAATTAGAAAATGTAATATTTCTACTTCTTATTCTCGTCATATACCATAGATATGCACTCATATCACAACAAGGACAAGAGATTCCATAAAAAACTTTTTCATCATCAAGATTTAACGAAGCAAGCAATGCTTCTCCAAGTTTAGAAACATAATCTGTAGATTGCCAACCTTCCTGTGCTGTAACCTTGCGTCCGCACATAATTGCACACTCACCATCACCATATCTTAATAATACAAAATTTTCATTCTTTTCAATTTTATCCCAAATCTTATCAAATTCATTATTTTGAAAAAGTCTATGTTCCATTTTATGCCCCTTTTCTGTGTTAATTATAATTTTTGAGCTGTAATTACATAATCATAATTTGGTCTAAATACTTCAACCTTTAAATTCTTATATTTTCCAGAGTATTGAAAAAATTCTTTTATCATGTCTGGCACTAAATACAGTGTATGTGTAACTTCATTTCTTGATGCTGGATCATCTGAAAAACCATCTGGCACGAAAAGAACAATATAACCATTTGGCTTTAATAATTCTGCCGCGCTATTTAAGGATTTTATTGGCTCAAAAACATGCTCAAAAGAATGTGAGCTAATAACAAAATCAAAGGCATTTAGTCTATCTTGAATATTTTCTATCTTCGAACAATTCTCCCATGATCCTTGATAAATATTTTTTGTAGGATAATTATTTACATCCCAAATTCTTCCATTAAAATTTATAATTTCGTCCCCCCCCCCTCCCGCACTATTATTTTGCAAATTATAATCAACTCCTATCCAATTTTTATATTTTTTATCTGCAACAATAGGGAATTTTCCAGGACCGATTTCTGCTATATGTAGATCATAAGAAAAATTTGGAATAAGTTTTTTGATATATTCAAACATAAAAGGTTGCGGTTCTGCATTTTCACCAAAATAATACATTCCAAGTTTTCTATCTTTATATAGCATCTTTTTGTATTTTTTGCACTTTTCTATATCTAATTGAGTTTGCAAAGAACAGTCATACAATGTTCTAAATGACTGGTAATTTAAAAAGAAATCTAACACTAGATTATACTCTCTTTCAGAAAAAACAAATCTTTTGCTCTCATTGAGTCTGCCTAATAGTTTTTGAATCATTTTCATTTCATCTCCTTAAAATTTCTAATTTCCAAATATATCCTTAATGCCGACATTCCATCTCCATAGGGATTTCTACTGCTCTTTAGGCGTGTTTTTTCTCTATCTTGCTTTAAAATCTCTCTTGCTTCTTTTAAGATTTTATACTCATCAGCACCAACTAACCTAGAAAAACCAGCTTCAATCCCCTCTGTGCGTTCAGTTTCATAACGCATCACCAACACAGGAGTGCCAAAAGTAGGTGCTTCTTCTTGAATCCCACCAGAATCTGTTAAGATAAGCTTTGCACTTTTGATTAAGCAAATTGTTTCAGGATAATCTAAAGGACTAGTTAAAATCACATTAAAAATCCCATTTAATCTCTCAAAAACTCTATCAGAAACATTTGGATTAGGATGCACAGAAAACACAAATTGATGATCGCCAAACTCTTGTGCAAGCCCGATGATCGCCGATAAAATATACTCCAATCTTTCCCCAAAGTTTTCTCTGCGATGTGCTGTTATAAAAACCAATTTATCATTTAGTTCTATATGAAGATTTTTTAAATGTTTTTCTGCCCTTTTTATAACACTATCTGACAAACACTCTAAAGCATCAATAACCGTATTTCCAGTAATAAATATCTTTTCTTCTTTGATATTTTCTTTAACTAAAGCCATATAAGCTCTTTGTGTTGGAACAAAGTGCAAATCTGCAATGCGAGCAATCATTTGACGCAAGGCTTCTTCTGGATAAGGCTCAAAATTATCATAGCTTCTAAGACCAGCTTCAATATGAAAAATCGGAATCCTTTTGTAAAAGCTCGCTAAAGCTCCACAAAATGCACTCATTGTATCGCCTTGAATAATCGTAGCATCAATTTGATTATTACAATAAAGATCTGCTAAAGAATTCAAAATCCTTGCTTGAACACCGGCTAAAGTCTGATTTGACAACATAACATTCAAACGAAAATCAGCCGTAATTCCAAAATACCCCAATGTCTGATTTGAAAGTTCTTTTTGTTGTTCTGTATTGCAAACCAAAACTTTAAATGCAGAATCCTTACGCAGCTCTAAAATAACTGGAGCTAATTTTATCGCTTCAGGTCTAGTTCCTAAAATCACAAGAATGGTCTTCATCTACATCACCTTCAAAAACTGAAATCCTACCATATTCTGCTATAATTTTTACAAAAAGGATTCCAATGTTTCATATTATTTTAAGTGCTGATGAAAATTATATCAAATACACCTCTGTCTTAATCACAAGTATTATCTATAAGACAAACCCTAAATTAAGCTTTAAAGACTTCTGCCACAAAGAAGGCTTTAAAGCTCCTAAAAATAGCTCTTTTACTAGTTATCAAAATATGAATTTAAACACCTTATCCAAACAAGAAAATAAAGAATACTGCAAAGAAGGCTATGTGTTTCATATCCTAAGCAATTCTATCTCTAGCACAACTCAAAAGAAACTAAAAGAACTCCAAAACGCTCTTCACGCGATCTATCCTTGCGAAATTCTAACACATCTCATAAATGACAAAGAGTTTGCAAACTTCCCAATCTCTGGTGCTGCACATAGTAATTATTTGCCATATTATCGCTTAAGATTAGATTTTTATCTCGATGACTCTATTACAAAATGTCTTTATTTAGACTCTGATATGCTTTGCCTTTGTGATTTAAGAGAACTTTTTGCCATAGATTTAAAAGACTATATTCTAGCAGCCATCAATGATCCGGGCACTAAAAAGCGCAAAATCAAATACAAAGAAAATGGCAAAACAACAACTTTTAACTTTAACGATGATTATTTTAATTCTGGCTTTTTACTCATTAACACACTAAACTACAAACAACATAAAATTCAAGAAAAATGTGAAGATCTTGCTAAAAAATGCTATTACATCAAAGCTGCCGACCAAGACTTACTAAATGCTACAATCCCGCAAGATAAGCTTTTAAAACTTCCTATTGCCTATAATTTTTCTTCTATTAGCTTTTGTATTGCGATTTGTAAAGATGAGCAAAAATATCGTTTAAACTGCACTAGAGAGGAGTTTATGCAAAGTTATAGAAATCCAAAAATTATTCACTATGGTGAAAAACCTTGGAAATTTTTACAAAGCTATGTCAATAGCAAAGAAGAAAACATCAACGACATTTGGTGGCATTATGCAACAATTACGCCAAGTTTTAATCAAGAATTATTAGAATCCAAAACTTCCATTAAAGAGTATTTGCACTTCGCCTCTTTAGGCTTTGAAGTCTTTAAACTCTCTTCAAAATTCACAGGATATTTTGCTCTAAAAACCTTAATTCACACACCAGAAAATGACGCAAATCTAACAACTAAAATCCCAAAGGATCTCTTTGGGCTATGCTGTATTTTAGGAGAGATTATTCTTTTTGCTAGAAAACACAAAAAGGGGGCTTTAAGCGTGCTTTTAAAGGCTTTAAAAATTAAAAGAAATTTTAAAAAATTTAGCACACAAAAATTTAATCAACTGCTCTAAAAAACTTCTCCCACTCTTGCATTACTACTTCTTTAGAAAATTTTTTTGCTACCCTTTGTTTTGCATACTCTCCCATTTTCTCTCTCAAACTCTCTTTACCCATTAAATGCGCTAATTGTTTCGCATATTCTCGTAAATCTCCATTAGGGATTAAAAACCCACTTTGCTTATCTTCTATAATATCCCTAGGACCTGATAAAACATCAAATGCCACACAAGGCAATCCGTAAGCACCAGATTCAACCAATACCATACCAAAGCCCTCCGCATAACTTGTCATCGCATATACGCTAGAGCTTAGATATTTCTCACTAATTTTATCTGTAAAATTCTCTAAAATCACAGAATCTTCAAGTTGATATTCTTTAATTTTTGCCGTAATCTCATCTCTACTCTCCCCCTCGCCTACAATACATAATTTCCAATCTTTATATTGCCTACATACAAGATTCCAAACTTCCACAAGGCGTTTAAAACCCTTTTCGTCATTATCTGTCATTCTCCCAACTGATATAACACATTTTTGTCTATAATCTGTGCGTTCTTTTGGACAATTAAACAAGAAATTTGGAATCACTCTAACATTTTTATGATGCCTTTGCCAAAACTCAAATTCTCCAGATGACACAAGCACAAGCGTATCAAAAAAGTTATATCTCCCTAAATAACGCCCTTTTGATGCTGTGTGTATTATCTTTACATAATGCGTATTTTCACACTTAAACAAAGGATAGTGCGGAGAGTTATTAAAAATAATAAAATCTTTATCCTTGTAATGCCTATTTAGCCAATAACTTTCATAAATTTTATAAAACAACCTATACAAAAGACTTTTACGCTTATTATCCATTGTAGTTACATTTAAATATCTAAGTTTCACTTTAGGATCTAGCGCATAAGACTCTTTGTCTCCGCCCTTATAAAAACTTAGAATCTCAACATCAAAGCCATGCTCTACAAACGCATTTGCTAAATTTACTACGACGCGTTCTGCTCCACCTTTTATCGTAATATCGCCAATGGTTAAAAGGATTTTTTGAGTTACTTCCATTGTGTTTTTTGCTCTTTTAGTGTTTGAAGATAAATTTGATGATTAGATTCCAACATTGCACGATTATTTTCTAAATGATACAAATGATAAGCAATCCCTGCAAACTTCAATCTCCTAAACTCCCCTCCATTAAATAAAAATCTTGCAACAAATTCTGAATCTTCTCTCCCCCAACCAATAAATTTCTCATTAAATCCTCCAATATCTAGACAATCCCGCCTATAAAAGCTCATATTGCAACTCCTAATCCCTTTAATAAAATCCCTTGTTTTAAAAAAATCTTTTGAAATACTTGAATTTGCATATATTAAATAAGAAAATAGCTTGCAACGCCTAGATTTCAAGCCTCTATATTCTTTGACTTTACAAACTCCTTGCTCTATTACATTATCTGTCCTTTTAGGGTCTAAAATCACCCTTGAACCTTGCAAAATTTGCTTAGGTTTTGCAAAGCGTAAATGATCTTTAATAAAATGTGATTCCAACACCATATCACCATCAATGATAATAATATACTCTCCACTTGCTTCCTTAAAAGCATTATTCCGACTCTTAGAAGCTCTAAATCCTTTATCTTCTTGCCAAATATGCTTTAACACGCAAGGAAAATCCACTTGATAGGATTCTATTAGCTCCTTTGTATCTTCATCACTGCCATCATCTGCTATAAGCACTTCATTAGGCAACATTTCAAGCTCTTTAATGGAATCTAAAACTAACGCTAAACGCTTCTTTTGATTATAAGTTGTGATAATCAAACTCACACTTTTTGGTGATGTTTTGCATTGCAATTCATAAAGTTTTGCGTATTTAAAAAACGCTCCAAGTCCATTGCAAACACTAATTATAAAGCCTTTATAGCCATATAGAAATCCTTTTTTAAAACAATAATCGCGCACAAACTTAAAACCCCCGTGTAAAACTGCCCTAAACATTGAACTTTTTTTGTGTAGATTCTGCTTTGCCCATAACGTGGAATAATGCTGCATTTTTACAAGTAAAGTTTCTATATCATTATAAGCATAATGTAAAAGACCATTTTTTAATTGCACAATTTGCGTGTCCTTTTGCATCTCTAAGCTTTCATGCACTAAATTTGTATTAAATTGCGTATGTGTTTTATTAAAAATCCGATTGACAAAATCTGGATACCAACCACAAGCCTTAATCCATTCTCCACGATATAGATTTTTTCTAGGCATTGCTAAAATTAAATTTTCACTCCATTGTAAGCTTTCAAGCTCTTTAAATACATCTCTATCAAGCACCTCATCTGCGTCAATACTAAACACCCAATCATTGCTAGTCTTGCTTAATGCTAAATTTTTTAATGCTCCAAAACCGATAAATTCGCTTTCAAAGACTTTTAGATTTTGATAAGTTCCATTAAACTCTTGTACGATTTGTAGTGTATTATCTGTGCTTTTATTATCCACTAGGATAATCTCATCAAAACGCCCTAGTGATTCTAAGCACTCCTTTAAAGTGGATTCCGCATTTTTAACAATCATACAAACACTAATTTTAGGAAAACTCACACTAATACCTCTAACACCGCTAAAGGATAAAGATAATGCTCTAACCTATGCACGCGCTCTTCATAGGATTCCAAACTCTCTTTTTCTTTTTTGATTAAAATACCTTGCGCGATAATCTCCCCACTATCTAGCTCACTGCTTACATAATGCACGCTAACTCCCCCGAGCTTCATTTGACTTTGATAGGATTCCACAATCCCATGCGCTCCTTTAAAAAGTGGCAAAAGTGATGGATGAATATTAATCGCTTTGATTGCATTTGTAAAAATAGGGGTTAAAATCCGCATAAAACCCGCTAAAACACATAAATCTAATTTTAAAGGTTTTAAAATTGCAACGAGCTCTTTATCAAACTCTACTCTATCCTTAAAGGCACTGCTTTCTAAAATTTGCGTGTGAATCCCAAGACTTTTAGCACGCACCAAACCATAAGCATCCTTTTTGTTACTAAGTGCTAACACAACCTCTACTTTAAATGCTTCTTTAATACACTCTTCACACTCTACAAATGATTTTGTGATTCCACCTATTAAAAACTCTTTTGCTTCGCCTTGCCAATTTACTCCTTGTTGAACGCAAAAAGACTTGTTATGCAAAGATTTAATTAATGCTTCTAAATTGCTTCCATTTCCACTGAATAAAATTGCAACACGCTTTACTTGCAAGCTTTGTCCTTATGAAACAATGCTGGGTGTGTGGCTTTTAGATTCTGGAGATTTTGCAAAATCTCTCTTGTCCCATATTCCACACTCTCATCATCAAGATTATCAATATAAGCGTCTAATGCATCTTGAATCTTTTCTTCTTTAACTCCACTTAAAAGCAACGCCACGCACAACATATCGCTAAGTTGAATAGATAATTCTTCAATTTCTTCTTCTAAAGCTTTAATTTTTTCCATACATTAACTCCTAAATTCTAAAGTTCCTCTAAAATACTTTGCACGCAAGCCTTAATATCAGCATACACAAAGCTTTCTTTAAAATTCTCAATCTTCCCACCGCTTGCATTTGGATGTCCGCCACCATTAAAACACTGCTTTGCTAGCAAACTCACATCACAAGCATTATTTGCGCGCAAGCTTACATTTCCCCTAGCACTAATATCCATAAAAAAATCAAATTGTGGATTATTTTTTAAAAATAAATTTGCTAGCACTGAAATATTTCCAATACTATAACTCAAAAACCCCCGATATTCTCCCCAATACACACTACAAAATTCCGCCTTTTGCGCTAAAAGCTCACTTTGATGCTTTGATGCAAGATTATCTAGTGTATCACTCAACAAACTACCCTTTAAAAAGCATTTTTTCATCTCTAAGACTGCATTATCCAATAAAATATGTCCATTATTTTGCACAAGAAACTTTGCAGACTCACGCAATAACGCTAGTTTATATTCTCTATCTTCATCATCAAACATAAAGCGATTTAACTCTTTTGCCTCTACAATTAAGCGCATTGCTACTTTACCAAATTCAAAGGCAAACCCATTTTCAAGCCATAAATCAATACTATTTATCATCTCAACCATAGGTTCTAGCCAAGCCTTTATAGAATCGCAAACTCCATAACGCATTAAAAGCGTATCATAAACGATTTTTGTCGCACAACGCTTTGTATCTAACACATACCAAGAGTATTTTTGCGCACATTCTTGTCCGCTTTTATGGTGGTCTAAAAGTTCAAAAGTTACGCTAAATCCACTAAGATTAAGCTCTAGCACAGCCTGCATAAGTCGCTCACATTCTTCAAAGCTCAAATTTAAATCACTTACTAAAATATGTGCTTTACTCCCAATGCTCTGCGCTTTGATTCCTTTATAAATCTGTTCTAAGCGCGCGCCAACTTCTTTGCCATAGTTTGCGTTATAAAAAGACATTTTGCAATCTTTAAATGCTTGTCTATAAATCTCTTTGCTTACCATTTGACAGCCATAACCATCTAAATCAATATGCGATAAATGATACACTTCCATACTCTATTGCCTTACTAAATTGGAAAATCCACTGCACCTAAAATTTCATATTTCGCCTGATAATCAATCTCCGCCACACTTAAAGCAATCATATTACGCCCAAAATTATATTGCTCCATAAAAGTTGCTAAAGGCTTTCTAAGCACCATTGGAATTCCACCAATGATTGTTGGTACAGCCCCTAAAGAAGCTCCTTTTTCTTGTGCAACATTAATGGCATCTATTAAACTTTGTGATTCTGTCGGACTTAAGCGTAAGCGTTGCCCCATTTTCTGACCTTCTGGCAAGCGTTCTAACAAAAACTGCTCCAAAGTTGGCGAGAGGACAAAATAACGCAATGTCCCATCATCATTTTGAAAATTATGTGTAATTAGGCGTTTTAAGCATGCTCTAACATATTCTGTAAGTGTTGGCAAATCATTCTTATATGCAGGATAGCCATCAGCAATAGCTTCAGCAATACTTAACATATCCTTAATAGGGATTTGTTCGTGCAGCAATTCTTTTAAAATATGTTGAATTGTTCCTACACCAACGCCTTTAATTTCTTCTGCAAGAACCGGATAATCCTGCCCTAGCTTACCTAGTAAATTATGCACTTCTTGACGCGTCAATAATTCTTCAGCATAGCGTTTGATAAGCTCTTGAATATGCGTGCTAATCACTGTTGCACCATCAATAATTGTATAACCTTCAATAATCGCGTCTTCTTTTTTATCTTCATCAACCCAATAAGCATCTAATCCAAAGACTGGCTCTTTTGTTGGTATTCCATCTTGAAGCTCTCCTGCAAAGCCACTAGAGGCGATTGCAAGATATTTATCCATCATAATTTTCCCTTGCCCAATCTCAATTTCTTTGAGCAAAATCTTATACACATTAGGCTCTAAATCCAAATTATCTCTTAAATGCACCATAGGCACTAGGATTCCATATTCTGTTGCCATTGCCTTACGGATTTGACGGATTTTATTAACAAGCTCTCCACCTTGCGCAGGATCTGCAAATTTAATCAACTGATACCCAAGTTCAACGCGCAAAATCTTCACTTTTAACGCATTATCAATTTCTGCTTCATCACGCTTTCTGCGTTCTTCTTCACTCTCTTTTGGAGATTGCTGTGCAGCTTTAGCTGCAGCTTCTTGTGCGGCTTTGCGTTGCGGTAAATTCTCAACATCAATACCATCTTGAAGTTTTGTTTTGTCTTCTTTTTTGATTTTTTTCAAAAGAGATTCCACATATTTCCAAACTTCGCCTTCTTTTTGCTTGCTTAAAAGCAAAGAAAGCCCCAAAAACAATAACCCCACAAAACCTAAAGATAGTGTTGGCAATCCCGGGACCATCGCAAAAAGAAGCAAAATACAGCCCACAATCAATAGAGTTTTTGATTCATTAATTAACTGATCAATAATCCCAGAAGCAAAATTATCTCCCTCCTTACTAAAGCGTGTTACAATAATACCTGTTGCAGTAGAAACAATAAGTGCGGGGAGCTGTGAAACAAGTCCATCGCCAATAGTTAGAATCGTAAAAGTAGCCGCTGCATCGCTTAAAGTCATATCACGCTGAAACACACCAATTAAAAATCCGCCGATAATATTAATAAGCGTGATAATAATCCCAGCAATAGCATCACCTTTTACGAACTTATTAGCTCCGTCCATAGAGCCATAAAAATCCGCCTCCGCTCCTAGAGCATCACGCCTTGCCTTTGCTTCATCTTGTCCAATAACGCCCGAATTTAAGTCCGCATCAATTGCCATTTGCTTACCCGGCATTGCATCAAGCGTAAATCTTGCTTTAACTTCTGAAACCCTTGTAGAACCATTTGTTACAACCATAAAGTTAATAATCACTAAAATTATAAACAAAATGATTCCAATAACATAATTCCCGCCAACAACAAACTGCCCAAATGCAGTAATAATATCACTTACAGCCTCAGGTCCTAAATGCCCATTGCTTAAAATCATTCTTGTTGTCGCAATATTTAAAGAAAGCCTAAAAAGCGTAATAATTAGCAAAAGCGTAGGAAATGCAGAAAAATCTGTGGGTTTTTTCACATATAAAGCAATCAAAATAATCAAAGCAGAAAGCGCAATAGAAATTGCAAGAAAAAAATCCAACAAAGCACTAGGGAGCGGAACAATAATAATTGCTAAAATCGCCACAATAAAAAAGACAACCGTTAAATCTTTTGAGCCGGTCAAAAACCCCAAAAAGGGTGCAATTTTACCAAGAAGCGAAGTTTTTTTCTCTGCTACTGCCAAATCTACTCCAAAAAACAAAATTAGTCCGTAATTTTAGTAGTTTTTACCCCATAAAATCAAGAAGTTTATAGAATTTTAGCGGATTTTTACTTTTTTATGCTAGAATTTCGGCTTTTAATTTTATACCAATCAGGAGGTCACCAATGGCTCAAGATTCGGCGAAAAAAAGAGAAATTGTTTCTGCTTTTGCTAGAAATCCTAAAGACACAGGTTCCACAGAAGTTCAAGTTGCTTTGCTTAGCGATAGAATCAAATCCTTAACAGAGCATTTAAAAATCAACAAGAAAGACCATTCAAGCCGTTTAGGTCTAAGAAAGCTTGTTTCTCAAAGAAAAGGTTTGCTTTCTTATTTAAGACGCACAGATTTTAAACGCTATGCAAGCTTGATTGAAAAGTTAGGTTTAAAAGATAGAGGTTAATCTCTATCTAAACACTAGAAGTGTGGTTTAACGCTTCTTTTGCTAGTTTTATAATCTTTTCATCTTTGCTTAGATCTATCCAATTAAATTGCTTTCCACTTTGATGGATTCCACTTAACAAATCTCCACTGTTGCGATATTCTAAATCAAGTTGTGCGATTTCAAAACCATTTTGAGTTTTTGAAAATTTCTCCAAGCGTTCTGTAACCTTTTGCTTAGTAAATAAAAAGCAATATCCCTTTAAACCATTACGACTAACTCTCCCGCGCAACTGATGTAGAGTTGCAAGCCCCAATCTCTCCGCCCCAACAATCACAATCGTGCTTAAATTTGGCAATGAGATTCCAACTTCAATCACTGTTGTTGCAAGCAAAATGCTCCCTTTTTCTCTAAATTCTTCTAAAACACTCTCTTTATTTTTGTCCTTTCCGTGCGTGCTATACACTGCATCAAAATGCTTTCTCCAAAATATTTCTCCATCTTTTAGTGCTGTATAGTTTAATGCTTCACTCTCTTCTACCAAGGGATAGACAATAATGATTTGGTTGCCTTTTTGAATTTCTCCTTGAATATGCGCAAGCAAATCTTTGAAATCTTGCTGATGAATAATGCGTGTTGTAATATCTTTTCTAAAAGGCACATCTTTAATAAAACTAAAGTCTAAAAAATTTGAAGCAATCATTGCTTGTGTGCGTGGAATAGGAGTTGCAGAAAACTGCAAAATATGAGCTTTTTTTGAATCAGTATTAAACATTTTCTCTAACGCACTTCTTTGTGCAGTTCCAAAGCGATGTTGTTCATCAATCATTACTAAAGCTTTATTGCTTAAATCTTGATACAATAAAGCGTGTGTTCCAATTAAAAAATCACAATTCTCTACATTAATTTTACTATTTTGTGTTAGCAATCCCACTTCTAGCGGTAAAAACTTTTGTGCTTCATTAAAAAGCTGCTTTGCAAGCACAGAAGTTGGAGCCATTAACACGCTTTTGTTAGGATAAGCAATTAATACAGAGGCTAAAATCACTATTGTTTTACCACAACCTACATCTCCTACAATCACGCGCCTTGCAGCAAACTCTCCTTTTAAGGATTGTTGTATCTCTTTAATCGCTCCTAATTGCCCTTGAGTGAGTGTAAAAGGCAGAGATTTTATCCATTGATCTATCTCTCCATTTAATTGTTTTAAAGCTTTAAAATGGCGTTTTTTTTGACGCAAAAGACGCATATATTCATAGATTTCAATAAACTTTAATGCTTCTAAATAATGCCCAAAATAACCTCCATTTGCATTAAAATCTTTCAAAAATATGGAATCTGGGTGATAAATCTTATAAATTGATTCTAAAATCATAGGCAGAACATTAGGATAAAATTCCCTTAAAGATTCCAAAGCCACAGATTCTCCAAAATCCCTAAGAGAGCGTTCTTTGCCGCCTTTTGAACCAAAATTTAGCATAATAACATTAGTTGTTGTGAGAACTTTTGGCTGAATTAGCGAAAAAGAGATTCCATATTTTTGGACTTTTCCACTCACAATGAGTGTGGTTTTGGGCTTAAATTGATTTTTATGATAAGGCTTTGGGTGAAAAATAATTAACTCTAACTCACATTGAAACTTTGAAGAATAGCAAAGCACGCGCGCTGGAGAAGCCCATTTAAAATTTAAAACTTCAACCTCTAGCACCGCATTTTGTGCAACTTCTAAATTTTCACTTAAAAAAGTATTTGTATAACTCTTTGGCAAAGCTTGCAGTATAGCCTCAAAAGGCGTTTTGCCATATTTTTGCCAAAACTCTAATGTCATTATTTTTCTGTATCAGCACTCACTATGGCAAAAGTTAAGTCTTCTATCTCTTTATGTGTTTTAATATACGCATTAATTTCATTAAGTTTTAGCGTAGAAATCTCTTTTAAAACCTGTGCATTAAAGTCTAGTGGGAGTCCATCATAATGATTCATATAAGCTGTGCCTAAGCGTTGAGATAGTGTTTCATTGCGTAATGGCTCACTGCCTAGCAAATAGCGTTTTGCTTCATCTAATTCTTCTTGTGTGATTCCTTTTTTTACAAACTCTTTAACCACTTCCACAACAATTTTTTGTGCTTCTTTTTCATTTTTTAAACTTGTTTGCAAATATCCTAATGCGTAAGCTTGTCTATTTGTCGCATTAAGCCGCATTACAGCAGAATAAGCTAATCCTCTTTTCACGCGCACCTCTTCCATCATACGACTACCAAACCCACTTCCCCCAAGCACGAAAGAAGCCACCTTAATATAAGCTAACTCTTTTTGTAAATTTTCAACCTTTAAAGGCGCACCAAAATAAATGTAGGCTTGTTGTGTATCTTTTAATGTGCGTTGATAAGATTTAGAGTGATTTGCTTCTCTTTTTGCAATGATTTGTTTTTTGCCTTTTGGAAGCTTGCTTAAAGCTGTCTCTAAGTCCTTAGAAACTACATTAAAATCCACATCTCCACCCACAACTAAAATTAACGATTCTAAATTCACATGGCTTTTATAAAATTTCTCCACATCTCCCAATGTCATCTTTGCAATAGATTCTTGTGTTCCGCTTAAAGGATACTCCAACGCAGTTCCCTTAAAAAGAAGAGATTGCAATAAGCGATTTGCTTGATAGTCATAATCATTTTCTTTCTCTAAAATAGCAATTAAAGCATTTTCCTTAACTTTATTGAGAGTAGATTGTGTAAAATTAGGGTCTTCAAGCAAAGCTTTTAAAAAAGAGATTCCATCTTTTTGCATACTTTGCATTCCACTAAGTGTGAAACTTAGAGTTTCTAAGCCGCTTCCTGCACTTAAGGAAAGTGCTTTTTCTTCCAACTTTTGCGCAAATTTTGTTGCACCTAGCTTTTTTGTGCCTTCATTTAAAAGAGAGCTTGTAATATCGGCTAATCCTAAATTTTTGCCATTACTAACACCACCAGCACCCTTAAAGACAAGCTGCACATAAAAAAGAGGTAATTGCGTATTTTGCTCAAAAATTATCGGAATCTTAACACCATTAACCTGCAAACTCTTCATTTCAGTTGCCATTAAAGTCCCCTTTACCATAAAAAAACTAAGTAATAATACAATGATTCTTTTCAAAACCGCTCCAAAATATTATAAGCTGTGTCTCTTTTTGCCGGAAATTCCCCTACATCACGGATTAAATGAATCATTTCTTGCTGATTCATTGAATTTTTAGCTCCTGCTGCAGATACAACATTTTCTTCCATCATCGTGCTTCCTAAATCATTTGCTCCAAATAATAAAGCTAATTGTCCTATATATGATCCCTGTGTAACCCAACTGCTTTGGATATTTTGAAAATTATCCAAAAAAATCCTACTACAAGCAAGCAGACGCAAATAACGATTTGAAGATGCCTTATGTAAGTTTGGAATCTCTTTTTGTAAAGGTGTAAAAGCAGGTTGAAAACTCCATAAAATAAACGCTCTAAAACCATTTGTTGCATCTTGAAGATTACGGATTCTTTCCCAATGTTCCACAATATCTTCATTGCTCTCAACACTTCCAAACATCATTGTGGCTGTGCTTTTAATCCCAAGTTTATGTGCTTCCTTATGCACTTCAATCCACTCATCAGAATCTAGTTTTTTAGGAGCAATCACATCACGCACTTTATCGCTTAAAATTTCCGCACCAGCACCAGGAATTGAAGCAAGCCCACACTTGTGAAGTCTTTCTAACACTTCAGCAATAGAGATTTTAGAAATTTTTGCAATGTAATTAATCTCAATAGCAGAAAAGCCATGAATTGTAATTTGTGGATATTTTTTTGCAATATGACTAACTAAATCCTCATACCATTCTATTTTTAAGTTTGGATGCACGCCTCCTTGAAAAAGAATCTGCGTACCACCAATAGCCAAAAGTTCTTCAATTTTTTGATCAATCTCTTCAAAACTTAGAATATAAGTATTTTCTTCATTAACACGCCTTTTAAATGCACAAAACTTACAATCCACCCAACAAATATTTGTATAATTAATATTTCTATCTACAACAAAAGTTGTCAAACGATCAGTATGCAATTTACGCTTAATTTCTAAGGCACGCTCTCCTAACTCTTTTAAGGGGGCATATTGCATTAAGTGCAAAATCTCATCTGCACTCACACGTGGTAATTTTGTCTTAACAATTGCATTTTTTTCTTTAGAGTTTCTAACAAAAACTTCTTGTAAAGATTCTGACATTAAAATCTCTGCCCCATTGAAAATTCAAACGATGAAGTTTCATCACCTTTTTTATCATCCAATGCTCTTGGAAAAATAAAATTAATCACACCAATTGGAGATACCCACTCAATTCCTAAACCAACAGAGCTACGCCGCATATCATTAATATTCTTATTTCCAATCATTCCATAATCATAAAATGCTGTAAAACGCATCTGTATAGTTTCAAAAGGGTTATAGCTTAATTCAGCAGTATTATAAAAATACTGCTTTCCACCAATTCTTAAGCCAAATTTATCCCTTGGAGTAATAGAACGACTTTCAAATCCACGCACACTATTTATGCCTCCTAAATAAAACTTTTCGCTGATTGGCAAATATCCCTCACTTTGTACATAACCAGCTCTTGCGCGATATCTAAAAATTAAATCAATATCCACCCATTCTTCAATAGATTTATAAAAATTGTAACTTCCTTGGTATTTGATAAATTCTGCATCTCCTCCAACTCCAGCATATTCTATATTTCCAGATGCCCTAATCCCATTTTTAGCAAAAAGATATGCATCGGTATTATCAAAACTAAAACCAGGAATTATGGAGGATTTTACATAGGTTCCAGGATAATAATATCTACGATAAAGCTCTTCTAATGATTTACTATCAAAATCACTCAATTTTGTCTCTTGAAAAGTATATCCAAGTGTCAATTCTAAATCTTCCCAAATCCTTCTTCCGCCAACAACACTAAATCCAGTAGAGGTTTCTGTATAGTCATAACTTTCATAATCACTTTGATAAACATCTGTTCCTAAAGAATAATCCGTATCTAAAACAGCTGGATTGTAAAGATTTAAACGATAAGCTGTAGAAACTTCACTTTTATCCAAATAAACTCCTGCTGTTAATCCTGTCCCAAAAATATTACGATCTTTGACAGAAACACTTCCCATTAAACCATCATAACTTCCATATCCCAAACCAAAGGCAAACTCCCCTGTTTTCCCCTCTTTAACTTTAACAAGCAAATTAACATTTTCTTCATCAACACGCTCTTCTTGAATATCAACACTCTCAAAATTTCCTGTTCTCATAAGAGCATTTTTAGAACGCTTAATCTTACTCATTTCATATTCTTCTCCAGGAGCTATAAGCACATTTCTGCGCACTACTCTATCTAGTGTTTTATTATTTCCAGAGATAACAACATCTTTAACACGCACTTTTCTACCTGGTTGCACATAGTAAATAAGCCTAACCTTTCCATTCTCTTGATTCTTATCTAAATCAGGAGTTACACGCACAAACGCATAACCTAAATCTCCAATTCTATAACGGATGGATTCTATATCATCGCGCATTTTTGCGACATTATAAACTTTTCCTCCTTTAAGCTTAAGCCCATCATAAAGTTTTTCTAGCTCAATGACGTCTTCTTCTAGAACAATTTCTATCTCAGAAACCTTATAACGCTCACCTTCATTAATATGATAATCTAAAACCGCATTATAAGTTGTAAAATCCGTTTTTAAAAATGGAGTAGTAACATCAGCATCTAAATACCCTTTTTGCAAATATAAATCACGGATTCTTAAGCGATCAGACTCTAGTTCATTAACTTGCAACTTCCCATTATTAAATCCCCACATCCAACCAATAAAATCTTTTTCTTTATTCGCAGTTGCTGCTTCAATGCGCGATACAGATATATTATCTCTTCCATAATAATTAGCTTCTTGAATGATAATATTCTCACCTTTATTAATTTCCAAGGTAACTTTGAGCGCATTTTTAGAGATTTCCTCTGTTTTTACTTCAACTACACTGTCATAATAACCTTGCGTTTCGAGCAATCGAACAATCTGACGACGCACATTTACAATTTTATTCTCATCATACACATCGCCCTTTTTTAAGCCAATCTCTTTATCAAGCTGTTGCTGCTCTTTTCCTGCGCCATAACCACTAACAATTAAACTTGCAATCACTGGCTTTTCTACAAAATGATAAGTTAGGATTCCATTTTCTTCAGTAATCCAAATATCTTTAAAATATCCTTGCATATAAAAATCACGCACTGAAGCATCCACGTGATTAATATCTAAAGGCTCTCCTATACGCACTTTCGCAATTTCATTAGCAATCAAGGGCGAAATATAATTTAATCCTTCATAACGCACTTCTTTAATTGTTGGCAAACTTGCAGCATTCGCCCCCACCGAAAGAAGTAATCCCAAAGGTAAAGACGATAAAGACTTAGGAAAACGCATTAAAAACCTTACTTCACAAAAAATTTATTTAAAAAATCACGTGATTCTAACCTTTTATAGATAAAAACAATATTATAATGCAGACAATTTTTCTAACAAATAAGGTAAAAAATGCAAGCAGGAATTATTGGACTAGGATTAATAGGAGGCTCTTTAGGGCTAGCACTCAGAGAAACTCAAATGTTTAAAAGCATTGTAGGATTAGATAATAATCCTATTCATTTGCAACAAGCACTTTCTTTAGGACTTGTTGATGAGGGTGTAAATTTGGAAGAAATCAAACATTGTGATGTGATTTTTTTAGCAACTCCAGTTGAAGCAATTTTACATTTACTTCCAGACCTTGTAGGTATTGCTCCACATTGCACCATTATCGATTTAGGTAGCACAAAACATTTAATTGCAACAAATATTCCCAAAGAAATTCGCAAAAACTTCGTCTGCGCCCACCCTATGAGTGGGACAGAAAATTTTGGACCAAAAGCTGCTTTTAAAGAACTTTTACCTAATCACATTGTCGTTTTAACAGATTTAGAACAAAGTGGAGAATTGCAAGTTGCAATGGCAAAAGAAATTTTTGTTACTCTAAAAATGCATATTATTAAAATGGATTCCAAAGCACACGATAACCACGCCGCTTTTATTAGCCACCTACCCCACATTATTAGCTACGCCCTTGCAAACACTGTGCTCTCTCAACAAAATCCAACAGATATTCTAGCACTTGCTGGCGGGGGTTTTAAGAGTATGGTAAGAATTGCTAAAAGCTCTCCTAGAATGTGGAGTGATATTTCCAAACAAAACCGCACAGAACTCCTAAAATCCATTGATTTCTTTGAGCAAGAAATGTCCTTTGCAAAATCTCTAATTCAAGAAGAAAAATGGCAAGAATTAGAAAAATGGATGGCAAAAGCAAACTCCCTTTATGAAGTATTTTAAATTATATTATTCTTAATAATTATTCTTAATTTAAAAAATTAACACTCTAAGAATAGACTCTTCGCTAGAATTCCGCCTCATGTGATATTTATCAACATTAATTTTAAGGAGTCGCTATGGAGTTTTTAGAACTTCTAATGGTTTTAATTGCGATGATTTTAATCATCAAAAAACCAGAAAAAGAAAAATTGGCGTTTAATCTTGTAATGATTTCGTGGGTAATTATGATTGTGCTTTACATTGCGCACAAATCAAGTGCACTGCTTACAAATATGAATCTTTAAAGGCTGAACAATGACAGAAAATGTAAAAGCAAAAAATTTCTATACACTTATGTGTTTAGCAGGGTTTTTAATTATTTTATTACCTGTAGGTATTGCAAATATTGTGTTTGGTTATATGCTAGGAGATAGTCCTTGCACATTATGTTGGGGACAACGCCAAGCAATGATTTATATCGGCGTGATTGCGTTTTTCATTATTAGATATGGCATTAAGGGCAAATATGTTTCTGCACTATTAATTGTTACTGCGTTTGGATTATATCAATCTCTTGCACATTTTGGAAATCACGCTATGCGAGATCTGGATCAAGGATTTGGGCTAGCTGTTTTTGGGATCCATACTTATTTTTGGGCAGAAGTTGTGTTTTGGGCGGTTGTTTTATTGCTAGGTGTAATTTTTGCATTTGCTCCAAAATTTGGAGAATTTGACACAGAAATGGCGGGTAAAAAAATTAGAGAATGGACAAAATTCTCATTTATGGCTGTGCTTATTACGACATTTATTATTGCTTCTAATGTTTTTCAAGCTTTTGTAAGCACTGGGATTCCACCTTATGCAGGACAAGGCGATCCAGTAAGATTTAGTTTAAATCCTAAATACATTATTTGGTCCACTGATTATTGGAATGGTAAATTAAAAGGATTTTCATTTCTTGGCGCAAGAGATGTTAAAGCCCCTGATTACGCATTTGCACCTGCAAGCCAAAAATTAGGAATAGCATTTGACAATGATAGCAATAATGCTCCTTTAAATGTTGATGAAACATTAAAAGTTGCAACAAGCAAAGATATTGAATTTTCAAAACCTATCAACACCCTAAATTACATTTATGGTGAATATGTTGCAAGCTCAAAATTTGATGTTGCTTTCTTAGATGATAATTTTAAAGAAAAATCAAGTTTTCAATTAGATCCTTATTTTTCAGCAACAATTGATCCAATCATCGGTATTATCCCTTATATGGACAACAAATATATTTTAATGGGTTCTAACAAATCCTTTTTACGATTCCAACAAAATCCAAATGCGTCTGAAGTTAAACAATACGCAGACTTCATCAAAGGTGCAGATAAATTTGAAGGGCAAGGTGAAGGCTTAGGAAGAGGACGTTTAGATACAGTAAGATCAAAGTTTTTCCATGTTGCAAGTATGGCAAGTGATGGCAAATATTTCTATCTAGCAACAACACCAAACAATAAAAATGCTAAAACGCTTGTTATTAGTAAATTCTCATTAAAAGATAGAACGCTTTCTGCAGAATTTATTCCAAACGCAAAACTCAAAGAAGGAAAAACTCTAGGGGATTTATACATCACTTCTATGGTTTATCACAAAGGAGAGCTTTACGCACTTAGTAAAAATCACAATGTAATTGTTGTTATCGATCCAAAAAGTGAGAGCATCACAAAAACTATCAGTTATCCGCAAACAATTACAAATGCTAGAAGTTTGCTAGTTTCTGATCAAGGAACTTTCCAAATCCTAAGCTATCAAGAAGGCAAAAACACACTTTATACACTACAATAATTAAGAAATCCCACTTGGGATTCTTAATGAAATTCCAAATATTTTTTATTATTACTCACACTCTCCAAAGAGAATTTAGTTTAAGCAAAACCTTCAAATAAAACAGATTCTCATTCTCTCTTAATAAAATTGGAAGAATTTCGGATAGAATTATTCAATTTTGTCCAACAAGCATTCCTTTGTATTTTCTTTTTGCGGAAGGAAATATGGGTGCAGGCAGCATTTTAGCATTTGGGCTAGGTGTTCTTATGTTGTTTTTAATGTTATTTGTTTCAAATTTAGATTCCAACTTTACGCATACCATTTTCTTAAACGCATATCAAACGGTGCTAACATCTTATAAAACGCTGGCACAATCAACAAACTTAACACCATAGACACAATAAGCCCTCCAATCATCGCAATCCCCATAGGCGATTTTATCCCACTTCCAGCACCTCCAGCAAGCGCTAAAGGCAGCATTCCAAAAACCATTGCAATAGTTGTCATTAAAATAGGACGCAATCTAAGCACACCCGCTTGTAAAATCGCATTGTTAAGATCCACTCCTTCTTCGCACTTCTCATTTGCCACATCAATAATTAGCGTTGCGTTTTTGCCTACAAGCCCCATTAAAAGCATTAATCCCATAATGCTAAACAAACTTAAACTTGCTCCACTTAAAAACAACGCTAAAAACGCCCCTGTAAAACTTAAAGGTAAAGTTATCATAATAATCACAGGTTGCAACAATGATTCATACAAAGACGCTAAAATAAAATAAATTAAAAATAATGCAGAAACCATTGCCACAACAAAAGCAGCATTTGTTTCTTGCATATATTTTGCATATCCTTCAATTTTATAATGCACGCCATTTTCTAACCATTGCGCTTTGTTTTGCTCTAAATAGTTAGTTGCTTCTCCTAAACTTACATTTTCACTTAAATTTGCATATACCATCACACTGCGCTGCCTATCATATCGCTTCACATTTGTAACCGCTCCTACTTCTTCAATCTCTACAAGCCCATCTAAAAATACATTTTCCCCTTGTGCATTTCTAAGACTAAGATAGCTAATATCTGCAATAGAATCCTTTTTTGTGCTAAGTAAGACAATATTATACTCCTTGCCATTTTCGCGATAATAAGAAATCTCTTGCGCTCCACTAAAAGCACTATTTAACGCCAAAGCAATTTCTTTTGCACTAAAACCATAATGTGCCGCTAAAGCACGATTAATCTTAAGTCTAATTTGTGGAGTATTTGCTTTAATATCTGTATGAATATCGCGATATTTTCCACTTTGCTCCATTAGATCTTGAATCTTTTGCACACTTCTTGCAAGCACTTTTGGATCTTGTGAAAAAATCGCCATTTGC
The DNA here is from genome assembly GCF_937893305.1 of uncultured Helicobacter sp. GTDB lineage: Bacteria > Campylobacterota > Campylobacteria > Campylobacterales > Helicobacteraceae > Helicobacter_D. The sequence continues at coordinate 88,228 of NZ_CALBGN010000019.1, forward strand.
AAAGGAGAATCATCTTCGCCTAAGCTAATTTGTGGAATCTCAATAATAGCAATCTCCATTTTAAAGCGTTCTTCAAAAGGTTTGTAATATTCTCGCAATGACTCTATGATTTCTTTAAGAGAGCGTTCGCGCTTATCATAAGGACTAAGACGCACATAAATCTTCGCTTCATACACCTTCTGCTCTGCAGTAAAACCGATATTTAAAATGCTATATTCTACTTCACTTAAAGATTGTAAATGTTCTTGAATCTCTAAAGTTTGTCGTTGCATTTCTTCTATTGTAATTCCAGGTTTGCTTGTGAGTTTAATGTCAAACTCCGCCTTATCCTCTGAGGGCAAAAACTCAATCCCCAATCGCGTAACCAAAAACAAAGACACCACAAACACACTTAAGATTCCACCTATTACAAGGGCTTTATGATTTAATACCCATTGCAATATTCTTGCATAAAATTGTTCCAAACTCTTAAAATATTTCTCACTCCAAAGATAAAATCCATTATTTAATGCTTGCGTATCTACAAGGCGCGCACTTAACATAGGAATAAAAGTAATTACCACCAAATAAGAAATCACAATCGCCCCAGCTAAAGTAATCCCAAAAGAAGTAAAAAATCTTCCTGTTACTCCACTCATATTTGCAATAGGGATAAATACAGCAAGCAACATACAAGAAATCGCCACAAGCGCAAAACCAATCTCTTTTACTCCTTCATAAGCTGCTTTTTTGCGTTCTTCTCCATTTTCAATCTTTTTATAAATATTCTCAATCACTACAATTGCATCATCAATAATAATTCCAATAGCAAGCGTTATAGCAATCATTGTAGCAAGATTTAGCGTCATATCAAAAGCATACATCAGAGCAAAAACGCCCATTATGGAAGTGGGGATACTAAGACTTGCAATAAAAGTAATGCGCCAATTCCGCAAAAACAAAAGCACCACAAACACCGCTAAAAATGCCCCTAAAATCAAGTCAAACTCCACAGCAGCAATAGAGTCTTTAATATAGTTTGTTGTATCGCGCACAAGATGCAAATCATATTTTTCACTCATTGCTTGAAGTTCTGGCAAAATCTCTTTAATAGAGTTTGCAATCTCAATTTCATTTGCTCCTGTGATTTTTTGCACTTCTAATAAAATTCCACTATTGCTCCCTTGTGGTGTTGCAAGATTTGAAAAACTTCTTTTCTCTTTTGTGGAATCCAAAATCAACGCAATATCACTAAGTTTAATCCCTTGCGCAATAAGAAGATTTCCTAGGTCTTGCACGCTTGTCGCATCAGCTTTTGTTAAAATTTTCCACTCTTGCTTTCCAGAGATTAATCTCCCTCCATCAATCTCAATATTTTGCGCATTGATTGCGCGAGCAATATCACTAAAGCTAAGATTATATTTATTTAGTGCAGTTGGATTTGGACTAATTTTAATTTCTCTCTCCAAATATCCCACTAAATTAACTTTTCCAACGCCTTTAATCCGTTGAATTAAGGGTTTAATATTTAAATCGGCATGTAAGTTTAAATCTAGTAATTCTTGTGTTGTTTTTATCGCAGTTTTTGGTGTGATAAAGAGTGAAACAATGGGCGCACCACCTACATCAAACTTTTCAACAATAGGAGATTTCACTTCACTTCCAAAACGAATTGTAGAAATCTTATCACGCACATCATTTGCAGCAATATTAATATCTTTTTCTAGCTCAAACTCCACAACAACAATACTCACACTATCAGCACTTGTAGAAGTGATTTTTTTAAGCGATTCAATTCCACTTACCGCCTCTTCAATCCTATCTGTTACCTTTCCTTCTACAATTTCTGGATTTGCTCCGGGATAAATTGTTGTAATTGTAATCACAGGCACATCAACATTAGGATAAAGCGATACACTAAGACGCCTTAATCCATCACTTCCAAAAAATACTAGAGCTAGCACAAACATCAAAGCACTAATAGGGTGCGTAATAGCAAATTTTGACATTACAGCACTCTTTTTTGTTTTTTGCTAGATTTTTTAGGAGAAAGATAAATCTTTCCATCACCAAAGATTCCAGATGGGATTTTAGATTCCTTTATTAAACTTTCTGCAACAGCTTTTTTTGTGTTTTTATCAATACTTGGATAAATTTTATGAAGCGTAAGTTTAGAGTTTTGCAACACGCCATCAATACTATAAGCAAAACTATCGCCTACTTGAACTTGCTCAAAATAACGCGAATCAAAGCGAATAATTGCCTTTTTTTCTAGAGATTCTAATGCAAATGCCTTGCTTGAAATCGCCCCTACACCATCGCCAACTTCTACAAGTTTTTGAGTAATCACTCCGCTAAATGGAGCATAAAGAATCGTATTTTCTAGCAGTTCTTTTTGTAGTGCATAATTTGCTTCTGCGCGTTGCAGTTCAAAAACACTCGCCTTATATTCTGCTTTAATTTTTTCAAATGTATTTAAATCTAATGCGTCCTTAGATTTTTCATAGCGTTTAAATTGATTTGCAAGAAAGCTATGTTTCGCTCTTAATGCCTCTAAGCTTGCTTTTGCAATTTGTGTATTTTCTCTTAAATCTTTTGCTCTTAACTCTAGTAGTTTATCACCCTTTTTAACCACACTACCAACTTCTACATAAATCTTATCTACAACTCCATTTGCACTAAGAGCTAAAAGTGCGCTTTGCACCGCTTGAATTTCAAAGGTGGCATACACTTCCTTTTGCGTCTGTGAAACTTGTGTGTCAATTTGTATTTGCGATTCTGCCTTAAGCCCAAGTGTTGCTACAATAATAATCCCACAAATCCAAGTTTTCAAAAGCCTTCCTTACAATGCTAAATTCCCCTTGTTCTTTGTTATTGTAGTCCTTTTCTCTTAAAACTTCCCTATGCTTCTTTTTCAAATTTAGGACGCAATTTGTCTTTTTCGCTTAACTCGCTAAATAAAAGCATACTCTCTACACTTCTAATTTTGTATAAATCCAAAGCAGCAAGAGTAGAACCATCCCCTTTTACAAGCGTGAAGCCTATTTGCCCATTTGTGAGCATATCTTTTTGAATAAATTGTATGCCTAAATCTGCTAAAGATATGATTCCATTATCCGTTTGCACTCCAACTTGTGTAAAGTCAAGTTTGTTTAGCTCTTCTTCATTTAGGCTTACTGCATTACTCATTGTGCTAGCTCTCTGCTGTTTTTCTGTGAGATTAAACTCACCATCAGTTACAAAAACATCTCTTATATCAACACTCACACTTCTCCCAGAATCAAAAACAAAAGACAATTTTCCATCATCGTGAAGCTTCATCGCCACAACAGAATCCATATCTTTTAGAGAATGCGCATATTGCTCTGCTGTTTTTGGGTCATTTAAGCCTTGATAAAATTCTTTAAACTTCGCTTCGCTAAACTTCATTCCCGTAATCACTTGAAACTCTCTTTGAATAGCAAGTTTATTAACAGGTTCTCTAAAATTAACTCTGCCATTTAAATCTATAGATTGCTTATTATCTTGTCTGTAATAGTCGTTATACATTGCATTGAAACGATTCCGTATATCACCAAGATGACTAGAAGCCGTTGTCTTGTTAGCTTCATTGCGTCCATCATAAATACTAAAGCGCAATTCCTCTAAATGCGTCCTTTTATTTACCCCTGTTTTCTTATAGGCAAACTTTAGGGATTCCATTATATCTGCATACACAAAGCGTTCTAATCCAAACCCATCTTTATAACTCTCCCTTAAATCTATCCAGCCATCTTCTGTGCCATTGTTTTTAAAGAATAACCTTAAATTCTTAATACTCTTTTCGTCTATTCTTTTATAGCTTTCTTCTGGGCGAAACAAACTGATTCCATTTTTTAACTTGCTATGTCCATATTTTGAAATCTCGGCGTCTATGTCCTTTTGCGTATTAACAAATTTTGTTAAATCTAGAGCATTATACACATCACTAAGTTTTAGCACCACTTCTTCACCTTCAGAGTTATAACCCTTAAGCTTTAATTTATCAAAATACTCATCATCGGCATCTAAAAAACCATCTTGGTTGATATCTAAATTAATAAGCTTGCCCATACTGCTAATTTTTCCAGCATCATATTTGCCATTCATATTATCCAAGTCTAAAAAGACTTCCATTTTCCCAACAGGTGTATCAAGGTAACTAGATCTTCCAGCAGCATTTAAAACATCTCCATAAAATCCTGAAATTCCACTTTTTGAAAAACTATTATAAGCAGAATCAAAGATTATGTTTCCATATTTATCATATGATGCATTATGTGAGTAGAAATTTGGAGTAAAGTAATTAAGCTTATTCGCATCTAGTCCATAATCACCTCCTAAAATTCTATCAACCTTAGTATTCATTGCTGCAGCTTTGCTAAGCTCTAAACGCTCTTGTTCTCGTCTCTTTATTTCTTCTAATTCTTGTGATGTGATTTTAAAACCATTAGGCAAACTAGATTGTAAGCTCAAATTGTTTATGCTAGCTGCTGTTAAATTAAATTGACTATCAACCTTCATTAAATGACCTCCTTGATTTTATCGTTGCTAGATTTACATTGAGATTTTTCACGCTGACAAAAAAATGTTAAAAAAATGGGACAATTAGATAAAAAAGAAATAGTATATAAGCAGCCAATGGTAGGGACGCCCACTTCCTACACTCAAGCCCAAAGTCTTGATGGGCGACTGGTTCAAAAGAACATTTCATCGACTGCTAAAGAGATTATACCACAGCAAGACAAATCCACAAAGGACTTTAAATCAAAATTTAAAGAATTTAACACCAAGAAAACACATACTTTTAAATCTATAAGTAAGGAGTTGAAACGATGAATATGGTTATTAATAAACAAGAAGTTGTTTTTGAAAACAAAGATAATCAAATCTTTTGCACTAGTTTAGATGTGGCTAAGGTTTTTGGAAAAAGGCACAATGATGTTTTAAGAGCTATTGAAAACATTTTAAATGATTTACAAGAAATAGGGGATTTGCAAGCCAAACGCAATTTTACGCAAACCTACAGAAATGTTGAAATTAGGGGTTTTAGTAAAGTTCAAGGAAAAATAAGAAAAGATCGTTGTTATAATCTTACTCGTGATGGCTTCTCACTTTTAGCAATGGGCTTTACAGGAAAAACTGCACTACAATGGAAAATCGCCTTTTTAAATGCCTTTAACGAAATGGAAAGACTTCTAAAAAAGGAACTTCTAAATCCTAATAAATACATCATAGATTTAATGGCACTTGTGCAACCAAATTTGCCTCAAAGCGATTACAAAATTAGTGTAATTATAACAGATAAACCTTACTCAAAAGAAGCTAAAAATATTTTTTCTTTAGATTATCTTGTTGATAATCGCACACCAAAAGATCCAAAGGATTCTAATGAGCGATAAAGAATTAGAAATTTTTGAACTTTGTGAAAAATTAGTAGATCTTTTAGGGGATAAAGAAGCAATCGCTGATTTACAAACTTTACTAGACAGACACCCTGAAATGTTTCAAAACAAAAAACAGGTTGCCAGCTTAATCAAAAAAGTTGTCAATGATCCTGAAATTATTATCAACAATCCAACTCCAAAAAGTGAAAAAGACTACATTGCAGGGAAAAAACTAAACGAAAAGAAAATGGGTGAAGTAGGGATTCGAAAAGATGAAAATATCAGCAAAATTTTTCACGCTAACGAAAAAAATGTTAAAAAAATGGGACAATTAGATAAAAAAGAAGTAGTATATAAGCAGTCAATGGTAGGGACGCCCACTTCCTACACTCAAGCCCAAAGTCTTGACGAGCGACTGGTTCAAAAGAACATTTCATCGACTGCTAATGAAATTATACCACAGCAAGACAAATCCGCAAAGGATTTTAAATCAAAACTCAAAGAATTTAACACCAAAAAAGCAAAGACTACATTGCATAATATCGGTAAAAATATGCAAAAATTAAGTAAAATTTATTTAAAGCGTGTGTTTATCACTAAATAATCTTAATCCACAAATTCCGCTAGCGCATTTCCGTTTTTATAAAGAAATTCTGCCTTTTTTATCTCATAATCAAAGCGCGCTTCATCATAAAAACTTTGTGCGTTTAAAAGCGTGCTTAACGCATTTAAATACTGCGTATAATCAATAAGTTGTGCATTAAATTTTTCTTTTGCATAAGAATATGCCACAGAAGCAGACTTCACACTAGATTTTGCCCAAGCAATTTTCTCTTTCGCACTCTTTAATGCTTCTTTTGCAATAATTAATTCTTTTTCTTGCGTGTCTTTTAAATACGCATATTCAAAGTGTGAAGCAAGTGCATTTAAGCGCGCACTCTCTCTTGCTCTTAAAGTTGCAAAACTATCAAAAAGTGTGAAACTTATAGAGATTCCAAAGACATTTTGATAGCTTGGATCTTCTAAGGGGATGTTAAAAGGGAGTAATGGAATATTGCGATTGTGGTAATTATAGCGCGTGTAGCGGTTGCTTAAAGCAATTGTTGGCAAATAAGTATATTGTGATTTTACATTCTCTATTGCTTTTGTGGCATAGAAATTTGCTTGCAAATCTTCTCTTGTCTGCTTAGGTGCTTGCAAAGAAACTTCTTGAAGTTTTGCGCGCATATTAAGTGCTGTTACTTGTATCCCACTTAGAAGTGAAAGTTGTTCTAAATGCGCTCTATAAGCTAGCTTTACAGACTCTATTGCATAAGAATTTTGATAATTTTGTGCTTTAATTGCTTCTAGCGTATCTAAAGCAGCAAGCCCAACAGCATAAAATTTCTCATATCTTACAAGACTTTCTTCAAGTTCTTTTTGCTGGTTCTTTAGTGCATTTAGTTTGCTTTGCGCGCTTAAAGCACTAAAATATTCTTGAATAATTTTTAATTCTAATTGATCTTTTGTGCTATTACTTTGAGCATCTTTTGCTTTAATCTTATACTCTGCAATCTCTAATTTTCCTTCACGCTTTAATCCATCAAAAAGTAGCCATTGCGCTTCTAAAAACGCTCCATCAACACGCTCAGGATAAAAAATATCAGGATTTAGCGTGTTTTGATAAGCATAACCTAGAGTAACTCTTGGTAAATACTCCGCAAAAATTGCTTTTTTCTCAGCTTCTAGTGCTTTAGATTCCGTTTTTCTAGCTTGAAGAAGTGGATTTTCACGCACATTTTGCAAAAGTGTTTTTAAATCTTGTGGTGTGGAATCTAAAAGACTCTCTGCGCACGCAAAATAAAAGCAACACAAAAGCAAAATAAACAATGTCTTCAAAAATCACACTCCTTAAAAAGTCTCCATAAAATTTTATTTTACAAAACCTTAAATTAATAAAGATATTACTTGCTATAATAGAACCTATTTTTTGCAAAAAGGATTTTAATGTTTAATGGCAAAAATATTTTAATCACAGGGGGGACGGGAAGTTTTGGAAAGCGTTATGCAAAAACTTTGCTAGAACGCTACAAACCTAAAAAAATTGTAATTTTCTCTCGTGATGAGCTAAAGCAATATGAAATGGCACAAATCTACAATGCCCCTTGTATGCGCTATTTTTTAGGAGATGTGCGTGATGAAGCACGCCTAAAAGAAGCCACAATAGGAATTCATTATATTATCCACGCTGCAGCCCTTAAACAAGTCCCTGCTGCTGAATACAATCCTATGGAATGCATCAAAACAAATATCAATGGCGCACAAAATGTCATTAACGCCGCCCTTGCAAATGAAGTAGATAAGGTGATTGCTCTCTCTACGGATAAGGCTGCAAACCCCATTAATCTCTATGGCGCAACAAAACTAGCAAGCGATAAACTCTTTGTAGCCGCAAACAACATTGCTGGAACTCGCAAAACACGCTTTTCTGTCGTGCGTTATGGAAATGTGATTTGCTCGCGTGGCTCTGTGATTCCATTTTTTCAAAAATGTATCAAAGAAGGCGCAAAAGAGCTTCCCATTACAGATCCTGAAATGACGCGCTTTATGATTACACTTCAACAAGGTGTAGATTTCGTGTTAAAAAACTTTGAAAGAATGCAAGGCGGAGAAACTTTTGTGCCTAAGATTCCATCTATGAAAATTACAGAAGTTGCAAAAGCCCTAGCACCACATTTACCTCATAAAATCATTGGAATCCGACCGGGCGAAAAAATCCACGAAACAATGTGTCCAAGTGATGATAGCCATATTACTTATGCTTTTGATGATCATTATGTGATTGCCCCAACAATTCAATTTAACTTTCTAACAGACTTTAGCAAAAATGCACTTGGTGAGATAGGTAAACTTGTCCCACGCGGTTTTTCTTATGATTCTGGCTCAAACTCACAATGGTTAAGCCAACAAGAACTTTTGGAGTTACTATGATCCCTTATGGCAAACAAGAAATTTTAGATTCTGATATAAACGCTGTTGTGGAGGTGTTAAAATCACCTTTTATCACACAAGGACCAAAGGCACAAGAATTTGAAAAAGAAGTTGCAAAAAAAGTCCAAGCAAAGTTTGGAGTAGGTTTTAATAGTGCAACTTCTGCCTTACATTGTGCTGCCCTTGCGCTTGGATTAAGAAAAGGGGATTGGTTATGGACTAGCACAAATAGTTTTGTTGCAAGTGCAAATTGTGGAATCTATTGTGAAGCAAAAGTAGATTTTGTAGACATTAACCCAAAAACTTACAATCTTGATGTAAAAGCCCTAAGTCTAAAACTTAAACACACTAAAAAACACAAACTTCCAAAAGTGCTTGTTGTTGTGCATTTTGCAGGGCAAAGTTGCGATATGGAGAGCATTTGGCAACTTTCACAAAAATATGGCTTTAAAATCATTGAAGACGCTTCCCACGCACTTGGTGGGAGCTATCGTAAGTATCCTATTGGCTCTTGCGTGTTTAGCGATATTACAATTTTTAGTTTGCACCCTGTAAAAATTATTACTTCAGCAGAAGGTGGAATCGCTACAACAAACTCTCCAAAATATGCCAAAAAAATGCAAATGCTAAAAAGCCACGGAATCACAAAAGATCCAAATGACTTTGAACGCAAAAAGCAAGGTGATTGGTATTATGAGCAACAAATTCTAGGCTTTAACTATCGCTTAAGTGAACTTCACGCAGCACTTGGACTCTCACAACTTAAACGCCTTGAAAACTATGTAGAAAAACGCAATACTTTAGCAAAAATCTATCATTCACATTTAAGCGATTTAGAACTCACTTTGCCTTTTATAGAGTCGTATAATTACAGTGCATTTCATCTTTATGTTATTGTGCTAAATAAAAAGAGCGGAATCAAACAAAAAGCCCTTTTTGAAAAGCTTATTAACGAAGGTATTGGCGCGCAAATCCACTATATCCCTATCCATTTACAGCCTTTTTATGCGCGTTTTGGATTTAAAAAGGGGGATTTTAAAAATGCGGAATCCTATTATAAACACACAATTACCTTGCCACTTTTCCCAACTTTAAGCGAACAAGAGCAACAAAAAGTGATTCATCTCTTAAGAGATTGCATCAACAAAAAGGCTTAAAATGTCTTGTATCTGTGTGATTCCAGCACGTGGTGGGAGCAAGCGGATTTTACGCAAAAACTTAAAAGACTTTTGCGGTAAACCTATCATTGCTTATAGTATTCAAAATGCTTTGCAATGTGGAATCTTTTCTAAAGTTATTGTTTCAAGTGATGATGTAGAGATTTTAGAATATGCGACAACACTAGATGCGATCGCCCTAAAACGCCCAGATTATTTAAGCGATGATTACACAGGCACTAGAGAAGTGATTTTACACGCCCTAGAAGTTTTAGATTTAAGCGCAGAATCCTTTGTGTGTTGCTTATACGCTACTGCGCCACTTTTGGATTCCAACACGCTTAAAAATGCTTTTTTACAAGCACAAAACAACACACAAGATTGCTATTGCTTTAGTGCTGTGGAGTATGATTATTCTCCATTTCGTGCCTTTACCATTATAAATAACAAAAATACAATGCTTTTTAAGGAGCATTTTGACAAACGCTCCCAAGATTTAGAAAAAATCTATCATGATGCGGGGCAATTTTATTTTGCTAGAGTGAAAACTTGGAGGGAAAGAGAGAATATTTTTGAAGGCTCTTTTAGCTTTATTTTGCCGCAATCTCAAGTGCAGGATATTGACACACTTGAAGATTGGAATCTTGCAGAGTTAAAATATAAACTCTTAAATTATTCTTGACAATGCACACAAATCCCAAGCATCGCAATAGAAGTTTCTTTAACCTGAAAACAAGAAACATCAGTGCAAGCCTTTTTTAATGTATCAATACAATAATCTAACTCCACATCAACAATGCTCCCACATTTTTCGCACACAAGGTGAATATGAGGATTTTTCACAAGTTCATAGCGTTGCTTTTGATTTGGCAATTTAACCTCATCAATAATTTTAGCCTCTTGCATAAAGGTAAGGTTTTTATACACTGTTGCTAAGGACATTGAAGGATTGCTTTCTTTGATATTTTCATAAATCTCATCAATACCGATATGTCCAAACTTTTCAATTTGCTTTAAAATCGCAAGGCGTTGTGGCGTGATTTTTAAATGATTATCTTTTAGCAACTTTTCAAACATCTATATTCCTTAAAACTTATAAAATTTTATCTCATAAAAAAGCCGCTTATACTACAAAAATTATTTTTATTTTTCAATAAAAATTATCAACAATTTATAAAAGTTCTATGATCCCACGCTTCGTTTTGACTTTGCCTTGTCTTTCAAGCTCTTTTAACATTCTTGATACTGCCTCCCTAGCACTCCCTAAAGCATTTGCTATCTCTTCGTGCGTAACATAAAGAATTTTGACATCTTGGTGTTGATGATCTTTTTCTTGTAAGCGCATTTTTAAAAACTCTAAAATCCTATCCCCCAAAGGATCAAAAGCCAAAGAGCTTAGAGAAAACACAACGCGAGAAAGACGCTCACTCACTAAATCTACTTGAAATTTTCTAGCCACTGGGTATTTTTCACAAAGAGCATTAAAAGTTTTGCTAGGAAGAATCATCACGCTAGAAGTTTCTACGAACTCTAAATTCACATCAAAACAAATGTTTTTTAACATACACGAAGCTGAGAGAATACAATACTCATCTTTTTGCAGAACAAAAAGATTAATCTCTTTACCATTAGGCGAAACAATATACGCACGCAATGCACCATCTAAGATATACACAAGCCCACGACATTCATCATCTTCACTAAAGATTTTATAATTTTTAGGAAAGCTTTTTGTATAAATATTTTGCGCATATACTGCACAATCACTTGATGAAACTCCCCAAGATTCCATTAATTCTTTAATTGTAGCGTTCAAAACCAACCTTAATAAAGTAACTTTGTTACTCTATTCTATCTAAACTCCACATATAATTGCATAAATTTAACCAAAAGGCAAAACAATGCAACACGTTAATCGCCGTAATTTTTTCAAAATTATAGGAATCGCAAGTGCTGGCGCAATGAGTCTTAACGCAAAAGAAGCTCCACAAAAAGCCCCATTAAAAACACCTTATAAAACTGCATCAATCATTGATATAGGGCGTTGTGATGGCTGTAAAGATTTAGGCATTCCAAAATGCGTGCAAGCCTGTCAAAACAAAAATTTACCAAACTTCCCAAACCCTATTGCACAAATCCCTTATTATTTTCCTAGAAAAATTTATGAAGATTACTCCAAAGAACGCAACAATATCTCACGCTTAACGCCTTATAACTGGACTTATATAGAAAGCCTTACCCTTAACACACCAAAAGGCACACAAGAAGTCTTTATCCCTAGGCGTTGTATGCATTGTGATGATCCAACTTGTCAAAAAATCTGTCCTTTTGGAGTGATTAGTAAAGACGAAAATGGCGCAGTAAGCATTGATGATCAATTTTGCTTTGGAGGGGCAAAATGCCGCGATGTTTGTCCTTGGGGAATACCACAAAGGCAAGCTGGAGTTGGAATCTACTTAAAAATCGCTCCAGAACTAGCTGGTGGTGGAGCAATGTATAAATGCGATTCTTGTGCAGATTTACTCGCAAAACATCAAGCTCCTGCGTGTGAAAGCTCCTGCCCTAAAGGAGCAATTATCTTTGGCAAAAGAGATGAAATTTTTAAAAAGGCTGAAGAACTTGCAGAATCCTATAAACAAAAGGCACAAATACAAGGCACTTATATTTATGGAGATACTCAAAATGGAGGGACTTCAACACTTTATGTTTCTCCAATACCTTTTGAAATGTTAGATAGTGCCTTAAATCAAAAACATAATTTCACAAAAGAAAAACCACAAAAAGTAGGGATTCCACATTTAAATTTAAAGGTGAAAAATTTTGTAAGCAGTGATTCAACACTTATTAAAAGCGTTCTTCTAGCTCCTGTTATTGGAGCAATTGCCGGAGGGATTGCTATTGCAAAATCAAACAAAGGAGATAACAATGCAAAATAACATTGCCAAAATTCAACGACAAAGCCTACAAAATAGAATCGTACATTGGGGTGTTGCCCTAAGTATTTTTGGATTGATTTTTAGTGGAATCTTGCAAATGCCAGTAGCAAAACGCTATATGCTAAATGAACTTCCGCTTATGGGTTGGAGTGGCGATTATCACATTTCTTTGATGCTCCATTATGTTTTTGCGGTAATTCTTTGTTTTTTTGTATTTTTTCATATTGTTTTTCATAGCGGACGCAAAGAATTTGATATTCTCCCTAAAAAAGGAGACTTCTCTAAAAGCGTTGCAGTGATTAAAGCAATGCTTTTAAAGACGAAAGAACCACCAAGTGAGAAGTATTTACCAGAACAACGCCTGGCATATATTGGAATCGCATTTGTTATTCTTTTACTGATTGTAACGGGACTTATTAAAACCTATAAAAATTTAAGTGGTCTAAATCTAAGCGAGAGCGTGATGTTTTGGGCTACACAACTCCATAATTTAGGAATGTTTTTAATGATTTTTGCAATTATTGGACATTTAGCTGCATTTATCTTTAAAGAAAATCGCCCATTGCTTAGTGGAATGTTTAGTGGAAAAATCAGCGCAAAATATGTCTTACACCGCCACAGCCTTTGGGAAAAAGGCGTAAAAGAAGCATCAAAAGCGCAAGATGAAAAGCTACAAAAGGCTTTATAACACTTGGTTTAGAAATTTAATTTTACATATTCTTTTGGGACTTTAACCACCACTTTTTTCACAAGTGTTGCATTAGCGTCTGTTGCGATTCCACCTGCGTGTGTATCTAATGGCTCAAAAACCGCAAGATTACCTACAAACAACTGCACGCTAGAAATAAATGCACTAGGATAATACTCAATTAAATCTTTTGTGGAATCCAAAGGTGTTTTCACCTCACATAATGAATGTGGAGCGACAAAAAAAATCTCTCTACCCTCTACAACCATTTGAAAATCCACCATTTGACTGTGACTTTCATAAAAAGCATCTTTTGGTGTTTTTGTGTAATAAGCCTGCTCAATTGCCTTTGCTCCACCATCAAAATACACTTCAAACTGCTCTTTTGCATTTAAAGCGCAAATGCGCTTATGCACTTCACTATCTGCATCAAGTGCATCAAAAAGATAACCAAAAACTCTACCTAAAACTTCATTTTTTTTAAATTTATTTGCAGCATCTGGCAAATATCCTAAAAACATTTAGAATCCTTAAAAATTATTCAACCCTACTAAAATCCAATTATCTTCATTTTCGCGCTCAAGCTCCACCACGCAACCCTTGCTTACACGCAAATTTAATGTCCCTTTTGCACAAATAAAACGCACATATTCACTAATGCTAGGCTCGTGTCCTACAACAACAAGCGTTTGCCAATCCTCTTCTAGTTTATCTTTATTGCGCAAAAATCCCTCGATTCCCTCTTCTGGATTAATATTTGGCGTCAAAAGAAAAGTGCAATGTGCTTGCTTTTTGGTAATGTATTTTGCAGTATCGCACGCACGCAATGCTAAAGATGAGATCACCGCATCTACATTTGGATATTTTTTGCTAATATACTTTGCAATTCTCTTTGCTTGTTTAACGCCTTTTTTTGTCAAAGGTCGTTTTAAATCATCCTTATCAATCCACTTTTCCCTATCCTCCGCTTTTGCGTGACGCACCAAAATTAAACGCATAACAACTCCTTTATAGTTTTTCTATCATCTTAATCACAAGTGAAGCACTAATTCTAGCACTAGATTCTAAAAATTCTTCATAACTTACCAATGCTTCATCACCTGCATTATCAGAAATCGCACGGATTACACAAATAGGGGTGTTTAGATTATCACATACCACCGCAACACTTGCTCCCTCCATTTCAATTGCATCTGCATTAAACTCCTTTTTGATCCACTCTTTACGCTCTTTTGAGCTAATAAATTGATCACCTGTTGCAATAACTCCTTCGTGGAGTTTAATATTACTTTCTTGTGCTGCGATTTTTGCGATTTCATTTAATGCGAAATCTGATTCTGTGAAAATCTTGCCTTCAGAAAAATATCCAAAAGGATGTCCAAAAATTGTAATATCTACATCGTGTTGGCAGAGTTTGCTAGCAAGTACCAAATCACCAATTTTATAACTAGGATTAATCCCACCTGCTACGCCATTAAAAATAATTTTTTCGCAACCAAAATGCAAAATCATTGTGCTAGCAGTCAAAGCAGAATGCACCTTGCCAATACGACTACAAGAAATAATTAGCGTTTTATCTCCTAGTATTACCCTATAAAAAGTATTACCACCAAATGCAATTGTTTCATATTCTTTATAATGCTCTAAAAGTGGTGTGATTTCTTCACGCATTGCCCCTATGATTCCAATGATCATTTTAATCCCTTTGTAAAAATTCTTGAATTTCAGCATAAGTCTGTAAAGACAGCGTGTCTTTTTGACTCAAGCGTTTATTTAAGCCCTTCAATACGCTTCCACCACACTCTATAAAACCTAAAATTTCACTATCATTTTCACGAATGGATTGCTTATACAGCACAGGTTTTACGAGCTGATTTGCAAGCAATTCAAGTGCTTGTTCTTTTGTATGATATGGCTTTGCACTAACATTAGAGACAATAGGAAAAGTAAAAGTATCACAAAGTGTTTCTTCTAAAAGAGATTTAAAATCTTCACACATACTTTCAAGCACAGGGCAGTGGCTTGCCACGGACATAGGGAGCATTAATGCTCTTTTTGCGCCAAGCCCTTTTAGCTCAACTTCTAAACTTTGCAAATCTTCTTTGCTGCCACCTAATACCATTTGTCCATCACCATTATAATTTGCACACCAAACTTTTAATCCAAGATTGCGTTTTTTCTCACAAAATTCTTCAAGCATTACATCATCCAAGCCAAGCACAACCATCATTCCTGCAGCCTTTGATTTACACGCTTCTTCCATTAAGATTCCACGCTTATGCACAAGAGAAATTGCATCATCAAATTTAAGCGCGCCACTAGCACATAATGCACTAAATTCTCCCAAAGAATGCCCAAGCCCAAATGCGATTCCATCTTTTTGTAATTTTTCTTTTGCTAGCAAAAACACGCTATAACTCACAAGCAAAATTGCAGGCTGTGTGTATTGCGTGAGATTTAATTTAGCATTTTCCTCAAAACATAGCTTTTGCATATCTTCTTTTAAAATCTCACTTGCTTGATCAAACAATGCCCTAACTTCTGCACTATTTTCAAACAAATCCTTGCCCATTCCAACACTCTGACTCCCTTGACCAGGAAAAATAACTGCCTTACTCAAAAATTCTCCTTACATAATTAACTTTTTACTTGCTTGATAAATTTTTACATACTTGTTTTTGCTTTAACACCCAGCAAATCTAGCCCCAAGGCAATAGAATGCGCCACAACAACAAGCACTTTTAAAATCTGCTCTTCTTGTGCTGTGTTTAAAATCTTTGTTTCATTATAAAAGCGGTGAAAATCCGCAGATAGAGCATATAGATAATCTACAACTTTATTAACTAAACGCTGAGAAAACGCATCACTTAAAACCTTTGTAATCCCAAGTGCAGACACTAGCAAATCGCGCAAATTATCTTGTAATTCCCACGCTTCATATTGTTCTAATGTGCAATTTTTTAAGTCTTTTATTGCGAAGTTTGATTTAGAAAATAGCGTATGGATTCTAGCGTGTGCGTAATTAATATAATAAACAGGATTGCTAGCATCTTGTGTTTGTAGCAAATTCACATCAAATTCTAAATGTGTATCCGGTTTTTTGCTCAAAAACATAAGGCGCAATGCGTCCGCTCCTACCTCATCTACCACATCTTTCATCAAGATAAAATTCCCTGCACGCTTGCTCATTTTATAAGGCAATCCACCCTTTAAAAGTGCCACCATCTGTGCTAGCAAAATTTCTAATTTTTGACTCTCAAAACCCAAATACTCTAAAGCTGCCTTAACTCTTGCAATATAACCGTGATGATCTGCTCCCCAAATATTAATATAATGCGAAAACCCACGCTCAAATTTATCTTTATGATAAATAATATCTCCCGCTAAATAAGTAGGCTCTCCGCTCTCACGCACAATCACACGATCTTTTTCATCTCCATATTCTGTGGATTTTAGCCAAATTTTTCCATCACTCTCATACACGCCATTATGCGCTTGAAGAGATTGCAAGGTGGAATCCCATTGTGAAAAAAGTGCTTTTTCACTCACATAAGTATCAAAAACGATTCCAACTTGCGCTAGATTACTTTTAATTTCTAAAAGCATTTTATCTTTACCAAACACACTAAGCTTTTCTAAGGATTCTAAACTCTCAAAAACACTCTCTCCAAACTCCACCATAGCCTCTTGTGCTAACTCAAAAACATATTCCCCTTGATAGCATTCTGTTGGCAATTCTCTATTCTCTTTAAAAGCCAAAGAGCGTCCTGCATAGTAAATAGACTTCCCAAGTTTTTCAATTTGTGCGCCTGCATCATTAATATAGTATTCTGTATGGATTGTATATCCTAAAAAGCGTCCAATGCGTGCTAAACTATCACCAAACACTGCTCCGCGTGCGTGTCCTATATGTAAAGGACCTGTGGGATTTGCACTAACATATTCTAATAGAATTTTTTCATTTTTGGATTCCAACTTTTTAGATTGAAAATCATCTTGCAAAAACTCCCAAGCACATCGCCCTAAAAACACATTGCTTAAACTAAAATTCACATAACCATTGACCACGCTAACGCTTGCAATTTGTGAGAGAGATTCTAGCTTTTTAGCAAATTCTTGCGCAATGATTTGTGGAGATTTACGCAACTCTTTTGCAAAACTAAAAGTCGGCAAGGCAAAATGTCCAAAACTCTTATCACGTGGCTTTTCTAATACACTAGAGACTCCAAGTGCGCCATCAACAATTTCTTTTATTGTGTGATACATTACTAAACTTTAAACTTTTGCGGTTTCATTTGGCTTAGAGTCTGTTTGCGCTGTTGTTGTTGTATCTTGTTCAATCTTCGTATTTTGCGCTACTTCTTCATCATCTTCTTTGATTGCTTTTTTGAAATTTTTAATCCCAGAACCCAAACCCTTCGCTAAATCTGGAATCTTTTTTGCCCCAAAAAGCACAATAATAATCAATAAAATAATGAGTAATTGCTGCCAACCAATCGCCATAAATAATCCTTTAAAATTGAAATTTGCTAGATTATAACATAATCCCACATAAAATAAAAAAGATTCCGTATTTTTGAGTAATTATTCTATACCTAAAACATCTTTATGAATCTCAAAATTCTTCGCACTTTTAAAAGTATATTTCTTGCCCTTATAAAAAAATTGCAATCCATAAGCATGGAGCATTAAACGCGTTGCTCCAAAATATTCTAAGCGTTTTTCATCGCTTAATGCGTTTTTGGATTCCAACTTTTGCGTGATAAACTCACCATCTAAATATTCTCTGCTATGCAAATCCTTTGCTCCATATAAAGGATCTCCTAAAATTGGAATCCCTAATGCTTGTAAATGCACTCGAATTTGATGTGTGCGACCTGTTTTTGGCAACACTTTTAAAAGCAAAAATCTAGAATTTTTATCAATCTTATCTTTTGTTAAGATTTCATTTTTTTCATCATCAAATTCCAAAATCCCTAAGATTTCAAAATCGGTTTTTGCTTCTTTAAATTTCAATCCATTATGCGCTTGTGAGTTTGCAAAATACACAGAACGCACGCACAAATCCCCACCTTTTTCTTGTGTGGCAATAGGTAAAGATAAACAAAAATTACCATTTGCATTTTGGATTCCAACTTTTACACGTGTTAAGGCTAAATATTCTTTTTTTATGCTGTTGTTTAAAAACATTAACCCAAGTTCAGTTATGCTTTTTTTATGCTTACCAACTAGCACTAAACCGCTTGTTTCTTTATCAATCCTATGTGTAAGGTTCGCATTTACTCCCAAATACGCACGCACTTCATCAATAAAACTATGATGTGTAAATCTCCCTTTTGGATGGATTAGCATTTTAGAAGGCTTATTAAAAATTGCAAAATCTTCATTTTCAAAAAGCGGCTTTAACCCTATGGAATTAGGCTCAAAAACAAGCACTTGCACGCAATGGCTTAAAACTTTTGCTTTTTCTTGTAGCTCTACACCTTTATAACGCACTCTGCCTTTATTGATATAGCGTTGCGCTTCTGCCATAGAAAGATTAAGTTGTTGCATTAAAAAAGCAGTAGCTTTTATGGGAGAATTTATTATAAATTCTTTGTAGATATAGGGCATTTTCTAACTTTTAAGGGGGGTTATGTTAGCATTATTGTAGCACAAAACTAGAAAGGATTATTTATGGTAGAGCGATACGCAAGAGAGCAGATGAAAAAACTATGGGATATGAATGCAAAATATTCCGCGTGGCTTGAGGTGGAAAAGGCGTTGGTTAGAGGCTGGAATAAGCTAGGGCTAATTCCTGATAGCGATTGTGAAAAGATATGCAAAAACGCGAAATTTGACATCGCTAGGATTGATGAAATAGAAGCGGTTACTAAACACGATTTAATCGCCTTTACCACTTCAGTAGCAGAATCTTTGGGCGAAGAATCTCGCTGGGTGCATTATGGGATCACTTCTAGCGATTGCATTGATACGGCTGTGGCGTTGCAAATGCGAGATTCTCTAAAGATTATTTTAGATGATATTAAGCAAGTAAGAGAAGCGATAAAAGTGCGCGCATATCAGCATAAAGACACGCTAATGGTAGGACGGAGCCACGGAATCCACGGAGAGCCTATCACTTTTGGGCTAGTTTTGGCGATATGGTATGATGAGCTAGGGCGGCACTTGAAAGCTTTAGAATCTACTTTAGAAGTCATCTCGGTAGGGCAGCTAAGCGGGGCTATGGGCAATCTCGCTCATACACCTATGGAGCTAGAAACACTTGTCTGCAAAGAGCTTGGACTTACACCTGCCCCTGTGAGCAATCAAGTAATCCAAAGGGATAGATACGCTAGGCTTATGAGTGATTTAGCCCTTTTGGCTAGTAGCTGTGAGAAAATCGCTGTTGAGATTCGGCATTTGCAACGCACGGAAGTCTATGAGGCTGAAGAGTATTTTGAAAGCGGGCAAAAGGGAAGCTCTGCTATGCCGCACAAACGCAATCCGGTTTTGAGTGAAAATATCACAGGGCTTTGCAGAATGATCCGCGCTTATGCCCTGCCAGCAATGGAGAATGTCGCGTTGTGGCACGAGCGAGACATTAGCCATAGTAGTGTGGAGCGATTTATTTTGCCAGATAGCTTTATCACCACAGATTTTATGCTAATGCGTCTAAAAGGGCTGCTTGAAAAGCTCGTAGTCTATCCTAAAAATATGATGAAAAATCTCAACCTTACCGGTGGGCTTGTCTTTTCACAACGCATCTTGCTTGAGCTGCCCAAAAAGGGTGTATCACGCGAAGATGCTTATAAAATCGTGCAAAGAAATGCGATGAAAGTGTGGGGTGATTTACAAGAAGGCAAAGCGGCGGTAAATGATAAGGGCGAGAGCTTGTATTTGCAATATCTTTTGGCAGATAGTGAGCTTGTGGGGCTTATCGGTGAAGCAGCAATCCGCGAGTGCTTTGAGTTTAGCTACTACACAAAAAATGTGGATTCTATCTTTAAGAGAGTGTTTGGGGAGTGAAAGTCTATCCATATTTTTACAAACCATAAGTAAGGAAAGTTATGCTGCACGCGAAGATAAAGAATTTTTCCTACACAAAATCTTGGGAGCAAGATTTAGAGCGATATGATTTTGATAATATCAATGACCTGCCTAGTAAGTGCATTGTAAATTTTGGTAATAAAAGCTTTGCTTTGAGTAAATGGGTGAGTCCCAAACGCACAAGATCTTATCCTTACGCTAGAGTGTATGATACTTTTGGTAGTGGCACAAATAAGGTAGTAACGATAATCCCACTTATAAAAGATGAAGGGATTAGTGGCGATAGAGATTACTTGCAATGGGATAGCCTTAGCCTTATGAGTTTGCTTAATGTTTATGTAATCATTGCTTTTTATGATAAAGCAGAGTTACACCCCACAAAGCAGGGTAAAATCACAAATCAGCAATTTAATAATGATGATATATGTAGGCAGTTTAGCAAGCTTGCAAATTATCATCAATCAGCATTACATTGGAACATAAATCAGCTTGAAAATCTTTCTATTTTGGCAAAAAATGCTAAAGATGCCTATACAGAGATTTCTAAAGATCTTGGAGTAAGACTTCATAGCGTAGAAAATATTGATAATTTCATTGCAAAAATCATAAAAAGTAAAGAATCTTTTATGGATTTTTCACGGACAAAAGCTAGGGTAGCTCAGCATAGAGAAGTGCTAACTACCCAGCCAAAGGAGCAAATTGGCATAGGACAAAAATATAAAATCACTATAGAAAACTATTTAGGTGGGCAGTATTTTTTCACTTGTGATGATGTGCTATTACAAGATAATATGTTGATTTTATGTGAAAGTAAGCACAGCAAAAGTGCATTGCTTCCAAGCAATGATGATATAAAAGACGGACTCTTAAAACTTATGCTTTATAACAATATAGATTCTATCGTAGGGCACGAGAATTTTAAAGTAGTTTTACGACTTACTTCAGGATTATTGCAAGATAGTTATATGTTGCCTAATGATGATTTGCAGGATTTTATTAAGCGTAATTCTTTTTCAAAATCACATATTGCAACACTTGAAGCACTTAACATAGAATCTAGTAAAAATCATTTTGAAGTATGGATAAACTGATGAAAAGCTATTATAAATCCCCGCTTCGTTATCCCGGAGGCAAAAGTAGAGCAATAAAATTTCTGCAAGACTTTTTTCCTAAAAATTTTAAAGAGTTTAGAGAGCCATTTTTTGGCGGTGGGAGTGTGGGGCTTTATCTTGCACAAACACATACAAATGCAAATTTTTTTGTTAATGATTTAAATTATGATGTATATTGCTTTTGGCAGACTTTAAAAGTAGATTCTAACAATCTTATTGCAAATGTTGAAAGAGTAAAAACAAATTGTAATAATGGCAGAGATTTATACACAGAGATTTTACATCGCAGACAACAAAATTTAAGCCCCTTGCAAAGAGCAGTAGATTTTTTTATTTTAAATCGCATTACTTTTTCGGGTTTGCTTGATTGCGGAGGGTATTCCCAGAAGGCTTATGAATCTCGCTTTACACAAAGTAGCATTGAGCGACTTAAAGTTATATCGCACATTTTGCAAAATTTTCATTTTAGCAGTGAGGATTATGAAATGCTTTTACAAAAAGAAGGGCAAGATGTGTTTATGTTTCTTGATCCACCTTATTTTAGTGCGATTAAGTCAAAACTTTATGGCAAAAAGGGCGATTTACATACAGGCTTTGACCATAAAAGGCTCTGTGAAAATCTTAAAAACACACCGCATAAATTTTTGCTAACTTATGATGATAGTGAGTTTATTAGGGATCTTTATAGGGATTTTTACTGCAAAGAATTTAGTGTGCAGTATGGTATGAATAATGTGAAACAAGATAAGGCACAAAAAGGAAAAGAGCTTTTAATCAGCAATTTTTCTTTTTCTCATCTTTCGCTTTTTAGTGCGTAGAATTTTTATATATAGTGATGTTTATAGGGATTGCAAACATAAAGCTAAGATAGAATCTAAAATGCGTGATGTAAGACTGCTAAACTCATAAAAACTTGCACTAGAATCTAGCTAGATTCTAATGCTTTGCTCTAGTGTGGCGGATTGTCATCGTGGATTGTCTCTGGTGTGATGGGCAAAATCCTTGCATCATCGCCTAGCTCTTTGGGGCTAGGCATTTTGCCATTATCAAGGTGGCTTAATAACGCCTTTTTAAACGCTAGAGTAGAATCCACTTTATAATACTTTCCGCCGCTATCCTTGCTTAATTCTTGCAAAAACGCCACATCTTCGCCCAAAGCAAAGCTATGAAACACGACTTGGTTTATAGCTTGCTCTTGTCTGCCTTGTGTGATATTGTGATTGAGATTTTTCATTGTTTTAACCACCAAATCCGCACGAAATTGATCCAAAGGCGTGGGATTTCCGCCAAAGATATAAAGCTCTTTTGCTAGCCCATTATCCTTTGTGAAATATCGCATACTCTCAATCATCGCGTCATTTAGCAAATAAAGATTTTCTAAATTCATAGGGATATTTTGAACACTTTTTGTAAAACTTTTATCATCATAAAAAGGACCTAAAACATTGATTTTTTCGCTCTTATAATCATTAACAACCGCTTTTGTGAAAAAATCAGGCTTATAGATCCTCTTTGCGATATAGGGGGCGATTTCTTTCAATGCCTTAATGTAGGGATGCACGCTAAAAGTATTGCAATACACAAAGCCAAGCTCTTTATAAGGCTTCTGGCGCAAATAGATTCCAAAATCGCAATTTTTTTGCGAAAAATTTATGAGAGTAAAGCTTGTCTTTTTACACACAGAAGAAATACGCAAAATCCCCGCTCCGCTGCTTGTATCAAGGCTATATACAAACTCCCTATCATCACTCAAATAGCTTCCATCTTGCTGCAAGATTCCACCATTTAGAATCTTCCCTGCAAAGGAGATTTTTTTATCCGTGCTAGATGATTGGATACTCTCTTTATCCTTAGCATAGATTATGCCCTCTTGCTCTTTGTGCTGCTCTAAACTCTGCTTAGAGCAATCAAGTCCATTGATAAGGGTGCTAAGTTGAGAAAAGATGATTTTTTCATCATAAGGATCAAAATTTTTCATAACAAACTCCTTGCTATCAAGTTACATTACAATCATCGCCCTTATTTGGATAATAAAGAGTAAATACAAAAAAGAAATTTTTAAAACGCTATAATGCAATTCTTCTTAAAATTTAAGAACAACAATGCAAAAATGACCTATTTGGAAGTGGCAAAAGCTGCGCTAGAGAGTGCGACCACTCCGCTTGGTTATCAACAAAATTGAGATATAGCAGCAGAAAAGAACTAGACAAGAATCTAAAAAGTGCTGGCAGAACTCCACAAGAAGCTATGAGTACACGGCTTTATATGAATGTGCGCGATAGGCAAAATCTGTTTTTATGAAAGCCTCTAGCCTATGGAATCTCAAGTGCTTTTGCCTTCAATGCTAAGAGATTTGGATTTTAGAACTTGATATGCTAGTGGATAAAAACACTGATTTTAGGGTGTTTATTAAGACGATAAATGGCGATATACAGACAAATGATAAAAGACACATTGCAAAGCAATATTATGACAAGATGCTTGGTGATGAAGCATTAGAAGAACATATCTTAAAACATAAAATCACATTAAAGTCTTAAACTTTTATCAATTTAAAAAATTATTAACTTTTTGTAGCATAAATTAAGAAAAAAAAGAGTAAATTTTAAGTAATTTTTCAACTCTTAAGGAGGTCAAGATGATAGAGAAAGACAATCTTTTGCTTCAACAAGCTAAGGAGAGGTTAGCAAAACTTGCAAAGTTTCCAGCACTCAAAAAAGGTAATAGCATTAAAAAAATGCTTAAAGAAAAGGGTATCTCAAGAAGAGATTTTATGAAGTGGGCAGGATCAATGACGGCAATGTTATCCTTGCCAGCAAGCTTTGCACCACTTACTGCAAAGGCAGCAGAAGTTGCCGATAGGCTTCCAGTGATTTGGTTGCACTTGGCAGAATGCACAGGCTGTAGCGAAAGTCTTTTAAGAACTGATGGACCGGGTATTGATAGCCTTATTTTTGACTACATTTCTTTAGAATACCACGAAACACTAATGGCAGCAGCAGGTTATCAAGCAGAAGAAAACCTAGAATCCGCTATTGAACGCTATAAAGGACGCTATGTGCTAATGGTAGAAGGCGGTGTTCCAACTGCATTAGAAGGACAATATTTGACCATCGGCGCACACGGAAAAACAGGGCTAGAGAGCGCAAAGGAAGCAAGCGAACACGCAGCGGCTATTTTTGCTATTGGGACTTGCTCTAGCTTTGGCGGAATCCAAGCTGCAAATCCTAACCCAACAGCATCAAAACCACTAAGTGCAGTAACAAATAAGCCTGTTATTAATGTGCCGGGCTGTCCGCCAAGCGAAAAAAATATCGTAGGAAATGTCTTGCATTTTATTCTTTTTGGAACACTACCAAGCCTTGATGCTTACAATCGTCCAAAATGGGCTTATGGACTTAGAATCCACGATTTATGCGAAAGACGCGGACATTTTGATGCAGGAGAATTTGTGCAAACCTTTGGTGATGATGGGGCAAAAAATGGCTATTGCTTGTATAAAGTAGGCTGTAAAGGTCCTTATACATTTAACAACTGCTCAAAACTCCGCTTTAACTCACATACAAGCTGGCCTATTCAAGCAGGACACGGGTGTATAGGCTGTAGTGAGCCAAATTTTTGGGATACAATGGGACCTTTTGAAGAACCTCTTGCTAGCAAACTCTATGACACGCCAATGTTGGGTGGTGCAGATAGAACAGCAGACACTATTGGTATCACACTTTTAGGAGCAGCTGCTATCGGTATGGCAGCACACGCTGTGTTAAGCAATATTAAAAAAGATAAAGAATAAAAGGAGATCTTATGACAAAACGAATCATTGTAGATCCTATCACGAGAATTGAAGGACATTTAAGAATTGAAGTGATTGTTGATGAAAATAATGTCATTACAGATGCATATTCTAGCTCTACATTATGGCGTGGATTAGAGGTGATTGTTAAAAATCGCGATCCTAGAGATGTCGGCTTTATGGTGCAAAGAATCTGTGGAGTTTGCACCTACTCACATTATAAAGCTGGAATTACAGCTGTAGAAGATGCTCTTGGAATTAAGATTCCATTTAATGCTGAAATGGTGCGTTCTTTAATGAATGTTTCTCTTGTTTTACACGATCATTTGGTGCATTTTTATCATTTACACGGACTAGATTGGTGCGATATTACTTCTGCATTACAAGCAGATCCTAAAAAAGCTTCTGAGCTTGCTTTTAAATATTCTAAAAATCCACTTGCAACAGGTGCTGATGAATTAGCAAATGTGCAAGAAAGAGTCAAGAAATTTGCAAGCGCAAAACAAGGTTTGGGACCATTTGCAAATGCATATTGGGGACATAAAACTTACCGCTTCTCACCTGAACAAAACTTAATTGTTCTTTCGCATTATTTAAAGGCGCTTGAAGTGCAAAGAGTCGCTGCAAAAATGATGGCAATCTTTGGAGCTAAACAACCGCACCCACAAAGCTTAACCGTTGGTGGTGTAACTTGTGTAGCAGATATTTTAGACCCATCAAGGCTTGGAGATTGGCTTACACAATACAAGGAAGTTGCTGATTTTGTAAATCGTGCATATTATGCTGACGTTGTTATGGCTGCTGAAGTGTATAAAAATGAACCTAGCGTACTCAAGGGTTGTGGAGTGCGTAATTTCTTATGCCACGCAGAAATCCCTATCAATCGCAGTGAGACACTTTATAGCACAGGCATTGTCCGCAACGGAGACATTTCAAAACTTTTAGATTTAGATGAAAATCTAATTACAGAAGAAGCAACGCATTCTTGGTATAAAAACGATAAACCACTTCACCCTTATGATGGACAAACAGAGCCAAACTATACAGGATTTGTAGATAAAGATACAATTGGACCAGATGGCAACCCTATCCATACAAAAGCCTTAGATACTGATGGTAAATACAGCTGGATCAAATCTCCACGCTACAATGGAGAGCCTATGGAAGTAGGACCTTTAGCAGCAGTTGTTGTGGGGCTTGCAGCCAAAAATCCACGCATCACAAAAATCGCCACACAATTTTTAAAAGATACTGGCTTGCCACTTGAAGCACTCTTTAGCACGCTTGGAAGAACAGCAGCTAGAGCCATTGAATGCAAACTTTCAGCAGATTATGGGATTGAAGCCTTTAATTCTCTAGTTGAAAATCTAAAAAGTGATCAAACAACTTGCGCACCTTATAGCATTGATAACAAAAAAGAATACAAAGGACGCTACATCGGAAATGTGCCACGCGGAACATTAAGCCATTGGGTTAGAATCAAAGATGGCGTTGTCTCAAATTATCAAGCCGTTGTCCCTAGCACTTGGAATGCAGGACCAAAAGATTCTAAAAAACAAATGGGACCTTATGAAGCTTCACTTGTTGGAACAAAAATTCAGAACCTAACACAGCCACTTGAAATTATTCGCACAATCCACTCCTTTGATCCTTGTATTGCGTGTGCTGTGCATTTAATGGACACAAAAGGCAATGAAATTAGTCAATACAAAATTGATCCTATTGCTATGAATTGCAACATTTAAGGGGGCGGTTATGGAAGCAAAATATAAGCCCATAATGGAGTTTTCAAAGCTCACAAGGATTTTTCACTGGGTTAGGGCAATCGCAATTTTCGCTCTCATTGCCACAGGGTTTTATCTAGGCTATCCCTTTTTAGCTCCAGATAATTTCAGTGGAGAGCCAACAGGATTTCTATATGCGCTAATGCGTAGTTGGCATTTAATTTTCGGATTTGTGTTAATTGCTGTTACAATCTTTCGCATCTATTTGCTTTTTACTAAAGAGTGCGCAATGGAACGCCGCTCCTTTTTGGATTTTATTAATCCTTTAACTTGGTTTGGAGTCATTAAAGCATATATGCTCTTTGGTGGGCATCCACATTTAAAAGGCTCTTATAATCCTTTGCAATTTGTAACTTATATTGTTGTGCTATTGCTAATTCTTGCGATTTCTCTTACAGGATTAGTTTTGTATGCACATGTTTATCACGAAGGGTTTGGTGGCGTGATAATGCCGCTTATGCGTCCTATTGAAGTGCTATGTGGAGGACTTGCAAATGTGCGCTTGCTTCATCATATTTTAACTTGGGCATTTGTGATTTTTATCCCTATTCACATTTATATGGCAGTTTGGAATGCCACAAGATACCCAGGTGGCGGAATTGATACTATTTTAAATGGTGTCAAGTTTGAGAAAGAAAACTAATCCAATGATTCCAACTAGAAATTTTCAAGTTGGAATCGCAATTTAAGGCAACTTTTGAAAATACTAATCTTAGGTATAGGCAATATTCTCTTTGGCGATGAAGGGATTGGCGTGCATTTATCTAATTTATTAAAACTCAATTATAAATTTAGCGGAGAACATTCTGTGGATATTGTTGATGGTGGGACAATGGCACAGCATTTAATTCCGCTTATCTCTCAATATGATTCTGTGTTAATTATAGATTCCATTGATGCAAATGATGCAAAAATTGGTGATGTGTATTTTTTCGATTTTAATGCGATTCCAAACTCTATTACTTGGGCTGGAAGTGCGCACGAAGTAGAAATGTTACAAACTTTGCGTATGATAGAGCTATTAGGAGATTTACCGCCAACTAAAATTCTAGGCATTAAGCCTTTTATTATCGGTGAAAATCCCACTTTCGATCTCACGCAAGAAGTCTTGCAAGGCGCAAAACTTATGGAATCTCAAGCAATTAAGCATTTAGAAACACTTGGTGTAAAAGCACAAAAGGTAGATCATCAAGATTTGCAAGAAATTGCACGCTTTTCTTATAGAGGCTATGAATGATTGCAAGTTTTATTTTTGAAAATATTGCAAATTTTAAAAGTGCGAATCTTGTGAAAGATTTTTTTATTAGCTCTTTGTATGTAGCCCTTGAAAATAAAGGATTAAATGGGCAATGTTTGCAAAACTCACAGCATTCTTTTAGCCTAGAAGTGCAAGGCTCACAAGAAGAAATTTTAGCCTTTAGTAAAACCTTAGAAGAATACATTCCTTTATCTTTGCAGTGGGCTTTTAAGGAGATCATTATAAAAGAATCTTTTAACTCACAAGAAATTTTAAAAAAAGATTCCAACTTCAAAAGCCACTTTTTAACGCCTTTAGAGCTTCACAATCTCACAAATAAAACTTCCAAAGATTTTTGCAATTTATGGGGGGATTTTATCAACTACAAACAGACAAAAATCACGCTTTTGGACCATTCTATAAAGCGTGATTTATACGATTCTGCAAGTCTAAAACAAGCTTTAGAAAAAAATGCGCAATCCCTAAAGAACGGAGAACAAATTTTCTTAAAAACTCTTTTAGGTAAATACGCTGTAATGATACTTAATGAAAATCGCAAAACCCACATAACAGCAGATGATTTTATTTTTATGCCTTTTTCTTTAGAATGCGCAAAACTCATCTTTAAGACACAAGAAGAAGATTTACAGGCTCTAGCCACCCTAGAAAAACCCATAATCACTCTTAGTCCAAAGAGTATTTTTGCAGAATTTTTTCCTAGTGCTTTTATTAAGGTGATTTTGCCCTTTGAGCCTTATTTAGTGCTTTTAAGCAAATTTTTAGATGGGTATCAAGGCGTGTATTTGCTGCCTTTAGAATCTAAATTACAAAATGGGATTTGTGAGTTTGTAGAATCTAGCACCAAGCCCTTACATCTTAGTGTCGCAAAAAATGGATTAATCCTAGCACACACCTTTAGTCCATTTACACCTAATGCAAATTTACAAACACTAAAAAACACTCTTATAAACAATGACTTAAAACGCGCAAATGCAGCCTATTTAGGTAGGCAAGAAACGCGCTTTTTGGTATATTTTGATGAGAGCTTTAAAGAGGCATTAGAATTTAGTTTTGAATCTAATTTAGGTGCGATTCTTGCAACTTTAGAATCCTTAAACACAACCACACAAAGCCTGCTTAAAAACTTCACAAAAGAAAATGAAAACTTAATTACGCGTTTAAAAACCTTGCCTAAAGATTCCATTATCTCTAAAAATCTGCTAGATTTAGTAGCGATGGCTGGGGTTTTATTAGATTTAGGAGATGAAACAAACTTACAATACGCCTATAAGCAAGTTTTACAAAATGCTGCTAATTTTATGGGACAAAAGGGACCGCGCATTGATTTTCGTTTAGAACGCGATACTCAAGGCAAAATCTTTCTTAACACACTACAAACTCTGCGTTCTGTAATGAGCTTTAAACTCGCTGGAGTTGAAACTTCTTTGCTTTGCTTTGGGATTTTAGATTCTTTAGCAGAGTTTTTTGCAAATCTTAGTCGCGATATGAACGAAAACTACCAAACACAAGGCATTGTGGTTTGTGGAGAAATGTTTTTAAATAAACAATTTTTAAATCAATTTTTACATTATCTCCCTAAAACTTCAGAAATTTACCCAAGTGAGATTATGGAATTTACAAGCTAATAGTATAAAAATTATGTTGCTAATTTACACTTTTCTTTTGGTTTAAAAGCTGTCTTAAATACGCTACTTGAATCACTGCTGGAATTGTTACTCTATAAGCTGGGCTAGCAATATCAAAAGCAGTCCAAATTCCTGTAGCAGTCCAACCAATAGGACCCAAGAATACAGATAAAGTTTTAGCCAATGTTGCATTAGCCACAATAGGTAAACCTCTCCCAAAAATAAATTTCCAAAAGGCATTAGTTACAATAAGTATTAATTTATAAGATTCAAAACCTTTTGCTTTCATTATTGCTTGCAAGCCAGCAGTTAAGGAGGATTTAGTGTTAAAAGAGACATTGAACTCTTCTCCAATTTTTTTCATATCTTCTGGAGATAAATTATGTATATAATCTTCTAATATTTTTGCAAATAAATTTTCTTCAATTTTTTGCGTTGATGCTTTTTTATTGTAATTTACTTTCAATTTATCACAAACATCACATAAAATTTCTTTGTAAAGAACACCCTTTCTACCTCTAAATACATTCACAATAGAATTGCCTCCAAAAAATTGAAGTTCCTCTAAAATTAAATCTATATATTCTTTGTGTTCGGGGTATTTATATTTTACCAAATCATTATTGGTAAGCACTTCTGTAAATCTAGTATTTCCATTTTTATCCTTTGTTAAAACATCAAACAAATCATTTAGTTCTTCATTTTCTAATTCTCTTAAAAACTCTAAATCAACATCATACCTATATGCCATCTTTTCTCCTTTGTCTAAAAATGTGCAACATTATACGAAATAATTTCTTAAATAATTTATTTTATAGGAATATATTTCGCAATTTTAGATTAATAGGAATCATTGTTTAATGCTTAAAATTTAATAAGAAAGTATTTTATGAAATACACACAACAAGACAAAGCTAGAATTTTAAAAATTACAACACGCACATTGCAACGCTGGAAATACACAAAACCTGAACTTTTTGCAATTATTGAAGCAGGTTTCAAATTACGGGAAAAAATAAATTGTGATGATTTCTACACAAAAGAAATTGAAGAGTTAATTCGTCAAATTGACAAGGAATCCCAATCTTAATCTTGTTTATCCAAATATTTTGTGTCAAATAAACTATTTAAATGCACATTGCTTAATGCAACTTTTAAAGAAGTGAAAAAATCTTTGTTTGCCTCTTCCATTTCTTTTAACATTTGCTTTGTCTTCTCTCTTGCAAATGGGCGTTTATCGTCCTTTTGCCACATTATAGGACAATTACAATCAGGGGCTATATAAATATTATTCTTAGCAATAAAATCAATAATTTGTCGCTCTCTTACAAAAATCAAAGGACGGATAACAAAAAGTCCATTTTCTGCTTTATAAATTGGAGGCATAGAACGCAACGCTCCATTATAGGTTAAATTCATCATAAAACTTTCAGCAGCATCATCTAGGTGATGTGCTAAAGCAAGTTTATTGTATCCGCCCTCTAATGCTTTTGTGTATAAAGCCCCACGCCGCATACGCGAACAAAAACTACAATACACACTCCCTTCTCTTTTATTCTCTTCTAAAATTTTATAAATATCTGTGCGATAAAGCTCATAAGGGATTCCGTGTTTTTCACAATATTCAAAAATATATTCATATTCTCCACCGCGTCCATAATCTACCGTTAATGCTTTAAACTCAAAATTAAAAGGGGCATATTTTTTAAGTCGCGCAAGAAGTGTGGCAAGGAGTATAGAATCCTTACCCCCACTTAAGCCCAAAAGCACCTTATCTCCTTCTTTGATAAGCCCTAGTTGCGCGTTTGTTTGCCCTGTGATTTTTAAGATTTTTTTGCTAATTTCTATTGTTTCTTTACTCATTACTTTATCTCTAATTGTTATTTATCAGCTTTACTTTTAGGACAAAGCGCCAAGTCTTCATAACTAAAAATGTGCTTTCATAAATTTTATCAATCAACGCCTCAATTTCTTCTCTTTTGGCTTCTTCTCCAACTTTGAAAACCGCCTTGTTATATATTTCTTTGTTATCAAGAAACTGATATTTTTTTGTATTTGTGAGCAATGCAATTTTTTCTTCATTAGTTTTTATTGCACTATTGACAAAGTCTATAAATGGTTGCAAAATCTCTTCATTTATATCCCAAGCAGAGATTAGAATCTCTCTATCTTGCTTACTCTTTGGTGTGATACAATTGTTTTTATCTAATGCAAATTCTACCTTTAATTTTTGTCCCTCCTCATCAATATATCCTATGTTATTCATAGTAAGTCCTCCTCGCTAAATAATCCTGCATTTTCTTTCAAAATCCATTCACCACTTTCTTTAATGGGAATAGCTACGCTTTCTAAAATCTCTCTTATTAGCTCATTGCTCGGTGCTACCCCGTTTTTAAGTAATGGGATAATCTCTAAGCAAATATCATCAAAATATGCCCTCTTGCCTTGTCTTTTTGCTCCACGCAAATAAGAGAGTAAAAAATACTTTGTCCTCAACTCTAGTGGAATTGTGTGGCTTTTAAATTTCTGCCCTCTTCTAATATGATACTTCCCACTTTTCTCATCAAGGTCAAAATTTGCATTAATCAAAGGTGTTAAGTCCGCATAATCTTTGCCTAATTTATGCAAAAAACCTAACTCTAAGCCTTTGATAGTGATTTCAGCGTGGATTTCTTCTAATGTTGCTCCATCATCTCTAGCAATTAAAGCTTCAGCGTGATTAAGCACAAGAGTAATAACATCATCTCCCAAATTTTCTTTAGTCAAAGTCTTGGGATTTTTCACTTTTTTAAAATAAATAATCAGCTGTCCGCTTAACACAGAAGTTTTAAACTGCCTTTTTTTAAAAGTTGTTTGTCCATTATCTTGCCTCACACTACCCACATATTCAAACCCGATATTTTGAGCCTCTTCTACTAAAATTTGCCATAATTGTGGGTCTTGGTGTTGGAATACAAAAGCCAACCAACGATTCCATTTCAGCACACGATACATTTCTCTTAAACTTATTATCATTAGTGTATGATACTCTTCGCGACTTTTTTCCAAACTCCCTTTTTCGATACATTCTTTTTCTTTGAGTGTAGAATCCACAGGCAAATCCAGCCATACATTCCACATTGTGCTTAAATCAAGATAAGGAATCTTCGCTCCATAAGGTGGGTCAGTATAGATGAAATCCACGCTTTGGGATTCTATCTCTTTTAAGTTTGTTGCGTCTGCTTGGAAGATTTTTTCGCCATTAGTTTTATCAAGCAAGGAATCGGTTTTGTCTAAATTCTCTCTTTGGTTAATCATCGCACCTTTGAAATCCTTAATCACACCTTGCAAAGGATAAAAATAACTTTGATAAAAAGTATCACTTGGGGCATATTCAAGCTCGGTTTTACCCTTTAGCATACGCTTAATTTTTTGGCGATAAATCGTAGTAGTATCTAAAAATGTAGGATTAGGCGCAAGGCGATAGCGGTAATAAAAGGCAAAATAGTTTCCAGCACTACCTTTGCGAGAATTAGTTTCGTGGTAGGTAAGATTAATAAGGCTTAATGTATTATAAAATGCTAACATTAGCGAATAGCGCAAATTTCTTTTAATGATTCTCTGCTCTTTGCTTCCACTTGGTGTGGTATGCTTAAAAATCAGCTTTCTTAAAAGCGCAAGTTCGGCTAATTGCCTTTTGCTAAAAAGTCCTAACACAGAATCCACATCGCTACCTTTTGGCAAAATCTCATCGAATGGAATCCATAGTGTAGAATCTTGTTCTTTTTGTGTAGCAATTTCTCCAAACTCCTCACTTAAAGCATTTGGATAATACTTAGCTCCTTTTAGCATTTCTTCTGCTTCTTTATCATTTTTTGGCTTTTGGGCTTCAAAGTCTGCAATAATTGCTTCGCTTAAATCATAAAGCGCACTTAAATCACATTTTGCGCTTAAGGCTTTAGCCATAAAAATACTTAGAGGGTTTAAGTCGGTGTGGATTCCAATTCTCCTATTCATCATCGCTTCAATAGCTGTTACACCACTTCCACCAAAAGGGTCAAGCACAATATCACCTTCATCAGTGAAGTTTTTGATATTTTGGGTTACGATGTCCCAACTTTGGCGCGTAAAATACGCAGTGCAACCAAAATAGCGCGCTTTGGCTTGTTTTTGGGGATTTAAAATCGCCTTTGACAACTCTCTATTTAAATACCATTCCTCACTTTTCTTAGGCTTTTTGGAATCTTGGCTTAAAGTTTGTCGCAAAGATTCTAAAGGTGTTATGAGATATTGTTTAAGAAGCGCAAAGCAATCATTACTAAAATCATTGGCAAAAATTTCTTGCATTGAAAGTTCGCATAAAACCTCTTGCCCTTTTGTCTCAAACAACACAAAAGAGATTCCATTACAAAGCGCGTAATATGGAGCTTTGATTTTAGAATTAATCGCGTAATAAAAGGCTTGTCTCTCATTCTTGCTTTGCGCGTTGATTTTTTCTTTTGGGGATTTTGCGTCCAAAACGCAATGTGGTTTGGAATCCATATACAAAACATAATCAGGAAATACTAAATCTTCTACTTCAATCTTTTTGTTACTTCCTAGAATTGTAGGGTTTGTAATGTTAAGGCTTCGCACAATTTCAAGTGATTTTGGATTCTTAAAATCTCGCGTTATAAATCCTAGCTTATCTAAAAGTGGTGCAATAAGTAATTCGCGCACAGAATCTTCTTTAAAACCCTGTAAAAACTCTTTATCATCAAATTGGCTAAAGTCAAATTCTAGCATTACAACTCCTTAAAACAGCCACTTAAGCGCGCTTTGATAAACTCTAAAATCTCATCTTTATCAATGATATGTTTATCATATTTAACCACTGCCACACGCTCACTTTCATTAATATACCACTCCAAAATCCCACTAAGTTGCGCTAAAGGCTCTAAAGAAGCGTTTGTCGTAGAGTTTGCAAGCGGTAGATATAGGTTTTTTTGCATTGCTGGATTTGCTAAAAATCCAAAAATTAAAATCCACACAAAAGACGCAATCACTACAAAAATTACAATAGATAAAATGCTAAAAAATTCATATAAATGCCCACCTAAAAGCGCACCAAAAAAAGAGCCTAAATAGCCAAAAGTGGTAAAAACACCCATTGCGCTACCCTTTTGATAGGCTTTGCAATATCGGCTTGCAAGACTTTGCATAATAGGTTCGTGGATAGAAAATCCCACAAAAAATACAAGCACACCAAAAATAAACACTGCCTTGCTTTGACTTAACATTAACAAATAGGACAACACAAAAAATAAGATTCCAACAATCATTACTGCCTTAAACTTACCTTTCTTCTCTGCAATAATCGCTGCTGGAATCATCGCAAAAAACCCTAGTAGGCTTGCTGGGATATATACTTGCCACAAGTCTTCTTTAGGCATATCAAAGCCCTTTACAAGAGCAATTGGGATCACTAAGAGTGCTAAAGTCATAAAGCCTTTTTGCAAGAAATTCGTTAAATTCATAATTTGTAGATTTTTATTTTTTAAAATCGCACCATACTCGCCACTTTTATGCGTAAAGCTATAAGTAATCTTTGGCGCATTTGGCACAGCAACAAAGAGCAAAACTAAACCTAAAAGTGCCAAAAACGCAGTAATCCAAAAAAGGCTTGGCACGCCAAAGTTTGCTGCAAGAATTGGTCCTAAAATTAAAGCGGTAGTAAAACTTAATGAAATCGTAGCCCCCATAAACGCCATTGCCTTTGTGCGATTCTCTTCTTTAACTAAATCTGCAATCATCGCACTAATCACGCCTCCAACTGCTCCAGCACCCTGTAATAATCGCCCTAAAATTAACATATAAATTTCTTCGCTTAAAGCACAAATTACAGAGCCAAGCGCAAAAATCACAAGCCCTAGCGCAATCATAATCTTGCGCCCAAATTTATCACTTAAAAAACCAAATGGAATCTGAAATAACACCTGTGTAAGCGCGTATCCACCCATTGCGATTCCAACTAAAATCGGACTAACTCCCGGAAGTGAGAGCGCATAGAGTGAAAGCACAGGCATTACAATAAATAGCCCAAAAAAGCGTGAGCCTAGTATCAAACTTAGCGGCAAACTTTGTTTCACCAAAGAATCTTTTGCCATTATTTTAATCCTTTTTGCTAAAATTCTAAAATTGCAATTCTAGCTAAAAAAACTTACAAGGTAACAATATGCGCTTAATTTTAGCAACTTCTAACACAGATAAAATCAGAGAAATCAAAGAAATCTATAACCCTTTATGCAAAGAATTAAAAGCAGAAATTCTAGCTTGGGGTACACTAATAACACCCTTTGAAATTATAGAAGATGGAGAGAGCTTTAAAGAAAATGCACTTCTTAAATCTAAAGCAGTTTTTAATGCGCTAAAAAATGTTTTAAATCCTAATGATGTTGTGCTATCTGATGATAGCGGGATTTGCGTTGATGCACTTGGTGGAAAACCCGGAATTTATAGCGCAAGATATAGTGGCGGCAATGCGGTGGATAATCTTAATTTACTTTGTGCTGAAGTTGCAAAACTCCCTAATCAAACTTCAAAAGCACATTATTGTGCGTGTATTGGAATCTCTAGCATACAAGGAGATTTTAGCGCACACGGCTTTATGTATGGAAGTGTAATTAGCACACCTAAAGGAGAGAATGGTTTTGGCTATGATCCAATGTTTATCCCACAAGGCTTTCATCAAACACTAGCAGAATTAAGCAGTGAAGAAAAAAACGCTATCTCACACCGCACGCAAGCCTTAATGCACGCAAGCTATATTTTGCGCGCATTATCAGACCTACTCCCCACCTAAAAGCGTTCCTTGAATACTTTTTTGTAATTCTTGCGCTTGTTTTAAAAGCTTTTTTTGTTCTTCTAGTGTGTCATTTTTGGATTCCACATTTTTAGATTCCGTCTTTTTAGGCTCTGACTTTTTGCTATTAATGGAATCCAAAACGCCCATTTTCACAAAAGTGTCTTCATAGTTTTTGCCCCCTTTTTTTACGCGAATATACACTTGTCCGCTTGCTTGGTCGTATAAATAAGTATCGTCCATATCGTTAAACATTACCCAAGGTTGCGCGTTTAAAAAGCCGCCAAACAATAAGATTCCAAAAATTCCAACTAACATTTTATGCACGGAGATCACCTTTAAAAGATTTTTTGATAGAATTGCAAATTTTATCAAACTTAGGAACAAAATGGATTTAATCAAAGTAAAAAATCTCCATAAACGCTTTGGAGATTTAGAAGTCTTAAAAAATATTAATTTAAACATCAAAAAAGGTTCTATTTTTGGGCTTGTTGGTCATAGTGGGGCAGGTAAAAGCACGCTATTAAGAACTTTTAATGGGCTAGAATCTATAAATAGCGGCTCTATCAATATTGATGGCTTAGAAGTCTCCAAACTTAACTCTAATGATTTGCGTGCATTGCGTCAAAAAATTGGAATGATTTTTCAGCACTTTTCTTTGTTGCAACGCAAAAATGTGTGGGAAAATGTTGTTTTACCTCTGCAGTGTGCGAAGTTAAAAATTGACACAAAACAAATTCAAAATCTTTTAGAGCTTGTAGGGCTAGAAGATAAGGCAAATGCTTATCCTAACGCACTAAGTGGAGGACAAAAACAGCGTGTGGCAATTGCAAGGGCATTAGTGCTAAATCCTATGCTTTTATTAAGCGATGAAGCCACAAGTGCGCTTGATCCAAGTATTACAGGAGCAATTTTAGAACTTCTAAAAAACATCAATCAAGAATTAGGAGTTACAATCGTGCTTGTAACGCACGAAATGGAAGTGGTAAAAACACTTTGTAAAGAAGCTGCTTTTATGGAACACGGAGAAGTCTTAAAAAGTGGCACAATAGAAGATTTGTTTTTATCTCCTGATCCTAAAATGCGAGAGTTTTTAGGAGAAAATGAAATTTTACCAGAGGATGGACTAAATATCCGTATTTACTTCCCAAAACGCATTGCACAAAATCCTATTATCACGCAAATGGCAAGAGCATTACAAATGGATTTTAGCATTGTGTGGGGGAATTTGGAATCTTTTAATGGTGTGGCTCTTGGCGTGCTTGTGATTAATGTCAAAGAAAACGCAAAAGAAAAAGTTTGTAATTATTTAGATACACAAGGTGCAATTTGGGAGATTATCAATGGATAATAAAATATTTTATTTGCTTTTAGAAGCAACTTTTGATACTTTATATATGAGCGTGATTGCAACAATAATTGCAACAGCTCTAGCTATTATCCCTAGCATTTTACTTGTGTTATGTGCGCCTAATGGACTATCACCTAATGCGCTTGTATTTAGAGTGCTAGATAGCATTACAAACACCTTGCGTTCTTTTCCTTTTTTGATTTTAATGGTTGTCTTGTTTCCTTTGACACAAATCCTTGTAGGTAAAAGCATAGGCGCAACAGCAGCAATTGTGCCTTTAAGCATAGGCGCAGCTCCTTTTATTGTGAGAATTATTGAAAATGCGCTAAAAGAAGTAGATAAAGGGGTAATTGAAGCAGCTCTTAGCTTTGGAGCTACAAATCTACAAATCATTTTTCGCATAATGTTTGTAGAAGCCTTACCTAGCATAATTAGCGGAATTACACTTGCTTTAATTTTAGTTGTAGGATTTAGCGCAATGGCAGGGGCAGTTGGCGGTGGTGGGCTTGGAGATATTGCAATTAAATATGGCTATTATCGTTTTCAAAGCGATATTATGTTATACACCGTTTTGATTTTAATTTTCTTAGTTCAGATCATCCAAAGTTTTGGAGATTTTTTGTATAGAAAGTTAAAACATTAATTTTTTCAAAAAGGGCAAATATGTTTAAAATGACAGCATTTAGCAAATTGACATTAGGTGCATTGCTTGCAGCAGCAGTTTTTAGTGGTTGCGATTCTAAGAGTGAATCCAATATGGAATCCAAAACAAACGCAAACGCACAAACTACACAAAAGATCATCGTAGGGGCTACTCCAGAACCACACGCAATGATTTTAGAGCAAATCAAACCGCTTTTAGCAAAAGATGGTGTAGAAATTGAAATCAAGGAATTTACAGATTATGTTACTCCAAACAAATCCTTAGATGACGGCTCACTTGATGCAAATTTCTTTCAGCATAAGCCTTATTTAGATTCTTTTAATAAAGAGCATAAAACAAACTTGGTGAGTGTTGCAGCGGTGCATATTGAACCTATGGGAGTGTATTCTAAGAGCATTAAGAGTTTAGATGAATTAAAAGATGGCGATTTAATCTCTTTGCCAAATGATCCTAGCAATGGTGCGCGCGCACTTAGAATCCTAGAAAAAAACGCATTAATCAAACTCAAAGATGGTGTAGAACTTGTTAGCGTGCAAGATATTGTAGAAAATCCTAAAAATTTAAAGTTTAAAGAAATGGACGCTCCACAGCTAGCAAGAGCATTAGGAGACGTTAGTGCATCTGTGATTAACACAAACTTTGCGTTACTTGCTGGATTAAATCCTTTAAATGATGCACTTGTTATTGAAGATAAAGATTCTCCTTATGCAAATATTCTTGTCGTAAAAGCAGGCAACGAAAACAATCCAAATCTTCAAAAACTCATTAACGCACTACAAAGCGAAGAAGTTAGAAAATTTATTATGGATACCTACAAAGGTGCAATTCTACCTAGCTTCTAAACTCTTCTCTCCCTTTGGGGAGCTAAACTTAAAATAATGTCTCAAAGCCTAAAAAATCTACAAAAAATAAATAATATGGGAGAATTGAAAAATAGCAGTGGTGGCTCGAGGCGGAATCGAACCACCGACACGGAGATTTTCAGTCTCCTGCTCTACCGACTGAGCTATCGAGCCTTAAAAAAAGGAAGCAAAATTATAGCATTTAACATTTAATTAAAGCTTAAGAGCAAAGTTTGCGCAACAAGTAAATTGCGTTGCCATTTGCGCCACAAAATGCTTTGAGATTTTCATAGCCATAAAACAATGCAAGCTTAAAAAACCCATCTAAATCATATTCTCTTGTCTTCTCTACGACAATCATTCCCCCGCTCTCTAGCTTTTTATGTAGAGATAAAAAGTCTTTTTTTTCTCTAATTTCATATTCAGGATTACTTACTTGAGCAGCTTTTAAACGCTCTTTGGTAATGTTTGAAAACCACATTTTAAGCAAATGTGTTTCAAAATAAACTTCTGGATTAAACACATAAGGCGCGTAATACGCCATTTTTACCTTTCTTCCATCTAATGCCATATCAAGAGCTTCTTCATTATCAAAAAACTCTGGAACATAATAATGCAAAATTAAAATTTTCATCGGATCAATGTTAGATAAAACTGATTTATAAGTGCGCAAAATAAGCTCTTTAACATCAAAATACAAAGGGGTTGAGATTGTATTATTTACAATTTGTGGCATCTTCAGCGTTTCAGAAATTAAACGCCCAATCCACAAATTCACATAATCCTTAGAAGTAGATTTTAAAAACTCTCTAATACTCATTACCTCATCATAAGTTTTAGAATCCAAAAATTTCTTCACTCCACAATCTGGAAAATTTCTTGCAATCTTAATCTCTGTTAAACGATTCCTAATTCCAGCGAAACTTGGATAAAAAAACTCTGACTCAAAATTCACTTTAATCAATGGATTATCATCATAAACTAAGCATTTTCGTTCATTAATTGCAGCTTCAAAAGCAAAATTTCCCATTGACATATAAGGCACTAAAATCTCATCTCCTTCACTTGTTTGAGATAAAATCACCTTTTCATAAATGCCAAGATAATCCGCATCTGAAACCCTTACTAAGTCCTTTAGTCCTTCCATATAATCCCTTATTGATTCTGCCCACTTTGATTTTGATGCATTTTAGCATAAGTTTATAAGGTTTTATTTATTTTTTAACTTTATGGTCGCATAATTTGCACTTTTATTATAAGGAATCTCAAATGGAAGTTTTTACCACAACAGCGCAATTACGCCATCATATCACAGAGTTTAAAGTAAAAAATCCAAACAAAAGCATAGGTTTAGTCCCAACAATGGGTGCGTTACATAATGGACATTTATCTTTAATCACAAAAAGTAAGGAACAATGTGATTACACTATTGTTTCAATTTTTGTCAATCCAACACAATTTGGTCCTAATGAAGATTTTGAAAAATACCCCAAAAAACAAGAAGCGGATTTAAGTATTTGCCAAAAAGCAGAAGTGGATGTTGTATTTATGCCTGAAATTAAAGAAATGTATCCCTTAGATTTTGCACTACAAACAACTTTTAATGCTCCCAAAAATCTAACAAATGTGTTAGAGGGCAAAACACGCCCCGGGCATTTTGATGGGGTGCTACAAGTTGTATTAAAGCTTTTTAATCTCACTCAACCCACAAAAGCTTTTTTTGGACAAAAGGACGCGCAACAACTCTTAATTATTCAAAAAATGGTGGAAGATTTATTTTTGCCACTTACTATTGTACCTTGCCCTATTGTTCGCACACAAGATGGCTTGGCACTAAGTTCGCGTAATGCATATTTAAGTGAAAATGGCAAAAAAGAAGCCTTGAAAATCTCTGGAGCATTAAATGCAGTTACAAAAGCAATAATGCAAGGAATTACAGATAGCAAAACGCTAAAAGAAGTCGCTTTAGAAGTTTTAGAGGGTATAGAAGTGGAATATTTAGTGATTGTAGATAGAGAATTAAAAACATTGCCAACAATAAAAAAGGATTCCACATTAGTGCTAATTGTAGCACGCATTGAAGACGTAAGATTGCTAGATAATTTATGGTTTTAATGGAATCTAAATTTTAGATTCCATTCTTTTTAGGTTTATTCAAACCTCTTCTTATTCACATCTTCTAAAATATCATCAGCGATTTTATT
>NZ_CALBGN010000020.1 GCF_937893305.1 uncultured Helicobacter sp.
CTCTTCTCTTCTCTTCTCTTCTCTTCTCTTCTCTTCTCTTCTCTTCTCTTCTCTTATAGCGATAAAGATCCCTTAAGCTATCCACACCATCTAATAAGAATCTAAAAAGCCTTCTCTTGTAGGTAATATCCAATACCTTAAAGCCGTTTTTTCTAAAGATTTTATCCATAGAAGCATAAGGACGAAAAAACAAGTATTTACGAGAAAATCTCCACATTTTTGGAATATCCTCTCTTTTCACATAACCAAGTTTTACTACCAATGCACAATAAATCTTATTTAATACAGAAAAATGAGATTTTTGCATTAAATAGATAAAAGGTAATCCCGTATGGCAATCCACATAAGGATAAGAAGCTGCAAACTCACTATAAACAACTCCTCCACTCTTTGTAACCCTAGCAAGTTCTTTTGCGCTAAATTCTAAATCCTTAATGTGTTCAAAAACCTGGTAAGAAAAAACAGATTGAAATGTTTCATCACCAAAAGGCAATTTTTCTCCTAAATGGTAGTAAAAAATATTATTTGTATTCTCATTAACCCCCTGTCGTTCTAAAAATAAATCACCCCTAAATTTAGGAGCAATATCACACCCATAAGCATTTAACCCTTTTTCTTGCATAGCTCTAACAAATCTTCCATTCCCACAACCAAAATCTAAAATCTTATCTTGTTTTGTGCATTGCATTTGCTCTAAAGCAAAATCCAACATTTCAGAAAAACCTTTTTCTAGCATCTAAATCCTTTACCACATAAATACTACACTATTGCCATCTCATTAAAAACATCAATAATTTTTTGGATCCCTGTTTTTTGTCTAATTTCCAATAAATCTTCATACAAAACATCTTCTCTTTTTCTTATGATTTGATCTTTTGGCGTTTCAATATGTAAAGAAAGTTTTTCTTTATACTCTTCTTTATTAAAAGCAATCCAACTATTCCCCCTATTAGGTATGCACTCTAACATTTCATCAAAGACTTCTTTGCCAAAACTCTTACAAATTTCTTGTTTATGATTTTCTAAAATAGACTTAAATGTGGCCGAATAGCGTTCTTTATCAGTTAAACCAATGATTCTCTTTTCTTTTCCTTTTGCCTTAAACTCAGACCAACTCTCTCCTTGCCCCAAGGGAAAAGTCGAGCAAAAAATAT
The DNA here is from genome assembly GCF_937893305.1 of uncultured Helicobacter sp. Taxonomy (GTDB): domain Bacteria; phylum Campylobacterota; class Campylobacteria; order Campylobacterales; family Helicobacteraceae; genus Helicobacter_D. Next base: position 1,155 of record NZ_CALBGN010000020.1, read on the forward strand.
CAATAATATGTCCATAAATGTGCGCATCGGCAAATCCCGGCATAAAAAAACGATCTGAAATTCCAAGTTTTTCTACTTTCTCTCTAATAACAGGAGTATTCCCACTGCCAGGTGCGAGAAAAATCGTATTTTTATATTTATGCATAATCTCTGCAATGCACGCTAAATATTCATCACTATCTACTTTTACTAAACGACCTATCACACCAAGAACTACCGTGTCTTCATTGATAGGATATTTTGCTCTCTCAGCCGCTATGATTTCTTTAGAGCGCGGTGGATTATAAAATTTCTCTTCATCCATTGGCACTTTAAAATCTTTAAAGATAAAATTAGGAGATTGTTGCGCAAAATGACTAATTCTCTCATCAATCCCAACTATATCATATCTCCCATTGCCGTGACTCCAAAAAATCTGCTTAGGAGCACTTCTTGTCGCAAAAAGAAAATTACTAACATCTATATAGCTTGTAGAAATCAAAAGATCAATCCCTTCACTTAAAATAGATTCTCTAATCGCCAAAGCTTTTTGCAAATGAGGAACATAATAGCTATGTTCTCGCACCATTTTATATGCAGGACTAAAGACAGAGCAACCAATCTCTGCAAAACTTTGCATAATCTCTATGTCATCTGCACTTTTTTGGATATACGCCATAGAATATACAATAATTTCATATTTTTCTGCAAATTCCTTATGTTGCATTAATGCTTTGCATAAGGAATACTCCACTTTATATGGAGAATTTTCTACCATTCTTTCCTCTAAAAGTGCAATTTTGATTTTACGTCCATTGCTTAAATCAACCTTATCTTTACATTTTGGAAGCGTTTTGCCGTATTCTACAAAATAAGGTTCCATAAGTTTCACAACTCTATCATTGTATTCTTGCCAATCTTCTTGTGTTTGTGCGGAGTTTCCAAATTTATGATAAATATAAAAACTCACATACATTGCCAAATCCAAATTACCCTGCTTTAATAATCGCTCCAGAACTTCAAGCCAAACTGGAAAATTCTCTCTCCACTTTAGGTTATTATAATAACATTGGACATTCCAAAAAGTATGCATATTCCATAAAAAAATTGACTTTTTACTATGATCATCTAAGCAATCATAATTTTCAGCTTTTAATGCTTCTTTTTGAATATCTAAAATCCACTCAATAGGGAAAGAATAATACTGAGCAATTCTTCTTGTAAAAGGCTCTAAATCTAAAATATAATTCTCACGCAAACTTAAATAAATAATATGCGATAAAAAAAACTTAATAGCCTTTTCAATATCGCCGCTTAATAACAATGCCACAGCAGAACAATCAATAAATAATAATCTCTCATAATAAGATAAGCTAGAATCCTTTGCATAAGGCGCACAAAGATCCACATAATTTTGAAATCTTAAATCCCTTAACGCCTCTTTGCCTTCTTTTTGCTCTAAACTCTTAAAAATCCCATACGCCCATAGAAAATCTCTATCTGGCACATCGCCTTTCTTAAAAATGATTTCCAAGGCTTTGTCTCTAATAAGCCCTACAATCTCTTTTAATTCTTCTATGCTTAAATTCTCTTGCCACTCTTGTCCAAAAGCCATAATTAATGCCATAGCAGCATTAACTTCTTGTTTATTCTGTGTTACCTTTAAGCGTTCTATGATTTCTTGCGTTTCAAACTGCATTGCCACTCTCTTAAATATTTTATCGTGTTTAAATATCGGCGGATTGTAGCAAAACTTTAGTCTTTTGTAAAACTATTGATTTTCTTTAAATAAACCATCAATTTTCATTTGTGTAACCCAATGTTTTTTATAAAGATAGTGCAAAATATTATCTGACAATCCCTTTAGTTGTTTTGGGACATTTACATAAATTGCATTTGTAAAACCAGAAATTTTTACGAACCCATTTTCAACCTGCATTGTTCTCATATTTGTCGCATTAGGGATATAAGTTTCACATTGCTTACATTTATAATACATATACACATCATTAGCCATAAAATCATATAATTTCAAAATCGCTTCTTCAAAATTTTTACATTCAAAAATATTAGGAAGTTTATCTTTAACTTCTTTTAAAAACCCCTCCATAGAACAACAAGCAACTAATGTCCCATCTACTAAAACAATTACCGTGTAATACATACACAATCCGTGAATATACTCTCCTTTATATCCTCTACCCCTTCTCACAATCCCTTTTTCTGAAAGATCACATTGGAATCCCTTACGAATATTATTAATTCCTTCTTTAGAATAAAACTCAAATAAATTCTCAAACTCTCCTTTATTTGCTTCTTGTTCCACATAAGAAACGCTAACATGCATTCCGCTTTTTTTGGCAAGAATGGGAGCAAAAATTGCAGTTTTATAATACTCTTCTTTTGCACTTCTTACTTGCTTATAAGATTCTTCTGTTATTGAATCAATACTAATATCAACCTCATCAAGTCCCGCTTCTCTTAAAAGCTTAATTTTATCAGCATTCATTAAAGCCCCATTGCTTGCTAATACAACATACATTCCCTTTGATTTACAATAAGCAATAATCTCTAATATTTTAGGATGCATTAAAGCTTCTCCGGGTGCTGAAAGCAAAATTCTTTTTAGCCCATATTCAACAACTTTATCTACAACTTCAACAACTTTCTCATAGGGCATATCTTGTTTTAACTCAGAATTATCTGCAAAAAATTTGCCATTTAAGTAACCTTCTCCGTGATAAGGACACATTGGACAAGTATAATTACAGCGATTTGTTAGATAAAGTTTGACATTTGTAGCTTTGTATTTAGAAAGCAAGGATTTAGCGATAAATTCTATTTGCTCTTTAGGTAAAACCTTAGGTTCTTCTCCATTAAAATTATTTTTTGTCTCCCATGGAGTTTGTGTAAGCAACAAAGAATGATTAGGATAATTTATATCCCCCCCCCCCGCCGCTTTCTTTAATTAAACCATCATCTATAATGCTTTGAGTTTTATTGAAATTTTCATTTGTAATACAAAAACTTTCCCCTTTTTGTTTCATCTCCAAAAAAACATCATTCAATAATTTAGGTATCATTTAAAACTCCCTTAATCATAATTAAATATACTGCAAAAGCTTGCCGCAAATTATAACAAAACTTCCCAAGCATTAACAATTTTTAACAACAATTCTCTATAATTCAATACAAAAAGGACAGCAATGCAAACAACAAATCAATGGGATACTTCTTTTATTAATGGTGAAAACTCTATTTTCTATCCCCACAATGAACTCATACGATTTCTAAACCGCTTTATCAAAAAACAAGTTGCTTTGAAGCAATTTATGCCAATTTACGCCCCCCCCCCCGCCAATAACCCATTAAAAGCTCTAGATTTTGGCTGTGGCAATGGCAGACAAACCTTGCTTCTCTCCGAATTTGAAATACAAGCCTATGGGATCGACATTTCACAAACTGCTATCAACCAAGCAAAAGCTCTAGCAAAAAATCTAAATCTCTCCGCTAACTTCTTAATCTCAAATCACACAACTCTGCCTTTTGAAGATAACTTTTTTGATTTTTCTATAAGTTGTGGCGTGCTAAATTGTATGTCCTTTGAAATGGCAATCCATTTTTTAAATGAGATTGCGCGCGTTAGTCAAAAATATTGCTTTTTAACGCTTCTTGGTAAATCCGATTCCACTCTTAGTTATACAATGCAAGATCAAAGCATTTTTAAACCTATTGTCTTTCACTCTACACAAGAAAACATCACAGAAATGTTAAAACAAACTCCTTTTACACTCAAATGGGGAGAAAAATCTATCCATTCTCACCTTTTAAATCATCTTGAAAGCTCCTATTTTACTCTAGTTTTAGAAAAATAACTTCTAAAATTTAAAAAGTGGAACACCATTTGCTTTATCCCTTGCAAATTCAAATTTTTGCAAAGGATGCATAATGAGTTATAGGATATACACCAATGTTAATGCGTTAAATGCGCATACTTCAGGAATTGTGAATAACCGCAATATGGCAAATTCACTCGAGAAGCTAAGTTCAGGGCTTAGAATCAACAAAGCAGCTGATGATGCTTCTGGTATGGCTATTGCTGATAGTTTGCGCTCACAAGCAGCAGCTCTTGGGCAAGCCACAAGAAATGCTAATGATGCAATCGGTATTATTCAAACTGCTGATAAAGCAATGGATGAACAAATTAAAATCTTAGACACCATTAAGACAAAAGCTACTCAAGCAGCACAAGATGGTCAAACAACAACAACTAGAAACGCTCTTCAAAGTGATATTTTGCGTCTTATGGAAGAGCTTGATAACATTGCAAATACCACAAGCTTCAATGGTCAGCAAATGCTATCAGGTGCTTTTACAAACAAAGAGTTTCAAATTGGTGCATATTCTAACACCACTGTTAAAGCCTCTATCCAACCTACAAACTCTCACAAAATCGGGCATGTTCGCTATGAGACAGGCGGAGATTTAGCTCCAAGTGCTGGTGCTACAAATTTAAGTGAAGTTACACTCAAGTTCTTAAACACAGATGGGACAAACAACTATGCCATTGAATCTGTAAAAATCTCTACAAGTGCAGGAACAGGGATTGGTGCATTAGCAGAAGCAATCAATAAAAACTCAGATACACTCGGTGTGCGTGCAACTTATAGTGTTATGGGACAGGGTGCAGGACCAATTGCTTCTGGAACAATCCGTGGCTTAGTGATTAATGGAATCTCAATTGGCGATATTAATGATGTTCAAAAAAATGATTACGATGGAAGATTAATCAACGCAATCAACGCACAAAAAGAGCGCACAGGGGTGCAAGCTTCTCTTAGTATCTCTGGAGCATTACAACTTACAAGTGTAGATGGGCGTGCAATTTCTGTTCAAGTTACAAGTGGTTCTGCTGTAATGAATGGTGCAGCACAAGGTGGAGGAACGCTAACAGGTGGTTCTTTTGATGGAGTTTCTGGGACAACACACGCAATTGTTGGTCGCTTAACTCTAATTCGCCTAAATGCTAGAGATATTTTAGTTTCTGGGACAAATTTCTCACAAGTTGGCTTACACTCAGCAGCAGCTTTCCAAGCAGGAACAGGACTTGCACAATATACAGTTAATCTAAGAAGTGTTAATGGTGAGTTTGACGCAAACATTGCTTCAGCCATTGGAGCCAATGCAAATGGTGCAGTTGCTGCAATTAATGCTAATGGAATTGGGGCTGGTGTTACAAGTTTAGAAGGTGCAATGGCGGTTATGGATATGGCACAATCTGCACAAGAGCATTTAGATAAAATTAGAGCTGATTTGGGTTCTGTGCAACAACAACTTGTCGCAACGATTAACAACATCACAGTTACACAAGTTAATGTAAAATCCGCAGAATCTCAAATCCGTGATACTGACTTTGCTGAAGAATCGGCCACATTCTCTAAAACAAATATCCTAGCACAATCTGGAAGCTTTGCTATGGCACAAGCTAACCAAGTGCAACAAAATATTCTTAAACTTCTTCAATAACTTAAAGCCCTTTTTTAGGGCTTTTTTCTTAAAATAACTCCATTATAATCGCATTTAAGGACATATTATGCAAGAATCCCTAAACCCTCGTTTTGATAAAAATATAGAAGCACTTTTAAAAGTTAATCCCTTGCTTGCAGCACAACTAAAAACACTAGAAGTTAATAAAAAATACGAAGTTTATATCGGTAAAGATCCCCTTAATATTAATATTTATGATAAAGAAAACAAGGTTTCTCTTTATCAAAAAAGCCCTTTAGAAGAAACCTTGGATAAGCTCAAAGAATTTGAGTCTTTTAAACTTTATCCATTTTTTTATTTTTTTGGTTGTGGTAATGGTATTTTTTATAGACTTTTATTTGATGACCATAAATCTATTCAAAAAATTTTTGTTTTTGAACCAGAATTAGAACTCATTTATATTGCATTAAATTTTGCGGATTTCTCCGAAGAAATTCTCAATAGAAAATTTCTCATTTTTTGGACAAACACAACAACTTTTGGAGAATTAGACGAATTTTTAGTTTTGGATGGGCAGTGGATTTACTCACGCATTTACAATCTTCACTTATTTAACAATTACTATGGACGCTATTCTGAAGAGTGCCTAAAAATCAATGGAATTCTAACACGAAGCTTAGAGCATCATATTATTGCCGTAGGCAATGATTCTGCAGATGCACTAATTGGACTAGAGCACCATCTACAAAATCTTCCCACAATGATTACAACTCCTTCTTTACAGAATTTTGTAAAGAACGCAAAGACTACAAGCACAGCTGTAATTGTTTCAACTGGACCTTCTTTATACAAACAGCTCCCATTACTTAAAGAACACGCTGATAAAATCACAATCTTTAGTGTAGATGCAAGTTTTCCCATCCTTGTCAAGCACGGAATTAAACCTGATATTGTTGTAACCCTAGAGCGTGTTGAGCCTACTGCAGATTTTTTCTTAAAAACTCCACAAGAAGCGCAAAAAGATGTTATTTTTGCGCTCACTAGCATTGTGCATAAAGCCACAGATTCAGCAATCACGCAAGGTATTAAAACATATAGTATGCGCCCCTTTGGATACACAAGATTTTTTGATTTAAAAGATTATGGCTATGCTGGGATTGGGATGAGTGCTGCAAATATGGCTTATGAACTTGTAGTGCATTGCAGATTTGAAAAATGTGTCTTTATCGGACAGGATTTAGCTTTTGGAGAAGATGGTAAAACACACTCCAAAGACGCAATTTTTGGAGAAAAAGAAGAATACTACAAGCCTGCAACCAATATTTTTGATAAAATCTTTGTGCCTGCCTATGGAGGAGAAGGCGTTGTTGAAACAAGTAGAGTTTGGAGTATGTTTTTAAATTTCTTTGAAAAAGATATTGCGCAAACTCCTTATGCGCTAGAAGTGATTAATGCAACAGAAGGGGGGGCTCATATTCCGGGCACAAAAGATATCCCTTTTAAAGAAGTGCTAGAATCTTTACCAAGTATTAAAAAAGAGCAAATCAAACTCACATCACCCACACAAGCAGAGATTAAAGACTATCAAAAACATATCAAGAAAAAAGTTAAAGAATTTTTAGAATACGGCTACAAAACAAAAAAAGTTGTAGAAGATACTTTTTTAAGAGCTGTAAAAATGACAGAGGAACTAGAACATCTTAATCGTGAAAATAGACTAGAAGAAATCAATTTTAAAGAAATGGATGATATTTTAGAAAAAATTAATTCTATAAAAGATTTTTTCAAAGAAGATATTTTTATCAAAGTCTTCTCTGATGCTGTGCAAAGCTATATTGTGCATCAAGAATTAGAATTTGCAAAAATCGTTGTGCGTCCTGTGCATACACTTATTGAAAAACAAGTTAAGCAAATTGATTGGCTTTATGCGCATAAATTTTGGCTTTTCTCCCTTGCTGGCGGAATGGATGCAACCTTAGAAATCGCAAAACGCGCTATTAAAGATTGGTTTAGCAAAGAAGAACTAGAAAAGATCGAAAAACTTAAAGAAGATTACAAATCACAACAAGACCCAAAAAAGGATTCTAAATGACAATCCTTTATGCGCCATCTTTTAGAGAGGATTTTGACTTACTTCACGCAAACTGCCTTTGCACATATGATCTTCAAATTTTAGAAATACTTTATACTCAAAAATGTGGGGGGGGGGGGCATAATAAAATCCTCTATCTGCCCCACTCAAAAACTCCCACAAAATACAATAAGGTTATTTTAGAAGCCCTAGATTATTGCTCTATTACACAAATTTCAAACTTGCAAAAAGCAAAAGAGGCAGAAATTTTAATCACAGATACTTCCAATCTTGCCCTAGCCTTTAGCTTGTCTTTTTTAAAACCTAGTCTTTTATATCTTCCTGCTTTTACCACCGTTGATTTTGGCAATGATAGACTCTATGCAGCACTTCAAAAAATTGCCTTTGTTACAACTTCATTAAAAGAGCTAAAAGCCACATTAAACGCATTAGAATTCACAAAAGATTCCAAACTAAAAGAAATCACAGAATTTTTACAGGGAGATTTATTATGACAGAAGAACAAAAACTTCTAGAGGAGTTCAATCAGCGTTCAAAAGGGCATATTCAAAGATTTATTAGTAAGGACAAGAAAAATATTGCTGTAGTTTCTTACTATCCCACTTATCGATCACAATTTGGAAATCTTATTACAAAACTCAAAGAAAAATATAATGTTATCACTATTGTTGATAGAGTTTTAAATGATGATTTTGAAAAAAGCGGACATCACAATGTGTTTTTTCCTTGGAGAGTTACAGAAGCAAATCAAACTTATTATCCTAATGTTGATATTGAAGAAATTGATTTAATTATTGTAGCAGATCAGGTAGGCTATGAAGATGGTAGAATTGATAGAGAATTTTTAAGCAAGCGCGCAAAAAGAATCTATTTTCCCCATCGTGCAACCTGCGTTTGTGGCGCAACGGCTACGATGGATTATATTATTGTTCCCTCTAAAACAGCAATGCAAGGCTTTCAATATCGCCTAAAAGACAATCCAAAAGTTAAACTGCTTCCAAGCGGATATCCGCAACTTGACAAAGCCTTGCAAGAATACCAATATACTCCCAAAAATACAATAACCTATGCGCCAACATTACGCTATGTTGAAAATGACAGAAATGCGCGTCTCAATGCCTTTGCAGGCAGTGAAATCACATTTTTAGAATGGCTTTTAGAAAACACGAATTACAATATCTCATATCGTGCCCACCCTCTTAATTACAGCATAGGGCACTACTTCTATCGACTCATCAATGCAAGTTTCGCAGAAGAAGCACGCTTTAGCATTGATGCGAATATGGGGAATGCATTTTTTAACTCCACAGATTTTTTAATCACAGATTGGAGCACCACAAGCTTTACTTATTCTTACACCACTTTACGACCTAGTTTTATGTTTATGCCAACTCCCCTAGATTCTAATTTAGAAAATGACGGGGGTTATATCTTAGAAAATCATCACGCAAAAAATCTAAAAGAACTTAAAACATTCTTAGACAATATAGACTTTACCAAGGAAGCACAATATTTTAAAGCCTTGCGTGATGAAAATATGTATAATCTTGGACACTCCACTGAAGCAATTTTACAAAACATTGAAGAAATTTTAGAAGGTAAGCTTTGAAAGCCATTATTTTGTGCGCTGGACAAGGCACACGATTACGCCCTTTAACCCTAAACAAGCCTAAACCCCTTTTGGAAATTAAAGGGAAAACCCTTTTAGAAAATGCGATTTTGCATTTAAGAAAATGTGGAATAGATGAAATTATCATAGTTACAGGCTATAAACACCATCTTTTTGACCTGCTAGAAAAAAAGCTGAATTTTAAAAAAGTGGTGTTTGAAAACTATGCCTCCACAAACTCCGCTGCTTCTTTAAAATGCGTGCAAAAGGAAATCACAAAAGGCACTTTTATTTTAAATGGGGATTTATTTTTAACAAGCACCTTTCAAGACTCCTTTGAAACACAAATCAAATGGGGTGCTTCACAATTTCTAGCACAAAAGATTCTGCACGAAACACCTTCTTGGGGATATATCACAGATGAAAATTGTAAGCTTTTAGATATTGATATAAATGCAACAAGCGGTTATGGAGATGGAATCGCATTTTTTGATAATGAGCAAGATTTAGAAGTTATAAAAAATTCCCTAAATCAATGTGATGATAACGAATATTGGGAAGCTTGTATTTTAAAATCTATGGATAAAATTAACTTTTATGTTTTTGGTTTAGATTCCTTATATACCGAAATTGACTCTTTTGAAGACGCCCTTGTTTCTAAACTCATCACTCCAGAAGAAATTGCAAAGCAATGTGCTGATGACAATGAAGCAACAAGACTTTTTAGTGTTACAAATATGAATTATAAAATCAAATTTTTAGGAGAAGAGAAAGTTATTAGGATTCCACGCAACAACAGAGATGCAGTCATTAACACAGAGCAAGAACAAAAAATCACAAAGCTTTTAGGAGAGAACATCACACCCCAAGCAGAGTTTTATCCAAGCAATATTAAACTTACAACTTTTTTACAAGTCTATAAGCCTCTAACAAGAGAGCAGCTAAACCTAGCCACACTAGAAAAACTTATTAGCACAATCCAAACCTTGCACAACTTTAAGCACAAAAACCACCCTAACTTTTCAAAAATTCTTTTAAGTAATGAGATTAAGACATATGAATCCCTAGCCAAGATCCCGCTTTTAAGCAAACAAGAGCACAAAATCATCACCCAAATTGCAAAAGAGGCGGATTTAAAAGAATCTGTGCTATGTCACAGAGATTTACAGCTTCCAAACATTCTTTATAATGCACAAGATTCCACAATCAAACTTATTGACTTTGAATTTGCAGGCTTTTGCACTCCCATTTGGGAGTTTGGAAATCTAGCAGGCGAACTTGAATTGAGCAAAGAACAAATTAAGCTTATCCTAAAGCTAGTGTCAAATCTTACCTACAAGGAAATTCTACAAGGCAAGCTACTCTCTAGCTATGTGTGGGCGTTGTGGAGCTGGTATTATGATTGCATTCCTTTAGGTAGAGAATATCTTTTGCGCACCCATCACACTCTAAAGGAACTACAATGCATTTAGTGGGGCATTTGCTAGCTTTTTCTAGCGTGTTTTTTTGGTCTAGTCTTTATGTTAGCGTGAAAATTCTCCTAGAAGTCTTTAGTCCACTTGAACTTTTAGTTTTACAATTTATCATTGGCTATTGTTTCTTGCTAATTTTATCGCCAAAACTTCTAAAAACAAACTTCAAAGATGAAATCTATCTACTTTTAGCAGGACTCTGTGGAATCACAATCTATAATCTCTTTTTAAATCTTGCAATGGATTATTCTAAAGCTTCAAATGTGAGCGTAATTATCGCTACTGCACCACTTTTTACTGCATTATTTGCAAGCTTTTTAAAGATTGAAAAACTTTCTTTTGTTTTTTTAGTTGCTTTTGTTTTATGTATGGGTGGAATCGTGCTTTTAAACTATGAAGAAGAAGGATTTTCTTTTAATTCCTTAGGCGATGGATTTGCACTCCTTTCTGCACTTGGCTGGGCTGCTTACTCACTTTTAATCCTCAAAATTATGCAAAAAACAAATGCTCCTATTCTTGTTACAAGGCGTATAATCTTCTATGGAATCTTGGGAATGCTCCCTAGCTTTTTCTTCTTAGAATTTTCGCCAAATCTAAAAAGTTTGCTAGATTTAAAAATCGCTTTAAATCTTCTTTTTTTATCTCTTTTTGCATCAGGGATATGCTTTATCTTATGGAATCGCGCCACCTTATTAATAGGAGCGGTAAAAACAAATATCTATGTGTATTTAACACCCATTATCACTATTATTGCTAGTTTTTTTATCTTAGAAGAAACACTTTCTACTCTAGCATTATTTGGAGTGTTTTTAACACTTTTTGGAGTAATCTTAGCAGAATCTAAACGCTCAAAAACTTTTCATATCACTCTATAGCCCCACACACAGAAGCAATCACTGCCCCCTCACGCAAGCCTTCATCAATCACTAAGCATTCTTCAAACCCTAAGAATTCCATAAAGCAAGTAAATAGTATAATCCCAAAAGGTACAACATCTGCTTTAAATTCTCCAACAAGAGAAATTTGTAACTCCTTATTAAGTTGTAAAAACTTCTCTAACATCTCATCAAAATCCGCTTTTACAAGCTCTTTGCAATACACTGCCTTAGAATCATATTGCTTTAATCCAAGCTTAAAGGCACACACAAGCGTTGGTGTGCCACTATTTGCCACAAGAAACTTTGGCACTTTTCCCTTTGCTTTACAAGATTCCATAAACTCCATAATTTCTCTTAAAAACACATCTTTATGCGCCTTTAAATTCTCCACACTTTTAAACCTATCTTTAGCACTTACAATACCTATTTCAAAGCTTTTTGCAAACTCATTTTGCCCATCACATACGATAAACTCACTGCTAGCTCCTCCCATATCTATAAGCAAAAAGCAGTCTTTATTGTATTTTGGATTTTGTGCCTTTAATTTCTCTAACGCGATTTTTGGTGCTAAAGCTGTGATTTTTGCTTCCATTTCCCCTTGAATCACAAGAAATCTAATGCCACTTTTTTCAAAAATTTCTTGCAAAACTTCTTCTTTATTGCGCGCTTTACGCATTGCTTGCGTGGTAAGTGCCACCACCTTATCTGCACTAGAGATTTCTAGGGCTTCACGCATTTGCAACAATCCCTTGATGATACGACAAACCGCTGCTTTACAAATCTCTCCACTCTCCTCTAATCCTTCTGCTGTGCGAACCGTGCATTCCCACTCCTTTAAAGGCATAAACTCCTTTGTGTCTTTCATCATTCTCATACGCACACCGCGCAACGAATTGCTCCCTAAATCAATCCCTACAACTTCCACTTATTTCCCTTGCGTTTTAGATTCCAACTTTATCACAAAACAATGCACACCTTGTTGATAACAATATTCTAACTCAAAATGATGTAGCTCCAACACACCCTTAACAATCCCAAGTCCAAGCCCATAACCAGAGATGAAAGCGTGTGTTTTATCCCGTGAAAAAGGCTCAAGATAATACGCGATCTTTTCTTTTAATGCCAATCCATTATTTTTCACTGCAATTTTAAACTCTCCATTGCTTTGATAAGCTCTTAAAACAACCTTTCCACCATTTTTATACTTAAAGGCATTTTCAATAAGATTTCTTAAAGCAACAGATAAAAATTGCAAATCTCCATAAATTTTGAAATTTTTCTCTAATTGAATTTCTAGCTCTTCTTCTTCAACAAACAACTGCTCCAAAGTCTTTAGAAATAGCGTCTCTACATCAAATTCTTCTAAATGAAGCAAATCCTTGCCTTCTTGAATTTTTTCAAAAGTTAGAATCTGATTTGTTAAATTATCAAGATTACAAATACATTTTCCAACTAAATCTTTTTGTGGATTCTTAGGCATAAGTTCTAAAGCTAGTTTCGCCTTAGAAAGCGGTGTTTTTAGCTCGTGTGCGAGATTTCTTAACACAAACTCTCTTGCTAACATTAGCTTAGAAATCTTTTGGCACATTGTGTTAAAACTCTGTGCTAGCTTTGCTTGTTGGGGTTCTTTTGGCACAGGGATATGGATTTGATAATTCCCTGCTCCAAACTCTTCTAAACCACTTTGCAAGATTTTTAAGGGGTGGAGCAATGCTAAAATCACAGAAAAAGTCAAAAGCAACACCAAGAATTCTAAAAATATCCAAATATTTAACCCTTGATTATCGGAAAGCTCCACAGAAAAATCCCTAAATGCTATAAAATCCATACTCAAATATTCAAGATGAAACCCATAATGTTGCTGCATCTTAAAAATTTGCATCACACCAAAAGTATTTTGACTCTCTAGCAAGATTTGTGCATTAGGTGGGATCTCTTTAAGGATTTGAAACTGAAACTCCTTCATAATTGCTTCTAGGCGCGTTATATCACCGCGCATTAACTCCATTAAAGATTGTTGTGCAAAAAATGAAGTTTGCTTCAAAATTGCTTCTTCGTTTTTTTTCAAAATATTAAGATTAGCAAGATAAGTAATCACCCCACCAATACTAAGAGACAAAATAAAAAACAAATAAATTTGCACAAATAAAGGTGGAATCCAATTTTTAAATTTTAATCGCAAAATTTATATCCTATTCCCCAAACAGATTGAATGTATTTTGGCATCTTTGCATCATCTCCTAGCTTAGCTCTTAAATTTCTAACATGCGTATCAATGCTTCTAAGAGAAGAATCTGGCGCAATACTTGCAATAGCTTGCGATAAAGAATTACGCGAAAAAGGCTTGCCCTTATGTAAAAAAAGTAAATTTAAAATCTCAAATTCTGCCGGTGTTAAATCAATCTCAACCCCTTGCACCTTTACCCTACGCTTTGTTGAATCTATCTCTAAATCCTTATATATCACACTTTGTGTTTGTGTATAGCGTTTTAATAACGCATTAATGCGCGCAACGAGCTCTAAAGGTTCATAAGATTTTGCTAAATAATCATCAGCACCATTTTTAAATCCTAGCATTTTACTGCTAATATCTCCGCGCGCAGAAGACATAATAATAGGTATATCGCTAATCTCTCTAATTCTTTCACACAATTCTAAGCCATCCATTTCAGGCAACATAATATCAAGCACAATAAGATGGAATCCTTTTTGCTGCTTAATCCAATCTAGCGCAGTATTTGGACTATGTGTTGTTACCACTTCCATTGCATTTTGTTGCAAATAATCTTGTAAAAGTTTTTGCATTTCTAAATCATCTTCTACGATTAAAATCTTATACATCAAGCTTACCTATTCATTAAGATTCTCAATAAATTCTTGGGTTTGCTCTTCCCCTAAGATTCCAACTACTGCACGATAAAAGGCAAGCTTTGCCGCAATATATTGCTCGCTAACTTCTTTTAAGGATTCCATATATGGCGTAAGATTTTCTTCTTTAGCTTGCAATGCGATTAAGATTTTGTTTCTAATACGATCATTGTTTTTGATATAAACACGCTTTTGGACATAAAAATCTTCCATAGCAGTTTTTAACAACTCTTGCTTTGTCTTATCAAAGCGCATACCTTGTAAAACCTCAGCAATATCCCTTGCACTAGCTAACTGCACAATAAGACATAAAGATAAAATCCAACGCATAAAATTCCCCTAAGAAATAAAAATCGCGCAATTTTACCTAAGAGCAACTTAATTAAGAAATTAGCTAATTAGAATTGGTATTAAACAAAGAAGGTGTTACTAAAAATCTATTTTTTGTTTTGCCTTTCTGTTTTTTTTCCTTGAAACTTTCTTTAACCTTATGAAGCTGTAATTCATTTTGTGCTTCTTGAATGTAATCTTTATAATTTTCAATCCTATGCTTTGCAATCTCTAAATAATTTTGAGAATTATCAATTCCTATAAACTTACAATTTAAAATTTTTGCAGCAATTCCACTTGTGCCACTTCCACAATATGGATCAAGCACAACACCGCCTTTTTCATTTAGGAGAGAAAAGATGCACCGCAAGGGCAAAGCAAGAGGAAAAGGAGCAGGATGAGTATTGTTATTTTCTGGTCGTATGCGCCAAATAGAACTTAAAAGTGCGTGCCTACTTTGCAACTCTTCTCCAATTAAATTTTTACCCATTGGTTTTTGCAACCAATAAACTCTCTCTTCAACCTGCCAAAATCTCCAACCGCGAATATTTGCAGCAATTCCCCTATCCCAAATAATCTCCTGTCTTAAATTCCATCGTGTTTTGCTTATCCATTCCAAAGGATGAATCAATCTTCCTTTCTCCCAACGAATCTTATGATTATAAAAAAAACTCCCACCTTCTTTTGTTACCCTATATATTTCATTAAGCACATCAATTTGGTTACTTTGATAATACTCTTCATCTAATTTATCGCTTGTTGTATCATAAACCACATTTTTTACAAGCCAACCCTTTTTATTTTCTTGCTTATTATATGGAGGTGAAGTTACTCCTATATCTACACTATTGCTTTGTAATTTTTGCAGTTCTTTTAACGCATCTCCACACACTAACATACAAAATTCCTTAAATACTCAAAAAGACTTTTTTCTAAAAATTGTTGATAAATCTTCTAATTTTTTGCAAACATAAATAATGCGTATTTGTGTGTCTTTATAATGCTTAAAACTAAAACTTGCGCTCCGTAAATATTGTCCCTTTACATCTCCATTTGGAAATCGCTTTGTAAGTTGCTCTTGTAAATGTGTTAAAAAATTAGTGGATACAAAAGGAAATTCCAAACAATAAAGCATTTTTCCATCTACAAATCCACTAATAACCAGATTTAAATGCGATTGCATATCCCTATGAAATCTTGCCCAAGTGTAATCAGTAAAATTTCCACCACCATTTAATTTTCTCTCTGAATCAGAGCGGATATTTTTAGGTTTTGCCTCACAATTAATAGGCTTACCATAACCATCTTGCCTAAAACCATTAAAACCAATTTTTTCTGTATTATGCGTATATCCCGCAAGAGAGACACTTAAGATCTCTCTAATTGTAGAGCTATTTTTATCGTTAATATATAGCGTTATAAGTTCGCTTAATAGAGCAATTAGAGTATCTTTGGATTGCCCAAGCAAATGCGCATTAAAGTTAATATGGGAATCTAAAGCATAAATTTTAATCAATTCTTGTAAATTTTGCGTCATTTTATTTCGCCTTTGCACCTATTATTAGCGTATTTTAGCTAAAATCTCTTAAATTTATAGGATTCTCACACAAAGGATATTTCAGAATTTGGAATACTTATTGCTTGAACTTTATAAAGATTTTAGCGAAATAAGGACATTACGCGATGAAAATAACAAAACTTCTAATGCTTTGCGCTATGGTTGCACTTCCTGCTTTTAGCGCGAAAGTGAGTGATTTGGCAAATATTGTTGGTGTTAGGGACAACCAACTTATTGGTTATGGTTTAGTTGTAGGCTTAAATGGAACAGGAGACAAAACAACTTCAGCCTTCACAATGCAATCTATTTCAAATATGTTAGATAGTGTTAATGTTAAAGTTGATGCAAACGACATTAGTTCTAAAAATGTTGCCGCTGTTATGGTAACAGCAAAACTCCCAGCTTTTGCAAGACAAGGTGATAAGATTGATATTTTAGTCTCAAGCATAGGTGATGCAAAATCCTTAGAAGGCGGAACGCTTCTTTTAACTCCACTTAGCGGTTTAGATGGTAGAATCTATGCAGTTGCACAAGGTGCAGTTGGGATTGGGGGCAAAAGTGAGAGAGGTGGGAGTGCAAATCACCCTTTAGCAGGTGTTTTGTCAAATGGCGCAACGGTAGAAAGAGAAGTTAGCTATGATTTATACAACAAAATCAACGCAACTTTAAGTTTAAAAGAATCCAATTTTCAAAACGCAATCCGCATTCAAAGAAGCATTAATGCGGCATTTGCAAACACAAATCCACAAGATGGACAAAATCAAAACACACAAACACCTATTGCAACTGCCATTGACCCACGCACCATTAAGCTCCAACGCCCACAAGAAATGAGTATGGTTGAATTTCTAGCGCGCGTGCAAGAGATTGATATTGACGCTATCAAAGAAGATAAAATTATTATTAATGAACGCACAGGCACAATTATTGCTGGGATGGGTGTAGAAGTTACGCCAGTAGTTGTTACACACAACAACATCACCATTAAAGTAAGCAATGAAGCAATCAATGACCCAGAAGCTGTAAATATGGGAAATGGAGCAACATTTAGTGCAACAGAGGCAATGGTAAGTGCGCAAAACAACCCTACAATCTCAAGTGTAACTAGAGCATTACAAAGAATGGGGGCAACACCAAAAGATATGATTGCCATCTTAGAAACAATGAAAAAAGCAGGCGCATTTAATGCGGATTTAGAAATCATCTAAAGGAGAGAAAATGCAAATTGATTTTAATGGAATTAGCGGATATTCTAAAGAATTAATTGATGCAGCAAAATCCACGCCAACGATTCAGAAAACAGATGATGACTCAAGATTAAGAGAGCAGACAGACGCCTTTGAAGCATTAATTTTAAAGCAAATGCTAGACATTTCTTTAAAAATGGACGATACACTTTATCCAAAAGCTCCCGGACACGATATTTATGAGTCAATGTATCGCGACACACTTTCAGAATCTCTAAGCGGTAGCTTTGGCTTTAGCGATTTACTCTTTGATTATTTAAAAGATTTGCAAGGCAAACAAGGCATTAAGGCTTAAGCGTGATCGATGAACATTTATTAGAATCCTTAAGCAGTAGCGATAAAGAATCTTTTGCTAAAGGCTTGAAAGAGCTTATCACACAAACTTATGAAGTTGAAAAAGAATTTGTAGAGTTAAAAGCTCTTTTTGAAGAAGTGTTAGATGTGCTACCAACAGCTGTTTGGGTGCTAGAACAAGAAGGAGAGATTTTTTATCAAAATAGCCTAGCTTGCGAAATACCAGAACTTTTAGAAAAACTTGATTTCTCTCAAAACAATCGCCAAGAAATTGAACTTGAAAACAACAAAGTTTATCTTGTGCAATCTAACACAAAGCTCAATAAACGCATTATATCTGCAACAGATATTACGAGCGAGAAGAGAAAAGAACGCCTAGCTTCTATGGGGCAAATCTCCGCACACTTAGCACACGAAATCCGAAATCCTGTTGGGTCTGTCGCTTTGCTTGCTTCCACACTCATTAATCGCGTGGATTTAAAGAACAAATCCCTTGTGTTAGAGATTAAAAAATCCATTTGGCGCGTTGAACGCATTGTGAAAGCAACTTTACTTTTTTCAAAAGGCGTGCATTGCAATCGCACTCACATTGACCCACAAAATATTGAAGATGAACTCAATGAATCCATTGGATATTACACTTATTCTAAGGATATTTCTTTTGTGTTTAAATTTGACAAAACACATTTTCAAGCGGATTTTGACTTGCTTTGCATTGTGTTACAAAACTTCTTATTTAACGCTATTGATGCCATTGAAGAAGGAGAAAATGAAAATGGACTTGTAGAAATTTACTTCTATAACACAGATAAACACGCGCTTTTTGAAATTTATGACAATGGCAAACCTATTGAAAATCCAGAGATTCTTTTTGAACCCTTTAAAAGCACTAAGCTTAAAGGAAATGGCTTAGGACTTGCGCTATCTTTACAAATCATTGAAGCACATAATGGAGAAATTACGCTCTTACAAAATGGCAAAAAAGGTTTTGCGATAAAAATCCCAAACGCCTAAATTTTGCTTAGAATTAAGGCATTTTTAGTTAAAATTCCCTTAACTATATTTACAAAAAAGGGCAAATATGAGTGAAAATATCCAAAAAATGCAAAGCGTCAAAAGTATTCGTGAAATCAATCTCAAAGATAAACGCGTTTTAATCCGCGTAGATTTCAATGTTCCTATGGATAGCGAATTGAATATTAGCGATGATACAAGAATTCGTGAAGCAATCCCTACAATTAACTATTGCATTGATAATGGCGCAAAATCCATTATTTTAGTTAGCCATTTAGGACGACCTCAAGGTAAAAGTGATGCTTTCTCTTTAAAAAATATTCTAAAACGCCTAGAACGCCTGCTTGCGAAAGATGTTGTTTTTGTAGATAGTTTAGAAAATGCACAAGTTACACTAAACACGCTTGTTGATGGCAGTATTGTTTTATTAGAAAATATTCGTTTTTATGAAGGCGAAGAAAAAAACGATTCCACATTATCCCAAAAACTAGCAAATCTTTGTGATGTGTATGTCAATGATGCCTTTGGGACTTCTCATCGCAAACACGCTTCTACCTATGGAATAGCACAATACGCTAAAGAAAAAGTTGCAGGATTATTGCTTAAAAAAGAAATTGATTCTTTTGCGATTGCTCTATCTAACCCATTGCGTCCTTTATTATTAATTGTTGGTGGATCTAAAGTTTCTTCTAAACTTACACTTTTAAATTCCATTTTAAATGTGGTGGATAAAATCATCATCGGTGGGGCAATGAGCAATACTTTCTTAAAGGCAATTGGCTACGATACAAAGGCATCTTTAACAGAAGATCACTTGCTAGAAGATGCACGCAATATTCTAAGAAGCGCAAAAGAAAAAGGTGTTAAGATTTACTTGCCTGTAGATGTTGTGGCGACTGACCATATTAAAGATCCAAAAGTTGTCAAAATTATCCCAGCACAAGATATACCAGAAGGCTTAATGGCAGCAGATATAGGACCAGCAACCGTAAAACTCTTTAATGAAGTTATTAAAGATTGTGAAACAATTATTTGGAATGGACCGCTAGGGGCTTATGAAACACAAAAATTCTCACGCGGAACTTTTAGCATTTCACACGCAATTGCTGATACTTATGCTTATAGCATTATTGGAGGTGGCGATACCGCAGATGCAGTGGATAAGGCAGGAAATAAAGATAGTATGAGTTTTACTTCAACAGGTGGTGGAGCAAGCCTAGAACTCTTAGAGGGTGAAGTATTGCCAGCATTTGAAGTTTTGGATAAAAGAGCATAAAAATGGACGAACCCCAGAAATTTCTGAAACACTAATCTAAAGGAGATTATTCTCCTTTAGATTTTAAAGGAGTAATAATGTTAAATCTTTTTATTAAACGCAATGGAATGGTTGTAAGAGAAAGCATTCAATCCGTTGAAGCCATTGATGCAAGTTCTGATGTGCTTTGGATTGACTTGCTACATCCAAGCACTCAAGAGATTGCCTACATCTCAAAAACCTACCTTTTAGATATTCCAACAAAAGAAGAAAGAGAAGAGATTGAAGAATCCGCACGCTACTGGGAAGATAGTGAGAGCGTAACAATCAACACCTACTTCTTAACTCGCCCTAATGAAGAAAACATTTTACATAATGAAACCATCACCTTTTTGCTCACACACAATATCCTTTTTACCGTGCGTTATAGTGAGTTTAAAGTCTTTGATGAAATCCAACAAAGAGTGCTTGCAAGCCCAAAAAATTTTGAAGATGGATTTGATTTAATTTCAAAAATCTTTGAACTAAGAGTTGAAAAAGATGCGGATATGCTAGAAAGTATCGCTAAACAAACGCGCCTTTTGCGCCGTGCTGTTGTGTTTGACAAAAAGCTAGGTGATGATATTTTGGAGAACTTATCAATTTTGCAAGAAATGCACCTAAGCTTGCGCGATAGTCTCTTTGATAAAAGACTTGCAATCACCGCACTTTTACGCACCAATAAAGCGGATTCAGAAGTCAAAAAAGACTTAGGGATCGTGCTAAAAGACATTAACTCTCTAGTAGAATTTACAAATGTTAATATGAATATTTTAGATAACATTCAAACACTTTTTTCCAGCCAAATTAATATTGAACAAAACAAAACGATTAAAATTTTCACCGTCGTAACTGTGGCAATGATGCCTCCAACGCTAATTTCTACAATTTATGGAATGAATTTTAAATATATGCCAGAGCTTGAATGGACTTATTCTTATCCTATCGTTTTAGGAGTTATGATTATTTCAACCGTGCTTCCAATTTTATATTTTAAAAAGAAAAAATGGCTGTAAGCGACTTTAAAGAGTCTAAATAACATTTTAGATCCAACTAAAAGTTGGAATCTAATTCTAAAGGCTAGCTTGCAATAGTGCATTTAAGCGTTTTACAAACGCATTGACATCTTTAAGCTTGCCACCTTCAAGCAGTTTTGCCTCTTCAAGCAACAAGTGCGCAACTTCTTTTGTCTTCTCACTATCATTGCTTGCAAGCATTTTTGTCAAAATTGCATGGTTTGGATTAAGCTCTAAAATCGGTTTGGATTCTGGCATATCTCCTTGCATACCCATTTGACGCATCATTTTTAGCATTGCGCTGTTTTGATCATCAGATTCTACTACGCAAGATGGCGCATCAACTAGTCTAGCACTCAAGCGCACTTCTTGCACTTCATCTCCTAAAGCTTCTTTAAAGCTCTCTAATAAGTCTTTAAACTTCTCTTGTGTAGCTTCATCAATGTTATTTTCACCTAAATCTTCTAAAGCTTCTTTAGAAGTGATTGCGCGTAATGGCGTTTTATCATATTCTTGCACCATAGGCATTACAATCCCATCTATCTCATCGCTAAAAAATAGCACTTCAATGCCCTTTTTATTAAATGCATCAAGCAGTGGAGAACTCTTAAGCAATTCTAAATCTTCGCCTTGTAGATAGTAGATTGCCTTTTGTCCATCAATCATTTTGTCTTTATACTCTTTTAAAGAAATCTCTTTACCATCACTCTTTGTGCTAGAAAAACGCAAAAACTCTAAAAGCTTTTCTTTGTTTTCAAAATCACTATAAACACCCTCTTTTAAACATCTGCCAAACTCTTTGTAAAATTTAGCGTATTTTTCTGTATCCTTTTGTAAGGTGTCAATCTCACTTAGAATCTTTTTTGTTGAAGCAGACTTAATCGTGGCTAGGATTCTATTTTGTTGTAAAATCTCACGGCTTACATTAAGAGGCAAATCCTCACTATCAATAATCCCCCTAACAAAGCGTAAATAAGGCGGTAAAAGTTCCTTATCATCATCTGTAATAAACACGCGCTTCACATACAGTTTCACGCCACTTTTATAATCCACGCGATAAAGATCAAAAGGTGCGCTTCGTGGAAGATAAAATAAAGTTGTGTATTCCAAAGTCCCTTCAACCTTTGTATGCACCCAAGAAAGTGGTTCGCTAGAATCATAACTTAAAGTCTTATAAAATTCTTTGTATTCTTCATCTTTTAAATCCTTTTTAGCCACACGCCAAAGGGCAGAAGCTTTATTAACCTGCTCACATTTTTGCTCTATGACTTCTTTTTTATCCCCTTCTTTATCCTCGCTTCCACCCTCACTTTTTGTTTCAGTAAAATGCAAGAAAATCGGGAAAGGAATGTGGTCAGAATACTTTTTAATAATCTCCTCTATGCGCCATCTGCTTGTAAATTCCTTTTCATCATCTTTTAAATACAGCTTAATCTCACTTCCATGCGATTCTTTCTCACAAGGCTCAATATCAAACTCTCCGCTCCCATCACTAATCCACGCATATGCTTGACTCTCCCCTGCTTTTTTAGTGGTTACAATAATCTTGCTTGCCACCATAAATGCAGAGTAAAACCCCACACCAAACTGCCCAATAAGTGCAGAATCCTTTTTCTTATCACCACTAAGTTTTGATAAAAAGTTTTTTGTCCCGCTTTTTGCAATTGTCCCTAGATTTTCTATCAAGTCTGCTTCATTCATACCCACGCCACTATCACTGATTGTAAGCGTGTTTTTCTCACTATCAAAGGAAATATCAATTCTTGGTGTGAAATTTAGGGATTTTAGCTTTTCATCTGTTAGCGTTAAATATTGCAATTTATCTAGTGCATCTGAAGCGTTACTCACAAGCTCACGCAAAAAAATCTCTTTATTAGAATACAAAGAGTGAATCATTAAATCTAAGAGTTGATTCACTTCTGTTTGAAAAGTATGTTTTGCCATAAATATCCTTTTTTAAAAAATTTTCGCGCATTATAGCAAAAAATAGAAAAAAATCAATAAAGTTTATATGACTAATATCAACTTTATTTAGTTTATTAAAATAATATTTCATATTTAATTTGTTATAAACCTACAAACATAAACGCGATGATTTTAGATACCAAATTTAAAAGTAAATGATAAAAAGTTTTATAAAGAAGCTCTACAACTCCACAAAATCGTAGAGTTGTAATCAAAGAAGTTAGATGTAGCTAAAGTCTGAATTATTGTTTTAAACCTAGCAGTGTGTTTAGCACTTGATCAGCTGTGGTGATGGATTTTGAGTTTGCTTGGAATCCTCTTTGCACTACGATGAGTTGCGTTAGACCACGACTTAAGTCTGTGTTACTCATCTCAAGCTTAGATGCTGCAATATCCGCACGACCACCTGTCCCTGCTGTCCCATAAGTTGCACGCCCTGAGTTTGCAGACTCTGCATAAAGATTGCTCCCTGCTTCTTGCAAACCTTCATAGTTTGCAAATGTCGCAACTGCAACTTGTGCTAAAGCTAGATTTTGTCCATTATCAAAGCTTCCTATCATTGTCCCTGTTTTATCAAAATAAAATTCTTTCAATGTCCCAGATGGATAGCCATCGCCATTAACATTTTGCGCTTGAGACTCCCTAGAAGTGCTTGTAAGACCATCAAATCCACCGCCTTTTCCAAAGTCTAGTTCAATATTTTGCGGGAAGGACGCTCCTGTGTTTGGCTTAAACTGGATACTAGATGGATTCACTCCTAGTAACTCTCCATTCTCTCCAAAGGTTACACTACCACCCTCTAAAATATTTGGGCGTTGCGCACTAGAACCGATGATTTCTGCAGGCTCTGGCACGATGATACGGAAGCTCCATTCTGCTTCGCCTACTTTTTCAAACTGCATTGTAAATTCGTGTTTATTACCTAAGCTATCATAAATATCCACAGTTTGCGCAAATGTAGCCATTCTTAAACCTGCCGTTGTAGTAACTTGACCACCTTCTACTAACACGCCTGTATTCATTGCTTTCATTTGATTTTTGAAAAGCACATTTGTTGTGTTATTTTCATCATTAAAGGCAGAAACAAAGATATTTAAGCTATCAAACTCTGGATTATGAAATCCACCCGGACCAGCTGCGGCACTTGCTTTAATCCCATCATCTTGGTTATTAATCTCAAATTGTCCAAGACTATTTAAAGTAATTTTCACTCCATAGGCACTTTCTCCATAGTTATCTGGCACCCTACCTGCATTATTGCCTGCTGCATTTCCATACGCTGTAGAATCCCCACCAAATGCTTTTACGCGGTTTGCATCGTGCTGCATAAGTATGCGTAAATCTTCTGTGCTTCTAAACTGCCCATCATCTAAGCTTGGAGTTGTTTGCTTGCTATATCTGTATTCAAAAGCAGTAGTAACAGTTGCATCAGCATCAGCACCTCCAAACCCACCACCTTGAAAAATTCCATTATCAAACCCTGTTGCGCGAATATTTTTAGTTCTACCATCACCATCTAGTTGGTTTTTGTTCTGTAAAACTAGAGTGTCATTTTGTATGATTGCTTCAACACCTGTTTTGTCTTTATAGTTATTAATCGCTCTTTGTGCAGCTAGTAAGTGGCTAGAGCCATTTGCTGTTGGATCATTTGTCCAAGTGATAGTTTGATCATTAATAGTAACTGTTGTAGTAACTGCACCAGCTGGTATGTTACCGCCAAGTTGTAAAGGCTGTGCCGTAGCTGTTTGATAGCTAATCCAAACACCTTGTCCTTCTTGCAAGCGTAGAGCCTCTCCAGCGTCATTAAACATCACTCCCATATCTTGTGGGATTTCGTGTTGTTTATCTGAAGTATCATAAAGCCTATCTAAGCCTCCTGCTACATAGTTATTCGCACTTGAACTATCAAGAGGACTTGGACAACCGATATTTTCTGTCTTATTACCACTTGTTAAGTTAATATTACCTACAACTACACCTGTTTTTTTAGCTGGAATTGTAAGGCGCGGATCAATTGTGATATTTCCAATAGGTCCTGTAGAATCCACGCGATTTAGAGAATCACTTCCACACGCACAATTTAACTGAGATAAATCCCTAACCCAACCTTGCACGATAAATCCACTTGTATTAACAAGATTTCCCACTGCATCAAACATAAATGCACCATCTCTTGTATACATATTAGAATATCCACCATTATTACTAACGACAAATAATCCCCTACCCTGCAATGCTAAATCGCCTTTTCTATCTGTGTTTTGCATAGAACCTTGCTCAAAAACTTTTGTTGTTGTTTCAATTCCTGTTCCTAAGCCCACAGAGTAATCATTAACCCCACCATAACCTGCATAAGGGATTGTAGCAGAACGCTTTGTTTGACTAACCATCGTAGAAAAATCTGCTCTTGAATATTTAAAGCCTGTTGTATTGACATTTGCAATATTATTTGACTCAACATCTAATGCAATTTGATGCGCTTGCATACCACTAACGCCTGACCATAAAGATCGTAACATTTGCAATCCTTTAAAAATAAAGTCTTTTGCAAAGTATCAAGCAATTACTATTCCATTTTTTGATGTTATGAAAAATTTTAGGATTAAACACAAAAAAGTCCAATTTTTAAAGTGTTACTTCTAGCTCCACTCTAATCTAAACTCACTCCCCTTGCCTTCTTCGCTTTTACAAGTTACTGCAATTTTATAAAGCGCGCAAATTTGTTGCACTAAAGCAAGTCCAATCCCAAAACCACCTTGAGTAGTGTTTGCGCGGTAATAGCGGTTAAAAATTTTATCCATTTTTTCTTTTGGGATTCCGCAACCATTGTCTTTTATGCTTAAAAAATTCTCACCCAAAATAACTTCTACACTCCCACCATTTTGCGTATATTTTAAGGCATTGTCCAAAAGATTATCCACCACACGCACAATCCTGCTATAATTTGCACTAATGACACTCTCTACACTTCCTTCAAGCTCCAAAGAAAAAGAAATCGCAATATTCTTTTTTTTAAAAAATGGCTCAAAATACGCAATGCGTTCTGTCATCAACTGCCCTAAAGCAACGCTCTCTAGCTTTAAATCTTTAGCTTCATCAAAGGTATAAAACAGCAAATCTTGGTAAATCTGCTCTAGTGTTTGTGCAGCTAATTTTATACGCTCAAACTTTTGTTGCTGATGTGTGCTTAACTCATAGATTCTAATGCGTTCAATACTCATTAAAATCACACTTAAAGGCGTATTTATCTCGTGTGTGGAGTCCTTAATAAACGCGTTTAATTGCTGGATTTTTTCTTTTAGTGGCTTAAGGCTTAATAAAACCAAAAAATACGCCACAACACTCATTATCAAAAGTGCCACAACAAAACTTGCAAAAATCACGCTAAGTAGCCTATTAAGCTCAACTTCTATGCCCCTTGAAACAATCAGTATTGACATTTTAGATTCCAACTTCACGCTAGAGTTTTCAAAATTTTGTTGGATTAAATGCTCAAATCTTCTACCAATGCGCTGCGTAATAAGATACATTTCATTTCCTAAACGCACCACTTTATCGCTTCTGTGATTTGGCTTTAGCAAAGGTTTTGCGCTAAAAATTTCTTGGATTTGTTTGCCTGTTTGTTTTGATGTGCTAAAGAGAATCTCACCATCTCTAAACAACAAAAATTCAATTCCAAGCTCTTTATGCGCTGCGCTTAAAAGGGTTTTATAATCAAAATCCTTAGAGTTTTGCGCATGTTCATACAAATACACCACTAAAGAATGCGCATTTTCAAAAAGTGCGTTAATTTTGGATTCCATAATGGAATCCTTTTTTGTTTGATACCAACCATAAAACACAAGAGCTAGAAAAACACAACTTGTTAGCATATACAATATTAAAATCTTAAAAGCAGTTTTTTTACTAATCTCCATTTTAGTTCCTTTTGTAACAATACCCTTCACCGCGTCTTGTTAAAATATTATCCTTACCCACAATTTGACGCAAATTTTTAATATACACGCGCAAACTAAGCTCACTTGGCTCTTCATCATATCCCCAAAGCATAGAATAAATCTGCTCTAAACGCACAAATTCTCCTTCATGCTTTAGCAAAACTTTAAGCAATTCTCTTTCTTTTGCGGAGATTTTTTGCACCTTATCTTTTAAATAAAGCATTTCAGTTCTGCTATCAAAACAATATCCATTGCCAAAATCTACAAGCGCGCTTTTGCTCTTGCGCTTTAATTGCGCTTCAATGCGTAAAAGCAACTCTGAAAGCTCAAAAGGCTTGCGCAAATAATCATCACAGCCACTTTTAAAGCCAATCTCTAAATCCTTTAGTGAATTTAATGCTGTAATAAAAATTGCTGGTGTATCCTTGCCACTTTCTCTAATCTCTTTTAGAGCATTAAAACCACTTTGCCCATCTACCATTACATCAAGCAATAACAAATCAAAATCTTCTTCATACGCCTTTTCTGCTGCTTCTAATCCATTATCACAGCACACCACAAAATAACCTTCTTCTTCTAAACATTCTGCAATAATCTCTTGTAATGCCACATCATCTTCTAATAACAATACTTTTGCTTTCACAAATCCCCCTTAAAGTTGGAATCCAAAACCATTTAAAACCCCAAAAACAAAAAGGCTAAAAGCACCAACTGCATAATCCCAAACTCCACCTGTTTTAAAGCGTAAAAATACAGGTGTTAAATGCACAGGTTTTGCGCTAAATGGCAAAAACAAGGGCACTCCGCTAGGTGTTAGCATATCTCCCATTAAATGAAAAACACAGCCAAGCAAAACTCCAAAAATAAAAATTTCAAGCACTGCTTCATCTAAGTCCTTAACAAACCCACTAACAAATGGAATCCCTTTTAAAAACTCCGCCCCAAAAGCACTTACAAGCAATAAGATCACTCCAACAATTAACAAAAACACAAGACTATGTGTTATCCCTCTATGCCCAAACACTGCTTTAATTGCATTTGAAACACCAATAGTTTTTCTGCCAATCGTAGAGTTTGGCTCATCAATATCAGGCAGCAAAGCACCTAAGGCTATCGCGCTATAAAATGCACTTAGATCCTTAATACTAAGTGGAGTTTGTGTAAGCGCAGAAAACCCAACCACTCCAAGCGCACCAAGTCCAAGCGCAAAAGCAATATGTGTTTTACCTAGCATTTTTAATCCTTGCTTTAACCTTGTGTGCGGGTTATCAAGCTCTTAGGCAAGCAAAACTTCTCTACAATCTCTGCTTCTTTTTGCCTATGCTCTCCTTTATCCACTTCGTGGTCAAACCCTAGTAAATGCAACACTCCGTGAATAAAAAGCAAGGCAATTTCATCATTTAAACTATGCCCTAATTCTTGTGCGATTTTGCTTGCAAACTCTACTGAAATCACAACACTGCCTAAAAGTGGAGAAAACTCTAAAGGGAAAGACAACACATCAGTTGGCTGATTAATCCCCCTAAATTCTAAATTTAATGCTTGAATTTTTGCATTATCCACAAATAGAAGTTCGCATTGTTTATCTTTTAATTCTAAGTCCTTTAAAATCTCCAAAAAGATGGAATCCAAAACTGCTAAAAAGTTAGAATCTAATTTGATTTGTGTTTGATTATCTATATCAATCAATCTCTATCCCCACAGGGCAATGATCGCTCCCCAAAATTTCGGGGTAAATGCTAGCACTCTTTAGCCTAGAATCCAAAATGTTAGAACAAAGAAAATAATCAATCCGCCACCCGGTGTTGTTTGCTCTAGCTTTGCCCATATAGCTCCACCAAGTATAAGCTCCCTCTTTGTCAGGATAAAAGTGGCGATAAGTATCTGTGAAGCCAGAATCTAGTAGCGCACTCATCTTCTCTCTTTCTTCATCAGTAAAGCCAGCGTTTCTGCGATTTGTTTTAGGATTTTTCAAATCAATCTCTTTATGCGCGACATTTAAATCCCCACACACAATCACAGGCTTTTTAGATTCTAGGTTTTTTAAAAACGCTCTAAAATCATCTTCCCACTCCATTCTGTATTCTAAGCGTTCAAGATCGCGTTTAGAATTAGGCGTATAGACATTTACAAGATAAAAATCACTAAATTCTGCTGTGATGATACGCCCCTCTTTATCGTGGTGGGCAATCCCCATATCATAATCTATGCTTAAAGGCTTTTGCTTGCTAAAGATCACAACTCCAGAGTAGCCCTTTTTCTCCGCACTATTCCAATATTCATAATAACCGCTAAAGTCAAAATCTGCTTGCTCTTTTTGCATTTTGGATTCTTGGATACAAAACACATCAGCATCAACTGCCTTAAAAAACTCCATAAAGCCCTTATTCATACACGCTCTTAGCCCATTGACATTCCAAGAAATTAATCGCATTTTGCTCCTTTATTGTGGATGTTTTACGCGCCCATTGTAAAACGGCGTGCAAGCCTTAGCTTCTCCTAAAACAGGTTTAGTAACAACTTCTGTCCCTTTTTTTAGCTTTTTAAAGATAGAGTTTGCAAGATTGACTGCTGTTTTAATTGTGGTTTGCGTGATTTCAATTTTAGGATTTTCTAGCGTTCCTTTAATTTTTTGAGAATATTTTGCACAATTTTTCTCATCTAAAAGCCCAATAGTAAAGTTTTCAAAGGCATTATTATTAAGATTAATTGCACCAACTGCAGCAAGTCTAGTTTTATTTGTTGCAAAAGCGACATCTTGTGCGTGTGCTACTCCATTTTTAAGAGCAAATTTCGCTTCTAATTCTTTAATCACGCTTTTTGAATTAACCACTGAATTTAAGCCAAGCATTCCTGCGTTACTCCCTTTTGTCGCTGCAATCCCAAGCGGACCTGCTAACACAAATGCTCCAACATCAAGCAAATTCACGCTATTTGTATTCTCATAACTTTTAGCAAGCGCATCAATATCAAGGCTATAAATTTCTAAATCTCTAGTGTTTAACTCCACACTCCCATTTAAATGCTTAATAATGCTTTTTGCTTCACTTCCTTGAAGATTTAAATCCGCATTAACATTTGCGATTCCACCTTTGATTAATTTGCCATTGCCTGTGAAAGCTGCAATTTTTTTAATCTCTAAATCCTTGCCACTTAAAAGTAATTTTTCATTTTTTAATGCCACATCTAAACTTCCAAAATCTCTATTTTGCAAAATTAAACTTGGCTTATTGTTTTCTAAACCTGCACTCCCACTAAGAGAAAATGCGCCCTTTAACTGCATTTCTAAAGGATTAATGTTTGCAATCTCTGGTGTTTTTAGAGAAAAATCTGCAAAATATGCATTGTTTTTGATATTGATTTTTACATTTTTAAGATCTGCTTGAAGATCTTTGCCATCAACGCTTAAAGTCGCTGTGCCTTCTCCATTTTTTAGCTTACCATTACCATTTAAAGAAAAACTTAAGTCTTTTTTAAACTGCATTCCACTTAGCGCATTTAAAGTCGCTTTTGACAAAGTGATACCTTTAGAATTCAAACTAAAGTCCCCATCAAAATCTTTAAAGTTTTTCAAATCTACTTTTGCATTTAAAGTGCCTTGCGCATTGTATTGTAAAAGTTTTGCAAGCTTTTGTAAATTTAAATCTTCAATTTCTACTTGTGCATTTTTGGGTGCATTGTTTTGTAGCTCCGCATTTGCAAGCATTTTAGAATCAAACAAATCACTCTTTGCTTGCACTTTTAAATCCTTTGCATTCCCGCTAATTTCAGCACTTAGCGTATTATTCTTACCAAGCTCTAAACCTTGATAACTTAAACTTGCAATTTGACCTTTTACATCACTTTTTAGCGTATAACTTAGTGGAGAAAGAGTGATTTTATCCACAAGCGCATTTAGATTTATGCTTCCCTTTAATGCGTAATCTTTAGCATAATCCCCTGCTAAACTTACAAGCTCACTTAAATCTAAGTCTTTTGCGTTTAATGTTACACTTTGCGGTGTGTAATTTGGCATTGTAATGTGTGTTAAAATAGGATTTGTTAGGATATTTAAAGCAAGTGTTGCTTCTTGATTTGTGATTTTGCTAGATTTTAAATGTGTGCTTACAACAAGTGGAGCTTTTAGCATAAAATCGCCAAAACCGATATTTTTCACACTTGTCTTAATCTCTCCATTGCTTGAAAAATCCACAATGCTTGCTTTTAAATTTTTAGATTCCATTGTTAAATAACTTGAGGTTAAAAGTAAATCTGTTGTTAGAGCATCGCTTTTTGCGCTACCTTGAATTGTAAGTTTTATAGGATCATTTGGCAAGATAATGCCATAAGTCTTTTGCAAAAGTGCCGTGTTTGGAACAATCGCGCTTGAAACAATATTAAATCCACCGCTTGGAGCTTGTAAGTTTGAAATATCCATATCAGCATTTAATAGGATTCTACCTTTTGCGTATTTTGGCTGATTTAAAAAGGCAAGTAAAGCTTCTATGCTAATGCCTTCTTTACTGCTTAAAAATAAGCGTTTAGGCTTAAGGTCTTCCAAACTCACATCAGCAAAAATCACACTATGAAATGCATTAATATTTGCCTTAACTCCCAAATGACTTGCTTGCTTCATCACATCACCATTAACACTAACGCCACCATTTAAGCGTATCCCTAAAAGCTTCTCATAAGGAGCTAAATCCTTAATCACTGCATTAATTTTTGCATTAGTATTAAGTGTGAAAAGAGAATAATCTCCATTAATTGCGATTTTAGATTTTTGTTTATCTGTAATAGCAAAGGCATAAGAACTAAACCCTAGATTAAAATGCGTAAATTCTAAACCTATGGGAGCTTTTTCATTTGCAATCTCTGTGATTTTATCTTTTAAAAACGCATTTCCACTGCTAGAAAATAGCCAAGCTAACACGCCACCAACAAGCAAAAGCAAAACAACAATTACACCACCAATAATCTTTAAAAACTTTTTCAAAATCTACCCTTTCTCTACTCAAAATTAAAAAGTGTAATTCTAACAAAATTATTCCTAAACCATAGAAATAAAATTTTTATTCTTTAGGATTTTGTAAAAACTGCCGATATATAATGCGTCAATTCTTTTGACAAAAGAATGATAAATCATAAGAAAGGAGTCTATTATGATTTCAGGTATTGACAGCAGTGCAGTTGCATTAAGTGGAAACCTAAGCGTTCTTAAAAAAGCAATGGATAGTGAAGAAGCGATTATGAGTTCAATCCTAAGTGGCATGGAAGGTGCGCAAGGCAATCTGCAAACACAACAAGCACCAAGCCAACCCACACCAACTCCAAGCCAAAGCAATAATGTATTAGATATTATGGCGTAACTTAAAGCACCTAGTGTGCTTTAGGCAATTCTTAACATTTTAGATTCCAGTTTTTCATTTATCTCAATTTAAAAATTATCCCTTATAATTGCGCGATTGATTTTAAATTTTGGCGATTTTATGATACAACAAAACTTTTCTACCTCACTTGTTAATTCAATAATGCGCTATGCAACACAGCGTTACTTGCATTTGCGTCCAAGCCCTTTAACAAAACTTCCAGCACCAAATCCTAAAAAAGTGCAAGATAGAAGCTATCTTTTATATATGCACATTCCTTTTTGTGCAACTCTTTGCACCTATTGTTCTTTTAACCGCTTTTTATTTCAAGAAGAAAAAGCAAAACTCTATTTTGAAAACCTACGCAAAGAAATGCAAATGGTAAAAGACTTAGGCTATGACTTTAGCGAAGTGTATGTGGGGGGTGGCACAACTTCTATAATGCCCGATGAACTTTGTAAAACTCTAGATCTTGCAAAATCACTTTTTAATATCAAAGAAGTTTCTTGTGAATCTGATCCTAACCACCTACAAAAAGAAACACTACATTCCTTTAAGGGTAGAGTAGATAGGCTTTCTGTGGGCGTTCAAAGTTTTGATGATGGAATCTTACGCAAAATTGGACGCTATGAGAAATTTGGTAGTGGCGAAGAAACCTACAAAAAGCTAGAAGCCGCTATTGGAATCTTACCGATTTTAAATGTGGATTTAATCTTTAACTTCCCCAATCAAACACAAGAAATGCTAGCAAAGGACTTAGATCTCATCAAGCAATTAAAGCCCAACCAACTCACAACTTATCCGCTAATGTCCTCTCCCTCTGTTAAAAGTATCCTAAAACGCTCCATAGGAGAAGTAAGCTTGCAAAATGAAGCTACACTTTATCAGCAAATTTTAGAAAGTTTGCAAGATGACTTCACTCCGCTTTCAAGCTGGGCATTCTCTCATAAAGGGAGTGAAATTTTTGATGAATATGTTGTGGATAACGATGAGTATGTAGGGATTGGTTCAGGTTCTTTTAGCTTCTTAAATGGAACACTTTATACAAATACATTTTCTCTAAAAGAATATGCACAAAAAATCCAAAGTGGGCAAATGGGCGTTGCAAGAGAGAGAAAATACTCCAAAAAATCGCAATTGCAATACCGCTTAATGGTAGAACTCTTTGGTGGCAAAGCAAGTGCAGACCGCTTTAAAGAACGCTATAACGCAAACTTAGATTGGGATTTATTTAAAGAGCTTGCCTTTTTGCGCTTAAGTGGCAATATTTACAAACAAGGACGAGATTACTATCCAACTACACAGGGTAAATATTTATTTCTCTCAATGATGAAGGAGTTTTATATCGGTATGGATAGAGTGCGCGAAGAATCCCGCGCAATGCTAAAAGAAGAAGATATGTAGCACAATAGCATTTGCTACAAAAGGAATTTAAGATTGATTACAAATCAAGATTTGCTAGAAACAACTCCCTTACAAACTGCTTTAAAAACTGATTCTAACTTTGGTTTAACACAAGCGCAAGTAGAATCTAATCGCGCAAAGTTCGGCGCAAATATATTTAGCAAAACTCCACCTCCCACACTTTTAAAAGAACTCATTGAAGCCTTTAAAGAGCCTATGGTGCTTTTGCTTCTTTTTGCTGCATTTTTAGCACTTAGCATTAACACTTATGAATTTTTAACACACGGCAATGCAAACTTTTTAGAATGTGTTGGAATCTTTATTGCAATTTTTCTCTCTATTGCAATTACACTAATAATGGAACGCCGTAGTCAAAAAGCCTTTGAAACATTAAACGCCATCACACAAGGCAATAAAGTGCGTCTTTTACGCAATGGTGAAATCACACAAATCCCACAAGAAGAAGTTGTTGTAGGTGATATTCTCTTCTTAGAAAGCGGTGATAAAATCCCAAGCGATTGTGCGATTCTTCACGCGCAAAGCTTACTTTGTGATGAATCAAGCCTAACAGGTGAGAGTGTGCCAAGCCTCAAGCAGTCTTTAGAAGAAAATACAGAACTCACAAATCAAACAATGCTCTATCGTGGCTGTTTTATCACACAAGGCAACACAAAAGCATTGTGTATTGCCACAGGAGATAACACAGAGTTTGGCAAAATTGCAGCTGCCCTTGATTCTAAGCAAAAATCCACCACTCCTTTACAAGAAAAACTAAAAACCCTAAGTGGCAAAATCACTCTCTTTGGTGCAAGTGCCGCAATGTTAGCGTTTTTTATCCAAATAGGATTCTTTATTTTTAGGGACGAAATTGCTTTTTCTAACATCGCACAAGCATTTATTTCTAGTATTGTTTTAATTGTAGCATCTGTGCCAGAGGGCTTACCAACAATCGTTGCAATTTCTTTAGCCTTAAATATCATTAAAATGTCTAAGCAAAACGCCCTTGTTAAAAAGCTTATTGCGTGCGAAACAATCGGCTGTGTAAATATTATTTGTAGCGACAAAACAGGCACTCTCACACAAAACAAAATGTCAGTGGAGCATTGCTACCTTGAAAAAGACTCCTTGCAACGCTTTTTAGAAAATTGCTCCCTAAACTCCACAGCAAATCTTGAAAATAATGATACATTTATCGGCAATCCCACAGAATGTGCCTTGTTAGTGTATGCTAAAAAGCTAGATTTTGATTATAAGCCTTTACGCAGAAAAGCAGAGATTCTACACTCTTTTCCATTTGCTTCACAAACAAAAAATATGACCACTCTAGCACGCTTTGATAATCAGCTAATGTGCTATTCTAAAGGCTCACCAGAAAAGATTTTAAAACAATGCAAGGCATTTACAAATTTGGATTCCATAAAAGAGCAAATCAAATCTTATCAAGCTAAAGCCTATCGCGTGATTGCTTTTGCTCAAAAAGAGATTCTATTAAATATTAATACTGCAGAAATAGAGCGTGAAAAGTTGGAATCGGAAATGGATTTTTGTGGTTTTGTGGCAATTGCTGATCCTTTGCGCGAAGATGCCTATGAAGCAATTATGGAGTGCAAAAGAGCTGGCATTGCTCTTAAGATTCTAACAGGTGATAATCTAGAAACAGCCAAAGCAATCGGCAATGCACTCCACTTATTAAACGAACATTCTATTGCCATTGAAGCACAAGAAATAGAAAAATTAAGCCAAGAAGAACTTTTAAAAATACTCCCAAATATTACTATTATTGCCCGCTCCACGCCAAGTGTAAAAATGCAAATTGTAAATGCTTTAAAATCTCAAGGTAATGTTGTCGCTCTAACAGGCGATGGGATCAATGATGCTCCAGCACTTAAGCATTCTGATGTAGGCATTGCAATGGGGATTTCTGGCACAGAAGTCTCTAAAGAAGCAAGCGATATTATCTTACTTAATGATAGTTTTGCAACCATTGTAAAAGCAATAGAATGGGGAAGAGGAATTTATCAAAACTTTCAACGCTTTATCCAATTTCAACTCACCGTGAATTTAAGCTCTGTTTTCATCGTGCTAGCAACCGTTGTATGTGGATTTACCGCACCATTTAGCGCATTACAACTTCTATGGGTTAATCTCATAATGGACGGACCACCAGCTTTAACACTAGGCTTAGAACCCGTTTGTAAAGATGTTTTAAATCAAAAGCCCACAAAACGCAATTCCAACATCATCACACACAATATGCTTTGGCTTATTTTAAGCGGTGGAATCTTTATTGCAGTGATTTGTTTGTTGCAGTATTTCACAAACTTTTTAGGCGCAAAAGAAACACAAAAAGGCACAGCACTTTTCACGCTTTTTGTTGTCTTTCAACTCTTTAATGCCTTTAATGCAAGAGAACTTAATAATCATAGCATTTTTAGCAATCTCTTAGGAAATCGCCTTATGTTAGGGACTTTTGTGCTAACTTTTGCCTTACAAGTGTTAATTGTGGAGTTTGGCGGGAGTGCTTTTAAAACGGAATCTTTAGAATTTATTCTTTGGTGCAAGATTATTTGTGTGGGCTTTAGTGTAATTTTACTAGGTGAAATTTCACGTTTTTTATTGCGCTATAAAACGATAAAAAACGCTTCTTAAATTCATAAAATTTTATTGACTTTTAAAAAGACACTAGGCAAAATGAAATCTTTTATTTTTTCAGAGGGATTGCAATATGGTATTTAAAAAGATTTTTACTTGCATTACTCTTACACTAATATTAAGTGGCTGTGCAGTTAATCAACAAAATATAGGTAAAGTTGGAGGAACAACAGGGGGAACTTTAATAGGAGCTGGAGTTGGTGCTGTTATTGGCAAACAAGTAGGTGGCAAGAGTGGCGCATTAGTTGGAGCGGGAATTGGAGCATTAGCTGGTGGGATAGCAGGGTTTTTTATCGGAGATTATATTGATAAAAGGCGTGCAGAACAACGCAAAATCTCTGAAGCAAGCAATGTCCAAATAGAGTTTGAAAACATCAAAAAAGATGGCGCAAAACAAGAAAATGATAAAGTCATTATTAACGACAATCATCAATTTAAATCCGCTAGTTCAACCCTTAATCCAAACGCAAGGGATTATTACACCAAAATTACTAAAACCTATCAAGAAAAAGACAAAAAAATTCTTATTGTAGGACACACAGATGATACAGGCAATAGCACTTATAATCAAAAATTAAGCGAAAAACGCGCCAGAGCTGTTGGAAAAATCTTTTCGCAAAATGGAGTGAGCGTGAAAAACATTTACTATCAAGGTGCAGGTTCAACCAAACCAAAAGCAGATAATAATACAGAAAAAGGTAGAGCAGAAAATCGTCGCATAGAGATTATAGAGCTTGATAGTGAAGCCGATGTAGCTCTCTATGCTTCGCAAAATATTACAAACACAAAATATTTCACCAAACCTACAAAAAAGGATTCTCCAAAAACTTCAAAGCAATCTTATAAAGAAGATCCGAAGAAAACTCTAGCTCAAGCTCCACAAAATCAAACAAAAGGGATTGATTTTGATGGAACAGAAAGTAAAAATATGCTTCTAGCATTAAAAGATGAATTTGGAAACGCACAAAAAAATGGTT
Organism: uncultured Helicobacter sp.; assembly: GCF_937893305.1. Classification (GTDB taxonomy): domain Bacteria; phylum Campylobacterota; class Campylobacteria; order Campylobacterales; family Helicobacteraceae; genus Helicobacter_D. Next base: position 38,577 of record NZ_CALBGN010000020.1, read on the forward strand.
TCTTTTCTTTAGCCACTAAAGCATACGCAGATAACAATATTATGCTAAATTGTGCGAATACCAAATATATAGATAACACTCCTGCTAAATCTCTAGCAAATGACAAAGAATTACCAAAAACTTCAAAGTTTAAAAAAGGTCTTAACGCAAGCTCTTGGAGTGCAAAAGCTGGAAATCATTTAATCGGTGTAGCCCCTGTTGCGGTGCTAGCCAATGGCAAAGCAGCTAAAAATCCAAAAGTTTTTCTCTATAAAGACTATATTACAGGCTCAAAAGCAAAAGCAAATGCAATAATCCCTGCTAAAATCAACACTTATCAAGGCAGCAATGGTTTGCTTTATAGAGTTTATACAGAAAATCAAAACTCTCCTTTTGAGTGTATGGATATAGTCTTTGATCACAAAGACGCAAGCAAGGCTAAGGGATATATGTATTATAGTGCAAATGGAAGCTTGCTAGAAAAAGAATTTCAATTACTGCCCATTAAAAGATAAGGAGAAAAAATGCAAGAAATTTTGGCGTGGATTTTATTAAACAGACTGCTAGCAGGGCTTATTGTAGCAGGTTTGTTTGTTGCTTTATTGATTACTTTATATAGTTTTAATAAAGCGTTTAAAAATGCTGTCGATTTTTGGTGGTTAAACTTCAAAACAGATTTTCCGGGTATTGGGACAATTGCTAGAGTCTCTCCTCACGATGCGGCAATTCAACCAAATACAATTTGGCGTGATTGTGAGACAAATTTGTGCTATAAATATTTAGGCTACTATGACAAAGAAATTGAAGATCCAGAATACTACAACAAATGCGTTTCTTATCTTAGAAAAATAGGCGAACAAGGCAGAAGTCCAACGCCATTTTTTATATGGATTGTAATTTTGGGATTAGTTGTTGCAGAAGCACTAGGGTTTGCCTATGTTTTAGCAGGTTATACAATTCCCGGAGCAAGTGAAAGCTTACAGCAAAAAGGGGCAATTGGAATTGCTTTTGTAATTTCAGCTCTCTTGGTTTTTCTCACGCACTCCACAGGGGGAGAAATCTACAAAAATAGCGTGATAGGTAGAATCTTACAAAATCGTGGTAGCAACGATCTTATCAAAGATGAAATTGTAATCCAAGAAGACTATAAAGACAATGAAGCACCAAGCTGGCAACAAGCCTACAATAGATTTGATGGGGGAGAAAGCAAAAGCTGGATATTAAGTATTATTACAGCAATTTTTATAGTGCTTGTAGCCATTGGCTCAACTTATGTGCGCGGACAAGTTTTAGAAAAACAACTTATCCAAGAAATCTCTACAACTTCTACTAATATCTATGATACCGCACCGACAGAATTAGAGGAAATCCAAAGCGATGCAGACACTAAAGCCTTAAAAGAACAACAAGACGCCGACAGAAAAGGTGGCTGGGCGACTTTTATTGTATTGGCTGTGCTGTTTATTTTTATTCAAATTTTAGGAATACTGTTTGGCTATAAATGGGGATTTGCCGGAAAAAATAGCGACGATGCGTATGAGGCTAGCCATAGATTTAAGACTGCTAGAGAATATCAAAATTACATCACTCAAAAAAGACGCGCAATCACAGCAAAAGCTAATGAAAAACTTAGCAAAATGAAGAGACAAATTAATCAAATTGCTAAGAAAAGAGCAAATTTCAAAGTTGATAAAGACAATGATCCTTATAGAACTTTTGAGAACTTCATCATTGAGGCGCGCAAAAGCGAAACGCATACAACATTACAAACCCAAAGCATTAAAAATGATGGACAAAGAATGCTTGAACTTTCTGAAACACAAAAAAATATCAATCACGAAGTAAGTATGGCTTCTATACAACCAAACATTACAAACCAACAAGAATCCGTGCAAAATACAAATTCTGATGAGATTGAAACTTTGCAGAAAAAAATAACACGACTAGAGCGCAAAAGAAATGCACTAATAGAAGAAGGTGCTAAAAAATCTGATGATGAAATTTTAGATTTAGAAGATGAAATAGATACTTTAACAAAAAAATTAAAAGGATTGGAAAATGCGTAAAATCACACAACTGCTGCTTCTTCTTATAGGATTTACAATCACATTAAATGCCGCTCCTAAAAGCTGCTATGAAGTGTATAAAATAGACAAACAAAACACAATAGATACAGCTGTTTTTATTCTTATTGATGAAACAACTCTATTTGATCAAAGCCTAAAAGATCAAATCATTGCAAATGCGCTTTCTTTTGTCAAGCATTCTAACTCTCTTTATATCGGTAAATTTTCTGCACTAATTGGTGGTAAATACAATGAAGTTTTATTTAACTTTAATCTTGATACGCCCTTAAGCGATCAAGAAAGATACGATATCAATAAATCCACACTCAATAAAATTGATAAATGTTTGAACGATCAAATAGGCTTTGCAAGAAAAAGTGTCAAAAACTCTATTGAAAGCTCCTTTGGAACAAATGATATTGCAAAATCAGATATTTTATACGCCTTAAAAGATTTTGCTAAAAGTGCTATTGCCCCATTAAATGCTAAACGCAAAATCGTTATTCTAGCTTCTGATATGCTAGAAAACTCTGCAATCACTAGCTTTTATACAAACAATGCTGTGCGAGAAATTAACTCTAGCAAAGAATTAAATATCGTTGCTAACAATAACCTTTTTGCAGATTTTGGAGGAGCAGAAGTGTTTATTATAGGGACGGGTGTTTCTAGTAAGAAAAGCTATGTTAATCCTAAAATGTTAGGAGCTTTAACAAGTTTTTGGCAAGAATACTTTACCAAATCAAACGCAATCCTAAAAGACATTGGCACACCAGCACTTAAGAACACTATTAGATAATTTTAAGCAATTCTTTTCTTTTTAGAAAAGAATTGTATCTCTACATATCAAAACTTTTTAAGTTTTACTCTACACCCTACTTACATAACTCCCCAAAATCTCTCTTACAAGTCCGCCAAAGTTGATTTTAAGCTTAAGTTCTCTCCCACTTTTACTAACCTCTAAAACTCTACCTGCTCCAAAAATCTTGTGCATTACACAATCTCCTTTTTTAAAGCCATCTCCATTAGAATCATCTTCTAAACTTTTTTGAAATTGCATCTTAATGGCACTCACGCCACTCTCCCCTAAAAATCTTGAAGGTGTTAAAGTTGCACGATTTCCACGATAAAACCTAGAATCCACATAGCTTAAAAATAGCTCTTTTTTTGCACGCGTTAAAGCTACATAGCCAAGCCTGCGCTCTTCTTCAATATTGCTATCTTCACGCACAAGCGGAAAAAATCCTTCTTCAAATCCAATAATAAACACATAATCAAACTCCAATCCCTTGCTAGAATGCACACTCATACAAGATACACCCTCCACACCCTTACTCTCTTTGCGCATTTCTACATCTTCTTGATCACTTCTTAGGGCAAGATCGTTCAAGAAATCTTCAATCTCCATTAGCGGATTTTGCTTAATATACTCCCTATACACACCATAGAACTCTTCAATATTGCTTACTCTATCAATTTCATCATTACTTTGACTTAATGCTTCAGAGAGTCCAATTTTTTCTTCAAACACATCAATAAACCCCAAACTAGACTGCTTTAAACTCTCCTGCAAACTTAGCATTGTAGAAAAAAACTCTTGAAAGCTTTCATAGGCTTTTTTGCTGATTGCACCTTTTAGGATTCCATCTTTTGAGGAATCATTGAATAATCCATAAATACTTGTTTTATGCTCTTGTGCAAGGTGTAACACCTTATCTAGCGTTGTTTTACCAATTCCGCGTTTTGGTTTATTAATAATACGCGTTAAAGAAAAATCATCATCTAAATTAACAAGCACGCGAAAATAACTCAACACATCTTTAATTTCACTTCTCTCATAAAAACGGATTGCACCCACTAAGATATATGGAATCTTAAAACGATTAAAACCCTCTTCTAAAGAGCGCGATAGCGCATTTAAGCGAAACAAAATCGCAATATCTTTAGGATTAACATTTGAATCTAAAAGATTGCGGATTGTTTTTGCGATTTTTTCTACTTCTTCTTGTTCATTACTTGTGTGAAAAATCTCTATACTTTTACCCTTACCAAGCGTGCTAACAAGGGTTTTGCCAAGTCTCTCTTTGTTGTTTGCAATGAGTGCATTTGCCGCTTGTAAAATGGTATGTGTGGAGCGATAGTTCTCTTGCAATTTAATCACCTTAGCACCCTTAAAATGCTCGCTAAATTGCAAAATGTTTTGAATATTTGCTCCCCTCCAACTATAAATACTCTGATCATCATCACCTACAACACAAAGGTTTTGATGTGTAGAACATAGGCATTTTAGCAACAAATATTGTAAATGGTTTGTATCTTGATATTCATCAACCATTATGTATTGATATTTTTCGCTTACTTCTTTAGCGATTTCTTTATGATTTTGCATAATTTCTAAAGGGAGCAATAATAAATCATCAAAATCTACCATATTTTTTTGTAGCAAAAACTCTTGGTATTTTTCATAAACTTTTGCAAGATGTTTATAAGTGTCATTATGAGCAGATTTTAAGGCTTCATTTGGTGAGATTTGAGCATTTTTGTTGCGTGAAATTTCACTAAGAACTAATGGAAGTGGTGCTAAATCTCCATTAAGATCCTTTACAATGCGTTTGGTATCCTCACTATCTGCTAAGATAAAGTTTGCCTTTCTCCCTAAATGCGTGATATAAAACTTCAAAAACAATAATCCAAATTTATGAAAAGTGCAAAGCAAAGGCGGGTGCATTGTGGTGCTTTGAATCATACTTAAAGCCCGTTTTTGCATTTCACTTGCTGCTTTATTTGTGAAAGTTAGAGTTAGAGTGTTACTAGGCGGAATCCCAACTGCGTCAATTAAATACGCAAGGCGTGCAGTGATTGTCTTTGTTTTGCCGCTACCTGCTCCTGCTAAAATCAAAAGTGCGCCATCAATTGTTGTGGCAGCTTCGTATTGACTAGGATTTAAATCCTTTAAAAAATCTTGCATATTTCACCTTTAAAAATGCAAATTATATCTAATAAATCCGATACATCACACGGATACGGATTTTTGTTTTTTCGCTTGGATAGGGATAGTCTTTATAAGCAATTCTAATTGTATGTAAAGAATTATCATCAAGCAGTGTATAGCCGCTTGAATGCAATAGCTTCAAATCCGTAATATCTCCATTTGGATACAAATAAAACTCCACAATATTATCCCCTTCTTGTCCAACTTTGCCAGCAACTGCTGGGTATCTTAAATAGCGTTGAGTGATTTTTCCAATTTTGTCTAGGTTACTTTTAATAAACTTTTGCGCATTTGGACTTAAAGAGCCAAATTCTATCCCGTATAAGTCTTTGATTTGTTGTGTTTGTTCGCTTACTCCAAAATCATAAATAGAAGGCGACGAAAGGCTTTTTTCTAGCGCACTAGAGCTTGAAGATTTGCTAGATTCTTTAGAAGCTTTAGAAAATTTGAACGCTTTGGATTCTTTGGATGTTTTAGAGTCTTTAGCAACTTTGGATTCTTTAGGAATTTTAGAAGAAGTTTTGCTTGACTGTTTGATCTGTATGGAATCCTTTTTTGTTTCTTTAATGTGAATTTTTTGTTGTGAAATCTCTTTTTTGATTTCTCGTGTTTTAGATTCCATATTAGTTTCTATGCTCTTTTTGGACTCTACACTTTCTTGTGATTCTTGTGTATTTGTTTGAGATTCTAACTTTTGCGCACTTTGGAATCTAAAACGCTTCAAACTCACACGCTCACCCTGTTCACTCCCCATAGGTGGAGGATTATAGACATTTTCAAGCTTTGCTTCAAAGCGCAAAAAAAGCAGCGCAAATAAAAGAAAGTGAATCAGTAAAGAAAGAAAAAGGGCAATTAAATTATTTCGCATTATTTGTATTGTCTTGTTCTAACATATCCTTAAAGACATTTTTTATCTCATAAGAATCAATGAGCGTTGTTTCATTGGAGTTTAAAATCACTAAATATCGCTTATTATATGCTTCAAAAACAATCAACTTGCTCTGCACACTAAGTGTTGTTACAGATTGCACCTGAACTTCTTCAACACTAGCGTCCTTATCAAAAAACTTCAATGGACTTGTGCGCGCCTTAATTTTTGGAGAGTTTAAGCGGTTTTTCACCACCCATAAAAAGGCAAGCAAACCTAATAAAATCAAAATCACGCCAAAATATTGAAACCCGCTAATCCCTGCAAGTGGAGACTGCCCCATTTCAAAGGGGAATTCATTTTTAGATTCCAACTTTTGTTCTTGTAAAAAACTTAAATTCTCCTTAGGTGCATTATCTCCAGCACTCCCAAAAACAAAAACTCCAAAAAACAAAACAAGGACAATAAAAATTCTCATACTGTGCTAATACTCTCGCGCGTAAGATAATAAATAATTGCATTAGAGTCTAAAATTTCATTGACACGGATTGCAAGATTTTTTTCATAGACCATAACCTCACCCTTACCAATAATCCGCCCATTAATAAAAATCTCAACACTCTCTCCAGCTGGCTTTTGTAAATCAATAATAGAACCTTTCTCAAATTGCAAAATTTCTGAAAGTGGGACTTTAGTAGAGCCAAGCTCGGAGCGAAACACAACCTCCATATCCAAAAGCCCGCCATAATTCTCCATAATCCCTTCTAAATAGCGCGCTAAATCCTCTTGCTTTGGTGCTTGGATTTTTGCAAGCGTAAATTCATCTGCTGGCATATTCCTCCTTTATGTATGCATAAACAACGAACAAGGTGCGCCATTTAATGCGAAATTTAAACTCTCACAATGTGCGTTTTGAAACTCACCTAGTCCAAAAACACGCGGTGTTGCTATATTAAAATTAACATTTTCTTTTACCGCTAAAACCTTTGCTAAACCTATGGTTAGATTTGCTAACTCTTGGGATAAATCACGCAATTCTAAATCACTAGAAACGTTCTCTCCAAACAAACCAGTCCCCAAAGACTCCAAAAACTCCTTAGAGCTCACAAAAGTGATGGTATTGCGCGTGCCATCTTCAAAAGCAATATCAATATTTGAAAGATAACCTTTTAAAAGCTTACTCTCAATACGCAATGGAATTGCGCCTATTGTATCTTCAAGAACCTGCACAAACGCTCTTTGAATAATTAATTTCATAATATCCCTCTTTTTGTAAAATTTTGCATTATAGCTAAAATTTATTAATCTTTATGTGAGTTATTTAATCTTTATCTATATGTTTGGTAAAAATTCCACATTATTGTATTTTTTTTAATGTTATTTAGCTAGAATAAAATTTTTATTTTTAGGAGAAGAAATGGCTTTAGATGAAAACAAGCAAAAAGCAATTGAACTTGCCATAAAACAAATTGATAAAGCCTTTGGTAAAGGCGCACTTATAAGACTTGGCGATAAGCCAGTAGAAAAAATTGATGCTATTAGCACAGGCTCTTTAGGATTAGATATTGCTCTAGGCATAGGTGGAATCCCAAAAGGCAGGATTATTGAAGTGTATGGACCAGAAAGCTCTGGAAAAACAACGCTTGCTTTACAAATTGTTGCAGAATGTCAAAAAGCAGGTGGGATTTGTGCATTCATTGACGCTGAACACGCGCTTGATGTAACTTATGCAAAGCGTTTAGGTGTAGATGTAGAAAATTTACTTGTTTCTCAACCAGATTTTGGCGAACAAGCACTAGAAATTCTAGAAACTCTTACAAGAAGCGGTGGCGTGGATTTAATCGTCATTGACTCTGTGGCAGCTCTCACTCCAAAAAGCGAAATTGATGGCGATATGGGAGATCAACATGTAGGGCTTCAAGCACGCTTAATGAGCCAAGCCCTCCGTAAAGTTACAGGTGTGATCCACAAAATGAATACCACAGTGATTTTTATCAACCAAATCCGTATGAAAATTGGCGTAATGGGCTATGGAAGCCCAGAGACAACAACAGGTGGTAATGCATTAAAATTTTATGCAAGCGTTAGAGTTGATGTGCGCAGAATCGCTGCTTTAAAGCAAGGAGAACAAAATATTGGGAATCGCGTAAAAGCAAAAGTTGTAAAAAACAAAGTTGCGCCACCCTTTAGGGGAGCAGAATTTGATATTATGTTTGGTGAAGGGATTAGCAAGGAAGGTGAACTAATTGATTATGGTGTTAAACTTGATATTGTAGATAAAAGCGGAGCTTGGTTAAGTTATGGCGATAAAAAACTAGGACAAGGCAAAGAAAACGCCAAAGTATTTTTAAAAGAAAATCCAGAAATCGCACAAGAGATTGAAGAAAAAATCAAAGCTTCTATCTCTATTACTGATGATTTATCTAATGATGACAACACAGAAGAATAAAAGGAAAAAATTATGATCTATATTGATGATATTAATGCACAAGAAGTTTTAGATAGTCGTGGTAATCCAACCATTAAAGCAACAGCACTTTTAAGTGATGGTAGCGTTGCAAGCGCAATTGTCCCAAGCGGTGCAAGCACAGGCAAAAGAGAAGCATTGGAACTAAGAGATGGAGATGAGCGTTTCTTAGGAAAAGGTGTTTTAAAAGCGTGCGAAAATGTTCAAACAAAAATCGCAGAAGAAATCATCGGCTTAAGCCCCTACGATCAAGCAGCAATTGACAATCTTTTAATTGCTCTAGATGGCACAGAAAACTTCTCAAATCTGGGAGCAAATGCGACATTAGGCGTTTCAATGGCAGTTGCAAGAGCAGCAGCACAAAGTTTAAATATCCCTTTATATCGTTATTTAGGTGGAGCAAACGCTTTAACTCTCCCTGTGCCTATGCTAAATATCATTAATGGTGGTAGCCACGCAGATAACACGGTGGATTTTCAAGAATATATGATTATGCCTGTAGGTTTTGATAGCTTTAGTGAAGCAATGCGCGCAAGTGCTGAAATTTATCAACATCTTAAAAAAATCCTAAAAGACTCTAAACACATCACAAGTATCGGAGATGAAGGAGGATTTGCACCAAATCTTAAAAACAATGAAGAACCTATCCAAGTGATTTTAGAAGCGGTCAAAAAAGCAGGATACAAAGAAGGAGATCAAATTGCAATCGCACTTGATGTAGCAAGCAGCGAGTTTGTAAATGACAAAGGAATCTATTGTCTAAAAGGAGAAAACCGAGAACTAAGTGCGGAAGAACTCATTGAATATTATGAAAAACTCATTGCTAAATACCCTATTGTTTCCATTGAAGATGGATTAAGCGAAGATGATTGGAGCGGTTGGGAGAAACTCACGCAAAAACTAGGACATAAAGTGCAACTTGTAGGAGATGATTTATTTGTTACAAATGCAAAAATCCTTGCACAAGGTATTGACAAAAACATTGCAAATGCGGTGCTAATTAAACCTAATCAAATTGGAACAATCAGTCAAACAATGCAAACAATCCGCCTAGCACAAAGAAATCGCTATGCTTGCATTATGAGTCACAGAAGCGGTGAGAGCGAAGATAGTTTTATTGCAGATTTTGCTGTTGCTTTAAACACAGGAGAGATTAAAACAGGATCTACTGCAAGAAGTGAGAGAATGGCAAAATACAATCGCCTTTTAGCTATTGAAAGCGAGCTTAACGCGCCTGTATATCTAGGAAAACAACTCTTTAAATAATGGAATCTCTAGAGTTTAAAAAGGGTGGATTTTACAAGCTTTTACCCTTTTTTAGCTTTATTTTGCTAATTTGTATTATAGGTGTGTATATTGGCAATTTACTTTTTGGGAATAACTCCTTTAGTGTGTTGCTTAAAATCAACCAAAAAGAAGCGCAAATGCGCCAAGAGGTCAATCGCCTAATGCATGAAAACGCCGCCTTACAAAAGGAACTTTTTGAATTAAAAGGATTGGAGCCGAAATGAAATGTTTAACCCTAATATTAACCCTTGCCCTAACACTCTTAAACGCACAAACACAATCACAAGATGCACTGCCTAAAATCCCAGAGCTTAGTATTAGCAACGATACAAACTCTACACAAAAGCCAACGCCTGATAAAGCCTCCACAGAACCTACTGGTATTATGGAAAATCTAGCCCCAAAAGCACTCACAAACACGCAAGAAAGCAATGCAACAAAAAAAGTGCGCGATCCTTTCACGCCCATTATTACGCCAAAAGATAGCGGACAAATTACAAACGCTCCACAACTTGATTTATTTACAAAAACTGAACTCATCTTGCCATCAACTGCTAGAAAAATCAAAAAAATCACACTAGAATACCAAAATCTAAATGGCTCTATCACAACTTTAGAAAAAGAATTAGAAGGCGATATTGATTGGCATTTTCCTTTAGTTTTAAGTCAAGAGGTTCAGCCAAAAACTCCAAATATTCCAGAAAAAGAAAATTTTAACCTAGAAGATTTTTTTGATTTTGAAATCACCAAAAATAGCGTTTCTTTAAACACACATCTAACATTACTTAGAGATTTTACTCTTGCTTCTCCTACACGCTTAATTTTAGACTTTAAAGCCCCAGGTAAAAAACCTCTTAAAGTTTCTTTTTATCCAAAGATTCCAACAATTCCACAAGTTAGCTTAGATACACATTTAGACTTTTATCGTATCACACTAAATTTAGATGGGCAATACAAATATAATCTCACTAAAGACACAAAAACAGGAAACTACAACATTGAACTCTACTAACTGCGTGTTAATTGGTTTTATGGGGAGTGGCAAAAGCACGATTGCTAAGGCTTTATGCCAAGCAAATGAAGCATTTGCACTAGATAGTGATTTACTAATTTCTTACCAAGAAAACCTAAGCATTACAGAAATTTTTACAACAAAAGGTGAGGCATATTTTAGAGAGTTAGAATCTAAATTTTGCTCCTTTGTCGCACAAAACTTTCAACACACTATTATTGCCACAGGTGGTGGAATGCCGATGTTTTGTGATGTGAAAAAAATGGGAAAAGTGTTTTTTTTGCATCTTGATTTTGAGAGAATTTTTACGCGTTTAAATGCTGAAGAAATTGCTAAACGCCCACTTTTTAAAGATAAAGATTCCGCCTTTAAACTCTATAATGCACGCTTAGAAGCTTACAAAAATTCAGCACATTATTGCATCAATGCAAACCAAAGCGTGCAAAACATCACACAAGAGATCCTAAGTTTCTTATGAAAATTTTAATTAGACTTCCAAATTGGCTAGGTGATGCCGTAATGGCAACTTATGCGCTTGAAATGCTATTTGTAAATTTTAAAGACGCACATTTTTATTTTGTTGGGAGCAAGGCTAGCATAGCACTTTTTGCGCATTACTCTAATGTTACCACGCTAGAAGACACAAGCAAAAAGAGTGGTTTTAGAATTCTAAATCTCTATAAACTTGCAAAAGAGATTCCACCTTGCAATCTTGCGCTAACTTTTCAAAACAACTTTCTCTCCGCCTTATTTCTTCTCTTTAATGGTGCAAAATTTCGCATAGGTTTTGCAGCAGAATTACGAAGTTTTTTGCTACATTCTCGCCCTAAAAAGCCTAAAAACACGCACGAAGCAATGCGTTTTGCCACACTTGCTATCCAAGCAATCCAACACTTTAAAAAACAAATAACAACAATTAAAACACAACTTTATTTACAACCAAATCCTACAAACATTGCACTTCCAAACACTTTTACAAACTCTAAAATCGCAGGTATCAACGCTGGAGCAGCATTTGGTGTAGCAAAACGCTGGGGAGAAGCATATTTTGCAAAATGTATAGAATATTTATTAGAACAAAATTACAAAATTTTACTCTTTGGGATAGAGAGTGAAGCACCCATTAATACAGCTATTCTAAATTATTTGCCAAAAGATTTACAAAGTAGCAATTCCCTTTTAAATTTAAGCGGACAAACTACAATCCCACAGCTTATGGCGTATTTTTCACATTTAGATTTGTTGCTTACTAATGATAGCGGACCTATGCACATAGCAGCAGCATTAGGAATTCCAACTTTAGCTCTTTTTGGTCCAACAAACTCAAAAGAAACTGCTCCATTTTATGCTCCAAAAGCAACAATAATTTCTTTAGAAACTCTAGGACAAAAGCTCCCTTGTATGCCTTGTATGCAACGCACCTGCCCACTCTTAAAAGATTCCAAAGATTATCATAAATGTATGCGTTCCCTAACGCCAGAGCTAGTGATTTTAGCAATTCAATCTCTAATAAGTTTAAATCAAACCCCACACAAGGAGTAAATATGCGTGTATTACAAATAGGACATTCCCCTGATGCTGATGATTTGTTTATGTATTATGCCATTGCGTTTGGTTGGGTTAGCCATGAAGATCTTACCTTTAAAAACCTTGCCTTAGATATTCAAACACTTAATGAAAAAGCTTTGCAAGGCACATTTGATATTTCTGCTATTTCTTTTGGCGTGTATCCTTTGTTGTTTCAAGAACAAAGCTTGCTAAGAACAGGAATTAGCTTTGGCAGTGGCTATGGTCCAAAACTCATTAAGAAAAAAACAAAACGCTTGAAGCGCAATTTTAAAGTTGCTCTAAGTGGCGCACACACAACAAATGCAATGCTTTTTAAAATCGCATATCCAGATGCTAGAATCGTTTATAAAAATTTCTTAGAAATTGAAAAGGCTGTCTTAAATGATGAAGTTGATGCAGGAGTTTTAATTCACGAATCTATTTTACAATATGATGAAAGTTTAGAAGTAGAAAGAGAGATTTGGGAGATTTGGCAAGAGCTTAACAAGCAAGATTTACCCCTACCTCTTGGAGGAATGTGTATCCGCAGATCCTTACCGTTAAGTGTTGCGATTCTTTGCGAACAAATGCTAACAAAAGCCGTAGAAATTGCTTTAAAAAACAAACCTCTTTTATCACAAATGCTACAAGATCGCAATCTTATTCGCGTGGATTCTAAAAAGCTTGAAACCTATTTAAACCTTTATGCAAATCAAGATTCCATAACCCTTAGCCCAATACAACTTAATGCGATTAATACACTTTTTAAAATCGGTTATGATTATAAGCTCTACACGCAAATTCTAAATGCAGAAGACTGCTTAATCCCATTAGAATACGCGGACTTCCGCAATTCTTAAATACCTATCTCCTAGGGCAAGGTGCGCAGTCTCTAAATCCCTTATGATAACCATCTCTATGATCCCTATAAATGCGATGATGTCCTTTTAATAAGCCTTTTTCACGCGCTTCTTTAACACTCATAGCATCAATACGTTTTTGTGTTTCTATACGAATTGCATCACGATATTCTCGGCGTTCTTTTAGACTCATTGTATCGTATATATTATGTCTTTGTTCTCGCAATCTTTCATTAAAAATTTCCGCATCTTTAACTTTCATTTCCTGTGTGCGTTTAAACACTTCCATTTTGTAATCAGGATAATCTTTTGGCGCAACACTTCCAGACATTTCAATTAATTTTTCATCACTAACTTTAGAAAAATCTGCCCCAAAAGCACTCAAACCTAATGCACCCACAAGGGCGATAGCAACTAACTTTTTCATAATATCTCCTTAAAATTAAGATAGCAAAATTTTAGCCCTAAAGTCTAAAGCATATCTAAAGTCTCTATGAAGTTAATGTGAAGTTTAGTTCTCTACTTGCATTTTATAGAGTTTTTTGCGATCGCTTGAGCTTGCAATATTAAGTTGAGATCGGTATTTTGCGATTGTGCGACGCACCATTGTAATCTTAAACTTCTCTGTTGCAAGTTTTAAAATCTTACTATCACTTAGTGGTTTTTGTTTGTTTTCATTACGAATAAGCTCCGCTACAAAGTCTTTAATAGCGGTATTTGAAGTCTCCTCATCAATAGCAGTTGCAAAAAAGTTTTTAAGCGGAAAGATTCCGCGTGCGCATTCTAAATATTTATTAGAAATCGCTCTTGAAATCGTGCTTGGAGCGTGTCCAAATTCCTCTGCTAAATCCTTTAGCGTCATGGGTTTTATCTCTCCGCCTTTAAAAAACTCATATTGATACTCTACAATCATTAAGCCAATTTTATACAAAGTTGCTTTACGCATCTCAAGTGCATCTACAAGATCACGCGCTTCTTTGATTTTTGTTTTTACAAAAGCGTCTTTTAGACTATTTTTATCATCTTTTTCTTGCTTTTGAATAAGAATGCTAGGATAATATCTATCATTAATTTGCACTTGGATATTATTTTTGTCTTCTAACACTAAAATATCCGGTATTACAGCAACTTCTTTTTGAAAAAAATCCAAAGCAGGTGGATTTTTAAAACCTTGAATAATACGCATTGCTTTAGGATATAAAGGTTTTTTTTTAAATTTTGTATGTTCTTGCAGGTTATCTAAGATTTCTAAACACAATCCATACACATCGCTTGACACATCTAAATAATCAAGTTGGAATCTAAAAGACTCCATAACATCAAGAGCGCCAATTCCTGGTGGCTCTAAATATGCAAAACGCAAGCGAATTTTCTCTACTTCACTAGCCTGAATTTCTGTGTTTAGCTCTTTAGAACATTCTTTAGCAATGCTTATGCAATCACCATCAAAATACCCTTCATTATCTAAATTTTCTACAATCTTTTTAGCAATTTCTTGAGAATTTTTCGTGGGGAACAAAGGAGGTTCAATTTGATGTAAAAGCACAACTTCTAAACTTTCTTCCTGAATGCAAAATTGCTCAATACCATCAACACTTTCTCCTTTAGCTCCACGCATTTTTTCTTTGTGTTGCTTTTTGTATGTGGCACTTTGCGCACTGAAAGAATCAGAAATTCCAGATTTTACTTCAAAATATGGATTTTCCACTCCAAAACTATTTAGCGTTTCTTCTAGCTCGCCCATTCCACTTTGCAATATCGGTAACCAACTCTTTAGTGTTGATGAGAGTTTTGCCTTGAGTGTTGCAGAAGTTTGGGTTCTTAGTTTCATACTTTAAAATGCTCGCCTAAATAATGTCTGCGCACAAGCTCGTTTTGATAAATCGCACTTGCATCACCGCTTGCAAGAAGTGTGCCTTTATTAATCACATACGCTCTATCACACACGCTTAATGTTTCACGAACATTATGATCTGTAATTAACACACCAATTCCAAAACTTAGCAGCTTTTTAATAATATTCTGAATATCAAGCACAGCAATAGGATCAACCCCAGCAAATGGCTCATCAAGCAGAATAAACTTTGGCTTTTTGACCAATGCGCGCGCAATTTCAACCCTGCGCCGCTCTCCCCCGCTTAAATTCACACCTTTACGGCTTCTAATAGGCTCAATATTAAATTCCTCCAAAAGCTCTTCAATGCGCTTATCCTGTGCTTTTTCTCCATCAAAACACACTTCAGCGGCAATGCGTAAATTTTCTTCTACACTTAAATCCTTAAAAACACTAGATTCTTGTGGTAAATACCCGATTCCAAGTTGCGCGCGTTTATGCAAACTAAGCCTAGTAATATCCTTACCATCAAAGCTAACACTTCCCCCTGTTGCTTCTAAAAGCCCACAAATAATATAAAAAGTTGTAGTTTTACCTGCACCATTTGGACCTAAAAGTCCTACGACTTCACCACTTTGCACACGAATAGAAATCTCTTTAAGAATTTGTGTTTTTTTGATGATTTTACTTAACTGCTTTGCTTCTAATGTGTGCATTAATGTTCCTCTATGCTATATTTGCGTTTATTCCCTTGCAACATTATAGAAATTTGCCGAAAGGGCAAGCCAATGTCTTTTAGAATTTTAGCTAAATTTTCATCTCCCCATTCTACAAAATGCCAACCTTCTTTTTCAATTTCTTCTAAAAACCCAAGAGCAAAGAGTGTATCTAGGTCCTTTTGATAAATATCATAATGATACACTCCTTCTCCATATTCCAAAGCCGTTAGATAAGTAGGAGAAGTTACATCTACCTTTACTCCAAGTGTCTTTACCATTTCTTTGACAAGTGTTGTTTTACCGCTTGCTAAAGTGCCATTTAACAAATAGATTCCACGATTTTTTGGCAAATTTAGAATATCTAAGAATTGAGAAATCTCATTTTGTGCTAAGATTAGTTCCATTTTGCACCTTCTGTGTAATTTAGCGGTCGCACATTAACTTGCTTAATTTCTAGCAATTCTTGTGCGCTTTGCAAAAGCGGAGATTGTAAGGCTTGCGTAACTTCTCTTTGCACTTGTGATGCGGAATCTAAATGCTTAGATTCCAACTTTTGTGAAATTTCTTGTGTTTTTTCTTGGATTTTTTCAAACTGCGGCGTTTTGGATTCCAACTCTTGTGGCTCTTCTTTATTCTCTTGTTGTGGTTTGCTAATATTTTTAATTTGTGTTTGCATACCAAAAATCTCAAAAACATAATGTTTAATAATGCTATATGCTCCAATTAAACGCTCTCTATTTTTGCCTGCAGCAAGCGTTTCCCAAGTTAGCACAGGATCTTCAAAGCTCACAAAACGCACATCTTTAGCAAAAATCTCTCCTAAATCATAATTATGCGCAAAAATCTTTTTTTTCACAAGTTCAAAAAGATCAATTGCGTGTTTTTGCGGAGAATCTTGTTGTATGGTATTAGAATCTAAATTTTTAGATTCTGTATTTGGCAATGCTTGCTCAACTTTTTCTAATTCCTGTTCTAACGCTTCTTGTTTTGGCAAAACCTCCATTTTGGATTCCAATTTTTGCTCTTGTGAATCTTGTTGTGGATTTTGAAGTTTTGGCAAATTCTCAAAAAAGCCTTTTTCTAAATGTTTAATAGCAAGATCAATGCTTTCAATTTGTAATGCCTCAAGCATTTTAAATGCACTTAAAGTTAGCACAAATTCATTATCAGAACCTAAAAATAACAATTCTTTTGCCTGCGTGATAATCCTAAAAAAGCGATCTACAAGCAAGCTAGAATAGCGAGAATCATCTCCTTTTAAAAGCTTCTCTTTAAGAAAAATACTCATCTCATCTAAGAGCATTCCACATTCATATTCAAAAAAGCCTTCTAAGGTTTTAAGTAATGCTTCTCTATCTTGCGTAAAAATCCCTTCAAAAAACTTATTCAAATTCTCCGCATTAATAAGCCCTAGCATATTTGCACACACTTCAGAAGTTACATTATAGCTTGAATAAATAATGGCTTGATCAAGCAAAGTTAGCGTATCACGCAAAGAACCTGCCCCACTTCTTATTAACATTCCAAGCGCTTCTTCTTGATAAGGGATTTGCTCATTTTGCAAAATTTTTTTTAAATGCTCAAAAATACTTTTATCAGAAATACGCTTAAAACGAAAGTGTTGCGTTCTGCTCAAAATCGTAGCAGGCAGCTTTAATGGATCTGTTGTTGCTAGGATAAACTTCACATACTCTGGGGGTTCCTCTAGTGTTTTTAATAATGCGTTAAAGGCTTCACGCGTTAGCATATGCACTTCATCAATAATAAAAATCTTAAAACGCCCCATATTTGGATGATATTTTGTTTGTTCAATCAAATCTCTAATATCATCAATTTTACGATTTGACGCACCATCAAGCTCCATAATATCAATATGGCTCATTTTGTGTGGATTTGCAGCCAAACAATTTGGACAAGTGCCACAAGGCTTAGATCTAGGACCATTATCACATTGCAAAGCCCTAGCAAAAATCCTAGCACTAGAAGTTTTCCCGCTCCCACGCAACCCAGAAAACAAATAAGCATGCGATAAACGCTTACTATCTAATGCTAAAGAGAGCGTGCGACTAACTGCTTCTTGTCCCACAAGCTCATCAAAGTCCATTGGGCGATATTTTAAGGCTAATGCTTGTTGTTCCATATCCTATCCTAAATTAAAAGCGCAATTTTACATTAATTATATTTTAATCACTCTTTATAAGGCGTGATGTCAGATTGAAACTTATAAATTTTGTTTTTTAAACGCACAAGCAATCCCGTATCAATGAGCTGACGAAAAGTCTTTACAACCGTGGGCTTACTTACACCTACTTCTTGAACAATATCTTCATAAGAGCCATAGAAAATATTTTCATCATCACTATGCTCAATAAGATACTTAATAATCTCAATTTTTTTGCCCCCTACAAAAATAGAAATTGCATTTAAAAGCGCATTTTGCATTTTAATTTCACTAGCTTGAAACTTTGGCAAAATAGAACGCAAAATCGTCCTTAAAAGTTCTTCTACATCAATAGGCTTTAAAATATAACCATCAACACGCAACTCAATACAATCCAATAAATAATGCGTTTCTGTGTGTGCAGTAACCACAATAATTGCAACTTCTAAAAGTGGATTTTTACGAATTTCTTTAATCAGATCAATACCATTTAACTTTGGCATTAAAATATCAGTAATTACTAAATCAATATTTTCTTGCTTTAAAATCTCTAAAGCATCTTTGCCATTACGCGCCACAAAAAGCTTATCTACATAATCTTCAAGCACCATTGAAGCAAATTTTAAAATATCTTCTTCATCTTCAACATACAAAATCTTAAGGTGTTTTAAAATTTTTTCATCATTTTTACTAATCACGCTTGCTCCTTTTGTGTTTCTAATGGAATTGTAATCATAAACTGCGCTCCACAAGTGCCATCTTTTAACTTGCAATCTTGCACACACTCTCCGCCATTACACACAATATTAAACGCGTCATCATAACGCACATTACGCACTTCAATACTTCCTTGCATTTGTTTTTCTATGATTTGCTTAGACATATATAGCCCAATTCCTGTACCTACAGATTTATGCTTTGTTGTAAAATAGGGTTCAAAAACCTTTTGAATATCATCAAGCTTGATTCCGCCACCATTATCCATAAATAGAATCCTAACACATTCTTTTATAGGATTGTCTTTATCTTCACTCTCCCGCAAAACTTCTACAACGATTCTAATCTTTGCTGACACAACTTCACGCGCCTTTAAAACATCTTCAGAATTTTTTATCAAGTTTAATAACACTTGAGAAAATGCACTTTTATAACCACAAAGCATAATATCTTCTGCACAATCTACAAGAATTTCGATTTCATTTTGTTTTAAAAATGTATCCACCAAAGAGATGGAATCGTAAATATTTTCTTTTAAATTAAAAGGTTCTTTTTCGCTTGCAGAATTAAAAAAATTTCTAAAATCTTCAATAGTTTGGGACATTCTTTTGGCAATTTTTAATCCATCCTCTACTTGAAGTTCAATAAATTCTTTTGTGAGTTTGCCATTTTGAGATTTGACTTTAAAGGTTTGAATTAACAACATTAGCGCATTTAGTGGTTGTCTCCATTGATGTGCGATATTTCCTATCATCTCTCCCATACTTGCAAGACGAGCTTGTTGATACATAATCTGATCTTTTTTGCGACTCTCAAGCACTTCCTTATTAATATTTTCTTGCAAAGAATTATTTAAATTTTGCAACTCTTGGGTTTTTTCCTGCACTTTCTGTTCTAGTGTTGCGTGCAAATTTTTAATATTTCGTAAAATCAAAAAACTCAACAGCATTGTGATTAACATAATCAAACAAATAATGACTAATATTACCTTTTGCAATGCGCTATGCAAAGCGTTATTGCGCACTTTTTTAACTTCTGTAAATTGTAAATTTAAATGTGCAATTTTAGAAATTTGATGATTAAGTTTGCTAATGCTTTGCTTTATTTCTTCATTTAAATTTCTTATAGAAATATTTTGCTTTGGTTTTAAAAGCCCCAAATATACACCAATTTCAAAATCTAAAATTTCTAAATTGCTTTGCAATTCTCTCTTTTTACGCAACACAGAATCATCTTCAATAAAAAACCGATAGATATTTAACAAAAAATGCGTTGATTCGCTTTCATTTAAAAGTCTATCTTGCAAAGCTTTATAATTATCAAATTGCGTCATAATGCTCTGTTTTGCCTGTAAGATTTCTTTTTGTTCGCTATATGTGAGATTTTGTGAATAATTTAATACGCGACGGACCTCTTCTAACCCTACAAGTGATTGGCTATATTCCATAAAAAGCATATCGTAATCGTATTTTAAACTAAAATGATACACAAAAGATACGACAGCAAGTG
Source organism: uncultured Helicobacter sp. (assembly GCF_937893305.1). GTDB lineage: Bacteria > Campylobacterota > Campylobacteria > Campylobacterales > Helicobacteraceae > Helicobacter_D. The sequence goes on from NZ_CALBGN010000020.1 coordinate 58,593, forward strand.
ATAGAAGTCCTGATGCGATATTAAAAACCAAGACGCGTGCTTTATGTTCAAGTGTTGTCCCAAAAAACTGAAAGATCCGCAAAATTTCTTCCTTATTAAATAAAACTTTTATTGTAACACCAAAAACACAATATTGATTAACAAATTTATAATCTTTCAAAAACTAAATTTTAAAAATGATGTAAATTTTATCATTCTTTTAAGTTAAAAGGTTATCATTACAAACACAAATCAACCAAAAGGAGTTTGATATGAAGAAAATTTTACTAGGATTAGCATTAGCAAGTGGCTGTTTGATGGCGGCTGATGGTGCGACAATTTATAAAAAGTGTATTGCTTGCCATGGTGCAAAAGCTGAAAGAGTAGCTCCAGGAAGTAAAGGGAATGTTAAAATTGCTGGTATGGCAAAAGATGAATTAGTTACACAACTTCAGGGTTATAAGGCGGGAACAGCAGATAATGGTGGAGCAAAAGCTATTATGTATGCAAATATGAAGAACTTCAAATTAACAGATGCTGATATTGATGCAGTTGCAGATTATATTTCAAAACTTCCTCCTGTAAAATAACTCTAAGCCCCCATTGGGGGATTTTTTTATGCCCTATCTAGAAATCAGTAGAAATAATTTTTTTCACAATTATCAAACAATTTTTCAAACCATTTCTGCTAAAGAAAAAATTGCAATTGTTTTAAAAGACAACGCTTATGGACATGGAATCACACAAATAGCAAGTCTCGCCAAAGAAGTTGGAATTCAAACTGCATTTGTCAAAAGCTTGCAAGAAGCTTTAAGTATTACAAATTTTTTTGATGATATCATAATTCTTTACCCAAGTTCATTTCCCGACAAAAATGTTTTAAATTTAGCACTTAAGATTCCAATAATTTCTTTTAGCGTGCCAAGTTTAGAATCCTTGCAAGAATATCCAAGTCATACACACATTGAACTTAAAATTGATAGTGGAATGCATCGTAATGGAATTTCTAAAAAACAACTAAAAGAAGCTTTCACAATACTTAAAGAACGCAATCTAATACTAAAAGGAATCTTTACGCATAATGGCTATGGAGATGATTTAAGTAGCGCATTTTATACGCAAAATATGGAATTTTTAGCTATAAAAAAAGAAGTGTTACAACTCTGCAAACATTTTAAAATCCCACGCCCAAGATTTCATTCCTTAAGTTCTTCTGGAGCATTTCGCGCAAACACTTTTAATGCAGAATTACCAGAAGAATTGCAAGATAATTTGTTCCGCATTGGAATCGCATTTTATGGCTATAATTGTAGTCCTTTAAAAATGCCGAAGCTAAAACCTATTGCTTCTCTTTTTGCAAATAAAATTTCTACCTTGGAACTAAAAAAGGGTGCAAATATCGGCTATAGCGGAATTAGCACGCTAAGAGCGCAAAATGTTGTTTCCACTTATGATATAGGCTACGGCGATGGACTTTTTCGCTTGCGAGAAGAAATGGAGCTTTACACAACAGAAGGTTATAGAATTTTACCAAGAGCTAGTATGGATTGTATTAGCATAGAAAGTGATGCGCCTAGTGTATGTATTTTTAATGATGTGAGTGCTTTTGCAAACGCATTTCACACAATCCCTTATGAGATCTTAGTGCATTTACATGCTTATATTCCCCGCATTATCGTTTAGGATTTCTACTTTTAGTGTGTTTAAAATTACTTTTGGTATGATTTTAAAATTTTATTTTGCAAGGAAACATCGTGAATCTGTGTATTTTGTTTGGCGGAAAGTCTTATGAACACGAAATTAGCATTGTTAGCGCAATCACTTTAAAAAAACTATTAAAAGAAGTGGAACATTTTATCTTTTTAGACTCTAATCATAATTTTTATCACATACCAAAAGAACAAATGCAATCTAAGTTTTTTAGCTCTAATGCTTACCAAAAAGCTCAAAAAATCTATCCTAAAAAGGACGGCTTTTATAAGCGCACGTTCTTTGGTGAAACTCCACTTAATTTTCCTATAATCTTAAATCTAATCCACGGAGGAGATGGAGAAGATGGCACGCTTGCTTCTTTACTGGATTTTTATGGAATCCCATACATTGGTCCGCGTAATCCTGCGTGTGTGCTAAGCTATGATAAAGAACTCATTAAAGGTTTTGCTGCAAGTCGTGGCGTAAAGACTCTTGATTACCGCGTGCTTTATCACAATGAACAAACTCCCAAAGATTTAAGTTTCCCTGCAATTATTAAACCTGCGCGACTTGGAAGCTCACTTGGCATTAATATTGTAGAATCTCAAGAAGAGTTACAGTATGCTTTAGATAGTGCATTTGAATTTGATGAAAAAATTATTATTGAGCCTTTTATTGCGGGCGTGAAAGAATATAATCTTGCAGGTTTTAAGGGAAAAGATGGAATCCATTTTTCTTTTATTGAAGAACCAGAAAAAAATAAATTTTTAGATTTTGAGAAAAAATACTTAGATTTTTCACGCACAAGCAATGCTAAGGAAGCAGAAATTAGCGAAGACTTAAAGCAAAAGTTACAAGACAGTTTCACAAGGCTTTATACAAACGCTTTTGAAGGTGCGCTTATCCGTTGTGATTTTTTTGTTAAAGATAATATATGTTATTTAAATGAAATTAATCCTGTGCCAGGCAGTCTTGCAAACTATCTTTTTACCGATTTTAAAGAGGCATTAGAATCACTTTCGCGCGCTATACCAAAGCCTAATGATATTAAGGTGGATTATGCCTTATTGCATCAAATTCAATTTGCAAAAGGCAAATAGTGGCACAAAAGATTCTAACTTATAAAGGTGCAGAATTTAGCCTTTCTTATATGATTTACAATCCACAAAATCGTGAGAAGTCCCTTGTAATTCTGCACGGATGGGGAGCAAACAAAAGCCTTATGCAACAAGCTTTCAAGGATACCTTTAAAGACTATGCTCACTATTACATTGACTTACCCGGCTTTGGAAACTCAAAAACTCCCCCTTTTGCACTAAATACGCACGATTATGCAAAAATTCTGCACTTAATGTTGGAATCTTTGTATTTGGATTCCACAAAAACCACAATTATGGGGCATAGTTTTGGAGGTAAGGTTGCAACACTTTTAAACCCTAAAACACTTATTCTTCTTAGCAGCGCTGGAATCCCTACGCAAAAGAGTTTAAAGGTGCGTATAAAAATCACTATTGCAAAATTTCTTAATAAATTCTTGCCTGCCCTTAATCGAGCTTTACGGAATCTTCTGCGCTCAAAAGACGTAGAAAATATGAACGAAATTATGTATCAAACTTTTAAAAATGTTGTAGATGAAGACTTTTCAAGCGTTTTTCAGGCATTTAAAAATCCTTGTTTTATCTTTTGGGGCAAAGAAGATTTAGCGACACCTTTACATTGCGGAGAGCGTATTCACGCATTAGTTTCAGATTCCAACTTTTTTGTGCTTAGTGGAGATCATTTCTTTTTTTTAAAACAAGCTAAAGAGATTGAACACAAGTTTCATAATAGTCTATAATTTAATTGATTTTTTGTTAAAATTCCATAATTTTCTCTTTTAAGGATTCCTATTGCAAGATACTGAAATTTTTATAATGGCAATGCGCTGGATTTTCCTTGTGGCACTTGGCTACTATGCAATGGTAAATCTTCAATGGTATCACTACAAACTTGGACGCGTTCTTTTTAAACACCACAAACAACGCTGGCACTTATTTTATTTTGTTTTGCCAATTTTGTATTTTGTTTTTATTCCTAATAATGTTTATTTCTATGCTGGACTTTGCTTTTACCTTCTAGCACTTGGAATTTGGATTTTTAATCTTAGCAAAAAGCTAATCTTAACAGGTAGAGTGTTACGCTTTTTTGGATTCTATATCATTTTTATTGTTTTTAATGAACTTTTATTGTTAGGCATTGATGAATATTCTCCACTGATTCAATGTATTTATCTTTTACCATTATTTATCTCTATTTCTATATCTTCTCTCACAGAAAAGATTCTCTTAGGTCGCTATAAAAAACTAGCAAAAGACAAACTAGAAAGTCTTTCAAATCTCACTATTATCGCTATTACAGGAAGCTATGGAAAAACAAGCCTTAAAAACTATCTCTCTCAAATTCTACAAGAAAATTTCAAGGTTTATTCTACTCCGCGTAGCGTAAATACCTTAACAGGAATCATTGCAGATATCAATCAAAATCTCTCCCCTCTTACAGATATTTACATTGTAGAAGCTGGAGCTAGAGGAAGTGGAGATATTAAAGAAATTGTAGAACTCACTGCTCCACAAATTGTTGTTGTTGGAAAAATCGGTGAAGCACATCTTGAATACTTTAAGACTCTTGAAAATATTTATCGCACAAAATATGAAATCTTAGAGAGCAAACGCCTAAAAACAGCGTATATTTATAAAGATAATATCCAACCCACACACGCAAATGTGATTAACTTTCCACAAGATCCAAGCGATATAGAAGCCACGCTACAAGGAACAAGCTTTTCTTTAAATATCAAAGGAGAAAAACTAAGCTTTCAAACACGCATTTTAGGTGCTTTTAATGTGATTAATATGAGTGCTGCTATTGCTGTAGGGAGCGATCTTGGAATCAGTAATGAACGCCTAATTAAACAAGCACAAAAATTTGAACCCATAAATCATCGCTTAAGTAAAATTGTCGTTAATGGTAAAATCATCTTAGATGATAGTTATAATGGCAACCTAGATGGAATGCTAGAAGCCATTCGTCTTGCTTCTTTACATAATGGCAAAAAGATCATTGTAACTCCCGGACTTGTAGAAAGTTCAAAAGAAGCCAATGTTAAACTTGCAAAAGCAATTGATAAAGTTTTTGATCTTGCTATTATTACAGGAGAGCTTAACGCAAACATCTTGCGCTCTAACATTCATCATACACAAAAAATTCTCCTAAAAGATAAGACAAGCATTGAACATATTCTAAAATCCACAACAGATAGTGGCGATTTGATTCTCTTTGCAAATGATGCACCAAGTTATATTTAAGGATAAAAATGGATTATCTATATGCGCCTTGGCGCAGTAAATACTTTGGCTCCAAGAGAGAAATTTGTGTATTTTGTGCCATCTCTAAGGGATTAAATTTACACACAAACACAAAAGAAGACTTTTCTTTAAGTGATGAAGCAAATCGTATCTTTTATAGAGATTCCAAAATTTTTTGCGTGATGAACAAATTTCCCTATACTCCCGGACATTTTTTGATTATTCCACACATTCACACACACTCTCCAGAATTTCTTGATTTACAAGTGTGGTTGCATTTGCAAACATTTGCACAAAAAGGCGTAGCATTGCTAAAAGAGTTTGGCGCAAGCGGTGTAAATTTAGGAATGAATATTGAAAAAGCCGGTGGTGCTGGAATCCCAGAACATCTACACTTGCATCTTGTTCCACGCTACATAGGAGATACAAACTTCCTTACTACCATAGGAGACACGCGTGCTTATGGTGTAGATTTTGATCAAATTTTCAAGCGCATTAAAACACTCTCTCAAAAACATTTTATGGAACATTAATTGAAACCTAAGTACCACTTTTTTAAAAACACACAATACGCACTAGAAGGCATAAAAACACTTTTAAAATATGAAATTTCCTTTCGCATTGAACTTTTTGTTATGATTCCTTGTGTGATTTTTAGTTTTTTTCTACCCATTAGTGCGATAGAACAAATTTTGCTCATCAGCGTTTTATTTTTAATTTTAATTATAGAAGCACTAAATTCTAGCATAGAGGCGTGTGTGGATTTAATTACAGATAAGTGGCATAAGCAAGCCAAAATTGCTAAAGATTGCGCATCAGCAGCTGTATTTTTTAGCATCGTTCTAGCACTTATTGTATGGTTTATAGTGTTATTTCAAGCGTTTTGGATTCCAATTTTTTAATATTAAATCTCAATGCGCTCTAAAATCTTAAGATTAAAACCGCTTAAGATTCCATCTAACTCATTGCTTTTAGAGCCACTTAATAGTTTAAAATCTTTGATCCCTAATTCTTTTAAAATCTGCGCACCAATACCTAAGCCTTTAATGTCATTATTATTTTTTGTATGCAAAAACACCAAATATCCACCTTTCTCTTTTAATTGCTTAATAGATTCCATTAATCCACTAAAGAGACTTTCGTTTTCTAATAATTCTAAATCTTCTCTAATACTATGAAATTTCACAAGTGGGATTTTAGGCACACCAAAAACAAACACAAAATGTTCTCTACCTAAATGATCTTGAAATTGTATTTTTGTAGAATCTGCCCCTAAAAATCTGCAAGATTTTTTACCTACAACTCCGATTAATTGCTCAAATTGCAAACGATATTCAATTAAATCTGAAACATAAAGAATCTTTAATTGATGTTTTTTTGCAAATTCACTTAAAAATTTATCCCCCCTTCTTGCCATTAAACCATCATCTTTCATAATCTCACAAATTACGCTAATTGGCTTAAGTCCTGCTAAACGACAAATATCCACACTAGCTTCAGTATGTCCTGTGCGCTCTAGCACACCACCTTCTTTTGCAATCAAAGGAAAAATATGCCCTGGACGCACAAAATCATCTGGTTTTGTGCTAGGCTTACACATTAATTGAATCGTTAAATCTCTTTCATATGCTGAAATTCCTGTCTTTGCTTCTTTTGCATCAATAGATACGGTAAAAGCTGTTTCGTGATTTGAACTATTTTTGCTCACCATTGGTGGCAAATCAAGTGCTTGTGCAATACTTTTGGTGATAGAAACACAAATTAATCCGCGCGCTTCTTGCGCCATAAAATTAATTTTCTCTGGCGTGCTAAAAATCCCCGCCATCACTAAATCCCCTTCATTCTCTCTATCTTCATCATCCATTACAATAATCATTTCACCATTTTGGATTGCTTTAATCGCGGCTTCAACGCGCAAAATCGCTTCATTTTCCATACAAAACCTTACAAACTTTCTTAAACTTTTATTATAGCGTAATATCCGCCAAAACAAGCTTTTAACTATTGACAAACAAAAAATATAAAGCTATAATTTCGACTTTTAAAACATTGGGGTATCGCCAAGCGGTAAGGCACCTGGTTTTGGTCCAGGCATTCCGAGGTTCGAATCCTTGTACCCCAGCCACTTCTTAAACTTAATTTCAGTGATTTTATCTTTAGATATTAGTTATCGCGGGGTAGAGCAGCCCGGTAGCTCGTTGGGCTCATAACCCAAAGGTCGGTGGTTCAAATCCGCCCCCCGCTACCAAAACTTCAAAAACTTTACAAACTTAGCTTTTGTTGTTACAATTCTGCAAAAATTTAAAGTGATTTTATGGAATTTGTAGGAACTGAACTTATTTTTATTCATCTTTTGCTTTGCTTCCCATTGCTTTTGCCACCACTTTGGAATCTTTACGCACTTTTTACAAACCCATCACATACACAAAAACTCCGCGCAATAGCCATTTGCGCCCCCGCATACTACACGCTTCTTAGTGCTTGTGCTTTTAGTGGATTTGTAATTTGGGCAATGCTTGGCTTTGTTTTTACTCTCAAAATCCTTCTAATGCTCGTATTTTGGCTTGTGATTTTAATTGCAGAAATTAAACGCCACAAATTTCAAAAACAAATCCGCATTGAAGCAAACTCCACAAAACGCGAAAAGTTTTTCCGCTTTGCAAAGATTAAATACAGCTTAGATTTTTGTGTTTTTGTGTTACTCTTACTTTTTATGGTCTAAAATGCAATTTACCTATCACAAATGCGCTGGAGATCCTACAATCATACTTGATGGAGAGATTTATAATCATCTCTTCCGGGCACGCAGAACACGCAAACTAGATTTCTTAATACTCTGCAATTTAAATGATGCAAATGCTTATCTCTACACAATTACTGAACTTCACAAAAAATCAGCCACTTTGCAACTTAAAACCACGCAAAAGTTGGAATCCAAAACTCCAAAAGGACATTTGATTTGGGCAATGATTGATCCTAAAAACATAGAAAAAACACTCCCTTTTTTAAATGAACTAAACTTAGCACGCATTACATTTTTTTATGCAGATTTCTCACAAAAACATTTCAAACTTGATGATTTACGCCTAAATAGAATCCTAGAAAACTCTTGTGAGCAGTGTGGCAGATTGACACGCTTAAACATAGAAGCGCTAAACAATCTCACAGAAGTGTTACAAAAATACCCAAAAATTGCAGTAATGGATTTTAATGCAAAGCCCTTAGAATCACCTTTAGAGATTCCATTTTTAATCGGCGCAGAAGGGGGTTTTAGCGAAGATGAACGCAAACTCTTAAACACACAAACCACCTTTAGCGCGCCAAATTGCAATATTTTACGCAGTGAAACAGCTGCTGTGTATGCTACAAGCAAAATGCTTTAAGTCTAAAATTGCTAGAATCTTTGCAATTATGGAATCCAAAATTAAAGGAAGAAAAATGCGCACTAAAAAAGCCTTTACAATGCTAGAGCTTGTGTTTATCCTAGTGATTTTAGGGATTTTAGCAGCCGTTGCGATTCCAAAAATCTCCGCAAGCAGAGATGATGCAAAACTCGTTGCACTAAAGAGTGATATAAACACTTTAAAAACCTCCTTTCCAGCATATTTTCTAGCGCAAGGTCAAGGGACTTTTACAACTGCTATTGCGCTAAGTAGTGCAAATTGGAATATAAATGACTACACAATTACAAGCAAACTTCAAGATGCCAATCAAAATCCTTGTATAAGTGCAAAACTACTTAATACAAATAGTGCGCTTGCTACAACTGCTAAAGATGTGCAGTTTTTAGAAATCTCCACACAAACAACAGGTAGCACAAATGGAGATACTTGCGCAAAACTTGTTGAAAGCATAGGTTTAAATGCTACATTAAAAATTCCGCTACTTAGCAATTCTATTGTGTTTTAATGCGCAAGGCTTTTACGCTCCTAGAGGTGATTTTTACACTTCTTTTAGTTGGAATCCTTTTAAGTTTTGCAATTCCACAATTTAGTGATTACACTAAAAATGCCTGTGTCAAAAAACTTCAAGTTCAAGTTCTAAATCTCCGCTTGGATTTAAAAGCACAACTTCAAGCACGCCAACAGATTAATTGGGATTCCTTATACAGCCATTTAGATTTCACTTCTAAGGATTGTCATTTTAGCAAGCAAAAAGATGGTTTTGTTATTAATCATTATGGTAAGAAAGCGTATTTTAGGCTTAAGGATTCCATCTTAGAATGCCAATATTCTAAAACTTCGCATTTGCATAATGATGAATCAATGTGCGATATTTTTTAAAATTTGCATTATAATAATGCTTTTATTTTAGGAATCTTTATGCAAGAATTTATCGCTAATTTTGATTTTTATATGCTTTTATTTCTTTTTTTTGCAGCATTTATTGCTGGCTTTATTGACTCTATTGCAGGTGGTGGTGGAATGATAACAATCCCCGCACTCTTACTTGCTGGAATCTCTCCTTTGCAAGCCCTAGCCACAAACAAACTTCAAAGCTCTTTTGGAAGTTTCTCAGCAACTTTGCAGTTTTACAAAAGAGGTTATATCAACCTAAAATCCGGACTCCCATTTGCTATTATTGCCTTTGTTTTTTCAGCAATAGGCACATTAAGCGTGCAATTTATCCAAATAGAATTTCTCTCCAAAGTTCTCCCATTTTTAATCTTAATTTTTGGATTGTATTTTTTATTTTCACCAAATATTAAAGAAGTAGAAAAAACAGAAAAATTAAACACAGCATATTTAAGTCTTGCAATCGCTGCCGTGGGTTTTTATGATGGCTTTTTTGGTCCTGGAACTGGATCGTTTTTTATGCTTGCACTAATTATTATTGGCGGTTTTAGTCTAACACAGAGTTTAGGGCAAGCAAAACTTTATAATTTTTCAACAAATCTTGCCTCTTTAATCTTCTTTGCAGTTGGCGGATATATGCTTTGGAGCATAGGATTACTTATGGCTCTTGGGCAATTTATTGGCGCAAATCTTGGCTCTAAAATGGCAATGCGCTATGGAATCCGTATTGTTAAGCCCATTGTTGTCGCAGTTTCTTTCCTAATGGCAGCTAAACTTCTTTATGAACAACTCTAAGGAAAACTATGGAGATTTATCTACAAGGGCTACTTATCGCACTTTCGCTATTTGCAACCATTGGTGCGCAAAATATGTTTGTAATTAAGCAAGGAATCTTAAAAAATCATATTCTTTGGGTGTGTGTCGTTTGCATTATTTGCGATATTGTGCTTGTAAATATTGGAATCTTTGGCATTGGAGAATTTCTAGCTAAAAATAGGATTTTTACAATTTTGCTAGGTATTATAGGAACGCTGTTTGTCTTAAGCTATGGAATCCTATCTTTACGTTCTGCTTTTAGAGCAAATCAACGCCTAGAACTCCAAGCACAAGGACACAAAACAAGCCTTGTAAAAATCATTACTCAAACACTAGCAATCACTCTTTTAAATCCTCATGTATATTTAGATACGATTTTAATTTTAGGCGCCATAGCCCTGCCCTTTAATCTCAATGAAAAACTCTTGTTAAGCGGTGGAATCATCAATGCATCTTGTCTTTGGTTTTTGTGTCTTGGATTTGCAGCGCACAAAGCAAGTATTCTTTTTAAAAATCCAAAATCTTGGGTGTTTTTAAATTCTTTCACCGCACTTGTAATGTTTGTGCTAGCATATATGTTAGCAAGCTTTACTTTGGAAGAATTACAAGTGGCTTTAATGGAAGATTTTAGATTTTAGATTCCATTTAACTTTATGGCATAAAAGCCAAAAATCTAGAATCTAACATCACATTTTCTAAACTTCTTTGTAAAAATAAAAACCTACCATCACACACAAAGCCAAGCTCCTCCCAATCCGTGTGATTTAGCTTATCACATATTTCTTGTAGTTTTATGTTTCCCAGCTCACCCCATTGCCAAAAGGTGGAATTTTGCCTGTTAAAGCATAGTAGATTCCAAGTTTGCAGTTGAGATTATCGGTTGTCTTTGTGGTGCTAACCTTGATATTCACAGGATAAAATATATTATTTTCTTCAAAGCTAAAATCCACCCAATCACGCATATTAGGACGATTTATCGCAAAACTAGAATCTAAAAAATTAAAAATCTCATCTTCATTAAAAGCGGAATTGATTCTCCCATCGCGACTTTGTTGGCTTAAATGTAGATTCTGCTGTTGTAAAAATTCTACAATGTCTTCAAGTGTCTTAGGCAAAGTCATTTATATATCCTTACAGCTCCGTTTTTAGCACCGCGCCATTTGCGGCGTTGCTTACAAGCAGTGAGTAGCGTTTGAGCCATTTGCTTGTTATTTCTTTTTTGAATGGCTTCCATTTTGCCTTTCTAGATTCTAGAATCTTAGAATCTACTTTCAATTCCAAACTCCCACGCGAGACAGAAATCTCTATCACATCGCCATCTTCAATAAGCGCGATAAGCCCCCCTTCAGCAGCCTCTGGGCTTATATGCCCGATACACGCCCCCCTTGTCGCCCCGCTAAATCGCCCATCAGTGATGAGTGCCACACTCTCGCCTAAGCCCATTCCCATAATAAGACTAGTAGGGCTTAGCATCTCTTGCATTCCCGGTCCCCCCTTTGGTCCTTCATAGCGGATAACCACCACGCTTCCAGCCTTTACCTTGCCCCCTGCGATGCCCTTAATCGCTTCATCTTGGGAGTTAAAGCAAATTGCCTTGCCGCTAAATTCTTTCATAGATTCTGCTACTGCTGCGACTTTTAGCACCGCCCCTTGCTCGCAGAGATTACCAAAAAGGATTTTTAATCCGCCAACTTGTGAGTAGGCATTGTCATTGTGGCGGATAATTTCAGGGTCTGTGATGTTTGCATTTGCTATTCTCTCCCCTAGAGTCTCGCCTGTGATTGTGAGAGCGTCTAAATACAAGCTTTGCGTTGTCTCTTTGGTGCTGCTGGAATTTACCACCATAGAATCTAGTCCTACAATTGCATTAAACTGCTCTTTATTTGTTTTAAAATATGTGCCTTGTATGGTGTCTCCATACTTATCAAAAAAACCATAACTTTCTTTGTAATATTTTTTTATTTCCAAACTTACATCGTTTATGTCTATATTTAAGTCATTGATGTGTTGCAGAGTGATTAAATCCTCTGTATTCTCTATTATCTCAAAAATACCATCAAATTTTTGCTGACCAAAGGCATAGGTTAGAATCTTATCGCCTTTTTTCATTTCTTCTAAGCATTTTCCATACTTTCTTATATTTCCACTCTCATTATATTTATCCCACTCCCATTTTCCACTTATTCTCAATCGTGCGTCTTCTTCATTGTTGTAATAACCTGCAATCCAATAATCCACTGCATTGCCACGCTTAGAAATCTCATTCATCACTGCTGACACTCCCCCCGCTCGGTTAATATCCTCCATATGCACACTACTTAACGCCGGGGCGATTTTAGCGATATGTGCGACATTTGCAGCGATGTTATTGATAGATTCTAGGTTAAAATCCACCTCCGCTTCCTTAGCAATCGCTAACATATGTAAGATCGTATTTGTGCTGCCCCCCATTGCCATATCCACGACAAAGGCGTTATGCACGGCTTTTGCATTCAAAATATTGCGGAATCTAAATTTTTCACTTAAGCTAGAATCTAGTGCAATCTCTACAATGCGTCTAGCCCCCTGCCTTAGTAGCTCTTCTCGCTCTGGTGTTAAAGCTGGGATCGTGCCATTGCCCGGTAATGCTACGCCCATAGCCTCACACAGCGTATTCATAGAGTTTGCCGTAAACATTCCACTGCAGCTCCCCCCACTAGGACAGGCTTGACACTCTATCTCGTGTAATCTTTTCTCATCAATTTTGCCGCTTTCAAACGCCCCCACCGCTTCAAATGCGGAGTTTAAATCAAGTATTGTGCCATCACTCAAACGCCCCGCTTTCATAGGACCACCGCTTACAAAGATAGTTGGCACATTCACACGCAACGCCCCCATAAGCATTCCGGGCACGATTTTATCGCAGTTTGGTAGGCAAATCATCGCATCTAATGCGTGGGCGTTCATCACAGATTCTATACAATCAGCAATCAGCTCTCGACTTGGCAGGGAGTAGAGCATACCGCTATGCCCCATAGCAATACCATCATCTACGCCAATGGTGTTAAACTCAAAAGGCACACCCCCTGCCTTGCGGATTTCGTCCTTTACAATCTCGGCATATTTGTTTAGGAAAAAATGCCCCGGAATGATGTCAATATAGCTATTTGCCACGCCGATGAATGGTTTGCTAAAATCTTCATCTTTTAGCCCTGTTGCCCTTAGCAAACTTCTGTGAGGGGCGCGATTATGCCCCTTTTTTACAATATCACTTCGCATAGAATCTCCTTAATATTTTGTAGTAAATAATTATACTTTAAGATTCTTAGAATCTCGTTTTTGGATTCTAGGCTTGGGGGCAGTGCTTTAGAATCTATAAAGTGGATTCTATATAGTGTGTAAGCTCTAGCTCTAGGGCTTTTGCTTTCTCTTGTGTGGCGGCAATGCTGGATTCTATCTTTTGTATATGGGCTAGGATTTTTTCTTGCACGGATAAAGGGGGTAGGGGGATTTTTAGATTTTGTAAATCACCTTGAGATATTGCAGGGTAAAGAGCTCCAGACATTATTTGATTAAAAATATCAATGCCAATTTGAGATTGTAAAATGTGCTTTATATAATGATTTGTTACGATATTTTTAGAATCCACAACTGCAAACCCACTAGAAACAACAAAGTTATTATATTCTTGTTCTACAACTGCAAATGCACCAAGATTTGGTCTAGTTAGCGAAATCAATAACTCTCCTGTTTTAACGAGTGTTTTTGCACGAGATGGGGCATTATCATAATGAATCAATGAATACCCATCAATGCCTTTTTGTGTAACATTAGAAATTTGAATATAAGGAAATGTTTCATTTTTGTAATACTTATGCCAATTTCTATTGATAATCTCACAAATCTCGCCAAGTGTTTTAACTTCCCAGCCGTGCGGTGGCGGAGTAGGGATAGAATCTAGTAGGGCTTTTAAGTCTAGTCCCGTCATTGCGAGATTTTGCGTAGCAAAATCGTGGCAATCCATAGATTCTGTAAAATCCGCTTTTATGTTGTTTTGTGGATTATGGAAAGCTTTGGCTTCGCCTCGCAATGACAATGTGTCAAAATCTCTTTTAGATTCTATGTTTGTAGATACTTCGGCTATCGCCTCAGTATGACAAGGGGAAGTGGTATTGGTATGACAATGAGTAGAATCTGTATGGCAAAGGTTTATAGTAACGCTTTGATTATGCCTTGTGTCCCAGCGGTCTAAATCTTTAAAGCGGACGATGAATACCTTTTGCCTTTTTGCTTCTTGCTTTTTTTCCAGTCCAAGTACTATATATATATATGCCTCTATCTCATCTTTTAGGCGTTTTTCTTCATCTTGTAGGGCTTTGATTTGTGCTTTTATGGATTGTATTTTGGCGACTATTTGCTTTTGAATCTCAAGGGGCGGCAGGGGGATTTGCAAATCGCATAAAGCTTCAAAAGATAGATTTTGTCTTACAGAACCCCTTGTTTTTGCTCGTAAATGCTCGTTGAACCAAGCCGATTTTAAAACAAACACTAAATATTGTGAAAGTAATCGTGTTTCATCTGTTTGAAAGATAACATAGGCAGGGCTTGTATATTTCAAATCAAATTCTGGCGGAACAATACCTATTGAGCCGACATTCACACGATAAGGATTGTAAAAAATTTCTCCACTTCTTACTTGATAGTAAGGCTGCTTTATGCGTGAGCCTAGTAAAGACTCATTAAAATATACCCCATCTTTATTATTAACACCCAAAATATCAAAGGTTTCGTTTGGAAAATTTGAAGGCTTAATTCTCTGCTTCTTTTCTGCAATATAATCTTTTAAATGCACTAAAGGAAATTTTGACTTAAATTCGGTTAGATAGTGTTTTATATCCCACCGCACCAAATCCCTAAACCATACAACTTGCACTTTACTCATCACTTCCCCCAATTTTTTTGTGCGTATTGCTCCAAGCTAGATTCTGCTCACTTACAAACTCTCTAAAATAGCTTAAAATCCCCTTTTGCTTTAGGGACTTTTCAAGCACTTTGCCATTTTCATCTTTATGCACTTCATAGCTATCTAGTAGCTCATTTTTGACATTTTCGCCCATTTCGCCTGTGCTAGTGATACCCACAAACTCCGGCTCTGCCATAAATATGGGGTAGTCAAAGTCTATTTTGGTGTGTTTGAATGCTTGCTTTTTCATACTAGATTCTAGCTCTTTTAGCTCTTTTTTGGCTTTTGCCTTATTATTTGCATTGTATTTGGCTATTTTCTCGCCCTTTGCTTTGCGATAGTTGATAATGGATTCTAGTTTGTCTAGTGTCTCTTTGTGCTTTTGCCTTAGCTCTTTTGTGTGTTTTTCTAGGAGAGAGTTAAACTCATTTTGCTCATTTTGGCTAAATTTTTGCAGAAACAAAATAGAGCTTTTCACACTTGCCTTGCTACTAGTGAAAGTCTCTTGTGGGAGTGAAATCACAGCGCGTAAAAATGCTCTGCCCTCTACAAACTCTCGCACATATTCGGCATTTGGTGTGTTAAACACACCCTCTGGCAAAACGATTCCCATTCTACCACCGGGCTTTAGCAAATCTAGGCAGCGGTTTATAAACAAATGCTCGGTTTTATCAGATTCTAAATTGGGCTTTAGGGCAAAGAGAGAGGCGATAGGCTTGCCAATGTTGTCTAGGATTTTGCGTTGAGCGTTTTGGTAGGTCTCTTTGCCATAGGTTTTATAGTAGTTTTCTATCTGCTCTTTTTTCTCTTCTGTGTAGGACACTTCGCCGTTGTTGTTTAGGTAGGTTTGGGCATCTTCGGCTCGTATGGTGTTTTCTTTCCTTACATTTGAGCCAAAGGGAGGGTTGGTTAGGATTATATCAAAGCGGTTTTCAAAGATTCCATTGATGTTTAAAAGCCCATCGTGATGGTGAATCCCGCCGTGTCCATCGCCGTGCATAATCATATTCATCTTAGAAGTTCTTGCCATTCTGTCATTTGCATCTGTGCCATAAATGCAGTGGTTTGAAAGCTTGAAAAGTCTTGTGCCTTGCGTGTCGGTCTCTAGCTGTTTTTCTAGCTCATTCTTTTTGTCGTTGAGCTTTTTTGCTTCTGTGTCGGTGATGTTGTTTATATCTTTGACTATGGATTTTTTATAGGCTTCATATTGCTTGATGATGTCTTGCTGGATAAGCTCACGCACTTTGCTAAAGATTCTAATGAGAAAGCCCCCGCTTCCACTTGCAGGGTCGCAGGAGACTTCATTTTCTTGTGGGTTTATCATCTCTATCATAAATTCTACAATGGGTCGTGGGGTGAAAAACTGCCCTAACTCTCCCCTAAAAGTCTGCCCTAAAAACTTCTCAAATGCCACGCCTTTAATATCGCTTGAAGTGTTGGATAGATTGTAAATTTGGAGTTTTTCTATGATTTTATAAATAGTGGCGTTTTTTAGCTCAATTTTTTCGTTATCTATGAAAATTTGGTCTTTTGCAAACTCTTTTTTCGTTTCATTAAAGAGCCATTCTAGGTAGCTTGGATTATATTTTTCTGCTTCTTTTACATATTCTATTGTAAATTTATTATCCGCCTCGCCTTTTATCAGCTTTCTCTCTACATACACTTTCATAAACAAAATTTTTGCGATTTCATCAAAGGCTTTTGTGGGGTCAAACTTATCATTATCGCGTATGTAGTTATGGCACTCAAACAAAACCTTAGCAAACTCATCTTCTTTAAAAACAACTAAATCTTTGAGTAGTTTATCTATCTCTTTATCACTTGCGTTATTTTCTGGGATATTGGCTATCTCTTGGGTGAAGCCGGGCATTTTATCCTTTATCACACGCCAGAATCTTGTCTCATAGCTATTATGCGTTACAAAAAATGGCGCGTTAGTCAGCCTTGCATAGCTCTCCCCTTGTGCATAATCGCTTTCACTTATGCGAATGGTATCTGCCTTGCACTCTACGATGATTAGGGGAGGATTCTTATCCTGCTTATCTTTGGGGCTTTTCCATATTACAATATCAGCCCTTGCGGCGTTTTTGCCCTTTTGCGTTTTGACTTCTTCTTGCATTTGCTCTAGGCTGTAACCATAGCTATTTACAAGTGTGCAGACAAATTTCTGCCTGATAATCTCTTCTGGTGTGGAGACTTTGTATTTCTTACCTAATGGGCTGTAAATCTTGCCCTCTTTGTTGTATTGTAGCTCTAGCTTTTGCATTGCTTTCCTTATGGGATTTAATTATGGAATTTTACCATTAAATAAATAATTGTTTAGAGTGGGTGTTGGCTTAATACAATTTAGCTAGAATGAAAGCTACAAACAGATTCTAAAGGGATTTATTTTCACTCTAGCAAGGGGCTAGATTCTAGCACTTGTGAGACGCCAAGTGAGAGTAGGGCAGGCACTCTAAGTGGAATCTATGCCTAAAATCCCCTGTGCTTTATACAAAGATTCTAAATACTGAGAGAGGGGAATGCAACAAGGGACTATGGGGCAATACTACTTGAACCAAAATTTTTTAATGGTCTTACAAAGATTATGCTAATGGAGTTTTCAAAGGATACAAATCCTAATGGTAATGCCATTGTAGGCTATGTGCAAAATGCTAATGTGAAAAGGGATAAGGAGCAAGAGAGCTCGTTGAGATAGCAAGCAAATAACACCTTTATAGGTTTTAGATAGACTTTCTAATCTCCCATAAAGTTTTGCTTTAATTAGAGTTTGTGTATAATTGTGCGACTTTAAATAAAAGATACAATGATGGATTCATTAAATCAAGCTTTTAAATACGCTTTTAAACAATACGCAAAAAACTGCGCCATAGAAATTGATAAAAACAGCATAACTTATGCGGAGCTTGAAGCTCAATCTAACACGCTTGCAAGCTTTTTAGCACAACACTTGGCACAAGAAGATAGCATCATTCTCTTTGGAGCGCGTTCTATTGAAGTATATGTAAGTATTATTTCTTGCGTGCTTGCAAACTTCACCTATGTGCCTTTAAATCCAAAATTTCCAAATGAACGACTACAAACAATGATCGCACGCACAGAATCTAAAACAATGCTTTTATGCAAAGAATGTGTGGAATCTTTTTGTAAGATTGCTAAGGACATCAAACCGCTTAATATTTTATGCTTTAAAGTAGATTTTACAGAATTAAAAGAGCAATTTCCACAGCATCATTTCATAAAGATTCCATTGGAGTTGCCACAAAATACACATTTTTCATACACTTCAAGTAAAACTAACCCTGCTTACTTACTTTTTACAAGCGGTAGCACTGGGATTCCAAAAGGTGTGCTAGTTAGCAGAGATAATCTTATCTCTTATGTTAAACGCATTAAGGATTTGTATCACTTCACCAAAGAAGATAGAATCTCTCAATTTTTTGATTTAACTTTTGATTTAAGTATGCACGATATTTTTTGCACTCTGCTCTCCGGTGCTACGCTTGTTGTTATTCCGCAAATTTGGCTTTTAAATCCACTAAAATTTATTGCCACAAAACAACTTAGTGTTCTTTTTGCTCCACCCTCTTTGATTGCTTATCTGCAAAACTTAAAAGCCTTAAAAGAAAATGTTCTGCCTAGTCTAAAAGTTGCTTTATTTTGCGGTGAAGCACTGCCTGTAAAGTCTGCCATAGCCTTTGCTAAAGCTGCCCCAAATGCCTTGCTTGACAATCTCTATGGTCCCACAGAAGCCACAATTAGTTTCACACATTATCGCTTTATTGAAGAAGGAGGGATTCAAAAAGCCAAAACAACAAATGCGATTCCAACTTTACAAGAAGAAATTTTACCGCTTGGATTACCTTTTAATGGACTTTTGCTCTCTTTACGAGATTTAGATGGCAAAGAAGTTCAAGTAGGCAAAACAGGAGAAATTCTACTAGGGAGCAAGCTTAAAGAAACTTCACAAATTGCGCTTGGTTATTACAATGACCCTAACAAAACACAAGAAAAATTTATAGTAGAAAATGGGATTAAGTGGTATAAAACAGGCGATTTAGGCAGATTTAATCCCACACTTAATGCCTATTGTTTTTTAGGACGCATTGATGAACAAGTCAAAATTCAAGGATTTCGTGTAGAACTCTTAGAAATCGACAATGCTCTAAGTCTTGCAAGTAACAAGCAAGGACGCGCTATTGTGCTAGAGGAAAATGGTTTTAATGTGCTTTATGGAGTAATTGAAGACAAACAAAGAGATTCCACAGAGATTTTAAACGCATTACGCCAAAAACTGCCCCACTATATGCTCCCGAAACAGATTTTTTACCTAGAAAATTTTCCACTCAATTCTAATGGCAAAGTTGATAGAAATGCCATTAAACAATGGCTAATAGCTCAAATAACGCCCCCCCCCCACTCTAATATTCTAAAACATCATTTCTTAGATTATGGGCAAGAGATGATTACTTTAGCAAAAAAACTTTTCAAGATTCCGCGTTCTTTAAGCGGAGAGGGCAATCGCCAAACACTACAAATCCTAAAAGATTCTCTAAAAACCGCTAATTTAAACATTTATGCAGTCCCTACCGGGACTCAAGCCTTTGACTGGGAGATCCCAAAGGAATGGAATGTAAAAGATGCCTACATTTTAACGCCTGGTGGAGAGAAAATCTGTGATTTTCACACAAATAACTTACATCTTGTAGGTTACTCCATCCCAACACGTGCGCAATTAACCTTTAGAGATTTAAAACAACATCTGCATTATTTACAAAATCAACCAAAAGCGATCCCTTATATTACTTCTTATTACAAAGAATATTTTGGATTTTGCTTAAGCTTTGAAGATTTTAAAGCACTACAAAAAACTTATGAAAACTCTGAAGAACTCTTTAATGTGATAATTGATAGCACATTAACAAATGGCGTAATGAACTATGGAGAAATAAAGATCAAAGGACAAAGCAAACAAGAAATTATCTTAAGCACCTACATTTGCCATCCACAAATGGCAAACAACGAATTAAGCGGAATCTTGCTATGCCACACTCTTGCAAAAATCCTAAGCCAAA
Organism: uncultured Helicobacter sp.; assembly: GCF_937893305.1. Classification (GTDB taxonomy): domain Bacteria; phylum Campylobacterota; class Campylobacteria; order Campylobacterales; family Helicobacteraceae; genus Helicobacter_D. Next base: position 78,736 of record NZ_CALBGN010000020.1, read on the forward strand.
GAGAAAATCGCTACTCTTATAGAATTTTACTTTTGCCTGAAACACTTGGAAGCATTTATTACTTAAGCCAACATTTAAAAGAGCTAAAGAAATCTTGCATTGCAGGCTTTGTTCTAACTTGCATTGGTGATAATGGAGAGTATTCTGTGCTACATTCTAAAGAAACAAATAATCTAGCTGATAGAGCAACAAAACATATCTTAAAACATTACTATAAAAATCACAAAAAATATTCTTATTTAGAGCGTGGAAGTGATGAGCGACAATACTGCGCGCCGGGCGTAGAATTACCCTTTTGCACACTTATGCGAACAAAGTTTGGAGAATACAAAGAATATCACACAAGCCTAGATGACTTAAGCTTACTAAGTGCCACAAGTTTAGCAAATAGCCTAGAATATGTTTTGCGCGTGCTAGAAGTAGTAGAAATTAATGGAGTGTATGCAAACACGATTCTTTGTGAGCCAAAACTCAGCAAATACGATCTTTATCCAACTCTTAGCACTAAAGAAACCTTTGCCACAATTAAAGATATGCGAAATCTTTTAATGTATTGTGATGGCAAGTTAGACTTACTTGAAATTGCAGAGATTTGCGACTTTAATCTCTTGGAGCTCAAAGAATATTTACACAAATTTATCACAAAAGGATTGTTAAAAAATGTTAAAGAATAGAATTTTAGAATTTTTAAAAGAAAAAAATCCATCATTAAACACAGAGAATTTTGATGATTTGCCACTTTTTAATGCTTTAGACTCTATGGGCTTTTTAGAGCTTTTAAGCGTGCTTGAAGGGGAACTTGAAATTGAGCTTGATTTAAGCGAATTTGATCCTGAAGAATTCAGCACACTTGGAAAGTTTTGCGCAATTATAAAATCCTTAAAAGAGTCAAAATGATTGATTGGGAAGCACTTTATAAATTAGAATTTGTGCATTTTAAAGAATGTTATTTAACTTGCGATTCTTATTGTTGCAAAAACTTTTTAGGAGAAAATTTTAAGATTTTAAACCAAAATGCCGTAACACTTGCACTATTAGAGGGTGAATACAAGTTTTACACACAAAAAGGTGGAATAAAAAACATTACAGCACTTGCTAGAAAAGAAGAATTTACCCTACAAAATGGTAAAACATTTACGCTATATTTTCTCTCTTGTGAATGTGCTGGGCTTTGCAGCCCTCATTGTATGCGACCTCTTTTGTGTCGCATTTATCCTTATTTTCCAATCGTAAATGCAAGGGGGGAAATTTTAGACTTTTATCCTGCTAGCCTTATGGATTTATTCTTTAGCAACAAACAAGCCCACAAATGCACACTTGTAAGAGAACACGACGCAGAACTTCAAGCAATGTTAAAAACCAGCTTAAAACCGCTTTTAAAAATCCCTCTTTTTATTTTTGTTTTTCAAGCAATGGAGATTCTTGCAAAATCCCTACAAAAGACAATGCAAAACAATATAGGCGATATTAAAGTGGATTTGCTAAACTCTAGCAATAAAGACTTGTTTTTTAAAAAACTTGAATGGAATCTTTTTTCACGCAAAGCTTGGCAATCTAACTTTAATGCACAAATCACACAATCTTACACAGAAATTGCTAAAAATTTTGGAGAATTTTTGTAAGGATTATTATGAAAAACTATTCCACACAAGAGATTTACAATGCCTTTAAAGACGTCAAAAGTGATTCTACCTTGCTTGTGCATAGCGCACTTGCAAATCTTGGCAAACACGAGAGTGTAAGCTTAAAAGAGATTCCAACTTTATGGATAGAAGCACTAAGTGAGATCATAAAAGACGGCACACTTTTAATGCCAACTTTTAATTATAGCTTTCCAAAAACACGTTTTTTGGATTTAAACACGGCTCCTAGCGAAGTTGGAATCTTAAGTGAAGCCTTTAGAAAAACTACTCAAATTAGAAGCAATCACCCTATGTTTAGCTTTTGTGGTAAGGGCAAAAAAGCAAAAGAGATTCTAACTCCAAATCACATTATAGAATGGAATCCTTTTTTAAAAGAGAGTGTATATCATAGACTATACTTAGAAAATGCAATAATGGCGTTTGTTGGGATTGATATTAGAGTTTGCACTTATATGGTGTATGTTGAGGCAATGTGCGGAGTGAAATATCGGTATTTTAAACCTTTCTTGGGAGAAATTTTAACCACAGAAAATACACGCATAAAAGGCGAGTTTTATCATTTTTGCTTGCCTTTGGGCGAAACTTTAAAAGTCAATTACTTCCGCGTCCAACAACAAATGCTAGAAAATGGAATTTTAAAAACCTTTTCACTTGGCGCATCTAAGATTTATTTCTTTTATGCAAAAGAATTTTTTGACTACATTAAACAAACTCTAGAACACTCCCCTTTTATTCTACTAGAAACCAAACCTAAGCACTTTTACACCTTTATAAATGCAGAAGAAAAAATCTTAGAAAAAGCCTAACAATATTTTACAAACTATTAACTCTTTATTGTCAAATTCTCTATACAATTTCTGCTTTTAAATTTATCCTTAAAGATTATTTTATGTTAAAAATCTCAAAAACTTTATTTATTTTTCTTAATGCTTTATTTTTAACTTTGCTCAATACTAGTGCGTTTATTTTTGTTGCAAAGCATTTAGAAAGCACATTTTTAGCCTTTGCTTTAGCTCTTTGTTATTTTTGTCTTCTTTATATCCTTTTAAATATATGTTTCATTAAATTTCTTACAAAATTCTTATCCATACTTTTTGTTGTTAGTGCCGCTTTTAGCGTGTATTTTATGTCCTCTTATGGGATCTTAATTGATTCTGATATGATTTTAAATGTAATGCAAACAGACACAAAAGAAGCTTCTGAACTTTTTAATGCTTCTTTAATTTTTGTTGGGATCGCCTGTGCTGTGTTTGCTTATTTTGTTTTCAAAGTAAAAATCAAAAAGGATTCCATATCTAAAAGAATTCTGAGCTCCTGTATTGCCCTTGTCTTGGCATTAGCAGTCTTTCTCCCTTTGACAAAAACCTATGTGCCTTTCTTTAGAAACTACAATATTGCAAGAATGTATAACACCCCATTTTATCAATTCTATGCAGTCTATCGCTATTATCAAAGATTTGTAAAAGAACAGCCAGACTTTCAAAACATTGCAAATGATGCAACTTTACAAAATACACAAAAAAAACTTTTGGTTCTAGTTGTGGGAGAAACTGCAAGGGCAGAAAATTATTCGCTAGGCACATACACTAATAATAACACAAACTTCTACACCAAACAAACAAATGCAGTGTTTTTTGACAACTTCTTTTCTTGTGGCACTTCCACAGCTATAAGTTTGCCTTGTATGTTTTCTTTGTCTAAGAAAAATGATTTTAAAACCACAGAATATCAAGAAAATGTGCTAGATGTCTTACAAAAAGCTGGAGTTAGCGTTTCTTGGTATGGCAATAATTCTGGTGGTTGCAAAGGTGTGTGCGATAGAATTTCTGATACTAAAATGCTAAAATTGCCCTTTGATGAATCCTTGCTTGAACCCTTTAAGACTAAACTAGATAATCTCAAAGATCAAAACATTATTGTTTTGCATTTACAAGGCTCACACGGACCAACTTATTACAAGCGTTATCCTAACACTTTTAAGAAATTCTTACCCACTTGTGAAACAAATGAACTTGCAAAATGCTCACAAGAATCACTTATTAACACTTATGACAACACTCTACTTTACACAGATTTTATCTTAGCAGAAATCATCAATTCTTTACAGCAAAAAACAGAATATAAAACTGCTTTATTATATGTTTCAGATCACGGAGAGAATCTAGGAGAAAATGGGATTTATCTGCATGGGATGCCTTATGTCTTTGCTCCAAAAGAACAAACGCATATCCCAACGATTTTTTGGAGCAATGATACTCAATTAATGCAACTTGCCACAGAGCATAAGAGCTTAAAATTGTCCCACGATAATCTCTTTTCTACAATTTTAGGATTTTTCAAAGTTAGCACAAAAGAGTATTTGATCCAAGATGACTTTTTAAACAGAACATTAAAAGAAAAGTCTTAAAGCAATCTTTTTGGATTCCAACTTTTGCGTTTTTCTTTATAGAATTTAAACCTTGCAAAATGGAACAAAACTTGCTTAATCTTTCTTAACAAAATCTTTTAGGAGTTACTATGAGCATTTTTAGTTATAGTCCAGCACGCGCATTAGCACAAGAAGCATTGGATCACAGAGCATTACGCCGTGATATGATTGCTAGCAATATTGCGAATGTTTCTACTCCTATGTATCGTCCAAAAGATGTAAATTTTGAACAAATGATGGCATTAAAAGCTGATGAAATCTTTAACCGCAATCGCGATTTAGAGCTTGATGTAGCAATTACAAACAAAAATCACTTGCTCCCAGCAAAAGACGAAGATCCTTATCGCCCAACAATGTTTTATCGTGATGGGCACTTAGCAAGAAACGATGGGAATAGCGTGGATTTAGACATTGAAACAAGCGAAATGGGAAAAAACGATATTATGTATCAAGCTCTAGTTGGCGCATTGCGCAAGCAAGGTGGAATCTATAATTACGCCATAGAATCTTCAAAAAGTATTTAAGGGGAAATAGATGTTTTTATCTAGTTTTGATATTAGTGGTTATGGTCTATCCGCACAACGCCAAAGAGTAAATTTAATCTCAAGCAATATCGCAAACGCAAACACCACACGCACAGATGAAGGCGGACCTTATAGAAGAAGAGAATTAGTACTAAAAGCCTTTGATTTTGATAAAGTTTTAAATCAAAAGTATGAAAAAAGCAATAATTTGCTAGAATACGAAGATCCATTAGATGAAATGGATAGTTTTGATGAACAGCGTAAGCCAAAACCTACGCTAATGAGTGTTTATGTTGATAAAATCGTCCGTGATGATACTCAACCTAAAATGAAATACGAACCAAGCCATCCAGATGCTAATTCTGAAGGCTATGTTGCGTATCCAAACATTAATCCTGTTGTAGAAATGGCAGATTTAATTGAAGCTTCAAAGGCTTATCAAGCTAATGTTGCAGTTTTTCAAAGTGCTAAAAATATGGCTTCTACAGCGATTTCAATGTTCCAGGCATAAAGGATTATAAATGGAAATTAAAAAATATGGGGTGGATTTAGAAAAACTTAACTCTAAACTTGAGAATGTCCCTAGTTTATCGCCAAACCACGACTTAAATCCTCCTGCAAAAAGTTTTGGCAGTATGCTAAAAGATGCAGTTGATGAAGTCAATGCTTATCAAAAAACAACCGAACAAGCAATGGCAGATATGGCAACAGGACAAATCAAAGACTTACACCAAGCAGCAGTTGTCATCGGAAAAGCAGAAAATAGTATGAAATTAATGCTTGAAGTGCGCAATAAAGCAATTAGTGCTTACAAAGAACTCATTAAAACACAAATCTAATCTGTGAATAGTGCGCAATCTAAAAAAGCAGGGAAAATCCTGTTACTTTTTATCTTAATTGCTCTAGGATTCTGTATTTTTTTGGGCACAATTTTTTATCGTAATTTCACAGAACGCAAACTCCCAAACCTCCAAACAAAACGCATTGAAAACGCTATTAGGGGTAATATTTATAGTAGTGATGGATTCTTATTGGCATCTAGCAAAAAAGTCTATAAGGCAGTTGTTAATACCTACAATATCAATCCACAAAAAAAAGAATTATTTATCAACCTTTTTAGCATTTATAGCAAGATTTCAAAAGATGAAATTAGAAAAAAACTGGAACAAAAAGGCAATGTAACACTCTCTTATAACATAGACTCCAAAAGTGCAAGCTATTTAAAACAACTTAATTTAAAACTTAATCAACTTGATGTTTTTCAAAGCTATGAAGATAAAAACGGAAATCTCTTTAAATACGGACTCTCTGTTGTTGAGAGTGGAGAATCACGCGATTATCTCTATGGCGATACAATGGAGCCAATCCTAGGCTATATCAACAAAGAAAACAATTCTAAAATTACGCGTGTTAATGGCGTCAAAGGAATAGAAAAAAGCTTTGATGCAGAGCTTGAACCAAATAGCAATCTTTTAATGGTAGGAGAGCGTGATATTGGCTTTAATGTCGTATTAAACAAGGATTCCACCTTTAAAGAAAGAATAGATGGTTATGATATTATTAGCTCCATCCCATTAAAGTTACAAAAAAAGATAGAACGCTTGGTAGATCGCCACACAAAAGAGCTTGGCGCAAAGGAAATTTTAGTTGGCATAATGGAAAGCAAAAGCGGCAAAATCCTAAGCCTAGCAAGCAATGCACGCTTCAATCCTAATGAGATCACAAGGCAAGATTATGCAAAACTTAATGCAAATGCTGTTGAATTCTCTTATGAACCTGGGAGCATTATTAAACCTATTATTTATGCAATGCTTTTGGATAAAAATTTAGTGCGCCAAGATGAAAGAATTGATTTAGAAAATGGTCGCTTTAAGCTTGATAAATTCACCATTACAGATACACACAAGCTCAAAGAATCAAGTGCAGAAGAAGTGCTACTCTACTCCAGCAATATCGGTATGGCAAAAATCGCTCAACGCCTAAGTCCAGAAGAATATAACGCAGGATTACAAGCCTTTGGATTTGGAAATTTAAGTGGAGTTGATTTACCTTATGAGCGCGTAGGAGTAATCCCAAATGCTAGGCGATTCCGTAGCGAAGTGTATCGTGCAACGGTTTCTTATGGCTATGGCTTACGCACGACCTTTATTCAAATGTTAAAGGCATACAACACGATCATTAATTATGGAATCGCTTATGAGCCCTATCTTGTAGAATATCTTCAAGATTCTAAATCTATTCGCTACAAACTAAAACGCCAAGCTCCAATTAGAATCATAAGCCATAATACAGCAAATGCAGTCAAAAATACGCTTATCAGAGTTGTAACTGACGGCACAGGTAAAACTGCCCAAGTTCCGGGCATTATCATTGGTGGCAAAACAGGGACAGCACATATTGCACAAAGCGGAAAATATGTCAGCAAATACAATAGCTCCTTTTTTGGCTTTGCAAGCGATAAAGCAGGCAATGAATACACTTTTGGTATTAGTGTGTTTGAACCCAATGAAACAAATGCATATTTTGCCGCGCGCACAGCCGTGCCACTTTTTAGAGAAGTTGTAGAACTGCTTGTAAAAGAAGGCTATTTAAAACCAGCACTTTAATTTTAAATTTCAACTTTAACATTTAAGACGCATTAATTTTGCTTTCTTAATTTAAATCAACTTACCACAGCCTTTCTTTATTTATTTAGGCACATCGTTTTTACCAAAAACAATTCCTATTGCTTCAATCAAATGTATCGCAATTTCAGCTACAAATGCGCTATCATTTAAAATAGAAGTTCCATTTGCTACACTAATTTTTTCTTCGCTGATAAGCTTTTCTACATCACTCATAATTTGATAATCAAACTCTTTTGGCATTTCTTTTGCTGCTAAAAGTTGTTTTAAAATCAAATGTGCATTTTCATCTTTCATTGTTTTTAGCTCTTCAACACTTCTTAAAAGCATTCCTAAATCTTTGCGCATTGTGTTGTATTTATCCGCTAAATAAGGATTTTTAGAGTTAGAATACACCTTCATATTTGCTTGAATTAATTTTAAGTTTTTTGTCGCCTCTGTAAGATTTCTTGCAGCAATTTTAAAAGTGTAAATACGATGATTCTTTTCTTCATCTTCCACATACCTTTGCGCCTTTGTTGCAAACTCCATAATCGCATCAAAAAGCACTTTAATTTTGCGCTTATATAGATAATCTAAATCCACATCACCACTAAACCATTTCTTATTTTGAATAATCCAATCAAAACTTTCTTTGCCACGAATATCACTACGATTAAAACCTATTGTATGCGCCACAAGTGCGTAGGCATTGTTGTATAAATGCACAGATTCCTTCTGCAATGCGTCCATTGCTGCGTCTTGATACTCAATAATATTAGTATCTAAATATAATGGAGCATCCATATCTCTATCTTTGGGTGCTTTAATCACCTGGTCTAATATAAAAACAATTTGCCGAATAAACAAAGAGATTAAAAGCACCGCTACAAGATTAAATAAAGTATGAAAAAGTGCCGTCTTTAATGCGTAATTTGTCTCTTCAATACCCAAAAAACTTGCAACAACATTAACAAATTTCACAAAAAATGGAAAGGCGATAATCACAAGAATTGCAATTGTGAAATTAAAAATACAATTCGCAATGGCTAGTTTTTTACCTTCAATATTTGTGCTAAGACTTGCCACAACAGCAGTTACCACGCCTCCAACACTTGTCCCAAGTGTAGCAGCAAGAGCATTTTCAAACCCAATTTGTCCGCTAATTAATGCAGAAATGATGATAGCTAAAGTTGCGTGGCTACTTTGCACAATTCCTGTAGTTAATGCACCAAGTCCTACAAAAATTAACACACCTTTAAAACCATCAAAATTAAAGCGTGATAAATCCACAATTTCTTTATAAGATTCAAACCCAACCTTAATATAATCCACCCCTAAAAAGAAAAAACCAATCCCCATAAAAATCGCCCCAGAACCTTTAAGCACATTATCTTTTTGAAATCCTAAAAGCGCTCCGCACACAATCAAAGGAATTGCTAGCATTGAGATATTAATACTTGTTAATCCAACAATCAACCAAGAACCAGCGGAATTTCCTAAATTTGCCCCAAAAATGATTCCAATACCTTGCGCAAGTGTGATTAACCCAGCAGAAAGAAAAGAGATAGAGATGACAGAAACGAGCGTGGAGCTTTGCATTAACATTGTTGTGACTACTCCAAAAATAATGCTTTTCAAGCGTGTATCTGTAGATTTTGTCAAAATATTTTCTAAGATTCCACCACTAAAAGCTTTAAAACCATTGCTTAAATTCATCATTCCAATAAGCAAAATCGCAACCCCAGCTAGAATTTTAGCTAGCTCTGGAAGCACCACTAAAACATAAAGTAACAAAACCACTAAAGCCATTAAAACATAGCGTCTTACATTTTGCATAGCTAACCTTTTGCCAAATTAAAAAGTGGAATTATAACTAACAAAATTTTAGTTTTTAAGCCCAACGGTTTTATATCCTGTTTTTTCTATCTCTCCAAAAGATTGCGCCACCCAAAAAAATGCCTATCAAAGAGCCTTTTTTACTAGACTAAAACGAAATTGATAATTTAATTTAACATGCATTCTTAATTCTTTGATTTTAAAAATTTTTAAGCAAAAAATATTCCCAAAACTACACATTTTAATTAAAAAATCAATTTTTATTTAACCTTTTAGTGTTTTATTAACAACTTTATTTTAATATTAAATCCTAAAGTTTCATTGCAAGGATTTGGGCATGAAAGAGTGCAAGAGGATTCTAATTATCGGTGGCGGATATGGTGGACTAAAGGCTGTTTTAGGACTTCAGCGCAAATACAAAGGAACAGCAGATATTACACTCATTAGCAAACACGATTATCACTACCAAACCACACTTTTGCATAAAGTCGCAATTGGGACATTAAGTGCTCGAAAGGCAAGAATTTATTATCGTAAAGTCCTAGATTTAAACAAGGTGCATTTTATTAAAGACAAAATCAAAAAAATCCTTCCTAAAGAAAACAAGGTGATTGGAAATGGTGGAGAATATCCTTATGATATTTTAGTCATCGCACTTGGCTTTAAACCTAATAATTTTGGCATTAAGGGTGTTGAGAAATTCACTTATATGCTCTCATCTTTAAACTCTGCTTTGAAATTAGACAAAAACATAGAAAATAAGTTTAAAGAATTTGTGCATACAAAAAACCCAAAAGATTTACAAACAATCGTATGTGGCACAGGCTTTACAGGCATTGAATTTGCCGCTGAACTTGCCACACAGCTAAAAGAACTTTGTTTAATCTGTGGCATTGACAAAAAGATTCCAAAAGTAACTTGTATAGGACGCTCTAAACATATTTTACCCGTCTTTAGTGACTCTCTTGCTAAAATCGCAGAATCCAAGCTCAAAAACCTAGGCGTTGAGATTCTATCTGGCACAGATATTAAAGAAATTAAAGAAGGTGAAGTGATTGTGGAATGTGAAGGCAAAACACAAAGCATTTATGGTAATACAATTCTTTGGAGCGCGGGAGTAAAAGGAAGCGAGATTGTAGAACAATCAGAAATCCCTAATAAAAATGGTAGAATCGCAGTAAATGCTCAACTTCAGTGCAAAGAATTTGAAAACATTTATGTTGTTGGTGATTGTGCTATTGCTACTGATAAAGACGCTATTCACGCTCCAACAGCACAGCTTGCTGCACAAATGGGAGATTATATTGCAGATCTTTTATGTGCAAAACTGGAAAACAAACCTTTCAATGTAGTCTTTAAATTCAATCACAGAGGCACGGTTTGCTCCATAGGACACACAGATGGAGTTGGAATCGTTTATCACAAAAATGTCAAAGGTGAAATTGCAGCTTTTATGAAAAACACTATTGAAAACAAATGGCTATACAGCATTGGAGGCTTAAATATGGTGTTTAAAAAAGGGCAATTTCGCTACCGCACAAGCAATTAAATATCAAATAAATCTTGATTTTGCTTACTTGCTTCTAAAATTGAACTAAAATGCAAGATTTTGCAAGTATTTTCTAAAAGCGCTAGAAGCTTTGAGAGCATTTGTAAATCTCTATGATACACATACACTCCATAACCTTTAATAACCATAATCTTTTTATCGCTTTCTTTAAAATAGCGATTTATCTCAATATCCGCCCTTTCATACCAATTATCAAAATCTTTTGGATCATACACATCTAGTGCGCCAAGCATTGTGTAACCAAAATAATCTTTAGGAATAATTTGATTATGTGTTAGCGTATAAGAAACCGTAAAAGGTGGCATACCATAAGCAATATATTTTGCATTAGGAATATTTTGATAAATCAATGAATGAATAAAAGCATCAATACTTGCTTCATTCCAACGATAATCTTGTTTGTGATAGAGCATAATTAAAGAATCTTGATTTAAATCATCAAAAATTGCGTCTTTTTTGTTGATAAGAAAATGTCCTTCTTCAAGTTTTATAGAAAGCGATCCGTGAAAGATTCCAAAGAAGTTTTTACGAAACATTGAAAGAGAAATAGTTTTTAGATTCTTTAAAATTTCTGTATCAATATTATAATCCATACTACCCCCTAAAAAAGCCCATTAACTTGTGCGATAAAATCTAACGGATCCACTTGTGCGCCACGCACTAAGATTCCAAAATGCAAATGCGGACCACTTACTCTTCCAGTTGCTCCACTAAGCGCGATTAAATCTCCTTTCTCTACAAGATCGCCAACCTTAACTTTAATTGCACTGCAATGATAATACATACTAAACACTCCTTCTCCGTGATCTAAAACCACAGAACCCCCTGCTAAAAAACGATCTTTTGCAATCACAACTTTGCCACGATTACTAGCAAAAATTTCTGTTCCAATAGCGGCTCTAAAATCCGTCCCACTATGATAACTTTTAATCTCTCCATTAAAGACACGCGCACTTCCATAAGCGCTTGTAATTTTACTCTGCATTGGCAGCATAAAAGAGGAATCCCAAAGGCGTTTTTGGCTATAATTGCTATAGATAGCATTTGCTTCATCATGCTCCTTTTTAATGCGTTCTTGATTTTTAAGATTTGGTTTTGCCTTACCTTGGCTAACTTGAATCTTCTCTTTTTTGTAATTTCCTTGCACAACTTCCACTTTAGCTCCACTTTGCAATACCACAACACTAGGCTTAGAATAATAAGGGATTGCTAAAATGGCGATTTTGCGCGTAGAATCATTAGGGTGTGGTATCCAAAAATAAGTTTTTTTGTTAATCACAATGGGGTTTGGATCCCGCATTGTCGTGCTTAAGATAATCGTCTTGCCATTTTCTACAACAAATTGTGTGTTTTGTTCTACTGCTTGCTTTGGTGCCTCCTTGTGTGTTTGCGCAAAGACTAAAGCAAACATAAGCGCAATTCCAATTCCAACTTTTCTAAGCATTTTAACACCTTATTTAACAATCTTAATTTTAAAGTCTTGTAGCATAACGCAGTTTTACTTAAAAGCAAAAAAATCTCAAAAAACGACACGAAAACCCTGTATTTAAAATTGATTATTAACTTTTAAGAAAGTTTAGCTCATTTTATTAATTAAACTTGACATTAAAAGACTAAAGTTATATAATTTTGCTTGAAATTTGAAAGAATAATTGCTAAAATTCACTTTTAAGTTGTCAATTAGCTAGAAAGGAGCAGCATTGCAGGATCAATATAATGAACAATCACATCAACAAGATAATGCGCAAGAAAATTCAGAAGAAAACTTGCAAGATATTAACACGCAAGACAAAGAGTGCGATCACATAGAAGAAGATTCCACAAACATAGGTGCATTACAAGCGCAGATTGCGGAATTAAAAGAACAATATGTACGCGCTTATGCGGATTTTGAAAACACAAAAAAACGCTTAGAGCGTGATAAAGATCAGGCTTTAGAGTATGCTTATGAAAAAATTGCAAAGGATTTACTGCCAAGCATTGATACACTAGAAATTGCTTTAAAAAGCATTCAAGATTCTAAGACAAGTGATGCCGCACAAGATGCAATCTTAGGCAAAATTGAAGAAGGAATCGCATTAACACTAGAGAATCTACTAAAATCTCTTGCAAAACACGGAATCGAACCTATTGCTACTGATGGCGCGTTTGATCCAAATTTTCACGATGCAATTTTACAAGTGCAAAGCCAAGAGCATAATGCTGGAGATATTGTTACAGTAATGCAAAAAGGATATAAGTATAAAGAAAGAGTTTTGCGACCATCAATGGTTAGCATTGCAAAATAACTAAATTCATTATTAAAGGATAAAAAAATGGGAAAAGTATTAGGAATTGACTTAGGAACAACAAACTCAGCAATGGCGGTGTTTGAAGGAAATGAAGCAAAAATTATTGCAAACAAAGAAGGTAAAAACACAACTCCTTCAATTGTAGCCTTCACAGATAAAGGCGAAGTTTTAGTAGGAGATCCTGCAAAACGCCAAGCAATCACAAATCCAGAAAAAACAATCTATTCTATTAAAAGAATTATGGGATTAATGTATAATGAAGACAAAGCTCAAGAAGCTAAAAAAAGGCTCCCTTACAAAGTTGTAGATAGAAACGGGGCGTGTGCTATTGAGATTGCGGGCAAAGTTTATACTCCACAAGAGATCTCTGCTAAAATTTTGATGAAATTAAAAGCTGATGCAGAAAGCTATTTGGGTGAAGAAGTTACAGAAGCGGTCATCACTGTGCCAGCATATTTTAATGATGCGCAAAGAAAGGCAACAAAAGAAGCAGGGACGATTGCAGGGCTTAATGTGCTTAGAATCATTAATGAACCAACTTCAGCTGCTCTTGCGTATGGATTAGACAAAAAACAATCTGAAAATATTGTCGTTTATGACTTGGGAGGTGGGACATTTGATGTTACCGTTCTTGAAACAGGTGATAATGTTGTAGAAGTTAAAGCAACAGGTGGAGATGCATTTTTAGGTGGAGATGATTTTGACAATGCTATTATTGATTGGCTTGTAAGTGAGTTTGAAAGCGAACAAGGCATTAATCTCAAAAACGATGTAATGGCTCTTCAAAGACTAAAAGAAGCAGCAGAAAATGCTAAAAAAGAGCTAAGTAGCGCGCAAGAAACTGAAATTAACTTGCCATTTATCACGATGACACAAGCAGGACCTCAACACTTGGTTAAAAAACTTACAAGAGCGAAGTTCGAGGGCTTAATTGAACAATACATCAATCAAACCATTGATAAAATTGAAAGCGTCATTAAAGATGCAGATTTAAGCAAGAGCGAAATCAATGAAGTTGTAATGGTAGGAGGCTCTACAAGAATTCCAAAAGTGCAAGAGCGTGTTAAAGAATTTATCGGTAAAGAGCTTAATAAATCTGTAAATCCTGATGAAGTTGTAGCAGTAGGAGCGGCAATCCAAGGGGGTGTTTTAAAAGGCGATGTAAAAGATGTGCTTTTACTTGATGTTACACCTCTTTCACTTGGAATTGAAACTCTAGGTGGAGTAATGACTAGAATTATTGAACGCGGAACTACAATTCCAACAAAGAAAAATCAAGTTTTCTCCACTGCAGAAGATAATCAACCTGCAGTTACAATCCAAGTCTTACAAGGCGAAAGAGAGCTAGCGCGTGATAATAAAGTTTTAGGAAACTTTGAACTAAGCGGAATCCCAGCAGCTCCAAGAGGTGTGCCTCAAATTGAAGTAACTTTTGATATTGATGCAAATGGAATCCTAACAGTTAGCGCAAAAGATAAAGCAACAGGAAAAGCACAAGAGATTAAAATCACAGGCTCTAGCGGATTATCTGATTCTGAAATTGAAAAAATGGTCAAAGACGCAGAGCTAAATAAAGAAGAAGATAAAAAGAAAAAAGAAATCATTGAAGTGCGTAATCAAGCAGACAGTCTAGTATATCAAACACAAAAAAGCCTAGACGAAATGAAAGACAAGATCGACACAAATGAATCTGAAAAAATCCAAAATGCAATCAATGCGCTAAAAGATGTGCTTAAAAACGAAAACGCTAGCAAAGAAGAGATTGAAGCAAAGGTCAAAGAACTCACAGAAGCAAGCCATAAACTTGCAGAAGCAATGTATAAAAAAGATGAAAACGCACAAAATCCAAATGCGCAAAACAATAAAAAAGATGATGATGTGATTGATGCAGAAGTGGAATAAACCCAAAAAAATAGGTATCTTTGGAAATACTGGCAAAATAGGAGATGAATTAGTTTGTCTCCCAGCCTATTACACCATTAAACAGCTGTATCCTCAGAGTTCTTTAACTCTTTTATGTAGCACAAGTATAGCATACAATATTTTTTCTAACTTAAATTTCATTGATGAAATAAGCACCCTAGAATCTTACAAAAACAAAAATGGGGGGGGACAGAATTCGATATTCTTTTAGTTATTAATCATAACAATCTTAAAATATTACAAAGAGCTAAAAATATACCAGCAAAAAGGAAAATCACAACTTTTTCTCAAAGTCTAATGTTACGACATGGAATTTTTTTTATCCATGGTTTTGAACGTTTTATTAATCCTTATTGGATCCAAACCCATAGCGAAGTGCAACGCAATCTTAATCTCGTAAGAAAAATTGATCCTATTCTCTTCGACAAACAGTTTCCAGCAATTAATTTGGAATGTGCAAGACTACAAACAACTTTAACCAATAAAATTTATATAAATAAAATATTATCAAATGCAAATTCTCATCTATTTGAAAAAATTGTTGGCATTTCTCCTTTTAGTGAGACTTCAACGAGAAGGAAAATGAATTTTGAAATAAATGATTGGTTAAAAATAACATATATTTTATCTCGCAAATTTCCTTCTTTCTTGTTTATATTATTAAGCCACTCAAAAACAATCATATCTCTAAAATATCAGACGCACAATATCATCATATTTCAAAACAATAATGATTTGTTAAATCTTGTAGAGATTATATCTCGTCTAAATTTCCTTATAAGCACAGACACAGGAAATGTTCATATTGCCGACAACCTTAAAATTCCTGTCTTAGAAATTATTTCAAAAAAAACCAAGAAACAATGGGCTGGTGGAGCATATGGAGGATTTTGCAAGACAATGACTTTGCCAACAAATTGGCAAAAACACAAACAAAAATATCTCTTTAAATTTTTATCATTAGCATTTTCTTGCTTAAAAAACTTAACAAAAATCTCTTAAATATCAATTAGTTTAATTACAAAAATATCTCAAATTTATTTGGTAATTTTTCTTAATTTATTGCCATAACCTACAAGCAACGAAGATCAAATAAATTTATTCATAAAAGAAGAATTCATATTCCCAAATCATTAGTAAATAACCATAAAGATAATGGATTCTTAATACTTTTATGATTGATGAAATTTTTAACTTGTAAGCGCAATTAAACTCCAAGAAAGGATAGATTGCGCTCTCATAAAGAAGTTGCGAAGAGATTTTATAGTGATATTTATAATCCAAACAACCCAACAAACCCCATAAAACTCCCAAGTATCTCTTAAATCTCTATCTCGCAAACAAGATTCCAACTCCAACACGTTCAATAGAGCGGTTATAATCCACCAAACTTTCTCCATATCCATTAAAATACTGCACATACAAATAAAGATTTTTATAAATCGGATAAGAATAATCTAACATAACAGCTCCCCTATTATCGCTCTTTAAATTATTGCGCAAAGTCAGCGTGAAAATATGTTGATTGATTCCATAAGCTAAATTCAATTCTCCATACCCCATATAATCTAAAATATCTGGATTGTCATCTTTGTTTGCGTCTTCTTTAATACGATACCAAGCCTTCAAACCTAATGCAAAGTTTTTATAACCATAAATCCCTTCTACAAATAAACGCTCCCAACTTCTTGACTTTAGTAAATCTCCACCATTGCTTTGGTGCATATATCCAAAATTCACACGATCAAAAAATACATTATACTGCTCTAAAGGATAGCTAAGATACAAGACAGGCTCATAATTACTCTCTCTAAAAGGACGAGAATGTTCATTGTCATAAATTTGCCAAAGACTTTGTTGCGTATAAGCAAAATATAAATCTAAATCTTTAAACAAAAAATCATCAATAAGCATTTTTTTAATACTAATTTGAAACTTTGCCTCTGTGCGTTTTGTCTGTCCTTGTTCCTTGTTCCAACTCACACTTGCAGGCAAGAAATAATTAAATCTATAAGGTTCAAATCCTAAAAAATCTCCAAAAAAACGATTTCGTTCAAAACGCGCCTCATAACGACTAATCCCTTCTTCAAGACTTGCATTTTTAGGATTTTCAATATTTGAAATCTCTTTTGATTTTACATTCGCAAAATCTTTGAAATATTTAGAATCTTTTACTAAAGGTGCATTTTTAGGATTTTCTACAAAAGTTACAAAAAGTTCATCAGAATCCTGCAAGTTCAACTTTAATTCTTTTTGCCCCTTTTGCACACTAATAATTTCTACAATTTGCATTTGCCTATCTAAAATCAGAACTTTAGCACGCTCATTTTCACTAAAATCTAATCTTTCATAAAACCTTTCTTGCAAGACATTACAATACGCAAACAAAGGCAAACATAGCGCGCTTAAAATCCTAAACCACATTTTCAATAATCCTTTTTTAATGTTTGTTCCCATAAATACGCACTCTTACAAATCATTTCTAAATCATTATATTTTGGATTCCAGTTTGTGTGGGTTAAAATCTTTTGATTATCACTTACAAGCACGCTAGGATCACCATCTCTTCTTGGTGCAGACTCCACGATAAAATCCTTTGCACTGACTTTTTTTACACAATCAATCACTTCTTTTACGCTAAATCCCTTGCCATAACCTACATTATAAACTTCACTCTCTCCTTTATCCATTAATGTTTTTAAAGTCCAAAAATGCGCGCTTGCTAAATCATCAATATGGATATAATCTCTAACACAAGTGCCATCATTTGTCGGATAATCCGTGCCAAAAATCTGCATTTTTTCGCGTTTATTTGTCGCGCATTCACACGCAACTTTAATCAAATGTGTTGCATTTTTTGTTCTTTGTCCTAATGCACCCTCTTTATCCATTAACGCACCTGCTACATTAAAATAGCGCAAAATCACACTTTTAAAACTAGGATTTGCCACTTCTAATGCTTGCAAAATCTTTTCAATAATAAATTTAGACTCTCCATAAGGATTAATAGGAGCTTTTGGTGCAGATTCTGCAAGATTTTCTTTGCTTGTCGGCTCTCCATATACTGCGGCTGTAGAGCTAAATAAAAAGCGATTAACTTTAAACTCTTGAGCGACTTCTAGCAAATTTGTTGAATTTGCTACATTGTTTTTAAAATACAATAAGGGTTTTTGCACAGATTCTTGCACAATCAAACTTGCTGCAAAATGAACAATTGCATCAAAGTTGGAATCCAAAAACACTCTTCTTAGAATTTTAATATCTCCTAAATCCCCTTGTATCAACTCTACACGCCCGACAAATGTGCGTTTTAAAAATTCTACATTTTCTAAAAAACCTGTGGAGAGATTATCAAAAATTACAATCTTGCAATCACTATGTTTTAAAAAATAATACGCTGTATGCGATCCAATATATCCAGCAGCTCCCGTGAATAAAAAAGTTTGCACTTCTAATCCTTAATTAATGTATGCTTTTGGCAAATTTTAACATAATTTGCCCCATTTACCATTTCTTTACGCATTTTATGTAAAAATGCCAAAATCAAATTCTAATAGGAGAGAACAATGTGTGGAATCATCGGCTATATAGGTGAAAATGATAAAAAGTCTATTTTGCTAAATGGCTTAAAAGAGTTAGAATATCGCGGTTATGATTCTGCAGGAATTTCTGTTTTAGAAAATGGAGAATTGCACACCTTTAAAGCTGTTGGTAAGCTTGTTAATTTAGAACATAAATGCCAAGATTTTCATACAAATGGCTTTGGTTTAGGTATTGGACACACGCGCTGGGCAACACACGGAAAACCCACAGAGATTAACGCACATCCACATATTGGACATTATAGCAATGTTGTGCATAATGGGATCATTGAAAATTACCAAAGCATCAAAGAATCCTTACAAAAACAAGGATGTGTGTTTTCTTCGCAAACAGACACAGAAGTGATTGTGCATCTCTTTGAATCCTATATCACACAAACAAATGATCCTTTAAGTGCTTTCAAAAAAACAATAGCTGATTTAAAGGGAGCGTATGCGATTTTGCTCATTACGCAAAAGGCTCCAAATACAATTTTTTATGCTAAAAATGGCTCTCCTTTAATCATTGGCAAAAGCACAGATGAAAAAGAAATCTTTTTTGCTTCTTCTGATGCTCCATTAATTGGACTTGCAAGTGAAGTGTGCTACCTAGAAGATGGCGAAATTGGAAAAATGGAATTAGGAGATTTCAAAACTCTTTCTAACACAAAAGCCCTAAGCGGTGATAAGCTTTCAGCGCAAAAAGATGGTTTTACTTTCTTTATGGAGAAGGAGATTTATGAACAGCATAAAGTTCTACTTGAAACAATGATGGGAAGAGTTAGTGAAGAAGGATTTAGTCTTGAAGAACTAGAGGTGTTAAATTTAGATTCTTTTAGCTCCATTACGCTCTGTGCTTGTGGGACAAGCTATCACGCAAGTCTTGCTGGAAGTTACTTGCTAGAACGCATTGCAAAATTAAAAACAAGGGTAGAAATTGCTAGTGAATTTCGCTACAAAGAACCGATTTTACACAAAAATGAGCTTTTTATTGTCATCTCTCAAAGCGGTGAAACTGCCGATACACTTGAAGCACTAAAACTTGCAAAAAAGAGCGGACTAACAACGCTTGGGATTTGCAATGTAGATAATAGCTCTATTGTAAGAGAGAGTGATTATTCTTTGCTTACGCGTGCTGGGATTGAAAAAGGAGTAGCAAGCACAAAAGCTTTTGCTACACAAGTGATGGTGCTTTGGATTTTAGCAAACTTTTTTGCACAAAAACGCGGAATTTTAAATAAAGAATCCATTAAAAATGAAGCAAACACAATGCTTGAAGCAAGCAAAGCCACAAAAGTAGATAAAAAACTTCACGAACATATTAAACGCTTATCGCGCCGTTATTTGCACGGACACGGATTTTTCTTTATCGGTCGTGACATTTTTTATCCTTTAGCCTTAGAAGGCGCATTAAAACTTAAAGAGATTAGCTATCTACACGCTGAAGGTTATCCTAGTGGGGAGATGAAGCACGGACCTATTGCATTAGCCGATTTAGGGCTATTTTGCGTTGCGCTAATGCCACAAAATCTCCTGCACGATAAAATTAAAAGCAATGTTGAAGAATTAAGCGCGCGCGATGCAATGATTTGTGCATTAAGTGCAGAATATTATGAAGGCTCTGATGATTGGATTGCAATCCCTCATTATTCTCATTATATGACAGAGTTTTTTTCAATGATGGTTGTGTTGCAAATCTTTGCTCTTGAAGTTGCCCTGCGTTTAGGCAATGATGTAGATATGCCAAGAAACTTAGCCAAAAGTGTAACAGTGGAGTAATAAAAACTGAAGAATTCTAAATAAAAGAGAATTTGTGAGTTTAAATCCTGTGGTGGCCACGACTGGACTTGAACCAGCGACCACTACCATGTCAAGGTAGCGCTCTACCAATTGAGCTACGCGACCAAAAAGAACGCGAATTCTATCATAGCGGACTTTTATCTTTTCTTAAAAAAACTTTTAAAAGAATCAGTGCAACGCCCACATTAATCATCACATCAGCAAAATTAAAAATCGCGAACTCAAATTTATAATGCCAAAAAATATAATCCACCACTCCGCCATGAATAAACCGATCTAAAATATTAGAAATCCCTGCACCAAAAATCATTCCAAGCGCAATAAAATGTGCATTTAAAATCTCTTTATACTTCCATAAATAAAAAAAGATTCCAACTAAAAGTAAAATCTGTAAATATTTAAGCCATTCTTGCAAAAACGCAAACATAGAAAACGCCACTCCTTTATTATACACAAGCAACAACGAAACTACATTTGTGTCATAAATTACATCTCCGTGTTGATAACCTTTTAAAACAAAATACCATTTAATTGTTTGATCTAGCAAAAATACAATACACAAAGCCAAACAAAAACCAAGCCAAACCCTATGCTTAAAACCTAACAAATCTTGCCTTTAAAATACTCTTCACACTCTTGCATAACTTTATCTAAAAGTTTTATATCTTTGCCCTCTAGCAAAATACGCAATTTATTCTCCGTCCCACTATAACGGATTAAATGGCGTATATTATGTGCTTCAATAGATTTTAAAAAATTTTGATAATTCTCTAGTGATTCCAAACTAGGTTTAGAACTCACAGAGAGATTTTTTAAAATTTGTGGATAAAGATTAAAACAATTTAACGCCTTAGAAGCTGATTTTTTAGATTTTAAAATATAAGCCATTGTTTGTAAAGCACTCACCAAGCCATCACCTGTTTTTGCGAAATCACTAAAGATAATATGTCCGCTTTGTTCTCCACCAAAATTTAAATTCTTTTCAAGCATTGCTTCTAACACATATTTATCGCCAACATTTGAACGCATAAGTGTGATTCCGTGATTTTTCAAAAATTCTTCTAAAGCATAATTACTCATAATTGTTGCAACAACTGCGTTATTTTTTAACATTTTAGATTCTTTAGCAGCTAAAGCTAGCACTCCAATGAGTTTATCTCCATGAACCACTTCTCCTTTTTCATCAACCACCACAAGTCTATCAGCATCACCATCAAGAGCAAATCCAATATCTGCTCTAACTCGACGCACTTCTTCTTGTAGCATTAAAGGTTGCGTTGCTCCACAATTCTCATTAATATTAAAACCATTTGGCTCATCATTAATCACAAAAACTTCCGCCCCAAGCTCACTAAAAATTGTTGGTGCCACTTTGTAGGCTGCTCCATTTGCACAATCAAGCACAACACGGATTCCATATAAAGATAAGTCTTTTGGAAAAGAATTTTTAATATGCACAATATAACGCCCTACAACATCATCAATTCTCTTAGATGAGCCAATCTCTTTACCCTTTTTTTGCGCTGATTCAAGAAGGTTCAAATCCTTATAAATCTTCTCAATTGCTTCTTCATCTTTTTCATCAATCTTATATCCACTACGCCCAAAAAACTTGATTCCATTATCCATAAAAGGATTATGACTAGCACTAACCATTATCCCACCATCACAACGCATATCTTCTGTTAAATATGCAATAGCAGGTGTTGGCATAGGTCCAATCTGTATCACCTCATAACCCACCGCTGTAAGCCCACTAACAATGGCATTTTCTAGCATATATCCACTACGCCTTGTGTCTTTTCCTACCAAAATTCTATTTGTTTTTGCGTGTTCTCTATAATAAATTCCCGCAGCAATTCCTAATTTAAGCGCGCAAAATGCGTCTAGTTTTACGCCGGCTTCACCTCTTACACCATCTGTTCCAAATAACTTCATAATTACGCCCTTTTATTTGCTTTTAATAAAATGTTAAATAGAATTTTAGCTTAAATTTTTTACAAAAGGATTAATACCACTATGGCAAATCATAAATCGGCAGAGAAACGCATTCGTCAGACAAAAAAGCGCACGGAAAGAAATCGCTACTATAAAACAAGAATCAAAAATATGACAAGAACGTTAAAAGAAGCAATTGACGCAAAAGATTTAGACAAAGCGCAAGAAACGATAAAACAAATCAATCAAAACTTCCATAGTTATGTCAGCAAAGGAATCTTAACCAAAAATACTGCTGCTAGAAAAGTTAGTCGCCTGAACGCTTCTGTTAAAAAACTTGCCCTAGCAAACGCTTAAATTCGCGTTTGTTTCCCTAAAAGCTCTTGTTAATGTTAGCTTCTAAACTTCAACCCTTTATTCAGCGTTATGATGAAATTAGTGCGCTACTTGTTGATCCTAATATCTTAAATGATGTGAAACGTATTACAGAACTTAGCAAGGAGCAAAGCGACTTGGAAGAGCTTGTAGAAAAGGCACGTGTATATCTCAATAATCTCCAGAGCATTGAAGAAAACAAAGCTTTGCTAGATGATAAAGAACTTGGAGATTTAGCAAAAGAAGAAATTAAAGAAGCAGAAGCGCAAAATATAGAATTAGAAGTAGAAATTAAGGTTTTACTACTTCCAAAAGATCCTAATGACGACAAAAACATTTATTTGGAGTTACGCGCAGGCACAGGGGGTGATGAAGCTGGAATCTTTGTGGGGGATTTGTTTCGCGCTTATGTGCGCTATGCAGATCTTAAGGCTTGGAAAGTAGAAATCATTAGTTCTAGTGAAAATAGTGTTGGGGGATATAAAGAAATTATCGCCCTTGTTAAAGGTAAAGGTGCATATTCAAGGTTGAAGTTTGAAGGCGGGACGCATCGTGTGCAACGCGTGCCAGCTACGGAATCACAAGGAAGAGTGCATACATCAGCAATCACAGTTGCAATTATGCCTGAAGTTGATGATGTGGAAGTTGTGATTAACCCTAATGATTTGCGCATTGAAGTCTTTCGCGCTGGGGGACACGGCGGACAATGCGTTAATACTACAGATTCTGCTGTTAGAATCACACATATTCCAACAGGAATTAGCGTTTCTATGCAAGACGAAAAATCCCAGCACAAAAATAAAGACAAAGCAATGAAAATCCTAAAGGCTAGGATCTATGAAGCAGAGCTTGAAGCACAAATGGAACAAAATGCAGAAGCTAGAAAGTCCCAAGTTGGAAGTGGAGATAGGAGTGAAAGAATCCGCACTTACAACTATCCACAAAATCGCTTAACAGATCATCGTGTAGGCTTGACTTTATACAGCTTAGAAGAGATTATGTTAAGTGGGAATTTAGATTCCGTTATCGATCCAATTGTGGCGTATTTTCAAGCAGAGGCTCTACAAAATAGCGGAATCGCATAATTTTAAGCTCTCTTTTACTTAAAATCGTTATAATTTCGCTTCTTTATAATTTTTTGGACAGATGGGTGAGTTGGCTGAAACCACATCCCTGCTAAGGATGCGTAGTCGCAAGATTACCGAGAGTTCGAATCTCTCTCTGTCCGCCACTCTTTATAAATCTCCACTTTAGTAAATACAAAATAGATTCCATACCAAGCAAAGTTTAGCTATTTGAATTTATGATTTTACAATTTGAAAAACCCAACCCACACGCATTTTGCGCGTAGTGGTTTGAAAACTTAAAGATTATTTTCTAAAAGATTTTGTTCTTGCATTGCTTGATAAATGTCATCATATGCCCTAAATTCCCTTTCTCCCACTTTAACCCAAGTATTTAATCCCTCCATTTGCATCATTTTTGCAATGACAGGATTGTCTTTTTGGGTATTTTGACTAAGCAACATCTGACTAAAGGAATCTGCAAGACTAGAATCAAAATCCGACAAAATAGAAAAATTACAATGACAATATCCTGGACTACTCCAGAAGCTTTCAATATCTGGATAGCTCCCCTCTTCTAGGATTCTAATCCAAGTGCTGGAGCCAATACTTCCAGCATCCAACTCACCTTTTTTAATTGCCTTCAAAAGATCAAACTCACTTCTACCTGTATCTCCGTGTTTGCCCACATCGCTATTATAACGCACAATGGAGAGTTGAGAATCTAAACCACCTTGTTCTTTTTGCAGATAATACAAGGGCATAATTGCTGCTTGAGCGGAATCCATAGAGCCTAGTCCAAATCTTTTACCAACTAAATCAGCAAGATTTTGGATTCCACTTCCCTTTTTACAAACAAATTTCGTTGTAAAATCTATATCCGTATCGCGCATAACCAGCGCGCTTGCCTTGCCTCCTGTCGCATGCAAAGTGCGAATCCACGCTACATTTGTATTCCACGCAATATCAATATGCCCCTTTAACAGCGCATCAACTTGCCTTTCATAATTACTAAATAGCACATAATCTAGTTTAATGCCAAAAGTCTTTGCATTTTCATTTGCATAATCCCTAATAATATCCCAAATAGGCACAACCTTTGGGTCATACGCAACCGCTCCTAAAAGTAATGTTTGCATAGTTTTCCTTTATTTTGCAATCGCATTACCTAGCCATACCTTTAACACATCAAGACTAGGTGCCATAACTTGTGAAGCAAGCGCATCACGCATATAGCGTTCAAGTGGCAAAAGCTTGCTATATGCCTTACCTCCACCTAAACGCATTGCAAGAGTGCAGACATCTAAGACATTATGTGTTGCATTAATGCGCGAAGCAAAGATTTTTACAACCGCATCATCAGCACCTTTATCAAAGCTACTTGCCGCATCAAGTGCTAATGCAATTCCACTTTGAACCTTAGCATACATATCAGCTAAGTGGATTTTCACAAGCTCCACATCACTAAGAGAAGTTTTATTTGTGTATTGTCTTTTCTTTGTATGGTTTAACGCGCAATCATACGCCGCTTTTGCAAGTCCGCTATACACTGCTGCAAGTCCAGTAATAAAATGCATTAAAACAGCCCCAGCAGCACTCTCCCCGTCTCCTTCTTTACCCACTCTTAAATGCTCACTCACACGCACACCATTATATTGCACAGGCTTTGAAGCATTACCACGCATTCCAAGACCATTCCATACATTTTCTTCGTGCAAAAGATTGTTAGAATCCTTATGCACAAGCCAAATATTTTTTGCACCTTGATTAATGCAGGAATTTGTATAAGTTAGATAATAATCCGCATTTTGCGCAGAAGTTACAAAGCTCTTTCGCCCCTTTAGGATTCTATCTTCACCATTCACTTCTTCTGTAATATCAGGCTCTCCAAAATGTGTCCCAGAGCCACTTTCACTAAAGGCAAGAGCAAAGGCAATCTCCCCTTTAGCAACCTTTGGCAAAAACTCTTGCTTTAGCTCATCAGAACCGCTCGCGCAAAGCCCCGCCACAGAAGTATTGTGCATCATATAGCAAAGTGCTGTTGTAGCACAATATTGTGCCAAAGCATAGCAAACCTGAGTATGTTCAAAGTTTCCGCCACCTAAACCGCCATATTCCTTTGGCACTAAAAGCCCCATATAACCCTTTTGTTTTAAGGCATCATAAGCAGATTTTGGAAACTTTCCTTGCAAATCAGCATCTTGTGTAACAGGTGCGACAAACTCCGCTCCAAAGGCAAGTGTGGAATCCAAAAGTGTTTCTTTTTCTAGCATTTAAGCTCCTTTTTTTGTTAATAATCTCACGGATTTTAAGGATAAACCCTTTGTGATAGCGCAAATTGCGCCACCAAAAAAGATTCACATAAAGTTTGGTGTATGTGCCTTGCTTAACTCCCTTGCAAGCTCTTCATCAATTCTGCACTCTATCAAGCGTTTTGTGCGATTTTTTTCCATTTTTTTCTTTAACTCTTCTAAGGCTTCAAATCCTCTTTTTATAGCATTTGGAGAATTTCCACCACCAGCAATTACAGCTAATGATTCCAATAAAAGCGTAGATTCCCCACTTAATTCATCTAAATAACTTCTCCGCTCTAACACAGAGCGTTTTAAAAGCGCGATTTTGTTAGGATTTGCGCTTAAACCTTGCTTAATATGTGCCATTCCATAGGCAACATGACGCATTTCATCTTTTCTTGCAAGGCGCAAAAGCTTTTTTGTCGGCGCATCAGGGATATGCTCTTCTAAAAAATGTAACAAATCTACAAAAGTCCCCTCCCCCATAATGTGCAACAAAAAGCTAGAAACAAAGTAATTTTTTTCTTTAAAAAGCGTATAAAGGCTTTGCTGAGTAGTTAGCGTGGAGTATTGAAGCCCTAAACCTGTGGCTTTTGCACGCTTAATGAAAACTTCAATATGCCTTGCTTCATCACCGATAATACTAGAGAGAAGTAAAGGCACCTCTGTGTAATAAGGCGAAACTTTTGGTAAGAATTTTGCGGGCACATAAAGGGCGGAAAACTCATTTTCTACGAGATAAGTCATAACTTGCGAAATGGCAAATTCTAAGGATTTATCATAAGTTGGAATCGCACCCCACTCAATCTCACTTGTTGCATTCCATTGTGCCGCTTTAGAGTCTTCATAAAGACGTGTTAGATTCTCACTCCAAACGCTCTCTTTGTGGCTTAACATAAAGTCATACTCTGGGCTTGCAATCTGTGGTATAGAATCCCTAGCACTTAGCCCAAAATTACTTGGCGCAAGAGACAAGATAGAATCGGTTTTTAAAGGCGTGAAAGCATTTTTAGATTGCTTTTGAAGCGTGTAGCTAAAGCAATGCTTTAAATGGGTTTTTTGAATAAACTTTTCGCCCTTTAAACGGCACCACGCATCAAGCTCGGACTCTAAATTATCAAAATCACTTACCACTTCAAGCGTTGCATTCTCCAAAGCAAGTAAAAACGCATTTTCAAGGCGCATAAAAAAGAGTTTTCCCAAAGGAATCTCTCCCATAAAAATTGTATTTGTAGACATTCTTGACTTTTAAATAGTATTGTAGCATTGAGCTATGGACTTTTCACACGGAAAATACACAGCATAAAGCAGTGATAAGGTTGGGATTATAGCATAAATTAATTTTATTGTATAGTCAAATTTTTTTAAAAATATAGATTCTTGCATAAAAATTTAATAAAGTGAATCTAAGAATAGCAATAAAACTAATTAGAAATTTAAAATCAACAAAACTTAGCAAATTTATCAGAGAATGTTTTTGATTAGAAGAATTGAAAAAAAATTATTTGTTTGGATAATTTTCTTTTATTTCTTTAATTTCATCTCTTAACTTATTTAATTGTGATCGCATTAAACGCGCATGCTCCATAAATTTCACAGAGGTAATTTTTCTATCTTGTTTTATCTCTGTTAGCTCATTATCCATTTTTGCAACATAACGCATTAATGCATCAAAATCTTCTCTTAAATCTTCAGTTTTTTTATGGTCTTTAGTTTCTTGTTCTTCTTTGTGTTCTTGCTTAGATACTCCAAAGTCTAGGCTTATAGCATTAATGCTACAATATTCTACTTCTAAAACCCTATGATCATCGTGCAAAATTGCTTGATGTTCAATGCTTTTTGGGATTAGGTATGCATTATTGCTGATATTTTCTATCTTCTTAAAGTTCTCACAATCATACACAACAAATCTTTCAAAAATCCTATTAAATCTAGCATATTCCGCCCTAGCACTACAAATTTCATCTTTGTCTATAAAAACTGGATTTTTTATTTTGCCTTGCGTTTTTGCACATTTAGAGTCATCCAAAAAGCGATATTCAAATTTCTCTAATCCCCTGCATTCTTCGATACTATCTACCTTAAAGCCTAGTTTATAGACAATATTATCAAGCATTGCAAGGGTGTTATTAACTCCAATTGCTTGATATAAGAGATTTGGACTTTGTGTTGCCAAAATGTATTCAAAACGACTTTCTCTACATACAGAAACTTCAGGTATAGAATCTACATTAATGATTTTATGCGCTTCATCTAAAAACACAGTAACTCCCAATAAATCATCAAAATGCCTTAACTCTAAACGCTTTTGCAAAAGATCTGATAAACGCACATTAAAGAAGTTTGATAGCATTAAGCCTAAATTCTCCACATAAATTATCACAATTTTTCCCACATCAAAATAATTATTACTCCAAAATCTACCTTGATTGATATTTAGATGTTTAGCAAAATCAGAAATAAGATTTTTTAAATGTTCTTGAACTCCCTTATTTCCTGTTCCTGGTTCTGTTTTTTCTAAACTAGAATACTCCTTTAAAAGATTACTACAAAGCTGTAATTTCTTTATTTTGGTTAGCAACATAAAATTCTCTTGATATACTTCTTTCTGCTTACAAACAAATTGATAAATCCTTTGAATATCTTCATAAAGCTTCTTTAAATTTTCAATAGACAAGCATTCATTAATCTCGCAAAAACTCACTATTTCTTTATAATTTATCAAAAAAGATTCCATTAAGGAGTCCTTTTTAAAAAGGGCAAAAATTTTTAAACTCTCAAAAACCGCTTTAAAGAGATTTTTTGCGCTTTGATTCCAATAATTATCCCTTTCACTATCAAATCTAGCAAACCAAATATCAATTTGCTTTTCAGTGGCTCCGTCTAAAAGATTAATGCTTTCCCCAAAGTCCGTCCCAATCTCTATTATATCTTGCAAACGATTATGTTTTCTAGCAAGTGCTTTTACCATTCCTTCAAAATTGCTTTTATACGCATAGACAATCACACTTTGCCCGCTTTTGATTCTATCTTCTAAATTTGGCAAAATAAAACCTGTTGTTTTACCCATACCAGTTTGACCAAAACAAATCGCGCTTGTAAATTCTCTAGGAATAATAATTTGATCTTTAAAATCATTAAGATGATCTTGCACAAAACCAATCATTAAAATAGCTCCTTAATACCTTATAAAACACTTTTCATTAAAAGCGTAAATATATCCAATATTCTCTAAACTCCTGCATAAACTCAGTTTAATTTCTTGAAAAATTATGTTTTTTTAGATAGAATTAAGGTTTTTTAAACTTTATTAAGTATAAGGCTATCCAAAAATGAAAATTTTTTATCTTTTGCTTTGTTTGCTAACTTTCATTACTTCCGCTTTCGCGCAATTTAATGATTTAGATTACGATATGCGCAACGAAGAAGTGTTAAAAACTTTTGATGTAGAACCAGAGTTTTTAAACGACGCTTACTTTCTCGATGTTAGAAACACATTTTTTGGCGATACGCACCAAAATTATTTGCTTGCAAAATTTAAAGATGGGCAAGAATTTATCCCAACACTAAAAGAAATGTTTCTAAAAGAAGGAATCCCGCAAGAGTTTTTATATCTTGCAATGATAGAATCTGGATTTTCTCTTACTGCAAAATCTAACAAACGCGCAATTGGAATGTGGCAGTTTATGCCAAAAACTGCACAATCACTAGGACTTACTATTAATAGTCAAATTGATGAACGCAAAGACCCTATTAAATCCACACAAGCAGCCATTACCTATCTAAAATATCTAAAAGCTTCTTTTGGTAAGTGGTATCTAGCCGCCATTGCTTATAATTGTGGAGATGGACGTTTAAGAAAAGCCATACAAGAAGCCAAAAGCGATTCTCTAAATGTGCTATTAGATCCTGATGCAAAGTATATTCCCCTAGAAAGCAGAATGTATATCCGAAAAATTTTATCGGTTTCTTTACTATTTCATAATATAGACACATTAAAAACAAATGATTATGATTATTTTTTAAATCGCGGAGCAAATTCTCTTCTAGCAACTATTGAAGTAGCCCCTGCTACACCACTTAGTAAGATTGCCGCTAAAGCCGGAATTCCTTTAAGCGAGCTAAAACGCTATAATCCGCAGTTTAAACGCGCAATCACTCCAACATTTTCTAGAACTTACAGCGTGCATATTCCTTATCAATTTCTGGCACATTATAAAGAAAACACTCAAAATCAAGACATCAAAATAAGACCCTATCTTGTTCATCGCGTAGGAAAGGGAGAAACAATGTATTCTATCGCAAAACGCTATGGTATTCCAAGCAAACAAATCGCACAATACAATGGAATCTCAAATAGCAATACGCTTTCTATTAATCAAGAAATTGTGATTCCATTAAACAGAGGTTAAAATGCAAATTGTTGGAATCTTTTTTAAGGTTTTCTTGGGGGCTTTTATAGCGCTTTTGCTTGGTTGTGGTTCTAAAGGAACAAATATTCCCTATAATGGTGGTGCGCCAAATTATGGCACAATGAATAATAGCGCGCAATCCCAAAAAGCCACAATGCGTCCTTATCAAATCAATGGAAAATGGTATTATCCAACAACCGTAACGCTAGGTGAAAGCTATGACGGAATTGCAAGTTGGTATGGTCCAAAATTCCACGGCAAAAAAACTTCTAACGGAGAAACTTATAGTATGTATGCACACACTGCGGCACATAAAACCTTGCCAATGAATACAATCGTGCGTGTAACAAGTAAAGAAAATGGGCGTTCAACCATTGTGCGCATTAATGATAGAGGTCCCTTTGTTGCAGGCAGAATCATTGATTTATCCAAAAGTGCTGCACAAGATATTAATATGATGGCAAAAGGCACAGCGCGTGTGCGCGTAGAAGTAATTGGTTTTAATGGTGCAATCTCTAATGCCCTACCACTCAATCAAGAAACCATTGCGCGCAGTGAATACAAAGTTGCTACCACACAAAAGACAATACAACTCTCACATTTTCTTGTTCAAATTGGTGCATTTAGGCGCAAAGAAGGTGCGCAAAGCTATCAAAATACTCACGCTAATCTTCACGGCTATCAAGCCATTATCAAAGAATATATGCTTGATGGTGCGCCTATTTATCGCGTAATGCTAAGTGGATTTAAAAGCGAAGGAGAAGCAAGAGATTTTATTGCATCACAAAAAATTGCAGGAGCATTTATTGCTACAGAATAACTAAGGTAAAACAATGCAAACACTAACACGCACGACAAAAGAAACACAAATCACCGCTTCTTTAGAAGTCTATGGGAATGGTAATGGAGAAATTCAAAGTGGAATCGGATTTTTCAACCATATGTTAGAATCTTTTTGCAAGCACGCAAATTGGAATCTTAATCTTAGTTGCAAAGGAGATTTGGAAGTTGATTTTCATCACAGCGTAGAAGATTGTGGAATCGTCATTGGCACATTACTCAAACAAGCACTTTTTCCAATTTGTCAAGTGGAAAGATTTGGAAATGCTAGTGTTGTGATGGACGAAGCTTGCGTGGAATGTGATTTAGACTTAAGCAATCGCCCTTTTTTAATTTATGAAGTCCCTATTAGTGGAAAAGTTGGAGAATTTGACTGCGAATTAGTTGAAGAGTTTTTTCGTGCTGTTGTGCAAAATGCTGGAATCTCTGCACATATTATTGCAAAAAGAGGCAAGAATCAACACCATTTAATTGAATCTTCTTTTAAAGCCTTTGCTGTTGCATTGCGTAGAGCTTGCACCAGAAACAATGCACTTGGAATCCCTAGCACAAAGGGTGTGCTATGATTAAACTTATCGTTTTAGATGTTGATGGCACTTTAAGCGATGGAAGTATTATTTATAGTGATATAGGATCAGAAATTAAAGCTTTTAATGTTAAAGATGGCTTAGGAATTGCTGCTTGGATTAGGCTTGGAAGGGAAGTTGCAATAATTACTGGGAGAGAATCTAAACTTGTAGAAAATCGTGCAAAAGAACTAAAAATCACCTACATTAAACAAGGAATCAAAGACAAAGCACAAGCTTTAAAAGAGATTGTAGCGCAAACAAAAATTTCTCTTAATGAAGTTGCAATTATTGGTGATGATTTAAATGATTTAAGTATGCTTAAACTTGTTAAGCACTCTTATGCACCAAAAGATGCAGCGAAACTTGTTAAGCAAAATGTGCGTAAAGTCTTAAAACAAAAAGGCGGCAAAGGTGCTGTGCGTGCAATGATTGACAACATTATTAAAAAAGAAAATTTAGAGGCAAAACTCTATGAACTCTTTGTTTAATCCCTTAAAAACCTTCCAAAGTGCACAACTTGTAACTTTCTTTTTTATATTTTTATGTGGGTTTAGTATTGTTATGGTTTTGTTTTTAAGCATAAAGCACGCACGCATTACGCAAGCACAGCAAAATATTTCGCGCTTTGAAGTGTTTAACTTTGCATATTTTAAAATCACAGAAAATGGCGTAAATACTATAGCCAAAGGCAAAAAAGCAAAGGAAAACACAAACAAAGAAAGCGAGTTAGAATCTTTGGAAGTAAAAAATCTCAACAATAAAACTCCTGAACTCTTGCAAGCTGACTTAGCACTTTATAACAATAAAGATATTTTTTTTTCACAAGGCGTTACCTATAAGCGTGATGCAACAAAAGTTTGGAGTGAGCAAGCGCGCTATTCTCCAGAATCTAAAAGCTTAGAAGGAGTTGGAGAGTTTATAATCTTAGATAAAAACTCCAAAATCCGCGGACGCAATCTTATCTATAAAAACGAAAAAATCCATGCAACAAATATTTATGGAATCTTAAAGGAAAATCCATGAAATTCTTAGTTGGAATCCTATTTTTAGGGCTTTTTGCGTTTGCAAATGAAATTGAAGTGAGTGCGCAAGAATTTATCGGCGATGAGAAAAAAAAGCTTACTCATTTAAAAGGAAATGTAGAAATCAAACGCGCAAAAGATCGTTTAGTTGCTAAAGAAGCCTTTGTATTTTTAGATTCCAACAATCGCCCTAACAAAATGCAAGCCATTGGTAATGTGCGTTTTTGGCTAGAATTAAAAGATGGACGTAAGATTGAAGGAGAATCTAATGAAGCATTGTATTTTCCAAGCACGCAAGAATATCAAATTTTAGGCAATGCAATCGTAAAGGAAATAGACAAAAACAATGTTGTTAGAGGCGATAAAATTATAGTCCGATACAAAGAAGGCTATATTAATGTTGTTGGCAATGGAAAAAAGCCTGCACGATTAATCTTTAAGTTAGATAAAGACAAATGATGCAAAACTTTAGCCTAATTCGTGCAAATTTTCTAACCTCAGCGCAAAATCTCTCACAATGTCCCCCACCTATACTTTCAGAAGTTGCATTTCTAGGACGTAGCAATGTAGGGAAAAGCACACTAATTAATCTCTTATGCAACCAAAAAAATCTAGCAAAAAGCTCATCAACTCCGGGCAAAACACAGCTAATTAACTTTTTTTTGACGCAATGGAAAACAAACACTCTACAAGATTCTACAGAAGATTCCACACAGCAAGAAGTCTTAAAACTCATTTTTGTAGATTTGCCCGGATTTGGCTATGCAAAAGTTGCTAAAAGTCAAAAGGAGCTATGGAATCGCAATTTAGTGGAGTTTTTACGCAAAAGAGATTGCATTAGATTGTTTGTGCATTTAATAGACAGCAGACATCCTAATTTAGAAATTGATGCAAATCTTGTGGCATTTGTTGCGCAGTTTTTAAGAGGAGATCAACGCTTTGTGCAAGTTTTTACAAAATTTGACAAACTCAATGTAAGTGAACAAAACAAACTCAAAGCTGCCTTTCCAAACGCCCTATTTTCAAGCTCTTTAAAAAAACAAAATACCCCTAAAATTGCAAATTTTATTGTAGCAAACACATTAGGATATGCCCTATGATTATTACACAACCTGTATTAAATGATATTCCAACAATGCGTGAAATTGTGCGTCCTGAAGTAGAAAGAGGTGTGATTTTAGAAAGAAGTGCTGAAGTTATGGCAAATATGATTCGCTCTTATCGCGTTGCTTGGGAAGAACAAGAAATTTTAGATTCCAACCCTAGCAAACTTTTCTTAGAAAACAAGTCTTTAAGTGCACTAAAAAACCCTGTAATGTTAGGATTTTGCGCATTACATTTACATTCTATTACGCTTGCAGAGATTAGAAGCTTAATTGTTATTCCTAAAGCACAGCGATTAGGAGTTGCCACAGCAATGATTTTAGATTGTCAAAAGGAGGGCAAAGAACTTGGGATTAAAGAAATTTTAGTGTTAACTTATAAGCGTGCGCTTTTTGAAAAACTTGATTTTATAGAAATTAGTAAAGATAAGATTCCTAATCAAAAAATTTGGGCGGATTGTATTTTATGCAAACATTTTCCACTATGCGAAGAAATAGCACTAATCAAACAAATCTAAGAATTATTTTCTTAGTTGTTTTTTTTGTGATTTATGTTGCAATCACTGATATTTATTATTTTTTACCACCACTCTTTGGAATTGCTTATGTGATTGCGCAAGAAAAATACGAAGAACAATCTTTTGGAATCTTTTATTTTTTTGTGCCATTTTTTATTTATTTTGAAGCAAACAAGGGATTGCCACTTCTTAGCACGCTTCTTTTCATTTTCTTTTCTTTTAAAATTCTACTACCGAAATTCCGTAAATTCTTTGGATATAACAAAATTTTTATTCCACTTTTTATTTTTTATGCGTATTTTGGATATTTTTCCTTTCTCTATTTTTTTGGGTGGCTCTTTGATGAACAAGTTCCACAATTCTCCACGCTTTTAGCGCTTTATGCAGGGATTGAAGTGTTGTTAGTTTGGATATTTTTATGGATTTTATAGATGAATGCACGCATTACTTTAATCTTTAGCGCTTTTGTGTTGTTTTGGCTATTGTTGCTTGTTAGAATTTTTGATATTAGCATTTTAGATCATAAAGATTTTGAAGAACAAGCAAGCAAAAATATGCTTCGCCAAGAACCTATTGTACCAATTCGCGGACAAATCCTAGATCGTAATGGATTTCCACTTGCTACAAACACTATAAATTTTAGTATTTCTTTGCCACCACGCCTTTCTTTGCGTGCAAACCTACCGACCTTAGAGAAAGAAATTCAAAAACTTTTAGTTTTTTTCCCAGAATATTCCAAAGAAGAATTAATAAAAAGATACCGACAAAAAGATTCACCTTATAATCACGATTTTATCTCCGTAATTGATTCTATTGATCACAATGAGATTTTAAAGCATTATCCTAAACTTAGTCAAATCAATTCAATACGCATAACCCCAATATCACGCCGCTTTTATCCAAATACTACCACAGCTTCTCATGTTATCGGCTATGTCAATCGTGCAAACCAAAAAGATATAGAAAAACAGCCTATCTCCAAATATACGGGAATCATTGGAAAAGAAGGACTAGAAAGACAATATGATACCTTTTTGCAAGGCGAGTTAGGAGAAAGAGTCGTCAAAGTTACTGCACTTAATGAAGAAGTGGGTGTTGTTTCTTATAAAGAAGCTATTGAAAATCGCAATCTTACAACAACTCTTGATATAAAACTTCAAAATGCAATGGATTCTATCTTTAGCGGCAAAAATGGGGCGGCAATTATTATGGATGCACATAATGGAGAAATTTTAGCTGCTGGAAGTTACCCAGAATATGATTTAAATCATTTTGTAGGTGGAATTTCCTTTGAGAATTGGAATGCTTTGCGTGATAATCCTTATAAGCCATTAATTAACAAATTCATTAATGGCTTATATCCGCCCGGCTCCGTAATTAAAATGGGAATGGGTTTAGCGCTTTTAGAATATACTAATATTAATGAAAACACGGAAATCAAAACACCTCCTTTTGTTGAGCTAGGTGGGAGAAAATTTCGCGATTGGAAAAAAGAAGGACACGGAAGTGCAGATTTATATAAAGCCCTAAAACGCAGCGTTGATGTGTATTTTTATCTCCTATCTCAACGCACAGATTTTGAAAATATTGCTGATGTGCTAAAAAAAATGGGGTTAGGAGTAAAAACAGGAGTAGATTTACCTAATGAATTTGTAGGAATTGTGCCAAGCCCAATTTTAAAGAAAAAACGCTATAAACAAGATTGGTATGTAGGAGATAGCATTGTTAGCTCTATTGGTCAAGGTTTATTTTTAACCACCCCTTTACAAATTGCAAATTATACTGCTCTAATTGCAAGTGGCAAGTTACCTATTCCACATTTTGTAAAAGACCAAAATCTAAAAGAACCAAAAGATGTGCTAAATGCTTTTGAAAAAAGCAAGCTTCAAGTTTTACGCGAAGGAATGCGTCAAGTTTGTTCTGAAATTGGAGGCACAGCATTTTATGCAACAAGAGAATCTAAGGCATATTTAGCCTGTAAAACCGGAACTGCACAAGTTGTTGGAATCTCACAAGAAGATAAAGCAAGAATCAAAGAAGCAGATATGGATTATTTTCATCGCTCTCAAGCGTGGATTACAGGATTTTTGCCTGCAAATAATCCCCGCTATGTTATTACAGTAATGGTAGAACACGGAGGAAGTGGAAGTGGAACAGGTGGTCCAGTGCTCGCAAAACTTTCTAATGCACTTGTAGATTTAGGCTATGTTGCACCTTATAAAAAAATTTCTAAAACTCTCAATCAAAATGATGTAAGCTTTGAGCTAGAAGCAGAATAATTAAACCTTAAAGGATGGCAAATGCAACAAGCACTAAATACGACAATCCAAGTACTAGGACAGCCCCTAAAGGATAAAAAAATCGCTCTTGGCGTATGTGGGAGCGTGGCAATTTATAAAAGTTTAGAATTAATTAGAATCCTACAAAAACTAGGAGCAAGCGTGCGCGTAGTGATGAGTAAGGGTGCTCAAGATTTTATTCAACCCTTACTCTTTGAAGCCATTTCTCATTATAGAGTGCTAACACAAAATACACAAAGCTGGGGAGAGACTCCACACAATCACATTACTCTTGCTGCTTGGGCAGATTTATTTTTAATCGCCCCTTGTAGCGCAAATACGCTTAATAAAATCGCTTATGGGATTGCAGATAATGTGCTATTAGAGAGTTTTTTAGCTTTTGATAAACTCAAATGTATTGCCCCAGCAGCAAATACAAAAATGCTAGAAAACAAAGCAACTATGGAGTCTTTAGAGATTTTACAACAAAGAGAAATTACACTCATTGCACCACAATGCAAAGAATTAGCTTGTCAAACAATCGGTAATGGCGCGTTAGCGGAACCATTAGAGATTGCTTATCAAACTATACGCGCTTTTTATAAAAATTCTTTTTGGGAAGAAGCGTGTGTGTGCGTAAGTGGTGGTGGCAGCAAAGAAAGCATTGATGCTGTGCGCTATCTTTCTAATGCGTCAAGTGGCAAAATGGGGGCGTGCATTGCTCTTGCAGGATATTTTTTAGGCGCAAAAGTAGAGTTTATAAGCTCACAATTTCCCTTTATTCTGCCTTTAGAAATTCAGACACAAAAAGTCCAATCCACACAAGATTATCTCCAAGCAATCAAACAATGGCAAAAGCTAGAACCAAAAATGCAGAGTTTTTTGTTTATGAGTGCCGCAATTAGCGATTATATCCCAAAAAACAAAGTAAAAGAAAAACTAAAAAAGCAAGAAATCGGAGCAAAATGGGATCTTCAACTTATAGAAAATCAAGATATTTTAGCCACACTTTCTAAAACGCAAAAAACAATCGGCTTTAAATTAGAATCCAAAGATGGAATCCAAAATGCTAAAATTGCCCTAACAAAGAAAGGCTTAGACGCCATTTGTTTAAACACAATCACACAAAACCACAATCCCTTAGACGCAAATAACAATCAACTTTTATGGATTAGTGATGCATTTGTCAAAGATTTAGGATTCTGTGATAAACTAAGCCTAGCATTTAAAATCTTAGAACAGGCACAACATTTATGATTAAACAACTGCACCAATTAGCACAAGTGCAAAACACACTCCAAAACTCTTCTAAAACTACGCAGTTTAATGCTACATTGCCCATTAAGCTTGAAGTAATGGAAAAGCTACAAGGCATTCGCTATATGCTAAAAGTTGGCAATACAGCAATGGAAACAAAAAGCCTAAAAGAACTTCAAATCGGTGGTAAATACTGGGCAATGATGGGGCGTGGAAGCACAGGTTCTATTACGCTTTCAAATCTCATTAAACAACCAAATTTACTAAAAGACTCCAATATCCCATTAAAACTTAATGAAAAAACTCTAGAACAATTTTTACAAAATAGCGAAAATCCCTTTGATGTAATGAAAGGCTTTTTAACAGATCGTCTAGCAAATGCAGAATCCAAATGGGAATTTGCTTTTCTTAGCCATATGTTAATGTCCTTAAAACACAAGGTTTTAACTATCCCACTGCATTATGATGACTCCAGCAAAGATGGTTTTATGCAGCTTAGAAAAAAGCGCGTTAAAGAACAAGATTGCCTAGAATTTTATTCTGTATTTTCAAACCTAGGAGCAACTTGGGGCTTGCTGTGGAACTTTAAAGAAGGAGTGCGTTTGGATATTAGCGTAATGTATGAGAGCGTTGCAAATCTCTTGCGTAGAAACTTAGACTCTCTAGCCTTTATCAAAGAAACACATATCAATGTTGATAGTGAGATTGTCCCGCTTTATGAATTTAGCAACTCTTTATTGGATTTAGAGGGATAAATGCCAAAACATCTAGCAATGATTATGGACGGCAATGGAAGATGGGCGAAAAATCACTTACAAATGCGCACTTTCGGACATAAAATAGGTGCAGAAAAAATCCAAGAAATCACAGAATTTTGTGCAAAATATGGAATCTCTTTTTTAAGTCTTTATGCCTTCTCTACTGAAAATTGGAAGCGTCCAAAAACGGAAGTTAGCTTTCTTATGCGTTTGCTTGAAGAATATTTAGACTCAAAACTTTCTACCTATTTAAACAATAATATCATCTTTAAAGCCATCGGAGATTTAAGCATTTTTAGCACAAAACTCCAAGAAAAAATCCTTTTTTTAGAACACACCACACAAGAAAAATGCAATGGCTTAACACAAATCCTAGCCTTAAACTATGGCGCACAAGATGAATTACGCCGTGCATTTTTAAAACTCAAACAAGAACAAAACCCAAGTCTTCAAACCATCGAAAACGCACTTGATACTGCTGGGATTCCACCTGTTGATATGCTAGTGCGCACAGGTGGAGAAATGCGACTTTCTAATTTTTTATTATGGCAAAGTGCCTATGCAGAACTCTTTTTTACCAACACTTTATGGCCAGATTTTAGCCAAAAAGAATTAGAATCTATGTTAATAGAGTTTAAAACCCGCCACCGCCGCTTTGGTGGCTTATAATTTCTCATTAAATTTGTTGCTCCAATTTTAACCTTTGATCTTAAAAAAACCAGAATCTAAAAATCTCTATGATATTCGCCAAGATTCGCGCTATGATTTTGCTTAAAACTTCAATCTCTTAGGTGCTTTTTTAATTTTGCTTATGTTAAAATCTCAAAATTTTAACATAAGGTTTTAAGATGCTACGATTTGCACCAAGCCCAACAGGAGATATGCACACAGGTAATTTGCGTGCTGCCGTGTTTAATTATATTTTAGCAAAACAACGCAATGAAAAGTTTTTGCTCCGCATTGAAGACACTGATACCGCACGCAATATTGAAGGCAAGGATAAAGACATTATGTTTTTACTTAGTCTTTTTGGAATCACTTGGGACAATCTTGTGTATCAAAGCCATAATTTTGAACGCCATCGCCAACTTGCAGAATACTTAATTAAGCAAGGACACGCATTTTATTGCTATTGCACGAAAGAATTTTTAGACAATAAACGCGAAATTGCTAAAACAAATCATCAAGCTTTTCGTTATGATGACTCTTGGGCAGAACTTGAAAAGGACAAAAATCCACACCCCGTTGTGCGATTAAAAGCTCCAAAAGAGCAAATGCAATTTCACGATGAAATTAAAGGAGATATTGTTTTTGCACCTAATGAAATAGATAGCTTTATTATTCTAAAAGAAGATGGAATCCCAACTTATAATTTTGCTTGTGCAGTAGATGATATGCTCTAT
Source organism: uncultured Helicobacter sp. (assembly GCF_937893305.1). Classification (GTDB taxonomy): domain Bacteria; phylum Campylobacterota; class Campylobacteria; order Campylobacterales; family Helicobacteraceae; genus Helicobacter_D. Next base: position 118,770 of record NZ_CALBGN010000020.1, read on the forward strand.
GATATTGATTTTATCGTGCGTGGAGAAGATCATGTAAGTAACACTCCTAAACAAATGCTAATCCACCATTATTTAAACTATGAAAAATCTATTAAGTTTGCGCATTTGCCCATAATTCTTAATGAAGAAGGAAAAAAAATGAGCAAAAGAGATAACGCCTCTAGTGTGCAATGGCTCTTAGATTGTGGTTTTTTGCCACAAGCAATTGTGAATTATCTTGTGCTGATGGGAAATAAAACGCCTTGTGAAGTCTTTACTCTAAAGGATACTTTTGCGTGGTTTGATATTACAAAAGTTGCAAAAGCTCCTGCGCGTTTTGATATCGATAAACTAAAATTTCTTAATCGCGAACATTTTAAGCAAATCAATGAACAGGATTTAGCAGTGCTTTTAGGCTATAAAGACTCTACAATTGGCGCATTAGCAAAGATCTATTTGCAAGAAGCAAGCACACTTAATGAAATCCGCGAAAAAGTGGATTATATCTTTATTAAAAAAGCTTTGCTTTTAGAGCAAAATATGGAATCTAAAAATAAAGAAACGCAAGAAATTTTAGAGTTTAAAGACGCAATTAAGATTTTACAGCAAACACTTCTCGCACTCTTACAAGAGCAAGATTTTAGTAAGATAGAATTTGATGTATTTAAAACACAAGCAATGCAAAAAAGCAAATTAAAAGGCAAATACTTCTTTAAGCCTTTGCGTTTTTTACTAACAGGACATACGCACGGACCAGAGCTAAGCGATCTTTTTCCATATCTACGCTTTTATTTACATGATATTTTAAGGAATTGAAATGATTTTAAACACTTTTATTGAAGCATTTGCTCAAATTTTAAGCCTAATAATTAATCTTTATATTTGGGTGATTATTATTGCCGCTCTTATCTCTTGGGTGCGTCCAGATCCTTATAACCCTATTGTTCAAATCTTAGCAAAACTAACTGAGCCTCTTTATGCAAAAATTCGGCGCATTATCCCAACGCTAATAGGTGGTGTAGATTTAACGCCTATTCTTGTGATTTTGGTTCTAAAATTCATTGATTTATTTGCAGTAAAATTACTTTTTCAATTAGCTCACAATCTTTAATGTAAGGACAAAAATGCGATTTTTTATTCTTCTTTTATGTGTGCTAAGTTTTGCCTTTGGAGAATCCAAGCAAATCCCAACTCTTAGTCAAGACATTACACTAGATTATCTAAAAAAACAACCCGCTGGAATCTCTAGGGATTTTTACATTTGGTTATTTTTACAACAAGATATTAATCCCAAAGAAGCAAAAGAAGCCTATAATCTCGCTATACGCAAAAATGCAAAGCTTTTTGGACTCTATTTTAAAAAAGGTGATAATAAAACACTTTCGCGTAAAACGATTTGCCAAAGAATGCCCTTAGATAAACTTTTAAAGGAAGATGCAAAATGTATCGCCCTTGCCTTAACAACAAAAAAGGCTGAATCCCTAGATAAAGCAACGCTTAGAAAAATTTCAAACAGCGTAAAACCACATGACGCAAAACTCTCCAAAGATTTACAAATTCTAGCCTCAAAAGATCCCTTTAAAACCCTAATCACACAAGATGCTAAAACTTTTGGTAATTTTTATTTTGCTATTTCTCAAGAATACCGCAATTATTTAAATTTTAAAATTCCACAAGAAATAATCATCAAACTCATTAATGAACGCAATGGAAATTTTTTACGTGCCCTTAGACATATAATTCTTTCGCCAAATCTTAAGAACTTTAATGCTTCACTAACCGCAATCAAACCTCAAAATATTATTAACGCCCTTGATGCAGAAACCGCCTTTTATCTAGGTTTAAACGCAATGAATTCCGGAAAAAAAGATCAAGCACTTGTCTATTTTTTGCACTCTCAAAAACTCTCAAAATATTCTTTCAATAAAAATCGTGCAGCTTTTTGGGCATTTTTAGCAAGCAATGATGCATTGTATTTGCAAGAAATCTCACAATCAAAATCTGTAGATATTTACACTCTAGCAAGCCTTGAAATGCTTCAAAAAAATCCAAATTACAGCATCATTTATAAGATTCCAACACAAACGAAAAATGCAGAATGGAACTTTAAAAATCCTTTTGAATGGGAGAAAATTCGCGATTCTTTTAAAAATCTAAAAAACTCCAATCAAGATTTCGCAAAAAAACTCCTACTCAAAACAAATAGCGCAGAAACAGAAGCGCATTATGTTTGGCTCTCACGCGATTTTAACAAAGAATATTTCTTAATGCCTTATAAAGAAGTTTTTTCTAATTATGATAGCGATAAACAAGCACTTCTCTACGCTCTTGCTAGACAAGAAAGTCTTTTTATCCCAACAGCAATTTCCACTTCCTATGCGCTAGGACTTATGCAACTTATGCCCTTTAATGTCAAAGCCATCGCCAAAGAATTAAAACAAGAACAAGAAGTAAGCTATTTAGATATGTTTAACCCAGCTATAAATGTGCCTTATGCAGAATATTTCACGCGCCCTTTAATCAAAGAATTTAACCACCCTTTATTTATCGCCTATGCCTACAATGGCGGACCGGGCTTCACACGCCGCTTGCTAGCTAAAAACTATCTCTTCAAAAAAAGTAATCCTTTAGATCCTTGGTATAGTATGGAAATGATCCCCTATGAAGAATCGCGTATTTATGGAAAAAAAGTGCTTGCAAACTATGTGATTTATCAAAGAAAACTAGGCAAAGAAACCAATCTATTAGATCTCTTACACGACACTCTTGTGTATTAATCATTTACCATTGAAGTTAAGAATCGCCGAACCCCAAGTTAAACCTCCACCAAAAGCATCCAAAAGGAGTCTAGAGCCGTTTTGGATTCTCCCTTCTTCGTATAACTCATTGATTGCCATAGGGATTGAAGCAGCAGAAGTATTTCCATACTTTCGCACAGTTAAAGCAATCTTTTCTTGTGGAAATTTTAATGCATCACCTACTGCAGAAATAATGCGCAAATTTGCTTGATGAGGAACAAAAAAATCAATGGAATCTTTGCTTATATTGTTTTTTTCTAAAATTTCTATGACATCTTGCGTGAGAGTTTTTACTGCAAGTTTAAAAGTTTCATTGCCTTTCATTTTGATAAATTGCAATCTCTCTTGTAAAACCATATCATTTACAGGATTTCTACTCCCACAACCTGGAGTCATTAAAAAATCTTGATATTGTCCGTTAGAGGCACAATTCACATCTAAAATGCTTAAATCCTTATCTTCTGTTTGGCTAATCACAGCCGCCCCCGCTCCATCTCCAAAAAGCACACAAGTGCTTCTATCTTGCATATCAATAATGCTTGAGAGCTTTTCTGCTCCAATAATTAAAATGTTTTTATGTGTTTTTGACTCAATCAAAGACTTTGCCAACAAAAGTAGATAAATAAACCCACTACAAGCTGCTGCAATATCAAATGCAGGCCTACCCACAATCCCCAAATTATGCGCTACCACACAAGCAGTTGAAGGCATACAAAAATAATCTGGAGAAATCGTTGCAACAATGACTGCATCTATCTCATTAGGCGTTAAATTCGCACGCGCAATCGCTAGCTTTGCTGCCTCTGTCGCAAGATCACTTGTAGCTTCTTTAATATCAGCAAATCTACGCTCTTCAATTCCAGTGCGTTTAGTTATCCACTCATCACTAGTTTCTACAATTTTAGAAAGATCATCATTTGTAATGACGCGCTTTGGAATATAAGCACCAATGGAGCTTAAACTCGCATATATAGGCTTCTCCACTGGCTACTCCTTTAATTCTTAAATGTTTCTAATGCAATCTCAATATTATGATTCACATCATTTTCATAAGCCAAAATCGCTTGAAAAACAGCATTTTTCATTGCTTTCGCATTGCTTTTTCCATGGCAAATAATCACATTTCCATTAACACCCAAAAGTGGCGCGCCACCATATTCAGCATAATCAATTTGTTTTTTTAGTTTCTTAAACACATTTTTCATAAACAATGCTCCAAAAATTCCAATAGGAGAAGCCTTGATATGTTTTTTAAGTAAAAAAGAAATCGAGTTTGCAACACCTTCGCTTGCCTTTAACACGGCATTTCCAACAAAACCATCACACACAACAACTTCCACATTACTATCAAAAATATTGTTTCCTTCGACATTGCCTATAAAGTTTGGATGTTTCTTAAGAAGATCAAAGGCTACTTTTGTCATTTCATTGCCTTTGCATTCTTCTTCTCCGTTTGCAAGCAAACCAATACGCACCTTAGGATAATTCAAAATCGCTCTTGCATATTCATAGCCCATAATTCCAAACTCAAATAAGTTTTCTGGCTTACAATCTACATTAGCCCCAGCATCCAAAACCAAGCTTTTATTGCCATCAATGCGTGGCATTAGTGTGCAAATTGCTGGACGCAAAACATTATTCAATCGTCCAATTTTTAGTGTAGCCAAACTCATTGTAGCCCCACTATGCCCAGCTGAAACAACAGCATCTACGGATTTATTTTTCAACATTTCCATTGCAATATAAATAGAGCTTTCCTTGCGTTTTAAAGCAGAAGTTGCACCATCTTCCATTGCAATAAAATCATTACAATGGACAATTTCTACTTTGCTTTTTAAATCCGCAGGAATCAAGGGCTTAATAACTTGCTCATCACCCACAAGCACGAGCGTAAAATTACGCTCTTTAAGAGCTTGTAGCGAGCCTTGCACAAGCGGCGCAGATCCAAAATCTCCGCCCATTGCGTCTATGGCAATTTTCATTATCACACCCTAACTAGTTGCTTTTATAATTTCCAGTAAATTTATTTACGCGATGTGGCATTTTCCAAGTGCCATCTTTATCTTTTACGGGAACTGCCAATGTTAATTTGTAATGCGTTCTTCTTTTTGCTGCTCTTGTTTTACTTACGCGTCTTTTTGGTACTGCCATTTGTTACTCCTTAAAAATTTAATCATTTTTTGTATGATAATCACAACGAATTATCTCTAATTCACCATTTAAAATTTCACTCAAATCAATCTTACCATTTTCACACTCAATAATATCCTCAAAATGCTCATTATCCAAATTGACAATACCATCACTTAGATAAAACTCTAAAGACTCATTAAGTGCTTTTTCATACTCTTCTCCGCTCATATCACAGATTAAAGTAATATTCCCTTTTAGGATTCCATTAAGTTTTAGCAAATTAAAATGGCTCTTATCATAAAAAAGTATGCCCTCTAATCGTGCCTTTTTATCATCACTTTGAACTAAAAACGGAATCTTTTCTCCATTTTTGCAAGTTTGGAACGCCTTTTGAAAAGCTAACTGCATTAACTAGCAAATTTCTCTTGTTGAAAAGAAAAATGCAACCTCTCTTTGTGCGTTCTCTAAGCTATCACTTCCATGCACCGCATTTGCATCAATGCTATCAGCGAAGTCCGCACGAATTGTTCCAACTGCTGCTTCTTTTGGATTTGTAGCTCCCATCAATTCACGATTTTTTGCTACCGCATTAAGCCCCTCAAGAACCATTACAACAACAGGTCCGCTTACCATAAAATCCACTAAATCATTAAAGAAAGGGCGTTCTTTATGCACAGCATAAAACTCCTTTGCATCATTTCTACTTAGTCTAATCTTTTTCATCGCTGCAATTCTTAAGCCATTACTCTCAAATCTATCAACAATTTTCCCAATCACATTTTTCTGTACTGCATCAGGCTTGATAATGGATAATGTTTGCTCCATCGTTACTCCTAAACCCATATCTTTGGGATTTTTTAAAATTTAAGGGCAGTATTATATTCTATTAAACCTACATTTTAGTTTAAAATCACATAATCCTAAAAATCTTTTGTTTTTTTAAAATCTACTTGGTGGCTTAATCCCTAAGATACGCAATTTACGATAAAATCTCTCCGCTCCAAATTTTGCCTTTTTATCCATATTGTAAGACAAAACTTGAAGATAATTTAAGATTTCTTTAGCCTCTACTCCACTTTTGGATTCTGCATTTTTTAGCATAAAATATGGAATCTTAATTTTCTTTTTTAAAAACGCACGCATTAACTTTGAATAAAATTCTCGATTTTCTCTAACACACAAACGCCCAAATACAAATGGTAAATGCTCTTTTTGTACCCAATTTTCTCCTAAATCCAAAAACGCAATCTTGCTACCTTTGTCTCTGCAATCTTGTTTTTGTCGCAAAACTTCCACTAATGCCCTATCCCCAATTAACACACGCCCTTTTAATCCCAATACTTTTAAAAGAGCATTTGAAGTTGCAGATTGATAATCCTCTCCTTGTTCTTTAGGCAAACAAATTACACTAACCACTCTCTTACGCGCTATAATTCCAACATTTATAGCTTGGAATCTTTCCTTTCTAGCCCTTAAAGCAGTGATAGAAGAAATAAATCCCGCATCAATGCGTCTAAACAAAAACTCTCTATTTAAACGCGCAGGATAGGATTTTTTTTTCTGATAAAAAAGTTGAAATTGTGAAGGTTTTGGATATGCCCGAACAAACACTTCAAAAGGCAAAAGATTAAGATAATCAATTTTTCCAAAACGCATCAAATCTCCTTAAAATTTGCATTATTTTAACATAACTTCAATCAAAAGCCTTAATTCTTAAATTTTATCTCGCATCATTATAAGGATTGTTTTAATAAATATAATATAAAATCCGCTTTTACATCATAGCAAGGGGAAAATTCTATGAATCCTATACTTGTAGAAACCATTAAAGAGCTACCTCCTCTACCGCAAACTGTTATAGAATTACGCAATTATGTAGATTCTAGTGGAGCAGATTTAGAAATCTCTAAAGTTGCGGCAATTTTATCAAAAGATCCCTTGATCGTAGGTGAGTTATTGCGCCTTGCAAATTCTCCATTTTATGGATTATCACGCCAAGTTTCAACAATCCAACAAGTTGTGTCTTTGCTAGGTGCTGGAACAATTAAAAATACCGTAATGGCAAATGCGGTTCGCTCAAGCTTTTCCATTAATGTTTCGCCTTATGGGTTAGACAATAATACTTTTTTAACAAATTGTTCCAAGGAGGTTGATTTTATTTCAGCGTGGCTAAGAGAAGAAGATAAAGCGCTTGCAAATGAGCTAATTCCTTGTGCAATGCTATTACGTTTGGGTATGATTTTGCTTTCTGATATGCTGATTAAATCTGGCAAAGATAAAGAATTTTTAGAGCAAAATAAAATCAATGATTTTCAAGATGTACATGATTTAGAAAACCAATATTGCGGTGTTGATAGTATTTCGTTTTTAGGATTCTTATTTAATTATTGGGAATTTGATGAACGCTTAATCCAAAGCATTGCATACATTCATAATCCTCATGCAGCTGCACAAGAAATCAAAAAGAATGCTTATGCGCTTGCTGTTACAAACTGCCTTTTTGAACCATATCATCCACTTAGCCAGTTTAACTCTAAAAAGTCTATTGCTCTTGTTAATGAAGCTATGGGGCAAGGTGTGAATTTTAATATGGCAAACTTCCTTGCTAAACTTCCAGAAGAAGCCAAAGAAAATCTCATTAAAGACGACAATTAAGATTCCATAATTGGAGTCTTTTTTATAAAACTTCCTTGATAATACACACATACGCAAAATGCTAAAAATGCTCCAAAGTAACCGACATATTCCACACTTAAATATTCTAAGATCAATCCACCAAAATACGCGCCACTTCCAATTCCAACATTATAAATTCCAGAAAATATTGACATTGCAATAGAAGTTCCAACAGGCACTAAATGCAACACTTTTGCTTGAAAAGCAAGTCCAAACATCACAATAGACAATCCCCAAAGCACACAAACTAAAACCACACCAAATGCGCTAAAACTTGAGAGTTTCAAACATAGCAATGCAACAAATACTCCAAAAATTGCAAATGTCAAAAAGGATTCCTTATGTTTATCGTGATATTTAGAAAACAAATACCCCCCAACAATTCCCATTGCTCCAAAGATTACAAGTGTTGCTGTAATATTGTTTTGACTAAAATGCGCATTTTGCGCCAAAAATGGCTCAATATAGCTATATGCAATAAAATGTGCAGTTACCAAACACATTGTGATCCCATAAACTCCTAAGAGTTTTGGAGTTTTTAAAAGTTGTGGTAAAGAACGCAGAGAAACTGCACCACTTGTTGGTAATTGTGGTAGCGTTTTTAAAAGCACCAAAAAAACTAAAAACGCCACGATTCCAATCATTAAAAAACTGATTCTCCAGCCAAAATATAGCCCAATTACACGCCCCAAAGGAAGTCCAGCAAGCAATGCTATACTAGTGCCTACAATCACAAAACTAATTGCTACACTCTCCTTTCCCTTTGGCGCAACACGCACTGCCATAGGTGTTGCAATCGACCAAAACAATGCGTGCGCACAAGCAACCCCTAATCTTGAAGCCATTAATACCCAATAGCTTTCAGCAAGAGCAGAAAAAATATGGCTTGCGATAAATAAACTCATTACAAACAATAAAAGACGTCTTAAATCAAAACGCGAACACATAAGCATTAAAGGCAAAGAAGCAAGAGCAACAACCCACGCATACACACTCATTAAAAACCCAGCTCTAGCCTCTGTGATTCCAAAATCTGTGGCAATAAGTGTTAAAAGTCCAATAGGAATAAATTCAGAAGTGTTAAAAATAAATGCTGCAAAAGCAATTGCAATAACCGCTTGCATTACCCTCCTTAAAAGCTTAAAATCAAGCGTAAATTATACTGAAAATCTTTTAAGAAACAAAAGAGAAAGAAGAATTTTAGAGTGATAAGACTCCTTAAAGGGAGTCTGTAAAATTATAGTTTATCAGCATTTTGTGCTAGATATTCTGCAACACCTTCTGTTGTTGCTTTCATGCCTTTATCACCTTTATTCCAACCAGCAGGACATACTTCTCCGTGCTCTTCAAAAAATGTTAAAGCATCACACATTCTTAACATTTCGTCCATATTTCTACCAAGTGGCAAATCGTTAATCACTGCGTGGCGAATGATTTGATTTTTGTCAATCAAAAATGAACCTCTAAGTGCAACAGACTCATCAAATAGCACATCATAATCTCTCGAAATTTGTTTATTTAAATCTGCAACCATAGGGAATTGCACATTTCCGATTCCACCTTGATTTACAGGAGTGTTTTTCCAAGCAAAATGCACAACATCAGAGTCAATAGACACACCAATTACATTAAATCCTTTTGCTTCAAAGTCTTTCACTCTATGATCCATTGCAATAATTTCTGATGGACAAACAAAAGTAAAATCCAAAGGCCAGAAAAACAAAACTGCACCATTTTTGCCAAGATTTTTTGAAAGTTCAAAATCTTTTACAATTTGATTATTTGCTAAAACAGCAGACGCTTTAAAATCAGGAGCTTTTTTTGTAACTAACATTGTTAAATCCTTAATGTAAAAATAATTTATTGATAAAAAATATCAATTGCGAAATTCTAACTAACATAATATAAATGCAAAATTAAAACTTTTAAGTTTTTTATGTTAGAATTGCAAATTATTTCAAAATACAAGGTGAATTTATGCAAAAAGAGTTTCTTTTTACTTCAGAATCCGTTACAGAAGGGCACCCCGATAAAATGGCTGACCAAATTAGTGATGCGATTTTAGACTATATTATTGAACACGACCCAAAGGCTAGAGTAGCTTGTGAAACCTTACTTTCTAATGGCTATTGCGTGATTGCTGGAGAGTTAAAAACACACGCTTATGCTCCTATGCAAGATATTGCAAGACGCGTTGTGCGTGAAATTGGCTATATTGACGCCAAATATGGCTTTGATTATAGAAGTGCTGGTGTTTTAAATGGAATCGGAGAGCAAAGCCCAGATATTAATCAAGGAGTTGATAGAGAAGATGGCGAGATAGGCGCAGGGGATCAAGGGCTTATGTTTGGCTATGCTTGCCGCGAAACTGATGTGCTAATGCCACTTCCTATTTATCTCTCTCACAGAATCACAGAAGGGCTAGCACGCGCTAGAAAGGACGGAACACTACCTTTCTTGCGCCCTGATGGTAAATCGCAAGTTACTATTAAATACGCAAATGGTAAGCCTGTTGGCATTGATACAATCGTTGTTTCTACACAGCACAGCCCTGAGACTTCACAAGATACGCTAAGAAATGCTGTAATTGAAGAAGTGGTTAAAAAAGTGCTGCCAAAAGAATTTGCAAACGATAATATTCGCTATTTTGTGAATCCCACAGGTAAGTTTGTTATCGGCGGACCACAAGGAGACGCAGGGCTTACAGGGCGTAAAATCATCGTAGATACTTATGGTGGAAGTTGCCCACACGGCGGGGGTGCATTTAGCGGAAAAGATCCTAGCAAAGTAGATAGAAGCGGTGCTTATGCAATGCGCTATGTGGCAAAAAACCTTGTTGCAAGCGGAATTTGCGATAAAGCTACTATTCAAATCGCTTATGCAATCGGTGTTGTAGAACCTGTCTCTATTCTTGTTAATACGCACGGAACAGGCAAAGTGGAAGACTCTAAAATTGAAGAATGTGTCAAAAAGATTTTTCGTTTAACACCGCGTGGAATCATTGAGTCTTTAGACTTATTGCGTCCGATTTATCAAAAAACAGCAAGCTATGGACACTTTGGAAGAGAGTTGCCAGAATTCACTTGGGAAAAGACTGACAAAGTAGAAGCAATTAAAGACTACTTCAATTTATAATTTAAAGAGTATTTATTTAGGCTTTAAAGCCTAAATAAGCAACCTACCACCACCAAGCAAACTTCACAAACACACTATGAGAGTTTGCTTTGCTTGAGAGTGTAGAGATTCCATTAT
>NZ_CALBGN010000021.1 GCF_937893305.1 uncultured Helicobacter sp.
TCAGATTTGCTTGTAGAGCCGCCATCTTTGATTTTAGAATCAGAATAAGTCCCATCAGAGCCTAAAGCAGCAAGTTTAGAGTCTTTTAGAAGTTTTGCAAGTGCATAAGGGTTAGAGTATTGAACATTTCTTGCAGTGATTGAAGTTTCATTAGAAATATTCATAGCAGTATTAGCACTAGAGTTTGCACCCATAGAATCTGTTTGAGAATTTGCGGAGGATTCTATTGAATCTACAAACGGTTTTAATTGTTTTGCTAAATTTAGTGTGATATTAGATTTTTCAGCAGCGCTAAGAGCAGAGTCTAGCAAACTTCCTAAGATATCTCCAGCAAGTTTTTCACCTTTTAGCTCTGGTGTTAAGATTTTAATAAAATCTTTTGCGGTGCCAGTAGATTGAGAACTTTCCAATGCTGCAATCTTATCGCTAATTTCTTGTTTTATTTTTTCAATTTCTTCTTTAAAAGCATCTAAATTTGCATCTGGTTTGCTTTCAAGGATTGTTTTATCTAGTTTAAAATTCCTTTTAGATCTATTGCGGCGTCTTTTATCTTGCTTGTAACGATTAAAAGCTCTCTATCACCTTCTTTTTTAACAGAGTGTGTAGTCTGCAAATGCACCTGCATCAGCTGGGTTAAATCCGACTTGCTGAAAATGTGTTGCACTACTTAAATCAGCATTTGGCAGAAGTTCAGATAAGGTTTTTCCAACAAAAGGTTTTGCTGTATTGGAGGTTGTAATATCTGTATTAAAACTACCAGCATTAATATAGGTAAATCCACTTCCTAGATCAAGCTTAGAGACATCGTTGTGCTCAATCACAAATAAAGAATTCTTAATGTCCGCCTTTCCGTATACTCTAAAATTTGTAGTATTATTAGGTGTGTAGGCTTCAAAAAGAACTTTGTCTGCTGTGAAATTCTCGCCATTACCTTTGTTGCTATCATCAATGTTTAAACTACCATTAAAATTATCATAGCCATTTACTAAAAGAATAGAGGCGATTTTGGCGTCTCCATTATCTCCATAAACATGTCCTATTGGTGCTTTGGTCCCTGTTATAGTGAAACTGCCAGCGTCTGTATAGGATTGTCCATGCATTGATTGTAATCTCATATCTGTTGCATTAATGTTTTTTTACATTAAAGTTGAAATTTGAAATAAAGCTTCCATTTCCTTTCATTGTTAATTCGGCATCATTAATATCGATATGCACGTGCTCTTTATCTTGCCCTTCGTCTCCTCCACTAAGTTCCCAAAAAGGACTTCTGTTGTTAGTTATATTGACGCTTCCATTACAACCTGTGGTGCAGCCTTTTTATAGTTGATGATGTCTTGATTATCCTTTGTAAAGTATTGATGGATATCAGAATCATTGTTGATTGTGATATTTTCATTTAAAGTTGTTGCGCTTGCTATATTACTTAGGCTTGTAATCACTCCTAAGCCTAATAAAGCTCGACTTGCGCTAATTAAAATTTTTATTTGTGTTTTTAAAAAAGTGGAGTTAAAAGAATAAAATGTGAAGAAAAGCCACATAACGCACAAAAGTGCATTATGTAATCAATTAAGAGATTCCTAATTTTTTCTCTAGTTTTAGGATTTTATCCCAAGTTTCAATAATGGAATCTGGGTTTAAAGAAATAGAAGTGATACCATTTTCTACTAAAAATTCTGCAATTTCTGGGTAATCGCTTGGTGCTTGTCCGCAGATTCCGCAGTATTTATTGTGTTTTTTACAAGCTTGTATTGCCATTTGGAACATTTTAAGCAATGCTGGATTTCTCTCATCAAAGACATGGCTTACAAGCTCTCCATCTCTATCTACACCTAAAGTTAGCTGTGTAAGATCATTTGAACCAATAGAGAATCCATCAAAGAGTTGTAAAAACTCATCAGCCATAATCACATTAACTGGCAGTTCGCACATTACATAAATTTCTAAGCCATTTTCTCCTTGCACAAGACCATTTTTGCGCATAATTTCTAACACTCTGCGCCCTTCTTCTGGGGTTCTAAGAAATGGCACCATAATTTTCATATTTGTAAAGCCCATTTCATTTCTAGCCATTGCCAAAGCTTGACACTCCCACTCAAAGGCTTGACGATATTGATCGGAATAATAGCGACAAGCACCGCGATAGCCAATCATTGGATTTTCTTCGTGGGGTTCATAATCTTTTCCGCCAACCATTCTGCAGTATTCATTAGATTTAAAATCACTTGTGCGGACAATCACGGGTTTTGGATAGAAAGCTGAAGCAATCATTCCTACACCTTCAGCGATTTTTTTGATAAAAAAGTCTTTAGGATTGGCATAACCAGACATAATTTCTCTAACACCTTCTACTCCGTTAAACTCTTTGTTTCCATTGTGTAAATCAATAAGAGCTAAAGGGTGTGCTTTGATGTAGTTGTTAATAATAAACTCCATTCTAGCAAGCCCTACACCATTGTTTGGGATCATAGAAAATGCAAAGGCTTTTTCAGGATTTCCAATATTCATATAGATTTTTGTTTTAGGTTGTTCTAGTCCGTTTAAATCAATTTTTTCAATTTCGAAAGAATGGATTCCATTATACACAAAGCCATTTTCACCTTCTGCACAAGAAACGGTAACTTCCATCCCTGTTTCTAGTTTTTCTGTTGCGCCAACTGCGCCTACGATTGCAGGAACGCCAATTTCTCGCGCAACAATGGCTGCGTGGCAAGTTCTACCCCCACGATTTGTGATGACAGCAGAGGCTTTTTTCATTGCAGGTTCCCAATCTGGATCTGTGTTGTCTGTTACAAGAATTTCACCCTGTTTTAATTCACCCATATTTGCAATATTATCAATTACGCGGATTTTACCTGTGCCAATTTTTCCACCAACTGCTTTACCAATTAGTAGAATTTCTTTTTCTTCTTTGTTGTTAAAGAAGTATTTTTCAAGCGTGTTGCTTTGTTTTTTCATTTTTTGACTTTGCACGGTTTCTGGGCGTGCTTGCACAATGAAAAGTTCTCCGCTATTGCCATCTTTTGCCCATTCCATATCCATCGGACGATATTCTCCTGCTTCTTTGGAGTAATGCTTCTCAATTAAAATCGCATAGCGTGCTAGAGTTAAAACTTCATCATCATTTAATGAAAAGCTTTTTAGTTCTTCTTCAGTGGTTTCAATATTTTTTGTGGGATGAGGAGCGCCGGGAGCTGCATAAATCATTTTGATATTTTTATGTCCTAACTGTCTTTTTAAGATGGGGCGTTTTCCTAATTCTAATGCAGGTTTAAAGACATAAAATTCATCAGGATTCACTGTTCCGCCTACGACATTTTCGCCAAGTCCCCAGCTTGAAGTAATAAATACTGCATCTTTGAAGCCTGTTTCTGTATCAATACTAAACATAACTCCAGAGCTTCCTTTGTCGGAGCGCACCATTTTTTGCACGCCGACAGAAAGCGCAACTTTAAAATGATCGAATCCTCTTGAAGCGCGGTAGCTTACAGCTCTATCTGTGAAAAGCGAAGCAAGGCAAGATTTAATATAGTGAATAAGTTCTGTTTGTCCTCGCACACTCAAATAAGTGTCTTGTTGTCCTGCAAAGGAAGCATCAGGTAAATCTTCAGCAGTAGCAGAACTTCTAACAGCAACATCAGCTTCTTCCATATTATATTCTTCGCTTAAGATTTTGTATGCCTCTAAGATTTCTTTGCGTAAATCTTCAGGCAATGGTTTTCCAAAAATCATATCACGGATTTTTTTGGAGCGGACATTTAATACATCAATCTCTGTTACATCAATTCCATCAAGTAGTTCTTTGATTTTCTCTCTAATACCAGCACTATCTAGCAAATACCAATAAGCATCGCTTGTAATTGCAAAACCATTTGGGACTTTAATTCCCATTGGAACAAGTTCTTGAAACATTTCGCCAATACTTGCATTTTTCCCGCCAACTATGGGAACATCTTTGTTGTTTAACTCTTTGAAAAACTTGATGTATTTCATCTTATTTTGTCTCCTTAAATTATTCCTACAATGCGTTGCTATAAAGCAAAGAATGCATATTTTACAGAATTTAACTTTATTGCAATCTTAGTTTATCTCTACTTTATGCGCCATTTGCTAAACTTTCAGTTATTTTGTAAATTTTACACACAAAAGTTTGTAAAGTCTATCATTTAATTAAGGAAGTCAAAATGGAAAATTTAACTCAAGTTTTAAAACAGCACAAGCTAACACAAGAAGATTACGCAAATCTTTTAAGCATCTTAGGACGTGAGCCAAACCTTGTGGAGATTGGAATCTTTTCTGCAATGTGGAGTGAGCATTGCAGCTATAAATCAAGTAAAATCTATCTAAATGGCTTTCCAACGCGCGCTCCTTGGGTGATTCAAGGTCCCGGAGAAAATGCAGGCGTGATTGATATTGGCGGGGGATATGGAGCAGTGTTTAAAATGGAATCACATAATCATCCAAGCTTTATTGAACCTTATGCAGGGGCAGCAACAGGGGTTGGTGGCATTATGCGTGATATTTTTACGATGGGAGCTAGAGTTGTTGCAAGTTTAAATTCTATTCGTTTTGGGGATATTACAAGACGCGATTCTATAGGCGCAAAACATCGGTATTTGTTGCGTGGAGTGGTTGCTGGGATTGGGGGTTATGGGAATTGTATGGGGGTGCCAACAATTGGTGGCGAGATAAGTTTTGAACCAAGCTATGAAGGGAATATTTTAGTCAATGCATTTTCTTTGGGGATTGTCAAAAAAGACGCAATTTTTTATGGAAAGGCAAGCGGAGTTGGTAATCCTGTAATTTATGTAGGTTCCAAAACGGGGCGTGATGGCTTAGGTGGGGCTGTGATGAGTAGCGATTCTTTTAGTGAAGATTCAAAATCATTGCGTCCAACTGTGCAAGTTGGAGATCCTTTTACAGAAAAACTTTTGTTAGAAGCGTGTTTGGAATTATTTGAAGCGGATTTAATTGTTGGAATCCAAGATATGGGAGCAGCAGGACTTACAAGCTCTAGCTTTGAAATGGCAGGCAGAAGTGGCAGTGGAATGATTATGCACCTAGATAAAGTGCCAATGCGTGAAAGTGGAATGACGCCTTATGAGCTAATGTTAAGCGAAAGTCAAGAAAGAATGCTAATTTGTGCTAAAAAAGGCTGCGAAGCAGAGATTATGAAGATTTTTGAAAAATGGGAGCTTGATTGTGCGATTATTGGAGAAGTTACAGAAAGTGGCAAAATGGAGCTATTTTGGCATAATGAAAAATGCGCAGAGATTCCTATTGCACCACTTAGTGAGAAAGCACCGATTTTAAAACGCCCTGTAAGTGAAAATCCTAGCTATTTGGATTCCATAGAAGCATTAAATGTAAAAGAGTTGGAATCCAAAAATAAAAATGCAGTGTTTCAAACGCTTTTTAGCAGCCCTGAAGTGTGCGATAAGGAGTGGGTGTATTCACAATATGATTGTAGTGTGCAGACAAATACGATTGTGCCAAGTGGTGCAGGTGGAGCTAGTGTTATAAGAGTTAAAGAAAATGGCAAAGGGCTTGCAATGAGTGTGGCTTGCCAAGCAAGACTTTGTTACTTAAATCCAAAAGAAGGCGCAAAGCAAGCAGTGGCAAAGGTAGGGAGAGATATTGCATTGCGTTCTGGTAGGGCTTTAGCAATTACAGATTGCTTAAATTTTGGAAGTCCAGAAAACCCTGAAGTGATGTGGCAGTTTAAAGAGGCGTGTGAAGGGATTAAAGAAGCGTGTAAAGCTCTAAATACACCTGTTGTTAGCGGAAATGTAAGTTTATATAATCAAACAAATGGTAAGGATATTTATCCTACTCCAAGTATTGCAGGGGTTGGAGTTGTAGATAATATTCACAATGTTTTACAATCAAAGTTTGATAAAGATGGCTTAGAAGTGTTTTTGCTAAAATCTAAGAGTGTTAAGCCCAGCTTTGGCGCAAGTTTGGTTGCAAAATATTTTGGCAACTCTATTAAGGGTGCAATTACAGAGATACCTTTAGAAGATGAGTTGTATTTATGGAATGTGCTAAATGTAGCAAACGAACGTGAAATCTTAAATGCTGCTGTTGATGTGTATCAAGGAGGTGTTGCTATTGCGCTTGCTAAGGCTTGTGTGCGTGGAAATATAGGGTGTGAAACAATAGAGGATTTAGATTTTAAAGCACTTTTTGGAGAAGCCCCTACGCAAGTGCTTGTTGCGTTAGAATCTAAAAAAATTGCAGAAATGCAAGAGATTTTAGGAGATTGTAATTTGGAGTTTATTAAAGTTGCAAAACTTGGTGGAGAGATTTTAAGAATTGGTGAAATTATGATTCCATTAAAGGATGCAAAAGAAATGTTTTATGGAGCTTTTGAAAAGATTATTGAAACGCTTTAGGGTTTTTAAAAAAGTTGGAATCGCTTTTTGTTGTTTGTGTTTGCAAACAAATGCTATAGATTTTGATGCTTTTTATAAGCAAGTGCATAAGCAAACTTTAGAGCGTAATTTTGTGCGCTTTAGGGATCGCTTGCTTGTTGATGTTGATGCGTATCATTTGCTACCTTTAAAAGAGAAGGAAATTTTAAATCAATATTATTCTTTAGTGCTTGTTTTTGAGAAAATAGATCGTTTTATTTATTTCAATGAACAAAGTGGAGTTGGACTATCTACACAAAGAGGGAGTCACTTGCAGTTTGATATTCGTTATTATGAAACTTTAAAAGATATTGGGATTGGTGGGAAAATTTACGCAATGTGTGTTTTGCCTTATTTTGATAAGTGTATTTTATTGGGCTTTGAGATGTTTTAGGTTGCGCTTGTTATAATGCACGCTTTATTTTATGGAAGAATTAATGTTTTTTAGAAGTTTTATTCAGACTTTGCCTGTATTAATGGGATATTTACCTCTTGGGGCTACCTTTGGAATCTTATATGCAAATTTGCATTTGCCTTGGTATTATGGAGTTTTAAGTGCGATTGTGATTTTTGCAGGAGCTGGACAGTTTTTACTTGTTTCACTTTTAAGCGCGCACGCTGGGCTTTTTGAAATAGCGATTGCTTCGTTTTTACTAAACATTAGACATTTGTTTTACGCACTTTCTATTACAAGTGAGATTAAAAATTTTGGCTTAAGTAAATATTATGTCCTTTTTGGGCTAACAGATGAAACTTTTGCGCTATTAAAGAGTAACCAAGCGAGTTTAGATTCTAAAGAAATGGAAAAAAGTTATTTTTATATCACATTTTTGGATCATTTGTATTGGATTATAGGTTGTGGGCTTGGAATCTTTTTAGGAGAATTTTTGAAGCTTAATCCTAGTGGAATAGAGTTTGTTTTAACAGCACTTTTTAGCGTGCTAACACTTGCATTGTTGCAAAATTCTAAGTTTAAAGAGCCTTTTTATCTTGCTTGTGTGTTGGGTGTTGTTGGACTTATTTATTTTCCAAAAGATGATTTTTTGCTTTTTAGTATTCTTTGTGGGGTTGTGGTTTTGCTTGCGATAAAGCCTTGGATTGGAAAAAGGGTGTAATGTGGAGCAATTAAGTCATTGGTATATTTTTGGTGCGATTTTAGCAGCAGCAGTTGGAACGGCTTTGAGTCGATTTTTATCTTTTTTTGTATTAAAAAACAGCACAGATGCGCCACTTTTGCTCTTTTTACAACGGACGATGCCTTTGCTTATAATGACACTTTTAGTGTTTTTTACGCTCAAAGATGTAGAGTGGAGTAAGCATTATGGAATTTATGAAATTTGTGGAATTGCTTGCGTAGTGGGTTGCTTTTTATGGAGTAAAAATGCGATTTTAAGTATGTTTGCAGGTTTAATTGTTTATATGGTTATGATGAATTTTCTTTAAATAAGGAATCTAAAATGGTGAAATTATATGGAATTAAAAATTGCGGGAGTGTGAAAAAGGCAAGATCATTTTTAGAATCTAAAGGCGTGGAATATGTGTTTGTGGATTTTAAAAAGGAATCTCCAAGTGTGGAAAAAATAGAGTATTGGCTGAAATTTGTCCCTTTAAGCACACTTTGTAATGCTAAAGGTACAACTTACAAAAAACTAGGTTTAAAGGACAAAAATTTAAACGAAAATGAGATGAAACAATATTTAAAGGAAGTGCCAACGCTTCTTAAACGCCCTATTGTTGAGTATGATGAAAAAGTCATTGTAGGCTTCGATGAGAATTTGTATCAAGGGATTAAATAATGCAAATAAGACTTTTTGTTTCTTGCGTCTTTCTTGTTGTGTTGATATTTTCAGGTTGCGCAAAAAGAGAGTTAAATCCCATTGCTATTACTATGCCAAAACAGGATTTAAGAGAGTTTGTAAAGGATTCTAATACACTTAAAAAGTTGGAATCCACAAAGCAAGAATACTTGCAACATTTCTTTAGTCCTTGGAATAAAAAGCCACAATTTAAAGCAAAAGATTTGAAATGGGGATTGCAAGCAGCTTATACAAAACAAGGATTTGGAGAAAATTTAGAGCCTTATTATCTTAATGAAATTAAAGCATTGGAGATAGAGGCGGATTTTAAGACATTTCCAAATACAAAAAAGCCAGCAATTATAACAAGAAGCACAAATTTGCGTGTGCTGCCGACAAATAAACCGCGTTTTTTAAATCCTAAGATTGCAGGGGAGGGATTCCCATTTGATTATTGGCAAAATTCTTATATTTATCTTGGCACACCTGTTTTGATTACGCATTATTCTCGCTCTAAGGCGTGGGCTTATGTGGAGAGCGGATTTGTGAGTGGTTGGGTGAGTGTGCTTGATATTGGAATCATCAATGATACACAAATTGAGAGTTTCAAAAACACGAAAGATTTTTTAGTGGTAAAGCAAGATTATATACCATTTAAAAATACGCATAAGGAATTTTTAGAAAATGCAAGAATAGGAATGCTATTGCCTTTAGTTGGAAGCACAAAAACAGAGTATGAAACAGAAATTTATATGCGTGATGGGCGTGGATATGCACATGCACAAAAAGTTGTGTTAAATCAAAGGGATTTTGCAAAGTTTCCTATGGAGTTTTCAAGTGCAAATGTGGCAAGTCTCGCGCAAACTTTAATAGGTGAAAAATATGGCTGGGGTGGAATGTTTGGGAATAGAGATTGCTCAATGTTTTTGCGCGATGTGCTTGGAAATTTTGGGTTTTATTTGCTTAGAAATTCTCAAGCACAAATGCACCAAAACCCAAAACAAAAAAAAATTCTTTATAAAGATATTAGCAGGCAAAATCCACAAGAAAAAAAGGATTCCATTAAAAAATATGGAATCCCATTTGCAACTTTGTTAGGAATGAAAGGGCATATTATGTTGTATTTGGGTGAAAAAAATGGGGAAATTTATGTATTGCACGATATATGGGGATTAAGAACGCTACAAAATGAAACACAAGAAGGAAGAAAAATTATAGGAAAAATTGCAATCACTTCACTTGAAGTTGGTAAAGATATAACAGGTATAAAACAGGATGAGTTATTATTGCATCGGCTTTATGGGATGCGGAATCTTTTTTTGCAAGAGTTGTTAGAGAGTAAATAAAATGGAGCAAGAAAAAATTATTGAATGTAGAAATGTTAAATTTTATTTTACCAAAGAGAGAATTTTATATAATGTGAATTGGACGATTACTAAAGGGGACTTTTGGGCAATCATTGGTCCAAATGGTGGCGGTAAAAGTACTCTAGCGCGCCTTTTGGTAGGGCTTTTAAAGCCAAGCAGTGGAGAAGTAATTAAGGATTCTAACTTGCGCATTGGTTATGTGCCACAAAATACTTTTTTAAATCGTCATTTTCCTATAACCACACTTGAAGTTGTGATGATGGGATTTTTAAAACCTGGACTTTTTGGTGGATTTTTGCCAAAGGAAGCAAAAGAAACTGCAATGGATCTTTTAAGAAAGTTTTCTATGGAATCTTTTGCGCACAAAAAGATTGGCGAACTCTCTGGGGGACAAAGACAGAGAGTTTTAATCGCTAGAGCATTGTGTGGTGATCCAAATTTATTGGTTTTAGATGAGCCAACGGCAAGCATTGATCCAAAAAGTCAAAAAGAAATTTATCATTTGTTGCAGCAAATCAATCAAGAAAAGACTATAATAATGATAAGTCATGATGTGTCTATCTTGCTTGGATATGCAAAAAAAGTTTTATATGTAAATAAAGAAGTTATGGTGCATAATTTACCAAACAACATAAACACTACCTATGATGCAAATGTGTTTAAAGAGCATTTTTGTGAAGTGGAGATGCTTATGGGCTTATGGCACTCTAAATTAGGAGAAAAAAATGAGTAATTCTTATGATGTGGCGATAATTGGAGCAGGGATTTCTGGAAGTGCGTTATTCTATGTTTTAACACAATACACGAACATTAGAAAAGTAGCACTTTTGGAGAAATACGCACAGCCTGCAACGCTAAGTTCTAGTGGAAACAATAATTCCCAAACAATCCACGCAGGGGATATTGAGACAAACTATACATTTGAAAAGGCGAAAAAGGTTTCGCGCGCTGCAAAGCTTATAGAGTCTTATGCTTTGTTTCATAAACTACAAAATAAAAGTATTTTTGAATACCAAAAAATGGCGATTGGTGTAGGAGATAAAGAGGTAGAGTTCATACAGAAACGCCACGAAGAGTTCAAAGAGATTTACCCAGATTTAGAGTTTTTTACAAAAGAAGATTTAAAAGAGATTGAACCAAATATTGTCAAATTAGCAGATGGTAGTGATAGACCTGAAAATATCGTAGGCTCTGGTATGCGTAAGAGTTTTTGTGCGATGAATTTTTGTTCTGTGGCTACACATATGATTGAACAATCTTTAAGTGGTGAGCATTCTGTAATTTTTAATTATCCAGTTACAAGTATTACACAGCAAAATGATGGAAGTTATTTAATCCGTGCTAAAGGAAGAGAAGCCATTAACGCATCTTTTGTTCTTGTTAATGCAGGAGCACATTCTTTATTATTGGCGCAAAATATGGGTTATGGACTAGATCTTGGCTGTTTGCCAGTATCGGGAAGTTTTTATTTTATCCCCGGAGATAAATTAAGAGGTAAGGTTTATACTGTGCAAAACCCTAAACTTCCTTTTGCGGCAATTCACGGAGATCCTGATGTTGTTGCAAGCGGAAAGAATCGTTTAGGACCAACAGCACTTGCCTTACCAAAGCTAGAACGCTTTAAAAGTGGAACTTATTTGGATTTTATGAAGGTTTTTGGATTTGGCAGTGCAACTACAAAAATTATGTGGGATTTGCTCTCTGATCAAGAGATCCGTGATTATATTTTTAGAAATTTCTTATATGAGATTCCAAGTATTGGAAAAAAATATTTTTGGGAAGAAGCAAAAAAGATTATCCCTTCAATTCGCTTAGAGGATTTAACCTATGCAGAAGGTTTTGGGGGAATTAGACCACAAGTTTTAGATAAAAATCTAAAAAAACTTGTTTTAGGAGAGAAAAAAATTAAAAGTGGCAAAGGGGTTACTTTTAATATGACTCCAAGCCCGGGAGCTACAAGCTGTATGCGCAATGCTTTAATTGATATGTTAGAAATTGTAGAGTATCTAAAAGCAGAAGTGAAAATGGAGCGCATTAAAACAGAATTAAATGAAGAAAGTTTGGAGTGGCTAGTTGATTAATGCGCTTTCTTACACATTTGTGCAAAATGCGTTAATTGGAGCATTTTTTACGAGTTTAATTTGTGGAATCATCGGCACGCTTGTAGTTACAAATCGTATGGTGTTTATTGCGGGTGGAATTGCACATAGTGTGTATGGTGGGGTTGGGATTGCTGCATTTTTTGGATTGCCTATTTTAATAGGCGCAACAGGGTTTAGTGTGCTTTGTGCAGTGATTTTAGCTTATATGTTGTTGTATGCTAAGGAGCGTTTGGATTCTTTAATCGGATCTTTGTGGGCTTTTGGTATGGCACTTGGTGTGATTTTAGTGGAACTAACCCCTGGGTATAGTAAGGACTTTATGGGATATTTGTTTGGTAGTATTTTAAGTATAACAGAAAATGATATTTTAGTTATGCTAGGGTTTAGCTTGTTTTTAGTTACGTTTGTTGTGTTAAATTATCGTGTGATTTTGGGGCTTTCTTATGATGATGAATTTACACAACTTCAGGGGATTAATACGCGTTTTTTTAGTGTGATGTTAATGGTGTTAATTGCGATTGGAATTGTGATTTCTATGCGTTCTGTTGGAATTATTTTAATTATCGCACTTTTGAGTATCCCAGCATATTGTAGTGAGGTTTTTACGGCTTCACTTGCTAAAATGATGCTCTGGGCTAGTATAATTTCTTTTGTCTCAATGCTAGGTGGAATTATTATTGCGTATCATTATAATCTACAAGCTGGAGCTAGTATTGTGATGGTTTTGACATTATTTTCTTTTGTTTTAGCATTTTATTATCGTTTTTTGAGTCCTAAATTAAAATTTGCTTAAATGAAAGGAAAAAGCATGGAAGGACAACAAAAAGCAGTAGAGCAAGCGCAAAATACTGCAAAAAGAGCGGTAAAAATTGCTCTTTTTGCTTGTGTGATTACAATTCTTTTTGCAACACTTAGCCTTTGGGTGCTGTTAAACCAAATTACCGCAACTGCAAATTTAACAAAAGCTCAAAAAGTGCAGGAAGCACGCCTAGAAAAGTTAGAAAATACGCAAAATTAGCCTTTAGTGTATAGAATCAAAAAGGTAGATTTTGATTTTTTGGAATTTTTAAGTTAATCTTTTATTTTCTTAGATATAATTACATCTCTCAAGCCGGGGTGGTGAAACTGGTAGACGCGCCAGACTCAAAATCTGGTGGGGGTGACCCCGTGTCGGTTCGATTCCGACCCTCGGCACCAATTAATCTTTTAATCTTCAAGTTTTCTTATTTGTTTTAATTTTTACTTTAGTGATTTTGAGAATAAAAAACAAATTAGTTTTATAATAAAGGTTTTGCGTAAATATTGCATAATATCAGTGATTTTGAATTGTCTTATGGCGTAGAGAAAAGTTTTGATTATGATTTTTTTGTAAATTGGGGGAATTTATACGGGCGATAATGTCGGAAAAGTATTTGTCTTGTAAATTACTTTACAAAATGGTGCAATGCAAAGAGAAAAACATTGTGATGGGAGTAAAAATTTTACTTTAAATCAAAGTAAGATTTAAAAACTTTTTATTTTAAATTTAATTTTTTTAATTACAATTCTAACTTTACCTTTTGTGCAAGGTTTGCACGCAACAAATTTTAAAGGATATTTTATGCTTTCACTTTTAAAACAATTCAAACAAAAATATCTTTTTTTGGGATACTTCAAAGGCTATGGTTGCGCTTGCAATTATTGCTTCAATTTATTTTGGATTTTTCGGCACAGGTTGGCAAGTTACCGGTGAGATGACACGCTGGGGTGGCGAGTTTTTGGAGTTTTTTGGGCTTGATACTAGCAAATATAGCTATTACAATATGACAAATCTATCAGGAAATCCGCTGACTCGCTATGAAGGGCTTGTGCTGATTGGTATGTTTTTAGGTGCATTAATTGCTGCTCTTTGGGCTAATAAAGTTAAATTTCGTCTTCCTGCTTCGCGTATTCGTATTGCTCAAGCTATCATCGGCGGTCTTTTATCGGGTTTTGGCGCAAGACTTGCTTTTGGCTGTAATTTGCTTGATTTTTTTACTGGGATTCCATATTTTTCACTACACACTTGGGAGTTTGCGATATTTATGGTGCTTGGGATTTTTGTTGCTACAAAAGTTGGCAAGCTTAAAATTTTTATGCCAAAAACTACCCTTGAAAAATGCGGTGTAAATGGTAAAGGGATTGTGCATGATAAAAATCGTGCAAATCGCCACTTTAAATATGGTTTAGTGATTTTAATTTTAACGCTTATTTGGCTTATTTATTTGTTTGCTACAACAGAGCCTTTTACGCTAAAAGTAAAATCTAGCTTTTTGCCATTAGGGTTACTTTTTGGACTAGTGTTTGGTTTTGTGATTTCGCGTGGTCAAGTTTGCTTTACATCGTGTTTTCGTGATTTGTTTTTGTTTGGTAGAGATAATGCTGCAAAAGGCGCATATTATGGGATGATTATTGCGACTTTCATAGTTTTTATTTTGATGTTAAATGGATATTCAGCATTTGTAAGAAGTTTATCCTTTGCTGTGGCTCTTGGTGCTTTTTTGTTCGGGTTCGGTATTGTTTTTGCCGGTGGTTGTGAGTGTGGTTGGACATATAGAGCAGCTGAAGGGCAGGCACATTTTATGATAGTTGGTGTGGCAAATTTCGCCGGAACTGCTATTTTGGCATTAATCTATGATAAGATCCCAAATTGGCTTAAATCTGGTCCAAAAATTCAGCTCTTAAATGATCTTGGTGCTTTGCCTGGACTTGCTTTAAATCTTTCGTTTTTGTTGCTATCACTTGCATTAATTTTTGCTTATAAAAAACAATTTTTCGCTCAAAGGAAAGCTTAAATGACTCATTTAGAAGAGATTAAAATTACATATACGCTTGATATTCAAGGTGAAGCTTGTCCAATGCCTGCTATTGCGACTTTAGAGATATTACCACAACTTAAAAAAGGAGAAGTTCTAGAAGTGCTTTGTGATTGCCCTCAAGCGATTAATTCAATTCCCGTAGATGTTAAAAATAGGGGATTTGAAGTTTTAGCTGTGGAACAAGATGGACCAACTTTAAGATTTATCATACGCAAACCTTAAAGCAAGATCACTTCTATACAATCTCCTATAGATTTGTTGGAATCTAAAATGCAAAGTCCAATTTGTGCTCCATCAAGTGGGCAGAAGTTGTTTAAAATCGCACTTTGGAAGTCCTTTTTGTCTTGAAAATCAATGCTAAAACCCCCGTTTGTGTTACGCACATTACATACGCGAAATTCTAGGCGCGTGTCATTTTTGCTAATAGCTTGAGTAAGTGGAATCTTAAGTGTGGTGTGTGTTTGCTTTGTGCCTAAAAGACGAAGTAAAATCTCTTTTGCAAAGAGTTCAAAAGTTACAAGTGTGGAGTTTGGAAATCCGGGCAATGCAAAAAAATGCTTTTGATTAAAATGCGCATAGATAATGTGTTGTCCGGGTTTAATCCGCACGCCTTTAAAAACCACTTCTTGAGCACGCTTTTGACAAAGTGCAGTGATGAAGTCATAATCTCCCACGCTTGCCCCGCCACTACTTATAACCATATCGCATTCATCTAGGGCGCATTGCACGCTAGCTTCTATTTGCTCTTTGTTGTCTTTTAAAATAGGGTAGAGTTTTGGGATTCCACCATTTTCTAGCACTTTAGCAAGAAGCAAATGTCCATTTGTATTATAAATATCTTGTGTTGCACTTGGGTTTTCTCCTAGCTCTAAAAGTTCATTTCCGCTAACTAAGATTCCAACTTTTGGGCGTGTAAAAACTTCTACAAAAACTTGATTTAAACTTGCTAAAAGTCCAATGTGATTAGCATTTAGCAGAGTTCCTTTGCAAAAGAGTTTTTCTCCTTTTTTGTAATGTTCTCCAATTTGGCGGATATGCTGTCCTATATGTGGTAAGGCTTGAATTTCTAAGGAATCTCGTTGAACTATGCAATGCTCAATAGGGGCTAACATATCGGCATTTTTTGGAATCTTAGCTCCTGTGAAAGTTTTGATGGCAAAAGCAGCATCAATAGGCAAGGTTACAAGTGCATTTCCAGCAGGATTCTCTCCTAAAATTTTAAAGGTTTTAGAATCTTTAAAAGCAGAGTTAAAAGCGTATCCATCCATATTAGAAAGCGCAAAAGAAGGCATATGAGATTGTGCTAGAATATCTTTTGCTAAAATTCGCCCTAAAGCTGCGTGTAAAAATACGCGTTCAACCCCTAATGGAGCAATATTTTGCTTGTGCAAAATTTCTTTTGCATCTTTGTAATCAATCTTTATTTGCATTAAATCCCCCTTAGAGTAAATGCCCCATTTTTTCTTTTTTGATTGAAAGATAGTGGGCGTTGTGTTGATTGCATTGCGTAATAATTGGTTCTCTTGTAACTTTTATCATTGTTTTAAAGACATTGATTTTGCTAGGATTATTAGTAAGTAGGCGGATTTGTGTGAGTTTATAGAAGTCAAAAATAAATTTCACAACACTATAATCACGCTCATCATCTTTAAAGCCTAAAGCTAAATTCGCTTCCACAGTGTCAAGTCCAGTATCTTGCAAGGCATACGCATTGACTTTATTAAAAAGTCCAATCCCCCTGCCTTCTTGACGGAGATAAATCACCATACCTTGTTCATCTTGGATTCTTTTTAATGCGGTGTGCAATTCATCTCCGCAATCGCATTTTAGACTAAGGAGTGCATCTCCTGTTAAGCATTCTGAATGCACGCGCACAAGTGGATTTTGTGGTAAATCTAGTGTTTTGATGACAAGATGTTCTAGGGTGCAATTTGGCTTAATTTCTTTAAAAGAACGGATTTTAAACTCCCCAAATTGCGTAGGTAAAGTAGCTTCATTAGAAAATTCTATGGTTTGCATTAAGTATCCTAAAATAAATTTAAAATGGCACATAATAACGCACTTATAGTAAGAAGTGCTTTAAGGCTTGTTTATCTTTTAAAGAAAAATGCGTTACAATGTGGGAATTTTTGCTAAGGAAATGCAATGGAAAATCCAAAAAGTGTGGAAGTTGGACAACGGATTCTTTCTAAAAACGATAAGGTAGCAATGGAATTGCGCGAGATTTACAAAAAGGATTCCATTTTTGTAATTAATCTTATGAGTTCTCCAGGAAGTGGTAAAACAACGCTGTTAGAGAATATCGCAAAAGAGAAATTTTTAGATTTTAGTGTGATAGAAGGAGATTTGCAGACAAATCGTGATGCAGAGCGTTTAGCGCGCTTTGGAGTTAATGCATATCAAATTACAACAGGGGATGCTTGCCATTTAGAAGCTTTAATGGTAAAAGAAGCTTTTGGAAATTTGCGCAATCAAGGGGAGTTAAGAGATTTTATTTTTATTGAAAATGTAGGAAATCTTGTTTGCCCAGCAAGCTATGATTTAGGGGCGAATATGAATATTGTGTTGCTCTCCACGCCAGAAGGAGATGATAAGGTGCTAAAATATCCAACAATGTTTTTATGTGCAGATGCAGTTGTGATTTCCAAAGCGGATTTGGTGGATGTTTTTGAGTTTAGAGTAGAACGGGTGCAAAAGGATTTAGCAAAGCTTAAAAAAGAGATTCCATTGTTTTTGCTCTCTTCTAAAAATATGAAATCTTTAGAAAAATTCTGTGTATTTTTACAACAAAAAAAGGAGCAAAATTATGTGTCTAGCCATACCTTCTAGGGTTGTTTCTGTGGATAAAGAAAAAAATATGGCAATGCTTGATACGCTTGGTGTTATGCGTGAAGCAAGCTTGGATTTAATGCAAGAAGAAGTTAGTATTGGAGATTATGTGCTATTGCATATTGGTTATGTAATGAGCAAAATTGATGAAGAGCAGGCAAAATTATCTCTTGAAACCTATGCAGAGATTTTAGATGCTATTGAAGCAGAAGAAGCGGAACTAAGAGAAGCTAATAAGAAAATGTGAAGACTTAAAGTTGGAATCTAAATTAGATTTTATTTTTGGATTCCAACTTCTTTATTTAAAGAGAAGCAAGTTTTTCTTGTGCTAGAGCGTCTAAACAGGAAACAACACCATCGCTTGCAGTTTCAGCTTTTTTGAAGTAGTCATAGATTTGTTCTAAACAATCTCTTGCGTTTCCGTATTGCTTCATAATTTCATGAGCAGCAATAATATTATCATGTACTTCTTTGTGGAATGGCTCTAATTTTGTATAGCTTGGAAGTGTTGAGAAAAATTGCTTTCCATTTCCGCTATCATACCATTTTCCTAAGCGACAATCGTGGTGCCCAACAAATTTTGCTTCCATATCTTCATTGAAGATTGCACGGTAACCATTTGTTTTGAAAAGTAAGTGATCAAGCTTAACAAGCCCAATAAATGTCGCAATGAGAATTTCATTTGTATCTTTATAAATTTCATCAGCAGAAGTATTGATTTTCTCCAGCGTGTCATTTTGCGCACCTAGTGTTTCCATATCTTTAATGATATGTTCTGTGGAGGTTTGCACTTCAGAGAAATTTTGCTTGACAACCTGAATATTCATTTCAATTTCTTTTGTGGCTTTTTGTGTGCGTTCTGCTAGTTTTCTAACTTCATCTGCAACAACAGCAAAGCCTCTTCCGTGTTCTCCTGCTCTTGCTGCTTCAATAGCTGCATTTAATGCTAAAAGATTTGTTTGATCAGAAATATCAGTAATGAGTGCTATAACGCTTGAAATTGCCGTAAAATCGTTTTGTACTTGTGCAATCATATCTCCAAATTCAGAGAGTTTAGCACCCATGCTAGAAAGCCCTTCTACTAGAACATTTTGTGTTTCAGAAGTGCTTTGTTTGTTTTCTTCGGCAATCCTTCTTGCGTTATATAATAAATCAACAGATTTTCCAAAATCATCTTGTAGAACTTTAAGATTTGCTCCACAGCCCTTAGCCAATGAGAGTGTCATATCTCTAAAAGTTCCAATGCAATCTCCTGTCACATCAGTATATGACTGTTCTGTGGTGGTTTGGAGTTGATTTTCAAGAACCCTGTTCTTCTCTAGCGCTTCCTGTAGTTTTGCTTTTAAGAGTTTATTTTCTTCTAAAGCATGCTGTAATTCTTCTTTATGTTTATTACCAAACATTACTTCTCCTTATTTATATTGGCAAAATTGTATTATTTACAAGTTTAAAAGAAATTAAACTTAAATATTTATATATCCCTTTAAATTAAAATTAGTCTTGTTTTAAAATTTTCTAATGAATATATGGATGTTAAATTGTAATTAGAACCCATTTAGGATTCCAATTTTATAATACACTTAGAGATCCTATGATAAAACTCACAACACAGCCCGCTAGAATAGTAGCATATTGAATCTTACGATTTTTCTTGCTATTGAAAAGTGTAATCATTAACCCTGAAAGATAAAGTAGAATCAGAGTAATGCCAAATCCTATGGCTAATACATTAAAATACCACTTTGCTTTTGCTTTGTGAAGCATAATCATATCTCCAATGAAAGAACGCTTTAGTGTTGTGATTGTATAAGTGGAATCTGAATTTTTAACAATACTTGCGCTATAATGCGTTCCACCTATACTTAATGTGCCGCCTTTGCCTGTTTTTGGAGTCAAATCAGAAGGTAAACTTAGATGATTGTCCTTCAGATATTGAACAAGTGCTTCAATTTCCTTTCCTTGTTCTATGTTTTGCGTAAGTGTGTAGCTATGTTTTGTTGCGCCACTATCTTGATTAAAACCACTAATATATAAAACGCCTGTGATTGCATACATTAATGCAATGGGCAAGAAAAATAAACTTAAATAAATATGAAGATTACGGAATTGTTTTGCCATTAAGGACTCCTTTGAAAAATTTGCGGAAGTTTAATGAATAAATGTGAAGAAAATGTTAATTTTGTTTAAGAATTTGTAAATATTTTGTTAAAATGAACTCTTATATTTTAAACAAGGATTCCTATGCGTTTTGTTCTAGCTTTTATTGTGTTTTTTGTTGGAGGATTTGTTAATGCGCAAACTTATAGCAATTCTGCATTAAGTGCGCAAGGAGAAGTGAAATATAGAGATTTTAAACACTTTGATTATGTAAATCCTAATGCTCCAAAGGGGGGACATATTAAACAATACGCACTTGGAAGTTATGATAGTTTTTATGATTTTTTATTAAAAGGTGTAAGCGCAAAGGGGTTGCAATTGGTTTATGATACTTTAATGGTGCGTTCTTTTGATGAGCCAAGTAGTCAATATGGGCTTGTTGCAAAGCAAGTGCAAAGGGCAAAAGATAATACCTTTGTTATCTTCCATTTAAATGAAAATGCACGCTTTAATGATGGTAAAGAAATCACCGCTTTTGATGTGGAGTTCAGCTTTAAGACCATTGCAAGAGGAGAGAATCCATCAATGGTGCGTTATTATGCAGATGTTAAAGATGTGGTGGTAGTAGATAAACACACAGTGCGCTTTAATTTTAAAGACAATAAAAATCGTGAGTTAGCATTAATTTTAGGGGATTTGCCTATTTTGCCTAAACACGCTTATGAAAATGTAGATTTCAATCAAAACCCCCTAAAGATTCCACTAGGTAGCGGTCCTTATGAAATAGAATCTTTTAATGCAGGACGCAGTGTAACTTATAAACGCGTAGAAAACTATTGGGCGAAAAATCATCCAACACGTGTAGGATATTTCAATTTTGATAAAATCACTATTGATTACTACAAAGATGATTCTGTTGCCCTAGAGGCTTTTAAAGCTGGTAGATATGATTTTAGAGAAGAAGTCAGTGCCAAAAATTGGGCATTAGGCTATAATGGAACTGCATTAAAACAGCAAGATATCCAAAAACAAGAATTTTTACACTTTCTTCCTAGCGGTATGCAAGGCTTTGTATTTAATCTTCGCAAAAACCTTTTTAATGATAGGCGCGTAAGAGAGGCAATAGGACTTGCTTTTGATTTTGAGTGGAGCAATAAGAATCTTTTTTATAATCAATACACGCGCACAAAAAGTTTTTTTGATAATTCAGAATATGCAAGCGTTGGGATTCCATTGGGGGCAGAATTAACATTGCTTGAACCTTTTAAAAATCAGCTTCCAAGTGCGCTTTTTACGCAAAGCTTTTCATTGCCAAAAAGTCAAGGCAATGGAGAAAATAGAGAAAATTTAAAAAAGGCTCAATCTCTGTTAAAAGAAGCCGGATATAGCATTAAAAATGGAAAACTTCAAAAAGATGGAATCCCTTTTGAGTTTGAGTTGCTGTTGGTTAGTCCAGCAATGGAACGCGTTGCGATCCCTTTTCAAAAAAATTTGCAGATTTTAGGGATTACAATGCAGATTAGATTAGTGGATATTGCACAATATGTAAATCGGCTACGCAAGTTTGATTATGAGATGATTGCAAGTGTGTTTCCGCAAAGCTTATCACCGGGCAATGAACAAGCATTTTTTTGGGGAAGTGAAGCAGCAGATATACAGGGGAGCTATAATTATATTGGTATAAAAAATGCTGTGGTTGATGCTTTAATTACAAAGGTGATTCAAGCAAGCAGTTATGAAGAGTTATTAAACAGTGTGCGCGCACTTGATAGAGTGTTACTATGGGAATACTATGTGATTCCGCATTTTCACACAAAAGCCTTTCGTGTGGTGTTTTGGAATTTTTTAGAACATCCTAAAATCACTCCACTTTATGAGATAGGCTTTGAAACTTGGTGGGTTAATCCTAAAAAACTACAAGAAATCCAGAAGAAATATCCTAATTTTAGGCGATAATTTTGGGAAGCTATATTATTAAACGCCTTGCATTGATTCTACCAACACTGCTTGGGATTATGACTTTAAATTTTTTTATCATTCAAGCAGCTCCGGGTGGTCCTGTGGAGCAAATGATTGCAAAACTTGAAGGAGTTGGAACACAAACAGAAGTGCAAGCAAACTCTAAAGCAATTTATAAAAATCAAGGTTTAGATGCACAAATGTTAGAGAAAATTAATGCCTTATATGGCTTTGATAAACCAATTTTAGAGCGATATGTTTTAATGCTAAAAAATTATTTAACTTTTAATTTTGGAGAGAGTTTTTATAAAAATGCAAAAGTGGTGGATTTAATCTTAGAAAAACTCCCTGTTTCAATTAGTCTTGGACTTTGGAGCACGCTTTTAATCTATTTTATCTCTATCCCTTTAGGGATAAAAAAAGCCATTAAAGAAGGGAGTGCATTTGATAGTCTTACAAGCACAATAGTGATTATTGGAAATGCGATTCCAACTTTTTTATTTGCTTTAATTTTAATGATTTTATTTGCTGGCGGGACTTATTTTAATATTTTCCCTTTGCGTGGAATTATTGGAGATGATTTTGAATCTTTAAGCGCGCTAGAAAAAATTAAAGATTACTTTTGGCATATTACACTACCTGTGTTATCTTTAAGCATTGGCGGATTTGCAACTTTAACCTTACTTACTAAAAATTCTTTTTTAGAAGAGATTCACAAGCAATATGTGCAGCTTGCTTATGCAAAGGGTTTATCACAAAGACAGGTTTTGTATTGGCATATTTTTCGCAATGCAATGCTTTTAATTATTGCTTCTATCCCTTCTGCTTTGCTTGGGATTTTACTTAGTGGCTCATTGCTTATTGAAATCATTTTTTCTCTTGATGGCTTGGGACTTTTGGGTTATGAATCTATCATCTCAAGAGATTATCCTGTAATTTTTGGTTCTTTATATATTTTCACACTTTTTGGACTTGTTGTTGGGATTATTAGTGATGCGGTTTATGTTTTAGTAGATCCTAGAATCCATTTTCAAAAGGCACAATAATGCAATTTACAATGCGTAGATTTCAAGCTTTTAGATCAAATTCTCGCGCATATATTTCTTTATGGATTTTTGGTGTGTTATTTGTATTGTGTATGTGTGCGGAGATTCTTGCAAATGATAAACCTCTATTTGTGCGCTATGATGGGAAAAATTATTTTCCACTTTTAAGAGATTACCCTGAAACGACATTTGGAGGGGATTTTGAAAGCAATGCAAATTATAACGATACTTACTTGCAAGAAAAAATCGCACAAAAGGGTTTTATGATTATGCCTTTGATTCCTTATTCTTACGATTCTGTCATTTACACGCTAGACACACCAGCACCTTCTGCGCCAACTTTAAAAAATCCTTTAGGAACAGATGATTTAGGGAGAGATGTCTTAGCAAGATTACTTTATGGTTTAAAAACTTCTATGATTTTTGGAATCGTGTTGGCTTTTTTTAGTTCTCTTATTGGTCTTTTTGTGGGCGCAATTTGCGGTTATTTTGGCGGAAAAATAGATTTGATAGGGCAACGATTAATTGAAATATGGAGCGGAATGCCTGTGCTTTTTGTGTTGATTATTTTTGCAGGTTTTTTGCAGCCTAGTTTTTGGAGTATTTTATGCATTGTGCTGCTTTTTTCTTGGGTAGCATTAGTGCCTTTTGTTCGTGCAGAGTTTCTAAAAATACGGAATCTTGATTATGTTAAGGCAGCTAAAATGTTAGGAGTTAGTCATCTGCGCATTATGTTTTATCATATTTTACCAAATGCGTTAGTGGCTGTTTTAACTTATTTGCCCTTTATTGTGTGTGGAAGCATTACAACGCTTGCTTCTCTTGATTTCTTAGGTTTTGGTTTGCCTCCACCTAGCGCAAGTTTAGGAGAGATTTTAGCACAAGGTAAAAACAATCTTAATGCGCCTTGGCTTGGGCTTAGTGGATTTTTTGCACTAAGTGTGTTGTTGTGTTTGCTTGTTTTTATTGGAGAAGGTTTGCGTGATGCTTTGCGCGTTAAGGTTAAAAAATGAATCTTTTAACCATTAAGTCTTTAAGTGTAGAATTCAATGGATTTTGTTTAAAAAACATTAATTTTTCTTTGAAAGAAGGGGAAGTTTTAGGGATCGTTGGAGAATCTGGAAGCGGGAAAACTTTACTTAGCCATTTAATTTTAAGACTTACAAGCAGCTATACATTGCAAAGTGGTGGAATTTATTATTTGGGGGAAAATCTTTTAGAAATTACGGAATCTAAAATGCAAAATTTACGCGGTCTTGAGATAGGATATGTATTTCAAGAACCACTTAGCGCATTAAATCCTTTGCAAAAAATCTATAAGCAACTTAGTGAAGCAATTTTAATTCACAATCCTAAGATTACAAAAATGGCACTACAAGAGAGAATACAAGAACTATTACATAGCGTGCAACTCTCAAACAATGTTTTACAAGCCTATCCTTATGCACTAAGTGGAGGACAAAGACAGCGCATTTGCCTAGCAATCGCCCTAGCAAATCGTCCTAAAATTTTAATTGCCGATGAACCCACAACTGCACTAGACTCTACAACACAAGCGCAAATTATAGAGTTGTTAAAAAATCTGCAAAAAACACTTGGGCTTAGTGTGATTTTTATTAGTCATAATTTAGCAGTGGTGTCTAAAATATGCAAACGCGTGCTTGTAATGCAAAAAGGAGAAATCATTGAGATAGGCAAGAGAGAAGAAATTTTTAAAAATCCAAAAAATATTTACACTAAAACACTAGTTAATGCCCTAAAATTTAATTATAACACGGAATCTTTTAGTAAAGAATCAGTCTTAGAAACCAAGGATTTAAGCGTAAAATATCCTATAAAAAAGAATTTTTTTGGTAAAACATTGGAATCTTTTTTAGCTTTAGAACCTTTGAGCCTAACTTTAAGAAAAGGTGAGAGTTTAGGGATTATTGGAGAGTCTGGTAGTGGCAAAAGTAGCCTTGCTAATGCACTTTGTTACTTATTAGATAAAGATTGTATAGCCGGGGAAATCAAACTTTTAGGCAAAGATTTTTTAAATTTAAAGGGAAAGAATTTAAGAGAATTTCGTGCATGTATGCAACTAATTTTTCAAGATCCTTTTAGTTCATTGAATCCTAGAATGAGTGTTTTTGAGATTTTACAAGAAGGATTGCAAGCACATTTTAATTTAAATAAGAAAGCACAAAAAGAGCGTATAGTAAAAACTTTAAACGATGTTGGATTGAGTTGTGATTTTTTAAAACGTTATCCCAATGAATTAAGTGGCGGACAAAGACAAAGGGTGAGTCTTGCTAGAAGCTTGATTTTACACCCTAAGATTTTGATATTAGATGAGCCAACAAGCGCACTAGATTGTGCGACACAAGAGCAAATTTTAAAATTATTATTAAAACTACTTCAACAATATCAATTAAGTTACATTTGTATTAGTCATGATTTAAGCGTTATTGCAACGCTTTGTCAAAATGTTTTAGTGTTAAAAAATGGCAGGGTTTTAGAAAATGGGGCAACCAAAGAAGTCTTTAAAGCCCCTAAAGATTTATATGTTAAAAACCTTTTAGAAGCAAGTGTAATAGGAGAAATGTATGTATTTTAAGCTTAAAATCTTTTTATTAGTTGGAATCTTAAATATGCAAAGCTTTGGGTTTAGTATCCCACCTGTAAGCTTACAAGTCTTAATGAAACATATTTTTTCTCCTACGTATTTTAGCGTGTATAGCAAGGATTATGGAATGATGTATTGCCAGCTCTATGGGGTAGCAGCAGTTAGTAAAAGCTTCAAATGGGAGGGTTGTGAGATCTCGCCACAAGCATTAAAGGAAATGCGCCATTTTGCTATGCAGTATGCGCAAAACAAAATTAAACTAGAACAACAATTTCGTTTAGGCTATAAAAATGGTTGGTGTTTTTTACAAAAAGGTGGAAATCTCTTAAATGCAGAAGTTGTGCGTGATGGTTATGCAGTGGTGCAACATTTTGACTTAAGTGAAGAAAAAACATTAAATGACTTAGAGGAATTAGAATCTATTGCAAGAAGTGAAAAAAGGGGGCTTTGGAAAGAATGGGGCAAAGAAATGCAATGTCTAAAAACAGCATTAAAAGAAATTGCGCAAGTTGGACTTAAAGAGAGTTTGGAAAAAAGTATGGAGCTAAGAATGCGCGCAATGGAATAAAAAGTTGGAATCCAAAATGTTAAAATCTAAATGGATTCCGTATTTTGTGTATTTTTCGCGCTATTTTGATTGTTATTTAAGATTTCATTTAGATTTTCCATTTGCTTTTGTAAGAGTTCTTTTGTTTTGTTAGATTCTATGATTTTTCCAAGTTCATTTGCACCATCTTTTAGGATTTGTGTTTGTTTTTCTACAAATTCTTGCGTTTTGTTGCTTTCTAAAAAATCATTAAGTTTTTGTGCGTGAGAATTTAAAGTATCTTTTAATCCAGAATCTTGCATTGCATTTTGTAAAGTCTGTCCAGCTTTATCTTCTAAATCTCTTAAACTCTGCTTATCACAGCCCATTAAAGAGAACATAAAAAACCCAAGAAGTAGTGGTGTTACATAATTTTTCATCATAAAAACTCCTTAAAATTTACAGAACTTAAGCTATAATCTTAACCAAAAAAACTAGGAATTTAAAGAGAAAATGCAAAATCGTAGAATTTTTTTAGTTGCTGAACTTTCTGCAAATCATAATCAAGACAAAAAATTAGCTTTGCAAACCATAAAAGCCGCTAAGGATTCTGGTGCCGATGCTATTAAGTTGCAAACATATACGCCAGATTGTTTAACCTTAGATAGTGATTTAGAAGATTTTAAAATTAAAGGTACACTTTGGGAGGGTAGAAACTTCTATACGCTTTATAAAGAGGCAATGACGCCTTGGAAATGGCATAAAGAATTATTTGATTATGCAAGAGAACTAGGTTTGGTATGCTTTTCAAGTCCTTTTAGTAAAGAGGCAGTAGATTTTTTAGAAACATTAGAAAATCCAATTTATAAAGTTGCGTCTTTTGAAATTGTGGATTTGGAACTTATTAAGTATATGGCGCGTTTAGGTAAGCCTATGATATTATCAAAGGGGATTGCAACAAAAAATGAGATAAAAGAAGCGATTAAGGCTTGCAGAGAAGTTGGAAATAATTCTATTACACTTTTGCAATGCACAAGTTCTTATCCTGCTCCTTTAAATGGTGCAAATTTATCATTAATTCCACAACTTCAAAAAGATTTTGGAGTAGATGTTGGCTTATCAGATCATACTTTAGGCATTACAGCTCCTATTGTTGCAGCTTCACTTGGTGCGCAAGTGATTGAGAAACATTTTATTTTGGAACGATCTTTAGGTGGAGTAGATAGTGCATTTAGCTTAGAACCTAAAGAATTTGCACAGATGGCACAGGCAGTTAGAGAAACAGAAGAGTTACTTGGGGATTCTACTTATGTTTTAAGTGAAAAATCAAAAGCAGGACGCGTTTTTATGCGTTCATTATATGTGATAAAGGATATTAAAAAAGGAGAAGTTATAGAAGAAGAGGCAATAAAATCCATTCGTCCGGGCTATGGAATCGCTCCAAAATACTTAAAAGAAGTTATAGGTAAGCGTGCTAGCAAGGATTTATGGCGTGGTAAATCCTTGCAATTTGAAGATTATGAGTAATCATTTAATCTCCCCTTAAGCTTTTCTAGCTATAATTCCACTTCCTTTTTTGCGC
>NZ_CALBGN010000022.1 GCF_937893305.1 uncultured Helicobacter sp.
AAAATAATAAAGTGGATTGGGGGGCTATAGCAAATATGCTATAATATTTTTTTATGAAAGGCGCATAGTGAATAAGAAAAGATTTTACCCCAGTATGAGCAGAAGACAAAAAGAAAATATTAATAGATTTAATGGAATGGTCGCGAATCAAGGTGAGAATATATTAGATTTAACTCCCCCTTTTAAATTCCAAGACGCCAGATGTGAAAATGTATTTAATGATTGGGCAAAAAGATTCCAAGATGAATGGATTAATGTTAATGCTAATGTTAATGCGAACAATTCCTTAACACAATATAGCGATTACATAGTTAATCGTGTGGGGTATAGCGAATGTGCTTTTTTGGCAAGCGATAGCATTATCAACAACGCAATTAATAAATATTGCAATGAAATATTAAGGCGTGGTGGTCATATTGTATTAGACATTAAAGACGATATACAAAGAAACGAACTTAAAGATGAACTAAATAAAAGATTACAAGACCTTAAATTTTTTGAAGTTTTAAGGGAAGCAATATCAGTTAGCCTTACTTATGGTGGGGCTTTAATTTTTGTTGATGTGAATGCAGAAGATTTGAGAAACCCTTTATATATCAAAAAAGAGATTTGGTTAAGAAACAAAATTAATGGGTTTAGAGTTGTGCCACCTTATCTTTGCGGCGCAAGTGAAGTAGAAACCGCTAACCCTTTAAGATATGATTTTATGCGGCCTACTATGTGGGCGGTAAGCGGAAATGCAGGAGTGATACACGCAAGCCGATTTATTCCTTTAGTTATTTTTGAATCTCCATTGCTTTTAAAACCAATGTTTAATTTTATGGGAATATCCATCTGCCAATTTATGAAAAATTATGTAAGTAGCGCAGATACTGCTAGGCAAAGCTTGAGCGATATGCTATTAAGATTTAGAAGTGAAATAATCAAAAGTGATTTAATTAAAATTAACCCTGAAGAAGCAATCGCACGAGCTAAAGCAATAAATAAACAAAAGAATAATAACTCTCTAATCCTTTTGACAAAAGAAGAAGATTATATCCAAAGCATTACTACATTATCAGGCTTAGACAAGTTAATAGCTCAGCTTTATGAAAATGTTGCTGTTAGCGCAAGAATGCCAGCAGTTAAATTACTAGGATTAACCCCAAGCGGATTTAATGCTACGGGTGATTTTGATTTAAATTCTTATTATGATGAGATTATGAGTTTGCAAAATGCAACAATAAAACCTATTGTAGAGCAAGTTTTAAAAATGCTTTGTATGGAAAAGGGCTTAGATATAACGCCGACTTATGAATTTAATCCAATCACAAAGACAAGCAAGCTAGAAGACGCACAAGTTAAGAATTTAGAAGCTGATTTTATAGGCAAGAATATTATTAATGGAGTATTTACGCAAGAACAAGGCTTAGAATACTTAAAAGATAATAATATTATAAGTAATAATTTTGATTTTGAAGATGAACCCGAAGAAGATGATTTTTTAAATGAGCAATTAACAGATGAAAAATACTAAACAAAAACGGGCGAAGGTATTGCCTAAAATAAAATCAAACTTTGCGCTAGAGAATGACTACAAAAGAAAATTACAAACATTCTCTAACGAAATAAATAGAAGCGTTTTATATTGGGCGCTTGCTAGGTATAATAAAACATTTGATAAAAATGTATCTAAACAGCTTGCTTTTGAATTTGATGAATTATTAAGAGATTGGGGCAAAAGAGCCGATAATTTAGCAAAGAATTTAGCAAAGAAATTTACAAGAAATACAGAAAAATATGTAAATCTTAAATTTGCTTCCTTTGATGAATCCTTTAATATTAAAAATAAAACGCAAGGTGTTAAAAATCAATTACAAGCAATATATGAGCGGAATCTAGCATTAATAAAGACAATTCCCAGTGAAATTATAGCAAGATACAGAAGCGCGTTTTTGAATAGCATAGGAAGTTTTGACCAAGAAGCTATTTATAAACAAGCAAAAACCTTTAAAGGCATATCCGATAGACGCGCAAGAACAATAGCTAGAGACCAAGCCCACAAAGCAATAAGTGGTTACACACAGGCGCGCGCGCAACAGCTAGGGTTTGAATTTTACAGGTGGGAAACCGCACACGATGAAAGGGTTAGTAAAGGCGATGGTGGGCATAAAATCTTAAATGGTAGGATTTATAGATATGATACACCAACGGCGATTATTGATAGTTACGGGAATAAAGGGCATTGTGGCGACCGCGTTAATTGTAGGTGTGTAGCAGTTAGTATTATCCCACAGCTAAATCAAGAGTTTAAACTAATTAAAGATGATAACGCAGGTGATTATTATATCATAGTTGATAAGAAATAATTCAGAATATCATTTTATAGTTATGATATAATTTACCGATTTTTAAATCAAGGTGATTAATGCATAGTTTTAGGATTTTAGACAAAAAGACTTCTAAAAGAATCAAAGACGATAACGGCTATCTAATCATAAAAAACAACCCTATCGCAAAAGCTGGAGTGTTTGAATATTTGTTAAGCGAGCTTAAAAGTGGCGTAAGCGAAGCAGATGATAGGATAGTTAAAGTCTATCGCCCTTTTGATGATTTAGTGAAAGTTAAAGATACATTTGCTAACAAACCCATTAAATTTAATCATAAATGGGTGGGGGAAGATGATAATTTGGCAGATGGAGCAATAGGAAGCTCCATAGGTATCGATGAAGATAATCTAATGCTAACTGCGGACATAATAATTTATAATCCCAAATTAATTAAAGCCATTGAAGAAGATAATATTGTTGAACTTTCTCCTGGTTACACAGGAGAAGAAGAATTACAAAATGGAAGATTCAATGGTGAGAATTATGAATATATCCAAAGAATAGTATGTGTTAATCATTTGGCTGTAGTAGATAAAGGTAGAAGTGGAAGCGATTTAAAAATACAAGATAGCAAAAATAATATTAAGGAGTTTGTTACAATGGCACAAAAAAGGTTTAAAGATAATCTAATGGCACACATTAAAAGATTCTTTGATGAGAATTCCGAACCTAAAAAAGAAGATGATGAGGAAGTGGAAATTAAAGAAGATGATGAGTTAAAAATCATTGATGAAGATAAAAGAGAAATCATTAGGGAAATTATGGCAATCTCAGGTAAGCCCGATTCTGAATTTAAAGGTGGAGAAGATGAAAAGGTTAAGACTATCTCGGAATTAGCCGAAAAGTTAGCTTATAATCCCAGTGAAACAGAAAAGAACGATAGCGAAAGCGAAAGCGAAAGCGAAGTGGAAAATAAAGAAGATGATGAAGAAGAGATTGTTATTGCAAAAGACAAAGTAAGCGCGGAAGAGTTAGCGGAAGCAGTAGTAGAAGCAACAGAGAGTATTATTGAGAAGAAGCTCACAGAATTCCAAGATAAGCAAAGAAAAGAACTAAAGAAAATCACAGACACTTATGCAAAAGTAAGTGACACATTAGGAACAACTTTTGATTATCGCGGAATGAGCGCAAACGATATTTATAAATTCGGATACGAAGCATTAAGTGGTAACACTTTAGGTAAAGGAATGGACGCAATGACAGCTTTCACAATGATTGCGCAAACAAAAAGAAGTAATTCTAAGTTTAACGATGTTGCTGTTCCGCAAAGCAAAGAAAGCAATATTTTAAAAATTTTAGATGATAGATATTAAGGAGAAAAAATGGCTTTTCAAAATCAAGCGTATGCAACGCAAGCATTAGGGGTTCCAGGACAAATTTCAAAAGGATTTCACAATTACACAAATATTACTTATGGAATAGCGGCAGATGATAATGTTTGTGTAGGTTGCTTTGTGCAATCTAAAACAAGCGGGACGAATGAAAATGAAGTAATTGGGGCAAGTGGGGCAGCAATATCCGGGAAAATTTTAGGAATTGTGGTAAAAGACAATTACATCGCAAGCAATGGCGCAGAAGCGGTGCATATCTATAAAAAAGGCGATAATGTTGCAATTCTTAATGTAGGAAGCATTTTTATTGAGACCGAAACACAAGCAACGAAAGGGCAATATGTGTTTTTAAAAACAGAAAATGGCGCATTAGTGTTTGGTGATAAAATGGTAAAAGCTGACCACACATACACAGGGTTTATTGTTTCAAAAGGGCAAGCAGAAGCTAGCGACGGCATTATTGAGATTACCACAGCACAAGCAAACACAATTAACACTAATGAAACAATTACAGCATAAGGGGAGAATATGAGAAGAATTGACGCAAGAGAATTAAAAGCTTTAAATCAAAAAGGCTTTTTTAATAGTAGAAGAGCTGATGCACAGCCAACATTTACAGCAACAAATATCGGTATGCCTGCAGGCATTTTATCAAGTTTAAATACTCAAGTTGTGGAGAATATCCTAAATTACAGAACAGGAGATGAAGCCTTAGGGCGTAGGGAAAAATTGCTTGATTGGTCTGATGATGATTACTATACACCTATTGTAGAAAGAACTGGGCAAACTACACCTTATAGCGATTATGGAATGCCGTTATTAGCTGGTATGAATATCAACTTTAATAGAGTAGGGCATTATCGTTTCTCCACAAAGTTTAATTTTGCTAATTTAGAAGCAGAACAAGTTAGCAAGGCTAAGATTAATTATAGCGATATGCTTATGAGCGCAACCACAGAAGCAATCGCAGTGGAGTTAAACAGAACTGCTTTTAATGGGTATATTAATAACAGCGGAAACTCGTTTTTATGTTATGGGTTATTAAATAATCCAGAATTACCAAGTTATGAAGCGTCAGACAAATTATTATCAGCTATGACATGGCAGGAAGTTATGGCTTTTTTTGCTAAAGCAGTTGGTAAATTAGTAACACAATCAGGGAATGTTATTAATAGCGATTCTAAAATTAGATGTGTTATTAGCTCCACAGGATATACGACCTTAAAATCAAAATATACCGATTTAGGGGTTTCTGTATTTGAGCAAATACAAAGAACTTATCCTAATATGTATTTTGTTAGTGCTATTGAATTTGTAAAAGCTTATACTAACCAAGATGTGATTTATTTTATCGGGGAGAGTATGGCAGGTGGAGTTGCTGATACGACCAAGCTTGGATATAGCGAGCTAGCATTAATGGGCAATGTAATACAAAACGATTACGGATATTCGCAAGCAATGAGCGCGGGGACTTGTGGTGCGCAAATATTCAAGCCTTTGTTTATTGTAAGATACAATAACATCTAATAAGGGGTATTTATGTTCGTTATTATTAAGGAAATGGCAGGTTGTAGCTATCATTTAGAAAATAAAACAATCACTTTTAAAGGTGGTTGCTTTATGAATGAAATAAGCAAAGACGATTTTAACGCAATCATTAATAAATATTCAGGCTTTAAACAAGCTATTGAAGACGGCTTTATTGTTGTTTCAAATGATAAAGACCAAAAGAAAGAGTCTAAAGCCGTTGATGATAGCCTGCAGAACATCAAAAATAAGCAAGATATGGATATAAATAGAAATAAGAAAGCTAATAATGTTAAGCTCCAAGAGGGCGAGCGTTAAGGTTATGGATATGTGGGATAAAGAGCAAGAGCTAGATAAACCGACAATATTGCCGGAACTGGACCCTGAGATAGATGGGGAGCTACCACCACCAGATGTTCCACCTAGACCTTTACCTATTATTATCCCTGATGAGCTTAGACAATTCTTAGAAGTTTACCAAGAATTTAAGAACGCCATCACTTTGCAGGATGATGTGGATTCTTTTATGGTCGTCTTTGATAAAATCAAATGCTTATATCCAGAGTTTAGGGATTTTACTAAATGTAAGACTTTATTCCCTTTTTATATGCTTGTTGCGCATTATTCAGTGATGGCAGGCTTAGGCGAATCCATAGGAATATTGCCACAAAAAGGGCTTACTGCTAGTAGCAGTGTAGGGGATGTTAGTGTTAGTTATCAAGCTTCGCCATATTCCACAAAAGGAGATGAACTTACATATTTTTTAAGTTTAACCCCTTATGGTATAGAATATCTGGCGTGGCTTGCAAGACAAGCAGGCTTAAGAATTGTTAATTAAGGTCGTATATTGAAAGCAGAAATAAAAGGTTTTGATTTTAACTTGGTAAAAGAGTTGGAAAAAGAATTTAAGGGGTTGCTAGGCAATATTAGTAATCTTGAAGTTGGTTTTTT
The DNA here is from genome assembly GCF_937893305.1 of uncultured Helicobacter sp. Classification (GTDB taxonomy): domain Bacteria; phylum Campylobacterota; class Campylobacteria; order Campylobacterales; family Helicobacteraceae; genus Helicobacter_D. The sequence continues at coordinate 6,179 of NZ_CALBGN010000022.1, forward strand.
TGAAACTGCAAAATATACTAATGGGGATTATGTAGCTAGCATTGCCAGTATGCAAGAATACGGGAGCATAAACATACCGCCAAGACCTTTTTTTAGGAATGCAATTAATAAAAACAAAGTTAAATGGATAGATTTACTAAAACAACAATTAGTAAGTAATCAAAATTTGGAACTATCTTTAAACCAAGTAGGTGAAATTGCACGGGGCGATATTATCACAAGCATTAATCAAACAAACACGCCACCTAATGCGTTATCAACAATTAAACAAAAAGGAAGTAGTAAGCCTTTAGTTGATACAGGATTTATGCGAAGCAGTGTTAATTATAAAGTTGTGAAATGAATCTCCTAAACGAAGCAATGCCAGCAATACTAGGGCTTATCCCTAAACAAAATATAAAGATTATCAATAAATCTTTAGAAAATGTAAATGGATTCCCGCAAGAAGTTATTACAGAAATTGAAACTTTTGCGCATATTCAACCCGTTAATCCTTCCGAACTTGTAAAGCTTACAAGTGGCACACTTGATTCTACTAATTATTACCGGTTTTATATGATTGGAAACTTAGCACAAGTTTTAAGCAGTGTTTCAAAAATAGACGCTGAAATATTATGGGGTGAATCAAGCTTTAGGGTTTTCTCTAAAGAA